>JAHBVW010000071.1 GCA_019637375.1 Deltaproteobacteria bacterium | reverse complement strand
AGGCCGCCGCCGCGAGCGCGCACAAGGAGCTCGCCTCGACGCGCACGACGCTCGCCGACGTGGAGAAGCAGCGCACGGCGGCGGAGACCGCCGCCGGTACCGCCGCGCGCAAGCGCAGCGAGGCCGAGGCCGCCGCGACGGACGCCGCGCGCCGCCGCGGTGAGGCGGAGGTCGCCGTCGCCGAGGCCGCGAAGAAGCGCCGCGACGCCGAGGACGCCGCCGCGGCCGCGAGCGAGAAGCGCAGCGAGGCCGAGCGCGAGCGGTTCGCCGCGGATCAGCGCCGCAAGGTCGCCGAGGAGGCCGCCGCGACGGCGCGGTCCGCCGCCGAGGCCGCGGATCAGCAGCGCAAGGTCGCGGAGACCGCGGCGCGCGCCGCGACGGATGCGAAGAAGCACGCCGAGGCGTCGCTCGCCGAGCTGAACACGAAGCGCGCGGCCGCCGAGCGCGCGGCCGCCGACCTCGAGACGCGCAGCAAGGCCGAGGCGAAGGCGCAGGCCGAGCTCGCGGCGGCGCAGGCGCGCAAGGCCGGCGAGGCCGAGCTCGCGAAGGTGCGCACGGAGGTCGCGCGCCTCGAGTCCGACCGCCGCAAGGCGGAGAGCGAGCTCGCCGATCGCCGCAAGGCCGTCGCCGCGCAGCAGGCCGAGGCCGCGCGCCTCGAGTCCACCGCCGCCGAGGCCCGCGACTCCGCGACCCGCGCCGAGGCTCGCCGCGCCGCGCTCGCGGACCAGGCGAAGCGCCCGACCAGGACCGTCGCCGCGAAGTGCTCGGCCACCGACGCGAAGGCGGGCAAGTGCAAGGCGGCCGAGGCGGTCGCCGACGCGAAGTGCTCGGCCACCGACGCGAAGGCGGGCAAGTGCAGGCCGGCCGACGCGGTCGAGCCGAGGACGAAGCCGGCCGTCGTGAACGACATCGCGTTCAAGGGCAGCGTCGACGGCAGCGCGCAGGTCGACATCGCGATGACGGGCGACGCGCAGGTGTCGATCGGCGAGATCGCCGCGACGCACGTCGAGCTGATCGTCGACCACGCGGACCTCGGGGCGACGCGCCTCGAGCGCAAGCTCGACGTGTCGCGCTTCGGCAGCCCGGTGCGCGCGGTGTCGTCGTTCCGCGACCGCCGCGTGCCCGGCCGCGTCCGCATGATCGCGGAGCTCGCGCAGCCGGCGACGCCGACCCTCGACCGCGACGCGTCGGGCGTGCACTGGCGCTTCGTCGCGCAGGACGCCGCACCGTCGGGCCGCGCGGGCAAGCGCGTTGCTTCGGCTTCGTCGTCGGGATCGGTGCCGACCGCGACGACCGTGCCGACGCCGAAGGTCAGCGGCTTCGGTGCCGCATCGACGCCGGTCGCGCAGCAGTCGGTCGCGCAGCTGCCGCCGCAGGCCTCGCGGCGCCGCGTCTACCGCGGCGCCACCGTCGACTTCGACTTCGTCAACGCGAACATCCACGACCTGCTCCGCGTCATCTCGGACACCGGTCGCGTCAACATCGTCGTGCCCGACACCGTCGACGCGAAGGTCACGGTGCGGCTCAAGCGCGTGCCGTGGGACCAGGCGCTCGAGGTCATCCTCGCGTCGAAGGGCCTGTGGTACCGCCGCGAGGGCAACCTGATCCGCGTCGCGGACCGCAAGGACCTCGACAAGGAGGACGAGCTCGAGGCCGCGCGGCGCGCCGCGCTCGTGCAGGCCGAGGTGCCGCGCCCCGAGATCGTGCCGCTCAACTACGCGTCGGCGAAGGAGCTGCCGGCGAAGCTGAAGGGCATGCTCTCGCCGAAGGGCAACATCGAGGTCGACGAGCGCACGAACCAGCTGATCATCACCGACGTCGCGGGGAACCGCGAGCAGATCGCGCGCCTCGCGCTGCTCCTCGACACGCAGACGCCGCAGATCGCGATCGAGGCGCGCATCGTCGAGGCGCGGTCGACGTTCCTGCGCCAGTTCGGCATCCAGTGGGGCGGCAGCGCGCTCGCCGGCGTCGGCGGCGGCAACGCGACCGGCCTCGTGTTCCCGGCGAGCATCGCGCTCGTCGGCGGCAACGAGGACGCGCAGACCGTCCGCCAGGGCATCGCGATCCCCTCGAACTTCGCGATCAACCTGCCGGCGGCCACGGGCTCCGGCGAAGGTGGCGCGTTCGGCCTCCAGCTCGGCTCCGTCGGCGGCAACCTCGCGATCAACCTCCGCCTGTCGGCCCTCGAGGACAGCGGTACGGTGCGCATCATCTCGGCGCCGAAGGTCACGGTGCTCAACAACAAGAAGGCGTCGATCAAGCAGGGCGTGTCGATCCCGATCTCCGTCATCTCGGCGGCCGGCACGCAGACGCAGTTCGTGCAGGCCGACCTCTCGCTCGAGGTCACCCCGTCGGTGTCGACGCGCGACTGCGCGATCTCGATGGAGCTCCGCGTGGAGAAGAACGAGCCCGACTTCGTCAACGTCGGCGCCCGCGGCGATCCCACGATCCTCCGCAAGGAGGCCGTGACGTCGATGCTCGTCGCCGACGGCGAGACCTCGGTGCTCGGCGGCATCTACACGCGCAACAGCGGCCTCGCCTACAAGAAGTTCCCGTTCCTCGCCGAGATCCCGGTGTTCGGGTGGCTGTTCAAGAACCGCCGCGAGAACGACGACCGCACCGAGATCCTCGTGTTCATCACGCCGAAGATCACGAACAAGCAGCTCCTGCGCTGCCAGTAACCACCGCCATGCCAAGGTCGGGGGAGAACATGATCTTCCTCGTCGGGTTCATGGCCGCCGGCAAGACGTCGGTCGGCCGGGCGATCGCGGCGGCCTCGGGCCGCCGCTTCGTCGATCTGGACGACGTGATCGCGCTCGAGGGCCCCGACGGCGAGACCGCGGGAGCGCTCGCGGCGCGCGACGAGGCGGAGCTGCGGCGCCGCGAGGCGGCGGCGCTGCAGGCGCTGATCGCCGCCGGCGGCGAGGTCGTCGTCGCGACGGGAGGCGGCGCGGCGGCGTTCGGCGACAACCTCGCGCGCATGCGCGCCGCCGGGCTCGTCGTCGCCCTCGACGTGACCGTCGCGGAGGCGCGGCGCCGGGCGGACGGCGGGCCGCCGCGCCCGCTGCTCGCACACGCCGAGCGGCTCGCCGCGGCGCGCGCACCCGCGTACCGCCGCGCGCACGCCGTCGTCGACACGACCGGGCGCACGATCGACGAGGTCGCGGCGCAGGTGCGGGCCGTCGCGGCGGCGTGGGCGCGCGTGCCGGAGGCGCGGCGCGAGGCGGCGACGATCCTCGCGCTCGGCGAGCGCAGCTACCCGATCACGGCGGCGCGCACCGTCGACGCGGCGGAGGTCCGCGCCGCGCTGGCGCCGGCGACGAAGATCGCCGTCCTCACGGATGCGAACGTCGCGCGCGCGCACCCCGGGCTCGCGGCCGCGCTCGGCGACCTCGTCGTCGAGATCGCGCCGGGTGAGGGGAGCAAGTCGTTCGCGACGTACGAGCGGCTGTGCCGCGACCTCGTGCGCGGCCTCGACCGCGGCTCGGCGATCGTCGCGCTCGGCGGCGGCGTCGTCGGGGATCTCGCCGGCTTCTGCGCGGCGACGCTGTTCCGCGGCATCCCGATCGCGCAGGTGCCGACGTCGCTCGTCGCGATGGTCGACGCGGCGATCGGCGGCAAGACCGGCATCGACGCCGCCGGCGGCAAGAACCTCGTCGGCGCGTTCCACCAGCCGCGCCTCGTGGCGTGCGGGACCCAGGTGCTGGCGACGCTGCCCGCGCGCGAGCGGCGCGCCGGGTTCGGCGAGCTGTGGAAGTACGCGCTGCTCGGCGGGCGCGCGCTGTGGGAGCGCGTCGCCGCGTGCGCCCCCTGGTCGGCGGCGGGAGAGGGCGCGGCGCCGCCGCCCGAGCTCGACGAGGTGATCGCGATGTCGATCGCCTACAAGGCGGCGATCGTGTCGCGCGACGAGCTCGAGCGCAGCGGCCAGCGCGCGCTGCTCAACCTCGGGCACACGATCGGCCACGCGATCGAGAGCGCGGGGATGGACGGCGACCCGCGCGGCGCACTCCTCCACGGCGAGGCGGTCGCGCTCGGCCTCGTCGCGGCGTGCCGCGTGTCGCAGGCCGTGCACGGATCGGACACCTCGCTCGAGCGCGAGCTGGTCGCGGCGCTCGCCGCGAGCGGACTTTTGGCCGACGTCGATCGCTGGCTCACGCCCGACGTGATCGGCCGGGTCGCGCTCGACAAGAAGCGCGCGGGCAACGTGCTGCGCTACGTGACGATCGCGGAGATGGGCGCGTGTACGGTCACCGACATCACGGCCCTGCGCCTACAAGAAATTTTGCGTCGGAGGGTGGCACCTTGATACGATTCTCGTCGGAGGAAGCGATGCAGCGCGTCTTCATCATGGCGGTCGCCGCGGCGACCTTCGGTTGCACGGTCAATTCGGGCAACGAGTCATTCGTCATCCAGAACAACCTCGCGGTCCAGGGCGACACGTGCGACTTCACGGCGACGCTGACGTCGCCGTCGCTGCCGCGCGGTCAGCTGTTCCTCGACTCGCCGATCCCGTACGTGCTGACACCGCTCCTCGTGAGTCGCGTGACCGCCGCCGAGGGACGCGAGAGCCTGCGCACGATCCAGGTCCAGGGTGCGCGCATCGATCTCGAGATCGGCCCGATCGAGTCGATCGACGCCGCGGGTGCGGTGACGATCGACGACACCGTCGACACGCTGCAGTTCGAGTCGCTGTTCGCGACGGCGCTGACACCGAACGGCGGGACCGCCTTCGGCACGTTCGACATCGTGCCGCTGTCCGCGCTGGAGCTGATCCGCGCCCGGGCCACCGCGGGGGCGCGCGTGCACGCGCAGGCCGTCGCGACCATGCGCGCGTTCGGCGACTTCTACGGCCAGGAGATCCAGAGCGAGCCGTTCCGCTACCCGGTCACGGTGTGCAGCGACTGCGTCGCGCGCCCGATCAACACGTGCAACCGGATCACGCCGACGACGATGGTTCGCCCGGGCAACCCGTGCAACCCGTTCCAGGACGGCATCGTCGACTGCTGCATGAGCGAGACGCTGGGCCTCGTCTGCCCGGCGACTCCCGAGACGACACCCTGAACAAACCCGCGTCGGCGCTGGCGAAGGTGGCTGTCGCCGGGTAAGGATCGAACGGTGTTCGCAGACACGCTGAAGAAGGTCGTCGATAACGTCGATGGGGGCATCGCCGCCGTCGTCATGGGGCTCGACGGGATCCCCGTCGACACCTACGTGCGGCTCGACGATCGCGTCGACGTCAACACGGTCGCGATGGAGTTCTCCTTCATCCTCGGCCAGGTGCGCAAGGCGGGCGATAGCCTCGCCGTCGGCAGCCTCGAGGAGCTGTCGGTCAAGGCGCAGCGCCTGATGCTGGTGTGCCGGATGATCTCGCCGCAGTACTTCGTCGCGATCGCGATGGCTCCCGAGGGCAACTTCGGGAAGTGCCGCTACCTCGTGCGCATGGCGACGCCGGCGCTCGTCGCGCAGCTGTGATCCGCATCCAGGTTCTGCACGGGCCGAACCTGAACCTCCTCGGGACGCGCGATCCCGCCGTCTACGGGACGACGACGCTGGCCGAGATCGACGCCGAGCTCGTCGCGCGCGGCGCGGCCCGCGGCGCCGAGGTGCGCTGCGCGCAGGCGAACAGCGAGGGCGCGCTCGTCGACCTGATCCAGGCGGCGCGCGACTGGGCCGACGCGATCGTTATCAACCCGGCCGGCTACACGCACACGTCCGTCGCGATCCGCGATGCCCTCGACGCGGTCGCGCTGCCGGCGATCGAGGTTCACCTGTCGAACATCCACGCCCGCGAAGCGTTTCGCCACACGTCGCTCGTCGCGCCGGTGTGCGTCGGTCAGATCTGCGGCTTCGGACCACAAAGCTACTACCTGGGACTGGACGCAGCCCTGGCACGCGTGGAAGCTACGGCTCGCGATGGCCTCCCGAAAAAAGGGCGATGACGATGCGTCCGGCGATTCCAACCCCACGCAGATGGTCGCGATGGCGCGCGGGCTCGCCGAGGTCGTCGCCGAGCACAACCTCTCCGAGCTGATCTTCGACACGAAGGAAGTGACGATCACCGTGCGGCGCGGCGGCCTGGTCGCCGCGGCCGCGCCGATCGCGCTGCCCGCCGTGCATGCGCTGCCCGCCGCGCCGGTGCACCACGCGATCGCGCCCGCCCCGGCCGCGCCCGCCCCGGCCGCGGCGCCCGCGGCCGCCGTCGACGACAAGGCGCACGTCGTGACGTCGCCGTTCGTCGGCACGTTCTACCGCAAGCCGAACCCCGACTCGCCGGCGTACGTCTCCCTCGGCGACAAGGTCGAGAAGGGGCAGGTGCTGTGCATCGTCGAGGCGATGAAGCTGATGAACGAGATCGAGGCGGACGCCGCCGGCACGATCACGGCCATCCTCGTCGAGGACAACCAGCCGGTCGAGTACGGCCAGCACCTCTTCAAGATCTCCTGACATGTTCAAGAAGGTCCTCATCGCGAACCGCGGCGAGATCGCGCTCCGCGTGATCCGCGCGTGCAAGGAGATGGGCCTCGAGTCGGTCGCGGTGCACTCGACGGCCGACGCCGACGCGCTGCACGTGAAGTTCGCCGACCAGGCGGTGTGCATCGGCCCGCCGCCGTCGCGGCAGAGCTACCTCAACATCCCGATGATCATCTCGGCCGCCGAGGTCACCGGCGCCGACGCGATCCACCCGGGCTACGGGTTCCTGTCCGAGAACGCCGACTTCGCGGACGTGTGCCGCAAGTGCAAGCTGACGTGGATCGGGCCGCCGCCGGATGCGATGCGCCTCATGGGCGACAAGATCCGCGCGCGCGCCGCGATGAACCAGGCGGGCGTGCCGACGCTGCCGGGCTCGACGGGGCTCAACGTCGAGAGCGACGTCCTCGAGAACGCCGAGCGCATCGGCTTTCCGATCATCCTCAAGGCCACCGCCGGCGGCGGCGGCCGCGGCATGAAGATCGTGCACGACCGCGAGAAGCTGGTCGAGGCGTGGGCGATGGGGCGCACCGAGGCGCAGGCCGCGTTCGGCAACCCCGAGATGTACATGGAGCGGTACTGCCAGAAGCCGCGCCACATCGAGATTCAGGTCGTCGCCGACAAGCATGGCCACTACACGCACCTGGGCGAGCGCGAGTGTTCGATCCAGCGCCGTCACCAGAAGGTGATCGAGGAGGCGCCGTCGGCGGTGCTCCCCGAGGAGACGCGCGTGAAGCTGCAGGCCGCGGCCGTGCGCGCGATCGAGTCGATCGGCTACACGAACGTCGGCACGCTCGAGTTCCTGCTCGACTCCGACGGCAGCTTCTACTTCATGGAGATGAACACGCGCCTGCAGGTCGAGCACCCGGTGACCGAGCTCGTCACCGGCCTCGACCTCGTGCGCGAGCAGCTGCGCATCGCCGCCGGCGAGCCGCTGTCGTTCGACCCGACCGAGCCGCGGCGGCCGCGCGGCCACGCGATCGAGCTGCGCATCAACGCCGAGGATCCGACGACGTTCGCGCCGTGGCCGGGGCGGATCACGGCGCTCCACATGCCGGGCGGCCTCGGTGTGCGTGTAGATACGCACGTGTACTCCGGCTATGTCGTGCCGCCGAACTACGACTCGCTGCTCGCGAAGGTCATCGTCCACGACGTCGACCGCCCGAGCGCGCTGCGCCGCGCGCGGCGCTGCCTCGACGAGATGGTGATCGAAGGAATTCGTACCAACATCCCGTTCTTGCGCCGGATCGTGAACAACCCGGACTTCATCCGCGGCGACTTCGACACGGGCTTTGTCGCGCGGCTCCTCGCGGAGCGATCGTCGGCGGCCTGACCACCGGTCGATCACCCACACCGGGTTCAGGGGTAACGCACGGGATTCCTTCGTGCTTTGCCTTGACCCACGTCACTTTCCGGTCGTACGCTTCCCACGTGCGCGAGGCATACTGCCGTGTGCCCGTGATGCCTTTCTCGAGGGGGCTCTAGAACACCGTGGCCTTCAACAAAGAAAAGGTCATGGATGCGGCGAGGAAGTTCGTCGACAAGGGTCAGATCGACAAGGCGGTCAAGGAGTACCTCCGCATCGTTCACGAGGACCCGAAGGACGTTCGCGTCTGGCTGAAGATCGGCGACCTCTACGCGAAGAAGGGCTCGAAGCAGGACGCGATCGAGACGTACCTGAAGGTCGCGCGCTTCTATCACGAGCAGGGCTTCTTCCTGAAAGCCGTCGCCGTCTACAAGCAGATCCTGAAGCTCGATCCGCGCCTCGTCGACGTGATCCTGAAGCTCGCCGAGCTCTACCGGCAGCTCGGCCTCATGTCCGATGCGATGCAGCACTTCGAGTCCGTCGCGGCGCACTTCCACCGCGAGGGCAACACGAAGGAAGCCCTCGCGACGGTCAAGAAGCTCGTCGACCTCGATCCCGAGAACATCGCCACGCGCATCAAGCTCGCCGAGCTGTACTCGAAGGAAGGCCTCGTCGACGACGCGGGCACCGAGTTCCAGGTCGCGTGCGAGCAGCTGCGCCGCCAGGGCCGCCAGGACGACTTCCTGAAGGTCGCGGAGCGCCTGCTGTGGCACAAGCCCGACAACCACGCGCTCAACCGCGAGCTCGCCGGGCTGTACCTGCGCCGCAACGATCCGCGGCGCGCGCTGCAGAAGCTCCAGGCGTGCTTCAAGGCGGATCCGCGCGACGTCGAGACGCTCGGCCTGCTCGCGCAGGCGTTCCAGGCGCTCGATCAGAAGGCGAAGACCGTGTCGGTGCTGAAGGAGCTCGCGCGCGTCCACGTCGAGAACAAGCAGCGCGACAAGGCGGCCGAGGTCTATCGCAAGATCCTCGAGTTCGTCCCCAACGACGCCGACGCGCTGCAGTTCCTCGGCGGCGGCCAGCCGCAGGGTGCGCCGCCCGCGCCGCCTCCGCCGCCGCAGCGCCCGCTCACCGTCGGCGTGCCGCCGCTCCCGCCGCAGATGCCGCCGCGCGTGTCGACGCCGATGCCATCGCCGATCCGCGCCGCGACGGGCGACGCGAAGTTCAACATCACGGGTGATCTGCCGTCGCTCGACGGGCCGATGGGCGGCGGTGGGCCGGGGCAGATGGGCCGGATGACGGGCTCGATGCCGCTCGTCGACGAGCAGAGCCTGTCGGGCGTCGACTTCGCGCTGCCGGAGTACGACGACGGCGACTTCTCCGCCGACATGGAGCCGGCGCCGGATCCGCGCGCGATGTCGGCGGCCGGCGAGCGCCACGCCGAGGAGATCCAGAAGATCCTCGCCGAGACGGACGTGTACGTGAAGTACGGCCTGCACCAGAAGGCCGTCGATCACCTGCGCCGCGTGTTCGCGCTCGATCCCGAGAACGTCGAGGCGCACGAGCGGCTGAAGGACATCTTCATCTCGCAGGGCCGCGAGCAGGAGGCCGAGGTCGAGCTGCTCAAGCTCGCCGAGCTCGTCGCGGGGGCGGATCCCGACCGCGCCGAGTCGTACCTGCAGGAGCTGCTCGCGATGAACGGCACGCACACCGGTGCGTTCGAGCTCGCGCGCCGGTTCCGGCTGCGCGTCGCGCGGATGTCGTCGTCGGTGTCGTCGGAGCTCGAGTATTCGCTGCAGCGGGGCGGCGGCGGCGGTGGCGTCGCGGCCGTCGACGTCGAGCTCGACGACCTCGATCTCGCGCAGCCGCCGCGCGGCGCCGTCGGGGTCGCGCGCGGCGGGCCCGCGGCGCACGACCGCGACTCGGATCTCGACTTCGATCCCGACGAGCTGATCGGCAACGGCGTCGATCACCGCGTCGCGCACGGCAGCCCGGCGCCGTCGCGCCCACCCGGT
Organism: Deltaproteobacteria bacterium; assembly: GCA_019637375.1. Taxonomy (GTDB): domain Bacteria; phylum Myxococcota_A; class Polyangia; order Haliangiales; family Haliangiaceae; genus JABFXX01. The sequence goes on along the minus strand of JAHBVW010000071.1, from coordinate 35,954 downwards.
CCGCCGCTGCCGTCGATCCCCGCGCCGGTCGCGCGCCCGACGCCGCGCCCCGTCGAGCACCGCGCGCAGCCGAAGGTGCACGAGACGGACAACTTCGAGCTCGAGTTCGAGCCGTCGCCGTCGCAGTCGACGCGGCAGATGTCCCCCGAGCACGTCGAGGCGCTCAACAGCATGAACGACGACGACGGCGACGAGCCGTTGATCGTCGATCGCCCGCCCCACTGGGACGCCCCCGGCAAGCCGATTCCCCACCTGCAGCCGCCGCACGGACAGGCGCGCAACAACCTCGCGCACGCGATCGACCGCCAGCTCGACGACGACGATGGGATCGATCAGGCGATCGCCGACGACCTGTCGAACAGCGCGAACTACGACATGCCGTTCGACCCCGACGAGGCGCGCGCGTTCGACGCGAGCCGCCCGCGGGGCAGCGCGTCTCCGTCGACGACGGACGCGGCGTACGTGTCGGGCTTCGAGGAGACGGCGGCCGCCGACAGCCGCACGGACGGGTACGACGACGGCGGCGACCTCAGCGTGTCGGGCAGCTACGACCCGTACGGCACCGAGGCCGTGCAGACGCCGCCGTTCGATCCGACGGCCTCGCACGCCGTGTCGACGACGCTGCTCGGCAACGGCTTCGACGAGGACCTCGCGCCGGCCCCGGCACCGCACTTCTCGGCGCAGGCGCACGCCGCGAACAACGCCGCGCGCCAGGAGACGAACGTCGAGGACGACCTCGACACCGCGGACTTCTACGCGAGCCAGGGCATGTACGCCGAGGCGCGCGACGTCCTCGTCGGGCTGCTCCAGCTGTACCCGAGCCACCGCCTGGTCAACGCGAAGCTGCGCGAGGTCGAGGCGCTCGCGACCGGCCACGGGCACGACGACCTGCACGGCGACGGCATGGTGCACGCGCCGCAGGACTCGACGGGCGGGACCGATGCGATCGATCTCGACGAGCTCGAGGAGGTCCAGCCCGACGACTTCGAGGAGATCCCGTCGGACCGCGGCCTCCCGCCGAAGAAGCGACGCCCGACGGTGATGCTCGAGAAGCCCGTCGACGAGGGCGATGCCGACACGCACTACGACCTCGGCCTCGCGTACAAGGAGATGGGCCTGCACGACGAGGCCATCAAGGCGTTCGAGAAGACGCTGCGCGCGCCCGGCCGCGAGGCGCAGTGCCGCGTGATGATCGGCATGTGCCAGCGCGAGCAGGGCAACTCGACCGAGGCGATCCACCAGTTCAAGCAGGGCCTGCACGCCGAGCCGTCGGACCGCGAGCGCCAGAGCATCTACTACGAGATCGGCGCCACGTACGAGGGCATCGGCGACGAGGCCGAGGCACTCTACTACTTCGAGATGGTCACCAAGCGCGACCCGAGCTTCGCGGACGCGGCGATGCGCGTCGAGCACCTGCGCTCGCGCGTCGGCCGCGGCGTCCGCCCCGCCCACGACAACGACGACCTCTAGCCACCGTGCGGATCGTCGACGTCAGCGCCGACGATCCGCGCCTCGACGCGTTCCACGCCGGTATCTACCGCGACGAGTTCGAGGAGCAGGAGGAGCCGCTCGCGGCGTGGAAGGCGGCGCTGCGCGGCGAGCGGCCCCATCGGCTGACGGTGCGGCTCGCGCTCGACGAGGCCGAGGCGATCGCCGGCGGCATCTGCTTCGAGCAGTACCCGGCGAGCGGGTGCGGCCTCGCGACGTACATGGTGATCGCGCCGCACGCGCGGCGGGCGGGGCTGGGGCGGAGCCTCCTGCAGGGCGCCGTCGACGAGCTGTTCGCGCGCGGCGCACCGATCGTGTTCGGCGAGGTCAACGACCCGCGCGCCGACGACGCGAGCGAGCCGGTGGACGTGCGCTGGGAGCGCCTGCTGCGCAACCAGCGCTGGGGCGCGCGCGTGCTCGCGATCCGCTACATCCAGCCCGCGCTCGGCGCCGGCCTCGCGCGCGACCGCGGCCTCATCCTCGTCGCGCTCTCCGGCGGGACGCCGCTGCTGCCGGCGCTGGACGGCACGATCGTGCGCGCGTTCCTCGACGAGTTCTACGCGATCACCGAGGGCTGCGCGCCGGATCCCGAGATCCGCGTCCCCGCGACGGTGCCCCTCGTCGAGCTCGCGCCGTCGTCCGGACGCTAGAACATGTCGCGGGGGTAGGGCCGGTCGAGCGTCTTCGTGACCTTCCGCCGGAGGTCGTTGCGCGTGCGCCACAGGCCGTCGCGCGTGGCCTCGTAGCTGTCCTCGCCGGCGACGGCGGGCTTCGGCGCGCGATCGGGCGCCGACGTCTTCGTCCACTTCGCGCCGCCGTCGACGGTGCGGATCCACGAGCGCGGCGGTGCGGCCGGCGGCGCGGCGTCGCGCTTCGGGAACGCGCGCGCGCCGTCCTTCACCTTCGCGACGAGCGAGGGCGTCGGCTTCTCGGCGTCGTCGGCGTCCTCGTCCTCTGCGTCGTCGGGAGAGAGGAGGCCGGGGATCACGAGCTCGTCGGCGTTGCCGTCGATGGCGTGCACCTCGGCGACCGGCTTGTCGTCGGGCGGCTTGATCCGCGCCCACGTCTTGCCGCCGTCCTTCGTGCGCAGCAGCTGCCCGGGGAAGCTCGCCGCGGACGTGCCCTGTACGACGCCGGGCGCGACGCTCGTGCGGATCACGACGAGGTTCGGGCGTGTCGCATCGGCGAACACCTGCACGGGCGCACCGCCGCCGGCCGGCGTCGCGACCGGCCGCCACGTGTCGCCGTCGGTCGAGCGCCACAGCCCGCCGCCGTCGGCCATCCACAGGTTGCCCTTGCCGTCGGCGGACACCGCGTACACGACGTGCGCCGGGTGCTCGCTGATCCGCTCCGCGTCCTCCCACTTCACGAGGCGCACCTCGTGCGTGTCGGGCGCCTGGCACAGCATGCTGCGGTGGAGCACGATGTGGCGCCCGTCCTCCGCGAAGCCGCGGAAGCTGTCCTCGGGGACGAGCGTCTGGGTCTTCTTGTGCGCCTTGCAGGTGCTCGTGTCCTGCTTCGTCTTGTAGACGGTGCGCAGCTCGCGGCTCTCGAGGTCGAGCGCGCGGATCCGGTTGCCGTCCTGGAACACGAACGCGGTGGCGTCGGGATCGAGCTCGCCGGTGAGGACGGCGGCGTCCTTGCTCGACACGACCCTGCGGGCGTGCGGATCCTGCGCGCAGTCGATCCACCACAGGGTCTCGCCGTCGCGGTCGGCGACGAGCGTCGTGCCGTCGGCGAGGCGCAGCTGCGCGACGGCCGGGCCGCCGCCGCGGCTCTTGCGCACGTCGATGCGCTGGGACCCGACGAAGAAGCCGCTCTCGTCGACCTTGATCTTGCAGCCGCTCGCTCCGTCGTCGTCGTCGATCACCGGGTCCTTGGGGCCGCGGTGGTCGCCGAACGGGGACTTCTTCGTCTTGTCGGTCCGCGCCGCGCCGCCACCCCCGCACGCGAGCAGGGCGAGGATCCAGACGCAGCGGCGCACCACGCGGCCATCATACTGCTAAGCGTGGGTATGGCCACGCGAACCGAGACCGACAGCATGGGCCCCGTCCCCGTCGACGAGGCGCGCTACTGGGGCGCGCAGACCGAGCGTGCGCGGCACCACTTCCGCATCGGCACCGAGCGCATGCCGATGGAGATCATCCGCGCGCTCGCGGCGATCAAGCGCGCGGCGGCCCGCGTCAACGCCGAGCTCGGCCTCCTTCCGCGCGACCTCGCGGACCTGATCGAGCGCGCCGCGGCCGAGGTCGAGGGCGGGGCACTCGACGGCGAGTTCCCGCTCGCCGTGTGGCAGACCGGCAGCGGCACGCAGACGAACATGAACGTCAACGAGGTCATCGCCGGGCGCGCGAACGAGCTCGCCACCGGCGTGCGCGGCGGCAAGGTGCCGGTGCACCCGAACGACCACGTCAACCTCGGGCAGAGCTCGAACGACGTGTTCCCGTCGGCGATGCACGTCGCGATCGCGCGGCAGCTCGTGGAGCACCTCGCGCCGCGGGTCGCCACCCTGCGCGCCACGCTCGCGGCGAAGGCGGACGCGACGGCGTCGATCGTCAAGATCGGGCGCACGCACCTGCAGGACGCGACGCCGCTGACGCTCGGGCAGGAGATCGGCGGCTGGGTCGCACAGCTCGACGGTGCGCTCGCCGCGGTGCGCGCGACCGCGCCCGCGCTGTACGAGCTCGCGCTCGGCGGCACCGCTGTCGGCACCGGCCTCAACGCGCACCCCGAGCTCGGCGCGCGCGTCGCCGCGATCCTCGCGCGCGAGACCCAGCTGCCGTTCGTCACGGCGCCGAACAAGTTCGCGGCGCTCGCCGCGCACGACGCCATCGTGTTCGCGCACGGGGCGCTGAAGACGCTCGCCGCGGCGCTGACGAAGATCGCGAACGACGTGCGCTGGCTCGCGAGCGGGCCGCGCTCCGGCCTCGGCGAGCTCGCGATCCCGGAGAACGAGCCGGGCAGCTCGATCATGCCGGGCAAGGTCAACCCCACGCAGTGCGAGGCGCTGACGATGGTGTGCGCGCAAGTCCTCGGCAACGACGTCGCCGTCGGCGTCGCGGGCGCGAGCGGCAGCTTCCAGCTCAACACGTACAAGCCGCTGATCGCGCACGCCGCGCTGTCGTCGATCCGCCTGCTCGGCGACGCGAGCGCCTCGTTCGACGAGCACTGCGCGCGCGGCATCGAGCCGATCGCCGCCGAGATCGACGCGAAGCTGCACCGCAGCCTGATGCTCGTGACCGCGCTCGCGCCGCACCTCGGCTACGACGCCGCGGCGCGCATCGCCAAGCACGCGCACGCGACGGGGACGACCCTGCGCGAGGCCGCGCTCGCGCTCGGCGCCGTCACGGCCGAGCAGTTCGACGCGTGGGTCCGCCCGCAGGACATGGTGCGGCCCACGCGTTAGATTCGAGGGGTGCGCTGTGCATGGCTGCTGGTGGTCGCCGCGTGCGGCGGTGGTGCCGACAAGAACGGTGGGGACGACAAGAGACCCGGCTCGGGGAGCCCGGGCTCGGCGTCGGGATCCGGGTCCGCCGACGCGCCGAAGAAGACGCTCTCGGTGAAGCTCGACGGCGCGCCGCTGTCGCTCGAGCGCGCGTACATCAAGCGCGTGTCGCCGGATCACTGGCGCATCCTCGTCGGAGACAAGGAGGGCTCGTGCGGCGAGCTGCTCGCCGGCGTGACGAACCGCCAGCAGGGCGCGACGAGCTTCGTCGCCACGATCCGCAGGCGCCTCGGCGCCGACGGCAAGTTCACGACCTCGGTCACCGACTTCTGGTCGGCGGGCCACCCGACGGAGGCGCGCTTCGCCGGCGCGTCGGTCACGGGCGACACGGCGCGCGGCAAGAAGGTCGACGTCGAGCTCGCACCGATCGTCGACGTCGACGGCAAGAAGAAGCTCGAGATCGCGGGCGCGTTCGTCGCCGAGGGCTGCGGCGATCACCCCGACTCGGGCTTCGGCGTGCCGAAGGCGAAGCACCCGTCGACGGCCAAGCTCACGATCGCCGGGCACGAGCTCGCGCTGCGCGGCGCGATCCTGAACGGCAGCGACGTCGTCCTGTCGACGGGCCCCAAGGACTGCTCGCGGGCGACGGCGTTCGCGCAGGTCGTGCTCTCCCACGCCTACGGCCGGTGGGAGCTGTCGGGCACGTGGATCGCCGAGCCGGTGCAGGTCGCGGATCGCTCCGACAAGAACACGATGAAGGAGCTGACGCTGAAGGCGGGCGCCGCGGGCACCAGCGCCGACGGGCCGACGGCGAAGCTCGCGCTCGGCGGGCGCGGCACGATCGGCGGCTACGCGATCGAGCTCTCCGGCGAGATCGAGGCGATCGACTGCCCGAAGCCGAAGTGACTACGCGATCTGCATCGCGAGGTTCGTCGCCGTCACGCGGTGCACGACGACCTTGATCTGCGTCGGGCGGAAGCCGTCGAACACCACCTCGAGCTCGTCGAGCCCGTCGAAGTGCAGGCGGTCCGCGGTCATCGTCACCGGGCCGATGCGCAGGTCCTTGATCGTCGTGTCGATGCTGCCGATGTTGCCGGCGAGGCCGCCCGCGAGGCGGTCGTTGATCGCGCCGGTGACCTCGAGGTCGACGATGCCGGGCTGATCCTCGCCGCCGAACATGATGAGGCCGCCGCCGACCTCGAGCGAGCGCGGCGCGACGAGGTTGAGCGCGACGTCGATCGCCTGGAACGACAGCGCGCGCAGGATGCTGCTCTTCTTCTTGTCCTTGCGGTCCTTGTCGGGCTTCTCACCCCGGCCGACGACGAAGTCCGCGAGCGAGCGCACGGGGACCTTGCCGAACGACGCGAGCTTCTGCGCGTCCTCGTCGAGGATCCACGAGATGAGGTCGCGCGAGCTGCCGAAGATCGGCACCTTCCACGTGATCGCGAGCTTGTCGTCCTCGTGCTCGATGTCGAGGAACGCGCCCTCGAGCCAGTCGAGGCTGTCGTCGAGCGCGCGGAAGTCGATCGCGCCCTCCTGCACCGGGACCTTCAGCGCCTGATCGAGCGTGCGCACGCCGAGCACCGGAAGGTCGAGCACGACCTTCACCGTCAGGTAGAAGCGCCCCGAGAGGCTGTCGAGGAAGCGCAGCCCCTCCTGGCGCAGGTGCCGCGTCGGCGGCGCGGCGTCGGGCGCGGGCGCTGCGGCGGCCCGGCCGAACGGGCCCTTCACGACGAGGCGCATCTCCTGGAGCGACATGTGGGGTGTGACGAGCTCGACGCCGCGATCCGCCCGGACGAGGCGCACCTCGCGCGGCATCTCGATGCGCTGCACGGCGATGTCGAACCTGCCGGCGTCGTCCCGCAGCCACGCCCCTCCGAGCGACATGGTCTCGGCGGTCCAGCGCAGCGTGTCGAGCCGGCCCTCCAGGCCGTCGAAGAGGAGGTCGGCGGCGCCGTACGCCACCGTCCCACTTCGCCCCTGTGTGTCGTGCGTCTCGACGCGCGGAAACGTCAGTCGCCGCCCGTTCGTGTCGGCCGTGTAGCCGAACCGTTGCACCGTGATGTCGGTCTCGACGTTCGTGCCCATGCGCGCATATCGTAACTAACGCGGCCGACGAGATGGTGTATAGCGGGGCATGCGCCAGCTCGCCTTGGCTTCGCTCGCTTTTCTCGTCGCCGCGTCGTGCGGCGACAACGGCTCCTCCGGTAAGCCGGATGCGCCCCGGCGGCCCGACGGCCCGCCGGGCGTCGACATCGACGCTCCCGTGACCGACATCGACGCTCCGTCGGTCGACGGCGAGCTCCCCGACGGCATCGCCGGCGCCAAGGGTGCCACCCCCGGCGCCGGCCTTGCGCTGCCGATCCAGTTCGTCATCGTGACGTACCTGAAGCCGCAGGTCGGCAGCATGATGAACGACCCGGCGGGCTTCACGATCCAGCGCAGCAAGGACGGCCCGGCCCTGTTCGTGTCCGTCGATCCGGCGACCACGAACCCGCCGCTCGCGGTCGGTGACGTCGTCAGCTTCACGATCACGCAGATCGGCGTGATCGGCGGCCAGAAGCGCGCGCAGCTGATCGAGAACCTGACGCGCCACGCGGACGGCTTCGACGTCACGACACTGTCGACCGACGTCAGCGCGGCGGCCGACCTCGTGTCGGCCATCGACACGTACGACAGCCGCCTCATCAACCTCACCGGCACGATCTTCGAGAACTTCGCGACGAGCGGCGCCGGCTTCCTCCGCGCGGGCGTCAACACCGCGGGCATCACGAACAACGCGAACCTCCAGGTCCGCGCGCCGCTGGCGCTGTTCGACACCGTCGACCTCGCGAACACGTGCGCCGTCGCGCTGCACAACGTGCCGGTCGGCCGCTTCAACGCGCAGGTCCAGCTCCCGGCGTTCGTCGCCGGCGACGTGACGATCTCCAACTGTCCCGGGCCGACGGTCGTGACCGCGATCGCGCTGTCGCAGACGTCGGTCCGCTTCACGTTCTCGCGCAACATCAAGCCGACCACCGTCAACGCGGACGGCTCGGACTTCGTGTTCGACAACGGCATCACGGCGACCGAGGCCACCGTCGAGGGCAAGACCGTCACGGTCACGACGTCGACGCAGACGCCGAGCACCACCTATACGGCGACGATCGCGAACACGATCACGGACCTCCAGAACACGGCGCTCACGACGGCGAGCCAGGCGTTCACCGGCTTCCTCGTGTTCGCGAAGGTGCGCATCAACGAGGTCAACGCGAACATCGCGTCGAGCTGCGACATGATCGAGCTGCGCGTGATCGAGAGCGGCAGCATGGCGAACTTCACGATCAAGGAGCGCCTCGGCCTCGCCGGCCAGCAGGAGCTGAACTTCACGTTCCCGGCGGGTTTCAACGTCCAGAAGAACGACTTCGTGATCGTCCACACGAACGGCATCGCGGCGACGTGCAACCCCGCCGGCGCGACGCAGGAGGTGACGACGAAGACGGATCAGCCGCGCGCGATGTTCGGCAACAACTTCGACTCGGCGTACGACTTCTGGGCGAACGACAACGGCCTCACCGCGACCGACAACGTGTTCACGCTGTTCGACGCGCAGGGCGCGATCATGGACGCGGTGTTCGTCTCCAACGACCCCAATGCGACGGCGACCGCCAACAACACCAAGAACGCGGCCGCGCTCGTCGGCATGGCGAACCAGTGGGATCCCGCGCTCGCGTCGTACAGCGACACGGTGTTCCGCGTGAACGCGGCGGACAACCTCGGCGCCACGGCCACGAACCAGGCCGGCAACTCGATCCAGCGCGTGAACGATCAGGACACGAACAGCAAGGCGGACTGGACCACCGGCGCCGGCGCCGCCTCCACGTGGGGCGCGCTCAATCCCGGCCAGGCCGCGCTGTAGCTCACACGGGCGGCGAAACTGTAGGGCCGGCTGATCCAGTAGCCGCCTTGGTCAGTAGCTCTCCTGCACACAACCAGGGGAGGCCCCATGGCCAAGCGAGTTGTGCTGGTAGCACTGGCGTCGGCGCCCGCGGCGCTCGCCGGATGCTCCAGCTCCGAGATCGGTCCGCCCACGAAGGTCACGATGGTCACGTCGGGCGGCTTCATCCGCCCGGGTGACGCCGTCTCGAGTCCCGACGGCAAGACGTTCTACTTCACCGCATTCAGCGACCAGCTCGACGAGAACGACCAGCGCCTGCCGGCGATCTACAAGGTCTCGTCGGAGCCGGGCAGCATCGCCGAGCCGCTCGTCACGGGAGCGCCGCTGCGCTCGCCGACGGGCCTCGTGATGTCGTGCGACGGCGGCACGCTGTACGTCGCCGACCTCCTCGCCGGCGAGGACGACGGCGGCGCCGTGTTCGCGCTGCCGACGGCCGGCGGTGCGCTCGCCGACCTCGGCGCGGGCATCGCGCGCGCGACCGGCCTCGCGATGCGCGCCGACTGCAAGACGCTGCACGTCACGGGGCGCACCGCCGAGCGCGCACCCGCCGTGTTCACGCTGCCCGCCGCCGGCGGCGCGGCGGCGGTGCTGTACAGCGGCGAGCCGCTCCTGCAGCCGTCGGGCATCCACGTCGACGGCAACGGCGTGTCGTGGGTGATGGACCAGCGCGCGCAGGGCACCAAGGGCCAGGGCGTCTTGTGGGCGATCCCCGCCGACGGCAGCATCGCGACCGAGGTCGCGAGCGACCTTCGCATGGGCATGCCGGGCGGCGTGTCGCTGATCGCCAGCGGCGGTGTCGCCGTCATGCCGACGCGCGACGCCGACGACCAGGCGCAGCTCACCACCGTCGTCATCGCGACCGGCGAGACCTCGCAGCTGCCGGTCGCCGACATGGCCGCGCCCGCCGGCATCCGCACGGCGCGCGACGTCGGCGTGATGGCCGTCGTCGACGCCGACGGCGCGATCTACCGCGCCGACGACGAGTAGCGGCGCGCTGCACACCACCCACCTCTCACCTCACCTCCTCTTCCAAGGAAGTCACGCATCCATGAAGAAGCTCCTCCCAGCCACCCTCGCCGGCCTCGCCGCGGCCTTCGCCTCGGTCGGTAGCTCCACCACGATCCTCGCCTCGAGCCACCGCGAAGCCCCGGCGATCTCCGAGGACCAGTTCGCGGACAACACCGACGTCTACATGTTCATCAGCCCGAAGGACCCGACGCGGCTGGTGATGGTGGCGAACTACGTGCCGCTGCTCATCCCGTCGTCGGGCCCGAACTTCTACCGGTTCTCGGACTCGGTCCACTACCGCTTCAACATCGACAACGACGGCGATGCGAAGCCGGACCTCGTGTACCTGTTCACGTTCGAGAACGAGGTCAAGAACGGCAAGACGTTCCTCTACAACACCGGCCCGATCGAGTCGCTGCAGAGCGCGAACCTCAACGTCCGGCAGAAGTACACGCTGTTCCGCTTCGACCTCAACAAGGGCACGCGCACGAAGGTCCTCGAGGGGCAGACGGCGCCGTGGAACGTCGGCAAGCGCTCGTTCCCGAACAACAGCTACGAGAGCGTGGCGCTCCAGGCCGTGAAGACGTCGCCGAGCGGCACGACGGCGTTCGCCGGCCCGCGCGACGAGCCGTTCTTCGTCGACCTGCACGTGTTCGACCTGCTCGGCGTCGGCGGCGCGCCGACCACGGACGGCGTCAACGTGATGTCGCTCGTCCTCGAGGTGCCGATCACCGACGTCGTGCGCGGCGGCGAGCGCCCGGCGGCCGGCGCGACGGGCAAGAAGTCGGTCCTCGGCCTGTACGCGAGCGCGGACCGCGCCGAGCTCACCTACCGCTCGCGCGCGTTCGGCGAGGAGCACTTCGGCCAGGGCGTCCAGGTCTCGCGCCTGGGGTGGCCGCTCGTCAACGAGGTGATCATCCCGCTGCGCGACAAGGACCGCTTCAACCGCTCGAACCCGGTCAACGACGTCACGAACTTCGGCCAGTACATCCTCGATCCCGAGGTGCCGAAGCTGCTGAACGCGGTGCTCGGCGCGGGCTGCGCGCCGACGCCGAACGGCGGCCGCACGGACATCGTCGGGCTGCTGTCGCCGAACGGCACGACACCGGCGGACCTCCTGCGCATCAACATCAACGCGGGTCAGACGTTCCAGAACTCGGGCTTCCCGAACGGGCGCAAGCTGACCGACGACGTGACGGACACGCTGCTCACGGTCGCGTGCAACAACGGCTCGCCGATCGGCGACGGCGTGAACGCGAACGACAAGCCGTTCACCGACTCGTTCCCGTACCTCGCCTCGCCGGCGTCGGGCAACCCCTGATCCGCGCCGCCACCCCGCACGTACCGGAGACACCCGATGCCGCGCACGCTCGCACGCCTGCTCCCTCTCGCCGCGGTCGCCTGTAGCGCCGAGGACCGCCGCTCCGCTCCGCCCGCATCCTCCGAGCCCGTGGTGGCTCCGCTGGCGAGCGCGACGCAGGCGGACGTCGCGCGCGACATCGACGAGGCCGAGCGGCGCGGGACGTGGGGCGACGTGAAGAAGCGGTGGCGCAAGCAGCCGCTGACGTGGACGGTGACGCGGCGCGAGCCGCTGTGCCGCACCGCCGAGGCGTGCAACGTGTCGGCCTTCCCCGTCGCGCAGGGCGCGGCGCAGGGCTGGATGCCGCGCCTCCACTTCGCCGCGGGTGAGTTCGACCGGCTCGCCGCCGCGTGCGGGGGCAAGGAGACGTGCGAGGTCACGATCGACGCGCGCCTCGACAAGCTCGAGCTGTCGGCGGACGACCCCGTCAACGTGACGCTCGGCGACGTGCGGATCCGGACGGCCGGCGGCGTGCAGATGGCGCGGCGGTAGCCACGCCTCGATCGGCTCCCGCTGCGAATCTCCCGCACGCGCGTTCGCCGAGAACGAGTCGAGAACGAGTCCGCGAACGCCGGGGCGAGTCGGGTAGAGTCGGCGGGTGGTGCGCCGGGACGAACGCGTCTCCCCGCGGGCGGATGGGCCCGTGTTCGGCGCCTACGTCGTCGGAGAGCTGCTCGGCGCCGGCGGGATGGCGACGGTGCACCGCGCCGAGGACCGCGCGCGCCGGCGCGTCGTCGCGCTGAAGCGCCTGTTGCCGAGCCTGTCGGAGGATCCGGAGATCGTGCGGTCGTTCGTCGGCGAGGCGCGGCTCGCGATGGAGCTGCACCATCCGAACATCGCCGAGACGTACGACGCCGGCATCATCGACGGCACGCACTACATCGCGATGGAGCTCGTGTCGGGGCCGACGCTCGCGCAGATCGTCCGGCAGATCGCGGCGGCGCGCGTCGGTGCGATCCCGATGGGCATCGTGCTCGCGATGATCGCGCAGGTGTGCGACGGCCTCGACCACGCGCACAACCTCACGGATGCGTCGGGCGCGCCGCTCGGGCTCGTGCACCGCGACGTCTCGCCGGTGAACCTCATCGTCTCGAACAAGGGGATCGTGAAGCTCATCGACTTCGGGATCGTGAAGGTCCGGAACTCGGACGTTCACACCGCGGCCGGGACGATCAAGGGCAAGTTCGCGTACCTCGCTCCCGAGACGATGGGCGGCGGGCCGTTCGACCACCGCGCGGACCTGTTCGGGCTCGGCGTGATCGCGCACGAGCTGCTCGCGGGGCGGCGCCTGTTCCACGCGGGGACGGATCTCGCGACGATCCACAACATCACCGAGCTGCCGATCCAGCCGCCGTCGCGGTGGTCGCCCGAGGTCACGCGCGACATCGACGACATCGTGCTGACGGCGCTGCAGCGCGATCCGGCGGCGCGCTGGCAGAGCGGGCGGGCGATGCGCGCGGCGATCGCGAACGCGATGGATCACCTGAAGCTCACGACGGGCCCGGCGGAGGTGCTCGCGTGGGTGGAGTGGGCGTTCACGCAGCTGCCCCGGCGCGAGGTCACGGGCCTGGTCGACGCGCTCGCGATGCTCGAGGAGGGCACGACGGGCGTGCGCGAGCTGACGGACTCGCAGCGCGCCGAGCTGAGCGAGATCGGCGGCGATCTCACGCCCACGCCGAAGGCCGGCCGCTCGATGCCGCTCGCGGCGCCGCCCGACTCGGGGCCGGCGAAGCTGCTCGCCGACTCCGTCGTGGGCGGCGCCGCGAAGCGCGACCCGAAGATGATGAAGACGCTGCCGCTCGGGGCGACGATCATCCCGCCGCGCCCCACGGCGACGGTCGCGGCGCAGGAGCCCGTGGCGCCGACACAGAAGTCCCTCCCGCCGGCCGTCACAGAGCCGGCGCCCGAGCCGCGGCTGCCGCCGGCACCGTCGGAGGGCTACAGCTGGTTCATGTGGGTGCTCGTCATCGTGGTGATGGCAGGTGCCGGCGCGGCCTTCGCCTATTTCCAGCTCTAGGGCATAGTGCGCGCATCGCCGCCTCCGACCTGATCGCCGCGCTCCGCGAGCCCGGCTTCGCGTTCCTCCCCGCCGCGCGCATGCGCACCGAGCTGGGCGAGCACTTCCCCTGGGCCGCGTGGGAGGCGTTCGCCGCGAGCTGGGACGACCTCCACGTCGACACGCACATGGCCGACGGCGGGCGCTACCGCCGGCGCCGGCACGCGCGCTTCACCGCCGCCGCGCGCGGGGAGCTCGTGCGCGCGCCGCACGGCCCGCACTTCCAGGCGCTCGCGTACAACCCGCTGCACGGCGGCACCGATCGCTGGTTCTCACCGATCACCGACGAGATCGGCGCCTCGGGCGCGATGGCGGGGATCCTCGCGTGGAGCCGCGACCTGTTCGAGGCCGTGTCGCAGGTGCGGACGTGGCTCGTCGAGGTGCACCAGTTTCGCATCGAGGCGCGCGCCGGCGAGGCGGGGCTGCCGACGCCGGAGGGCGTGCACCGCGACGGCGTCGACCACGTGCTCGTCCTGCTCGTGCGGCGCACGAACATCGCGAGCGGCACGACGACGATCCACCGCCCCGACGGCGCGCAGCTCGGCAGCTTCACGCTCGCGGCGCCGTTCGACAGCGTCGTCCTCGACGACGCCCGCGTGTTCCATGGCGTCACGCCCGTCGAGCCGATCGATCCGGCGGCGCCCGCGTATCGCGATGTCCTGGTCGTGACGTTCGCCCGCATGGTGTAACGTCGCCCCCATGAGCAAGCTGCAGGGAGTGCTGCTCGCGGTGCTGGTCGCCGCGTGCGGCGTCAAGAAGTCCGTCCACCAGAAGGCGCTCGACGAGAACCGGCGCCTCCAGACCGAGCTCACCGACACGCAGGGCAAGCTGTCGGAGACGCAGCAGAAGCTCGCCGCCACCGAGCAGACGCTCAGCGAGAAGATCAAGGAGCTCGAGGGGCAGGTCACCTCGCTCGACGCCGACGCGAAGGGCAAGGAGAAGGAGATCGGCGGCCTGAAGGGGCAGGCGGCGGCGACGGCGGCCGAGCTCGCCGAGCTGCGGCGACAGAAGGACGCGGCCGAGAAGCGCATCGCCGCATACAAGGCGCTGCAGGACAAGTTCCGCGCGCTCGTCGACACCGGCAAGTTGCAGGTCGTGTTCCGCAACGGTCAGATGACGCTGAAGCTGCCGTCGGGGATCCTGTTCCCGAGCGGCTCGGCGTCGCTGTCCAAGGACGGCGAGAAGGCGCTGACCGACATCGTCGGCGTGCTGATGCAGTTCAAGGAGCGGCGGTTCGTCGTCGCCGGCCACACCGACAACCAGCCGATCCGCACCGCGGAGTTCAAGAACAACTGGTACCTGTCGACGGCGCGCGCGAACAGCGTCGTGCAGCACATGATCAAGGAGAAGTTCCCGGCGAAGAGCCTCGCGGCCGCCGGGTACGGCGAGTTCGACCCCGTCGCGCCGAACGACGCCGAGCCGGGGCGCGAGCAGAACCGGCGCATCGAGATCATCCTCGTGCCGAACCTCGAGGAGCTCCCCAGCCTCACGGGCGCGGCGCCGTAGTCATGCGCGCCGCGGCGGTCGTCGTGGTGGTCGCGGGGCTCTGGGGATGCGGCGACGACGGCCCGACCGGGCCGCAGCCGCTCGTGCCGGATCCCGCGGTCGTCGTCGGGTGCGCGCCGGGCCCCGTCGCCGGGACGCGCGCGAAGGTCGTCGCGTGCGCCGAGGAGCTCATCCCCGGGCGGCTCGCGGCGGGGCGCGTCGGCGACGTCGTGCTCGAGAATGCGCACCTGCGCGCGATCGTGCGCGGGGCGGGCGAGGGCTACTACCTGCACGGCTCGGCGGGCGGCGGCATCGTCGATCTCGCGCGGGTCGGCGGCGAGGACCTCGTGAAGGAGGTGTTCCCGCTCGTCGACCTCGCGGGCGGCGGCTCCGAGGAGCTCGTCATCGTCGAGGCCGGCGACGACGGGCCGGCGGAGGTCGTCGTGCGCGGCCCGGCGGTCGGCCTCGACCTCGTGCGCGCGGCGCTCGGCCGCGAGCCGCCGCCGGTCACGCTCGAGCATCGCATCCGGCTGCGCGCCGATGCGCAGGAGCTCGAGCTCGAGACGCGCGTGTACGCGAAGGCCGGCGACGGCGCCGATCACGAGCTCTACGACGCGCTGTTCTTCGGCGGGCGCGCGCCGTCGTTCGTGCCGGGGCGCGGCTTCGCGGTCGGCGCGGGGCCGGCGGAGCTCGTCGCGACCGCGGGCACGACGACGTCGTACGCGCTCGCGTACCCGGCGGGGACGCCGGATCCGCAGCTCATCGACATCGCGAACATCCGGCTCGCGCTCGGGCCGTCCCTCGACGACAAGGGCATCCGGCGCTGGCTGATCGTAGGGGATGGATCGATCGCGAGCGTCACCGAGCGCGCGTGGACGCTGCGCGGCCGTGCGCTCGGCGTCGTCGCCGGGACGACGTCACCGGGCGTGGACGTGACGTTCGTCGACGGCACCGGCCCGGTCACCGTGGCGCGCGCGGATGCGAGCGGCGCGTTCCGCGCGGCCGTGCCGCCGGGGAGCTACTCGCTGCGCGCGACGGCGGTCGGGCGCGCGGCGGGCCCCGATGCGACGGTGCTCGTGGCCGAGGGTGCGGAGGTCGCGGCGAGCGTGCGGGCGGGCCCGTCGGGAACGCTGGCGATCGCGGTGCGCGACGATGCGAATGCGCCGGTGCCGGCGCGCGTGCTGATCGAGCCGGCGGGCGGCGGCGGCGCGCGGATCGAGTGGGTCGGTGCGTCGGGGGCGGCGCAGCTCGCGGTGCCGCCGGGCACCTGGCGCGTCAGCGTCTCGCGCGGCGTCGAGTACGATGCGTTCGTCGCGGCGGCGGTCGTCGTCGCGGACGGGCAGACGGCGACGGTGGCGGCCACGTTGCCGCGCGTCGTCGACACGGCGGGCTGGATCTCGCTCGACACGCACCTGCACAGCGAGCTGTCGACGGACTCGACGTTCCCCGTCGACGATCGGCTGCGCGCCGTCGCCGCGGAGGGTGTCGAGGTGCCGGTGTCGAGCGATCACGATGTCGTCGTCGACTACCATCCGATCATCGCGGAGCTCGGGCTCGGCGCGCACCTGACGACGTTCGTCGGCACGGAGACGTCGTCGCTGTTCTGGGGGCACATCAACGCGTTCCCGCTCGTCGTCGACGGCGCGCGCAACGCGGGCGGCGGGCCGCGCTGGTTCGGCAGGTCGCCGGGCCAGGTGTTCGCGGCGATGCACGCGACGCCGGGCGCGCTCGTGCAGGTCAACCACCCGCGCAACGGCGTCATGTCGGGGCTGTTCGCGGCGATCGACCTCGACACCACGACCGGCGTCGCGCGGCGCGATCCGACGTCGCTCGGCCTGCCGCCCGGCACCGATCTGTCGGACCTGTCGTTCGACGCGATCGAGGTCGGCAACGGCTCGGAGGCGGGCTCGTTCGAGGAGGTGTTCCGCGACTGGACGCGGCTCGTCGCCGCGGGCCACCCGGCCGCCGCGACCGGCTCGAGCGACTCGCACGGGCCGAGCGCGTTCGCCGGCGAGGCGCGCACGTACGTGTTCGTGGGCGCGGGCAACGACGACCCGGCGATCGTCGATCCGGCGGCGATCCTCGACGGGATCCGCGCGCGCCACGTCGTCGTGGCGACGGCGTCGTTCGTCACCGCGGGCATCGTGACGCCGTCGGGAGTCTCGCTCCCGGGCGACACCGTCGACGTCACGGCCCTCCCGCAGGTCGCGCTGCGCGTCCGCGTGCAGGCGGCGCCGTGGCAGGGCGTCGCGCGGATCCGGATCTATCAGGGCACTCAGGAGGTGCGCGCGATCGATCTGGATCCGGACGACCTCGCGCCGGTGCGCTTCGACGCCGACATCACGCTCCCGCGTCCTACCTCGTCGACGTTCTACGTCGTCCGCGTCGATCATGCGGGCACCGGCGAGCCCGTCCTCGGGAGGTCGATGCCGAGCTTCACGAATCCGCTGTTCGTCCGCGTGATGCCGTCGCCGTGAAAACTCCTACGGGAGCCTCGCAGAAGGTGGCAAGTCGACACCCTCGGTGGATTGCCACTTGGAACTGACCGCGATCGCGCGTTACAAGGGTCCGTGCCTCCGGCCAACGCGTACTGTGAACGCCTGGGCATCTCGGTGCCCTCCCTGCCGGCGCTCCACAAGCACGAGGAAGCGAACACCTACGCTCTCCTCATCGTGGCGCTCCTCGAGCGCGGTGGTCCGATGTCGCTCGACGAAGTGGCCGGCCGTTTCGCGGATGCGGGCATCGCATCGGCGGCGGACGCGCTCGCTGCGCTCAAGCGGTGTCGGCCCGCGCGACCGCCCGTCTACCGCGACGGCGATCGCTACGCGCTCGATCCCTACGACGACGAGCTCGACCTGTGGGCGTTTCGCCTCGGGCTGCGGCCGCCGCGCGTCGCGCGCCCGGTGAGCTCGCCGAACGCGCCGAAGCAGCGCGCCTCCACCGACGAGCTCGCCCAGGCGATGCGCAACTACGAGCGCCGCCGCGCCGCCCACGCCGCCGAGCTCGCGGCGCTGCGGCGCGTGATCGTCCTGGCCTTCCCGCAGCGCTCGCCGCGCGTGGTGACGTTCGTCGACGTC
This sequence comes from Deltaproteobacteria bacterium, assembly GCA_019637375.1. Taxonomy (GTDB): domain Bacteria; phylum Myxococcota_A; class Polyangia; order Haliangiales; family Haliangiaceae; genus JABFXX01. The sequence goes on along the minus strand of JAHBVW010000071.1, from coordinate 18,098 downwards.
GATCAGCGCGAGATCGCGACGATGGTCGACGCGGAGCGCGCCGAGCTCGAGGCGGCGCTCCGCCCGTTCGACGTGCTGTCGGGCGTCGACATCCGCGCGACGCTGCGCGCCCTCGGCATCGACGTCCCGCTCGATCGGCGGCTCGCCGAGCTCGGCGCGCCGCAGAAGACGATGCGCCTGTCGCGCTCGCGCGTCATCGACCTCGCGCCCGACATGCTGATCCGCGGCACGTGCCGCATCAGCCGCCCGCTCCACGACAACGAGCGCCTGCGCAACTACCTCGCGGCGAACGAGCTCGCGAAGGTGCAGCGCTGCCTCGAATCCGACGCGCGCTCGCTGCACGCCTACCACGAGTACGGCCGCCTCCACGGCTTCGTGCGCGTGCGCGCCGGCGCCGTCGACGCGACCGTCCAGGCCCCCTGGCACCACCCCGACGAGCCGACGCTCTACACGCTGATGAAGCAGGCGTGGGAGCTCGCGATGAGCCTCGAGGTCGTCCTCGGCGCTCCCGAGTGGAACGATCCGTGGGCGCGCGCCGTGACCCTCGACGTCGAGCGCGGCGTGCGCGAGCACGAGCTCTACCTCGTCGACGAGCGCGGCGACGTCGTCGACGACCGCGACGTCCAGCTCGCGCGCCTCGAGGCCTCGATCCACTGAGCGCGCTCAGGCGACGCGCGAGCCTACGCGAGCGCGACGATCGCGAGCGAGCGCTTCTTGCCGCGGAGGTCGACCTCGGCCTCGTCGTCGACGCGCTTGCCGGAGAGGGCGCGGCCGAGCGGTGACGACGGCGTCACGACCTGGACGCCGCCGGCGAGCACGGTGCCGCCGCCGTGCGGGGCCACGAAGTACACGCGCTCGTCGCCGTCCTCGTCGACGGTGACTGCCGCGCCCATGCCGACCGGATCGCGCGGCGTGAACGTGCGCAGCGCGAGCGCGGTCGCGTCGGCGACGGCGGCCTCGAGCTCGGCGACCCGCTGCGCCTGACCGCGCGCGAGGTACGACTGCTCGAGGCCGCGCGTGTCCTTGTCGTTCTCGGGCCGCGCCTCCTCGTGCGTCGCGCCCTCGACGGCGGAGGCGTGCGCGGCGCGGGCCTGGTCGAGCGCGCGCGCCAGGTGCGCGACCAGCTCGGCCTTGAGGGCGGCCTTGTCGATCGCCGGCGGCTTCTTTCCGGGGGGCACGTCGCAGATCCTACTCGCGCCGCCACAGCTTGCGGACGGCCTCGGTCCAGTCGACGGCGTTCGCCGCCGCGGCGCGGAACAGGCGGTACATCGGGCCGGCGGGCGGCGGGCCCACGGTGGGCTCGCGCGGCGCGACGTTCGGCAGCGGCAGCTCGATGCGCATCACGCCGCCCTCGACCTCGATCGTGCGGGCCGGCGCGACCTTCGCGATCAGCGAGGCCATCTCGGTGTTCGAGCCGAGCACCTCGCAGTGGAAGCGCTCGATGCCGCGCTCGGCGGCGGCGGCGCACAGGCGCACGAACAGCAGGCGCCCGAGGCCCAGGCCCTGGATCTCGTCGGCGACGGCGATCGCCGCCTCCGCGCTCGCGCCGTCGCCGAGGCGGATGAAGCGCGCGATGCCGAGGCCGACCGGCTCGCCGTGGCCGTCGCCCTCCTCGCGCACGGCGCCGAGCGCGAAGTGATCTTCCTGATCGATCTCGGTGAGGTAGCGCAGCTCGTCGTCGCTGAGCATCGTCTTGGGCCCGAGGAAGCGCGCGTAGCGTGACTCCGCCGAGAGGCGCTCGAAGCCGGACCTCAGCAGCTCCTTGTCCTCGGGTGCGAGGAGGCGGAGCCGCACCGGCGTCCCGTCGCGCAGCACGGCGCGTTCGACGTAGTCGGGCGTGAAGAAGCGATCGATCACGCGACCAGTATCCGTCAGGCTTCGTACATCTTCGAGCGCGTGCGAAGCGTTCGTGCGACGGGCTCTGATGAGGTCCTGTGCGTGAAGAACGACAGCGACGATGAACGCGATCGTTGGCTAGCGTGCCTCCCCCATGCTGAAGCAGATCATCGTCGCCGGGGTGGCGACCACGATGTTCCACACGCTCGCCTTCGGCGAGACGTTTCACGTATCTCCGACGGGAAACGACGCCGCCGCCGGCACATCCGCGGCGCCGTGGCGCACGATCCAGCGCGCCGCGAATCGCGCCGCGCCCGGCGACGTCGTCACGATCCACGCGGGCACGTACACCGGCTTCACCGTCACGACGCGCGCGACGAAGGCCGCGCCGATCGCGTTCCTCGGCGAGGGCGACGTCCGCATCAACGGTGCGGCGACCGCGGATCGCGATGCGGTCCACATCGAGGGCGCGTCGTACATCCGCATCGAGGGCCTGCGCGTCACCGGCGCCACGCGCTCGGGGATCTCGGCGCTCGAGTGCGATCACATCACGCTCGCGCACAACGTCGTCGATGCGAACGGTAAGTGGGGCATCTTCTCGTCGTTCTGCGACGACCTCACCGTCGAGGACAGCGAGGCCTCGCGCTCCGGCACGCAGCACGGCATCTACTTCTCGAACAGCGGCGATCGCCCCATCGCGCGGCGCAACCACATCTGGGGCAACGCGCAGTGCGGCATCCACCTGAACGGCGACATCACGTTCGGCGGCGACGGCACGATCTCCGGCGCGATCATCGAGGACAACGTGATCCGCGACAACGGGCGTCTCGGCGGCTCCGGGATCAACGGCGACGGCCTCGTCGACGCGACGATCCGCAACAACGTGCTCGACGGCAACCACGCGTCGGGCGTGTCGCTGTACCGCGAGGACGGCGGCGCGCCGTCGACCGGCAACCGCGTCGTCAACAACACGATCCGCATGGCGAGCGACGCGCGCTGGGCGGTGAACATCCAGGACGGCTCGACGCGCAATGTCCTGCTCAACAACATTCTCCTGCACCCGTCGGCGAGCCGGGGCGCGATCGACATCTGCGCGGGCTGCATCAGCGGCACGCAGTCGGATCACAACGCCGTCGTCGGGAGGTTCTCCGTCGGCGGCTCGGTCGTCGACCTCGCGGGCTGGCGCGGCATGACCGGCAACGATGCGGGGTCGTTCGTCGCCGCGGATGCCGAGCTGTTCGCGAACGCGGCGGCCGGGGACCTGTCGCTGCGCGCGGGCTCGCCGGCGATCGACGCCGGCATGAGCGACGTCGCGGTGCCCGAGGTCGACATCGACGGCGTCGCGCGCCCGCAGGGTGCGGCCGTCGACATCGGCGCGTACGAGCACTGCGACGGGCCGTGCGCCGGTCCGTCGCCGTCGGATCCGTCGGATCCCGGCGATCCCAACGATCCCGTCGATCCGACTCCGGAGGATCCCGCGGAGGCCGAGGCCGAGGCCGGCGGCTGCAGTGCCGGTGGCGGAGCGGGCCTGCTCGTCGCGCTCGCGGCGCTCGCCACGGCGCGGCGCAGGTCACGCCGCTAAACGTTAGCTCAGCGCGGCCACTCGTGGTTGAGCATGCGGAACCACGCCGTGTCGCGGCTCCGCCCCTTCACGATCATGTGGCAGTCCTGGATGCCCTCGAACGTGAAGCCGTACGACAGCGCGGCGCGCCGCGAGCGCTCGTTGCGCGCGTCGCACTTCCACTCGACGCGGCGGTAGCCGAGGCCGAACGCGTGCGCGCACATGAGGTGCGTGGCCTCGCGGGCGGCGCCGGTGCCCTGCGCGATCGGGCCGTACCAGATGTTGCCGAGCTCGATCTTGAGGTCGGAGGGGCGGTTCGCCATGAAGCAGGCGACGCCGATCGGCGCGCCGCTCGCGAGCTCGCACACGGTCATCATGAGGAGGTCGGCGGCGCGGGCGTCGGCCTCGAGGTACGCGCGCAGCTCGCCGGCGTCGCGGTGCGCGCGGCCGCGCATCCACCTCCAGATCAGCTCGTCGGCGTCGTACGCGTCGACGCGGCGGTCGCCGAGCGCGCACGGCTGGCCGTTCGACACCTCGTGCAGCGGCGCGCAGTCGGCGTCGAGATCGATCGGGCGGAGCTCGACGACGGAGCCGCGCAGCGTCACGGCGGCGGGCTTGACGGGCAGCGACGTGCGGCGCGCGAGGACGGCATCCGGCAGCGGGTCGATCACGCCGCGAGCGTATCAGCGGACGACGTCGCGCGCGGGCGGCGGTTGCTCGCCGAAGAACAGCCGCTCGCCGGTCACGACGGCGGCGCGGCTCGCGCGCAGGTCCGCGACCGCCTCGGCCTCGCCGTACGCGGCGCCGACGAGCCGCATCGGATCCGCGCCGAGGGCGACGAGCTCGCGCTGCACGGCCTCGCTGCGGCGCTGGCTCAGCGTCAGGTTCGCAGCCGCCGGACCGCGGCGGTCCGCGTGCCCCTCGATGACGAGCACCCGATCCGGATCCTCGTTCAGCCACGTGACGGCGCTCTCGAGGCCGCCGCGCTCCTCGGGCCCCAGGCGGGCCGAGTCCGTGCCGAAATGCACGACGGCGAGCGGCTGCTGTGCGAAGGCGGGCGACGTCAACGCGAGGACGATCCACAGCGGGCGCATCACGTTCACGTCGAGCACGCCTCGTGCCACGGCACACGGGCTGCACCTCGTGCGCACATGAAGATCTTCGCTCTGGGCGCCGGTGCGCTGCTCGTCGCAGCGTGCTCGCACGACGGCCGCGACACCACGATCACGACGACCACGTCCAGGACGCAGCCCGCGACGAACGAGCCGCTGCGCGACCTCGACGTCGCGCCGAAGGTCCTCGACAACCAGCCGATCACGGAGGTCATCGACCCCGGCTCGCAGGCGAAGCAGCCGGTGCGCGAGGCCATCGCGGTCCTCCAGCCGTCGGCGGGCTCCGACGTCGAGGGCGTCGTGCGCTTCGTCGACCGCCCGGGCCACGGCCTCGAGGTCAGCGCCGACGTGCGCCGGCTGTCCCCCGGCCGCCATGGCTTCCACGTGCACCTGTACGGCGATTGCTCGTCGCCCGACGCCAACTCCGCCGGCCCGCACTTCCACTTCTTCGGCGCGTCGCTCGATCCGAACGTCCCGTTCATCACCGGCGAGCTCGGCGAGCTCGTCGCCGGCGACGAGGGCCACGCCGTCGCCCGCGGTGTGCGCCTCCGCGACGCCGCGCTCCAGGGCCCCTTCTCGATCATCGGGCGTGCGGTCGTCGTCCACGCGCACGGTGACGACCCGGCCCACCCGCCGTCGGGCGATGCGGGCGAGCGCATCGCGTGTGGCGTGATCGGCGTGGCGAACCCGCAGGCCAACGTCGCCGCACACTGAGCACGTTTTGTAGGGCACCGTGCACGCTCGCGCATCGAGCACCTCTCGCAGGGCAAGGCGCGCGCTCGTTCATCGAGTACGTCTCGCAGGGCACCGTGCGCGGCGGCGGCTTGAGAGCGAACGAGCCGTACCGCCAGTTCTACGCTCGCGCATGGAGCACGTCTCGCAGGGCGCCGTGCGGGGCGGCGCTATTGCGAGCGAACGAGCCGTGCCGCCAGTTCTACGCTCGCGCATGGAGCACGTCTCGCAGGGCACCGTGCACGGCGGCGCTACGCTCGTGCATTGAGTACGTTTCGCAGGGTACCTGCAGCGGCGCTACGCTCGCGCACCGAGCACGTCTCGCGGGGCCCGCGCGCTCGTGCATTGCGGTACGTCTCGCAGGGCACCGTGCGCGGCGGCGCTACGCTCGGGCCGCACCGAGCACGTTTCGCAGGGCACCGTGCGCGGCGGCGCTACGCTCGAGCATGAAGCTGTACGGCGTCATCGCGATCCACGTGCGCGGCGAGGAGCTCATGCGCAACCCGCGCTTCCTCGACAAGGTGCGGCTCGCCTTCGGCGGCCGGCCGGACCTGCGCAGCGGTCGCATGCGCGCGTCGATCGAGTCGGCGGCCATCGTCGACTCCGTGCGCGGCGCCATGCAGCGCATCGGCGCGTCCAACGCCGTCTCGCTCGTCATCGACGACACCGTCCTGTTCCACGACACCCGGGCCGAGCCCGACGACCTCGGCGACCTGTTTCTCGCGTTCCACGACAACGCCTCCGTCTTCGGCGCCGGCTTCGACGAGCTCCGGCTCGCGTTCGAGCACCACGAGGGCGACCTCCACCTCGTCGCCGAGGTCCAGGCGCGCAGCGAGCACGTCCAGCACGAGCCCGCGGTGCGCGTCGTCGTCTCCGGCCGCATCGACGCCCTCACCCCGCGCGCCGGCGAGGACGCCGACGCCTTCCGCAGCCGTGCCGAGCCCATCGCCACCAACCGCCAGGTCCTCGAGATGTACGAGCTCCAGTTCCGCAACTTCGTCGAGCGCCTCCGCGACGCCCTCGCCGGTGCCATGCCCACCGCGCGCGTCGAGATCGCCATCGCCGAGCCGCGCGTCGTCCGGCCCGGCCCCGAGCCCCGCGAGCCCGCCCCCCGCGCCTCGCCCCACGCGCGCGACTACGATCCCTACGACGCCTACTACCCGTCCCCGCTCGCCGCCTTCGCACCGCTCTTCCTCTGGTCCACCCTGTTCTCGGTCGGGCTTCCGCACCACATGACCGTCGTCGACACCACCAACCACACCCTCGGCTCCAGCGACGACGCCGGCATCGATCAGGCCACCTGGACCTCCGACGACACCGCCTGGTGGTCCGACGACACCGGCCGCTCCGCCGACGCCGGCAGCGACGGCGGCTGGTGGGACAACTTCCCCGGCGGCCTCGACGGCCTCGACGGCTTCGACTGATCCTCGATCGGTTGCCCGAGAACCCGAACAGCGCCCTGCTGCGGGGCGCGGGCAAGCTCGTCGCCCGACCGAGCAATGCGCATCCCCGCACGCCGCTCCCAGGGGCGAGCTGCGAACGCGGGCCGAGCGCGAAGTCGCCGCGATGCCCCGTCGTGAACCGCTACGAGCGTGGTGTCTGCCCCTCGGGCCGAACGGCGAACCGCGAACGCGCCGGCGTGTCGATGCTCCGTCGAGAAGCGCTGCGAGCGAGGCGTGGACAAGGTCGATCCGTCCGCGAAACGAGCGCCCAGGCCGCCGCGCGCGCGGAGCTTGACGCGGCCCGAGCTGCGCGTCCTCTACGACGTCTACGGCCCGTCGGCGCGAGCGCGTCGTGCCGGACGTGCCCGGCGTGACCGGCGATCGCGACGTGCTCGTCGGGTGCGAGCTGGTGTCGCGTTCGTCGCGTGGTGGCAGTACGTGCGGCACCCGCGCGGCGTCTCGTGGATCGGTGCGCTAGGTGCCGTCGCGCCGCGGCGTCGGCTCGTTCGGGCCGATCGGCCAGTCGCCTTCGCCGGCGGCGAGCGGCGTCACGCGTTCGCTCGCGTACTCGACGAGCTCGCTCGCGCGTTCGTCGTCGATCGTCAACCAGCGCTGCAGCTCGCCGAGCAGCGCCGACTCCGGGCGGCGCAGGTCCGCGTCGCCGACCGCGACCAGGTATGCGACCACATACGCGAGCTCGCGCACCGGCTGCCACCGCAGCTCGCGGCTGAACTGCTCGAGCCACCACGCCCGCTCCTCGCGCGCGTTCGGGTCGGGAAGCGGCTCGGGCCACGACACGCTCGCAAAGTCGATCCCGCCGAGCGCGCACACGTGCCGCCCGAGCTGATCTCGCACCTCGCTCTCCTCGAGGTCCTCCTTCAGGTCCACTCCCGATGCGAGATACGCCAGCTGCGTCACGGCGCGCGCCTCCTCGGGCGTCAGCGTCGCAGCGCCGAGGATGCCGTCGGCCAGCGCGCGGAACGACATGCCGTCGACCTTCATGTCGCGGGACGTTGCAACCCGCGCGCTAGCGAGCCCGCACGCATTCGCCCGCGTCCGCCGCGCCCGCCGAGCGCGGCCGGCACACCTGCGCACCGCGTCGGGTCCCACACCGCGCGCGCGCCGTTCACCGCTCGCCGCCGTCGTCCACCGGATCTAGCTGCGTGTGCCTGCCACAGCGTCGCGGCCTCACACCGCCCGCCCCGAACGCCTGCCGCCGTCTCTACCTGCGTGTGCCTTCCGCAGTGTTGTGCCCCACCCGACGCGATCTCCGTGACGACGGGCGGCCCGCACGCGCACCACGGGATCTTCGCGTGCGCGGAGCCGAGCTCCGCCGATCCCGCCGGCAACTCGTCGTCCCATGGCTCTGCGCGATGGGGCTCCGCGCGCGGCGGAGCCGGTGAGCCTACCGTGTCCCATGAGGGAGCGAGTCAGCTCGCGGGCTCGTCCAGTGCCGAGAGCAGCTTCGCCGCGATCCGATCGAAGTCGTCGAGGTCACGCTCGTCGAGCGCAGCGACGACGCGCGTCGCGAACTTCGTACGCATCGCCCGCACGCGCTCGCACGTCCTGCGCCCCGCCGGCGTGAGCGACACGACATACGCGCGCCGGTCGGTCGGTGACGGCTCGCGCGCGACGAGCCCGCGCTCGACGAGCGTCTCGATCGTCCGCCCCGTCAGCGCGGGGTCGCTCTGCGTCGCACGCGCAAGCTCGGCCTGGCTGATCGCCGCACCCGCCGGCAGATCGCCGACGTGGCGCAGGAACTTCGCCTGCGTCGTCCCGAGATCGAGCTCCGCATACGCCGCCGCGGCGAGCGCCGACACGCGCCGGCGCACCGCGCCGAACTTGTCGATGAACGCGTTCGGGTCTCGCTCTCGTCTTGCCAAGATGGACATGTCTACCATAATCATAGACGTGTCCACCACGCCGTTCATCGCCGCCGGCCGCATCGCGTCCCTCGCGATGGACTTCTCGTCAAAAATCCTCGGTCACCTCGGCAACGCTGCGCCGCCGCTCGTCGTCGCGCAGGTCCCGGTGATCCACGTCGTCGTCGGCTCTCGCCCCGGCGACCCGGAGCTCGATCCCGATCACCGCACGTTCGGCGCTCTCGCGAAGACGAACACCGAAGGCGTCCCGGGCGCGTACATCCTTCCCGCCGTCGCGCCTCGCCCCGGCGAGCCGGTCGTGGTCGAGCGTCGTATCGGCGCCTTCGGGGGCACCGATCTCCGCGCTGGCGTCTCCACGAGCGGCGCCGTTCCGTCGACCACGCGCCACGCCGCCGACGCCGGCGATCGCAGCGCGATCGTGCACGACGGCTGCGCCGATCCCGGCGAGGTGCCCCACGTGCTGCTCGACAAGGTGCTCGCGCAACAGGCCGCACTCGGCAGGAAGGCGGCGTGACGACGCCATCCACACCGCCAGCGCGCGCCGCTTCCGCCCTCACCGATCCCACCGGAGTGGCCGCCGGCGCGGCCGACGATTCCGCCGCCGCACACCTCACGGACCCCGTCGAGACGGCAGCCGGCCCGACGACCAACCGCCCAGCCGTCGCCGGTGCGGCGCCCGCACGGGCAACCGCGGGCGACCCGTCGACCGGCTGCCCGGCCGTCGCCGGTGCGGCGCCCGCACGGGCACCGGCGGGCGGCCCGTCGACCGGCTGCCCTGCCTTCGCCGGTGCGGCGCCTGCACCGGCACCGGCGGGTGGCCCGTCGATCGACTGCTCGGCCTTCGCCGGTGCGGCGCTCGCAACGGCAGTCGCAACCGCAGTGCACGCCGCCCCTACCGCGCCGCCGCGGCGCCAGGCTGCGTCGGTGGGCGCTTCCGCGGCCGCGGACTCCGGGGATGTCGCCGATTCCGCACCCGTGCGGCGCGCGCGCTTCGCCCACGTGTGGCGCGCGCTGCGCCACCGCAACTACCGGCTGTTCTTCGCGGGCCAGGGCATCTCGCTCATCGGCACCTGGGTCACGCGCTTCGCGATTCCGTACCAGGCGTACCAGCTGTCGAAGTCGGCGTTCGTGCTCGGCCTCGTCGCCTTCTGCGCGCAGATCCCGACCGCGCTGATCGCGCCGTTCGCCGGCGTGCTCGTCGATCGCTGGGATCGCCACCGCACGATCGTCGTCACGCAGGTCTTCGCCGCGCTGCAGTCGTTCGCGCTCGCGGCCTTCGCGCTCACCGGCACGATGACGATCGCGACCCTCATCGTGCTCGGCGCCATCCAGGGCGTGATCAACGCGTTCGACATGCCGGCGCGCCAGTCCTTCGTGCGCCAGATGGTCGACGACCGCGCCGATCTGCCGAACGCGATCGCGCTCAACAGCTCGCTCGTCACGCTCGGGCGCATGCTCGGTCCGGTCGTCGCCGCCACGCTCGTCCACCTCGTCGGCATCGGCTGGTGCTACGCGATCGACGGCCTCAGCTACATCGCCGTCGTCGGCTCGCTGCTCGCCATGCGCGTCACCCGCCAACCACCCCGCGCCCGCAAGCAGGGCTCGAGCGTCATGTCCGAGCTCGCCGACGGCTTTCGCTACACTTTCGGCCACTCGACGATCGCGCCCCTGCTCGTCGCGCTCGCCGTGTCGTCGACCTTCGGCGGCGCCTACGCGTCGCTCCTCCCCGCCTACACCGCCCAGTGGCTGCGCGACACCAACCCCGACGCCCTCGGCATCCTCATGGGCTGCGCCGGCCTCGGCGCCCTGATCGGCGTCCTCTACCTCGCCGCGCGCACCAGCTCCGCCGGTCTCGAGCGCGTCACCGCCCTCTGCGGCTTCTCCCTCGGCGCCGGCCTCATCCTCCTCCGCTTCGCCCCCCACCTCTACATCGCCTGCCCGATCATGCTCTTCGTCGGCGGCGCCCTCGTCGTCCAGTGGGCCGCCACCAACACCCTCGTCCAGTCCCTCGCCGACGAAGCCATGCTCGGCCGCACCCTCTCCATCCTCGCCGTCACCTTCTTCTCCGGCACTCCCCTCGGCGCCATCATCGTCGGCTCCATCGCCTCCGGCCTCGGCCCGGAAACCGCCTTCGCGCTCGCCGGCACCGCCTGCCTCCTCGGCCAAGCCGCCGCCTTCCGCTGGAACCAACGGGCCCGCTCGCGCACCACCAGCTAGCCCGCGCACCTCTGCCGCCCTCGACATCGGCCGCCCAACCCTCGCCGCCCTTCACGCCGCACCACCGTTCGCGCTCTCGCGACGCCACGTACACCCCACATCCTCGCCAGCGCGTATCCCGACGGTCGTCACCCATCGCCCTCTCCGCTGCGCGCTCGCCCCACGCCTCTCACCATCCGAGGCACCGCCTCTCCGCACCTCCTCGCGCACCACCGTCGACCACACCCACCAGCGCCTCACGCCCCGTCCTCTCGCCTTCAGTTCGCTTCAACTCCCGTCGGCCGCTTGACGCGCCCCTAGCTTCCGGTATGTTTGCCCCAGCTCTGCGGGATTAACTCAGCGGTAGAGTGTCAGCTTCCCAAGCTGAAGGTCGCCGGTTCGAATCCGGTATCCCGCTCAATACTTACGGCGTTCGCGCTCGCTCCGGCGAATGTCTCAGCGAATGTTTCGCCGCACTCGCCGCTGCCGTGGCGCACGCTCGGCTCGTTGCGGATCGGTCCGCCACTTGAGCCGTGCCTTCAGCGTTGCCGGTCCGATCGCCGGTGCGATCGACACCGCGTTGCGTCCGCGTTCGAGGTGGTCCGGCAGCAGGTGCGAGTACAGCTCGGTGACACGCGTCTGGCTGTGCCCGAGGATCTGCGCGAGCAGGAACATGTCCGGTTGCGCGCGGAGGAAGTGACTCGCGAAGGTGTGACGAAGCGTGTGGACGCCACCTTTCAGGCCGGCAGCCTTCTGCACGAGCTGAAACTTCTTCTGCGGCCAGAACGCCCACCGCTTGCCGGTCGTCATGCAGGGGAACACCCACACCTCGGACGTCCGATCGCCATCGAGCCACGGCAGCAGGTCGGCGGAGATCGGAACCTCGCGTGGCTTCTTGTTCTTCGGTTCCCATCCCTCGTCTGGTTTGTCGTCACCGTTCGAGCCTTCGTTGGCCTTGCCTTCGCTCGGCCAGATCATCACGTGGCCCCGCTCAAGGTCCACGTGGTCCCACGACAGCGCGAGCGCCTCGCCACACCTGCAACCCGTGTTCGCGAGGAAGACGAGGATCGGCAGGATCTCCGGTGACAACCGATCGCACGCGGTGAACAGGCTCTTGACCTCTTCCTCGGTCCACACCTTCGGGCGCTTCGTCCCAACAGCCATGAACTGAATCTTCAAGGGCCTCAGCTGGATCCCGCGTTCGTCGCGCGCGAAGCCGAGGATCCGTCGCAACACGCGAAGCTCGTTGTTGATGGAGACGCGTTTGAGCCCCGCGTTGCGGCGTTCCTCCTTGAACGCGTCGACCAGCTTCTCGTCGATGTCTGTCAACTTCCAGTCGCCGAAGAACTCGATCAAGGTTGCAACGTGTGACGTCCGGCGAAGCCATGTCGAGTGCTTCAGATGCAGCTCAGCGCTTGGGCGGTAGTGGTTGACGCAGAAGTCCGAGAATCGCGGCACGACGCTTAGACGTTGTACTTCGCCGCCGCGCTCCAACTCCGAGCGCTTCGCGGCCTCGAAGGTCCTCGCCTCCGCCTTCGAGCCGCGCACCACGAACGCCTTCCGAATGCTCCGTCCTTGGTGCTGGTACTGGATCACCACCTCCCACCCCGGACGTCCGCGGTTGTCCTTGCCCTTGTAGTGGATCGACATCTCGGTACTCCTCGGTTTGCTGTCCATCGTCACTGCGACGAAACATTGCGGCGAGCGCCCATCGCGGGACGCGCCATTGGCGGCCGACCTTGCGCGCACCAGGGATGTCGCCGCGCGCGCACAAGGCCACGACCGTCTTGCGCGGAAGCTTGAGGAGGTGAGCTGCTTCCTCGGGCGTGAGGATCTCGTCGTCTCGATCCTGCACGAGCTACCTCAGGGCCGCTTCGGACGTCACGGCTTTCGAGTTCACGGTCGACCTCTGCCGGGGTTGCGACGAAGCCATTCCTCGACGACATCGCGAACCGGCTGCTTGACCGCTTCTACACTTGCCGTGTCGATCGCCGCGTGCAGATCGTCAACGCTCTCGATCCTAAACAGACCGCAGCCACTACACGAAAAGCCAGCCCAGCCGCGAAACCGCGCGCTGCTGCTGCACATCGAGAACGTTGGACAGCTCTTCCGCGCTAACGAAAAGCCGACGCTCTGTATCGGCCGAGGAAGTTTTGGCATGAAGCCATCAACGCATGCGTTGCGCTCCACTGCTGGCGCACCTTGAACGCCCGCATGCTCCGACTGCGGCGCTCACTGTTGGTGCACTAACCGGTTCAAGATGCGCCAAGAAGGACCTACCTCGTCGTGGTACCCTCAAGGCGACTCTGCGGCGCTGTCAGTGGGGGGACGGCTCGCGAGAAGGAACTTCGGCCGTGGTCGATGCGCGAGCCGTGCGAAGCACGGAGCGAAGCGTCGAGCGCATCGACAGGGCCGTGGCGCGAGAAGCGCCACCTTGTTGGATCCTGTATCGCCATGGGATTGCCGTGGCAGAGATCTATCCTCGTTGTCGACGAGGATCAGTGGATGTGAGGAACTACCTGCGGCGCTTATCGTTGTCGTTGTTGTTCACGATGCGCTTCACCTCGGCCGGGGAAATCTTGACGCCGCTCAACTTGCCGATGATCTCGTGAGCCAAGCCCTTGAACGCCCCGTCACGCTTCTTGCCGACGAGTTCTATTATCTCGGATGCGGTTTGGGGCGAACGATTTGTCGTCAGCCATGCAGAGAGTTCGTGTTCCTCATCGATCGCCGTCGCGCTGACCTTCTGTCGGATCCGCTGCTTGATCCGCGGCAGGATCCGCGACAGGTATGAAAAGTGCTCGACGATGCCGCGGTTGCGCGTCGCCTTCTCTCCTTTCGCCTCGTATTGGTCGACCAGTTCTTGAAGTCCCTGGAGGATCTCGCGCACCTCTCGGTCGCCATGCGCAGTTTCGAGGGCGATCCTTACCCTGGCTATTGCGACGTGCTGCTTCTTCAGTTGCTCGATAGCGCGTTCACGGAGCTGCTCGCGCGGCCGTTTCCGTCGCGAGTACCTCAAGTCGAACGTCACATTGGGCCTGTCAACTGCTCTAGGCAGTGCTCAAAGCAAACTGCTCGATTCACAGATCGCGATCATGCCAGCATGCTGGGAGTGCAGGCAGCGCATCACGAAAAAAACTTCGCCCGGTGCCGGACGATCTACCGCAGCGACGGCATGCCCGCTGTATTTCTGCACCGTTCACGCTCGACTCAACGAGCTATCGCCAGCGTTCGAGGACTTCATTCGCCTTCTTGCTGTCGCCGAGCGCCTTGGCGTTACACTCGCGCTCGCCGACGCAGCGCATCGTCGCTTCGCAGGTGAAGATCGCGGTCTTCTCGACATCCTTGTAGTCCGGGGTCAGGCCGCGACCGCGAATGCTGGCGATCTCGGACTCGATCGACTCACGGACGCAGCGACGGTACGGCGAATCCGGCTTTGGTGACGCCGTGCCCTCGGCTCTCGGGACCTTGTGCTTCTCGTTCGGCGGATCCGTGCCGGTGAAGACGATCACGTTGCGGCACGATTGCGGATAGCGATCCGCATGAAAGTCGTCGCACGAGAGCGTGCCGAGATCCTTCAAACACGCGTCGATCGCACCTGGATCACGAACGCTCGCGGCACGACCACACCGGTCGGATTCGTCGCTGCCGTCGAGAGCGCACTCAGCTGCGCCGTCGGTCTTGGGCGTGCAGCGCAAGCAGGCTGCCGACATCGCGCTCAAGAAGGCGTGGCACGCTCGCGGTGCGTCCTCGCTTCGAGCCGTTCCGGCGTGATCGCGATCGGAGTCAGCCGACGACCCACGTGAGCGCCACACCGCATACGCGCCACCACCGACCAGCCCAACAACGATGACGATCGCCGCGGCATGGAGCTTGACCATCGCGATCTCGATGATCGCACGCCTCGCCGGAACGCGAGCAACGATCGTGATAGGTCCTCACCCGAGCTGCGTTACGATGAGCGTGGAGGTGGGGAATGCAGCGCTTCAATCCAACGTCGACACATTCGGCTCGCGCGGTCCAGGCTTGGCAGATCCTCGTCGGTAAGGCGATGAACCGGCAGACGGTGACGTACAAGGGCCTCTCGGAGTTGATGTACGGCAAACCTGCCGCCGGGGTCCTGAACGAGATCCTCGGTCACGTCGCGTTCTACTGCATCGACAACAAGCTGCCGCCATTGACCGCGATCGTGGTGAACAGCGGCGGTGCACCCGGGCACGGCATCCCGGCCGACCTCGAAACGATCGATGCTCGTCGCGAGGAGGTGTACGCGTTCGAGTGGTACGACGTGTATCCGCCGCACGCGGACGATCTCGCGGCGTCGTTCAAGCGAGCAAGATGATCCGCGTGCCGTGCGCGAGCTGCCGCGTGATGGCCGAGCGACGCGCGATCCGACGTCGCTCGATCTGGTGCCGCTGCGCGGAGCGTTCAAAATGAACAACTTCTGAACGCCACGGCCTGGCCGAGTTGACGCGCGTGAAGACGCCTACTTGGCCGAGGCCGCGCGAGCACGTTTCTGAACGCCGCTGTTTGCGTTCAGAGCGCCGTGGATCCGACCGGCGCCTACGCCGAGCTGCCGCGCGATCTCGCGGTAGGAGAGGCCACTGGCGCGCATCTGAGCGGCCTTGGCGACGTCCAGGTCAACGCCAGGCCGACCGAGCCGAACGCCTCGCCGACGCGCTGCCGCGAGGCCAGCTCGGACGCGCTCGGCGATTGTGGTCCGCTCGAACTCTGCGAACGCGGCCACGAGGTGCATCAGGAGCTTGCCTTGCGGCGTGGTGGTGTCGAACGCCTCGGTGCAGCTGACGAACGCGACATTGAGCGCGTCCAGCTCGGCGAGCGTGTTGACCATGTTCTTGAGCGAGCGGAACAGCCGATCGCTCCTCCACACAACCACGACATCGAACCGACCGCGCCGTGCATCGGCGAGCATGTCGTCGAGGCCGCGCCGATGTTCACGGCTTCCTGACACGCCCTGGTCACTGTACGTCCCTGCAAGCTGCCATCCCCGTCGCTCGATCAGTTCGATCGTTTCGTCGTCCTGGAGATCTTGGCGTTGGTCCGTCGTGCTGACACGGAGGTATCGACACGCGCGGGTCGCGTCGCGCTTCCGGGTCGAGTCGCTCATCGCTTCGCCTTCTTGGTTGCCGTAGAACGCGTGACCCTCACTGTCCCGGGCCGGCTCGCGTTCTTCTTGAGCCGCACGAGGGCGTCGAGAGGTGAGGGCTTGCGTGCTGGTGGCGCTACGTCCTGCGCGGGGAGGGGCGGTGTGTTGCTGGGCGTCGCTGCTCGTTTCCTCTTGGTCATACTCTTCCCGTTGCGCTCGATGAGCGCGATAACGCCGTCGACCCCATGCCGACGGCAGACTCGGATTGACGCCCAACAGATCAGGCGTGCGCGCGCACGTGAGGCATGGCGGAAACACCCACCGACACGCGTTGCGGCGCGATCAAGGCGCGGTCTACGGTGTGCCTGAAGCTAGCGTCGGCAGAGGTCGTTGTCGGCTGTCGTCACGACAACGATGCTTCCCCTCGCGATTGGGAAGCCGTTCTCGATGGCGGTCACGCTCTCGCTGTTGCGCCAGCACGCCGTCTGGTGGTCGCCAAACTCTTCGTGGGATCGCCGGATGTCGTCTGGCTTGCGGTTCGCCTGAAGCGATGCGAGCGCGACGTCGTAGGAGGTGTCGTCGGTTGGCTCGAACGTCAGCATCATGGACTTGTGCCGCGGCACCTTGTCGTTCTTGTCTGCGAGGTCAAACGACAGCGTCGCGCACTTGAACCGAGCGCTGGGCTTGCAGAGCGTGCACGACCGGATCGTCGCGTTGCTGCCGCTCTTTTCATCCGTGCACCGCCATGACTTCGAGGCGATCTCTACGAGGTCACCGAAGCGCGGCAGGTCTTTCCAACCGTCGGGGTACAGCGTCGTCACTGTTGCTGGCCGAGCGTGTTTCGCTGGCGCCGATTCCGTGCAAAACCGCGTGAGCGTCTCGCACGCGCGCATCGTCGGATCGGATGCCTTCGACTTGGTCTGCGAGCACGTCCAGTCGGATGCGGCACGATCGAACACCGCGTCCACGGACCAGCCGAAGGGATTGCGCCGTCCGTCCTTCTCCAGAATGAAGATGTCCGCGTGAAGTACGCCCTCCCACGGTTCAGCGACGCCCTGAGTGGCACGCACATCCGTCCGCAGATCGCACTCCGAGTCCTTGAACTTTTCTCCGTAGCTCTTCGCCACGTAGGTTCGGAACGAGTCGAGGGCGCTGCCGCCGTCTTTCCCGTGGTCACGGCAGCCGGCAAGCAACGACAACAGCCCGATCGATACCGAGCGTCTCCAGTGGTTCATCTGCCTCTCCTTCATGGTCGCACGCAACGACGTACGTTTGTCCAGGACAAACTAGTTGAACGTGAGCGCTCCATACGCTCCTGGCGAAATGCCGCGCCTGAAGAAGCCAGACCCGTTGGCGAAAGCCATAGGTCAGCGCGTGCGCGAGCTTCGCTTGGAGCGCGAGCTAACGATCGAAAAACTTGCCTACGAAAACAGCATGTCGAAGGGAACGGTCTCGGATCTTGAACGCGGTCTCGCGCGGCCCTCGGTCGTGACGCTGAAGCGGATCGCGAAGGGCCTGGACGTCGAGTTGCTTGACCTGTTCACAGCGCCAACGTCCACGGAGCGGCATCGCGTCGTGGATCTCACGCGAGGTGCGTCGCTCGCCAACCTTCGTGCAGCGGCTGATCTGCTTCGCGGACGAGCGCGCGAGCGCTAGTGGTGGCGCATCCACGACCTCACCAAGACAGAGTCCGACAGGTATTCTGAGCGGATCCGGCTGCGGTTCAAAACCGTCTCCAGTTCGCACGTTTAGAAGAACGATCTCGGCAACCGGTCCTGTCCTCCTGCGAAATGCGCGTCCGGTGATTGTGCAGAGGCAAGTGAGCAGTTCAAGGCGCCTCCTGTGCACAATCGCCAGGCCAGGATCGCGCCTGGCCGCGGACACAGGTTGAACGAATGCGCGTGGATCCGAGGTGTACCGCCGTTGTGCGTGCACAGCCTTCACGATGCTCAGTTCAAGTAGCTCGTGGTGCACCGGCCACCGCGGTTTCACGTCGCGCGCCTGCGTGCGATCGTGGTGACAGCGATGAAGCTCTCGAACTTCTTGAAGCTGTGTCGGCAAGACCTGTGGGCGAAGAAGGTCAAGATGGTTCGGCACGTCGACGATCGCTGGGACCTCGATCTGCTGCTGCGCACGGGCCACTTCGACGAGTACCAGACGCGCCAAGGGAGCGAGGTCTTCAACTGCGACTACATCGTGTCGTTCGTCGCGGAGGCCGGTTCGCGCTGC
>JAHBVW010000070.1 GCA_019637375.1 Deltaproteobacteria bacterium | reverse complement strand
ATGCACCTCGACCAGTTCTCCTCGGCGATCTCGTTCGACCGCTGGTCCACCGGCGGCTATCGGCTCCCCGACGAGCACGATCCACTTCCCGTCCGCCCGGCCGAGACCTGGCTCCTGCGGATCGGCTGGTCCCTCCACCACCCACCCATCAGTCCCTTCGAAGTGCCCGGCGGCGAGCACGAATAGCCCGCACCACACCACCGCCGGGAGCCTTCTGCGAGCACCTCGAGTTCACCGTCGGGAGGCCCGCGACGAGCACGAGCCCGTGCGCGGTCTCGCCGACCGCCCGCACCACAGCAGAACGTTCGCGTCAAACCACCGTCGGGAGCCTTCTGCGAGCGTCGCGCGTTCACCGTCGGGAGGCTCGCGTCGAGCACGAACGGAGTGGAACTAGCGCCGATCGATCACAGGCCGCGCTTGCCGTCGGCCCAGTACGGCCTCGTGCGGATCGCGCCGCCGCGCCAGCCGGCGGTGCGCAGCTGGTCGCGCAGCCTGCGGATCGTGGCCGCGTGGCCGGCGAGGTAGATCGCCGTGTCGCTCGCGGGGTCGAGCGACGCGCGCTCGAGCCAGGATCCGAGCGAGGCGCCGCGGACGTAGCGCGTGACGGCGTCGAGCGCGACGCCGGCGCGTCTGGGCCAGTCCTCGCACGCGGGGTCGACCTCGATCGCGCCGCGCACGTGCTGCGTGATCGGCGCCGCCGCGGCGAGCGCCGCGAACAGCCCGAGGCACGTCTCGTCGCCGAGGAGCACGTGCGTGCGCGCATCCGCGAGTGCGAAGCGGCCGCCCGGACCGAGCAACCTCGCGGCGGCGCCGACCTCGAGGCCGCGCACCCAGGTCGTGCCGGGTGCGAACCCGTGCAGGTAGAACAGCACCTCGATCGCGCCGCCGCGCTCGTAGCGCGCGGGCGTGTAGTGGCGGAACGACGTCGCGTCGACGCGGATCTCGACCTCCTGGCCGGGGCGGAAGCTGAGGTCGCGCAGCTCGGGCCCCTCGAAGCGCACGCGGTGCAGGCGCTGCGCGAGCCGCTCGATGTGCGCGATCCGGCACGCGCGTGCGAAGCGCGGCTCGACGAGGTCGGCGAGGAGCTTGGGCAGCGCGGGCACGTCAGGTCCCCACCGCCGCCGCCGCCGCCGCGGCCGCGTCGCGCTCCACCGTCCACCGGCACAGCGCCGTGATCTCGGCGGAGCCCGGCAGCGCGAGGTCCGGGAGGTGCGCGACGACGTCCTTCCACGCGCGCACGGCGATCCGCGTGCCCTCGCGACAGATCTCGAAGCGATCGCGGGTGAGCCGCGACGGCGTGAGGATCGAGACCCACGCGCACGGGTGCCACAGCTGGAGGTGCAGGAAGCCGCGCGACGCGAAGTACTCGTGGAGGTGGCCGCTGTCGGCGTGCCGCCGGGCCTCCCAGCCGCCGAGCACCGCGAACACGACGCGATCGGCGAGCGCGTGCAGGCCGGTCATGCGCATGCCGCCCACCACGCGCGCAGCAACCTGCCGGCGCCCGTCTCGTGGCGCAGCACGAACCAGCGCTCGAGCGCATCGATCGCGCGCGGCCCGGGCACCGCGATCGCGCGCGCGCGCAGGTGGAGCTCGAGCGGCCGCCACCACCGCGACCGGACGTGCTCCCCGTCGGCGAGCCGGGCCTCGAAGTGCCCGGCCGTGCGGCGGGACGGCGTCACGATCGAGATGCCGTCGCGCGCCCGCCACAGCTGGACGTGCGCGAACCCGCGCCGCGCATCGCCGGCCCGGCGCAGCTCCCAGTCATCCGCGCACCCGACCGCGACGCGGTGCTCGGGCGCGTGGAGCGAGAACGGCGCGTCGCTCATTGGGCGTAGAACTCCACGATGAGGCGGGTGTCGACGGCGACGAGCGCGGCCGCACCGTCGGGCGCGGCGGCGACGCGGATCGTCTTCGCGACGGGATCGACGGCGAGCCACGCCGGCGGCGGCGCGACCGGATCGGCGAGCGCGGTCGCGACGACGTCGAGCTCGCGGCTGCGCGGGCGCAGCGCGAGGACGTCGCCGCGCCGCACACGCGCGCTCGGGATGTCGGCGCGGCGCCCGTTGAGCAGCACGTGGCCGTGGCGGACGAGCTGGCGCGCGGCCGGGATCGTGCGCGCGAACCCCGCGCGGAACACGACGTTGTCGAGCCGCCCCTCGAGGAGCTGCAGGATCAGGTCGCCCGTGTTCCCGGGCATCTTGCTCGCGCGCTCGACGAGCCGCGTGAACTGGCGCTCCGTGAGCCCGTAGTTCACCCGCAGCTTCTGCTTCTCCTGCAGCCGCAGCTTGAACGCGGACTCCTTGCCGCGCCGGCGATCGAGGCCGTGCTGTCCGGGCGGATACGGGCGGCGGTCGATCGACTTGCGCGACAGCCCCGGCAGGTTGATGCCGAGCGCGCGCATCTTCTTCACACGCGGACCGAGGTAGCGACTCATGGCTCAGCCCGGCTGGAGGGTGGGCTGGCCCGGCTGCCAGTCGATCGGGCACAGCGCGCCGGTCTTGAACGCCTGGATCGTGCGCAGCGTCTCGTCGACGGAGCGCCCGACGTCGAGGTCGTGCACGAGCGCCGACCGGAGCACGCCCTGCGGGTCGATGAGGAACGTGCCGCGCAGCGAGTGCCCGGCCCGGTCGTCGTACACGCCATACGCGATCGACACCGCGTGCGTGAGGTCGCTCGCGAGCGGAAACCTCAGCTCCCCCAACCCTCCCCGGTCACGCGGCGCCCCGAGCCACGCCCGATGCGTGTGCACGGAGTCGACGGACACCCCGACCACCTCCGCCCCCTCGGCCTTGAACGCCTCATACCGATCGCTCAGCCCGCGCAGCTCCGTCGGGCACACGAACGTGAAGTCCAGCGGGTAGAAGAACAGGACGAGCCACCTCCCCGCGTAGTCCCCGAGCCGCACCGGCTCCGCGAGCGTCTGGAGGTTCTTCGTCGACGCCATCTCGAACTCGGGCGCCGGCCGTCCGACCTGGGCGCGTGCGTACTGCGTTTCCATCCCCTCCCGTATAACCGATTTTGAAAGTCATTTTCAAGTATACTGCCAAACCTATGTAATCGCGTACATATTGTTATGCTCGTTCACAGCCGGTCGAGCCAGCAGCGGCGGAGCGGCTCGTCGAGCGGGAGGCGCTCGAGGAGCACGCGCAGGGATGGAGCCTCGGGCGACACGCCGGCGATCGCGCCGCGGAGGAAGCCCTCGAACAGCGCCGCGCCCTCGAGGATGGGTCGCGAGGTCGCGTGCCCGGGGAGGATGCGGAGCTCGATCGTCGGCTTGTCCACGACGTCGTGGACGACGTTCTTGAGGTTGACGTCGCAGTACTTCGTGAGCTGGAGCTCGGCCAGGCGCTCGCGCGCGTCGGGCCACGCGAGCGCCGCGAAACCCGGGGCCTCGACCACGTCGTGCAGGTCGTCGGGCCACGGGCCCAATCGCCGGCAGCGCGGGTTGGTGCCGACGAGCGCCTTCAGCGCCTCGGCCCATGGGGCGACGAGCCGCACGAGGTCGCGGAAGACGCGGGCGTCGCGCAGCGCCTCGCGGTCGTAGTGGATGTGCGTCGCGGCCTCGGCGGGCAGCGTGAAGCCGAGCGCGCGCGCCGGCGCGAGCAGCGCGTCGAGGCGCGCCGCATGGTCCTCCGAGATCGGCGGCGTCACGATCTCGCACGGCCGCTCCCGCTCGCCGGGGAGCGGCGTCGCGATCGCGATCGGCGCGGAGTTGCGGTCGACGACGCGCACCATGCCCCCGGGGAAGACGTCGGGCTCGGTGCCGAACAGGCGCGCGACCTCGGCGACGGCCTCGAGCGGCCCGGCGTCGGCGCGCCCGACGCGCGCCACGAGCTGGAGCAGGCGCGCGTCATCCGACACCACGCGGAACCAGCCGTCGCGCGGCGCCGCCTCGCGGTCGAGGTCATCCTGCAGCGTGACGTCGTCGACGAACCGGCCCACCAGCGCCCCCGCCGCATCGCGCGCCTCGTAGCCGAGCGTCAGGTTCTCGAACACCGGCGTATCCGGCACGAGGCTCAGCTCCGACTGCGGATGGAAGAACGCGCGCACGCTCCCACCCGGCCCCGCCAGCCGCTCCGCCAGCGCGCGCCGCGACGACCCGCGCGGCGCCACCAGCTCCACCTCGACGCCGATCTTCCAGCGGATCACGAGCTACGGCTTGCGGCCGAGCAGCCGGTCGAGGTTCGCCCCGAGCCCCCAGAAGATCTTGTCGTTCGCGAAAGCCTTCGAGTCGGTGATCGACTTCTTCCAGATCTTCGCGAGCCGCTCGATGTCCTCGTACGTGTAGCCCGCGTCGTAGAACGAGCACCGCATCGACGCGTTGGTCTGCGCCTGCTTGCGCGCGTCGTTGAGCAGGCGCTCGACGGCGCCCGGGTTCTTCGCCATCACCTTCGTGCCGATCGACACCTTCGCGTCCTCGATCGACGACTTCCACATCCCCGCGAGCAGCTTCGCGTCGCAGTAGCGGTACTTGCTGCTGAAGAACGCCTCGAGCTCCTTCTCGTTCGACGCCGCCACCGCCTTCTTGCCGAGGATCTCGTTGAGGACGCCCTCGCCGCCGCCGGCGATCTTCTCCTCGGCCTGGGTCTTGGCCTCGGCGACGCTCACGCGCCACATCTTCGAGAGCTTCTTCGCGTCCTCGAACGTGAAGCCGGCCTCGTGGTAGCGGCAGCGCAGCCGCGGGTTCTTGTACGCGGCGTCGAGCGCGAGCTCGAGGTTCTTCTCGAGCCCGACCGTGTGCCTGGCGATGACCTTGCGCCCGATCGTCGCCTTGGAGTCGGCGATCGACGACTTCCACAGCGACGACAGCACCTTCGCGTCGCAGTAGGTGTACTTGCTCGACGAGAACGCCCGGAACTCGTCGTCCCGTTTGTCCGCAGCCGCGACACTCGGCGCGCCCAGCGCCACGACAGCAACGATGTTGCGAAGCCTCATCTCGTGGATGTTATCAGGTCGATCGCAGCCGTTCCTCGAATAACCGCACCACCGCCTCCTCGAGATCGTCGGGGAGGTTGTCGAGGCGCACATCCACGAGTGCCTGCTCGAACAAGAGTCGCCCCTCCGCCCCCGGCAGGCCCTCGGCGCGCTCGAGCACTTTTGCCGCCTCGAGGTTCGCGCCCGCCGCGACGATGCGCGCCCGCGCCGCCGGGTCGTGGATCGCCTCCATCGCGCGCAGGAACGCGTGGCGCCGCGCGACGGTGCCCGACGCCGCGAGGCGCTCGATCCACGCGTCGGGCGACAGCGGCGTCCCGACGGCCGACACCGCGACCACGGGCGTCGGCACCTGCAGGCGCGCGATGCGGTAGTGGTCGACGAGCTTGCGCAGCGCCGTCGTCACGTTGACGAGGCGCTTGTCGTTCTGCTCCGCGAAGCGCGCGGTGTACGTCGGCGACTCGAACTGGAAGCGGCTCGCGTTGCCGTCCCAGCCGAGGTACGCGAGCGCGCGCCCGGGCCCCGCGCACGCCTGCGCGCACCGCGCCCCGGCCCGCTTGCGCATCGCGCGCGCGATCGCGAGGACGATCGGGATCGTGACGGCGACGACGAGCGCACCGAACAGCGGCCCGGCCGCGAGCCCGACGACGATCGCCGCGATGATGCCGAGCAGCATCGTCGCCGCCGACGGCACTCCCGCCGACTCCCACGCGATCACGTGCGCCACGCACCGCGCGCAGTACGGGAACACCAGGCCGCGCGTCCGCCCCGCCGACAGCGTGATCTCGGAGTCCGGCTCCGCCCCGCAGCACGGGCACTCGAACGGGATCGAGAACTTCCTCGCGGAGACTTCGACGGTCACGCCGCGCATCCCCCCGAGTCTCGCATCGTTTCCACCGGACATTCTCGGAACTTTCACCCGAGGGCGGTGTCCACGCGCGCGATGCGCATCGCTCACCGGCTGATCTGCGTGGTCCTCGCTGCCCAGCTCGCCGCCGGGTGCCGCACACCCGCGGTCGTCATCGCGCCGCCCTCCCCTCCGCCCATCCCGGCGGCGCCCCTCGCACCCGTGGCGAGCCCGGCGCGCCCCGCGGTCGCGATCGTCGACGAGCCCGCCGGTGCGATGACGCTGCGCGCGCCCGATCGCCGCGCCCCTGCCGCGGGCACCACCGTCGCGCCGCTGGCGGCGGCCGAGACCTCCGCGCTGCTCGCGCGCCTCGAGCCCCTCCCCGACATCAAGACGCTCACCGCGGCCCCGCCGAGCCTGCGCCCCGCCTCGGCGCCCCCACCGCGCACGGGCACGGTCGTCCCGATCGCGTTCGTCGCCCCGTCGGGGAAGCCCGCCGGCGCCGGACCCATCCCGTCGATCACCGCATCCCGCCCGCTCGTGCCGCCGCAGATCATGCCGCAGGGCAGCGTCGCCGCGGAGTCCGAGGTGCGCGTGCGCTTCGACGAGGCGATGGTGCCGGTCGCCGCCGTCGGCACCGCCGCGCCGCCGCCGATCCGGATCGCGCCGCCCGTCGCCGGCACGTGGCGCTGGGTCGACACGCGCCTGGTGCAGTTCACGTCCTCGGCCGCGCGCTTTCCGATGGCGACGGCGTTCACCGTCACCGTGCCGGCCGGCGTGAAGGCCGCGAGCGGCGCCGTCCTCGGCGAGGACGTGTCCGCGCAGTTCGTCACGCCGCCGCTCGCGATCGCCGGCGTCGTGCCGCGCCGCGTCCGCCCCGACGGGCCGATCGCGCTGCGCTTCGACCAGGCGTTCGACCGCGACGCCGTCGCCAGGCTCCTGCGCGTCGAATTCGCCGCGGGCAAGAAGGTGACGCCGGCGCCGTACCGCGTCGTCGAGCTCGCCGAGGCGCAGGCGCTGTGGGCGCGCAACCCGCACGACCGCATCCCCGACGCCGATCAGCTCGGGCCGCACCACCTGATCCTCGCGCCGGCGACCGCGTGGCCCGCCGGCGGCGCCGGCAGCGTCGTGCTCGCGAAGGGCGCGCCGTCGCGCGAGGGGCCGCGCCTCTCCGAGCGCGAGAGCGCCGGGCGCTTCGACGTCGTCCCGGCGTTCACGGTGCGCGGCGTCGAGTGCGACCGCGCCGCGCCCAAGCTCGTCGCGCGCTGCCCGGCGAACGGCTACGTCGCCGCCGTCCTGTCGAACCCGATCGACGCCGCCCGCTACCAGGCGAGACACATCCAGCTCGCCGGCGAGCCGTTCACCGACCGCACCCCGCACGGGGACCGCGTCTCGTTCCAGGCCCCCGCCACCGCCGGCGTGCGCCGCGACGTCGCGATCGATCCCGCGCTCGTCGACATCTACGGCCAGCCGCTCGCCGACGCGCGCCGCCCGTGGTTCACGACGGGACCCGAGGTGTTCGACGCGTGGCTCGACGCCCCCGGCGGCATGTACGTGCTCGATCCGCGCTTCGAGATCCCGCAGTGGGTGCTCGTGGCGCAGGC
The DNA here is from genome assembly GCA_019637375.1 of Deltaproteobacteria bacterium. Lineage (GTDB taxonomy): Bacteria > Myxococcota_A > Polyangia > Haliangiales > Haliangiaceae > JABFXX01. The sequence goes on along the minus strand of JAHBVW010000070.1, from coordinate 38,880 downwards.
CGTCTCCAGGTTGCGCGTGCAGCTGTACGCCGTGCAGCCCGCCGACTACCACGCGTACGAGGCCTACGCGCAGCGCGAGCGCACCGCCGCGCCGCCGCCCGGCGTGCGCATGCTCGACAAGGAGTGGCCGGTCGGCGCGCGCCTCGGCGCCGACGTGCGCGTCGACCTGCGCCCGGCCTTGTCGGCGGCCGGCACCGGCCACGTCCTCGCCGTCGCGACGGCGACCGGCGCGCGCGACGGGCGCGAGCAGAGGCAGGTCGCGTGGATCCAGGTCACCAGGCTCGGGCTCACCGCGCGCGCCGACGGCTTCAAGCTGCGCGCGTGGCTGCACGACCTCACGCCCGGCAAGCAGCTCGCGCCGCAGGCCGCCGAGGTCCAGATCCTCGTGCCCGGCGCGGCCGCCGCACCCGCGGTCGCCGCCGACGCGACCGGGCTCGCGACCGTCGACCTGCCCGCGTCGGCGCCGCGCGACAAGCCCGCGCTCGTCGTCGCGCGCTCCGCGACGGACTCGACGTTCGCCGTCGTCGACGGGCTCGAGCGTACGATCCGCGTCGAGAACGCGCGCTGGTTCGTCAGCGACGATCGCTTCACGTACAAGCCCGGCGAGACCGTGTACGTGAAGGGCTGGGTGCGCTGGACCGACAACGGCATCAACCCCGACCTCGCGCTGCCGGCGCCCGGCTCGACGCTCGACTGGGAGCTGCACGACGCGCGCCGCAACAAGGTCGCCGGCGGCACGGCGGCGATGAGCGACCGCGGCGGCTTCGACCTGCAGGTCGCGCTGCCGGCGAACATCAACCTCGGCACGGCGATGTTCACGCTGCGCACGCGGCACGAGGAGCTCCGGCACGCGATCTCGGTGCTCGAGTTCCGCACGCCCGCGTACAGCGTCGCGCTCGACGACGACGTCCAGCACGCGGGCGCCCGGCCCCTCGTCGTCGGCGAGAGCCTCGAGATGAACGCGACCGCGCGCTACTACGCGGGCGGCGGCCTCGACGGCGCCTCGATCCGGTGGGCGGCGACGCTCGCGCCGGCCGCGTTCCGCCCGCCCGGGTGGGACCTGTACACGTTCGCGCCGCCGCGCCGCCGCTCGGCGCGCTGGGACGATGCGCCGCGCCCCCTCGAGGTGTCGCTCGACGCCACCGTCGGGGCCGGCTCGAGCGCCGCGCTCCAGCTCGACCTCGCGGCGCTGCCGCTGAACCGCCCGAGCGTGCTCACCGTCGACGCGACGGTGGCGGACCTCGACCGCATGCACATCCGCGCGAGCTCGCGCGCGATCCTCGTGCACCCGAGCGAGCGCTACGCCGGCGTGCGGATGAAGCCGGGGACGGACCCGGTGCTCGAGCTCGTCGCGACGGACGTCGACGGCAAGCTCGTCGGCGGCGTCCCGATCACCGTCGAGATCGAGGGCGTCCTCGGCTCGGAGCGCCACCGCGACGGCGCCAAGGTCGTCGACACGCAGGCGTGCGGCGTCACGAGCCGCGCCGACGGGCCCGTGACGTGCGCGTACGTGCGCAAGGACGCGAACACGGCGTACGTCGCGCGGGTCACCGTCGCCGACGCGCGCGGGCGCAAGAACGTGGCGCAGTACGCGATCCCGTGGTGGGCGCCGGCGGATCCGAAGGCGGACCTCGCGATCGTGCCCGACAAGGCGTCGTACCGCCCCGGCGACGTCGCGAAGCTCGAGCTGCGCTCGTCGGTGGTGCCGGCGACGGCGGTCGTGACGTTCGCGCGGCAGGGCGTGATGGCGCAGCGGCGCCTCGAGCTCGCGTCGGCGTCGACGGTCGTCGAGCTGCCGATCGAGGCCGCGTACCTGCAGAACGTGTTCGTGATGGTCGACCGGTGGGGCAAGCGCCGCGAGCAGCACGCGGCGAGCGCCGTGCCGCTGCCGGAGCACACGCAGGCGTCGGTCGAGCTCGGCGTCGACCTCGAGAGCGCGCGGCTCGCGATGACGGCGCGCCCGCGGCAGCCGCTCGTCGAGCCCGGCGCGCAGGCGACGTTCGACGTCGAGGTCGCGCGCGACGGGGCGCCGGTCGCCGGCGCGGAGGTCGCCCTCATGGTCGTCGACGAGGCGGTGCTCGCGCTGTCGGCGCGCAAGCACGGCGACCCGCTGCCCGCGTTCTACCGCCGCGTCGCGCACGGCACCGACGCCGCGTCGACGCTGTCGCTCGTCGACGACGCCGGGCCGCGGCTCGCCGGCGCGCCGGGGTTCGCGACGCACGAGCTGACCGGGCTCGACGACGCCATGAGTTACGGCGGGCTGTCGGGCTACGGCTCGGGCGGCGGCGGCGCAGGCCTCGGCGGGCGCGCGGGCTACAAGCCGGCCACCGTCGAGGCGCGCAAGGACTTCCGGCCGAACGCCGTGTTCGCGCCGCGCCTCGTGACGGATGCGCGCGGCCGGGTGTCGGCGACGGTGAAGATGCCCGACAACCTCACGCGCTACCGCATCGTGGCGTTCGCGGCGGCGAACGTGCGGCACTTCGGCGTCGCCGAGGGCGCGATCGTGGTGCAGCGCAAGCTCAACGCGCGCACCGTGGCACCGCGCTTTCTGTCGCAGGGCGATCGGTTCTCGCTGCCGGTGATCGTGCAGAACCTCGACGCGGCGCCGCGCACCGTCGACGTCGCCGTGCGCGCGGCGAACCTCGTCGCCGCCGGGCCGCAGGGCGCGCGCATCACGATCCCCGGCGGGCAGCGCGGCGAGGTGCGCTTCGACTTCGCGACCGCCGCGCGCGGGAAGGCCGCGATCCAGACGATCGTGCGTTTCGCCTCCTCCTCCGCGCCGGGCATGACGGCGGGCGAGCTCACCGATGCTTCGACGGTCACCCTGCCCGTCTACGCACCGGCGACGACCGAGTCGTTCGCGACGTACGGCACCGTCGAGGACAAGCCGGCGTTCGAGCAGCTCGCCGTGCCGGGCGACGTGTTCCCCGACGTCGGCGGGTTCGAGGTCGAGCTCGCGTCGACGCAGCTGCAGGCGCTCACCGACGCGTACTGGTATCTGCAGGACTACCCGTTCGAGTGCGCGGAGCAGCGCTCGGCGCGCATGCTCGCGACGACCGCGGTCGCCGACCTCCTCGACGCGTTCGAGGCGCCGGGCCGCCTGTCGAAGGCGGAGCTCGCGGCGCGGCGCACGCGCGACGTGGCGGCGCTCGCCGAGGCGCAGCGGCCCGACGGCGGCTGGGGCTACTTCGCCGCGATGGCGTCGGACCCGCTGGTGACGATGCAGGTGCACGAGGCGCTCGTCGCGGCTTCGGCACCGGCGAAGGTGACGAACGCCTCGCGCGGGTACTTGATGAAGCTCGCCGACGGGTCGCTCGGCAAGCTCGCGGCGCAGGCGGCGCTGCCGGTGGCGCGGCGGATGGCGCGCGACGAGCTCGCCGGGACGGTCGCCGTCGCCGCCGCCGCACTCGGCGCGCTCGATGCGGGCGGCGACATGGCGCCGCGCGCGCAGGTGCTCGACGGGCACGCGACCGCGCTCGACGCGTATCCGATCGACGCGGCGTCGCGCCTGCTCGGCATCGTCGCCGGGCTCGCGCGCGCGAAGGCGATGCGCGCGGCGCTGCTCGTGCGGATCGCGTCGGCGGCGCACGAGACGGCGGCCGCGGCGAAGATCGCGACGGCGTACGTCGTCGGCGAGAAGCTGCTCCTGCCGAGCACGCCGAAGTCGTCCGCACTCGCGCTCGACGCCGTGCTGCGCGAGGCCCCCGCACACCCGCTGGTGCCCAAGCTCGCGCGCGGCATCCTCGACGCGCGCCGGCGCGGCCGGTGGGCGACGACGCAGGAGAACCTCGTGGTGCTCGCGGCGCTGCGCCGCTACTTCGACGTGTTCGAGAAGGTCACGCCGAGCTACACGGGCAAGGTGTGGGTCGGCGCGGCCGGGTACGTCGAGCAGGCGTTCGCCGGGCGCTCGGGCGCGCGCGCGCAGGCGCAGCTCGGCTGGGCGGCGCTGCGCCCCGGCACGACGCACGACCTCGCGATCGCGCGCGAGGGCGCCGGCCGCATGTACTACCGCCTCGGGATCACGTACGCACCGCAGCGCGCCGACCTCCCGGCGCTCGACGCCGGGTTCCTCGTGCGGCGCACGTACAGCGCCGTCGAGGACCCGTCGGACGTCACGCGCGCGCCCGACGGCACCTGGCGCGTGAAGCTCGGCGCGAAGGTGCTCGTCACCGTCGAGGCGACCGCGACGACCGCGCGCCACGGCGTCGCCGTCGTCGATCCGCTGCCCGCCGGGTTCGAGGCGATCGACGAGCGGCTCGCGGTCGCGGAGCGCGTCGCGAAGGCCGCGCGCGAGCGGCAGCCGTGGGAGCACCTGAGCCTGCGCGACAACCGCAGCGAGGCGTTCGCGATGGACCTGCCCGCCGGCGCGCACCGCCTCGTGTACTCCGTGCGCGCGACCACGCCCGGCACGTTCCGCGCCGCGCCGGCGAAGGCCGAGGAGATGTACAGCCCCGAGACGTTCGGGCGCTCGGCGGGCGAGGTCGTCGTCGTCGAGTAGCCGGCGGCTACTCGTGGTGGAACGCGAAGCGCAGGATCACGAGGGCGTCGTCGCGCTGCTCGGCGGTCGCCATCGTGGCGGGTGCGCCGTCGGCGCGCTTCACGCGGACCACCTTGCGCGACTGCATCGTGAGCATCTTGCCGGGGCCCGGGCCCGCCGGCGCTCCGACAACGCTCGCGACCCGCACGGCCGGCGAGGCCGGCACCGGTGCGGACGTCGCGGGATCCGTCGCGGGAGCCGTCGCAGCCGCCGGAGCCGGCGAGGCCGGCGGCACCGGCGCGTCCTGGTTGCGGCGGATCTCGTCGAGCTGCGTCGCGATCGTCGCATCGGCGCGGCGGACCGGCTCGCGCGTCGCGATGACGTAGACGTTCTCCGTCCCGCGCGTGGCGTCGAGGATCAGGTCGAAGTCGTCCTCGGGGATGCGCACCGGCCGGCCGGGGCGCACGAGGTGATCGCCCGACCCCGGGTACAGGACCGCGGACGTGCCGTCGGGATAGAACTGCACCGCGTACACGTACGCCGGCGTGGTGACCTCGACGAACATCTCGAGCTTGTCGCCGGTGCGCAGCGTGTCACCGCCGAGCACGTGCCGGCGGGCGCCGTCGCGCTCGGCGCGCACCTCGAGCGTGAGGTCGAGCGGCGGCGGCGCGGCCTCGACGGCGACGACCACAACACCCGCAGGCGGCACCTGGAGGATCGGCACCACCGGCACCGCGACCGTGTGGCAGGCGGCGACCAGGGCCAGCGGAGCGAGGGTGCGCATCGTCGTCATCCCGCGGGAGACGCCGCGCCCCGGTCATCTCAAAACCGTCAGGCGCTCCGGACGCGCCGCACCGCACGCCGCACGGCGCGCCTCGGTACGTCGATCCGGTCGCGGATCACGCGCGCGTAGGCCGCGACGCGCTCGACGAGGATTGCGGTGCGGAGCAGCGCGTCGTGCGCGCGCTCCGAGACGGCCGTGATCCGATCCACGCCCGCGCGACCTGCACCCCGCATACCCGCCCCCGCGCGACGCGTTGCCCTGCGATCCCGCGCAAGAGGCGAGACGCCGTCGCTCGGCGTGCGCCTACTTCCGCGCGTCGAGCCGATCGAGCACCGCCGCGGTGACGCGCTCGGCGACGCGCATCGGAGCGGGGATGCGGTCCGCCGCCGCGATCGCCTCCGCGGCGGAGTGGCCCTCGAGCGCGAGCAACGCGAACAGCGCGGACGACGCCGCGAACGTGCGCGTGTCGAGCGCGAAGGCCCACGGCTGCGCATCGAACGCGCGGTTGCGCTCGAGCGCGATCGACGGATCGATGTGGCCGCCGAACGTCTGCCGGGTCGTCGCCGCCGTCTGCGCGACGCAGCCCGTCGCCACGGCGGCCACCATCACGAGAGAGAGCATCGTGCGCATGCCCGTCCGGACGCGGCGCCTCGCGCCGGCGTCGCATGTCTCCAGTGGTCGGGCCACTCACCGGCTGCTCGAGTGGCCGGCGAAGGCCAAGTCCGCGAACGCGCTCGCGCGGCGTCCGGCATTCGGACTGCAGTCCGGCCGGCGCACATGCAGCGCCTCGCTCGTGCCCTCTTCACCCTCGCGGTCGCGTCGTGCGCGACCACCGACGACGACCTCGACGAGCCGCAGGACGCGCTCCCCGGCGACGACGCCGGCGACGGCAAGGCCGACGGCGCGTGCAGCCTGCGCACGTGCGGCGACCCCAAGGCCGCGGCCGTCCTGTACCCGGGCAATCCGGCGTGCGGCGGCGGGTGCGAGCGCAACCTCGCGGCCGGCGACCTGTACATCCCGCCGCGCAACGGCCGCCCGTGGGGCGACACGTACCGGCTCGCGCCCGAGGCGTCGGTGCTCTCCGGCTACAGCTCGGGCCGCATCGCGCTCCTGCGCCGGCTCGCGCTCGTCGGCGACGGCGAGCACGCGATCCTCCTCGATCCGTCGTGGCCCGACGGCAAGCGCGACTTCGCCGGGCGCGGCCCGGAGCGCGGCGAGGACATCGTGCGCACCTGGCTCCTCGCGGATCCCGCGCGCACGTTCACGCTGATCTACTCGACGCGCAGCATCGGCTGGTCGAACTACGCGGCGCTCGTCGACGACGCCGACGTCGGCGCGCAGGTCGTCGCGTGCGCCGTCGACGTCCCGCACCTGAACGTCCCGCGCGTCCCGGACCTCCACGACGCGCTCGTCGATCCCGCGTCGTGGGACAACGGCCGCTGCCGCCGCGGCGTCACCGCTTCGGCGACGGCCTCGGCTTCGGCATCGCCCTGACCTTCGCCTCGAGCGCCGCGCGATCCATCGGCAGCGGCGGCATCAGCCACAGGCTGCCGTACGCCTGCGTGTTGAGGTCGTACAGCCGCATCGACGCGATCCCGAGCCCGACCTGGAACGTGCCCTCGCTCTCGAAGCCGACGCCGTTCGCCGACGGCTTCGCGACGTACAGCGGGTCGGCCATGTCCACCAGCGCGTCCTTCGCCGCCGCGCCCGCCTCCGCGGCGTCGGGCGACAGCGACGCGAGCCACACGTTCAGGATCACCGGCGCGCGGCCGTCGCCCTTCGTCGCCTGCACGAGGCCGCGCACGATGTCGAGCCGCTCCGCCGCGCGCGCCGGCGACGTCGCCGCGTCGAGCAGCGGCAGCCAGCGCCGCGAGCTCTCGAGGTCCGCCGCCTCGCGGAACAGCAGCTCCGCGCGCGCGATGTCGCCGCCGTGCTGCTGCAGGATGAAGCCGAGGTTGCTCGTCGTGCGCGCGCGCACCTCGCGGTGCATCGTGCGCGCCTCCGCGTAGTGCTGCGCCGCCCTGCTCCACGCCTCGAGGTCCTTCGCGAGCGTCGCGTGCATCGCCTCGCAGTCGCCGAGCATCGCCTCGCGCTCGGCCTCGATCTTGACGTCCCACGTCGGCGGGATGTCCTCGACGACCTTGCGCGCTGTCGCGACGGCCGCCGTCGTCCCGATCCCCATCGCGAGCGAGATCGCGGTGTGCGCGCGCTGCACGTACAGGTCCGCGTCGTCGCGACCCGGCGTCCCCGGGCGCTGCGCGATCGCGGCGAGCGCGGCGGCGCGATCCTGCGCGAACAGCGTCAGCGTGTACACGAGGCGATCGGCCTCCCCGGTCTCGGGGTGCTTCGCGCGCAGCGCGAGCGCGTCGGGGAGCGCGGCGCGCAGCGCGGCGATGATCCCCACGACGTCCTTCTTCCGCATCTTGTCGACGAGCGGCGCGGTGCGGTCGAGCACGAACGCGAGCACCGCCGCGCGCCCCGGCCTGGACCGCGCGAGCTCGTCGGCGAGCCTCCTGATCTTCTTCATGATGTCGACCATCTTCACCGCGCCCGCGTCGGGGTTCTGCGCGAGCTCGGGCAGCGCGTCGCTCATCATGCGCAGGCCCTGCGCGCCGATCAGCAGCGACCAGTAGTAGCCGTCCTTGTCGGTGAGCGCGGCGTCGTCGAGCTGGTCGTGCACGAACGCCGCGCCCTCGACGGTGCCGCCGGTCTGCACGATGGTCTCGAACTTCAGCGCCGCGAACCGCGCCCGCACGCGCGCGTCGTTCGGGCGCTCGGCCGCGAGCTTGTCGATCGCCGCGCGCGCCTCGGCGGCGCGGCCGAGCTCGCGCAAGAGGTCGACGCGCGCGAGCCGGTCCTCGAGGGCCGTGCTGGGCGCGAGCTCGAGGTAGCGCTGCAGCTCGCCGAGCTGCTCGTCCATCGTCGCGACGAAGGCCTCGCCGCGGCGCTCGCCCGTCTTCTGCACGACGGCGCGCAGCTTCGCGGTCGCCGTGCTCGCGGCCGCGCGGTCGTCGACGCGGAGGTGCGCGTTCGCGAGCGCGTACAGGTCCTCGGAGGTCGCCGCGTCGCCGCGGCGCTCGACGTACAGCGCGTACAGGTCGCGCGCCCGCGCCGGCTCCTCGCGCGCGCGCTCGGCGAGGTCGCGCAGCACCGGGTCCACGGCATCGTTGGGCTTGCCCGCCCGCAGGAGGCGCGCCGCGAGCGCCCGGCGCTGGGCCGGCGCCGCCGCCGCGAGGAGCTCGTGCACCTTGCGATCGAGCGGCACCCGCGGCGACGCCTTCAGCCACTCGGCGTACTGCGGGCGATCGAGCAGCGCGTACACGCGGAACAGCGCGCCCGCGGCGGCCGTCGCCTGCTCGCCCGCGCCCTTCGCGAGCGGCTCGGCGAGGTAGATCGCGCCGAGCGCGTTGCGGAACTTCTCCTCGAGGTCGGACGACGGCGTGTCCTGCCCGATCTGCGACCACCCGCCGAGCAGGCGGTTCGCGACGTCGGCGCGGTCGCCGGGCGCCCCCGCCTGCTTCACGAGCTCCTCGACGGCCTTCTCGATCTCCGTGCGGGTCTCGGCGGGGAACGTCGCCCACAGGTCGGCGCGCGGGCCCGGGCCGGCGTCGCGCTCGAGCGCCTCGGCCAGCTGCTCGAGCTGCGTCGCCGGGCGCTTCCCCGGCGGGTCGACCGGGCGAACGACGGGCGGATCTTTCTTACAGCCGCCCCACAGCAGCGCGGCGACGGCGAACACGAACAGGACGCGCGGCATCGGACGGAGCGTAGATCAGACGGGGATGGTAGGAGGGGCGCATGACCTTCGATCGCTACCGTCCTCTCGGGACACCCTTGAGCCCGCACGCGACCCGCGTGCTCCTCCTCGGCTCCGGCGAGCTCGGCAAGGAGGTCGTGATCGAGCTGCAGCGGTTCGGCGTCGAGGTCATCGCGTGCGATCGCTACGCCGATGCGCCGGCGATGCAGGTCGCCCACCGCAGCCACGTGATCGACATGCGCGACCCGGCGCAGCTGCGCGCCCTCGTCGAGCGCGAGCGGCCGCACCTGATCGTCCCGGAGATCGAGGCGATCGCGACGTCCGAGCTCGTGGTGCTCGAGGCCGAGGGCTGGACGGTGATCCCGACGGCGGAGGCCGCGCGCCTCACGATGGACCGCGAGGCGATCCGGCGCGTCGCCGCCGAGGAGCTCGACCTGCCGACGGCGCGCTACCGCTTCGCCGACTCGCTCGACGAGCTGCGCGCCGCCGCGGCGGAGCTCGGGCTGCCGGTCGTCATCAAGCCGATCATGAGCTCGTCGGGAAAGGGCCAGTCGGTGGCCCGCAGCGACGCGGACCTCGCGACGTCGTGGGCGTACGCGCAGACCGGCGGCCGCACCGGCCCCGGGCGCGTCATCGTCGAGGAATTCATCAAGTTCGACAGCGAGATCACGCTGCTCACGGTGCGCTCGGCGAGCGGCACCTCGTTCTGCGACCCGATCGGGCATCGCCAGGTCGGCGGCGACTACGTCGAGAGCTGGCAGCCGCACGCGATGTCCGAGCTCCAGCTCCAGCGCGCGCAGCGCGTCGCCGCGCGCGTCACCGAGCGGCTCGGCGGCCACGGCATCTTCGGCGTCGAGCTGTTCCTCCTGCCCGACGACAACGTCATGTTCAGCGAGGTCAGCCCGCGCCCGCACGACACCGGCATGGTCACGATGGCGACCCAGGTGTGGAGCGAGTTCGCGCTGCACGCGCGCGCGATCCTCGGGTTGCCCATCCCGGCAATTCGCCGGCACTCGGAGGGCGCCAGCGTCGCGCTGCGCGCCGACGCCGACCTGCGCTCGCCGGTGATCGAGGGGCTGGCCGCCGCGTACGAGCTGCCCGACGTCGACGTGCGCTTCTTCGGCAAGCCGTCGGCGACCGCGAAGCGCCGGCTCGGCGTCGCGCTCGCGACCGGCAAGACGGCGCGCGACGCGCTCGGCATGGCCCTCCAGGTCGCCGCGACCGTGAAACTACGCGACGCTTGACTCGCACGTAACTTGCCGCGATCGTTGCGGTGATGGGCGAGAAGAGAGGTTCACGGGGGGTAGTACGCACGATCCTGGTTGTCGACGACGATGACAGCGCCCTGGCCGCCCACCGGCGGTTCGGCAACCGCGAGCGCGTCGTCATCACCGCGAGCACACCGATCGCGGCGATCGAGATCGCGCAGGCGCAGCTGATCGACCTCGCGATCGTCGACCTGCGCATCGGCCGATCCGCGGCGATGCTCGAGTCGGGCATCGAGGTCGTGCGCGAGCTCAAGCGCGTGCAGCCGAGCATGGCGGTCGCGCTCGTCAGCGGCTACCTGTCCGTCGAGACGGCCGTGTCGGCGAGCCGCGCGGGCGCGGACCTGGTGAAGTTCAAGCCGGTCACGATCCCCGAGCTGCTGCACGCCCTCCAGCAGGGCGACCCGACGCCGCCGCTCACCGTCGAGACACCGTCGCTCGCGCGCGCCGAGTGGGAGCACCTGCAGCGCGTGCTCGCCGACGCGAAGGGCAACGTCTCGGAGGCCGCGCGCCGCCTCCGCATCTTCCGCACGTCGCTGCAGCGCAAGCTCAAGAAGCAAGCGCCGCGCGCGTAGCGTCAGGTGAGGCGCTGCAGGAACGTGCCGAGCGCGGCCCAGTAGGTGGGCTCGCCGGAGACGTCGTTGTGGCCGCGCTCGGGGATGGTGACGAGGCGCTTGTCGGCGGAGCCGGCGGCGGCGAGCGCGGCCTCGGCCTCGTCGTGGAGGATGAGGGAGTCGAGCGCGCCGTGGAGGACGAGGAGAGGGAGGCGGCCGAGCGCGAGCTTGGTCGCCGGGTCGAACGTCGCGAGGTCGGCGGGCGCGTGCGTGCGCGGCGGCGGGAGGCCGCGGCGTCCGATCAGGCCGGCGAGGTCGAAGAACGCGCTCTCGAGGACGACGCCGACCATCTGCGGCAGCGGGCGCGCGTACAGCTCGTGCGCCGCGGCGCCGCCGAGGGAGCGGCCCATGACGACCATCGGGCCGGGCCGCGCGGCGGCGACGGCGGCGGCGATCGGGCGCGCGTCGGCGATGAGGTCGCGCAGCGTCGGCGCGCCCTCGCTCGCGCCGTAGCCGCGGTAGTCGGCGACCGCGAGCGCCCCGCCGGCCGCCGCGAACATGCGCGCGCCGGCGTCGTAGTCGGCGACGACCTCGCCGTTGCCGTGGAACAGGAGCAGCGTGCAGCGCGTCCCCGGCACCGCCGCGTGCATGCGCACGTGCACGTTCGCGCCGCCGACGCCGACGAACATGTCGGTCGCATCCGGCGGTGCCGGGCTGCGGTCGGCGCGCGGGAAGAACAGCGCGCGGTTGAAGTCGTCGCGGTCGAAGATCGAGCTCATCGCGCCACAGCGTCGCATCACGCGCGCGTGACGTCGACCAGATCGTGGCGGACCGCGAACAGCGCCGCGGCCGCGCGCGTGGTCACGTCGATCTTCGCGTAGATGTGCTCGACGTGGTGGTTCGTCGTGCGCACGGCGATCCCGAGCGCCTGCGCGATCTCCTTGTTCGTGCGGCCGCGCGCGAGGTGGACGAGCACCTCGACCTCGCGCGGCGTGAGGCCGCCCGGGAGCGGGCGCTCGGGCGCGGGCCGGCCCGCGGCGCCGAGGACGGCGTCGACGGCGCGGCGGCACAGCTTGCCCGCCGCGGCGTCGGCGGCGAGCGCGTCCGCGGCGGCGTCGGGCGAGCGCGCCGGGCGGTACGGCCGCGCCTGCTGCATCGCCTGGTACGCGTCGGCGGCGGCGAGCACGCGCGCCTCGGCGGACAGCATCTGGCCGTCGATCGCGCGGTGGTAGCCGCCGCCGTCGAGCCGCTCGTGGTGCGCGCCCGCGATCACGGCGACCTCGGCGAGCTGCGGCGTCTGCGCGAGGATGCGCTGCGTGTGGTAGGCGTGCAGCCGCACGCGCTCCCACTCGGCGGCGTTGAGCGGACCGGGCTTGTCCCAGATGCCGTTCGGCACGCTCACGGTGCCGCGGTCGTGCAGGAGCGCGGCGATGCGCAGGCGCGCGACGGCGGCCGGCTCGCGCGACGGCGCGGCGGCGACCGCGAGCTCGGCGACGGCGGTGGAGTGGCCGAGCATCGCCGGCGACTTCAGGTCGGCGTAGCGGCCGAACGCGCGCGCGACGCGCTCGGCGTCGAGGCCGGGCTCGTCGGGCTCGTCGGCGTCGAGGTACAGGTCCCACACGCTCGCCGCCTCGAGCACGTCCCACAGCGCGCCCTGCTCGGCGAGGAACGCGTCGCACGCCTCGGGCGCGAGGTGGCGGCCGCGCCGGCGCGCGACCTCGGCCGCGGCGGCGTCGCGGCCCTGCGTGCGGTGGCAGATCTCGACCAGCTCGGCGACGTGGAGCAGGCGCGCGGCGGGGCGCAGCTCGTCGCCGGCGACCCGGTGCGGCCCGCCGCGGCCGTCGTGGCGCTCGTAGATCTGGCCGAGCGTCGCGACGACGCCCGCCGGCATCGCGAGGTCGCCGGCGAGCGCGACGGCCTGCGCGCACTGCGCGCCGACGAGCGCCTTCCCCGCGCCGGGGTTCGCCGCGACGCGCGCGACCGTCGCGATGCGGCGGCCGAGCTTCTCGCCGCGCGCGAGGCGCGTCATCGTGCGCCCGAGCACCGCGCTGCGCTTGCCGGCGTCGACGCCGGCGTACGCCGCGAGCATGTCGTGGTCGTTGCCGCCGAGGCGCGCGGCCTCGTGCGCGAACGCCGTGCACCCGAGGTGGCGCAGCAGCGTGGCGCGCCGCACCTCGCCGAGCTCCGCGAGCCCGAGCGTGCGCGCGAGGTGCGTCGCGACGATGCACGTGCGCAGCGACGCCTCGAGCGGCAGCCCCGCCGCGAGATCCGTCGCGAGCGACAACGCGCCGAGCATCTCGCCGATGCGCATGGCCCCTTCTACCACCGGCGCGATGGGTGACACACTCGCGGCATGCGAGCGCTGCCGTGCGTCCTGGTGATCGGCTGCGGCGGCCAGGCGGCCGCGCCGCAGAAGCAGCCCGCGGACGACCCGCCGCCCGCGGGGACGGTCGCCGGCAAGGTCGCGCTCGGCGACGCGCCGGCGGTGCACCTGGCCGGGCGGGCGGTGCCGCTCGAGCGGCTGCCGATGACCGACCTGATCGGCCTGCCGATGTCGGGGCTGGCCGACTTCACGATCGACATCGACGTGCCGCCGCGCGACTACAGCAAGGCGACCGGCACCGCCGCGTTCTCGTGCGCGCCGTGCCGCCTCGGGGCCGACGGGACGACGCTCGCGAACGGCATCGTGGTTGGGCACATCGAGCTCGACCGCGTCGAGGCGCGCGCCGAGATCGGCGACGGGCGGGCGCGGCTCGTCGCGTGGCAGCTCGCGTCGAAGGAGCTCGCGATCGACCTCGTGCTCGAGCTCGAGCTCAGGCCGGCGCTCGCCGACGCCGTTGTGACCGGGTGCCTGCGCTACCGGGTGCTCCCGCCGCTCGCCCAGCGCGACCCGGGGATCGGCTCGCTGATCACGCTCGCGGGCGGCACGGTCGGCGACGACGGCATGGCGTCGCTCGTGATGTCCGGCAAGCTCAGCGCGGTGCGCCTCGCCGCGGGCGCGTGCTCGACGAAGCGGTGATGGCAACGCGACGTTGCGAATCGCAACGTCTTGGGTTGCACAAGGCCGCGTGATCGCGAGCCGCACCGGTGGCACGGAAGGTGCCTCGCGCCGGGGCATGAAGTCGCTCGCCTGCGTCCTCGCGTTCGCCGCCGTCGCCTGTGTGCCGTCCACGGAGGACGGCGACGGCAACGAGGGTGAGGTCCCCGCGACGGACCTCCCGCCCGGCGCGGCGTCGGTGGCCAAGGCCGACGGCCAGCTCCTCGACGTCACCGCGAACCACTGCGAGGTGTTCTTCGACCGCGTGGTCACGTCGCGCAGCTCCCATGCGCTCCTGCGCGTGCGGCTGTACGTGAAGACGCTCAACGTCCGGCTCGACGGCGAGATCGCGGAGGTCGCGTACTACGCGAACGTCGACACCGAGGGCGGCGCCGGGACGTGCGGCGACTCCTCGGCGTGCCAGTTCCGCGGGCAATGGCACGCCTACCGCGCCCAGGCGTTCGTCGACGCGAGCGACTACTGGACGCTCGACTTCACGCTCAACCACGACTTCACCTCCCCGCTCGTCTACGAGGGCGTCCTCTACGTCCGCACCGTCACCGGCAAGACGTACTGGGTCAACCCCGACGGCGGCGGCAACTTCTTCGTCGACCGCAACATGGCCTTCGACGTCGAGCACGTCCTCGGCGGCCCCTCGCTGTCGCGCGGCACCGGCCCGGAGCACGCCGCCGTGACCGCCGACATCTTCCCCTACCTCAACCCACGCCGCTGCCGGTAGGGACCCTGGCGTCGCGACGGGGCGCGGCGCTTCCCTGAGCAATCCAGGCCGTCGACGCCTTTCACACACCCACGGCGAGATCCGCTGTGCGCGCCGACGAGATGGCCCTGACCGCCGTGGATGGCTACCGTCGAACTAGATTCCTGCCGGCCGCCGGCGCCGGACGATCAGCCCGTCGGAGTTTGACATGATGATGTCGGCTCGCCCGTCGCCGGTCACGTCCGCGATGTGGGTTCCGAATGTGCCGAGGAGCGGGATGGGTGCGAGCTCGACGGGAGGACCGAACGAGTTCCCGAGCGAGGGATGAGCGATGACCCCGTTCGAGGTGTTCAGGATCACGTCGGCGCGGTTGTCCTTGTTGAGGTCCGCGACGTGGAAATCGAGGAGCGCCGTATCATCGACGCCGTCCCACCAGGTCGCGACGCTGCCGAACGTCGTTCCCGTCGAGAGCCGCACCACAAGACGGTTCCGCGCGATCGTGATCAGGTCCGCGCGACCATCGCCGTTCACGTCCCCGAAGCGGACCACCTCGATCGAACTGTTGACCCAGACCTCGGGCGGGTCAAAACTCCGTCCGTTCGAGCGGCGCACAGTGATGTTCCCGTTGTTGACGGCGATCGCGTCGGCGCGACCGTCGCCATCCACATCGGCAAAGAACGTGCCGACCTGTCCGACGTACGCGGTGTTCGACATGGTCGTGGCATCGAAGAACGTGGTCCCGGCCGAGCGCCGCGCGGTGATACCGTTCGAATTCACAGCGATCAGATCGGCGAGCCCGTCGCCGTCGACATCCGCGACCGCGGTGAGGACGGTGCCGAAGGCCGGACCCGACGCAGCGAGCTCGGCGGTGCCGAAGTGCACGCCCGACGAGCGCCGCACGGTGACCTGGGTGTTGTTCAAGAGGATCGCATCCGCTCGACCATCTCCGTCGACGTCCGCAACGAGCGTACCCCGCTGCCCCTGGGCCGCAGCCGCAGTCCACGGCTCGCGTTCGCCGAGCGGAGCGAAGAGGTCGGTCACGACCGCCCGGATCCACGGGTAGTGCAGGTGGGTCGTCGTCGTCGTGTCGTAGAGACCCGGAGGCACGAAGTGCCAGTCCTGACCGAATGTGACGCCGAGCACCAGCTTTGGCTCCATGGTCCCATCGTCTGCGAACACCGGCCCGCCGGAATCACCCTGGCAGGTCCTCAACTGGTTGGATACGATGAAGTTGTCTCCGTCGTCGTAGGAGTTGAGGACGTTGTGCTGGTACGCGAGTTGACCATTAGGAAGTGTGCTTTGGCAGCTCGCGCCGACAAACCCGTAACCCGCGACGAGCAGGTCTGTTCCAACGGGCGCGCGGATCGATGAGACAGTCGTCGGTGTCACGTGCCCCGGCAGCGGGCTACTCAGGAGCACGATGGCCATGTCGTGAACGCGGATCCCCGTCCAGTGGGATTCGAAGTCTGGATGGACAACCACGTTGCCGCGAACCTCCGGAATCGTGGTCATTGGAAACGTCGGGGTCGTGCGAACCCTTACCTTGGCCGTCGTGACGCACGTGTCGAGGCCATCCATGCAAACACAGTGCGCTGCCGTCAGTACCGCAGTGGACGAGATGGCGACGCCGGAGCAGCCTCGCACTCCGATCACCTCGACCGTACCGAGGAGTTCGGTGGGCCCCGGGAAGAGGGGCTGTCGGATCTCGGACTGGAGGCTATTTACCTCGGGCTGCTCGGGATCCTCGAGCGCACACCCCGTCGTGAACGCCGCAGCGATGAACAATTTGCAGACTCTCATGCTGTTGGATGTGCACGTTCGGAGTGGTCACTCGCAATCGAATTCGCGAGGCGACCACGGATTGTCCCAACTCTGGACACCGCCGCCCGCTGCGGAATCCTCGATCGCAACAGCAGGGTGCTGGAGTAGACTGCTCGCATGTCGCGACGATCAACGCTCGGCGTCCTGGTGCTCGGTCTGTTGTGGTGGTCGGGCTGCGCGTGCACGGCGAGCCGCGCGATCGAGGGGCTCGTCGTGGACGTCCACGTCACCGGCGGGGTGTTCGATCCCGCCGCCTACGAGCTGGTCGCGCGCGTCGACGGCGTCGAGATCCGCGAGGATCAGCCCGCGGCCGTCAATGGCAGGACCCTGTTCCTCAGGAGCTTCCTCGACGACACCGGCGGGTCCGTGCAGATCGCCTTTCGCAGCGGCGCGGGGGGGCCCGAGGTCGTGACCCTCGAGCTGTGGCGCGGCGCAGAACTCGTCGCCGAGCAGACGTACACGCCCGACTACGAGCCGGTCTATCCGAACGGCAGGTGGTGCGGCAGCGACGGGACGCAGGCCCGCGACACGCTCGATGTCAACCTCGCGACGCTCTGAGTCCATCGAACGCCGCTCGCGCGTATGCGTTCGACGCCGACCCCAAGTGAGATCGGTCGACGAAGAACGCGCAACCGAGCAAGCGAGCCAGAATCGCGACCCGCTTGGCGTACGAGAAGACATCGCCGCCCGGATCACTGTCCGATCGGCGCAGAGGTCTCCCGATCAGCCCTTGTCGACGAGCGTCTCGGGCTGGAGCTCGAGCATGTGCTCCTCGATGTAACACCAGCCCCACGTCTCGAGCGACTCGATGATCGGGTCGAGAGGAAGTGCTTGGTCGCGTGGCGGGCGATCGAGGAGTCGCAGCAGCCGACGTGGCCGCGGCTCAGGCAGACGCGGAGGTGGACCCAGGGGATGCCCGAGCTCGAGGCACTCCTCGCAGCCTTGCGTGCGGGCCTGGACGTGTGCGGCGGAGAGATGCGGGTCGGTGGCCAGGGTCCTTCATCCGGGCGAGCGGCGGCGCGGCTCGCGACCCGGAGGCTGCTGGGTGGTGGGCGCGGCGGCGCCGGCGGGAGCGGTCGGGTGACCGGCACGTCGGTGACGGTGAGCGGCTCGCCGTGGTGCGTAAAGCTGGAACGTGCCGCCGTCGACGAGCCGGTACTCGACGCGCCCGCCACCAACGTCGAGGTGCGGCGCTGTTGCGCCGCGCGGATGAACGCGTAGCGCGTAACGCGTGAGCCCGTCGGGGAGCTTCGGGCGCGAGGACCTCGCCGTGATCGCGACTCATCGCTAGCGGCCTCGACGGCCTAACCGTGCGCGCATGCTGCCGAATCCGAAGACGAACGCGCTCCACGCGCCCGCGAGCGAGGTAGGCTGTCGGCGACGTTGTGCTCGAGGTCTTGGAGGTCGATCAGCGTCGCCTCGGCGGCGTAGTCGAAAGCGAGGCGGAGGTAGTCGCACTGGGCGGCGACGATGGCGTGCGTACGGCCTTCACACACGAGATCCGCTGTGCGCGCCGACGAGATGGCCCTGACCGCCGTGGATGGCTACCGTCGAACTAGATTCCTGCCGGCCGCCGGCGCCGGACGATCAGCCCGTCGGAGTTTGACATGATGATGTCGGCTCGCCCGTCGCCGGTCACGTCCGCGATGTGGGTTCCGAATGTGCCGAGGAGCGGGATGGGTGCGAGCTCGACGGGAGGACCGAACGAGTTCCCGAGCGAGGGATGAGCGATGACCCCGTTCGAGGTGTTCAGGATCACGTCGGCGCGGTTGTCCTTGTTGAGGTCCGCGACGTGGAAATCGAGGAGCGCCGTATCATCGACGCCGTCCCACCAGGTCGCGACGCTGCCGAACGTCGTTCCCGTCGAGAGCCGCACCACAAGACGGTTCCGCGCGATCGTGATCAGGTCCGCGCGACCATCGCCGTTCACGTCCCCGAAGCGGACCACCTCGATCGAACTGTTGACCCAGACCTCGGGCGGGTCAAAACTCCGTCCGTTCGAGCGGCGCACAGTGATGTTCCCGTTGTTGACGGCGATCGCGTCGGCGCGACCGTCGCCATCCACATCGGCAAAGAACGTGCCGACCTGTCCGACGTACGCGGTGTTCGACATGGTCGTGGCATCGAAGAACGTGGTCCCGGCCGAGCGCCGCGCGGTGATACCGTTCGAATTCACAGCGATCAGATCGGCGAGCCCGTCGCCGTCGACATCCGCGACCGCGGTGAGGACGGTGCCGAAGGCCGGACCCGACGCAGCGAGCTCGGCGGTGCCGAAGTGCACGCCCGACGAGCGCCGCACGGTGACCTGGGTGTTGTTCAAGAGGATCGCATCCGCTCGACCATCTCCGTCGACGTCCGCAACGAGCGTACCCCGCTGCCCCTGGGCCGCAGCCGCAGTCCACGGCTCGCGTTCGCCGAGCGGAGCGAAGAGGTCGGTCACGACCGCCCGGATCCACGGGTAGTGCAGGTGGGTCGTCGTCGTCGTGTCGTAGAGACCCGGAGGCACGAAGTGCCAGTCCTGACCGAATGTGACGCCGAGCACCAGCTTTGGCTCCATGGTCCCATCGTCTGCGAACACCGGCCCGCCGGAATCACCCTGGCAGGTCCTCAACTGGTTGGATACGATGAAGTTGTCTCCGTCGTCGTAGGAGTTGAGGACGTTGTGCTGGTACGCGAGCTGACCATTAGGAAGTGTGCTTTGGCAGCTCGCGCCAACAAACCCGTAACCCGCGACGAGCAGGTCTGTTCCAACGGGCGCGCGGCTCGATGAGACAGTCGTCGGTGTCGCGTGGCCCGGCAGCGGACTACTCAGGAGAACGATCGCCATGTCGTGGACTCTGATCCCCGTCCAGTGGGACTCGAAGTCTGGATGGATAACCACGTCGCCGCGAAACTCCGGAATCAGGTTCAATGGAAACGTCGGGGTTGCGCGAACCCGAATCCTGCCCTCCGTGACGCACGTGCCGAGACCATCCGTGCAGAAGCAGTGTGCCGCCGTCAGGACTGCAGTGCTCGAGATGACGACCCCGGAGCAGCGTGCCAGATCGCTTCTGACGGAGACGGTACCAAGGAGCTCGGTGGGCCCCGGGAAGAGTGGCTGTCGGATCTCGGACTGGAGGACATTTACCTCTGGCTGCTCGGGATCCTCGAGCGCACACCCCATCATGAACGCCGTAGCGATGAAGAACTTGCAGACTCTCATTCTGCTTGATGTGCACGTTCGGACGGGTCACCTGCAATCGGATTCGCGAGGAGACCACGGATTGTCCCATCTCGGGACACCGCCGCCCGACGCGGAAATCCTCGACCGCAACAGCAGGTGCCGGAGTAGACTTCTCGTATGTCGCGACGATCAACGGTTGGCGTCCTGGTGCTCGGGCTGTTGTCGTGGTCGGGCTGTGCGTGCACGGCGCGTGGCGCGCTCCAGGGGCTCGTCGTGGACGTCCACGTCACCGGCGGGGTGTTCGATCCCGCCGCCTACGAGCTGGTCGCGCGCGTCGACGGCGTCGAGATCCGCGACAACCAGCCCGCGGCCGTCAACGGCAGAACCCTGTTCCTCACGAGCTTCCTCGACGACACCGGCGGGTCCGTGGAGATCGCCTTTGCCAGCGGCGCGGCGGGTCCCGAGGTCGTGACCCTCGAGCTGTGGCGCGGCGCGGAGCTCGTCGCCGAGCAGACGTACACGCCCGACTACGAGCCGGCCTATCCGAGCGGCAGGTGGTGCGGCAGCAACGGGACGCAGGCCCGCGACACGCTCGAAGTCGACCTCGCGGCGCTCTGAGCCGGATCAGCCCTTGTCGACGAGCAGCTCGGGCGGGAGCTCGAGCATGTGCTCCTCGATGTAGCACCAGCCCCACGTCTCGTTCGGCTCGAACGACTCGATGATCGGGTGCTGCGTCGCGAGGAAGTGCTTGGTCGCGTGCCGGCCGATCGAGGAGTCGCAGCAGCCGACGTGGCCGCAGCTCAGGCAGACGCGGAGGTGGACCCAGGGGATGCCGAGCGCGAGGCACTCCTCGCAGCCCTGCGTGCGGGCCTGGACGTGACGTGCGGCGGAGAGATGTGGGTCGGTGGCCATGGTGCGTCCTTCATCCGGGCGAGCGGCGGCGCGGCTCGCGGCCCGGAGGCTGCTGGGGTGGTGGGCGCGGCGGCGCCGGCAGGAGCGGCCGGGTGACCGGCGCGTCGGCGGTGACGGTGAGCGGCTCGCCGTGGTGCGTGAGCTGGAACGTGCCGCCGTCGACGAGCCGGTACTCGACGCGCCCGCCGCCGACGTCGACGTGCAGGCGCTGGTTGCGCCGCGTGATCGTGAACGCGTAGCGCGTGAGCCCGTCGGGGAGTTTCGGGCCGAACGCGAGGACCTCGCCGTGATCGCGCATGCCGCCGAAGCCGAACACGAACGCGATCCACGCGCCCGCGAGCGAGGCCATGTGCAGGCCGTCGGCGACGTTGTGCTCGAGGTCCTGGAGGTCGATCAGCGTCGCCTCGGCGGCGTAGTCGAAGGCGAGGCGGAGGTAGTCGCACTCGGCGGCGACGACGGCCTGCGTGACGGCCGCGAGCGACGAGTCGCGCACGGTGATCCGCTCGTAGTAGTCGAAGTTGCGCACGACCTGCTCGTGCGTGAACGTCTCCGGACACATCACCATCGCGAGCACGAGGTCGGGCTGCTTCACGACCTGCTTGCGGTAGAGGTCGAAGTACGTGAAGTGCAGGAGCAGCGGGTACTGGTCGGGCGCCGTGCGCTCGAAGTCCCACAGCTCGTGCTCCGTGAAGCCCTCGGCCTGCGGGTGGATCTGGATGCGCTCGTCGTACGGCACGGTGACGCGATCGGCCGCGGCGCGCCACAGCGCCATCTCCTCGGACGTGACCGCGAGCTCGCGCGCGCGGTCGACGTGGCGGGCGCACACCTCCGCGGCGCCGACGAGGTTTCGCCGCGCCATCAGGTTCGTGTAGACGTTGTTGTCGGCGAGCGCGCTGTACTCGTCGGGGCCGGTCACGCCGTCGATGCGGAAGTTGCCCTGGAGGTCGTGGTGGCCGAGCGAGCGCCACAGGCGCGCCGTCTTGACGAGGATCTCGACGGCGACGTCGCGCTCGAACTGCACGTCGCCGGTCACCCGCACGTAGCGCAGCACCGCGTTCGCGATGTCGGCGTTGATGTGGAACGCCGCGGTCCCCGACGGCCAGTAGCCCGAGCCCTCCTCGCCGTGGATCGTCCGCCACGGGTACGCCGCGCCCTCGTGGCCGAGCGCCTGCGACCGCGCCTCGGCCGCCGGCAGGATCGACTGGCGCCAGCGCAGCGCGTCCGCCGCGACCGACGGCATCGTGTACGTGAGCAGCGCGACGACGTACATGTCCATGTCCCAGAACGAGTGGCCGTCGTAGCCGGTGCCGGTGAGGCCCTTGCTCGGGATGCCGCGCCGCTCGGCGCGCGCCGACGACGACAGCACGTGGAACAGCGCGAAGCGCATCGCCTGCTGGAGCTCGGAGTCGCCCTCGATCTCGACGTCGGCGCGCGACCAGAAGTCGTCGAGGTACGCGCGCTGCTCCGCGAGCAGCCCGTCCCAGCCCGCCTCGCGCGCGACGCTCACCGCGGCGGCGACCTGATCGTGCAGCGTCGGCGTCGTGCGCTGCTCCGACCAGCCGTAGGCCACGAGCTTCTCGAGGCGCAGGCGCTGGCCGGGCTGGAGCGAATCCGTGACCACGTAGCGAGCGACGTCGGGCGTCGTCTCCGACGAGGCGCGCATGTGCGCGGTGCCCCGCGCCTCGTGCTCCATCATCGCGGCGATCCGCAGGCCGCTGCGGCGCGTGCGGTGCGCGAGCACGGCGCGCGTCCCCAGACACGCGTGGTGCTCGCTCTCGAGCGGCGACTCGAGCGCGGAGGCCTCGCGGGGGTCCTTGCCGCCGATCGGCACCGGCTCGTTCGCGACGAGCTCCGACTGCACGACGATGCCGGTCGGCCCGTCGAGCGGCTCGACCTCGTACGAGATCGCGAGGATCGCGCGCTGCGTGAACGAGACCAGCCGCGTCGACGTCACCCGCACCGTGCGATGCGCCGGCGACTCCCACACGACCGTGCGCCGCAGCGTGCCGGCCCGCAGGTCGAGCACGCGCTCGTGGGCGCGCAGGTCGCCGTAGCGGAGGTCGAACGGCTCGTCGCCGACGAGCAGGCGGATCACCTTGCCGTTGGTGACGTTGATCATCGTCTGTCCGGATTCCGGAGAGCCGTAGTTCGGCTCCGCGTACGGCAACGGGTGCAGCTCGTACACGCCGTTCAGGTACGTCCCCGGCACGCCGTGCGGCTCGCCCTCGTCGAAGTTGCCGCGCACGCCGAGGTGGCCGTTCGACAGCGCGAACAGCGACTCGGTCCGCGCGAGGTGATCGAGGCTGAGCGATGCCTCGCGCACCGCCCACGGCTCGACGGCGATCGACGGATGCGAGATCACGGTGCCTCCAGGAGGTTCGCGAGGTCGGAGACGACGACGTCCGCGCCGTGCCGGCGCAGCGCGTCCGCCCGCCCGGCGCGGTCGACGCCGACGACGTAGCCGAAGTGCCCCGCGTGCCCGGCCTCGACGCCGGAGAGCGCATCCTCGAACACGGCCGCGCGCGCCGGCTCGACGCGCAGCGCGGCGCTGGCCGCGAGGTAGGTATCCGGCGCGGGCTTGCCGGAGAGGTGGCGCGCCTCCGCGACGACACCGTCGACGAGCGTGTCGAACAGGTCCGCGAGGCCGGCCGAGCGCAGCACCGGCTCCGCGTGCTTGCTCGACGACACGACCGCCGTCGCGAGGCCGGCGTCGCGCGCCGCGCGGACGTAGCGCACCGAGCCGGCGAACGTCTCGACCGGGCGCTCGCGCAGGAGGCGCTCGAGGAGCTGGTTCTTGCGCTCGGCGATCGCGCGCACGTCCTCGTCGTGGAGCGGGAGGTGGCGCGACGCCAGGAACGCGCGCACGCCCTCCGCGCGCGGCCGGCCGTCGACGTAGCGCGCGAAGTCGCCGGCGAGCTCGAACGGAGGCTGCCCCCGCGGGCGCAGGTAGTCGTCGAACGCCTGCTTCCACGCGGCGGCGTGGAGCGTCGCCGTGTGCGTGAGGACGCCGTCGAGATCGAACAGGCACGCGGCGATGCGCGCCGGCAGCCCGAGCCGCGCCTGCGCCGTCGCGCCGCGGCCGAGCACGAACCGGTCGACCGCGTTCGCGAAGCCCTCGTCGGCGTTGGACGTGGTGACGTGGCGCGCGCACCGCTTGACCTCGAGGCTCGCGTTGCCCATCGCGACCGACACGCCGGCGAGCGCGAACATCATGACGTCGGTCGGCATGTCCCCGATCGCCGCGATCGCCGACGGCGGGAGGTCGAGCCGGTGCGCCAGGTCGCGCAGGACCTGGCCCTTGTTGGCATCGGGGTGCGTGACGTCGACGTAGTACGGCTCCGAGCGCGCCGCGAACGCGCTCTGACCGATGCGATCGCGGAGCTCGGACTCGACGCGCGCGACGAGGTCGTGGTCCTCGCCGGCACCGACGATCTTGACCGCCCCGTCGAGCACCGCGTGGAGGTCCCCGGTCACCGCCGGCGCGAACCGCACGGTCGCCTGCTCGTGCTGCACGCGCATCGTGCGGGGATCGCGCACGAACCAGTCGTCGCCGCGGTAGACCCACGCGTCGAGGCCGGCGGCGAGGAGCGCGTCGATCACCTCGGCGCCGATCGCGCGCGGCAGCGTGCGCGCCTCGAGCACGCCGTGCAGATCGGGCGCGACGAGCATCGCACCGTTGAACGCGGCGATCGGCGTGGTCAGGCCGAGCGGCTCGACGAGCATCGCCATCCCGCGCGGCGGGCGGCCGCTCGTGATCGCGAGCTCGATGCCGTGCGCGCGCAGGCGCTGCGCGGCGGCGCATGCACGCGGCGTGACCTCCTTCGCGGGCGTGACCAGCGTGCCGTCGACGTCGGCCAGGACGAGGCGCACCTCCCGCATACGTCACGCGACCGCATCCGCGACCGCGGCCGCGAGCGTCTGCAGCCCGCCGTCGACGTCGCCGCCGAGATGGACGCGCAGCGCGCGCCGGTGCCGCCGGGCGAGCACGTCGAGGTCGCCGCGCGCCTGCGCCGCCTCGACGACGCCGAACGTGTACGGCTTGCCCTCGACCGGCACGTCGGGCGGCGGATCGTGCGTGACCTCGAGGAAGACGCCGGTGTTCGGGCCGCCCTTGTAGACCTGCCCCGTCGAGTGCAAGAAGCGCGGGCCAAAGCCGACGCACGTCGCGACGTGGCGCGCGTCGCGCACGCTGCGGCGGATGCCGTCGAGCGCGCTGCGATGCGGCTCGTCGTCGGCGACGTACGCGAGCGTCGCGAAGTAGTCGCCGTCGCGCAGCCGCGCGAGGTGCGCGCGCAGGTAGCCGCGCAGCGACGCATCGCCGTCGACCGCCTCGGCGAGCGCGACCTGATCGACGGGGTCGGCGAACAGCGCGACCGCCCCCTCGACGTAGAACGGCGTCTCCGGCGCGAGCTCGCCCGTGCGCTCGTAGGTGTCGGTGAGCCGGCGCGCCTCGAGCTTGCTCGCCTCGACGTCGGGCTGGTCGAACGCGTCGATGCCGAGGATCGAGCCCGCGACGGCCGTCGCGACCTCCCACTGGAAGAACGCCTGGCCGAGGTCGCCGAGCGAGGCGAGCGCGATCCGCACGACGGGCTGGCCGGCGCGCTCGAGCGCGGCGATCGCGTCGTCGTGCGTCGCATCGCCGTCGAGGCGCAGGTACACGAACACCCGGTCGCCGCCGTAGACCTCCGGCGCGCCGAGCGGCTCGCGGTCGACGGGGATGAGGCCGCGCCCCTGCTTGCCGGTCGACTCCGCGAGCAGCTGCTCGATCCACGCGCCGAGGTGCACGAGCGGCGGCGACGCGACGAGCGTGACCTTGTCGCGCCCGGCCTTCGCGAGCGTGCCGAGCGTGGCACCGAGCGCGACGCCCGGGTTGTCGCGCGCCGGCACGGACGGCATGCACGCGTGCACCATCTCGCCGGTGCGGTCGAGGAACGCGCCCACGTCGAGCCCCATCGCCGCGGCGGGGACGAGCCCGAACCGCGACAGCGCGGAGTAACGCCCGCCGATCCCCGGCTCGCCGTAGAACACCTTCCAGTAGCCGCGCCGCGCGGCGACGCTCTGGAGGTGCGGGCGGTCGGGGTCGGTGATCGCGACGAAGCGACCGCCGGTGCCGGCGCCCGCGTAGAAGTGATCGGCGAGCAGGTTCGGCTCGAGCGTCGTGCCCGACTTCGACGACACGATGAACAGCGTGCGCGGCAGGTCGAGCGCCTGCTCGAACGCGAGCACCTGCGCGGGATCCGTCGAGTCGAGGATGCGCAGCTCGGGGTAGCCCGGCTGCGGCCCGAACGTGCGCGCGAGGACGTCGGCGGCGAGGCTCGACCCGCCCATGCCGAGCAGCACGACGTGCGTGAAGCCGAGGTCCTGCACCTCCCGCGCGAACACCGCGAGGCTGGCCTCGTCGCCGCGCTCGCGGTTCGCCACGTCGAGCCACGCGAGCCAGTGCGCCTCGTCGCCGCCGGTCCACAGCGAGGCGTCGCGCGCCCACAGGCGGCGCACCTTGCCGTCCCAGTCCGCGAGCGTCGCCTGCACGGCGGCCTCGAGCGGCTCGGGCAGGTTGCGCGTCAGCCGCTCGACGGGCGGGTGGACGATGCCCGCGCGCTTCTTGTCGACCGCGGCGATCAGCTTCTCGAACGCGTCGCTGAACGACGCGACACCCTCGTCGGTGAGCCGGTCCGTGACCTCCGCGAGCGAGATCCCGAGGCGCGGCAGCGCGTCGATCACGGCGCGCGCCTGGTCGAGGTCGGCCTCGAGCGTCGGGCGCGCGCGGCCGTGGTCGAGGAACGCGGCGAGCGTCGCCGGCGGCACGGTGTCGATGGTGTCGCGGCCGATCAGCGCCTCGACGTAGTACACGTCGGGCAGCCGCGGGTCCTTCGTGCTCGTGCTCGCCCACAGGAGCTTCTGCGGCCGCGCGCCCTGCGCGGCGAGCGCCTGCCAGCGCGGCGAGGCGAGGCGGAGCTTGTTGTCCTGGTACGCGAGCTTCGCGTTCGCGATCGCCGCCTTCCCGACGAGCTCCTTCTCCCCGCGCTGCTCGAGCAGGCGATCGACGGCGGTGTCGATGCGGCTGACGAAGAAGCTCGCGACGCTCGCGACGCGGCCGAGGTCGCCGCCGCGCCGCGCGAGCTCGTCGAGCCCGTCGAGGTACGCGCCTGCGACCTCCGCATACACGTCGCGCGAGAACAGCAGGGTCACGTTGACGTTGATGCCCTCGGAGATCAGCTGCCGGATCGCCGGGATCCCCGCGGGCGTCGCCGGCACCTTCACCATCAGGTTCTCGCGATCGACGCGGCGCCACAGCCGGCGCGCCTCGTCGATCGTGCGCGCGGTGTCGTGCGCGAGCAGCGGCGACACCTCGAGGCTGACGAAGCCGTCGGTGCCCGCGGCCGCGTCGAACACGGGACGCAGGAGGTCGGCGGCGCCGCAGATGTCCTCGATCGCGAGCTGCTCGTAGATCTCGCCCGCGCTGCGGTCGGCGAGGCGCGCGATCGCGTCGGTGTAGTCCGTCGAGCCCGCGATCGCCTTCTCGAAGATCGTCGGGTTCGACGTCACGCCGCGCAGGCCGTCGTCGCGGATGTACGCCGCGAGCTGCCCCGAGCGCAGCAGGTGCCGGCGCATGTAGTCGAGCCACACCGACTGACCGAGCTCCCACAGTGCGTTGCCGTTCATGACTGCCTCCTGTGCAGCGCGAGCGCGCGCTCCACGACGTTGTCGACGGTGAACCCGTAGTGCTCCATCACGACCGCGCCCGGCGCCGACGCGCCGAACCTGTCGACGGAGATCACGTCGCCGCCGTCGCCGATCCACCGCTCCCAGCCGATCGCGGTCCCCGCCTCCACCGCGAGGCGCGCGATGATCTCCGGCGGCAGCACGCGCGCGCGGTCGTCCTCGCGCTGCGCGGCGAACAGCTCCCACGACGGCATCGACACGATCCGCGGGCGCACGCCGTGGTCGCGCAGCCGCGGCTCCGCGGCGACGAGCAGGCCGACCTCCGAGCCGGTGCCGATCAGGATCAGGTCGGGGTCGCGCTCCGCCGGGTTCAGCACGTAGGCGCCCTGCCGCACGCCCTCGGCGGGCGCGTAGACGGCGCGATCGAGCGTGGGCACGTGCTGGCGGGTGAGCACGAGCGCCGTCGGGCCGTCCGTGCGCTCGACGGCGATCTGCCACGCGACGCGCGTCTCGTTCGCATCGGCGGGGCGCAGCACGACCAGGTTCGGGATCGCGCGCAGCGCGAGCGTCTGCTCCACCGCCTCGTGCGTCGGGCCGTCTTCGCCGACGGCGATGCTGTCGTGCGTGAACACCCAGATCGCCGGCAGCCGCGCGATCGCGGCGAGCCGGATCGGCGGGCGCATGTAGTCGGAGAACACGAGGAACGTCGCGCCGAACGGGATGAACCCGCCGTGGTACGCGAGCCCGTTGATCGCCGCGCCCATCGCGTGCTCGCGGATGCCGAAGTGGATGTTGCGCCCGCCGTAGCCCCACCCGCCGCCGACGGTGCCCTGCGCGCCGTCGCGCGGGCGGTCGGGCGACTCGAAGTCGCCGTCCTGCTTCATCCAGGTGTACGTCGACGGATCGAGATCGCCGGAGCCGCCGACGAGCTCCGGCACCGCCTGCGCGAGCGCCTGGAGCACGCCCTCGGACGCCTTGCGCGTCGCCGTACCCTTCGCGTCGGCCGGGAACTCGGGGAGGTTCGCGTCCCACCCGGCCGGCAGCTCGTGGCGGAACCGCCGCTCGAGCTCGGTGGCGAGCGCGGGGAACGCCGCGCGGTAGGCGTCGAACCTACGCCGCCAGCCGTCCTCGGCGGTCGCGCCGCGCTCGATCGCCGCGCGCATGTGCGCGAGCGCCGGCTCGGGGATGTGGAACGCCGGCGCCTCGGGCCACCCGAGGTTCGCCTTCGTCTTCTTGACCTCGTCGGGGCCGAGCGGCGCGCCGTGCGCCGCGAACTTCCCTTGCACGTCGGGGGCGCCGAACCCGATCACGGTGCGCACCGCGATCAGCGACGGCTGATCCTTCGCGTCGCGGGCGGTCTCGATCGCGCGCGTGATCGCCGCGAGGTCGTTGCCGTCGTCGACGCGCTGCACGTGCCAGCCGTACGCGCGGTAGCGGGCGCCGACCTCCTCGCTGAACGCGATCGAGGTCGTCCCCGACAGCGTCACGCCGTTCGCGTCGTAGAGGACGATCAGCTTGCCGAGCCGGAGGTGCCCGGCGAGCGACGCCGCCTCCGCCTGCACGCCCTCCATCATGTCGCCATCGCTCGCGAGCACGTACGTGTGGTGATCGATGACGCCGTGGCCGGGGCGGTTGTAACGGGCGGCGAGGTGCGCCTCCGCGATCGCCATGCCGAGCGCGTTGCCGACGCCCTGCCCGAGCGGGCCCGTCGACGCCTCGACGCCGCGGACCAGGTGGCTCTCGGGATGCCCCGGCGTGAGGCTCTGCCACTGGCGGAAGCGCTTCAGCTGATCGAGCGTCATCTGCTCGTAGCCCGTCATGTGCAGGAGCGCGTAGAGCAGCGCGGAGCCGTGGCCGGCCGACAGCACGAAGCGATCGCGATCGATCCACGCGGGATCCGCGGGGGCGTGCCGGAGGAACCGCGACCACAGCGCGTACGCCATCGGCGCGGCGCCGAGCGGCATGCCGGGGTGGCCGGAGTTCGCCTGCTGCACCATGTCCACCGCCAGGAAGCGCAGCGTGTTGATGCACAGCCGATCGAGCTCGTCGCCGGTCACGAGTGCACCTCCTCGTGCCCGCCGAACTCGTAGCGAAGCGCGGCGAGGAGACGGTGCGCGAAGTCCGCCTCGCCGCGGGATCCGAAGCGCTCGCCGAGTGCGGTCGCGAGGACCGGCGCCGGCACGCTCTCGTCGATCGCCGCCTTGAGCGTCCACCTGCCCTCGCCGGAGTCCGACACGCGCCCGGTGAACTCCGCGAGGTCCGGGCTCTTCGCGAGCGACGCCGCGAGCAGGTCGAGCAGCCACGACGCGATCACGCTGCCGCGCCGCCACACCTCGGCGATCGCCGGCAGATCGAAGTCGTAGCGATACATCTCGGGGCACTCGATCGGCGTCGTCTCGGCGGAGACGCCGGTGCGCGCCTTGCCGGCGTTGGCGTGGCGCAGGATGTTCATGCCCTCGGCGTACGCGGCCATGAGGCCGTACTCGATGCCGTTGTGCACCATCTTCACGAAGTGCCCGGCGCCGTGCGGGCCGCAGTGCAGGTAGCCGTGCTCCTCGGGGCGCAGCTCGCCGCTGCGCCCCGGCGTGCGCGGCGCGGTCTCGAACGACGGCGCGAGCGCCGCGAGGATCGGCGCGAGCCGCTGCACGACCTCGGGCTCGCCGCCGACCATCTGGCAGTAGCCGCGGTCGCGTCCCCACACGCCGCCCGACGTACCGACGTCGACGAAGTGGATGCCGTCGGTCGCGAGCGCCTGCGCGCGCCGGAGGTCGTCCTGGAAGTGCGAGTTGCCCGCGTCGACGATCGCGTCGCCGGCGGCGAGCCGCGGCTGCAGCTCGCCGATCACGGCCTCGACGGCGCCCGCCGGGATCATCAGCCAGATCGCGCGCGGCGCCTCGAGCTTCGCGATCAGCTCGTCGTAGCTCGTCACGAGGTACGCGCCGTCCTTCGCGAGCTCGGTCCGCTCCTCCGGGTGGCGATCGAGGCCGACGACCTCGTGCCCCGCGTCGAGCAGCCGGGCCGCCATGTTGGCGCCCATGCGGCCGAGTCCGATCATCCCAATCTTCATCGCGGTCCTCCTAGTGCTGCGTCGCGAGCCCGGCCTCGCGCTGCGCGACGAGCGCGAGCGCCGACCAGTCGAGCCCGCCGTTTCCCGTCGCGATCGCTTCGATCATGTGATCGCGGATCAGGCTGATCGTGGGGAGCGGGACGCTGCGCTCCCGGCCGACGCCGAGCGCGAGCTCCATGTCCTTGAGCGCCAGCGGGATCGCGAACCCCGGCTCGAACGACCCGGCGAGCGCGGCCTGCCCGTAGGGGCGCAACATCGGCGAGCTCAGCACCGTCGCGAGCAGGAGGTCGACGTACGTGCGCGGCTCGACGCCCGCCTTCGTGACGAGGGCCAGCGTCTCCCCGAGCGCCTCGATCACCGAGGCGATCATCGCGTTGCACGCCACCTTCACGACGTTCGCGGATTCGGGCTCCGGGCCGACCGTGAGGACGCGCGGCCCGAGCGCGAAGAACGCCGGCTTCATCGCCTCGATCAGCTCGTCGGGGCCGGCCGCGAGCACGGTCAGCTGCGCGTGCTCCGCGGCCGCGGGCCGGCCCAGCACCGGCGCCGACAGGAACAGCTGATTTCGCTCCGCGTGCCGCTCGGCGAGGTTGCGCACCAGGCGCGGGCTGATCGTGCTCATCGAGACGTGGATCGTCTTTCCGGGTGCCAGCGCATCGAGGATGCCGTGCGCGCCGCAGGCGACGTGCTGGACGGCGCCGTCGTCGGCGAGCATCGTGATCACCGCATCGCCGCGGCACGCGTCCGCGACCGCATCTGCGACGCGCGCGCCCTCGGAGCGCAGCGCTTCGGCTTTCTCGCGCGTGCGGTTCCACACGACCACCTGATGCCCCGCGCGCAGCAGCGACTTGACCATCGCGACGCCCATGTTCCCGAGGCCGATGAATCCGAGCTCCATGACCGGTGTCGCTGCAAGCGGCGCTCCGGTCCGCGCTCGCGATTTGTCGTACGATCGATCGGCTCTCCAGCGCCGGCTCTCAGACGAGCAGCAGGACGCAGGTCGCGGGCTCGCCGGTCGCGGCGGTGATCGCGTCGGCGTACATGCGGACCTGCGCGGCGTAGGCGTCGTACGTGGCGCCGAGCTCGGGGTCGGTCTTGAAGTCGACGACGGTCCACGCGCGGCCGCCGCCGGCGACGGGCTCGGCGAACGCGAGGTCGACGATGCCCTCGAGGAGGCCGGCCGCGGAGCGCAGCACGATCGGGACCTCGCGGCGAAGCGCCGCGGCGGAGGCGGCGCGCGCGAGGAGCGGGTGCGCGAGCGCGGCGAGGACGGCGGCGGCGGTCGCCTCGATCTCGTCGGGTGGAGCGCCGACGATGCGGCCCTGCACGCGCGCGGCCTCGCGCACGGCGGGCTCGCCGGCGCCCAGGTCGATCGTCGCGAGCACGGCGTGCACGAGCGAGCCGAGGCGGAGGCCGTTCGGACGCGCGCGGCGGTCGGTCGTCGTCTCCTCGATCGCGACGTGCGCGCCGCGCGGCGGGACGGCGCGGGCGGCGTCGGTGACGCTGCGCGCGAGGACGCTCGCGACGCCGCCGAGCTCGAGCGCGATCGTGCGGGCGCGCCGCCACGCCGCGTGCTTCTGCTCGCCGAGCTCGGCCGTGGTGCCGGCGTCGTCGGGGCGCAGGATCTGGCGCTGGCGCAGCCCTCCGCCCGCGACGAGGCCGAGGCGCAGCGTGTGCGGATCCCACCACGTCACGCGGTGCTCGCCCGCGCGCGGGACGTGCTCGCCGGGGGCGACGCTGTCGTCGGGGCCGCGGTCGACGGCGTCGATGCCGCGCATGACCACGCTGTCGGTGCCGAACGGCGGGCAGCCCGGCGCGAGGGTCGGGTGGCGGCGCGCTTGCGGGTGCGGGTGCACGACCGGGACGAGCGGGCTCGCCCAGCTCTCGCGCTCCTCGCTGCCGACGACGGGGACGACGAGCAGGTCCCGCGCGCGCGTCGCCGCGACGTACGCGAGCCGCGTGCCCTCCTCGCGGTCGCGCCGCAGC
Organism: Deltaproteobacteria bacterium; assembly: GCA_019637375.1. Lineage (GTDB taxonomy): Bacteria > Myxococcota_A > Polyangia > Haliangiales > Haliangiaceae > JABFXX01. The sequence goes on along the minus strand of JAHBVW010000070.1, from coordinate 6,679 downwards.
ACCTCCTCCTCGCGCTCGCGCAGCTCGACGGGCACGCACCCGGCGATCGGCTCGAGCCACACGCGGCGCGCGGTGTCGATGTGGCGCGACGGCGTCTTCTGCGCGAGCGGCCCCGTCGGATCGCACAGGATCACGACCGGGAACTCGAGCCCCTTCGCGGCGTGCACCGTCATCACGCGCACGCCCTCGACGCCCTCCTCGACGACGGGCGAGTCCGGCTGGCGCCCGAGGCGCGCATCCGTCTCGAGCTTGTCGACGAACGCGCGGAACGACGTCGCGCCGCGCGCCTCGAACCTGCGCGCGAGGTCGATCATGCGCATCACGTTCGCGAGCGCCTGCTCGCCCGCCGGCCACATCGCGAACCCGGCGTGCGCGCGCGTCGCCCCGAGGAGGCGCGCCACGGTGTCGGCGATCGCGCGGCGATTGCGGTACCGGTGCAGCTCGCCGAGCACGCCCAGCGCCTCGGCCACCGGATCCTCCGCTGGACTTGCTCTGTCCGGAGTCCGGACGGGATCGAGCCGCCCGTGCTCGTGGCGGAAGGCGATCAGCGCGTCGTCGTGCAGCGCGAACATCGGGCCGCGCAGCGTCGCGTACACCGACAGCTCGTCGTCGGGCCACTCGATCGCGGCGAGCGCGTTGCGCACGGCCTCGACCTCCTCGCGCTCGTGGAACGAGCGGCCGCCGACGAGGACGTGCGGGATGCCGCGCGCCTCGAGCGCCTCGACGTACGGGCGCGTGAGGTCCTCGTCCCACGACTGGAAGCGGCGGAACATCAGGCACACGTGGCGCGCCGCCACGGGGACCCGCGCCGAGGACGTCCGCTCGGTGACGGTCCAGCCGCTCCCGTGGACGAGCCACGCCACGAACGCGGCCGCGGCTTCCGGATACGACTTCTCGATCCCGCGCTGCGTGACGCGGCTCTTGCTGTCGCCGTACGGGCGCGGCACGGGCAGCGCGACGAGCGCCGGCTGCGTCGCCACATCCTCGCGCGCGTGCTCGAGCGCGACGTAGCGGGCCTGGCCGTCGCCGCGCATGACCGGCTCGAACGCCGCGTTCACGGCGGCCTGCAGCGCGGGCACGCTGCGGTAGCTCGTCGTCAGGTGCACGAGGCGCGCGCCGTCGGCGACGAGCCGCGCCTTCACCGTCTCGTACAGCGTCACGTCGGCGCGGCGGAAGCGGTAGATCGCCTGCTTCGGATCGCCGACGACGAACAGCTTGCCGGGCACGATGCGCTCGGGGTCGTCGTCGCGCGCGCACAGCATGAGCAGGATCTCCACCTGCAGCGGATCCGTGTCCTGGAACTCGTCGACGAACACGTGCGTGTAGCGGCGCTGCATCTCGGCGCGCACGGCGTCGTCGCGGCGGAGGAGGTCGCGCGCGCACACGAGCAGGTCGAGGAAGTCGAGGCGCCCGGCGCGCTGCTTCGCGGCCTCGTTCTCGCCGACGAGGACGAACAGCTCGTCGAACAGGAGCGGCGCGAGGTCGGCGTCCGCGGCCTGCACGAATGCCTCGAGGCGCGCGCGCGCGGCGTCGCGGCGCTCGATCGTCTCGCGGCGCGTGATGCCGGAGCCGTACGAGGCCGTGCGGCCGTCGTAGCGCCACTCCTGCCAGCGCAGCACGGCGCGCAGCTCGACCTCGAGCCCGTCGTGGTCGCGCCCGCGCACCGCCTCGCGGCGGCGCAGCTCGTCGAGCCACGCGACGATGCGCCCGAACAGGCGCGCGAGCGGATCGCTCGGCCGGTCGGCGGCGGTGGCGAGCTGCGCGAGGCCGGCGAGGTCGTCGATCGCCCCGTCGATCGCCATCTCGCGGTCGAACGGATCGCGGCGCCAGCGCCCGTCGAAGTCGCGGCGCCCGGCGAGGCTCCACCCGGCGGCGCGCAGCTGCTCGGCCGGCTCGGGGCGGCGCAGCATGCGGCGCACGCCCTCGCGCGGCGCGGCGACGGCGGCCTGGAACCAGGTGTCGAACGCCTCCTGGTAGATCCGCGTCGCCTCGTCGTCGCCGGCGACCTCGAACAGCGGATCGACGCCGGCCTCGATCGGCCGCTCGCGCAGGAGGTCCGCGCAGAACTGGTGGATCGTACCGATGCGCGCGACCTCGAGCTCGCCGAGCGCGGCCTCGAGGCGGCGGCCGGCCTCGTCGGTGGCGCCGGCGCGCGCGGCCTCGAGCTCGGTGCGCAGGCGCAGCTTCATCTCGCCCGCGGCCTTGTCGGTGAACGTCACGGCGACGATGCGCTCGAGCGTCGTCGCGCCGCTCGTGATCGCGGCGAGGATGCGCGCGATCAGCTCCGTCGTCTTGCCGGTGCCCGCGCCGGCCTCGACGACGAACGTCGACGCGAGGTCCTCGCGGATCGCCCGCCGCGCCTCGGCGTCGCTCACCGCCAGCCCCTCAGGCGATCGAGCGGCACGAGCTCGGGCTTCCTCGGCTTGCGATCGCCGACGCGCGCCTCCTCGTGCGGGCCGCACACGCCGCGGAAGTCGCACTGCTTGCACGCGTCGCGCGCCGGCGCCGCGGGGAAGAACCCGCGGTCGAAGTGCGAGCGCAGCGTGTCGACGAACATCTGCAGGCCGTCGCGGCCGGGGCCGTCGAGCGGGACCTCGATCTCGCGGTACTCGCCGCGCGCGGTGCAGTGGTAGAGCCGGCCGCCCGCGATCGGCGCGCCCGGGAACATGCGCTCGAGGACGGCGGCGTACAGGATCGGCTGCAGGCTGCGCCCGCCGGCGATCAGGCTCGACGACGGCACGCGCGGCGCGCCCGTCTTGTGGTCGGTCGCGCGCAGCGCCCCGTCGGCGCGCTGCTCGACGACGTCGATCGATCCGCGCAACGCGAGGCCGTTCGGCAGCGCGACGGGCGACGGGATGCTCGCCGGGTCGTGCGCGCCGCGGCTCGCGCCGAACGCGAGCTCGAAGCGGCGCGGCACCCACGTGTCGTCGTCGGTCATGCGGCGCAGCCACTCGCGCAGGTCGGCGCGGATCGCCGCGATGCCGTCGTCCCACACGCGCTCGATCGCCGGGGCCAGCTCGTCGCGGTAGCGCGCCGCGACGCGGGCGAGCGTGCCGTCGAGCAGCTCCCACGCGCGATCGAGCCCGGCGCGGCGGAGCGGCAGGAGATCCGCGTCGCGCAGCTCGGTGAGCAGCTCGTACTGCACCGCGTGGATCAGCGCGCCGCGCTCGATCGGGGGCAGCGTCTCGATCGGCTCGGGGAGCGCGCGCGGCTCGAGGCCGATCATCGCGCGCAGCACGAACCGGTACGGGCATGCCGCGAAGTGCTCGAGCGCCGTCGCCGAGTACGGCCGCGCCGCGAGCGCGTTCGCCGCGAGCGCGGCGCGGGCGGCCTCGCCCTCGGGCGCGCGCACGAGGCCGTCGGCGTACGTCCAGTGCTTCGACCACCGGCGGTCGCGGAAGCGCAGCGCGCGCGCGAGGTGCGGGTTCGCCTCGACGAGGTAGCGCGCCGCACCGACGGGCGCCGCGGCCGGCAGCGCGAACAGCTCGTCGAGCAGCGCGAGGTCGTACTCGGCGTCGTCGATCGCCTCCGCGGGCGCGCGCGGCGCGGGCCAGCCGATGCGCGCGGCGGCCGTGCCGTCGATGCGTCCCTCGACCTCGCCGGCGCGCCGCCCGAGCTCGTCGAAGCCGGGGAGCCGCCCCTCGGCGGCGTGCAGCACCTCGAGCCCGTAGAACGACGGCACGCGCGGCCGCCCCTGCTCGAGGTCGATGCGCGGGTACGACAGCACGACCGCGCGGCGCGCCGCCCCGATCGCGAGGCGGAGCGCGAGCCGCTCCTCGGCGAGCCGGTCGTCGCGCGTCTCGAGCCCGATCGCGAGCGCGGCGCGCCGCGCGTCGAGCAGCAGCGGGTCCTCTGCGATGCGCTGCGGGAACAGCCGCTCGGCCAGCCCCGGCACGAACACCACGTCGAACGCCAGGCCGCGCGCCGCCTCGATCGGCGCGATCAGCACGCGCCCGTAGCGCCGCGTCGACGGCCGCGTGACGAGATCCGCCAGGCGCGGCCGCAGCGCCGCCTGCACCTCGGCGAGCGTCACCGACGCCAGCGCCCCCATCGGCGCCAGCGCCGCGAGCATCCCGAGCACGCGCTCCGGCCGGCGCAGCGCGCGCGTCGCCAGCGCCGTCAGCCGCTCGATCCACACCGCCCACGGGGCCCGCGCCGGCAGCCCCACCAGGTCATCCAGCAGCGGCAGCGCATACGCGCGCAGGTGCTCGAGGTCGGCCAGCCGGCGCGCGCGCCCCTCGGCCCGCACCGCGTCGGCGCCGCTCCGCTCGGCGCCCTTCTGCGCACCCTTCAGCGCACCCTTCGGCGTGGTGCCCTTCTGCTCGCCCTTCGGCGTGGTGCCCTTCTGCTCGCCCCTCTGCTCGACGCCCTTCTGCTCACTCTTCTGCTCGCCCCTCTGCTCGGCCTTCTGCTCGGCCTTCTGCTCGGCCTTCTGCTCGGCCTTCTGCTCGGCCTTCTGCTCGGCCTTCTGCTCAACCTTCTGCTCAGCCTTCTGCTCGGCGTGCTCCTGCTCGATGATCGCGCCGTCGGGGTCGGCGCGATCGAGCGATGCCTCGAGCCGGAGCCGCGCCTCGAGGCCGGCGAGCCGGCGGTCCCAGCGCTCGCGCCCGCCGATCACGGCCGCCTCGACGAGCAGGCGTTCCCACCGCCACGGCGCGCGCAGCGTGCCCGCGGCGACCGGCGCCCCCGGGACGGCGAACGTCTCGACGGGCTCGGCGACCTCGACGTCTGCGAGGTTCGCCGGCACGAGGTCGTCGTCGGGCGGTACCCAGCGATCGCCCGCGAACGGTGCCGCCGGCGGCGCGCCGTCGCCCGCGGCGTCGGGGACCTCGCCGAGCGACAGGTACTCGGCGAAGCGCCGCGCCGAGAGCCCCTCGGTCGCGCAGGCGAGCAGCGCGAGGAACGCACGCCCCGACGCCTCCGGGAGCAGCGTCCCCTGCTCGAAGTGCGCCGGGATGCCCGCGCGCCCGAGCGCCTCCTGCAGGTGCACGCGGTACTGCGCCGGCGTCCGCAGCAGCACCGCCATGCGGTCGAACGGCACCCCCGTGCTCGCCTCGCGCAGCAACCGCCGCGCGATCTCGACGCATTCGCGCGACTCGCCCGGCGCGGAGAAGATGTTGACGCTCGCGTCGAGCTCGCGCGGCGCGCCCTCCGGCGCGAACAGGTGCGCCTGCACCCGCGCCAGCGCCAGCTTCTCGATCCGGTCCGCGTCGATGTCGAGCGTCTCGACGACCAGCGAGGGCCCGCGATCCTGCGGCGGCGCGTCGAGCACGGCGGCGTGGTGCCCGCGCTCGTGCGGCGGCGCGTCGAGCACGGCGGCGTGGTGCCCGCGCTCGTGCGGCGGCGCGTCGAGCACGGCGGACGATCGCGGGCACCCCGACGGCAGCGATGGCGCCTCGGTCGGCGGCGCTTCGAGGGCGGCGCGGAGGTGGCGGAGCGTGCGCTCGTCGCCGGACGGGACGGTGGCGAGCAGCGCGGGTGCGCGGCGCGCGAGGGCGGCGACGAGGCGCTCCTCGACGGCGGTGCGGAGCGGCACGTCGACGAGCAGCAGCGGGCGCGCGAGCAGGCCGTGCGCGGATACGGGATCGGCGGCGACCTCGGCGGCGATCTCGAACACGAGCGCGCGGTCGGCGAGGTGCGCCTCGGCGAGCTCGCGCGCGAGCGCGTCGAGGGCGGCGGCCAGCTCGCCGTCGAGGCCGGGAGCATCGGCGGCGCGGTAGATGCGCGCGAGGCGCAGCTCGTGCAGGGTGCGCGCGAGCGCCCGCGCGAGACCCGGCTGATGATCCGTGCGCAGGCCGAGGCGCCCCGCCCTGCCCTCCTCGCGCAGGCGCGCCAGCACGCGCGCGCACATCGCCTCGATCGGCAGCGCGTTCGCGGGTGCGAGGCCGCGCTCGGTCAGCGCGGGCAGCGCGAGCGACGTCGCGAGCCGCGCGAGCGTCGTGCGATGCCATCCGAACCCCGCGCCGCGCACCTCGGCCACGCCGCGGATCAGCTCCGACGCCGCCTGCGCCGCCGCGCCCACGATCACCAGCTCCTCGTCGAGCGGGCGCATCGCGAGCCACGTCATCGCCTCGCCGAGGCGGAGGTCGGCCCGTGCTGCGCGCACGACGCGATTCACGCGCCCAGCATAGTCCGCTCACCGCGATCTGCGTAGGATGCGCGGGTGAAGCTGCTCGTCGGGATCGCTCTCGCAGCCGCGGCCTGCGGCGGCGCGCCCGCCGACGACGGCCCGTGCACCTGCACCCCCGGCAACGTCTCGCGCGTCCGCTCCTCCACGGGAGCTGCGCCGCTCGACGACGTCACCCTCCTCGCCGAGCTCCGGCAGCACGTCGCGATGGTGCGAGCTCATCGCAACCCGCGCGACATCAAGGTCTTCGACGACGAGCTCCGCAACCAGATCCTCAACTTCTGCGTCCCGTGCAGCGGCTGGGTCCCCGATCGCTCCACGATCGACGAGCTCTACCCGCTCGACCGCCTCGACCACGCCGTCCGCGCGACGTGCCTCGGCCTGGTCTTGCGCGACGGCACGACCGTGTGGGGCGACCGCCGGCCGCGCAACTGCCGTTGACTTTTCGCGGAGTGCCCGCCGTTGACCGGCCGCGTTCGCCTCCGTGGCGCGGACCTCCGCAGAAGAGCTCCGGTGAACCGGCCGCGTCCGCCTTCGTGGCAGCTGCGCAGA
>JAHBVW010000007.1 GCA_019637375.1 Deltaproteobacteria bacterium | reverse complement strand
CCGCGAAGCCACCACCGCCGGAGCCGCCGGCACCGGCGTTCGAGTTCTGCCCGGCCGCGGCCGCGCGCGCCGCACAGTCGGCGGGGTTCGCGCCGGCACCGCGGTCGGTGGAGCCGCGGCTGCCGGCGTCGATCGCGCCGGCGATCGACACGGCCTGCCACGACGCGACGACGAGCGGCGCCGCGCCGGTGACGCGCAGCGTGGCGCCGGTGGAGACCGTGAAGCCGTCGACGGAGATCAGGCGCCCCGCGGCGATGACCTTGCTCGCCGGCGACGCGGGCGCGCCGGGGCCGGCGAGCGTGCCGGTGTCGGTGTCGTACGTCCACGCGCCGGCGCCGAGCGTGAGCGGCCCGTCGGGGCGCGGGATGTCGCAGCCGTCGAACAGCTTCGACGCGAGCTCGGTGCAGTCGACCTCCGCCGCATCGACGGGTGCCGCGTCGACCGACGCCTCGGTGGGCAGGACGCAGAAGCCGTCGTCGCACACGCGGTTGCCGGTGCAATCGGCGGTGGCCTGACAGGCGAAGCCCGCCGAGCGCGGCTCCGGGTAACACGCGGCGAGCGCCGCGGCGAGGACGAGCGCGTACTTCATCGTCACCAGCCCCTCGTGTAGAACAGCGAGGCGCCGCCCTGCGACGGGGCGAGCGCGATCGTCGAAGATTCGGCGGTGGCGTCGCGCTTCTGCAGCACGGCGCGCACCACGCCGGCGACGGCGACGGCGCCGCCCGCGATCGCGAGGCCGGTGCCGATCTGCATGCGGAGCTTGCCGGCGCGCTCGTACACGCGCAGGCGGTCGAAGTCGGCGCGCGTGTTCGTCGGGGCGCGCGCGATGTCCGCCTGCAGCGACTGCGCCGACAGCATGAAGCCGCCGCCGGTCGCCGCGACGACACCGCCGCCGATGATCAGCGCCCACGTGCCGCTCGTGATGCGGCCGCCGCCGCTCGCCGGCGCGGCCGGCTCGTCGTCGACGATCGGCACCTTCGGCTCGACGGTCGAACGCGGCGGCGGCGGTGCAGGAGGCGGCGCGACCGGCTCGTCGTCGTCATCGTCCTGCGCCGTCAGGTGGCGCGCGAGCTGCGCACTCTGGTCGTCCGTCCCGTCGGCGGTGAGGATGTACGTGCGCTCCTCCGGCGCGCCGCCGCCGAACGTCGTCAGCCGCACCTGCACGCCGCCCTCGGCGCGGCCGGAGACGACACCGTGGACGATGCGCTGCGCCCCGGCGCTCTTCGCGACGTCCCGCAGGCACGACACCTGCGTGACCTTGCACATCATCAGGTCGGCGGCGTCCTCGATCGGCGCGCTCGCGACCGTCGCGCCGAGCGCCTTCGCGACGGTGCGCGTGAGCACCTCGGGCAGATCCTTCTTCGCTCGCGGGAGGCGTTGCCCGGCGAGCGGGAACACCTTCGTCACCGGCTCCGCGGCGGCGACCGAGGCGGCGCACAGCAGGACGACGACGGCGATCGCGATGCGCGACATCACTCACCTCCGAGCTGCGAGATGCGCTCGCGGACGGACTCCGCGTCGGGCGCCTTCGGCACGAGCGCGAGGTAGCGGCGATACGCGTCGATCGCACGCGCGGCGTTGCCCTGGCGCTGGAACAGGATGCCGAGCGCCTTGTGCGCGATCGCGTAGCCGGGCACCGCCGACAGCACGGCGCGGTACGCGACCTCGGCGCCGGTGAAGTCACCCGCGAGGAACAGCTCCGTCCCCTTCTTGTACTGCTCGTTCGCGATCGCGAGGACGTCGCGCCGCTCGGGCGCCTTCTCCGCCGCCTTCACCCGCGGCAGCTGCGCGAGCGCGCGCTCCGGCCGGAACCGCGACTCCGCGGCGAGCTCGGCCCCGATCGGCGCGCCCACCACGAGGATGGGCGGCGTCGTCGACCGCGCCGTCGCCGGCGCCTCCTCGACCGGGGGCTCCACCTTCGCCGCCGGCGGCGGCACCGGCGCCGTCGCTGCCTGCGCCTCCTGCCGGGACGTGCCGCTCATCCGCACGATCGCGACGCCCGCGCCGAGACCGACCGCGAGGCCGGCGGCGAGGACGATCCCGCCGAGGAGCGGGCGCCGCCGCTTCGCCTTCGGCTTGCGCAGCTCGACGATCGACGGCGGCTTCAGCACGCTGCCGCTGCCCTCGTCGAGCCGCATGCCCTGCGTGTCGGCCGCCGTGAGCTGCTCGCGCGCCGCCGTCGCCAGCAGCTGCCGCCGCTGCTCGATGCGCTGCCCGAACATCATCTGCATGTAGCCGGCGACGTCGTTCGCGCCGCACCGCGTGTGCCAGATCGCGTCCTCGATCGCGCGCTTCATCTCGAGCGCCGTCTGGAAGCGGTCGCGCGGATCCGGCGCGAGCGCCTTCAGCGTGACGGCGTCGAGCGCCGGTCCGACTTCCGGACGATAGACCGACGGCGGCAGCCGGTCCGTCGAGATGATCTGCATCAGCGTCGACGCGACCGAGTCGGTCTGGAACAACCTCCGCAGCGTCAGCGCCTCCCACAGCACCACGCCGAGCGACCACACGTCGGAGCGCCGATCCATCGGCTCGTTGCGGATCTGCTCGGGGGACATGTACGCGTACTTCCCCTTGAGCTGGCCCTCCTGCGTCGTCGACGTCACGCGGTTGTTCGCCTTCGCGATGCCGAAGTCGACGACCTTCGCGTTGCCGTTGTAGAGGACGACGATGTTGCCGAGCGAGATGTCGCGGTGGATGACGCCGGCGTTCTGGCCCGCGCGATCCGTGAGCTCGTGCGCCGCGTGCAGCCCGCCGGCCGCATCGGCGACGACGCGCGCCGCGATCGCCGGATCGAGCGGGTGCGTCGCCAGGTGCTGCGACGCCGTCTTCAGCATGCGCGCGAACGACTCGCCCGCGAGGTACTCCATCACGATGTAGAACGTGCCCTGCGCCTCGCCGAGCTCGTACGTCTGCACGACGTTCGGGTGATCGATCTGCGCCGCGACGCGCGCCTCGTCGAGCAGCATCTCGATGAACGACGGGTCCTGCGCCATGCGCGCGTGGATCGCCTTGATGACGACCACCTTCTCGAACCCCGCGGGGCCGCGCGCGCGCGCGAGGATGACCTGCGCCATCCCGCCCTCGCCGATCGGCGCGAGCAGCTCGTAGCGGCCGAGCATCGTGCCCGGGGCAAACACCGGATGTCCCGCGGTCATCAATTTTGCTCGTGTTCAGACGAGCAGCGGCCGGTGGTTGTTCCACCGAGATCAGCGTGCCGCGGCGCGGCAGAGCCGAACTGCTCGAAATCGCAACTCGAATCAACGTACGAGCGACCGGCCGGATCCGATCGCCCCCGCCGCGCGCGACTTCGACGATGATCACACCGGGTGCGCGTGAAGGAGTCCGGCTTCGTCTACTCGGTCCGCCTCGAGCGCGACCGCGTCCCGAGCTTCGACGCCTACCCGTTCTCGATCCCGGCGATCCGCAGCCTCGACGAGCTCGAGCTCGACCCGAAGATCACGTTCTTCATCGGCGACAACGGCGCCGGCAAGTCGACGCTCGTCGAGGCGATCGCCGTGTGCGTCGGCTTCAACGCCGAGGGCGGCACGCGCAACTTCAACTTCGCGACGCGCCGCTCGGAGTCGCGGCTGGTCGACTACCTGCGCGTCGCGCGCGGCCCCCGGCGCGAGCGGCGCGGCTACTTCCTCCGCGCCGAGAGCTACTTCAACGTCGCGACGGAGATCGAGCGCCTCGATGCCGATCCGAGCGCCGGCCCGCGCGTCATCGACGGCTTCGGCGGCGTGCCGCTGCACGAGCAGTCGCACGGCGAGTCGTTCCTCGCCCTCGCGAAGAACAAGCTCGCCGGCGAGGGGCTGTTCATCCTCGACGAACCCGAGGCCGCGCTATCGCCGCAGCGCCAGCTCGCGATGCTCGCGGTCCTGCACGCCGCGATCTCCGACGGCGCACAGTTCATCATCGCGACGCACTCGCCGATCCTGATGGCGTACCCCGGCGCGCTGCTCTACCAGGTCGACGCGACCGGCCTGCACCCGATCGCCTACGAGGACACCCAGCACTTCCAGATCACGCGCGACTTCCTCACGAACCGCGACAGCTTCCTCAAGCACCTGCTCAGTCGAGACGAGCCGGAGGCTCGACCTCCAGCACGATCGCGCTCGCGCTCGCGCCGGCGGGGCCCAGAGGGATAGGCGCGCACGTGACGCGGACCTTCGCGAGGTTCGCGCGCAGCTTCTTCTCGAGCTCGGCCGGCACGTCGTTCGGGAGCCCCCACGCGCACGCGGTCGCCGCGCCCTCGGGGGCGTGCTTCACCGTCGCGATCAGGTCGTCGCGGCGGACGAGGCGCGCGACGGCGTCGGGGACGACGCGCGCTCCCTCGAGCTGGTGCGCGCGGATCGAGTAGCCCGACATGAAGTCGGTGATCATCTCGGCGAGGTTCGACGACGCCGCGCGCTCGCCCGGCGTGACGACGACCTGGGCGTTGCCCGCCGGCGCGCCGCTCGCACTGCGCACGACGACGTGCACGGTGCGGTGCGACCACGCGATCGCGAGGGCGACGTCCGTGCGCGGCGCCGCGAAGTCGAAGGTGCTGCCGGCGACGGCGTGCGACGCGCCCGTGCGCACGACCGCGTAGACGCGCACGCGCCCGTGCGGTACGGCGGCGAGCTCGAACCGGCCGTCGCGATCGATCGGCGCGAGCAGCTGGTAGAGGCCCGTCGCCGCCACGAACTGCACGCCGACGATCGCGCGCGTCGGCGGCTCTCCGCGCAGGTCCACGCGCCCCGCGAGCCGGCTCGTCGGGCCGAGCGCCAGCGTGACGTCGTCGGCGACGGCCGCCGGCAGCGAGCGGCGGTCGCCGAGCTGCGCGACGATCACGCCGTCGCCGCTGCCGTCGGGGATGGCGAACGTGCCGTCCGCCGCCGTCGTCGCGTCGCGCATCGCCCCGGCCTGCCCGGGGAACGGCAGCGCGACGGCGAGCGAGTCACCGACGAGCTCGGGTCCCGCGACGACGCGCGCACCGGCGACCGGCCGGCCGTGCTCGTCGACGACGCGCCCGCGGATCGCGCGCGCCTGCGCGATCGGCTCCGGCCGCCGCAGCGCCTCGAGCGCCGCGTGCGCCCCCGCGACGTCGCCGAGCAGGAACCTGCGCGCGCCGATCGCGCCGTCGATCTGCCGCACGACCGGATGGTGCTCGCCGAACGCCTTGCCCGCGAGCGCCCGCCACGCCGCGTGCCGCTCGGGGATCGCCGCGAGGTCCTCCGGGCGCGCACGAGTCTCGCGCACGTCGAGCAGATCGAGCCCCGTCCGCACCTGCGCGCCGATCCGGCCGCGCGCCGCGTAGCCCGCGACCGCGGCCTCGCCGCGCGCCACGGCCTCGTCGAGGTCGTCCTCGCGGCGCGCGATCACCATGCGCAGCGCGTCGACGTCCGCGCGCGCATCCGCCTGCGGCACGCGCTCGACGGCGGCGTCCGCGAGCGCGAGCTTGCTCGCGATGCCGGCGCCGTGCCAGCTGTCGAGCGCGTGGCTCGCCTCGAGCACCGCGATCTCCGCGCGCACGCGCTCGTCGTCGCAGCGCTGCGCCTGCTGCTCCGCATCGCGGATGTGGCGGTCGCGCTCGACGGGGTTCTCGACGGCGTCGACCGCCATCAGGTGCGCCCACGCCGCCGCGCACGGATCCGCCTTCGCGCGCTCCAGCAGCGCGCTGGCCTCGCCCGGGCCGCGCAGCGCCGCCGCCAGCACCTCGCGCAGCTCCGGCGACGGCACCGCGAGCCGCGGCACGCGCTCGCCGGCGCACAGCGCGGGATCGACGAGCAGCTCGCCCGGATCGACGGTCGGTGCATCGCGCGGCAGCCCCTCGACGGCGCGCGCCACGACGTCGAGGCGCGCGAGCACGCCGTCGAAGCACGCGAGCCGCTGCGGATCCCCGCACGCCGCCGCGCGCCGCGCGCGCCACGCCGCCGCGTCGGCGCCGAGGAGGGCCGCCTCCGGCGCGCGCCCCGCCGCACTGGCTCCGCCGCGATCGCCTCGGACCACACGCGGTCCGGCGGCAGCGCCGGCTCGGCGCACGCGGGCTCCGCGACCGCACCGGGCCGCGACAGCGCGACCGCGACGGCGATCGCCCCGCCCGCGACGGCGACGCCGGCCGCGACCGCGACCGCCGCGCGCCGGTCCTTGCGCGCCATCGCCGCGAGCAGCGCATCCATCGCCGGCCAGCGGCGCGCCGGATCCGGATCGAGCCCGCGCCGCAGCGGCGCGCGCAGCCGGCGCGGCAGCCGCGCGGCCGAGCTCGCGACGGGCCCGCGCCGCACCTCGTCGCGCAGCTGCTCGACGGAGTCCGCGCGAAACGGCCGCTCGCCCGCGAGCGCCTCCCACAGCGCGACGCAGAATGCGAACTGGTCCGTCGCCGGCGTGAGCGCGCCGCCGTCCCACTGCTCGGGCGCCATGTACGCCGGCGTGCCGAGCACGTTGCCCGTCACGGTCACCTCCGCGAGCGGCGCCGCCTCCGCGGCCGCCGGCCCGGGCGACCCGGGCTCGCCCGACGAGCGCGCGAGGCCGAAGTCGGTGACGACGATGCGCCCGCCTGCGCCGCGCAGCACGTTGTGCGGCTTGAAGTCGCGGTGGACGATGCCCGCGCCGTGCGCGGCCGCGAGCCCGCGCCCCGCCGCCGCGAACGCCTCGACGATCGCCTCCTCCGAGCGCGGCGCCGCGGCGAGCCAGTCGGCGAGCGTCTCGCCCTCCACCAGCTCCATCGCCACGAAGTCGCGCCCGTTCGCCGAGCCGACCTCGTGCACGGTCACGACGTTCGGGTGCGCGAGCCGCGCCATCGCGCGCGCCTCGCGCAACAGGCGCCGCTGCGCGTCGGTCTCGTCGCGCCCCTGCGCGCGCGAGCGCAGCACCTTCAGCGCGACGCGCCGCTCGAGGTCCGGATCGAACGCCGCGTGCACGACGCCCATCCCGCCGGCGCCGAGCTCGCGCTCGAGGCGGTAGCGGCCCAGCGTCGCGCCGACGGGCTCGACCTCGGCGACTCCCTCCGCTCTCCCCTGCCCGGCGTCCGTGGCGGTGCGCGCCAGGTCGTCGGAGGGATCGCCGCTCACGTCGTGCAGGATAGGCGGGAACCGCAGCGGGCTGCGTCTTCCGCATGAAGAAAGCCCCGACACCGACGGTGAATCGCACGGTTGCGCGGGCACGGCGGTTGCGAAGTCACCGTCGTCAGGAGGTCTCTGATGTTGAAGAAATGGAAGCTGATCCTCGCGACGTCCGTGTTCGCCATCGCCGGCCTGGCCGGCATCGCCGCCGCCCGGGGAGGAGGTGAGGGTCATCGCGCCGGCATGCTGAAGAAGTTCGACGAGAACGGCGACGGCAAGCTCGACGACGCCGAGCGGGCGAAGATGAAGGCCGCTCGCGGCCAGATGAAGGCCAAGCGCATGGCCGAGATGCTCGCGAAGTACGACGCGAACAAGAACGGCGCGCTCGATGCCGACGAGAAGAAGCTGATGAAGCACGATCGCGCGGCGGCGCGCTTCAAGAAGCTCGACACGGACGGCAACGGCGTCCTGTCGCCGGCGGAGTTCGAGGCCGGTGCGATGCACGGCCGGGGCAAGCACCGCGGTCACCGCGGCCACTAGTCGGCTATGCTGCCCGCGATGCCACCACCGCGCCGCGTGACCCCACTCGCAGGGTGGTCCGTCGTCGCTGCGTTCGTGCTGATCGGCATCGCGCTCGTCTCCACGATGTGGTCGACGCGCTCGACCACGTCCGACGCCTCGGAGGCTGTGCGGCGCGGCGAGGCGCTCCAGATCGAGCAGAACGTGCGCGCCGATCTGGTCGACCTCGAGGGCCCGCCGACGCCGGAGGACCTGCACAAGTTCATGCGGGACTACGGTGGCGTCGGGCTGCGCTACGTCGCGATGGTCGAGTGGCGCAACCGCGGCCGGGACCTGGCGGAGATCGTGAGCGAGGTCGGCACGCCGCGCGGCACGCTCGAGGACGACGTCACCGCCGCCGACGGCCGGCCCGCGATCGTCGACGATCGCCTGCGCGTGCAGGTGCGCCCGATCCGCCGCTTCAAGGGCGGCCGCAACTGGAAGCTGGTCGTCGAGGTCGAGCCGATCCAGGCGCCGGCGCTGCGCGACGCCGCGGCGCGCACGCTGCTGATCGGCGCGATCGCGGCGGCGAGCCTGCTCGGCGTCGCGATCGTGCTGGTGCTCCGCGAGGCGCGCCGCAACGCCGAGGAGCGCACCCGCGAGCACGAGCGGCGCCTCGCGAGCCTCGGCGAGATGTCGGCGGTCCTCGCGCACGAGATCAAGAACCCGCTCGCCTCGCTGAAGGGCAACGCCCAGCTGCTCGCGCAGATGCTGCCCGCGGCCGAGCGCCCCGACGACGATCCGCTCGCGAAGTCCCGCGCGAAGGCCAAGCGCGTCGTCGACGAGGCCGTGCGCCTCGAGCAGCTCACGAACGACCTGCTGCAGTTCGTGCGCACCGGCGCGATCAGCCGCACGCCGGCGGACCCGGCCGCGCTCGTGCGCGAGGCGGTGTCGATCGTCCCCGGCGAGGTCGAGATCGACACGGCGCGCGCCCCGGCGACGTGGTCGCTCGACGCGGGCCGGATCCGCGAGGTCGTCGTCAACCTCGTCGACAACGCCGTCGCCGCCGGCCCGCCGGTCCGCGTCGCCGTGTACGCCGAGGACCGGCGCCTGGTCATCGAGGTCGCCGACCGCGGCCCGGGCGTGCCCGACGAAGACCGCGACAAGATCTTCGAGCCGTTCCACACGGGCAAGACGCAGGGGACGGGGCTCGGTTTGGCCATCACGCGTCGCGTGATCGAGCAACACGGCGGTACCATCGCCGTCCATCGCCCCCCCGAGGGCGGCGCACGGTTCCGCGCCGAGATCCCGGAGACATGACATGGCACGCATCCTCGTAGCCGACGACGAAGCCGGCCTTCGCGAGTTCATCACGGACTCGCTCGAGCTCGACGACCACACCGTCGTGCCCGCCAAGGACGGACAGGAGGCCGCGAAGCTCCTCGAGCAGAGCGGCTTCGACCTCGTCCTCACCGACCTCAAGATGCCCCGGCTCGACGGCATGAGCCTCCTGCGCAAGGTCCGCGCGGAGCAGCCCGAGGTCGAGGTCATCGTGATGACGGCGCACGGCAGCGTCGAGAACGCCGTCGAGGCGATGAAGCTCGGCGCGTTCGAGTACCTGCAGAAGCCGATCAGCGGCCCCGACGAGCTGCGCCTGCTCGTGTCGCGCGCCGTCGAGCGCCGCAAGCTGCACGACCGCGTCGACGGCACCGAGCGCGACGCCGAGCCCGCGCAGCCGCGCCTGACCTACGGCGACCCGGCGATGCGCCCCGTCGTCGAGGCGATCGAGAAGGTCGCGCGCACGGCGGCCACGGTGCTGCTCCTCGGCGAGAGCGGCACCGGCAAGGAGGTCGCCGCCCGCGCGATCCACGCGCAGAGCCCGCGCACGACGCGGCCGTTCTCCGCGATCAACTGCGCCGCGCTCAGCGAGCAGCTGCTCGAGAGCGAGCTGTTCGGCCACGAGAAGGGCGCGTTCACCGGCGCCACCGAGCGCAAGCGCGGCCGCCTCGAGCTGTCCGACGGCGGCACGTTCTTCCTCGACGAGGTCGGCGAGCTCAAGCCCGAGCTGCAGGCGAAGCTCCTGCGCGTCTTGCAGGAGCGCCGGTTCGAGCGCGTCGGCGGCAGCCAGACGCTGCAGGTCGACGTCCGCTGGATCGCGGCGACGAACCGCGACCTGCGCTCGATGATCGACGCCGGCACGTTCCGCGAGGACCTCTACCACCGGCTCGCGGTGTTCCCGATCAAGCTTCCGCCGCTGCGCGAGCGCACGACGGACCTCCTGCCGCTCGCGCGCGCGCTGCTCGATCGCGTCGCGCGCGATCTCAAGCGCTCGATGCCCAAGCTCGCACCGTCGGCGGAGAAGCGCCTCCTCGCGGCGACCTGGCGCGGCAACGTGCGCGAGCTCGCGAACACCCTGGAGCGCGCCGCTATTCTCGCCGACGGCGATCTCATCGACGCAGCTCACATCTGGCTCGAGGACGCTGGGGCCAAGCCACCCACGCGCTCTGATGAGGTCAGACCCCTGGTCGAGCTCGAGCGCGAAGCGATCCTCCACGCGCTCGAGGTCGTCGGCGGGAATCGCCGTCGTGCCGCCGAGTTGCTCGGCATCGGCGAGCGCACCCTGTACGACAAGCTGAAGAAGTATGGGGTCGACTGAGCACGGTCCCGTGAACCGCAGATCGAGCGAATCTACGACTGTCAACAACAACTTGCGGAAGGGCTGCGGAATCCGCAGAAACACCTGCGGAACGCGCAGCTACACCTCCCACCTAAGGGCTCGTTTCCATTCGAGCCACCCCGTGGCATGGCGGGTGCTTTATCCTCGGACCATGCGACGCCTTCTCCTCGTCATGATCGGTCTCTGTCTGTTCGGCGGCGTAGCCGCTGCAGATCGCCATCGCGACCACCGCGATAACCGCGGCGGCGGCTACCGCGACAATCGCGGTGGTTATCGCGACAACCGCCGCGCGGACTACCGCACGCGCCGGGTCGTCCAGCGGAACCACGTCTATCACAACAACGGCCGCTACGTGTTCGCGAACGGACGCTCGTTCGCGTACACGCGGCCCGTCATTCGTCACCGCTACTACGACGTCCGCGTGCGCCCGCGCGTCCTCGTCGAGTCGTACCAGACGGTGCCGGGCTACGTCTGGGTGCCGGGCAACTGGCGCTGGGACGGCTACGAGTGGCAGTGGATGGCCGGCTCGTACCAGGTCGACACGCGCTACACGTACTACGACGGCGGCGGCTACACGTACAACGGCGTCTACTACGACGAGTAGTCGCCGCGCGAGCCAGACGGTCTGCAGCACGGGGAGCCCACGGGCTCCCCGTCGTCGTTGAGAGTCGGAGTCACAGGCGGAGTCAGAAGCGGAACCACACGACCGCGCCCTTGCCGGTCGGCGCGATCGTCAACGCGCGCGAGCGTTCGGCGCGGCCGTGGGCGTAGAGGAGGAGGCCGCCGACCACCGCGCTCGCACCGGCGATGCCGCCGGCGATCGCGAGGACGTTCGACCGCTGCCCGGCGCGCTCGCGGTCCTCGAGCTCCGGCGTCCACTCGCAGCCGTTCGCGCACGCGTCGGCGAGCTCGTGCGTGATGCCGCGGCCGTGCAGCGCGAACGCGCCGCCGGCGACGAGCAGGCCGGCGCCGACGCCGGCGACCACGAGCCCGGCGCGACGCGTGCCGCGCCCCCGATCCTGCGCGGCCCGCCGCCGCTCCTCGGCCGCGAGCTCGGCCTTGCGCTGCTGCTCCGCCTCCTCGTAGCGGCGCGCGGCGTCACCCTCGCGCCGGCGCTGCTCGGCGCACGGCGCGAGCTCGCTCCGCCACGCCTCGACCTTCGCGCGCGTTGCGGGGTCGGCGTCGGTCGCCTCGGCGAGGAAGCGGCCGTAGAAGTCGTCGGCGCTCAGGCAGTCGAGGAGCTTGCGGTACGCCTGCGCGAGGTTGAACAGGTACACCGGATCGCGCACGAGGTCGTACGCCGCGCGGAAGTCGCGCACGGCGCCCTGGTACTGCCCGGCCTTGAACTGCGCGTTCGCCTTCTCGTACAGCGCGTCCGCGCGCGCCTTGTTGTCGTCGGCGCGCGCCGTCGCGAGCTGCGCGCACAGGGCGATCGCCGCGGCCGCCGCGATCTTCACTTCCGGTCCTTCTTCGGCGCCAGGATCAGCTCGTCATCGATCCGCGGCGGCGGCGGTGGCGGCGGTGGCGTCTGGCTCGCGCCCGGCGGCTTCTTCACCGTCGCCGGCGGCTGGCGCACGGGAGGGCGCTTCGTCGTCGCCGCCGGCGCGTCCATCATCACGACCTGATCCTTGCCCGCGGCGACGGTGACGCGCTTCTTGATCGTGTTGCCGTTCGCGCGCACCTCGACCTCGTGCTCGCCCGCCGCGATCTCGCGCTTGCCTTCCCACAGCGCGCCGTCGACGTACACGCTCGCCGACTTCGCGTTGCCGATCGCGATCTCGAGCATGCCCGTCGCGGCGACCGCCGGCATCGTGACTTCCGGTGGCGTCGGGCCGGTCTCGACGACCGGAGGCGGAGGCGCCGCCGGCGCCGGGAATGGCGTCGCCACGGTCGTCGCGACCTCGTCGCCACCGCGCGCGAGTCGCCAGGCGGCGAACCCGCCCGCCCCGACGAGCACCACCGCGGCGGCGAGGATCGGCGCGCGGCGCGACGGGCGCGCGAGCCTGCGCGACGGATCGACGAGGACCTGCCGGACCTCGGCGAGCGTCGGCCGCTTCGCCGGATCCTTCTCGATCATCTGCATCACGCACTGCTCGAGCGCGCGCGGCACGCGGGCGAACTGCGACAGCGCCGGCGGGTCCTCGCTGAGGTGCTTGACCACCAGGTCCATCGCCGTCTCGCCCTGGAACGGCGGCCGCCCGGCGAGCATCTCGTACGCCATCACGCCGAGCGAGTAGATGTCTGCGCAGTGCGTGACGTCGATGCCGCGCGCCTGCTCGGGCGAGATGTAGCGCGGCGTGCCGAGCATGTTGCCGGTCGCCGTCTTCTCGATCTTGTGCGCACGCATCAGCTTCGCGATGCCGAAGTCGAGCAGCTTCACCATCACCGGGCCGCCGTCGACGCGGTGGAGGAACACGTTGTCGGGCTTGAGGTCGCGGTGGACGATGTCCTTGGCGTGCGCGGCCTCGAGGGCGCGCGCGATCCCGGCGAGGAGGTCGCACGCATCGGCGATCGACAGCGGGCCGCGCCCGAGGCGCATCTTCAGGTCCTCGCCGCGCAGCCACTCCATCACCATGTACGCGCGCCCGTCGGGGAGCTCGCCGAGCGAGAACACGTCGACGATGTTCGGATGCCCGATGCGGTTGACCGCCTGCGCCTCGGTCACGAACCGGTCGATCGACGCCTGGTTCGTGCACAGCTCGGGCTTCAGCACCTTGATCGCGACGGTCTTGCCGATCAGCGGCTGGATCGCCGAGTACACGGTGCCCATCGCACCCTCGCCGATCTGATCCTGGATCACGTACTCGCCGACCGGGCTGCCCGCGGCGAGCGACAGCATGAAGCGCGCGGTCGCCGTCGGCAGCGGCGTGATGCGCGGCACCCCGATGCGCGGCGCGTCGTCGACGGTGTCTGCGCCTATCTCGCCGAGCTCCTCCGCCCGAGACCCCGCCCGTGGTGAGTCCTTGTCCACGCCCTGCCGATCCTACACCCGCGCCTCCGTCGCCGCCCCACGTGCGAACGCGCGCCTACATGTATGGCTCGGTAACGCCCGGCCGCGATCCGTCGTATGCACAGGCATGAGCTCCTTCGACACCACGCGCCTGTCTCCCGATCGGATCGAGGCGCTCGCCGCCGATCTCACGCCCGACGAGCGCCACGTGATCATGCACCAGGGCACGGAGCGCCCGTTCTGCGGCGTCTTCCTCGACAACAAGAAGCACGGCGTCTACACGTGCCGGCTGTGCGGGCTTCCCCTGTTCGAGTCGAGTGCAAAGTTCGACTCGGGCACGGGCTGGCCGAGCTTCTTCCGGCCGTTCGATCCGTCGCACATCGCCGAGATCACCGATCGCAGCCACGGCATGGTCCGCGTCGAGATCCGCTGCAAGCGGTGCGATGCCCACCTCGGCCACGTGTTCCCCGATGGACCGCCGCCGACGCGCCAGCGCTACTGCCTGAACTCGATCTCGCTCCGCTTCGTGGACGACGGACAGCCGATCCCTCTGCGTTGACGCGCAGTTACAAGATTCTTTCGATCGCTGTCGATCCGCGCGTGGGTCCTTCGACCGAGGGGCACAAACACCCAACAGGAGAACGACCATGGCAACGACTACGAAGATCGATAACACCGGCCGCTTCGTCTGGTTCGAGCACGTCAGCAAGGACACCTCGAAGGCGCAGGGCTTCCTCGGCGAGCTGTTCGGCTGGTCGACGCAGACCGTGCCGATGCCCGACGGCCCGTACGCGATGATCGCCGCCGGCGACAAGCGCACGATCGGCGGCTACGCGCCGACTCCCGCCGGCGGACCGGCGGAGGCGATGTGGCTCGCGCACCTGTGCGTGAAGAGCGCGGCCGAGTCCGCGGCCAAGGCGAAGTCGCTCGGCGCGACGATCGTGCAGGAGCCGACGAAGGTCGGCGACTTCGGCACGATGGCGATCGTGAAGGACCCGTTCGGCGCCGTGTTCTCGCTGTGGCAGCCCGGCAAGCCCGAGGTCATCCCGCCCACCGAGAACGGCACGTTCTGCTGGAACGAGCTGATCTCGCCCGACCCCGCCGCGTCGACGAAGTTCTACACGGAGCTCGGCTTCACGGGGCACGACGAGGCGGACATGGGCCCGATGGGCACGTACTACATGCTGAAGGACGCGTCGGGCACGCCGCGCGCCGGCATCGTGAAGAACACGACGCCGATGCCGCCGCAGTGGACGCCGTACGTGCAGGTCGCGAGCGCCGACACCACGCTCGCGAAGGCGAAGAAGCTCGGCGGCAACGTCGTCGCCGGCCCCGAGGACATCCCGGACGTCGGGCGCTTCGGCATCGTGATCGACACGCTCGGCGCCGTGATCGGCGTGCTGCAGCCGCCCAGCCGCTCGTGAGCGTCAGCGCGGCGGCGCCGCGGGCACGACGAGCAGCACGTCGCCGTCGACGGTGATCGTGAGGCCCTTCGTCGCGGCCACCGTGCACGCGACCTGATCCCACGGCACGCGCCGCAGGCGCATCGTGACGCGCCCGGTGACGGCGTCGCCGACCACGATGTTCGTGCGCCCGGTGTCGGCGAGCAGGCGGAACACGTCGTGGATCTCGGCGTTCTTCACGTCGAGATCGATCGGCGCGCCGCGGTAGCGCGCGTTCGGTCCGCACAGCGGGCGATCGGCGGCCGCCGGAGCCGCGGCTCCGACGAGAACGGCCATCACGACGAGCGCCCGCATGCCGTCCAGTGTACCGTCCCGGCGTGACGCTGCAGCTGCCTTTTCAACCGCCGCTTCTGCCGATGCTCAGCAAGGCGAGCGACGAGCTGCCCGAGGGTGAAGGCTGGCTGTACGAGCCGAAGTGGGACGGCTTCCGCGCGCTCGTGTTCAAGTCCGGCGACGACGTCGTCATCCAGAGCCGCGACACCAAGCCGCTCGGCCGGTACTTCCCCGAGCTCGAGGCCACGCTGCGCGCGAAGCTCCCCGAGCGGTGCGTGCTCGACGGCGAGGTCGTGATCGCGACCGACGGGCGCCTCGACTTCGAGGCGATGCTGATGCGCATCCACCCCGCGGCGTCGCGCGTGAAGATGCTCGCCGAGCAGAGCCCGTCGTCGTACGTCGCGTGGGACCTGCTCGCGCTCGGCGACGAGGACCTGCGCGCGCTCGGCCAGCTGCAGCGCCGCGAGCGCCTCGAGGCGGCGCTCGCCGGCATCGCCCCGCCGATCCACGTGACGCGCGCGACGCGCGACCGCGCCCTCGCCGCCGACTGGTTCGCGCGCTTCGAGGGCGCCGGCCTCGACGGCGTGATGGCCAAGCCGATCGACCTCGCGTACACGCCCGGCAAGCGCGTGATGCTGAAGATCAAGCACCAGCGCACCGCCGACTGCGTCGTCGCCGGCTTCCGCTGGTACAAGGGCGGAAAGGGCAAGCTGCTCGGGTCGATGCTGCTCGGGCTGTACGACGACCAGGGCAAGCTGCACCACGTCGGCGTGTGCAGCGGCTTCAAGATGGCGGACCGCGAGAAGCTCGCCGACCTGTTGCGCCCGCTGTCGGAGGGCGACGCGCGCGCGACGCACCCGTGGCGCGACTGGGCGGAGTTCCAGGACGAGGCCGCCGAGGCCCCGAACCAGCGCATGCCCGGCGGGCAGTCGCGCTGGACGCGCGGCAAGGACCTGTCGTGGGTCCCGATCCGGATCGAGCGGACGTGCGAGGTCTCGTACGACCACCTCCAGGGCACGCGCTTCCGCCACGGCACCCACTTCAAGCGCTGGCGCCCCGACAAGGCTCCGAGCGACTGCCGCTACGACCAGCTCGAGGTCACCCCGCCCTACGAGCTCGCGCAGATCTTCGGCCACCACGACGGCTGAGCCCTACGGCTCGCCACCGTCGCCACCGTCGCCACGTTCGCCGGCGTCGTAAGCGGCCTTCGCGGCGATCCAGTCGCCGAACTCCTCGGTCTTCCAGTCGTAGTCGGGGTCCGGCGGCTCGGGCGGCGGGCGGTCGGCCTCCGGCACGTCGCGCAGGTTGATCCGCACGCGGTACCAGGCGGTCGCGCGCCCGCGGTTCGTGTCGACGAGGATGTGCTCGGGCGCGAGCAGCGGGACGATCGCCGCGTGGCGCGCCTTCCAGCGCTCGAGCCCGGCCATCGCATCGGCCTTCTGCTTCGCGCGCGCGATCGTGATCACCGGGAGCTTCGGGCGAAGAGGCGGCGCGGCCTTCTTCGCGGGCCTGGCCTTCGACGGCGCCACGCCCGGCGCCTTGTCGTACATCGGCGGCCACGGCGCGTCGGGGACGCCGTCGCGCTCCTGCCGCGCGGCGAGCTCGAGCAGCGGCTCGATCGTGCCGGGGTGGTCGTCGATCGCGGCGTGCTCGTCGCCGCGCGCGGCGAAGCGCGGCGGCACCGTCGCGAACGTGTAGTCGCGCGGGTCGCACGCGAGGAACTCGTCCCACGACAGCGGCATCGACACGCGGGCGTCGGGCGTGGGCCGCACGGAGTAGGCGCTCGCCGTCGTGCGGTCGCGCGCGTTCTGGTTGTAGTCGAGGAACACGCCGCGCCGCTCCTCCTTCCACCAGCGCGCCGTCGCGATCTGCGGCGCGCGCCGCTCGACCTCGCGCGCGAATGCGAGCGCGGCCTTGCGCACCTCGGCGAACGGCCACCGCGGCGCGATCCGGATCCAGATGTGCGCGCCGCGCGATCCGCTCGTCTTCGGCCACCCGACGAGCCCGAACGCGGCGAGCGTCTCGCGCACCACCCCGCCGACCTCGCGGATCTGCGGCCACTCGACGCCGGGCACCGGATCGAGATCGATGCGCAGCTCGTCGGGCCGATCCATGTCCTCGCGGCGCACGGCGTGCGGGTTCAGGTCGACGCAGCCGAGGTTGACGACGTACGCCAGCTGCGCGACGTCGTTGACGACGACCTCCTCGGCGTGGCGCCCCGACGGGAACGTGAACGTCGCCGTCTCGACCCACGGCGGCCGGTGCTTGTCGACGCGCTTCTGGTAGAACGGCTCCTGCTCGACGCCGTCGACGAAGCGCTTCATGATCTGCGGGCGCCGCGCGACGCCGCGCAGCGCGCCGTCGGCGACGGACAGGTAGTACTGCACGAGCGCGAGCTTCGTGATCCCGAGCCGGGGGAAGAACACCTTCTCGGGGTTCGTGATCGCGACGTCGCGACCGGCGAGCTGCAGCATCTCGTACGGCCCGCGCGGCTTCGTCGGCTTCCTCGGCTTCGTCGGCTTCTTCGGCTTCTTCGGCGCGTCGTCCTCGGCCACGTCGCGATCCTTGCACGGTTCAGCGCCGGCCGCGGCGCGACGACAGCGCGACGACGGCGGCGCCCGCGAGCAGCGCGCCCGTCGCGACGGCGGAGGCGGCGAGGTGGCTGCGGTCGTAGAGCGCGCCGAGCGCGATGCTGCCGCCCCACCACGCGAGCCCCCACACGAGGTAATAGAGCCCGAACGCGCGGCCGCGCTCGCCGCGCGGGACGATCGTCGCGATCATCGCCTTGCCGATCGACTCGGTCGCCGCGAGCGCGACGCACCACAGAGCGATGCCGCCGACGGCGAGCCACGGCGTCGCGCCGCTCGACAGCAGCACGAGCGGTGCGTACGCCGCGCCGAGCGCGACGAACAGCGCCACGACACCCGCGCCGGTCCCGCCGCGCGCGCGCATGCGATCGAACGTCGTCCCGGCGAGCAGCGCGACCACGCCGTCGGCCGCCATCGCCGCGGCGTACGCCACCGGCAACCAGCGCGTCGCGAGCACGCCCTCGCGCTCCATGTGGTACGCGAGCAGCGGCCAGTCGGCGAGCCCGACCGCGACGAGCGCCACGCCGATGAGGTACGTGCGGTACTGCGGCCCGAGCGCGGCGTGCCCGTCGGCCGCGGCGGCGTCGTCGCGATCGAGCGCGTGCGGATCCGGCACGAGCCGGCGCGCGCGCAGGAGCACGAGGATCGCGCCGATCGCCGGGATGCCGAGGATCACGAACGCCCACGCGAAGCCCTCGGGCGAGTCGCCGCGCCACGCGAGGATCCCGGCGACGAGCAGCGGCCCCAGCAGCCCGCCGACCTGATCCATCGCCTCGGTGATCGCGAACACGCGCCCCGCGCCCATCTCCGACGCGGCGAACGACACGATCGTCGACTTCGCGGGCGAGCGGATCGCCTTGCCGAGCCGCTCGAGCCCGACGAGCGCCGCGACCATCGGCCAGCTCCCGGCGAGCGCGAGCAGCGGCACGGCGATGAGGTTCGTCGCGTACCCCGCGATAGCGAGCGTCCAGTACCGCCGCGTGCGGTCCGCGAGCACTCCGCTCGCGTAGCGCAGCGCATAGCCGATCGCCTCGCCGGTCCCGGCGACCACGCCCACCGCCGTCGCGCTCGCACCGAGCAGCGCGAGGTACGGCCCGATCGCACCGCGCATGCCCTCGTAGCACAGGTCCGCCAGCAGGCTGACCCACCCGAGCAGGAACACGAACCTCCGCGTGCGTGTCGCATCGCGCGGGGCTTCGTCGGTCACGCGCTCAACCTAGCACTCACCGCCCCTCGCGCCGCACCCTCGCCTGCTCCTCTCGCCGCTCCTCTCGCGCCTCTCGCGCCTCTCGCGCGCTCCTCTCGCGCTCGCCCGCTCCTCTCGCGTCTCTCTCCGCTCCTCTCTCGCGCTCCTCCCGCAGGCACCGTCGCTCGAGCTCACCGCTTCTTGCGCTTGCGCGACTTCGTGATCGCGCGCTGGAGCGTCCAGCCCTCCTCGTGCACCGTGTTGCGCGGGCCCTTCATCAGCGCGATCAGGCGGTACATGAACGATCGCGCCACGCCGAGCTCGCGTGCGGCCGCGTTCACGTTCCACCGACCGTTGAACTGTGTCGCTTCGAGCGCCTCCCTCGCGAGTGCGAGGTGGAGCTCGAGCGTCGCCTCGTGGAGGCGCCCCTTACCGTTGGACTGCTTCTTCGTGAAACTGCGCTTCGCCTTCGTCGCCATTACCCGCCGTTCTTGCCCGCTAGCTTCGCCGCGCGGCTGCTGATCCTCAAGCGCCGCATCAGCCGATACACCTGCGACCTGGGGAGGCCGAGGGCCCGCGACGACGCCGAGATGTTCCACGTCCCGTTCTCCTGAAACGCCTCGAGCGCGTCGAGCACGCGCTGCCGCTGCCAGCGCCGCGTCGCCTCCGCGAACGGCACCTCGAACGGCACCTCCCTCATCTCGCGCATCTCGCGCGTCTCGCGCATAGGGCGCATCTCGCGCGCGCCACCGCCTCGCCGCGTCGCCCGCCGCGCCGCCGACCCCGCACGTGGTCCATACTCGGTCAGCAGTCGATCGATCTGTCGAGCGAACGACGCGTCGTCGAGCTTCGCCTTCGCGGCGGATTTCCGCTTCGCTCCCATCCGTAATCCAGCCTACCCCTTTTCACGCCCGGATGACCGACACCCGGCGCGTGCACGCGCGATGCGGGAGACGGGGTCCGAAGACTCCCGACTCGTGAGGCGCTACTTGCCGAAGCGCGCGTTCAGGCCGAGCGAGGCGACGAACGCCTTCACCTCGTACGTACCCTTGAACAGCGGCTGGTACATCACGTCCGAGGTCTCCTGCTTGGACGGCAGCACGGCGAGCAGGCCGAGGTTCACCTCGTAGCTGCCCATGTTGTAGCTGCCGCCGAGCGTGACGTCGTGGCGGTTGGCGTCGGGGAGGCGCGCCGACACCGTCGTGTTCGGGACCGGGGTCGGGTCGTAGATGTAGCCGCCGCGCACCGCGATCTTCGGGCTGACGGCGTACTCGGCGCCGAGGCGGAACGTGACGGTGTCCTTGTAATCCTGCGGCGACACGAGATCGGGCGCGTCGCCGGGGAGGTCGATCCGGATCTCCTTGAACTTGGACCAGTTGATCCACGAGGCGTTCGCCTCGACCTGGAGCTTCGGGATCGGGCGGTACGCGACGCCGAACTGCGCCGACATCGGCAGCGTCACCGACGTGGCGATGTCGCCGTCGGGCGGCAGCTGGTTGCGGTACGGCGCCGCGATGTCGAAGTCGCCGGTGCCCTTGAAGTCGAGGTTGACCTGGCTCTTGTACGCGACGCCGACCTGCAGCGCCTTGAGCGCGGGCGGGCGATACATCACGCCGGCGCGGAAGCCGATGCCGAACGCATCGCCGCCGAGCTGCGCGCTGCCGCGCGTGCCGCCGTTGTTCGGATCGCCGAACGTCACGGCCTGCGTCAGCTCGACCGTCGACGGGACGATGTCGAGGCCTGCGCCGATCGAGAGCCCCGGCACCTGCTTGCCGAGGTTCACGCCGACCGACGGCGTGATGAAGTACGTGCGCAGCGACTGCGTGAGCGCGACGTCGGCCTGCGGCGACGTCTCCGGCCACGAGATCGCGAGGCCGAACGGCAGGTGGAAGCCGATGCCGACGGCGACCATCGGGTGCAGCTTCGACGTCACCATCAGCTGCGGCAGCACCGCCGGCGAGCTGTTGGTGTCCGTCGCTGCGCCACCCGTGTCGGTGTAGCGGCCCGAGGCGACGATCAGCGCGCCGCCGAAGGAGACCTGCGTCCCTTCGGAGACGGCGATGCCGCCCGGGTTGTACACGATGGCGGACGCGTCGGTGTCCGACGCGACGGCGGCGCCGGCGCGGCCGGTCACCTTCGCATCGTGTTCGTTGATGTAGAAGCCGTTGGCCGAGGCGACGCCGCCGAGGCCACCGAGGAGGAGGAGCGTGGTTGACGTGGTACGCATGGTGGTCCTACTGCGCGTTCAGGGTGAGGTAGGTGATCGCGTCGGTCTGCATGCGGGCGGTGCCGAGGCTACCGTCCGCATTGCCGTTTGCCGGCGCGAGCAGCGACCCGTGCGCGAACGAGTTCCCCGGGAAGCCGATCTGCGCGTTCGCCGGGAGGTTGGAGTACTTCACGAACTTGCTCGAGGTCGGGTTCGTCGTGATCGCCGCCGACGGCTGGAGCGGCGGAGCCGGATCGGCCATCTCCGCGGTGAGCCGCAGCAGCGCGCCCTCGCGATCGGTCGCGATGTTCGGCACGACGAGGTCGCCGACGACCTCCTGGATGAGCACGCGCTTGGTCGCGAGCTTTGCGGCGAAGTTCGCGGGGTCCGCCGGGTCGAGGACCCAGCGACCGATCACCGCGAACTGGCGATAGCCCGGCTGCGTCTTCCAGTCGTCGGTGGTGCACAGGCCGGTGGTGTTCAACAGATCCGACTTCTCACCGACGAGGATGCCCGCATCGATGAGACCGTTGACGAGCGAGCAACGGATGCCGAGGCTCGCCGTGTTCTCGAGGATGTCCGCCCAGCCCATCGCCGGGACGTTGAGAACGCCGCCCTTGAGGTCGGGGGCGATCGCCGTGGCCATGCCACCCATGATCCCGCCGAGCGACTGGCCCATGTAGAACATCTTGGTCGCGTCGACCTTGATGTTGGCGCCGTTCGCGAGGCAGTTGGCCGTGCCACAGCCCTTCACGAACGCCACGAGCTGCTGGAGGTCGAGGATGCTCTGGCGAATGTTGTCGCGCGTCGCGCCGAGGTCCGGCGAGAGGAACGGCGCGTAGCACTGCGGCGCCTTGCTCGGGTCGGGGCCGAGGTCCGCGCGGCCGAGCGGCGCCGGCAGCTGCGGCGCGTCGGCGCAGCCGATCGCGGCGTTGTTGGAGACGCGGACGGCGCGCGAGCCGTGCGCCTGGGCATCGATCGCGAACACGGCAAAGCCCCTCGCCGAGAGCGCGCCGATGATGATGGCGGCATCGGACTTCGAGCGCGTGAGACCGTGCTGGAAGATCAGCACGGGATAGCCGTTCGGGTCCGTCGGCGGTGCCGCGGGCAGCGAGATGAGCACCGAGACGGGCTCCTTGCCGACGAGCGCCGGCGTGCGCGGATCGCTCCACGGCCCCGGGATCATCTGCGCGCCGGCGCCGGCGAACGAGTTCGGCGTCTTCACCTGGAACTGGTTGAACTCGGGCGCGGTCACGCGAATGTCGCCGACGGCGGCACAGCCGAGCTGCGAGCACGCGGCATTTCCGGCCGCGAAGAACTGCGTCGGGTCGGCGGTCAGGTTGCTGCCGATCGCCGTCTTGAGGAAGCACTGCGTGTCGCTCTCGCCACCGGGACAGAGCGAGAACGGCAGCTGCCCGCGGACGAGGGTCCCGAGCGGTGCCGTCGCCGGCAGCGCCGCGTCGGCCGTCATCGACGCCGGGGAGCCGGCGACGGCGCGGTCGAGCGGGGCGGTGGTGGTCTGGGTGGTGAATTCCCAGGCGATGAGCGTCTTGTTGCGCGGGGTGCCGGTGGCGGCGAGGAAGCCGAGCGCCTGGGCGTGGACGTTCCAGAGGAGGTTGACGCCGCGGAGCCGCTCGAGCTGCTCCTCGTTGTTGGGGTTGAGCGGCGTGCGGTTCGTGATGACGTTGCCGTTGTCGTCGAGGACGACGGGCAGCTCGGGCTGGCGCACGAGCTCCCACGTGAACGACGGGATGAAGCTCTTGCCGCCGGCCGTCTTCACGCCGTCGAGGACCGCGACGACGTACGTCGAGTTCGGCTCGAGCGGCAGCGCCGACACGATCGTCACGGAGCTGACGGTCTCGGGCGCCGAGCAGTCGGGCTTGAAGCGCGTCGTCTCGCCGGGCGCCACGATGAGCGCCGCCTCCGGGATCGCCTGCGCCGAGCCCGGCTCGACAACGGTGTCGCCGGTCTTGCGCTTGATGACGACGATCTTGCCGGCGAGCGACGCCGGGTCCACCGCCTCGGTGAACGTCACCTGCATCGCGGCCTGGTACGTGCCGAAGCCGTCGAGCTTGTTGATGACGTTCTCGCGCGTCGCCTTGGACGCAGCGCTCTCGTTGCACTGCGCCGGGAGCGCCACCGTGCCGCCGGGCCCGGTGCGCACGAGGTTGTTCGGGAACGGGATGATCTTGTTCCCCGGATCGAACTCGACGGTCGGTCCATCGATCGTCGGCAAATCGTCCGGGCCTTCGCCGGGATCGACCTTCACGTTGGGGCATCCGGTCGCGGACAGCGCCGCGACAAACCAGGCGAGGTGGTGTCTCATCGCGCGCGAGTATATCCAGGCCCGTCGCGCGGTTGCGCGCCGGCACGGCGTCGCGAGGCTCGGGTCACTTACCGATGAAGGCGCCGTATGGACCGATACGCCGCCGTCACGGCGGTCGGTCCAATCTTGCCTGCCTGTCCGTTTGGGCGCGCCCAACAGGGCTCGAACCTGTGACCCCCGACTTAGAAGGTCGGTGCTCTGATCCGACTGAGCTATGGGCGCTCGCGGGGTCACTGTGCACGCCCGCAGGGGCTGCGGCAAGCACGCTCGCCGGAGCGATGTTAGGTTCCGCACCATGCGCATGCGCACATGCCTCCCGCCCCTCCTCGCGATCGCCCTCGGTGCGTGCACCAAGGGCCAGGACGCCGGGAAAGAGGAGGCGAAGAAGGAAGCCGAGGCCGAGGAGAAGGAGCGGGCCAAGAACTCGCCGCCCGCCGCGAAGCTGGCGACGCCGGTGCCGCGCGGCAAGAAGGTCCCGTGCGCGCGGCTGATCGACGTCGCGGCGTTCCAGGCCGTCCTCGAGGAGAAGGAGCCGATCATCATCAAGGACAAGCGCGAGGCCGAGTCCGCGGCCGCGTGCGGCATCTACCGCGGCGGCAAGCCGCCGAGCGCCGAGGAGTCGCAGAAGATCCTGAAGGAGAAGGGCCGGCTCGGCGTGATGCCGCAGGACGAGATCTGCGACGTCGTCGCGTACTGCTGGACGATCGAGTCGCACGACACGATGAAGAAGTGGTGCAACGACAAGAAGCCGACGGGCGTCGGGCCGATGATCAAGAACTCCGACGACGAGTCGCTCGGTCACTACGCGTGCATGCAGACGATGATGGTCGGCAAGTACGACGTGAACAACTTCCGCTTCTTCGACGAGGATACGAAGTGCATCCTCCAGATCCGCGGCGGCGGGAGCCAGGTCGACAACGACATCATCCGCAAGTGCGCGAAGACCGCGCGCGACACGATCACGCCGAAGCGCATCGTCCCCGGCGAGGCGACGCCCGAGGAGCTCGCGGCGGCCTCCGGCGCCGGGTCGGGCTCGAGCGCGGGCTCGGGCTCGGGTGGCAAGTGACGCTCACGCCTTCGTGATCGTCACGCCGGTGATGCACCGGTACGTCTTGTCCTTGTAGGTCGACGGCACGTACTCGACGGTGACCTGGTACTCCGACCGGAACGCCGCGAACAGCAGCTGCACCGTCGTGTCCGACAGATCGCGCCCCTTGCACTGCAGCCCACCCCACCGGTAGTTCCAGGTGGCCTTGTCGTGCTCGAGCCAGATCGCGCCGTGGAACAGCTTGAAGCTCGCATCCCCCGGCTCGAGCATCATGAACTGATGGATCCCCGTCGTCGCCGTCTGGTCCGCCCTCGCCGGCGCGGCGAGCCCGACCACGAGAGCGACGGCGAGAACGCAAGTCGAAGCGCGCATCGACCCGCATTGTAACCGGATCGGCCGCCGATCACGCAGCGGTCGCCTGGCGACGACGGCGGCGGCGGCGCAGGAAGCCGGCGCCGAACACGAGCGACGCGAGCGTGGCGTGCGTGGCGACGTTGCGGTTGGCGGAGCAGCAGCCGGGGTCGAGCGTCTCGGGCCAGCAGATGCCGACGCCCGGGCCGTTCTCGAGGCATTCGTAGCTCTCGGGGCAGGTGCCGGTGCCGGCGACCTGGCAGGGCTGCGTGCAGATGTGCTCGTCGGCGGTGCCGCTGCACGTGCCGGACTTGCAGAACTGCTCGAACGTGCACGCGTCGCCGAACTCGCCCGCCGGTGGGTCCCACAGGCAGCGGCCCTCACCGTCGCAGCGCTGGCCGGCGGCGCACGCGTCGGCGGTGGTGCACGGGGCGCCCTTGGTGACGCGGATCGTGGGGACGCGCGTCGTGGCCTCGATGTCGTCCTTCACGACGACGTCGATGTCGATGACGCCGTCGGGGACGTTCGCCGGGAACACGACCGGGTACGTCGTCTCGGGCTGGCCGCGCGGGCCGAACGCGGCGCCGCCGGTGGTGGTCCAGAGGTAGCCGTTCAGGAACAGCTCGACGGACTTCACGCCGCGCTGCGCGCCCGCCGTGACGAGCACGACCTGGCCGTTCGCGACGGTCGCGCCCTCTGCCGGCTGCGAGACCGTCACCGCCGGCGGCGCCGTGAGCGGCGTGCCCGCGCCGAGGACGGCCGCGAGCTTGATGTGCGAGTTCTGCAGGAGGCCACAGCGGCACGGGCGCTCGTTGAACTCGCCGCAGCGCGCGGACTCGTTGCGGAAGAAGCGCTGCCCGCCGCAGTCGCCGCGGTACGACATCGGATCGCGACACGCCGACTGCCCGTCGACGAACGCGAACGAGTGGTCGAGGCCGAACGAGTGCCCGCTCTCCTGCGCCGCGACCGCGCACAAGAGCTCGGTGTTGGCGGGGTTGAGGACGTTCGCGAACGTGAACGACAGGACGTAGCTGTACGGCGAGCAGTCACCCGTGATCGGCGCGATGCCGCCCGCGTTGACGCCGATCTCGCGGTCGGTGCCCGCGACGATGTTCTCGTTGTACGCGACGCCCGGCGCCGGCACCTCGTCGACGACCGTGACGGCGAACGGCGAGTAGACCTCGCGGATGCACGTCATGAAGCGCTGCCAGTCGGTCTCGCTGCCGCCGAACTCCGACATCACGTACTCGGTCGCCTCGCCGTTCGGGATCTGCGACGAGTGCGTGCGCGCGTCGTTGAGGCCGCTCTTCTTGATCGTGCAGCCGCCGCGGCAGCGGTTGAAGAACAGGACGGACGCCGTCGCCGCGTGCGGCTGAGGCGCCATCTCGACGACGGCGGTCTGCGTCGCTGAACCGGTGCGCTCCTCGGCGGCCGCGACGGCCGGTGCCAGCAGCGCGAGCGCGAGGATCCACCGGGACAGCATCAGCTCGCCCGGCGGCGGCGGCGGATCACGAGGCCGAGGAGGACCGCGCCGAAGCCGAGCTGCGCGAACACGGTCGCGGACGAGCTGTTGTTCGCGCTGCAGCAGCCGGTCTCCTCCTGCTCGAAGAAGCACACGCCCTGCCCGTTCGCCGACGTCGGGACGCACGCCAGGCCCTCGGGGCAGCTGTCGTTCGGGCCCTGGACGCACGGCTGCGTGCAGATCTGCTGCGCCGCGGTGCCCGAGCACAGGCCCGACAGACAGAACTCGTTGAACGTGCAGTCATCGCCGACCACGCCCGCCGGCGGCTCCCAGAAGCACTTGCCGCTCTCGCACTTCTGCCCCTTCAGGCACGTGTCGGCCGACACGCAGGGCGAGCCCTTGACCGCGGTGCGCGTGGCGCTGTCGGTGAACGCGTTGAGGTCGTCGTACGCGCGCACGACGATGTCGTAGTTGCCGTTGGGGATGCCGGCCGGGACCTGCATGCCGTACGACGACTCGGGCTGGCCGTCGCGGCCGAACTGCACGCCCTTGGCGTCGGCCCAGACGTGGCCGTTGAGGAGGAGCTCGAGGCGCGACACGCCGCGCTGCGAGCCCGACACCGCGATCACCGTCTGCGGCATCGGGCCGCCGTCGTTGGCGGGCAGCGTGACCTCGCACGTCGGCTTGGCGGTGATCGGCGTGCCCTCCCCGAACACGGCCGCGATCTTCAGGTGCGAGTTCTGGTTCGCACCGCAGCGGCACGCGCGCGAGCCGAACTCGCCGCACTCCGCGGTCTGGTTGCGGAAGAACTTCTGACCGCCGCAGTCGGTGCGGTACGTCATCGGGTCGTTGCACGCCGAGCGGCCGTCGGGGATGAAGCGATACTGGTGGTCGAGGCCGAACGCGTGCGCGCTCTCCTGCGCGACCGTCCAGCAGATGTTGTTCGTGCGGTCGACCGGGTTCGACTGCGAGTGCGCGTTCGCGAACGAGAAGGAGATGACGTTGTCCTGCGGGCTGCAGTCGCCGGCGAGCGGCGCGACGCCGAGGATGTCGTTGCCCAGGCCCACGTCGGGCGGGCGACCCGCGGCGAGCGCGAGGTGGAACGACACGCCGGCGGGCGGCTTGGTGTCGGTGACGATCACGTCGAACGGCGAGTAGACCTCCTTCAGGCAGGTCATGAGCATGTTCCACTCGACGTCGGCCGCCGCGCCCGACTGATTGGCGGAGTTCGTGAACTCGGGGACCGTGTACGTGCCCGGCTGCGGGATCGTCGAGGTGTTCGTGCGCGCGTCGTTCGTGCCGCCGCCGCGGATCGTGCACGTGCCCTTGCAGCGCTCGACGTACAGCGTCTTCGAGATCTGCGCGTGCGGGACGAACTGATCCACCGGCGTGACGACGGCGACGCGCCGGCCCTGGTCGACGACGGTGTCCGGGGTCGCCGGGCCGTTCGACGTCGGTTCGGCGAGCGCCGCGACCGCCGAGCCGATCAGCACGGCCGGGATCGCAAGCCAGGTCGGAGCAGAGATGCGGATCATAGGATCGCGGATACTACACGTTGCGTCACGACGTCAGCAGGATTCGTCACGTGACGGCTCCGGAGATCCTGACAACACCAAACCGAGTGCTGCGCTACTTCAGATCGATGCCGCCCTGCGGCACGAGCCGGCGCCCGACGATGCGGGGTTGCAGGCTCAGCATGCGCGTGCCGGCCGTCCACTGGATGCGGACGTCGAGGTACAGCTGCTCGGGACCTTTCGGATACGTGACGTTGTAGACGAGCGCCCCCTCGACGCACAGCTTCACGCTCGGGGACTCCATGTTGCTCGCCACGGCATCGTGCCCGACGCCGTCGGGGTTGACCGTGAGGCGCACGAGCATGTCGACGTCGGCGCCCGGCACGCGCTCGTTCCATTCGAGGAAGCAGCCCTCGATCGGCGTCTGCGCCGCATCGACGGCGCCCATCACGAGCGCGCCCTGGTTCGCCTCGGGCCTGGGCGGCGGCGAAGGAGGCGGCGCCTTCTGGCGCTTCAGGATCTCCTCGACGAGCCTGCTCATCTCGCGCTCGCGCACGTCGAGCTGGTCCTTCAGGTCCTCGATCGTCTGCTTGTCGGACTCGCGCAGCGTGAGCGCCTGGCGCAGCTGCTCGCGCAGACCGTGGATGACGTTCGTCAGCTCGTTGATCTTCTCGACGAGCGGCGTCACGCCCGACACCGGGTTGCCGGCGTCGTCGACGGGGCGCGTGTCCACGATCCGCGGGCGCAGCTGCAGCACCGCCGCGACGGCGCCGCCGACGAGCACGGCCGCCGCGGCCGCGGCGACGGCAATGCGCGCGCCCGTCCACCGCCGGTGCGGCGGCGGTGCGAGCTCGGAGATCAGGGCCGACATCGTCGGGAAGCGCTTGCCGCGGTCGCGCTCGAGGCCGCGCATCGCCGCGCGCGCCGCCTCGGCGGGGACCTTGCCCGTCTCGGGCGGCGCCGTCGCCTTCTCGCCCTTCTCGAGCATCGCGACGGCCGTCCCGCCCGGGAGCGGGTGCACCGCGAACAGCGCCTCGTACAGCGCGACGCAGAAGCTGAACTGGTCCGCGCGCGCGTCGATCTCGGGCCCCGTCAGCTGCTCGGGCGACATGTAGCGCGGCGTGCCGAGGACGGTGCCCGTCGCCGTGAGCTCGTCGGACAGGCGCGCCGCGCCCGACGGCCCGCGCGGCTCCTCGGGCGTGATCACCGAACGCGCGAGGCCGAAGTCGGTGACGCGCACGCGGCCGTCGGAGCCGACCAGCACGTTGTCGGGCTTGAAGTCGCGGTGGAGGAGGCCCACCGAGTGCGCGGCGTGGAGGCCGCGCGCGGCCTGGAGGAACACGTCGACGATCTCGCGCGGCGTGCGCGGGTAGCGCTTGAGCCACGTCGTGAGCGTGTCGCCCTCGACGAACTCCATCGCGATGTACAGGTCGTCCTCGTCGGTGTTGCCGACGTCGTAGACGTTGACGACGTTCGGGTGCGAGAGCTGCGCGATCGCCTGGGCCTCGCGGCGCAAGCGAGCGCGCGCGTCCTTCGTGTTGTAGGTGATCCCCGCACGGAGGAGCTTCAGCGCGACCTTGCGGTCGAGCTGGGGGTCGTACGCGGCGAACACCACGCCCATGCCGCCCGCGCCGAGCGCCGACAGGACGAGGTAGCGCCCGACCCGGTCGCCGATCGTGAGGGCGCGCGTCGGGCGCTGGGCGACCTGGGAGGGCGACACCCGCTCGAGCGGGTAGGTCGCGGCGTTGGAGTCGTCCCCGGCGTCGGCGGCCAGGGCGGCGACCAGCGCCCTGCAGTCCCTGCACCGGGCCAGGTGGTTCTCCACCTTGGTCACGGCGCTCGGCGCCATCGTCCCCGAGACGAACTCGCTGGCGTCGTTGTCGTCCAGATGGTCGACGGCGGGGACGTGCATGCTGGCGGGTCTCATGATCTTACGCTGGGGTCGGCTGACGGTAGGGACTGTTGACAGCACGAGGGGGTTGCAACTCGGCGGCCCCCAAGGTAGCAATCCCGCGCTCTTATCTGCTCAGCTTTCCGGGCAGACCCGCCACGCTGCAGGAGACGTTCCCCGTGCTCACCGACCTGTCCAAAGTCCGCAACATCGGCATCTCGGCTCACATCGACAGTGGCAAGACCACGTTGACGGAGCGCATCCTCTTCTACACGGCCCGCATCCACGCGATCCACGAGGTCAAGGGTAAGGATGGCGTCGGCGCAAAGATGGACTCGATGGAGCTCGAGCGCGAGCGCGGCATCACCATCCAGAGCGCCGCGACGTTCTGTCAGTGGCCGCCGAGCGAGAAGGCCAAGGGTGTGATGCCCGTCCCCGGCAGCGCCGTGAAGACGCAGCACCACATCAACATCATCGACACCCCGGGCCACGTCGACTTCACGATCGAGGTCGAGCGCTCGCTGCGCGTCCTCGACGGCGCCATCATGGTGCTGTGCGGCGTCGCCGGCGTGCAGTCGCAGTCCTACACGGTCGACCGCCAGATGCGCCGGTACAAGGTGCCGCGCATCGCGTTCGTCAACAAGCTCGACCGCACCGGCGCGAACCCGTACCGCGTGCGCGACCAGCTGCGCGACAAGCTCAAGCTGCACCCGGTCATGATCCAGATGCCGATCGGCCTCGAGGACAAGCTCGAGGGCGTCGTCGATCTCGTCGAGATGGTCGCGTTCAAGTTCTACGGCGACAACGGCGAGCAGATCGAGCGCGGCCCGATCCCGGCCGACCTCGAGGAGAAGGCGCAGGAGCTGCGCCAGGAGATGCTCGACAACCTGTCGCTCGTCAACGACGAGCTGACCGAGGCGATGCTCGAGGAGAAGGTCACGCCGGAGCTGCTCCGCAAGTGCCTCCGCGAGTCGACCGTCGCGCTCAAGTGCACGCCGGTGATGCTCGGCTCGGCGCTCGGCAACAAGGGCGTGCAGCTCTTGCTCGACGGCGTCTGCCACTACCTGCCCGAGCCGCGCGACGTCGAGAACGTCGCCCTCAACCTCGACAAGGCCGAGGAGCCGGTCGTCCTCGAGTCGACCCCGAACAAGCCGCTCATCATGCTCGCGTTCAAGCTCGAGGATGGCCGCTACGGTCAGCTCACGTACGTGCGCGTGTACCAGGGCAAGGTCGCGAAGGACGACTTCATCGTCAACTCGCGCAACGGCAAGAAGGTCAAGGTCGGCCGCCTCGTGCGCATGCACTCCGACGACAAGGAGGACATCACGGAGGCCGGCGCCGGTGACATCTGCGCGATGTTCGGCATCGACTGCAACTCGGGCGACACGTTCACCGACGGCACCGTGAACTTCGCGATGACGTCGATGTTCGTCCCCAAGCCGGTCATCTCCGTCGCGATCAAGGCGAAGGACTCCGGCGCCGAGATCAACATGTCGAAGGCGCTCAACCGCTTCACGAAGGAGGACCCCACGTTCCAGTGCTGGGTCGATCCGGAGTCGGCGGAGACGATCGTCGCCGGCATGGGTGAGCTCCACCTCGACGTGTACATCGAGCGCATGAAGCGCGAGTACAAGGCCGAGGTCGTGACGTCGCCGCCGCAGGTCGCGTACCGCGAGACGATCGGCATGAAGACCGAGTTCAACTACACGCACAAGAAGCAGACCGGTGGCTCGGGTCAGTACGGCCGCGTCGCCGGCTTCGCCGAGCCGTTCGACGGCGACTTCGAGTTCGACGACGCGATCAAGGGCGGCGCGATCCCGCGCGAGTTCATCCCGTCGTGCGAGAAGGGCTTCAAGTCGATGATCGCGAAGAGCCCGCGGCTCGGCGTGCCCGTCGTCGGCGTGAAGGTGACGATCAACGACGGTCAGTCGCACGCCGTCGACTCGAGCGACATCGCGTTCCAGGAAGCTGCGCGCGGCGCGTTCCGCGACTTCTTCCCGCGCGCGCGGCCGAAGATCCTCGAGCCGATCATGAAGCTCTCGATCGAGGGCCCGTCGGAGTTCAGCGGCAACATGCTGTCGCTGATCATGCAGCGCCGCGGCATCGTCATCGGCTCGACCGAGGAGGATGGCAACGCGCGCGTCGACGCCGAGGTGCCGCTCGCCGAGATGTTCGGCTTCTCCACGCCGCTCCGCTCGGCCACGCAGGGCAAGGCCGAGTTCACGATGGAGTTCGCGAAGTACGCCGAGACGCCGAACAACATCACCGAGGACCTCCTCGCGAAGGCCGCGAAGGCCAAGGCCGACGCGAAGAAGTAGAGTTCGCCCCCTCCGCGAGCCCGTGCGCGAATCTTCGCGTGCGGATCGCGCTGGTAGCGACGGTCGTGGGGGTCGTGGGTTGTAGCTTCGAGAGGCAGGACGGGATCGGCGACGGTCCGGTCCTGCCGCCCGACGCGCCGGCGCTGCGCCGGTGCAGCGCCGCGGACCCGCACCTGCGGGTCTGCTTCTCGTTCGACCAGGCCCCGCTCGCACCGACGCAGGCGAACGAGGGTGCGGCGCCGTCGGTGACCGCGCAGCTCGTGAACGCGACGGCGACCGCGGGCCGCGACTTCGGCGCCGTGCACCTCGACGCGACGAGCCGGATCTTCGTCCCGGAGCGCCGCGACGTCACCGGCATCGTGTCGCTCGAGGCGTGGTTCCGCTTCGACGCGGCCCCACCCGACGGCGAGCGCACCGGCATCCTCGACACCGAGGACCGGCCCGAGATGAGCCTGTTCCGCCACCGCATCCACGGCCTCCACGTCGTGCGCTGCGCGATCGGCGACCAGGAGGTCTACGCCGCCGCCACGCGCGGCGGGCGAGGACGCCACGCGTCACCTGCTCGGCCTCAGATCGTGGCAAGGAGTGATGATGGCTGGCGGTCGCGGCGAACCGTGCCCGGCGCGTGGGCGTACGTCGCGTGCGTGTGCGCGAACGGCAGCCTGCGCGTCTACGGCGACGGCACCCTCCTCACCGACGCGCCCGGCTCGTGCTCCTCCGGCGCGATCGGCCGGGGCGGCATGGCCATCGGCCAGCACAACCACGGCGACGACGGCGTCGACGACTGGCTCGTCGGCGCGATCGACACCCTCCGGCTGTGGGACGTCCCGCTCTCACCCTCGGACGTCTGCGCGAGCGCAGGCCGTACCGACTGCTAGCGCGTCCGCCTGGGGCTCGTCGGCGGGCGTCCCGGTGAGCATCCCCGTGATGATGCGGCGCGGGGCACCGCCGGCGGCCGTGGTACCGCCCTCGTGATGCTGGGCCGGCGCCCAGCTCCACGTCCCGACCGTCGCGAGCTTCGTGATCGACATGGTTCTCCTTGGCCTTGGGGTTGTGTCGAGGCCGCCCTCGCGCAGTGCACCCCCCATACCGAGTTTCGCGACGTTGCCGATCGCAGGTTTGGCGAAGCCTGCGGGATCGTTGGCGCAACCCGCCGAAGACGCGACCGGCTGGGACACGAGACGGTCACCGGGTGCGTCGGGTGCGGCTCCCGGCGCGACCTCACCGTGATGTCGGTGCCAGCTCGCGATAGACGGTTCGGCCGGGACGCACGAGCGTGGGAGCACAACCTCGTCGGGGCGAGCAGGTTCGCTTGCTCGAGCAGCTTCGCCGCGTCGGCGTAGCGCTCCATCGCCTTCAGGCAGTCGATCAGGAACGACAGGACCGTCGGTCTCGTCGAGCCGGGTCTTCGAGTCCCGACAGCCGTCGCTCGGCTTCGCTCCGCCGAGCGGCGGGTCGCGGCCTCCGTGATGACTCGCGCGTCGCGCGACGGGTACGCCGCGACGATGTCGCTGAAGTCGGGCCTCGAGTCGAACGCGTCGGCGGCGTCGAGGAGGTCCTTGCGTTGAGGCTCGCCCGCACCGACGCGATCGACGACGCGCGGCCGGGGATCCGCGCCGCGTGCACCCGCCTCTCGCCGGCCTGCGATTCGACGGCCGGGGCATGCGCGCCCCAGTACACGTGCGCACCGGCGGTCAGCGCGATCGCGCCGTGGTCCGCGGCCGCGCGGGCGGCGCCGGCGTCGCGATGCATCCGGATCGCGCCGAGCTCCGCGCCGAAGCCGTGCTCGAGCCGGCGCGGACGTCGCGCGGGAGCGGCGCTCCGGCACCCGTTACGTGGAGGGGCGTGGACGCCGCCGGCGCGGTGCCGACGTCCGCGGCGACGCCCGTCTCGCCGCTCGCGATCCGGCGCGTGGCCGCGTCGGCCCGCTGCTCGAGATGAGCGCGCTGGGCCGGGCCGAGTTTCGCGCGCGACGAGGCCGCCACCTGTCGCTTCGCCATCAGCGGACGTAGGCCGTGGGGCCAGGGACCGGCGCGCGCGCGAGCTGCTCGAGTGCCGGCGCGAGCGATGCCTCGTCGTCGACGTCGTCGTGCGTGTGGAGCCAGCGCGCGATCGTGAGGATCGCGTCGAGCCGGCGATCGACGCCGACGATGCGCGCGGCGTGCTCGATCGCCCGCGCCGGCTCGCCGAGCGCGAGGGCTGCGCGGGTGTAGCTGAGGTTGAGGACGTCGACGCTGATCTCGTCGTACGCCTGTGGACGTCCCCATGAAACCTCGAACGGCCGCGCGAACCAGATCTCGGCCTTCTCGCGCTCGCCGAGCTCGGCGTAGTACCAGGCGGCGTCGCCCTGGAATGCGAACGGGTAGTCCACATCGTGCGTCGCGACCCATTTGTCGACGAGCTTGACGGCACGCGCGTGATCGCCGGCGCGCTCGTGGATCCGCGCCACGAGCGGGATCGCGTCGGACTGGTAGTTCGGCCGGCGCTTGCGCTTCCCGGCGCTGCGTTTCGGCGAGGCCGGCGAGACCCCTCGCTCACCTGCCCGCGCCTCGGCCTCGCGCGCCACCCGGACCGCATCGTCGAGCGCGCCGAGATCGGCGTAGCGCTCCGCGAGCTCCGCGAGGTCCGGGCCGACATCGAAGGGCTCCCGCGGGGCCCACGCCTTCTCGGCGCGGCGAACGTGCTCGATCGCCGCCTCGCGCTGCCCGAGGCTGTCGAGGAGCGTGGCGATGTACAGCTGCTTCCGGTACGACTCGTCCTTCTCCGCGAGCGCCTTCTCGAGAAAATGAGCGATGCGGTCGCGATCGCCACGCTCGACCGCGACATGCCCCCCGCCGCCAAACGCGTCGGCGCGCTCGCTCTCGCCGATGTACTCGTAGGCCTTCGCCAGGGAGACGCGCTGGTTCGCGCGGACGCCCTGCCGCTCGGCCTCCGCTGCCAGGCGGTGCACCGCGTCGACATCGCCCACCATCGCGTAGTAGGTGGCGGTGATCGCTGGACTGCTCTCTCCGATCTGATGCTCGATCTCCACCGCGACGTCCCGAGCCCGTGGATCCCCGAGCTCCACCATCGCGATGATCACGGAGTGCAAGTTGAACCCGACGGACTCGACGCGGCCGACCGTGCGCGCGGCCGCGAGCAGCGTGGCGACCGACGGCGAGATCACGAGAACCCCGCCTTGGTGCCGAGCACGGTGTTGCGCGCGACGACCTTGCGGATCGCGTGGTTCACCTGGTCCTCCGTGACGATCGGCGCGCCCTGGTCGCTGCGCTCGGCGACGACCGCCGCGTAGTACTCGACCTCGCGACGCGGTACCTCTTTCTGCATCGTGGTCTGCATGTGGTTCCACACCTTGTCGTAGGTCGTGCGCGCCGCGTTCCACACGGCCCTGGAGACCGTCTCGCGCGT
The DNA here is from genome assembly GCA_019637375.1 of Deltaproteobacteria bacterium. Taxonomy (GTDB): domain Bacteria; phylum Myxococcota_A; class Polyangia; order Haliangiales; family Haliangiaceae; genus JABFXX01. Next base: position 203,107 of record JAHBVW010000007.1, on the reverse strand, counting down.
CGTCAGCACGAGCACGTCGGCGCCGGTGAGGCCCCTCGGATCGGGCACCAGCGTGTCGTCCTTGTCGGCGTCGGCGAGCGCCTGGACACCTTCGGGTACGTTCAGCCACGCGAGCGGGACCGGGCCGAGCGCCGCGTGGAACCACCTCGCCACGCCACCGGCCTGGGTATCGAACTTCTCGTCGGGAGATGTGCCCGGCAGGTGGATCGACGCCCGGTGGGCGTGCTTCGACAGGAGGATGACGGGCATCTCGCCGCCGCGGCCCTTCGCGTAGCGATACATGTCGATCGTTCGCCCCGCCGAGATCAGCTGGTGGACGGTCCCGCCGCTGCCGGTGATGCCGAGCTTCGTGTGCTCGTCGGGAAGCGCCTTCTTGAGCGGAAACGCCTCGTGGGTCGTGGCCGGGTCCTTCGTGCTGTGCTGGTTCGTGAGGTACTGGAGCAGCAGGTACTGCACGACGTGGTGCGGATCGCGGTCCATCTTCGGATCCGCGTTGTCCTTGTCGGGGATCGCCCACTCCTTGTACAGGCCGACGCGCAGCCCGTCGCGGTCCTTCGTGTCCGGATCGGCGTACTCCGTCGGTCCCTTGCGATGCTCGATCAGCATCCGCGCGATCGACTCGATGCCCGCGGCGGCGTCGGCCCGCTGCTCGAGATGAGCGCGCTGCGCGGGGCCGACCTTTCCCGCGCCCCGGGGCGGGACCAACGCCGACCCCTTCGCCACCATCGCCTACCTTGTATCACGCGGGCGAAGTGCAACCTGGGCAGACCGGATGTGTCGGAGCTGCGTTTCACGCACCGGAGGTGCACATGCGCTTGGCCATCGGTCTGCTCGCTGTTCCGTTCGTGACGTTCGCCGCTCATGCCGAGACGAAGGCGCCGGAGCCGGCGGCGCTGTCGGAGAGGGCGACGATGCTCGCACCGATCCAGGTGGAGAGCTTGACGCTGACGCCGATCGTGGCGGCAAAGGCGGTGGATCCGAAGACGGATCCGGGAGTGATCGTGCTGGATGAGGCGTTCGCGCAGAAGGTGGTGGCGATCCGCGAGAAGGACAGCGAGAGCGTGAACGAGCTCACGCTGCAGAACAAATCGGACCGGCCGCTGTTCGTGCTCGCGGGGGAGGTGATCATCGGCGGGAAGCAGGACCGGATCATCGGGACGAACACGGTGATCCCGGCGAAGACGACGCAGACGGTGCCGGTGTTCTGCGTCGAGCACGGGCGGTGGGACGACAGCGGCAAGGAGTTCACCACGGCGAAGGCGCTGGCGCACGGGCGGCTGCGCGGGAAGGCGAACTTCGCGGCGCAGGGCGAGGTGTGGGCGGAGGTGTCGACGTCGAACAAGTCGCACGTGACGGAGAACGGCACGGACACGTACCGCAAGATCGCCGAGAAGCAGACGACGGCCGGCGGGCTCGGGAAGTCGGAGAAGCTCGTCGAGGAGGCGCTCGCGAAGGTGCCGGCGGCGCAGCGCGCGCAGATGATCGGCTACGTCGTCGCGCTGAACGGCAAGGTCGCCACCGTCGACATGTTCACGTCGCCGGCGCTGTTCAAGAAGCTCGAGGCCAAGCTCGTGAAGAGTTACCTGACCGAGGCGGTCGGCGTGACGCCCGTGAAGGGCATCGTCGCGCCGACGAGCAAGGACGTGAAGGACTTCATCGCCGACGCCGAGAAGGCGAAGACGGAGAAGTCGTTCGAGAACGGCGCGAGCATCACGAACCGCTACTCGGGCGCGCGCACCGGCAAGTCGAGCGTCACGCTGAAGGCCAAGGTCAACTTCTCCGACAACGCCGCGCACCCGGCGCCGCCCGCGGCCGCGCCGGTGTACGAGAGCTACCAGGCGAAGTGAGCCGACGGCGCGATCTTGCCGACGCATCCGCAGCTACACACTCGGGCGCCTGGCGGTTCGGCGCTTAGCGGCGGCGCAGGCGACGCACGATCGGCGACGCCTTGATCCACGTGCGCACGACCGGCCCGAGCAGGTACGCGGCGTGGGCGCGCGGCGTGCCGGCGTAGATGCGCAGCGTGCACAGCGGCGCGACCTCGGAGGCCCAGCGCATCTTCCAGGGCGACGGCCGCCCGAGGTGGTAGTAGCGGAGGTCGCCGCGGCCGAGCTCGCGCTCGAGGAGCATCATGCGGAGCACCTGCCCGGGGCTGTACTTCTCGTACACGGGATCGAAGCTGAGCTTCAGCATCTCGAGGTGGCCGCCGCCGCGCAGGCAGTACTCGAACGCGATGATCTTGTCGCCGAGCGAGAGCGTGTACAGCGCGAAGCGCCCGGTCGCGGCCAGGTTGCGCGCGATCCGGCCGTAGAAGCGCAGGGTGCGCGGGTCGCGCACGATCGGCGAGCCGTCGCTGCCCTTCCAGCCGAGGGTCTCGAGGTCGAAGCACGCCGCGAGCGCGTAGTCGAGCTCGGCGCCCGGCGCGCGGATCTCGGTGAGCTCGAGCCGCCCGAGCTTCTCGAGCTGCCGCTGCTTGCGCGGCAGGTCGCGCTGGAAGTTCTTGGGCAGGCGATCGCGGAGCTCGGCCCACGTGCCCTCGAGGGCGATGCGCGCGTCGCCCGCATCGCTCTGGTGCCCGACGACGGGCGCGCGCAGGCAGCACGCCGCCTCGAGCAGCGCCGTCCAGTTCGCGTCGTGCATCGGCAGCCGGCGCAGGAACACGTAGTCGGCCGTGTCGAGCAGCCGCGAGAGCAGGCGCTCGGCGCTCTTGGTCGTCAGCGTTCCCGGGATCGGCCAGTACGGGTGGTGCTCGTTATCGAGCGACACCCACGCGCGCGACAGGACGCCGCCGGCGCGGACCATCGGCAGCGCGGCGACGGTGCGCTCGCCCTCGAACAGCGTGTGGATCGTCGGGCGGTGGCCGAACGCGTCGGCGAAGCTCGCGATCCACGTTGCGTCGGCGAGCGGGGACTGCGCCCGGGTCATCGCATCCCAATCGCCGCTGGTTTCGTTCCCGGCCAGGTAGTGCACGCCCACGCGTCACCGTGGGCGCACCCGCTTCCATCGACAAGCCGCGATCGCCGGGAGGGCCGACCTTTCGCCGAGCCCTCCCGGCCGATCCGGGAGGGTGCGCGATCGCTCAGGGCGCCTTCGTGAAGCCGTTCACCTTCACGTTGTCGATGCGCCACGTGCCCGCGCCCGCACCCGCCGAGAACCCGAAGATCCGGAACGTCACGGCTCCTGGCAGGTTCGTGAACCCCGTGAGCGAGATGGTGGTCGTCGCGAACGTCGTGTGCGTACTGAACGTGCCGAGGTTCGCCGTGAAGTTGTCGAGGCTCGAGCGCACCACGAACTGCGTCGGGCCGGTACCCGAGCGCTGCTCGTCGAGCACCAGCTGGAGCGCGGTGAGGGTGAACCCGGGCTCGGGCGTGAGCGTGAACGCGAAGAAGTCGGTCGGGTCGATCGTGGACGCCGTGGTCCAGCCGCTCGCCGAGAACGCATTGGCCGCGGCCGACGGGCTCACGCCCGCGCCGCGGCTCATCACCGGGATCGAGGCGAGGCCCGGGACCAGCGCGTCGGCGGCGAACGTCGTCTCGGTACCCGCGGAGCCGTTGAACGAGAACACCGCGAGGCGCTCGATCTGGCACGTCGACGAGCAGCCGTCGCCGCTGAAGATGTTGTCGTCGTCGCACTGCTCGCCCGGCTCGAGGATGCCGTTGCCGCATCCGACCTCGAGCTGGCAGGTGGCGCTGCAGCCGTCGCCGCCGACGACGTTGTCGTCGTCGCACTCCTCGCCCGGTTCGATGATGCCGTTGCCGCACCCGACCTCGACCTGGCACGTGGCGCTGCAACCGTCGCCGCTCGCGGTGTTGCCGTCGTCGCACTCCTCGCCCTCGCTGCTCTGCACGACGCGATCGCCGCACGGGTTCGCCTCGACCTCGCAGATGCGACCGACGACGAACGTGGCGAGGTTGCAGTTGGTGTCGTTCCACTCGCCGTCGGCGTTGACGAGGTGGAGGCAGTCGCCGCCGCCGCCCAGCGCGACGTCGTCGTCGGGCTGGCCCGGCGCGAAGTGGGTGAACGTGAAGGCCTCGCCGGTGACCCACGTGAAGATCGCGTCGTCCGTGATGGCGTCGTCGTGCGCGCCGATCCAAGGGTTCTGCGCCGGGTTCTGCACGCTGCGCACGACCGCGTCCTCGGACGCCGACGTGATCGTGGCGAGGTAGCCGCCCTCGTTCACGCACGCCGTCGCGGCGGTGGCGAACGTGGTGAGCTCGTCGTCGAACGACACGTAGCAGTGGCCGGTCGCCGGGTCGACGGCGAAGCGGTCGCCGTTCGGGAACTGCGTCGCCGTGCACAGCGCGCCGACCACGCACTGCGTGGTGCAGCCGTCGGTGTCGTCCTGGTTGCCGTCGTCGCACGCCTCGCGGCCCGCGACCACGATGCCGTCGCCGCACACCGGCGCGCACGCGCTCGGCGCGCCGAGGCACAAGAAGCCGTTCTCGACGGTGCACGCCGAGCTGCAGCCGTCGCCGTTCGCCGTGTTGCCGTCGTCGCACGTCTCGGGCGCGGCGATCACGCCGTCGCCGCACACGGCGCCGGCGGTGACGGTGACGGTAACGAGGCCGGTGTCGGTGAGCGAGCCGTCGCTGACGACGTACTCGAACGACGCGATACCGACGAAGCCCGGGGTCGGCGTGAACGTGATCAGGTTGCCCGCGAGCGACACGGTGCCGTTGACGGGGTTGAGCACGAGCGGGATCGACAGGCTCGGCCCGTCGACGTCGATGTCGTTCGCGAGCAGCTGCGCCGTCGGGATGACGATCGAGTTGCCCGCCTGCACGACGACGTTGTCGTCGACGGCGATCGGCGCGTCGTTGACCGCGATCACGGTCACCGTCACGAGGCCCACGGCGGAGAGGAAGCCGTCGGAGACGGTGTACTCGAACGTCGCGGTGCCGTTGAAGTCGAGGTCCGGCGTGAACGTCACCGTGCCGCCGATGAGCCCGACGGTGCCGTGCGTCGGGTTGCCGACGGAGATCACCGTCAGGCTGGGGCCGTCGACGTCGGTGTCGTTCGCCGTCAGCGCGGCGGTCGTGATGACGAGGGCGGTGTCCTCCGGCGTCGAGAACGCGTCGGCGACGGCGACCGGCGCGTCGTTGACCGGCGTCACGATCACGGTGACGTGCCCGACCGCCGTGGCGAGGCCGTCGGAGATCGTGTAGTCGAAGCCCGCCGTACCGTTGAAGTCCTGCGCCGGCGTGAACGTGATCGTCGTGCCGTTCAGCACGACGACTCCGTTCGTGGCGTTGCCGACGGCGACGACCGTCAGCGGCGACGGGCCGTCGATGTCGGTGTCGTTCGCGAGCAGCACCGACGTCGCGATCGTCAGCGGCGTGTCCTCCTCGATCGTGCGCGAATCCGGGTTCGCGATCGGCGCGTCGTTGACGGGCGTGACGATGACGTTCACGTGCCCCACGGCGGTGAGCTCGCCGTCGGTGATCGTGTAGTCGAAGCCCGCCGTGCCGTTGAAGTCCGGCGCCGGCGTGAACAGGATGATGCCGGCGATCAGCGTGACCGTACCGTTCGTCGCGTTGCCGACGGAGATGACGACGGGGGTCGTGCCGTCGACGTCGATGTCGTTCGCCGTGAGGTCGGTCGCCGGGAACGAGAGCGCCGTGTCCTCCGGCGTGGTCTTCGTGTCGAGGACGGCGATCGGCGCGTCGTTGACCGGCACGACCGTCACGAACACGTGCCCGATGTCGGTGTCCGCGCCGTCGGAGACGGTGTAGTCGAAGCCCGCCAGGCCGTTGAAGTCCTGCGCCGGCGTGAACCGGATCGTCGTGCCGGTGAGGGTGACGGTGCCGTTCGTCGCGTTGCCGACGGCCGTGATCGTGAGGCCGTTCGGGGTCTCGACGTCGGTGTCGTTCGCGAGCAGCGTCGACGCCGCGAGCACGAGCACCACGTCCTCGTCGGTGGTCGCGTTGTCGTCGACGGCGACCGGCGGGTCGTTGACCGGGGTGACGATGACCGTCACGTTGCCGGTGTCGCTGAGCGAGCCGTCGCTGATCGTGTACTGGAAGGTCGCCGTGCCGTTGAAGTCCCGCGCCGGCGTGAACGTGACCGTCTGGCCGCTGAGCGAGACCGTGCCGTTCGTCGCGTTGCCGACGGACGTGATCGTCAGCGTCTGCCCCTCGGGGTCGGTGTCGTTCGCGGTGAGGGTCGTGATCTGGAGCGCCGTGTCCTCGGGGGTGGTGAACGTGTCGTCGACGGCGTTCGGCGGATCGTTCACGCCGCTGAAGTTGATCGTGACGGTCGCCGTCGCGGTCGCGCTGCCGTCGCTGATCGTGTAGTCGAACGTCGCGGCGCCGAAGAAGTCGCGGTCCGGCGTGAACGTGACGTCGGTGCCGGTGATCGCGACGGTGCCGTGCGTGGCGTTCGACACCTCGGTGACCGTGAGCGTGTCGCCCTCCACGTCGGTGTCGTTCGCCAGGAGCGCAGCCTGCGCCACGACGAGCGGGACGTCCTCGTCGCCCGCGAACGTGTCGGCGACGGCGACCGGCGCGTCGTTCACCGACGTGACGGTGATGTCGATCGCGATCTGCGTCGTGTCCTTCCCGTCGGAGATCGCCGCGGTGATGTGGTCGGGGCCGTGGTAGTCCTGCGCCGGCGTATACGTGAACCGCAGCCCGTCGAGGCTCACGGTGCCGTGCTCGGGCGTCGACAGCGTGACCGTCAGCGCATCGCCGTCGGCGTCGCTCGCGTTGATCTCGCGTGTGAGCGGGACGTCCTCGTCGGTCGTCAGCTGGAGGTTGGATGCGGTCGGCGGCGAGTTGTCGCCGTCATCGCCACAGGCGGTGAAGAAGAGGAGCGCGCTCACGAGGAGGACTGCCGGTCTCATGGAGGCGCCCACGCTAACACTCCTGGCCGACATGAGGGGTGGCTCACGGCGTGCGCAACCTCACGACGATGGAGGAGGAAGTGCCACAGTGTGCTGGATCGGAACCGCGACGCAGCCGTTGCGCTCGCGTTACGGTCCTCGGAATGCGTCTCCTGCACCTCGTCGCTTCGTTCGCCCTGCTGGGCGTCGCCGCCGCGCACGCCCAGGCACCCTCCGACTCCGATCCGGCCGATCCCGCCGGCCCGCCGCCGCCCGACGGCCCGCCGGGTGGGGCCGTCGCGCCGATGCCGGTCGCGCCGCCGATGCCGCCGCCGGCGAGCCCGAACGTCGACAAGGGTGTCCTCGAGGACGCGAACTCGGGCCGCAGCTGGCTCGCGCCGACGGCGCTCTCGGCGCCCGCCGGCACGTGGTCGTTCTCGGACTTCGAGCTCTTCCTCGTGTCGGGCTCCTACGCGGTGACCGACCAGCTCTCGATCGGCGCGACGACGCTCATCCCGATCGTCGCGGACCAGCCGTTCTGGGGCCTCCTCAGCGCGAAGATGCAGGTCATCCGCCAGGGCAACGTGCGCGTCGCGCTGCACGGCGCCGCCACGATCGTCACCGGCTCCACCGACGGCTTCTCGGCGGCCGAGGTCGGCGCCGCCGCCACGCTGTGCATCGACAGCGACTGTCACTCGCACGCGACGGGCTTCATCGGCGCCGGGTTCGCGCTGACGGAGAGCAACTCGTCGGTGCCGTTCCTCGTCGCGGGCTCGCTCGTCGCGCGCCTGGGCAAGCGCGTGAAGCTCGTGCTCGAGGCCGACACCGGCTTCATCGCCGGCGACATCAACGGCCGCGCCAACGGCTTCCTCGCGTGGTACGGCGTGCGCTTCACGTCGCGCAACATCGGCGTCGACGTCGGCTTCATGAAGCCGATCGACCTGACCTCGTCGTCGAACGACGACATCGGCTTCCCGATCGGCCTGCCGTTCGTCTCGTTCACCTATCGCAGCCTCGCGGGAGACTGAGCTAGCCTGTCGGCCTCGACACGACGGGGGAGGCCGACGATGACGACCGCGACGATGATGGATGTGCCGCTGACGATCGAGCTCGTGCTCGATCGGGCGGAGCGCTGGATGAGCGCGAGCGAGGTGGTCTCGCGCCGGCCCGACAAGAGCCTGCACCGCACGACCTACGGCGCGGTCGCGCAGCGCGCGCGCAAGCTCGCGCGGGCGCTCGTCGTCGCCGGCATCCAGCGCGGCGAGCGCGTGGCGACGCTGATGTGGAACCACGCCGAGCACCTCGAGGCGTACCTCGGCATCCCGCTCGCCGGCGCCGTCACGCACACGCTCAACCTGCGCCTGCACCCCGACGAGATCGCGTTCATCGCGAACGACGCGCGCGATCGGTTCCTGATCGTCGACGACGTGCTGCTGCCGCTGTACGACAAGATCGTCGCCGCCGGCGCGTCGTTCGAGCGCGTGTTCGTCGTCGGGGCGAGCGGGAAGCACGAGTCCTACGAGGAGCTGCTCGCGACCGCGCCGCCCGAGCTGACCGCCGGGAGCAGCGCGTCGATCAGCCTCGCGCAGCTGCCCGACCTCGCCGAGACGGACGCGCTCGGCGTCTGCTACACGAGCGGCACGACGGGCAAGCCGAAGGGCGTCGTGTACTCGCACCGCTCGACGATCCTGCACTCGCTCGTCGCGGCGCTGCCCGACGCGCTCGACCTGGCGCGCGCCGACACGCTGCTGCCGGTGGTGCCGATGTTCCACGTCAACGCGTGGGGCCTGCCGTTCGTCGCCGCGATGACCGGCGCGAAGATCGTGTTCCCCGGGCCGCACCTCGATCCGCCGAGCCTGCTCGACCTGCTCGCCGCCGAGAAGGTCACCGTCGCCGCCGGCGTGCCGACGATCTGGCTCGGCATCCGCGAGCAGCTCGACGCCAACCCGGGCAAGTGGCAGCTGCAGCCGGGGCTGCGCATGATCGTCGGCGGCTCGGCGGCGCCCGAGCAGCTGATCCGCGACTTCGATCGCCTCGGCCTGACGCTCCTGCACGCGTGGGGCATGACCGAGACGTCGCCGATCGGGCTCGTGTCGCGCGTGCCGCCGCACCTCGCCGGCGCCGACGAGGCGACGCGCTACAAGCTGCGCGCGAAGCAGGGCACGCCGCCGCCGCTCGTCGACGTGCGCGTGCGCAACTGGCAGGGCGACGTCCCCGCCGACGACAAGACGAACGGCGAGCTGCTCGTGCGCGGGCCGTGGGTCGCGCGCCAGTACGCGGGCGGCCACACGCCGGACCGCTGGACGAAGGACGGCTGGTTCCGCACCGGCGACGTCGCGCGCGTCGACGAGCACGGCTTCGTGCAGCTCACCGACCGCGTCGCCGACATGATCAAGAGCGGCGGCGAGTGGATCTGCTCGCAGGAGGTCGAGAACCACCTGATGGGCCACCCCGCCGTGCGCGAGGCCGCGGTGATCGGCGTGCCGCACCCGAAGTGGAGCGAGCGCCCGATCGCGACCGTGGTGCTGAGGCCCGGTGCGCAGGCGAGCGCGGACGAGCTGCGCGCGCACGTCGGCGCGAAGTTCGCGAAGTTCTGGATCCCCGACACGATCGTGTTCGTCGACGCGATCCCGCGCACGTCGGCGGGGAAGTTCAAGAAGACCGAGCTGCGCGAGACGTACCGCGATCACTTCAAGGACGAGCCCTAGCGCACGTGCTTCTACGTCACGGCAAAACGCCGCGGCGCTGCGTGGAGTAAGACTCCTTGTAAGGACGCGAAAAACCTCGTACAGACGAGGAGTGCCCGTTCGAGCGTGGGTCAAGAACACCATCTACGACCACACACCCGGGCTGGTCAGAAGAGGTCCTCCGAACGCCAAGCGCGTCGCGCTCACGTTCGACGACGGCCCCGATCACCTGACGACGAGCTACCTCGATCTCCTCGACGAGCTCGGCGTCCCGGCGACGTTCTTCGTCATCGGCGCGCGCGCCGAGGCGAACCCCGCGCTCGTCCGGGAGTACCTGCGGCGCGGCCATCAGGTCGCCGGCCACGGCTTCGACCACATGCGGTTTCCGAAGCTGACGCGCCGGGAGCTGCTCGAGCAGATCACGCGGACCGATCGCGCCCTCGGCTTCCAGATCACCGGCCGGTCGTGGGTGCGTCCGCCGCACGGATCGATCGACGCGGCGTCGCTCGTGACGCTCCTGACGAACGGATACAAGGTCGCGATGTGGTCGCTCGACTCGTGCGACTACGGCACCGACGACGCCGGCAAGGTCGTCGAGGCGTGCGGACCGGATCGCGTGAGCGCCGGCGAGGTGCTGCTGTTCCACGAGGGCCAGCAGTGGACGCTCGACGCCCTGCCGCGCATCATCACCGGCCTGCACGCGGCCGGCTACGAGTGCGTCACGATGCACGACCTGCTCGCCGCGTGAGCCGGCGAGCCGATCGCGGAAGGACGCATCCGTCCTTTCGGATCAAACGCCATGTCGCCGAGCTCGGCGCGCCGAGGCTCCGGCTCGGCGCACGCGGCGGCCCGGCGCCCGGCTCCAAGAGCGAGCGTTGCGCGACCGACGTCGAGATCCAGCCCAACGGAGAGGCGCTCAGCGGGTCGCGAGCCACGACGCGAGCGCCGGGTACATCTCGCGCGCCGCGCGGCTGCCGACGACGGCGCCGACGTGGCCGCCCGCGACCTCGACGTGCGCCTTGTCGGTCGCGGCGATGTGGTCGAGCAGCGCGAGCGCCGCCGGCGGCGGGCAGATCGGATCGCGCGACGCCGTGATCACGAGGGTCGGGCAGCGGATGTCCGCGAGGCGCGCGGCGCGGCCGTTCGCGCGGTGCGTGCCCGCGACGAGCTGGTTGCCCTGGTACATCTCGGCGATGTAGCGGCGGTACGCCTCGGCGGGGAACGGGATGTTGTCGCTCGCCCACGCCTCCAGGGCGAAAAACGCGGCACGCGCGTCGCCGTCGGTGGCGAGCGCCGGCCACGACATCAGCTTCGCGAGGTCGAGCGTCGGCCGGAGCGCGGTGAACCCGGCCTGCATCTGCGCCGGTGCGACGTTGCCCGCGTCGGCGATCGCGCCGGCGTCGAACCAGCGCGTGTCGACCATCGCCGACAGCGCGCCGCCGCGCGAGAAGTCGATCGGCGCGGCGAGCGTGACGAGGGCGCGCGGCGCGTGCTGCGCCGCGTGGATCACGGTGAGCGTGCCGCCCATGCAGTAGCCGAGCAGCGCGACGTCGGCGAGGGTCACGCCGCGCTCGCGGGCGACGCGGCGGGCCGCGCGGGCGAGCCGGCGCAGCGCCGCGTCCCAGTCGAGGTAGCGGTCCTCCGCCTCGGGCACGCCCCAGTCGAGGCACCACACATCGAACCCGGCGCGCACCAGCGCCTCGACGAGGGATGCGCCCGGACGCAGGTCGAGCACGTACCAGCGGTTGATCATCGACGGTACGAGCAGGATCGGCGGGCGCTGCGACGGCGCCGCGCCGTGGAAGTGCAGGAGCCGCGCGCCGCCGTCGAGCGGCAGCTCGTCGCGCGGCGTCTGCGCGAGCGGCGGGGGCGCGAGGGCCGCCCCGAGCCCGCTGGCGTCGAGCCAGGCGCGTGCGACGTCGCGCCCGGCGGCGAGCAGCTCGTCCACGCTCACGCTCCGGCGCCGAAGCGGCGGGCGGCGTCGAGGGTGAGGCGGCGCGCCTCGGCCGACAGCTGCGCGGAGTAGGCGATCGCGTCCTGCGCGAGCTGCGCCCAGCCCTGCACCGCGGTGTTCGCGCGCGTGACCATCTGCGCCTCGAACGCCGCGTACTGGTCGGCGAACGCCTGCGCGCGGCCGAACGACTCGGCCATCATCTTCTGGAACGTCTGCTGCGACGCCGCAAACGACGTCATCACGTCGAAGGCCGCGAACGGGTTCGCGGGGTTCGTCGGGTTCGTCGGGTTCGTCGGGTTCGAGGTCGGCTCGGCGGGCTTCTTCGTCGGTTCGGTTGCCATGGGGATTTCCTTTCGCGACCCTTTCTAAGGACCGGCGCGGGCGGTGTCAAGGTCGTTTTGTTGCGATGCAACATTTCGAGCGAAGCGACCGCTGCACGACGTGCGCAACTTCAATGAGTTACGACATGCGCAAAAGATTTGTGTTGCAACGCAACAGCGGATCGCGATAGCAAGCCCTCCATCATGACGACGAAGGGCAAGCAGGTTCCTTGGTGGCGCGAGCCGACGCGCGGGCAGTGGGCGGCGTTCATGGCGGCGTGGTCGGGGTGGGTCCTCGACGCGTTCGACTTCACGATCTTCCTGATGGTGCAGAAGGAGATCGCGGACGAGTTCGGCGTCTCGATCGTCGCGCTCGCCGGCTCGGTGACGCTGACCTTGCTCGTGCGCCTCGCCGGCGGCGCGGTCGCCGGCTGGATGGCGGATCGCTGGGGTCGCAAGCTGCCGCTGATGCTGTCGCTCCTGTGGTTCGCGGTGTTCGACGCCGCGATCTACTTCGCACCCACGTTCATGTGGGTGATCGTGCTGCGCACGATCTTCGGCTTCGGCATGGGCGCCGAGTGGACGGCGGGCACCGCGCTCGCGATGGAGAACTGGCCGGCGCGCAGCCGCAAGTTCGCCTCCGGCCTGCTCCAGGCGGGCTGGCCGATCGGCTTCTTCCTGTCTGCGCTCGTGTCGGCGTTCGTCGTGCCGGCGTACGGCTGGCGCGCGATGTTCCTGATCGCCGCGCTGCCCGCGCTGCTCGTCATCCCCGTCCGCTTCATGGTCCCCGACGAGCTCGCCGGCAAGCCGGCCGCGCAGGCGCTCGGCGCGCCGAAGAAGTCGAGCGCGCTCGGCGACCTCGCGGCGCCCGGCGTGCGCAAGATGATCGTGCTCGGCTCGCTCGTGATGGGGCTCGGCTTCATCGTGTACTACGGCCTCACGGCGAACTACGTGACGATGCTGCGCACCGAGCTCGGCCAGTCGGGCGATGCGGCGCGCGTCGACGTGATGCTGTTCAACGCCGGCATGCTGATCGGCGTCGTCGCGGCCGGCTGGATCGCGAACCGCTACGGCGTGGTCGCGGCGCTCGTGACGCCGGCGCTGCTCATGGTGCCGGCGCTGCCGCTCTACGTCGGTGTTGCCCCTGCCCTCCTGCCCGTCGGCGCGTTCCTGGGCGGGTGCCTGGGCGTCGGCTACTCGGGCGTCACGCCGGTCCTGACGACGAGCCTGTTCCCGGCGCACGTGCGCGGCCGCGCGATCGGCATCGTCTACCACGCGGGCGCGCTGATCGGCGCGTTCTCGCCGACGCTGATCGCGACGCTCGCCGAGGACGGCGGCATGAAGCTGTCGACGTCGACCGGCCTCGTCGTCGGCGTCGGCCTCATCGCGATGTCCGCGACGATCCTCGGCCTGCGCCGCCACCTCGCGGTCGACCTCGAGGGCGCCGAGCCGAGCGCGCCGGCGGCCGAGGATCCGCCCGCCGCGCGCACCGCGTCGCGCCGGTCCGAGCTCGCAGCACACGCGAGTTGAGCAACGTCTTGCACGGCAGATCGCGCAACGATCTTCACGATCTGTCACCGTGCAAACAGCCGTCGCGCCGGTGCTCCCCAGTGCGCACGGCCGTGGGCAGCGCAACACGGCGACGCCGCTCGCGCACGAGGTGGCGCGCATCTGGCACCTGCGGCGCGCGATGCAGCGTGTGGCAACGGCTCTGGTGATGGCTCTCGCGTTCGCGGCGTGCGCGGACGTCCCCGATGACCTCGACCCGGACGAGCTCGAGGACGAGGCCGGCCTCGCCGGCGGCAAGGAGGACTCGCCGATGCCGACCGGCTGGACCGACGTCGGGCTCGGCGTCGCCTACCAGCGCGTCAACGCCGGCGACGGCGTCCTCATCGCGTACGGCGGCTACACGGCGCAGATCGCGTACTCGGCCGCGTGGGCGAGCGAGCTCGTCGACGCCGCGCTCGGCGCCGAGGGCGTCGGCCACATCTACGCGGTCAAGGGCCCGCGCGATGCCGGCTACGCGGCGAGGGAGATCGCGAACACGAAGCTGCGCGCGCACCTCGCGCGCTTCGACGACGGCATGGCGCGCATCTACGTCGTCGCGCACTCGAGCGGCTCGTTCGTCGCGCACGAGCTCCTGTCCCAGCTCCGCAACACCGGCCGCCGCGACGTCCTCGCGCGCATCGGCTACGCGAACCTCGACGGCGGCGGCTCGGGCCTCGACGGCGACATCGCCCGGTCGCTCGCGAACCTCGCGTTCGTGTACGCGCGCGACCCGTCGCTGTCGAGCGGCCTGTCGCGCAACAGCGGCGCCGCGCGCTCGCTCGCCTCGACGTACCCGACGTCGCAGCTCGTCGAGGTCAGGGTCCCCGACACCGGCTGCGCGAACGGCGCCGGCTGGTGCCTGCACGACGTCGTGATCACGCACAAGCCGCACAACAAGAACACGTTCGACCTCGCGCGCGACTACACCGACTTCGCGGGGCGCCCGGTGACGACCGAGTACCTGTCGGCGCTCTAGCTCAGCTCTTCTTTTTCCTCGGCCGGGGCTGCGGGCGTGCGGCGAGCCCCTCGCGCAGCGCCTGCTTGAGCTCGTCGAGCTCGCGCCGCATCGCCGCGACGTCGCCGCGCTTGTCATCGGCCTCGGGCTCCTCGGGCTCGGGCGGCGGCGGCGGCGCGACGTAGGGCACCTGGCCCGCGTACGCGTACGGCCCCGCCGGGGGAGGCGACGGCGGCGGGAAGCCGCCGAACGGCGTCGATCCCATCCACATGCGGGCGAGCGCGTCGCCGGCGGCCATCGGGAGCTGCGTGAGCGGGTTGTAGGCGGCGATCGACTGCACGCCGCGCTTGGCCTGCAGGTACAGATCGAGCGCGCCGGTGACGTAGCGGCTGAAGAACTCGGCGAGGGCGTCGTCGGAGAGCCGGATCATCTGGGTGAGCAGCTGCACGGGCAGGAACTTCGCGGCGTGCCCGGTCTCGAGCACGATCTGCGTGAGCGTCGCCTGCGTCAGGTCCTCGTTCGTCTGCGCGTCGACGATGCGCAGGTCGGTGCCGCCGCGGAGCTTCGCCGCCAGCTCCTCCAGCGTGACGTAGCGGGAGTCACCGGTGTCGTAGAGCCGACGGTTGCCGTACTTCTTGATCAGCACCGGGGTGGGCACGGGCGGACCCTACCGGCCCGCATGCTGCAGCGCAAGCAGCGTTTTTGCTGCGCCGCAAAATCAGGATTGACAGGACGAGGGCGCTGCACTAGCGTGCCGCCCGTGACCTCGTCGGTGACTCGCCTGCTCGCCCTCCTCGTGTTGCAGTGCAACA
This sequence comes from Deltaproteobacteria bacterium, assembly GCA_019637375.1. Lineage (GTDB taxonomy): Bacteria > Myxococcota_A > Polyangia > Haliangiales > Haliangiaceae > JABFXX01. The sequence goes on along the minus strand of JAHBVW010000007.1, from coordinate 188,011 downwards.
TCGCGGCCTGCGGGAGCGCCGGAGACGGGCCGTGCACCCGCGACGAGGAGTGCGAGTCCAACTTCTGCCGCACGGACGGCACGTGCGGGCCCACCGGGGTCGATGCGCCGCCGGCCGCGGACGCGCCGCCCGACGGGCCGTCCGCGCTGTGCACGCCGAACAACGACGGCATGATCTCGGCGAACGAGCTGCCGCTCGTGGCCGGCCGCATGGCCCGCTTCCGCATCGCGACGGACGTGACGTTCGACACCGCCGGCGTCGCCAGCGGCAACGGCACGCGCCGCTGGGACCTCACCGGCCAGCTCGCCGGCGACGCCGATGCGACGGTCGCGCTGAAGCCGCCCGCCGGGCAGTGGTGGGAGAGCAAGTTCCCGGGCGCGAGCTACGCGCTCACGCTCGCGAGCGGCTCGGACCTGATGGGCGTGTTCGCCGTCGGCGCGAGCGACGTGCGGCTCCTCGGCGTCGTGTCGCCGGAGGCGGGCTCGTTCCGCACCGAGCTCGCGTACGACCCGCCCGCGACGCTGCTCGCGATGCCGTTCGGCAACGGCGCGACGTGGTCGTCGACGAGCACCGTCAGCGGCCTCGCGCAGGGGGTGATCATCGCGTACACGGAGCGCTACGCCTCGCGCGTCGACCAGGTCGGCACGATGGTCACGCCCTACGGCGAGTTCCCCGTCGTGCGCGTCGCCACCGACCTCACGCGCACGCAGGGCCTCGCCACGCTCGCGACGTCGCGCACGTTCGCGTGGGCGGCCGAGTGCTTCGGCTCCGTCGCGAACGTCACGTCGCGGTCGTTCGAGAGCTCCTCAGAGTTCACCAACGCCGCGGAGGTGCGGAGGCTGATCCCGTGACGGCGCGCCTCGCCGCGGCCGCGCTGGTGATGGTCGCCGCGCTCGCCGGCTGTCCGCGCTTTCACCCCGACAAGCTGCCCGGGGCGCCCGCCGACGCGACGTTCGTCGAGGTCGACGGCGTGCACGTGCGCTACCGCGAGGCCGGCAGCGGCCCGGCGGTCGTGCTCGTGCACGGCTACGGCGCGTCGAGCGACAGCTGGGCGCCCGTGATCCCGGCGATCGCGGCGTCGCACCGCGTGATCGCGGTCGACCTGAAGGGCTTTGGCTGGACGAGCCGCCCCGAGGGCGACTACAGCCCGGCCGCGCAGGCCGCGCTCGTGTGGGGCGTGCTCGACAAGCTCGGCGTGAAGGACGTCGCGATCGTCGGGCACTCGTGGGGCTCGTCGGTGGCGCTGTCGATGGCGGTCGCGCACCCCGACCGCGTGCGGCGCGTCGCGCTGTACGCGGCGTACGTCTACGACGACCAGGTGCCCGGCTTCTTCCGCTGGGCCGAGGCGCCCGGCCTCGGCGAGCTCCTGTTCGGCGCGTTCTACGCCGAGCGCATCGAGGACCGCGCCGCGCTCGCGTACTTCGACGAGCGCTGGGTCACGCAGGCGCGCGTCGAGCGCGACGAGGGCGACCTCGCGCGGCCCGGCACGACGGCCGCGGCGCTCGCCGTCGCGCGCAAGCACCACTTCGGCAAGCTGCACGAGGCGCTGCGCGGCTTCGCACGGCCCGTGCTGCTCCTGTGGGGCGAGGAGGACCAGGTCACGCCGGTGCGCTTCGGCCACCGCCTCGCCGAGGAGCTCGCCGACGCCGAGCTGAAGACGTACCCGCGCTGCGGCCACATCCCGATGGTCGAGGCGCGCCACCGCTCGAACCGCGACCTCGCCGCGTTCCTGGCCAAGGATCTCGCTCCGCCGGCGCCGGTGCCTGCATCGACGTCGTCGTCGAGCGGAGACACCGGCGCCGGCGAGGCGAGCCCGCCGGCCGCATCCTCGGCGGCCGCCGATCCGATCGCCGGCACCGCTCGGGCATCCGGCACCGCCGCCTCCTCCGCGCCCGCGTCCGTCGTCGAGGATGCTCCTCCTCCGCGCATCACCTCGCCGGCGCTCGTGCCGCCGCGCACGCTGCCGATCGGCGCCGACCTCGCGGCGCTGGGCGCCGAGCTGACGCCGCGCCAGTACGCGTCGCCGCGCGAGAAGGTGCAGATGGTCGTGCACGGCGCGCTGCGCATGCGCGACGCGCAGCTGTACAACCTCGACCTCGACCGCGGCCTCGACGCGCGCGGGCAGCCGCTGTTTCCGATCCCGCTCGGCGGCGGCCAGGTCGTCGACGCGCTCGACCTGCGCGCGCGCACGGACCTCGCGATCTACGCGCCCGGCGTCGGCGTCGCCGTGAAGGCGCGCATCGACTGGCTCGACAACGTCGCGCTCGGCGGCGATCCCGACCTCGCGGGCGGCTCGCCGGCGACGTCCGGCGGCCAGCGCCCGACCGCGGTCGTCGTCAAGCGCGCGTGGGGCGAGGTGCTGACGCCGCTCGGCACGTTCGCCGCCGGCCGCATGGGCGCGAACTTCGGGCTCGGCATCGCGGCGAACGGTGGCGACTGCGAGGACTGCGACGGCGGCGATGCGGCCGACCGCGCCGCGTTCGTGACGCCGCTCGGCGGCCACGTCCTCGCGCTCGCCTACGACATCGCGGCGCGCGGGCCGTTCACGCGCTCGCGCGACGGCACCCGCCCGATCGCGCTCGAGCCGACCGACCGCGCCGGCGGCCCCACGCTCGCCCTCCTCCGCGTGCACACGCCGGCGGCGCTCGCCCGCCGCGCCGCCGCCGGACGCACGAGCGTCGAGTACGGCGCCTACCTGTCGCGCCGCACGCAGGACCGCGACGTCCCGGCGAGCTACCTCACCGCGGCGTCGCCGGCGATGTACACCGGCGCCGACCTCGTCGCGCGCGGCTTCTCCGCGACCGCCGCCGGCGGCTGGCTGCGCGTGTCGAACGCGACGGTCCGCGTCGAGGCGGAGCTCGCCTACGCCGGCGCCGAGATCGCGCAGCCGTCGCTGATCCCCGGCACCGAGATCACGACGCCGATCACCTCGCAGCAGCTCGGCGCCGCCCTGCAGAGCGACGCCACGTTCGGCCGCGCGCGCCTCGGCTTCGACGCCGGCTTCGCGAGCGGCGACGACGCGCCCGGCTTCGGTGCGTTCCCCAAACCCGGCGAGCTCGCCCCGCTGCCGGGCGCGCTCGACGGCGCGCAGGCCGATCCGCCGCGCGACCGCACCGTCGACAACTTCCGCTTCCACCCCGACTACCGCATCGACCAGATCCTGTTCCGCGAGATCATCGGCACGATCACCGACGCCGTCTACCTGCGCCCGCACGTGTGGTTCGCGCTGTTCGAGGTCGGCACCGGCCGGCTCGAGCTCGGCGCGGCGCTGATCGCCTCGTGGGCGATCGAGCCGACGTCCACGCCGAGCGGCGCCGGCGGCCTCGGCGTCGAGCTCGATCCGCAGCTGCGCTACGTCAGCGCCGACGGCCTGTCGGCCACGCTCGACTACGGCCTGTTCCTGCCCGGCGCCGCGTTCGACAGCACCACCCTCCAGGCGCGACCCGCGCAGGCCCTCCGCCTGCGCGTCGCGTTCGTGTTCTGATGCGCGCGCTCCCGCTCCTCGCCGGTGCCCTCACCACCTGGACCGCCTGCGGCGTCAACCAGACGCCGGAGGCCGAGCCGCCGCCGCAGCTGCCGACGTGCGTGCCGAACCGCGACGGCGCGATCGTCGCGGACGAGATGCCGGTGCCGCTCGGCCTCGTGACCGCGTACTACGAGAACACCGGCGCGCGCGTGAACCTCGCCGGTGCGAATGGCATCTGGGACTTCTCCACCGAGAGCGCGGCCGATCAGGTCGCCGAGCTCGGCCCCGAGGCGATCGGCGGGCAGTGGTACGCCGGAAAGTTCCCCGCGAGCCAGTTCGTCGTCGCCGCCGGCGCCGGGCTCGCCGGCGTCTATCACCAGGACGCGCAGGCGCTGTGGCTCGACGGCACGGTCTCGATCGCCGAGTCGCCGAAGACGCTCGTCCGCTACGCCGACCCCGTGCCGCTCCTGCGCTTCCCCGTCGGCGACGGCGACGCGTACGAGACCGTCGCGCAGATCCCCGACGGCGTCGTGTCGAACCTGCCGTTCGTCGGCACCGACCGCTTCGAGGTCGAGGTCGCCGGCAGCGGCCGCGTCGACGTGCCGTACGTGCGGTTCTCGCCGGCGCTGCGCGTGCGGACGCGCGTCGTGCGCACGCCGTCGAGCGGCTCGCCCGTCGTCGCGCGCCGCACCACCATCTTCCTGTTCGAGTGCTTCGGCGAGGTCGTTCACGCGGAGAGCGAGATCGACGAGCCGGATGCCGACTTCACCCAGGCGGCCTACCTGCGCCGCTTTGCCCTCGGAGCGAAACCATGATCTGGGACATGTGGAAGCAAGGATTCGATGCGTGGGAGAAGGCGACCGCGCAGTACATGGAGAAGGTACTGACGAACCCGTCGGTGCTCGGGCCCGCCGGCGCGATGCTCACCGCGGCGATGAAGACGAAGGCCGCGACCGACCGTGCGATGTCGGCGTGGTGGGCCGGCCTCGGCCTGCCGACGCGGCGCGATCAGGAGCGCGCGCTGCACAAGCTCAACCAGCTCGAGAGCCGGCTGTACGACCTCGAGGAGCAGCTCGTCGACAAAAAGCGCGCGGGAGCCTGACGTGGACGTCGCGCCGCTCCTCGAGATCCGCCCCGCTCCGATCGCCGTGTTCGAACGGCTCGCGACGCACCGGCACCGCGCGCGCTTCCAGGTGCGCCGCGACGGCGCGTGGCACCCGGTGACGTGGGAGCAGTTCGCGCGCCGGATCCGCGGTGTCGCGCGCTGGCTCGTCGAGCGCGAGCTCGAGCCCGGCGATCGCGTCGCGATCTACGCGCCGAACTCGGTCGCGTGGGCGAGCGCGGCGCTCGGCATCCAGACGGCGGGCGGCACGTTCGTCCCGATCTATCCCGCGTCGACCGCGGAGCAGACGGCGTACATCATCGACCACGCCGAGATCCGCACGGTGTTCGTCGCCGGCGCCGAGCAGGTCGCGCGGCTCGAGCGGGCGCGCGCGCTGGTGCCGCGCGGCTTTCAGATCATCGAGCTCGACGGCGTGGACGCCGCGACCGGCGCGTTCGCCGACGCCGCGGCCCGCGACGCCGCCGCACCGACGCTCGTCGACGCGCGCATCGGCGGCCTCGACCTCGATGCGCCGGCGCAGATGCTCTACACCTCCGGCACGTCGGGCAACCCGAAGGGCGTGCCGCTCACGCACCGCAACGTCGGCGCGAACGGCGCCGACTGGCTGCGCTGCAACGCGCCGCTCCTCGACGAGGGCGACCGCGACCTCCTGTGGCTGCCGATGAGCCACATCTTCGGCTTCGGCGAGCTGTGCTGCGGCAACGTGCTCGGCTGGGAGACCTACCTCGCGACGCCCGCCGACGTGCTCGACCTCCTGCCCGAGGTCGCGCCGCAGGTGTTCATGAGCGTGCCCGCGTACTGGGAGAAGATCGCGCGCGCGATGGCGGGTGCGGCCGGCCCGAACGCGACGCCCGACGACCGCATCGAGGCGCTGCGCCGCATCACCGGCGGCCGCCTCAAGTTCTGCCTGTCCGGCGGCGCCGGGCTCAAGGTCGAGATCAAGCAGCAGCTGCACGCGTGCGGCGTGCTGATCATCGAGGGCTACGGCCTGACCGAGACGTCGCCGACGCTGACGCTCAACCGCCCCGGCGCGTTCCGCTTCGACACCGTCGGGCGCACGCTCCCGTCGGTGGAGCTCCGGATCGCCGCCGACGGCGAGATCCTCGCGCGCGGCCCGAGCGTGTTCGCCGGCTACTGGCGAGACCCCGGCGCGACCGCCGCCGCGTTCACCGAGGACGGCTGGTTCTGTACCGGCGACGTCGGGCGCTGGACCGAGGACGGCTTCCTGCAGATCGTCGACCGCAAGAAGGACATCCTCGTGAATTCCGGCGGCAAGAACATCCCGCCCGCGAACATCGAGGCGCGGTTCGTCGACGACCCGGTGATCGAGCGCGCCGTCGTGTACGGCGACGCGCGCCCGTACCTGGTCGCCGCGCTGTGGCTGCGCCCCGGCGCCCCCGCCGACGCCGTCGGCGCGCGCATCGACGCGGTCAACACCGAGCTCGCCCGCCACGAGACGATCAAGCGCTACTTCATCGCCGAGGCGCCGCTCACGGTCGACGACGGCACGCTCACCTCCTCGCTGAAGCTCCGCCGCAAGGCCGTGTACGAGCGCCTGCGCGACCGCTTCGAGGCGCTCTACTCGTGATGCCGCCGCCGAAGAAGGGCCCGATCGACTCGCTGCTCGCGCTCGTGAGGCGCGCGCCGAAGGGGCCGCCTCCCGTCGGCGAGACGCCGCACGACGTGGTGTGGACGGAGAACAAGTGGCGCCTGCTCCACTTCTCCTCCTCCGGACGTCGCTACAGGCGCCCGATCCTGCTCGTCCCGTCGCTGATCAACCGCTGGTACGTGCTCGACCTCGGCCCGGGGCGCTCGCTGATCGAGTGGCTCGTCGCGCGCGGGCACGACGTGTACTGCATCGACTGGGGCACGCCCGGCGACGAGGACCGCTACCTCACGTGGGACGACATCTGCGGGCGCTACCTCGGGCGCGCCGTGCGGCTCGTCGCGCGCCGCAGCGACAGCGACGTGCACGTGCTCGGCTACTGCCTCGGCGGGACGATCGCCGCCGCCTACGTCGCCGCGTTCCCCGACGACGTCGCGTCGCTGCTCGCGCTCGCGGCGCCCGTCGACTTCGCGCACGCCGGCATCATGTCGACGTGGACGCGCACCCCGACGTTCGACGTCGGCGCGATCCTCGACGCGTTCGGCAACATCCCGTGGCCGCTCATGCAGGCGTCGTTTCGCATGCTGCGCCCGACGCTCAACGCCGCGAAGGTGGTCGGCCTCCTCGACCGCGCGTGGGACGACGAGTTCCTCGACGGCTTCCTCGCGACGGAGCGCTGGGGCAACGACAACGTGTCGTTCCCCGGCGCGTGCTACCAGCGCTACATCGACGAGCTGTACCGCCAGAACCGCCTCGTCGCCGGCACGTTCTCGGTGCTCGGCCGGCCCGCGCGCCTGCCGGCGATCGAGTGCCCGACGCTCGCGGTCGCGTTCGCCGACGACAACATCGTGCCCGCGGCCGCCGCCGGCCCGCTCGTCGAGCTCGTGTCCTCGCGCGACAAGCAGGTGGTGATCGATCGCGGCGGCCACGTCGGCGCCGTCGTGTCGCGCAAGGCCGCCGACCGGCTGTGGCCGGCGCTGCACACGTTCTGGGCGCAGCGCGACTAGCTATACTGCGCGGCGGTGGAGATCGTCGCACTCGTCCTCGTGTCGGCGTTCCTCCACGCCCTGTGGAACGCGCTCCTCCGCGTCGAGCCCGACAAGGACCGCGCGCTCGTCGGCGCGATCGCCGTGGCCGCGTCGTTCGCGACGCTCGTCGCCGCGATCCGCTGGGGCCTCGGGGCGACGCCGTTCGCGACCGCCGGAGCGCTCGGCTACACGGTCCTCGCCGGGGTGTTCGAGGCCGTCTACTTCGCCACGCTCGCGCGCGCGCTCGAGATCGGCCGCCTCGGCCCCGTCTACACGATCTCGCGCGGCGGCGCGGTGCTCGTCGTGTGGCCGATGTCGATCGCGCTGTTCGGCGAGCTGGTCACGACCGCGTCGGCGGCCGGCAGCGCCGTCGTCCTCTTCGGCCTCGTCCTCGCCGGGCTCGCGCGCGGCGGCGGCAGCGAGCGCGACGCGCGCGCCGGCAACCTGTGGGCCGCCGCGTGCGCGGCATCGATCGCCGGCTACCACCTGTCGTACAAGGCCGCGCTCCTCGACGGCGGCGCGTCGTCGGCGACGTTCGCGGTGTCGCTCGCGCTGTCGGGAGCGATCAACGTCGTGCGCCTCGGGAGCGCGGGCCGCGCCGAGCTCGCCGCGCTCGCCCGCTTGCGCGCGGTGCGCATCGTGGTGATGGGCATCGTGTGCAGCGGCTCGTTCCTGATCCTGATGGAGGCGCTCGCGCTCGGCGGATCCGGATACGTGCTCACGCTGCGCAACACGTCCGTGCTGTTCGCCGCCGCACTCGCGTGGACGATCGGCGAGCGCCCGGCGCCGATCGAGCTGTGCGGCGCCTCGCTCGTCGCCGCCGGCGCCGTGCTCATGGCATGGTAGGAGCCGCATGAAGGGTGGGTTCCAGGCGCCACCGGGGTTCCGCGAGAGCCCGCAGCGTCCGCTGCGCGAGGGTGAGGTCATCGCCTCGACGTACTCGGTGCGCGAGGAGCTCGCGCGCACCGAGACCGGCATCGTGTTCGAGGCGCGCGACATGATGCTCGACCGGCCCGTCGCGCTGAAGCTCGCGTGGCGCAACCCCGACAGCCCGTCGCTCATCACCGAGGCGCGCCGCTGCGCCGCCGTGCGCGACCCGTGCAGCGTCGCCGTCTACGGCATGGGCAACCACAACGGCGTCGAGTACGCCGTCGCCGAGCGCGTCACCGGCACGCTGCTGCGCGATCAGCTGCAGGCGCCCCTCCCTCCGGATGCGTACCTCGGCAAGCTGCGCACGCTGATCGCCGCCGTCGCGCGCGCGCACGAGAGCGGCATCGCGATCGGGGACATCTCGGGCTCGACGATCCTCGTCGACCAGGACGGCCGCATGGTCCTCGGCCGCCTCTCGCTGTCGCAGATCCCGGCGTTCGGCCCGCTCGGTCAGATCCTCGCGCCCGAGGTCGTGCGCGGCGAGATCGAGGCCGGCGACCCCGCCGCCGCCGAGGCGATCGACCTGTACGGCCTCGCCTGCATCGCGATCGAGATGGCGTGCGGCACGCCGCCGTTCTACGACGCGTCGCCGGGGGAGCGTGGCCACGCCGTCATGCGCCGCGGCCACGCGTACGAGCCGGCGCCGCGCCTCGCAGACCTGCGCCCGGACCTGCCGCCCGAGCTGTCGGACCTCATCGAGTGGCTGTTCCACAAGAAGCCGGCGGCGCGGCCGCGCTCGGCGCTCGACGTCCTCGCGCAGCTCGACGCGGTCACCGAGCGCCTCGGCAAGAAGGGCCGCACGGCGCGCGTGCTCGTCGTCGACGACGACACCTCGCGTGCGCGCTGGCTGTGGAGCCTCGCGCGGCGCGCGCACGCCGCCGCCGCCGTCGAGATCTCGAGCGAGGGCACCGACGCCGCGCACAAGCTCAACCGCGACCTCCCCGACCTGGTGTTCGTCGACGGCGCGCTCCGGGGCGTGATGAACGCGCTCGAGCTGTGCATGTACGCGCGCGGGCTCGAGACCGAGCACGACGCGCACCTCGTCGTGATCGGCGCCGTCTCCGACCGCGACCGCGCCGTGTTCGGCGAGCACGGCGCGAGCATCGTGCCCGACGACACGGAGCTCGCGAACGCCGTGCTCGAGCACGTGCGCGCGATCGCCAGCGCCACGCCCCGCCGGCGCAAGCCGCGGTCCACGGTCTCGGGGTAGGCGTCCCGGCGCTGTAACCGGCGCCCGCGGCCGGCGTAGACGTGCCATGCGCCCGCTCGGCCTGCTCCGCCTGCTCTGCCTGCTCTGCCTCACCGCCGCCGGCTGCAGCGACGGCCCCGACAGCTACGGCGACGACCCCGCCGACCTCCAGCTCCCGCCGCGCGGCACCGCGGACTTCCTCGCGTGGGTCGAAGAGGGGCACTACCTCGCGTGGAGCTGCGAGGCCGAGGCGCATCCACCGCGCCCGCGGTCGGGGCACGGCCGCAACCGCATCTGCTCGAACGACGCGCTCGCCGCCGCCGCGACCGGCGAGGGCCCCTACCCCGTCGGCGCCGCCGCGGTGAAGGAGGTGCTCGACGACGCCGGCGGGATCCGCCTCTACGCCGTGTATCGCAAGGTCGAGGCCGGCGACGGCGGCGACAGCTGGTACTGGTTCGAGGGCAGCCGCGACCGCGTCGTCGCGAACGGCGAGGGCGACGGCACCTGCACCGGGTGCCACGCCTCCGCCCCGCGCGACTTCGTGTTCACGGTCGTGCCGGCGAGCTGACCCGCTACGGCAGCACCACGTGGCGGATGTCGAGCCCGCTCGTGTAGTAGAGGTGCCTCTGGCAATCCACGGTGTAGTAGGCGCCGTGGCGCGTCGTGACCGGCGCGGTCGGCGTGAACAGGAGCTGGGAGCCCGAGAACCGCTCCTCGAGGCGCTGCCGCGTCGCGATCCGGATCACCGAGTCGCCGGCGAACACGAGCTGCAGCCCGTCGGGCGTGAGGTAGCCGCCGTCGGCGGTCGCGGTGCCGAGCTCCGCCGCGGTGTACGTCTTCAGCTGCTTCCACCGCGACGGCGCGTCCTCCTGGAACTCGGTGATCGTCGTGAGCGTGCGCGACACCATCATGCGGCGCGGCGTGGACGTCGTCGGCGGGCTCGTCGTCGTGAGCTCGAGGTCGAGGATCTGCGCGCCGGTGTCGTCGACGAGCTCGACCGGCGCGGGCGCCGACCAGTCCACGCCGGTGCGCTCGGCGCGCGCGAGGACGCGCGTGTCGTTGACCGTCTCGAGGATCACGAACAGCTCCGCGCCGCCCGGCGCGAGCCTCGGCGCGTCGTAGTTCTTCACGCCCATCGGCTTCGGCTCGAGGATCTTCATGTACGCGCTCGGCAGGTGCGTGTCGACGTCGCCGACGGTCTCGCGCACGTCGTCGTCGAACATCACCGCGCGCTGCGTCGCGCGATCCGCGACGAACCACGATCCCGGGAGCAGCACCTCCTCGACGCCGGTCGGGAGCGTGCACGAGGCATCCGGCCGCGGGCCGTCGCCGACCGCGAGCGCGTCGCGAGGCGGATCGCCAGGAGACGCCCCGAAGAGCAGGTTGCAGCCCGCCAGCGGTGCGCACAGCACCCACCACCGCATCATCATGACGCCCTTACCTGCGCCGGCGCCGGGGACGGAACAGCCACGCCCCCGCGAACAGCGACAGCGCGAGCGGGCCGGCGGTGCCGCCGTTCGCCGAGCAGCACCCGACATTCTCCTCGGGGATGATCCGGCACAGCTCGGAGCACGACCCGTCGCCGCCCGGGCCGGCGTCGCACTCCTCGTTCCCGTCGACGATGAAGTCGCCGCACTTCGGCCGCTGGCACCACGTGCGGCAGGTCGCGCCGGCGACGTCGGCGTTCGCCTCGCCCTCGTCGCATTGCTCGAACGTCTGGCGCACGCCGTCGCCGCAGATCGACGCGGTGTTCGCGACGACGCACAGGTCGTCGATCTGCCAGCCGCCGAGCTGGAGCCCCTCGTCGGTCGTGAGGTCGAACGCGATCTTCATCGTGTGACCGACGGTGTGGTACGAGAGCGCCACGTCGGTGAACCGCCACTCCTTGTCGATGTGGTGGATCGCGCTCGACTGGCCCTTCTTCGCCGTGAAGTTCACCCACGCCTGCTGGCCGTTGACGGTGACGCGCGCCTGGTCGAACTCGCTGTCCTCGACGGCGAGCCAGCGCCGGAACTGCAGGCGCACGTCGCTGTACTGACCGACGTTGATGTCGGGCAGCTGCGCGTACGAGCTCGACGCGGACAGGTAGTCGCCGTCGAGCACCTGCGCGAGGATCTTCGAGCCCGAGTACGCGGACGGCGGATCCGTCGCGCCGCCGATGCCCGTCGGCGTGCCCCACTGCCACGGCGACGGCTTCCCGTCCTTCGCGCCGGTCTTCCAGCCGTCGAGGAACGGGTTCTTCTCGAAGTCGGTGCAGTACAGCTTCACCGTGTTGCCCTGGTACGTCTGGTAGTCCTTGTCGGCCATGTTGTCGGGCAGCGTCATCGTCGAGCCGTCGACGAAGTTGACCGTCGCCGAGTAGAAGACGCTCTCGTTGACCGCGAGCGGGAGGTTGCCCCAGAAGCGGTTCGTGTCGACGCGCTCCATCTCCATGCTGCCGGACTCCGGCACGCCGGTGTAGCTCGGGCGCCACTTGAGCCGCACGCTCGCGATGTCGTCGCCGCTGCAGCGCTCGGACGTGCCGGTCATGTCGGCGCGCACGACGGTCGCGCGCGCATTATCGCGGACCACGCCGGGCGCGACGATGATGCCCGTCGCCGTGCGCAGGCCGTGGCGCGCGAACGCGTCGCGGATCGCGCACTCGTTCGGCGTGCCGTTCGAGACGTCGCCGTCGTCGTCGTCGGCCGCGAGCGCCTCGAGGAGGCTCGTCGGGATCGACGTCGACCGCCGCAGCGTGCCGACGAAGATCTTGCCGATGATCGGCAGCGCCCGCTCCTCGCCGTACTGCGCGATCAGCGCCTTGCGCATGTCCCACATCGCGCCGCCGTAGATCTTGCCCGTGTGGTGGATCTCGCCGATGTCGGTCGGCCACACGTTCTCCTTGTCGGGCGGGTCGAGCTCGCGCAGCGGCTCCTCGGTGTAGAAGAAGCCGCGGCCCATCCCGGAGTCGCCGGTGATCATCGCGGCGAGGAAGTCCGACGCGCCCTCGCTCATCGCGCCCTCGAACGCGCCGACGCCCGAGATGATCTCCGAGGCGTGCATGAAGTGCCCGAACTCGTGGAACACGACGTCCTCGAGGCGCCCCGTGTTCTGGCAGTTCATCGACGCGTGGAAGAAGTTGATGTTCTTGCCGTCGAAGAACGCGTTGCAGTTCTGGCTGATGTTGACGTTCGCGATGAGCGCGTCGTCGAGCTTGGGCATCGCCGGGTCGAGGTGCCTGCGCACGAACTCCTTCACGGTGTTCGTCGCGATGAACGTGACGACCTGCGCGTCGTCCTCCTCGGTGGCGGACGCATCCCACACGACGGCGCCGCCCGGCGACAGCGACAGCTCGGTCGCCGCGAGCGCCGCCGACGCGCCCTTGTTCACGATCGTCACGAACGGCCCGGTGACGCCCGTGGTCACCGTCTGCACGGTGTCGGGGCTCCACGTCACGACGCCGCCGGCATTCGTCGTCTGCGGGACGCCGTTGAGCATCACGTTCGCGTGGCTCGCGGTGCGGTCGCGGCGCGGCCGCATCGGCTGGCGATCGACGCTGCGGTAGCTGACGACGCCGGTCGCGTACAGGTTCGTCTGGTGCAACGCGAGCACCGCACCCGTCGTCGGGTCGACGTACGCGAGGTACTTGCCGTCGACGCCGCCGTCGATCGTCGCCGGCACGGCCACGCGGTAACCGAGCACGGCGTCGTCGGAGACGAGCGGCAGGATCACCTCGTCGGCGCCGGCGGTGACCGGCGCGCCCGCGAGGTCGAGCTCGGTGCGCGCGTGCTCGGTCGCATGCCCGACGAGCGCGGCCGGCGCGAGGCGCTTCCCGTGCGCGGCGGGGACGCTCACGTTCGGCAGCGCCTCGCTCGCGATCACGAACAGGCGATCGTTCTTGAACCGGAAGCTGATCTGCCCGCCGAGCACGCGCCGCCCTCCCGAGCTCTGCACGAAGCCGATCGAGCGGATGTCGCCGTCGTAGTGGTTCGCCGCGAGCGTGAAGTCGTCGACGCTCGCGCCCGGCGCGAGGAGCGCGAGGTGATCCGCGAGCAGCTGGCGCGCGACGCGCTCGGCCTCGACGTACGACGCCATCACGCCCGGCGTCTTGATCCCGGGGCCCCACAAGCGGCTCGGCACGCCGGTCGCGCCGTCCCACGCCGCGCGCCACGATGCGCCGGCGGCGGCCTGGAACTTCGCCCACGCCGCCGTCGTGCGCGCGCCGAACGCGAGCCGCGGCTGCGTGCGCAGCGGCTTGCCGATGCCGGCCGCCGGCAGCGCCGTCAGCGTCTCGGCCGCCGGACGCTTCGAGCTCCTCGCGGCGCCGGTGCGTGGAACGACCGCCTCGGCGGCCGACGTCGTGAGGAGGACGGTACCGACCAGCGCCGCTGGCCCACGGAGACCCATCCGCCGATTAGACCCCAAGGCGGCGCGATCCCGGTAGCACGATCCACGTGCGCGGCCTGTCAGGGTGCCGCGCGCCGGCCTCTTCGGTGAAGTCCGGAGTTCCGCGGACTTCAGCGGGTGCGGAGCACGATCCCGAGCGCCTCGTCACGCGCCTCCCGGACCGCGAGCCCGAGGGCGAGCTGCCCACGGGCGCGGACGAGGTTGTGGGCGCGCCGCGTCGGGAAGCGCGCCGGGTCCCAGCCGAAGTAGCTGTCGCGGAACGCATCGACCGCGAAGCGCGCGGCGAGCTCGACGCACACCGTCTCGAGCCCGGCCACGATCGCGCGCCGCTCGGCCTCGGACACGAGGTCCCCCGCGACCGCGAGGAACCCGCGCATCGCCGCGTCGAAGATCGCCGTGTCGAACGCGATCGCGGCCACGTCCTCGCCGCGCGGGTTGCACCACGAGCGCATCGCGTCGCCGAGCTCGAACGCCATCGTGCCCAGGCCGAGCGTGTCGAGGTCGACGAGGCACACGCCGCGCGCCGGTCCTGCGCGGTGATCCGGCGCCGCGAACATCAGGTTCGAGAGCTTGAGGTCGCCGTGGCAGTGGCGCCGCGGCCCCTGCGACAGCGCCGGCAGCCCCGCGGCGGCCGCGAGGATCGCGCGCCCGACGTCACCCGCTTCATCCAGCTCGGGCAGCTCGGGCAGCTCGCGCACCGCCGCGCCGTCGAGCTCCGCGCGCAGCGCCGCGAGGTGCGCCGCCGTGTCGTGCACGCCCGCGCGCGCGAACGCGTAGTCGTGCCGCAGGTCGGCGACGGCGCGGTGGAACTTCCCGACCAGCTCGCCGCCCGCCTCGGCGACGTCGAGCGACGGCACGCGCGCGTGCGACACGCCGTCGACCCACGTCAGCGCGCGCCAGGTCGCGCCCTCGTGCACGACCCACGCAGCCCCGGCGAGCGTGCGCACGAGGCGCGGCGTCGCGAGCCCGCGCGCGGCCAGGTGCGCGGTGACCGCCTCGAGGTCGAGGTTGACCTCGGGCGCGAAGATCCGGTGCAGCCGCTGCACGACCGCCACCGGCGCTCCCGCGCGCGCGACCGCGTACGTCACGTTGATGAGGCCGCCGGCGAGCGGCGCGATCGCGGCGTCGCGCCAACCCCACGCCGCGGCGACGGCGTCGGGGACCGTCACGGGTACAGGATCCCGTGCACGCGCTCGACGAGGTGCTCGATGCCCTCGGACTTGAGGATGAAGCCGTCGAGCCCGGCCGCCTCGGTGCGCTCGGCGAGCTCGAAGAAGTCGAGGTTCGAGAACAGGTAGATCGGCGTCGTGATCCCGCGATCGTGGCGCAGCACGGCCGCGACGTCGTCGCCGTAGAGGTCCGGCATCTGCACGTCCATGAGGATCAGGTCGAAGCCGGCGACGCCGTCGAGGATCACGCTCTCGAGGGTCGGGTGCGCCTGCACGGTGTAGCCGGCGTCGGAGAGCGCCGTCACCGCCGCGGCGCGGATCACCGGGCTGTCCTCGACGAGCAGGATCCGCTTCACTACTTGATCTCGAGCAGCTCCACGTCGAAGACGAGCATGCCCTGCGGGCGGCCCGGGCTGCCCTTGTACGCGAGCTCCTCGGGGATCCAGAACCGGACCTTGTCGCCGATCGACATCACCTGCAGGCCGTCGGTCCAGCCGGCGATCACGCCGCCGAGGCTGAACTCGGCCGGGGTGCCGCGCGACACCGACGAGTCGAACATCTTGCCGTCGGTCTGCCAGCCCGTGTAGTGGACCTTCACGCGGTTCGACGGCGTGGGCTTGGGACCGCCGCCGCCGAGCGAGAGCACCTTGTACGAGACGCCCTTCTCGGTCTTCTTCGCGTCGGCCGGCGGCGCGGCCACGTCGGGCGGCGCGGGGATCGCACCCGGCGTCGGCGGCGCTTCCTCCTTGGGCGGCGGCTTGATCTCGACGAGCTCGACGTCGAACACGAGCATGCCGGCGGGCCGGCCGGGCGCGCCCTTGTACGCGAGCTCCTCGGGGATCCAGAACCGCGCCTGCTCGCCGGCCGTCATCACCTGCATGCCGTCCGTCCAGCCCGGGATGAGCTGGCCGAGGTTGAACTCCGCCGGCTCGTTGCGGACGATCGACGAGTCGAACATGCGGCCGTCGGTGGTCCACCCGGTGTAGTGGACGCGCACGTGGTCGGTCGCCTTCGGCTTATCGCCGCCCTTGCCGGGCCGCAGCACCTTGTACGACACGCCCTTCTCGGTCTTCTGCGCGTCGGCGGGCGGCGCGGCCACCTCCTTGGGCACCGGCGGCGGCGCGGCGGGCGCCTTCGCGATCGACTCGACCTCGAGCTCGTAGCACAGCGTGCCCGTCGGCATGCCCGGCACCTGCTTGCCCTGCAGCATCTTCGACGCGTCGGTCCAGAAGCGCACGCGCTCGCCGGCGGCCATCGTCACGAGGATCTCCTCCATCACCGCGGGCTGGCGGTACGGCGGGACGACCGCGGGGCGCTTGCGCACCTCCGTCGAGTCGAACTGGCGCCCGTCGCCCTCCCACGCCGTGTAGTGGAACGTGACGGTGTCGAAGTTGCGCGCCTTCTCGCCGGCGCCCGGCTTGAGCGTGATGTACTTCGTGCCGGACTTCGTCGCCTTCGCGGCCGCGGGCGGCGCGGCGACGTCCCTGGGGATGTCGGGCGCCGACACGATGTCGACGACCTCGATCTCGTAGACCAGCGTCTCGGGCTCGGTGCCCGCCGGCGGCGGCGTCTTGTAGCCGATCGTCGGCGGCATCCACATGATCGCCGACTCGCCCTTCTTGAGGAGCTGCAGCGCCTCGGTGAAGCCGGCCGCCGTCGCCGACAGGTTGAGCTGCGTCGGCTGACCGAGGCGCTTCGTCGAGTAGAACGTCTCGCCGTTCGTCTTCCAGCCCGTGTAGTTGATGACGACGGTGTCGTTGCGCTTGGCCGGCACGCCACCCGGGTTCGGCTTCAGGATCTTGTAGGCGAGGCCCGAGGTCGTCTTCACGGCGTCGGCGGGCGGCGCCTTCACGTCCATCGGCGGGTTGATCGGCTCCTGCTTCGGGCGCCCCTGCGGCACCGGCGACGCCGTTCCGGAGCCGGGCATCGCGGCCGAGCCCGGCTTCTTGTCGGCGCTCGGGTCCTTGGCGGGGGTCTTGGAGCTGTCGTCGGTGGTCTTCTGGCAGGCCACCAGCGCGAGAGCGAGAACGAGAGCGAGAACGACGGAGCGTCTCATGGCGCAGGAACATACGGCACCACCCTGTGCGATGCCACCGTCCTGGCGCGCGAGCCGGGGAATGTCCTACCGGTCTACTTGTCCGGAGCCGCGCGGATGACGGGGGCGGCCGTGAAGGTCGTGACCGGCGTGCGCTCGATCGCGAACGCGCGCCCCTCGGCGAGCTCGCCGACGACGAGGCGAACTGCCGCGACGGAGAACGGCCCGATCTTCGGCGCGATCGTGAAGCGGCCGGTGATCGTGCCGAGGCCGCCGGCGTCGCCGCGGAAGCCCGACACCGTGGCGTCGCCCTTGAACGACAGCGCCGCCGCCTCGAGCGCGGTGCGGCGCTCGCGCGTGACCGTGCCGTACGCGACGAGCATCGGCCCCGCGATCGCCGGTAGCGCGAGCACGGCCGTCACGCCGCCCGGGAGATCGGCGCCCGACGGCACGAACGCCGCGTCCGCGTTGCCCATGCCGACGGCGGCGATCGCCGCGGCGGTGTCGGACGCGACCTCGATCTTCGCGAAGAAGTCCTTGGGGACGTCGCCGCCGAGGAACACGTTGAGCGCGAGCAGCGACTCGCTGCCGCCGCTCGCCGGCACGAGCACGCGCTTGCCGCGCAGGTCGCCGATCTTCGACGCCCCGCGCGCGACGAGCTGCCACGGCTGCGCGCTCGCCCCGCCGCGCAGCGACGCCGCGATGATCGTGTAGCCGCCCGAGCTCGCCAGGTACGTCGCGTCGACGAGCGCGACCGTGACCTCGCCCTTCTTCACCGCCGCCGCGAAGTCGCCCGAGCGCGCGTACACGCGCCCGACGCCCGTCCCGCCGAGCGCCTTGCCGACGTGCTCGCCGAGGCGCGTGGCGAGCTCGACGCGCGCCGCCGTCGACGGGAACGGCGCGCTCGGCGCGAACAGCCCGACCGTGGTCGTCTCCGCACGCGCGGTGGCGGGCATCGCCAGGACGAGGACGGAGACGAAGACGACGAACCACCCGCGCTTCATGGCTCGCCTCCGTAGATGCGCTCCTTGGCCTGGATCCAGTCGTCGAGGTCCTTCCAGCGCGCGCCCTGCTTCTTCGCGCGGCGCCAGGCGTCGAGGGCCTTCTGCGGCTCGCCCTTCTTCTCGTACGCGATGCCGAGGTTGACGAGCGCATCGGGGAGGCGCGAGCGCTCGAGCTGCGCGATCGCCACGTCGAGCTTGCCCTCGAGCAAATCCACGACGGCCAGGTCGTGCGCGACCTCCTCGGCGCCGACGCGCGCGTTCGCCGCGCGGGCGACGGTGAGGAACTTGCGGACGTCGCCGAGGCGGCGCGCGCGGTAGGCGTCGGCGGCGGCCTCGAGCGCGATCACGCGGATCGACGTGTTGAGCAGCGTCGCCGCCGCGCCGCTCGACCTGCCCGACAGCGCGGTCAGCTTCTCGACGGCGCGCGCCGCGAGCCGGGGCGACGACACGCCCTCGGTGAACGCGATCAGGATCGGCGCGGCCTGCGTGTCGGCGGGCGGCGGGAACGGACAGCTCTGGCCCGCGACGGCGCGCAGCGCATTCAGCGCCGAGCCCGAGTCGCCGAGCACCACCGTCGCGAGCGCGAGGTCGCACTTCGTCGCGAGCTCGGGCACCGCGACGGCCGACTTCTGCAGGAGGTCCACCGCGCGCGGGCCGTTGCCGGCGCGGATCGCCGCGACCCCGGCGGCGTGCCGCGCCTCGGCGAGCGCGCGCTTGTGGCGGTCGGCGAGCGCGGACTTGCCGGCGAGCGCCGCGGTCCGCTCGAGCGCGGTCACCGCGATCGCCGGGTCGCCGTTCGCGAGCTCGCTCGCCGCCCAGTCGAGCGCGACCTCGACGGCGATCGGCGGCCCGCCCGGCGCGACGAGCGCGTCTTTCGCACTCGTGAGCGCCTTGTCGTACAGGGGGCGCGCACCGGCGTTGTCGCGGCCGAGCGCGTGGGCGCGGGCCGCGAGCAGGTGCGCGATCGGCGACGGGTCCGCCTTCGCGGCGCGGTCGAGCACGCCGGTCGCCTCGGGGACCTTGCCGTTCGCGAGCAGCGCGACGCCGAGGTTGCGCAGCGTCACCGGCGCGGGATCGAGCTGCTCCGCGCGCACCAGCAGCTCCTCCGCGGCGGGCGCCTGCCCCGGCTCGGCGAGCTTGGCGACGGCGACGACGACGAGCGCGTCGGCGAGCAGGCGCCTGCCGCGCGGCGAGGTCTGGATGCCTTCGGCCTCGGTCAGCGTCGCGACCGCGAGCTCGGCCTGACCGGCGACGAGCTGCGAGGCCCCGAGCGTGACGCGGACCTCGGCGACGTTCGGCATCGCCGCCACCACCGGCGTCAGCTTCGCGACGGCGTCCGTCGCCGCGCCCTTCGCGAGCAGCGCCTCGCCGAGCTCGATCCACCAGTCCGGATCGATCGCGGCCTCGCCGAGCTCGCCGAGCGCCTCGAGCGCCGCGACCGCACCCGCGTGATCGCCGGCGCGCCGCAGCACCGCCGCGAGCCGCACCGACCAGCGCCGCCGCGCCGGCTCGAGCTTGCGGGCGAGCTCGAGCTCCCGGCGCGCCTCGCCGAGGTTGCCGCGCGCCGCAAGCGCCTCGCCGACGAGGGCGTGCCCGGCGGCGCCCGCATCCGGCACCCGGTCGAGGTAGCGGCGCCCGAGCGCGAGCGCACCCGCGATGTCGCCGAGCGCGATCGCGCACTGACCGTCGACGAGCCACACCTCCGGATGCGACTCCGACACCGGCTTTCCGTTCGGCGGCGCCGTGTCGAGCTCGCGCAGGAGCGGCCGCGCCTTCTTGCAGTCGATCGCCGCCATCGCCCACGCGACGCCGATGCGCGCGCGCAGGTCCTCCTTCGGCTTCTTCTCCGCGACCGCGCGCTGGAACAGCTCGAGCGCCTTCTGCGGCTGGCGGTAGCGCAGGTACGCATCGCCGAGGTCGACGCGGTGGCGCGGATCGTCCTTCGCGAGCTCCGCCGGGCGGTGCACGAAGTACGCCTCGAACGCGGCGATCGAGTCGGGCCAGCGGCCGGTGTCGTGGAAGTGGTGCCCGAGGACGAGCTGCGCGTCGTACTTCTTCGCGTCCTTCCCCGTCACGCTCTGGAGCATCGGCACACCCGCGGCCGCGTCGCCCGCCGCGAGCAGCTGCGACCCGAGCGCCGTCTGCACGTCGGGATCGTTCGGCGCCAGGTCGAACGCCTTGCGCATCAGGTCGACGCCGCGGCGGTGCTCCTTCTTCGCCGCGTGCACCGCCGAGCGCAGCACGTACGCCTCGACGCGCCGCGGGTTGAGCGCGATCGCCTGGTCGAGCGCCTTGGCCGCCGCGTCGAGCTTGCCCTTGCGCAGGCTCGCGCGGCCCTCCTCGACGAGCGAGGCGCTCTCGTCCTCACCCTTCGTCGGCTGCGCGTACGCTCGCCCGGCCGCCGCGGCGGCGAGCACGAGCGTGAGGGTGGCCACCGTCCGCATCAGTAGGAGTATCCGATCTTCACGTACACCTCGCGACCCTCGCCGGGGACGCGCGGCACGACGATGGTCGTCATCGGGCTGGGGAAGCGGTCGTAGTCGCCGGGCGCGGGCAGGAGGTCGCGCGTCCCGAGGATGTTGCGCACGCCCGCGGTGACGTCGAAGCGCCGGTACGCCGGCACGTACACCGTCGCGTTCCACCCGAGCCACGCGGGCGACCGCGTCGAGATGCTGCCGTCGGGCTGCGGGCGCGTCCCGCGCGGGCCGAGGTAGACGACCTCCGTCGACAGGTGCGCGAGCTTGCCGATGCGCGGCGTCGAGATGCCGCCGACCGCGCTCACGCTCGGCGAGTTGACGACGCCGCCGAACGCGAGCTCGGGGCCGCTGCCTTCGTCGACCTCCGTGCCGATGCGCGCGGCCGTGAGGCCGCCGAAGCCGTACCACCCGTCGGCGTTGCGGTAGCTGCCCTCGACCTCGAGGCCCTGCGTGACGTAGCGCCCGACGTTCTGGAACTGCAGCAGCGCCTCGTCCTCGGGATCCGGCCGCTGCTCGACCACGTCGCGCGCGTCCCACGCGAAGCCCGACAGGCGCAGCGACATGCCGGCGATCGGCCTCGCCCACAGCACGACCTCGTACGCGCGCACCGTCTCGCTCCGGATCTTCGTGTTCGCCGAGAAGTCGACACCGTCGGCGAAGAACCCCTCGAACGCCGTCGGGTTGCGGAAGCCCGACGAGGCGAGCAGCTTGAGCCCGTACTTCTCCGGCTTCTGGAGGAACAGCGCGCCGCGCGGCGTGAGCCGGTTGTCGATGACGCTGTTGTTGTCGAAGCGCACGCCGCCCGTGAAGCCGAGCCACTTCGTCGGCTGCCCGTCGACCTCGGTGTAGGCGCCCTGGATCGAGAAGTCGAGCGGCACGACGATGGCGTTGCCCGTGTCGTCGACGAAGAACGCCCGGCTCTCGGTGCGGTTGTAGTTGGCCTCGCCACCCGCGGTGACGCCGAACTTGCCCGCCGCGTCGAGCGCGTAGCGGCCGCGCACCTCGGCGCCGAACGTCGACGCCTGCCCGACGTCGATGAAGTTCGCCGACCCGTCGGCGCGGATGACGTCGTCGTACTTGTACAGGTTCGAGTAGCCGCGCGCCGCGACGACGAGGCGCTTGGACACCTCGCGCGTGTAGCCGCCCTCGACGAGCAGCTGCGTGTTCGTCAGCGTGTACGGCGGCACGATCCCCGGATCGCTGTCGTACGGCGCGAACGGCGAGTCGCGGATCGAGCGCGCCGCGCGCACCTGCGCGAACGCACCGTTGTACGAGCCGACGAGCGACGCGATCAGCGTGCGCGCACCGTCGCCCTTGAGGCCGTTGCCGATGTCGGGCACGTCGAGCGTCTCGCCGAGCCGGGTCATCGCGAACACCGAGCCGCGCAGCTGCTTGTGCACGCCGCCCGTCGCGAACCCCGCCGTCGCGATCGGGCCCTGCAGCGAGTGCACGCCGAGCTTGCCCCACGCCCGCGTGCTCTCGCCGGCGCCGCGCGTGACGATGTTGATGATGCCGAAGAACGCGGTCGTGCCGTACAGCGCGCCGACCGGGCCGCGGATCACCTCGATGCGCGAGATGTCGTCGATCGACACGATGCCGTCGAAGCCGACGCCGGCGAACCCGCCCCACTGCTCGTTGATCGTGGCGCCGTCGACGAGGATCAGGATGCGGCTGTTGAAGCCGCCCTCGATCTGCAGCCCGCGGATGCCGACCTGCTGCGTGAGCCGGTTGTCCTGCACGAACACGCCGGCGACCGCCGCGATCGCCTCGCTCACGGTGCGGTAGCCGAAGCGCTTGATGCGATCCGCCGAGATGACGGTGACGGCGGATGCCACGTTGCCCAGGCTCTGCTCGCGCTTCGCGGCGCCGACGACGACGTCCTCCTCGACGGAGGTCGCCGCGAGCACCGTCGCCGCGCGCGTCGCGTCGTCCTGCGCCGGCGGCAGCGGCGGCAGGTCCGCGACGTCGACCGCCGGCTCCGCACCCGCGCGCGCCCCGAGCCCCGCCAGCGTCGCCGCGAGCGTCGCGGCCACGACGAGGCTGCGGATCACGCCGCTCCTCGCCGCACGCTCTGGCGCGCCGGGGGGACCGGGTCGTACTGGCAGAACACGAACGTCATGTCGTCCTCGGGGATCGCGGTCTCGCCGTGCTCCGCGAGGGCGCTGATCAGCGCGTCGCGCAGCACGAGCAGCGCGCTCGCGTCGGCCAGCGACCGCCCCGTCAGCGTGCTGCGCAGCTTGCGATCGCCGAACAGCTTGCCCGCGGGGTTCGCGCGCTCGACGACGCCGTCGGTGAAGCACACGAACAGGTCGCCCGGGTTGAGCTGCAGCGAGCCGCGCCGGATCTCGACGGCGATGTTGCGGTCGCCGAGCGGGTTGCCGCTCGCCGCGATGATGCTCGCCCCCTCGAGGACGCGCGCCGCATCGAGCCGCAGCACGTACGGGAAGTTCTGCCCCGCGTTCGCGTAGTGCAGGACCCCGTTCGTCGAGTCGAACACCGCCGCGAACGCCGTCATGAGGACGTTGTGATCGCCGACCTGCCGGATCGCCGAGTCGATCGCGCGCAGCACCTGCTCGGGCGTGAGCAGCCGCTCGTCGATGCCCGACAGCGCCTCGACGGCACCGCGCGCCGTCGCCGCGATCATCGCCGAGTGGATGCCGTGGCCCGTCGCGTCGCCCACGACGAGCAACATGCGCCCGTTCGACAGCTTGCGGTACGTCCACCAGTCTCCGCCGCAGCTCGAGGCCGGCATGCAGTAGCCGACCACCTTCAGCGAGCCGTGCGAGTCGAGGTCGTCGGGCGGCAGCATCGCCTGCTGGACCTGGCGCGCGAGCTCCATCTCCTTCTCGAGCGACGCCTTCTGCGCCTGCTCCTGCAGGAGCTCGGCGATCGCGTCGGCCATCACGTTGAACGTGCGCGCGAGGACGCCGAGCTCGTCGCGGCGGTCGTCGGCGACGCGCAGCGACAGGTCGCCGCTGCCGATGCGCTCGGCCTGCGCCGTCAGCCCCTTGATCGGCCGCGCGAGCTGCGCGCCCTGGATCGCGGCGAGCAGGATGCCGATCGCGAGCACCACGAGCGACACCAAGAGGGCGCGCGCCCGCGCCGCGCTCGCGTCGTCCTGCGCCGTCTCGAGGTCCTCGCGGATGCGCCGCTCGAGGTCGGCCGTCGACACGCCGATGAGGACGTACGAGTCCTTCACGTTCGCGCCCGTGATCGGCGCCCGGTACACCCACTCCGAGCCGCCGAGGCTCGCGCGCACGACACCGCCCGCCGCCGCGCGGTCCTTCGTCTCGCGCGTGTTCTCGGCGTCGTGGAGCAGGCGCACGAGCCGCCCGACCTCGGCCTCCGCCGGCTTCTTGTCCCTGGGCGCGGCGTACGTGAGCACCTTGCTCTCGACGACGCCGATCCACGTCAGGCGCTTCTCGACGTCGCGCTTGATCGCCTCCTCGAGGACGAGCTGGATGTCGGCCTCGACGTGGTTCGGGAGCGGAAACGAGAGCGCGACGGCCGCGTTGCTGACGATGAGATCCGAGCTGCGCTCGATCGCCTTCAGGCCGTCCTTCTCGCGCTCGCCGATCTGCGTCGCCGTGATGTCGTCGATCGTGGTTCGCGCGAACCACGTGACGATCCCGACGGCCGTCGCCACCACCACCGAGGTGGCGAGGATCAGCTTGACGGAGATCGGGATCCCGGCCTGTCTCGAAGCTCCCACGCCAGGGGAGCGTAAGGTACGCGACCGTCCCGACGCAATGTATCGACTCCTACGACGATGGTGGATCGACCCACACCTCGGTCTCCGCCTTCCGCAGGTCCGGCTTCGAGCAATCTTTGTACACCGGGTGCAACGACCCCATGTTGAGCGGCCCGCTGCCGCGGCACGGCACGTAGTGGTCCATGCGGCGCGGCGGAAAGCCGACGATCGGCGGCATCGTCGAGCGCGGCAGGCCGAACGTCGACAGCCACCACGCCGACGGCCACTCGAGCGTCCACAGGATCCAGGTGTGCACGGGTCGTCCCGTGCGGTCGCGCCCGGGGTCGAACTTCAGCTTGAACACCTCCTTCAGCGCGATCGATTCGAGCTTGAAGCCGGGTCGCTTGAGCCACTTGACGCGCTTCACGTCGCCGCGCTCGTCGACGTCGAGCAGGAGGTGGGCCTTGGTCCACGCATCCGACAGGATCGCCTCGTCGCTGTACGGCGGCGTCGCGTTGGGCTTATCGTTCTTCGCCTTCGGCAGGATCGGCGGCGCGATCTTCTCGTGGATCACGATCACCTCGTCGGCCGCCGCCGTGCCGGCGAGGCGAAGCACGACGAGGAGCGAGGCGAGAGCGACGACGGCGGACGTCTTGATCGGCAGCGCCGGATGCATGCGCCGATCTTGCCCGCGCGCCCGCGACCGACCCAACCAACATCCCATCGGCCGCGCCGACCGGGTGCGGCGGCCGCGCCTCCGTGCCGCGTCGCAGCCGCGCTCAGAAGCCGACGGCGAGCGCGAACGACGCCGCCAGGTTCGTCACGTACTGGCTGTCCTGCTGCGGGTTCGTCGGCGTGGTGCCGCGCGCGAGCGCGTTGACCGCCATGCTGTCGGCGCCGCGCATGTGGAACGGCAGCTCGACCGCGACGCGGAAGCGGACGCGCCCGCCGGCGTCGAGCGTCAGGCGCGGCGCGACGACCGTCGAGTCGAAGCGCTCGACGTACTCGTGGCGCCCGCCGAGGAGGACGACGTGCGTGAACTCCTCGCGGTGGATGCCCGCGTCGACTCCCGCCGACCCGCACACCATGCCGCCGTGCGCGCAGCCGCGGACCTCGAGGCCGCCGCGCGCCTCCCAGTACGTGCCGCGACCCGGCTCCGTCTCGAGCGAGCTGTTGCCGCCCTGGAACAGCGCGCGCGCGAACCACGCCGAGCGCCCGATCCGCTTGCCGCCGTCGAGGACGAAGCCCTTCGCGTCGAAGTAGCCGCCGCCCGCCGCGGCGCCGGCGGACGCGTACCCGTGCGGCTGATCGCCGGGGCGGTGCTGCTCGAGCGGGTCCTCGATCGCCGGATCCGACACCGACGCCGTCACCGAAACGTCTTCGAACGACGGCGCGACCGCGACCGCGTTGACCGTCACCTCGACGGTGCCCGGCGCCGACACCTCGTCGGTCCACTCGCTCTCGGCGCGGGCGGCGGAGACGGCGGAGGCGGCGAACGTCACGGCGAGGAGAGCGACGCGCTTCATGGACCAACAGTGGTCGGGCCGCCCCGCAGATGCAACGGCAATCTCCCGCACCTGCCGCCTCACGTGACCGGCGCAGCGGGACCCGCCGCGATCGTACGCCCGCTCGCCGCCGCCCGCGCGACCGCCAGCGCGAACAGCTCCTCGAGCGGCGTCGCCACGCCGTCGCCCTCGAGCACGCGGAGGGCGCGCGCGATCGCCTCGATCGTCGACACGCGGTCCGGCGACGGAGCCTCGCGCATGCGCGGCGCGCGGGCGCCCTCGGGCAGCCGCAGGATCGGGAGTCCGCGCAGCGGCGCGAGCTTGCGGAACATGCGCCGCGCCTGCGACCACGTCCCGTCGAGCACCACCAGCTGGCGCGGCGGCGGCTCGGGAGCGGCGAGGCACGGCGGCCCCTCGGGGTAGAGCAGCCACGCGCCGTCGAGCTCGGGCATCGGCGCGCGGTACTCGACGAGGACGCTGTTCGTCAGCGCGAGGTGCGCGAGCCGCCCCGAGTTCGAGCTGCGGTGGCGCTCGGCCGGGTGGCGGACGATGACGACGCGCGTGCGCGCCGCGACGACGGGCACCCCGGCGCACAGGCACGCGCGCAACAGGCACCGCGCGCAGCGGTCATCGACCGCAGCGGAATCCGACGTCGGGGAAGACGGAGATGTCATCGGCCCTGTTGCAGCACCGCCCGCCCGACGACCTTGAGCGCCAGGATCGGCTTCACGCCCTCGAAGATCGGGAGGACCTGCGCGTCGGCGACATATCGGCTGATCGGATACTCCTCGGCGTAGCCCCAGCCGCCGTGCAGCAGCTGGCCGAGCTGGGTCACCTCGACGGCGACGTCGCAGGCGAACAGCTTCGCCATCGCCGCCACGGGCGCCGCCGCGCGCTCGTCGGTGTCCATCGCGACCGCGGCCGCGTACGTGATCGCGCGCGCCGCGACGAGTCGTCCGACCATGCGACCGAGGTGATAGCGGGTGAGGCCGTAGTCGCCGATCGGCCGCCCGAACTGGCGGCGCTCGGCGACGTAGCGCGACGTGTGCTCGACGGCGGCGGCCGTGACGCCGCACGCGCGCCCTCCCGTCTGCAGGCGGCCGGCCGCGAAGCCCGCCATCTGCAGCGCGAAGCCGCGGCCGACGCCGGCCTCGCCGCCGACGAGCTGCTCGGCCGGCACGTGCCAGCGGTCGAACGCGAGGGTGAACGAGTGCATGCCCCGGTAGCCGGGCGTGCGGTCCGCCTTGCCGGTGAGCGTGCCGCCGCCGGGCTGCGCCGCCTCGAACGCGTGCCCGGGGAAGCGCGGCTTGTCGACGATGAACAGCGTCAGCCCGCGCGCGCCGGGGGTGTCGGACGTGCGCGCGAGGAGCGCGATCACGTCGGCGCGGCCGGCGAACGTGCACCACGCTTTCGCACCGGTGATCGCCCAGCCGCCGCCGGGCGCCGGCTCGGCGCGGCAGCTCACGGACGCGACGTCGGAGCCCACGTTCGGCTCCGTCACCGAGATCGCGGCCATCACCTCGCCGCCCGCGAGGCGCGGCAGCCAGCGCTGCTTCTGCTCCTCGGTGCCGCCGGCGAGCAGCGCCTTCGCGAGGATCTCCGGGCGCGTGATGAGCGAGCCGGCGGCGGCGAGCGACGCGCGCGACAGCTCCTCGGTCGTGAGGATCATCGCGAGGTTGCCGAGCTCGTGGCCACCGTAGCGCGACGGGATCGACAGGCCGAAGTACCCGGCCTTCGCCATCGCCTGGAGGAAGCGCTCGGGGACGAGCTCGTCGTGGTGGTGGATGCGCTCGGCGTGCGGAGCGACCTCGCGCTCGGCGAACGCCTGCACGTTCGCGCGGACCTCGGCGAGCAGCTCGTCGAGCGGCCACGCGATGCGGCCGCCGCTCGCGATCGCGGCGGCACCGACGGCCTCGACGGGCGCGGGTGCGATCGCGGCGAGGATCTCGGGCGGTACACGGGGGAGCTCGCCGAGCCCGAGCGCGGCGGCGACCGGCGCGAGCCGATGTGGGAGATCCGCCGCCAGCTCGGCGGCCGCGACGCGCGCCTCGGCCGCGAGCACCGGCGGCGCGGCGGCGAGCTCGTGGATCGTGCGGGCGAGGGTCGCGGCGTAGGCGACCCGGTCGACGACGACCTGGTGCTCGTCGATGCCCTCTCCGTCGCGGGTGAGCGTGCGCGCGGCGCGGACGGCCGGGCCGACCAGCGCGTCGGCGAAGGCGGCGAAATCGTCAGCCATGCCGACTAGGTAGCACCCTCCCGGTGAGATGATGTCGGCCGGATGTCGCGTGTGTGGCGATGAATGTGAATCCTGGGGACTCGCCGCCGTCCGTGGCGGCGCACGGAGGAGGATCCATGAAGCGACTCGTTGGCCTGGTGCTCGTTCTGTCTCTCGCTCCCGCCGGCGTCGCCGGTGCCGACCGCGTGTTCAACAGCGGCGGCGGCAGTCACGACTGCAACAAGGACGGCAACGTCGTCATCAACGCCGGTGACGCGAAGTACACGATCACCGGCGCGTGCGAGAAGGTCTCCATCAACGGCAGCTCGAACACCGTGACGATCGAGTCGGCGAAGAAGCTCTCCGTCACCGGGTCCGAGAACAAGGTCGACGTCGGCGCGAGCGACAAGATCTCGATCTCCGGCAGCGACAACACCGTGAACTGGAAGAAGGGCCTGGGCGCCGACAAGCCGAAGGTCGGCAGCGTCGGCACCGGCAACAAGATCAACCAGGTCAAGTAGGTCAGGCGAGCTCGTCGAGGATGCGCGCGACCTGCCCGCCGTAGGTGCCGCCGAACAGCGCGGCGTGGACGGCGAGCGGGTAGAGCTGCCACAGCGACGTGCGCGCGCGCCAGCCGGCGGCGAGCGGCCAGACCTCGTCGTAGGCGGCGGCGAGGCGCTCGGAGACGGTGCCGAACAGCGCGAGCATCGCGAGGTCGACCTCGCGGTGGCCGCCGTACACGGCGGGATCGAACACGACGGGCGCGCCGGCGACGGTGCCGACGTTGCCCCACCACAGGTCGCCGTGCAGGCGCGCGGGCGGCTCCGGTGGGCCGAAGCGATCCGGCCGCGCGCGCAGGGTCTCGAGGCGGCCGCGCACGTCGGGCATGCGGCCGGCGCGGCGGGCGAGCTCGCACACGGGAGCGACGCGATGATCGATCCAGAACGCGGCGCCGTCGTCGGCGGCGATCGCCGGCTGCGGGATCGTGGCGAGGTAGTTGTCGCGGGTGTGGCCGAAGGCGGGCGCGCCGAGGCGGTGCAGTTCGGCCAGGCGGCGGCCGAGGTCGGCGTCGTCGGGGCGGCGCCCGCCGAGGTCGAGCCACTCGAGCGCGAGGAACCGCTCGCCCGCGGCGATCGCGCGCGGCACGCGCAGCGGACCCGCGGCGAGCCACGCGAGCCCGTCGGCCTCGGCGGCGAACATGCCGGGCGGCGGATCCGCGTGCGTCTTCACGAACAGCGTGCGGCCGTCGGCGAGCGTGGCGCGGTACGCGTCGTTGATGTCGCCGCCGCCGATCGGCTCGAGCCGCGCGACCTCCCCGACCGCGGCCGCGAGCCCGGGGATCACAGCCGCCCGCGGAGGTGAGCGAGCAACCCGGCGCACGCGCGCTCGCACTGGTCGAGCACCTCCTCGAACCCGGCGTCGCCGCCCTCGTACGGATCCGGCACCTCCGCATCCGCCGGCGCCGTCGCATCGAAGCTGCGCAGGAGCTTCACCTCCGCACGCGCCCGCCCACCGCCGCGCGACCTCATCTGCTCGACGTGCGCGAGGTTGCGCGCATCCATCGCGAGGACGAGGTCGAACGTCACGAGGTCCCCGGCCGCGAGCTGCCGCGCGCGATGCACCAGCTCGATCCCGCGCCGCTTCGCCGCCGCCCTCGTCCTCGGATCCGGCAGCTCCCCCACATGCCAGCTCCCCGTCCCCGCACTATCGATCACCACCCGCTCCCCGAGCCCCGCCTCCTCCACGAGCCTCCTCATCACGCCCTCCGCCGTCGGCGACCGACAGATGTTTCCCAGACACACAAAGCAGATCTTCACGCTGACACCTACCCTACAACCGGCTCCCACACTTGCCGCAACTCCGGACAACCGGACAATTCTCCTCGAGAAATCGCATGCCTTCGCTGGCACACCGCATGTAGGTTCGCCGAGCTCATGAAGTCGAACGACGCGCCGTTGACCCGAGCCGACCTGACCCAACTGATGGAGGCGAACCGCGAGGCGAACCAAGCCGACCTGAAGGAGCTGCGAACCGACCTAACCCAACTGATGGAGGTGAACCGCGAGGCGAACCAAGCCGACCTGAAGGAGCTGCGAACCGACCTGACCCAACTGATGGAGGCGAACCGCGAGGCGAACCAAGCCGACCTGAAGGAGCTGCGAACCGACCTGACCCAACTGCAAGCCGACCTGAAAGAGCTGCGAGAGGTCGACCTGAAAGAGCTGCGAGAGGAGTTCGCGAGCAAAGCCGACCTGAAAGAGCTGCGAGAGGAGCTCGCCACCACCGAGGAGCGCCTCGGCCACCGCATCGACATGATCGTGGCAAGTCGCGTCTCCGCGATGGAGGACACGCTCCGGACCCAGATCAAGGGCGCCGGCGAATACGGCGATCACCGGATCGAGCAACTCCGAAACGACCTCGAGGCGCACGTCGAGGATCCGAGGGCACACCGTGACCGATGAAGAGCTGGATGAGGAGATCGGGCGTGCCTCGACGATGTCCCATCCGTAATCGAGGTCGCTCGCGATGGCACGCCTGACCGACGCGTGGGTCAAAGAGTACAGCGCCGGCTCCGAAGCACGGATCGGCGCTCAAGGCCGATTTCGAGGCGCGGAAGAACGATCAGCCGTCGGGGCTCGTGTCGAGCTCGCCGGTCCAGTAGAGGTAGTCGGTCCAGGCGTCGGGGATGGAGCGGAGGGAGATGCGGATCGCGACGGCGGGAACCCAGTTGGGCTGGGTGGGATGGGCGAGGAGGGCCATGCCGGCCTCGCGCGGCGTGCGACCGCCCTTCTTGCGGTTGCACAGGTAGCAGCACGTCACGATGTTCGTCCACTCGGTCATGCCGCCCTGCGAGCGCGGCACCACGTGGTCGTACGTCAGCTCGCCGATCGACGCCTTCTTGCCGCAGTACTGGCACTTGTAGTTGTCGCGCGCGTAGATGTTGACGCGGGAGAACTTGACCGGACGCGCGTGGCGGCGGAACGCGCGGAGGAGCCGCACGACCGCTGGGATCTTGATGATCAGGTTCACCGACCGGATGTTCCGGTCGTACTCCTCGAGCACCTCCACCTTGCCGAGGAACAGGAGGGTGATGGCCCGCTGCCACGAGATGACCTTGATCGGTTCGAATCCCTGGTTGAGCAGCAGGGTCTGCGCCGTGTCCATCGGATCGGTACCCCTTCGCGGCAATGTAGCATCGCGTCGTGCGAGCGCGAGACCTCGCGCCACCCACCAGGGTCTGTGAGATCTCGCGCACATCCTCGATTTTCGCAGCACTCCGACTTTGAAAACGATTTTCAAACAGACGCGTCACTGTGATACCCATCCACTCGTGCCGTCGCTCGCCGAGGTCGCCCTGGGTCAACAGGCGACCGTGCGCGAGGTCTCCGGCGCGCGCGCGTTCCGCCGCCGCCTCCTCGAGCTCGGCCTCGTCCCCGGCGTCGCCGTGCGCGTCGTGACGATCGCGCCGCTCGGCGACCCGCTCCGCATCGAGGTCCGCGGCGGCCAGTGGTCGCTGCGCCGCAGCGAGGCGGCGCAGATCGACGTGGATCCGGCGCCTCATGGCTGACGACGACGACGACAAGCCCGGCGATCGCCGCCCGATGATCGTCCTCGCCGGCAACCCGAACGTCGGCAAGACGACGCTGTTCAACGCCCTCACCGGCCTGTCCGCGAAGGTCTCGAACTACCCCGGCATCACCGTCGAGCGGCGCGTGGGTCGCGTGACCCTCCCCGACGGGCGCGTCGCCGACCTGTGCGACCTCCCCGGCACCTACAGCCTCAACGCGCGCAGCGCCGAGGAGCAGATCGCGTTCGACGCGATCGTCGGCCTCGCCGGCGAGCCCGTGCCCGACGCGGCGATCGTCTGCCTCGACGCGACCCAGCTCGCCCGCTCCGCCTACCTGCTCCTCCAGATCCAGGAGCTCGGCACGCGCTGCGTCGTCGCGCTGACCATGGTCGACGAGGCGAAGTCGGCCACCCCCGATCCGAAGGCGCTCGGCGCGCTCCTCGGCTGCGAGGTCGTCGCCGTCACCGCGCGCACGCGCACCGGCATCCCCGAGCTCCTCGACGCCGTCGTCCGCGCCGCGCACGGCGAGCGCCGCGCGGTCTGGACGTGGGAGCCCGACCCGGCGATCTCCGCCGGCATCGCCGCGGTCCGCGCCGCCCTCCCCGACGCGTGGATGACGCGCACCCGCTTCGGCACCTCCGTCGCGCGCGGCGACGACGCGCTCGCCCTGTGGGCGCTGTCGTCGATCGAGGCGCGCGCGGACTCCGCACACGGCGACGCCGACGAGCTCGACGTCCCCGCCGCCGTGCGCACCGCCGTCGAGCGCGCCGACCTGCCCGAGGGCAAGCTCGACGCGCCGATCCTCGCGCGCTGGGCGTTCCTCGACCGCGAGCTGCCGCGCCTCGTCGCGAAGCCGCCGGACCGCACGCGCACCGAGCGCATCGATCGCGTCCTCCTGCAT
The DNA here is from genome assembly GCA_019637375.1 of Deltaproteobacteria bacterium. Taxonomy (GTDB): domain Bacteria; phylum Myxococcota_A; class Polyangia; order Haliangiales; family Haliangiaceae; genus JABFXX01. The sequence continues at coordinate 155,718 of JAHBVW010000007.1, read as the reverse complement.
CGCATCTTCGGGTTCGCCGTCTTCCTCGGCGTGATGGCGGTCGTGTTCATGTCGCTGTTCGCGTGGTCCAAGCCCGCGATCGACGGCGTCGACTCGCTGTTCAAGTGGCTCGGCGACGAGCTGCGCACCGCGATCGCCCCCGCCGCGAGCGAGGAGCTGTGCGACAAGCTCACCGCGAGCACCGACGCGCGCACGATCGTCACCGACTTCCTCGTCGACGGCGTCATCGGCGGCGTCGGCGCGGTGATGGTCTTCCTCCCGCAGATCCTGCTCCTGTTCCTGTTCCTCGGCTTCCTCGAGGACTGCGGCTACCTCGCGCGCGTCGCGTACCTGATGGACCGCATCATGCGCACGATGAACCTGCACGGGCGCGCGTTCGTGCCGATGCTGTCCGGGTTCGCGTGCGCGGTCCCCGCGATCATGGCGACGCGCACGATGGAGCGCCGCCGCGACCGCATCCTCACGATGATGGTCGTGCCGCTGATGACGTGCTCGGCGCGCCTGCCGGTCTACACGCTCGTCATCGCCGCGCTCATCCCCGGCTCGGCGGCGACGCAGGCGCTGCTCATGGTCGGCATGTACCTGTTCAGCGTGTCGACCGCGCTCGCCGCCGCGTGGATCATGTCGCGCACCGTGCAGCCGCTGAAGGCGAAGCGGCTGCCGTTCCTGATCGAGCTCCCGCCGTACCGCCTCCCGCGCCTCCGCGACGTCGTGCGCATGATGTGGAGCAAGTCGTCGATGTTCCTCCGCGAGGCGGGCACGGTGATCCTCGTGTGCTCGATCGCGCTGTGGGCGCTGCTGTCGTTCCCGCGCGATCCCACCGACGGCCACCCCGACCGCGTCGCCGCGTGTGCGGTCGCCGACGGCGACGAGGCGAAGCAGGCGCTCGTCGACGCCGAGTCCGGTGCGCGCCTCGCCGAGAGCTACGGCGGCCGCCTCGGCCACACCGTCGAGCCCGTGCTCGCGCCGCTCGGCTTTGACTGGAAGATCGACATCGGCATCATCGGCGCGTTCGCCGCGCGCGAGGTGTTCGTGTCGACGCTCGGCATCGTGTACAGCGTCGGCGGCGAGGCCGACGAGTCGAGCGAGCCGCTGCGCGAGGCGCTGCGCTCCGCGAAGAAGCCCGACGGCTCGCAGGCCTACACGCCGCTCGTCGGGCTGTCGCTCATGATCTTCTTCGCGCTCGCGTGCCAGTGCATGAGCACGCTCGCCGTCGTGCGCCGCGAGACCCGCAGCTGGCGCTGGCCCGCGTTCCTGTTCGGCTACATGACGACGCTCGCCTGGATCGCGAGCATGCTCGTCTACCAGGTCGGCCGTCTCCTCGGATTCGGCTGATCTTTCGCAGCCTTACAAGATTCGCAAGATCGCTGTCGATCCGCGCGCACGCCGCTCGACCCATGGGCGACAACCCCCAAGGAGACAACACCGATGCAATACATGCTGATCATCTACGACGAGGAGAAGGTGTGGGACGACATGCCCGAGGCCGAGCGCAACCAGCTGTTCGGCGAGTACATGGAGTTCACCGCCGACATCAAGAAGTCGGGTCACTTCGTCGCCGGTGACGCGCTGCAGCCGATCCGCACGGCGACGACGCTGCGCATCCGCGACGGCAAGACCACGAACACCGACGGCCCGTTCGCCGAGACGCGCGAGCAGCTCGGCGGCTTCTACATCGTCGAGGCGAAGGACCTCGACGAGGCGCGCAAGATCGCGGCGCGGATCCCCAGCGCCCGCATCGGGTCGATCGAGATCCGTCCGGTGATGAACTTCAGCGCCTGATCTTCTAGGCTCTCCGCGTGCTCGCCGCGGGAGCCATCGAAGCGACGTTTCGCGCCGAGCGGGCGCGCGTGCTCGCGACGACGATCCGCGTCGTCAACGGCGACTTCGACCTGGCCGAGGAGATCGTCCAGGACGCGTTCGCGGCCGCGCTCGCTCGCTGGCCCGCCGAGGGCACGCCCGACGAGCCGCGCGCGTGGCTGATCTCCGTCGCGCGCAACAAGGCGATCGACACGATCCGCCGGCGCGTGAAGCTGCGCGAGATCGTCGCCGCCGAGGACGCGACGGAGGGCACCGCCACGAGCGAGCTCGTCGCCGTCCCCGACGACCGGCTGCGCCTCATGTACACGTGCTGCCACCCGGCGCTCGCGCCCGAGGCGCAGGTCGCGCTGACGCTGCGCACGCTCGGCGGGCTCACCACCGACGAGATCGCGCGCGCGTACCTGGCGACGCCGGCGACGATGGCGCAGCGCCTCGTGCGCGCGAAGGCGAAGATCCGCGACGCGCGCATCCCGTACGTCGTCCCCGAGGCGTCCGAGCTCGCCGAGCGCACCGAGCAGGTGATGGCGGTCGCGTACCTCATCTTCAACGAGGGCTACGCCGCGACCGCCGGCGACTCGTGGCTGCGACGCGACCTGTGCCGCGAGGCGATCCGGCTCGCGCGCCTCCTGGTCGAGCTCGCGGACCCGGCCTCGCTCGCCGAGGCGCGCGGGCTGCTCGCGCTGATGCTGCTGCACGACTCGCGGCGCGACGCGCGCACGGACGGCGACGGCGACCTCGTACTCCTCGAGGATCAGGACCGCGCGCGCTGGGACCACGCGCAGATCGCCGAGGCCCTCGCGCTCGTGCCCGACGCGCTGCGCGGCGGCCCGGGACCGTACGCGCTGCAGGCGGCGATCGCGGCGCTCCACGCGCAGGCGAAGGCGGCGGCGGACACCGACTGGCCGCAGATCACGGCGCTGTTCCACGAGCTCTACCGCCGCACGCCGACGGCGGTGATCGCGCTCAACCGCGCCGCGGCGATCGCGATGTGGCGCGGCCCGGCGTTCGCGCTGCCGCTCGTCGACGAGCTCAAGGGCGAGCTCGCCGACTACCCGCTGTGGCACGCGGCGCGCGCCGACCTCCTGCGCCGCCTCGGCAAGCAGCGCGAGAGCCTCGCCGCCTACCGCGCCGCACTCGCGCGCACGACGAACGAGCCCGAGCGCCGCTTCCTCGAGCGGCGCATCACGGCGCTCACCGCGTCGTGACGGACCGCCCGGTTCAGCGCATCGCGACGCTCGTCGCGTCGTTCATCGCGTGTTCGTCGCGTGTTCATCGCGTGTTCATCGCGTCGCTCATCTCGGCGCTCATCTCGGCGCTCATCTCGTCGTTCATCGCGTCGTTCATCGCGTCGCGATCGCAGCGCTCACTGCGTCGCGACGAGGCGGTACTCGCCGATCAGCTTCTTCATGCGCTCGCGGCCCTCGGGATCGAGGCGCGGCAGCCACCTCTTCAGCGCCGCGACCGCGCGCTGCTTGAGCTCGTCGCGGCCGTCGAACGCCTCGGGCAGCGTCATGCCGAACGCCTGCGCCGTCGCGCCGCCGAACGCGGCGCACGCCTCGGCGAGGCGGAACGCGGCCTCGGGGTCGTCGGTCATGTCGGGATCGTGGGCGTCGATCTGCTCGCCGAGCCAGGCCGCCGTGTCTTGGGTCATCGCGTGAGCTTCCTGTACTCGTTGATGTGGCGGATCGCCGAGCGCGAATCGCCCGAGCGATCGAACAGCGTCGCGAGGTTGTAGTGGGCCTCCGCGAGCTGCGGATCGAGCTCGAGCGCGCGGTGGTACAGCGCGATCGCGTCGGCCTCGACACCCGCGTCCTGCGCGAGCACGCCGAGGTTGTAGTACGCGGTCGCGTCCTGCGGATCGAGATCGAGCGCGCTGCGGAAGCAGTCGTGCGCCGCGGTGCCGTCGCCGCTCTCGGCGAACAGGCGCCCGAGGTTGATCCACGCCTCGGTGCACTCGGGGCGCAGGCGCAGCGAGCGCCGGTACGCGTCGATCGCGGCGACGGGGTCGCGCTCCTCGAGCCCGATCGCGCGCTGCATCCACGCCTCGGCGGTCGCGGGCGGCGCGAACGCCGGCGCCGGCGCGTCGACGGGGCGCGGCAGCTCGCGGACCTCTCCGCCGACACCGGCACCGCCGTCGACGACGCGCACGTCGTCGGAGGCGGGCGGCGCCGAGAACGGCAGCGCGAGCTGCGCCTCCGGCGCGCCGCCCTCGCCGCGCACGTGCACGCTGCCCTCGCGCACCTCGACCGTGAGCTCGGCGATCGAGCGCTTCTCGCTCGCCGCGGACATTCGCTCCTGGATCCGCACGAGCTCCCTGCGCACGCGCGGCAGCGGCAGCCCCGCGTCGACGAGCGCCTTCACCGTGCGCAGCGCCGCGAGGTCGCGGAACGTGAGCTGCGCCGGCACCGCGCCCGGCGCCCCGACGAGCCCGTCGCGGATGCAGCTGCGCACCGCCGACTCCGGCAGCCCGACCAGCTCCGCCGCATGGCGCGCCGAGTAGCTCGTCCACATACCGCGCGACTATATACGCGTCCGCGGGCGCGTCACCGTCTCCATCCAGGCCGCGATCGCCGCGGCCAGCTCGTCGAGCACCTCGGCGCGCGTGCGGCCGCTGCGCACGAGGACGTCGAACCCGTGATCGGCGTGCGCGATCACGGTGAGCTTCGCTCGCCTCCCGAGGCCGCGCACGACGGGGCGCAGCAGCGCGAGGTCGGCGAGGTCGTCGCGATCGCCCTGCAGGAACAGGAGCGGCGAGGGCGCCGTCGCCGCGAGGTGCGCCGCGCGCTCGACGCCCGGCTTGTCGGGCGGGTGGAGCGGGAAGCCGAGGAACGCGAGGCCGCGCAGGCCGGGGAGCGGCTCGGCGGCGTGCGCTCCCGACGTCATGCGCCCGCCGAACGACTTCCCGCCGGCGAAGCGCGGGAGCTCGCGCGCGTGCGCCGCGGCCTCGGTCCACGCCGCGCGCACCGCGGCCTCGGCGACGGCCGGGCGATCGGGGCGAGCTCGGCCGGCGGCCATGTACGGGAGCTCCCAGCGCAGCGTCGCGACGTCGCGCGCCGCGAGGGCGAGCGCGATCGCCTCCATGAACTCGTGGCGCATGCCGGCGCCCGCGCCGTGCGCGAGCAGGTAGAACCAGCGCGCCGTCGCCGGCATCGCGAGGAGGCCCGTGCCGAGCTCGCCGATCGGTACCTCCCGCACGAGCGGCGGGCGCGACATCGACTCCCGCATCGCGGATCGATCCTACGCCAGGTCGTGGTAGGACGCGTGCCATGTCGATCCGCCTCGCCTTCGCGATCGCGATGATGTCCGCGGCGTGCGGCAACGACCATGGCGTCGTCGCGCCGTCGTCGCCCGTCGGCGACGTGCCGGCGTTCGATCAGCGCACCGGCGATCCCGCCAACGGCTGGCGCGCCCTCATCGAGGAGGGCTACGTCGGCTGCGGCGTCCCGCTCACGGCGTACCGCAAGGTGTTCAACCAGCAGATCCCCGCGTCGTACCGGCTCCCGGAGCGCACCGGCGCGAACGCGGAGCTGCCGTACAACATGACGGCGTTCACGACGGCGAGCGGCGTCGAGGTCGTGACGCCGAACTGCCTGCAGTGCCACGCGCAGCACCTCGAGGGGCAGCTCGTGATCGGCCTCGGCAACCACACCTCCGACTTCACGCAGGACGTCGGCTTCCTCGCGAATGCGGCGGGCGGCCTCGTCGAGGGCGACGCCGAGCGCGCCGAGTGGCAGCGCTGGCGCGACCGCATGGTGGCGATCGCGCCGCACACGATCACGCGCACGATCGGCGTCAACCCGGCGGACAACCTCGCGGCCGTGCTGTTCGCACACCGCGACGTCGACACGCTCGCGTGGAGCGACGAGCCGCTGATGCCGCTGCCGCCGCAGATCGTCGTGCCCGTCGACGTGCCGCCGTGGTGGCACATGCAGAAGAAGCACGCGATGTTCTACGTCGGCGCGGGCCGCGGCGACCACGCGCGCATCATGATGACGGCGTCGACCCTGTGCGTCGACACCGTCGAGGAGGCCCGGCAGATCGACGCGTACTTCCCCGACGTGCGCTCGTTCCTCCTCACGCTGAAGGCGCCCGCCTACCCGCACGAGATCGACGCCGCGCGCGCCGCCGCCGGCAAGACCGTCTTCGAGGCGAGCTGCGCGCGCTGCCACGGGACCTACGGGGAGAGCGAGACGTACCCGAACACGATCATCGCGCTCGACGAGGTCGGCACCGACCGCACGCTCGCGCAGGGCGCCGGCCAGTTCGCGGCGCGCTACCTCAACTGGTTCAACGCGTCGTTCTTCGGCGAGCTCTCGCACCTCGCGCCCGCGCCGGGCTACATCGCGCCGCCGCTCGACGGCATCTGGGCGACCGCGCCGTACCTCCACAACGGCTCGGTGCCGACGCTGCGCGCGCTCCTCGACTCGACGACGCGGCCGAAGTTCTTCCGGCGCTCGCCCGGCGCGTACGACCGCGACGCCGTCGGCTGGCGGTTCACGGCGCTGGCGTCGGCGACGCCGCCGCCGGGCGCCGACGCGAACGAGGTCTACGACACCACGCAGCTCGGCTACGGCAACGGCGGCCACACGTTCGGCGACGCGCTGGCACCCGCGGACCGCGACGCGCTGATCGAGTACCTGAAGACGCTGTGAGCGGCGCGGCGCTGGTCGTCGAGAGTGGCGCGATGCGCCGCATCGGCGCCGGCGAGCGCGCGATCCGCGCGTGGGCCTGAGGCGCGGCCCGGCGTACGAGGTCACCCGCGCGCCGCGGCGGCGGGGTATCGTCGCGGGATGCGGTGGCCGGTGCTCGTGCTGCTCTGCGGTTGCCACGTGGTCGGCCGCAACGACATCGCCCGCCCGGGGCGCGTCGACCGCGTGCGCATCGACGGCGCCGAGCCGATTCCGCGCACGCCGACGCTCGTCCTGACGGACGACCACGCGCTGCGCTTCATCGAGCCGCTCGACTGCAAGACCGAGGAGGTCGTGACGACGTCGACGGCCGCCGAGATCGAGACCAAGCCGAACATCGCGACGTTCGTCGTCGGCGTCGTCGCGGCGTCGGTCGGCGCGGTCATGACCGTGAGCGCGCTCGGCGGCAAGGACGCGTCCGGAGATCCGCTCCTGTACGCGGGCGGCGGCCTCGCGCTCGCCGGCGTCCCGTTCGCGGTCGGCCCGTTCATCGGCAACCGCACCGAGCTGCGCGCAAACCCGGATCAGACGGTGAAGCGCCCCGGCCCGAACGAGCCGTGCGGCGAGCGCGGCCTCGCCGTCACCGGCGCGACGCTCGTCGTGCGCGGCGTCGAGGTGCGCGGCAAGGTCGACACCGCCGGGCACTTCAACATCTCGCCGTTCATCTTCCTCGACGCGTTCGAGGTGTCGGGCGGCCCGTCGCTCGACATCACCGCGCACGTCGAGAGCTCGCGCGGCAAGTACTCCGTCGTCGCGCTGATCGACGCGACCGTGCTCGCGAAGCACGCCGCCGCGTGGATCAAGGGCGCCGACTTCGACGGCCAGTCGCAGACGATCCAGATCGTGCCCGGCGTCGTGGCCGGCACGCTGCGCGTCACGCTCACCCGCACGATCGACGGCCCCGCCGTGCGCATCATCCTGCCGCTGCGCAACGAGGGCCCCGGCCCCGCGTGGCAGCTGCGCGGCCACGTCATCGCCCCGGGCACGCCCGCGATCGACGGCCGCGTCCTCTACTTCGGCGCGCTCGCGAAGGACGCCTCCGTCACGCGCGAGCTCCTGATCCCGATCGCCGAGAGCGTCGCCGACTACCTCCGCAACGCCCAGATCGACCTCAGCATCGAGCTGCGCGACGCGCACGGCACCGCCCCCCGCACGCCGATCCGCTACCGCGGACCGATCATGGTCGACGCCCCCCGATGATCGACACCGCGCCGCGGGACGCTCCTCCCGCACGGTCGCGCCCGGCGGCGACGCCGGCGAGGTCCGCGTGAAGGTCGCCGTCATCGGGTCGGGGATCGCGGGGCTCGGGGCCGCGCGCGCGTTCGTGCAGGCGGGCCCGCACGAGGTCACCGTGTTCGAGGCGGAGGGCCGGCCGGGCGGGCACGTGTACACCGTCGACGTGGGCGGGTGCGCGGTCGACATGGGGTTCATCGTGTGCAACCGCGAGCACTACCCGCTGTTCTTCCGCATGCTCGGGGAGCTCGGCGTGACGACGCGCCCGACGACGATGTCGTTCTCCGTGTCGCTGCCCGCCGAGGACTTCGAGTGGGGCAGCGCGAGCCTCGACGCCGTGTTCGCGGACCGCCGGCACCTGTTCGACCCGCGCCACTGGCGCTTCGTCGTCGAGGTCGTGCGCTTCCTCGCCCGCGCGCGCCGCGACCTCGCGGGCGGCCGCCTCGCCGCGCTGTCGCTCGACGAGTACCTCGCCGGCTCGCCGCGCGAGCTGCGCGATCGCTTCGCGGTCCCGCTCGCCGCGGCCCTGTGGTCGCTCGCGCCGGATCGCTGCGGCGCGTTCCCCGCCGAGGCGTACGTGCGCTTCCTCGATCACCACGGGATGCTGCGTCCCGTGCGCCCGCTGGCGTGGCACACCGTCGTGGGCGGCAGCCGCGCGTACCTCGAGGCGCTGCTCGCCGCCCTGCGCGCGACCGGCCGCTCGACGCTCGCCCTCGGCACGCGCGTCGACGCGATCCACCGCGACGCCTCGGGCGTGACCGTCGTCGCGCGCGGCCGCGAGAGCCGCTTCGACCGCGTCGTCGTCGCGACGCACGCCGACACCGCGCTCGCGCTCCTCGCCGCGCCCACCGCCGACGAGCGCCGCGTCCTCGGCGCGTTCCGCTACAGCGCGAACCGCACCGTCCTCCACACCGATCGCGCGTTCCTGCCGCGCCGCCCGGCCGCGCACGCGTCGTGGAACTACGTCGCGGATCCGGACACCGCGCGCGTCGCCGTCACGTACTCGATGACGCGCTTGCAGGGCCACCGCGAGCTGTTCCTCGTCACGCTCAACCCGCGGCGCGAGCCGGCGAACGTGCTGCACGACGCGGCGTTCCTGCACCCGCAGTTCGACCGTGCGGCGATCGAGGCGCAGCGCCTCCTGCCCCACCTCGCCGGCGTGGCGCGCACGTACTACGCGGGCGCGCACTTCGGCTTCGGCTTCCACGAGGACGCGCTGCGCTCCGGCACCCTCGCCGCCGCGCGCGCGCTCGCCGACGACCGGCGGTGGTCGTGACGCGCAGCGCGCTCGTCCAGGGCACGCTCGTCCACGCGCGCCGCGACGCGTTCGCGCAGCGCACGTTCCGCTACCCGCTGTGCATGGCGTCGCTCGACCTCGACGAGCTACCCGAGCTCCACCGCAGGCTGCGCCTGTTCTCGCACCGCCGCCCGAACCTGTGGTCGTTCGACGAGCGCGACCTCGGCGAGCGGACCGCGCCGCCGACGCGCGATCTCGCGGGCTCGCTCGCCGACCTGCGTGGGGCCAACGGCCTCCCACCCGCGGCGCACACGCGCCTCGTCACGAACCTGCGCGTCTTCGGCTACGTGTTCAACCCGGTCAGCTTCGCGCTCGGCTACGCGCGCGACGGCGAGCTGACCTCCGTGATCGCCGAGGTCAACAACACCTACGGCGGGCGCCGGCGCTACGTGCTCGGCCCGCGCGAGCGCGTCGCCTCCTCCGGGGCCGGCAGCTATCGCTGCGTGCGCGAGCTGTTCGTGTCCCCGTTCCTCCACGGCGAGGCGACCTACGCATGGCGGTTCGACGTCCCGCTCGACGGCGCCCGCGCCGCGATCACGATGCACGTCGACACCGCCGCCGGCGACCGCGTCTTCACCGCCCGGTTCGCCGGCGCGTGCACGCCGCTGCGCGATCGCACCCTCGCGCTCGCCGCGCTGCGCTACCCGCTCGCGGCCGCGCAGGTGATCGGCCTCATCCACCTCGAGGCGATGAAGCTGCGCTGGCTCGGCGCGCCGTACCGCCGGCCCGGTGCCGATCACCGCCCGATCACCTCGCCCCCGTCGCTCGTATCCCGGGCACCACTGCAGTAGTGTGTGTCCGCGGTGTCAGAGGCTGAGTTTGCCCTGAACGGGTTCGATCTGCCGTCGGCGGCCGCGCGCGGCCTGGTGTCGGCGGTCGCCCCGGCGATCCGCTGGGCCGCGCTGCGCCACCTGCGCGCGACGTGGACCGGCGGCCGCCTCGACGTCGTGCTGCCGTCGGGGCAGCGCGTCCGCCTCGGCGGCGCCGGCCCGGCGCAGGCGACCGCGCGCATCCACGACGACCGCGCGTTCCTGCGCCTGCTCCTGCGCGGCGAGCTCGGCGGCGGCGAGGCGTTCGTCGCCGGCGAGTGGTCGAGCGATGACCTCGTCGCCGTGATCCGCGCGCTCCTCGCCCACAGCACCGGCGGAGCGGAGCGGCGCCCTCCGTCCGACGGCGGCCTCGACTCGCCGCTCACGCGCCTCGGCCAGTGGCGCGACCTCGTGCGCCACCGCCGCGCCGCGAACACCCGCGCCGGCAGCGCGCGCAACATCGCCGCGCACTACGACCTCGGCAACGACTTCTACCGGCTGTTCCTCGACGAGGACACGCTCGCCTACTCGTGCGCGTACTACCCGCGCGGCGCGGAGACGATGTCGCTCGCCGACGCGCAGCGCGCGAAGCTCGATCGGCTGTGCGACTGGCTCGAGCTCGCGCCCGGCGATCACCTCCTCGAGATCGGCTGCGGCTGGGGTGGCATGGCGATCCACGCGGCCCGCACGCGCGGCTGCCGCGTCACCGCGATCACGATCTCGCGCGAGCAGCACGCGCTCGCGGCGCGCCGGGTCGCCGAGGCCGGTCTCGCGGACCGCGTCGACGTGCAGCTGCGCGACTACCGCGAGCTCGACGGCACGTACGACAAGCTCGTCTCGATCGAGATGCTCGAGGCCGTCGGCTACGAGCACCTGCCCGGCTACTTCGCCCGCTGCGCGCGCGCGCTCCGCCCCGGCGGCCGCTTCGCGCTGCAGTCGATCACGATGCCCGACGAGCGCTTCGATGCGTACCGCCGCCGCGTCGACTGGATGCAGACGTACATCTTCCCGGGCTCGCTCATCCCGTCGCTCGCCGCGATCCGCGGGGCGAGCCGACCCGCCGGCCTCGCGATCGCGCGCGCCGACGACATCGGCCCCGACTACGCGCCGACGTTGCGCACCTGGCGCGCGCGCTTCCTCGCCGAGCTACCGCGCGTCCGCGCACTCGGCTTCGACGACGCGTTCATCCGCACCTGGCTCCTCTACCTCGCGTTCAGCGAGGCCGCCTTCGTCGAGCGCACGCTCGGCGATCACCAGCTACTTCTGATCCGCTGACTTTGCGTGCGTCACGGTGACGCTCGTCGTGATCCCGCCGCGCACCCAGAATTTGCCGACCACCGTGATCGATCTCGGCTGGGTGGCGGCGACCAGGTCGTCGCAGATCTGATTCGTCACGGCCTCGTGGAACGCTCCCTCATCGCGGTAGCTCCACAGGTAGAGCTTCAGGCTCTTGAGCTCCACGCACAGCTCGTCGGGGACGTAATCGATCGAGATCGTTGCGAAGTCCGGCTGCCCGGTCATGGGGCAGAGGCAGGTGAACTCGGGGCACTCGAACGCGATGTGGTAGTCGCGGCTCGGCCGCGGGTTCGGAAATGTCTCGAGCTGCCGGGAAGGCCGCGTCGTCATCGGCGGCGGAGATAGCACGGCCGATCCGGCTCGTGAACGCCCTGGCGTCCGCCGTTCACTTGCCCTACACTGTCTGGAGCGACGCGAGTCGCCGAGTACACGCGCGATGACCATGAGGACACCGCGAACTGTGGACTTCGAATCGGGCCGCAGTGCCCATTACGAAGGCCCAACCCCGGGAGCCGCTGCTTGGTCGGGTTGTAATCCTGCAACCTTGCCCAGCCTAGGCGGGCCGTAGGTGTTGGGCTCTGGCCTTATGCCAGGGGAGGACAAGACGACATGCAATGTACCAGTCACCGCTCTGAGGAGGGGCTCGGCTAAGTAGCCTCCCGCCAGACCTCGAACCCAAAGGTTCGGGAAAAGGAATGAGCAAACGGGCTCGGCTGACCGAGCCCGTTCTATTTTTCGGGGCCGAAACGACGAAACGTCGTCGGCGCAGAGGCGACGACGACGTTTCGCTCGACGGAAGAACTGCGACGGCTGGCTAGAAGGTGAAGATCTGGTCGGGGCGCTTCTCGGCCGGCTTGGGAGCCGACTCCTGCTGGCGCGGCTTGATGATCGGCGGCGGCGGCTCGACGATCGAACGCGCGGCGCTGGACGTCAGCGGGGCCACGGCGGCGGCGGCCGGCGGGGTCGGCGCGCGCGGCGCCTCCGCGAACGGGCGCGGCGCGGGAGCGGCGACCGGGGTCGGGCGCGGCGGGAGCGCCGCCACCGGGACGACCGGGCGCGGCGCAGCGACCGGCTGAGGCGCCGGCACGTGCGGGATCACGTGGACCGTGGTCGCAACCGGAGAACCGCCCTCGCCCAGGAAGTCGTTCACGCGGGTCTCGACCAGCTGGCTCATCGAGATGTTGCTGGCCTCGCAATACGCCTTCAGCCGCTCGTAGGTCGAGCGGCTCACGCTGATGCTCCGTCGAGTCTGCTTCTTGGCCATAATTCCTCTGTACGCTACGGGTAGAGCAACGTCAAGCCGGACCTACTAGGCCTGGACTCCCGTGCCGATGACGACATTCCTACCAGGCACGTCTGACATCCACGCGCGTGGACCCACGCGTCCCCGCGAGAACCGACGAAGATCGAGCCCGGGATCGGATCCGCTCAGCGGCGGCCGAGCCAGTCGATCGCGCGCAGGTGCGTGAGCAGCTCCGCCTCGGGTGAGCCGGGCTGCGCCATCACGTCGTAGTCCCACCGCACGAGCGGCGGCAGCGACATCAGGATCGACTCGATGCGGCCGTTCGTCTTCAGGCCGAAGATCGTGCCGCGGTCGCACAGGAGGTTGAACTCGACGTAGCGGCTGCGCCGGCGCAGCTGCCACGTGCGCTCGGTCTCACCGTAAGGAGACGGCTGCCGGCGCGCGACGATCGGGATGTAGGCGTGCGGGAACGTGCGTCCGAGGTCCTCGACGAACGCGAGCGCGGCCTCGCTCCCGTCGAGGTAGTCGAAGAACACGCCGCCGGTGCCGCGCGTCTCGTTGCGGTGCGGCAGGAAGAAGTACTCGTCGCACGCCGCCTTCATCAGGTCGTAGTCGGCGACCGGGGCGTGCCGGTCGCACACCTCGGCGAGCGTGCGGTGGAAGTGGACCGCGTCGTCCCGGAAAAAGTAGTAGGGCGTGAGGTCGGCCCCACCGCCGAACCACACGGCGTCGCCCTTGGTCAGGCAGCGGAAGTTCGCGTGCGTCGTCGGGACCATCGGCGAGCGCGGGTGCAGCACCAGCGACACGCCGCACGCCCGGAACGCGCGCCCCTGCCCCGGCATCTGCTCGGCGAGGTCGGCCGGTAGCTCCCCGTCGACGCTGGACCAGTTGACCCCCGCCTTCTCGAACACCGCCCCGCCCTCCAGGACGCGTGCGATGCCGCCGCCGCCGTCGGGTCGCTGCCAGGCGTCGGCGCCGAACTCCTTGGCGCCATCGGTGTCGGCCAGCGCGCGACACAGGTCGGACTGCAGCTCGGCGAAGAACTTCGCGGCGCGATCGAAGAGGTCCGACACGAGCGCATGCTACCGTGGAACTGCCGGTCGGGATGCCGGTTGAACCATGTGGGCCGCCATTCGCCTCGTGCGTGCGTTGCGCGTCTTCGTGGTCATCTTCCTCAGTTACATGTGGCAGGTGTCCTGGGCGCGCCTGTGGCCCACCCGCTACAACACGCGCGCGCGCTGGAAGAAGGTCAACCGGCGCAACGCGCGGCGCATGTACCGCGGCTTCGTGCGCCTGCGCGGCGTGTACATCAAGCTCGGCCAGATCCTGTCGGTGATGGGCACGTTCCTGCCGCGCGAGTACACCGAAGAGCTCGAGGGCCTGCAGGACGACGTCCCGCCGCAGCGCTACGGCCGGATCAAGACGACGTTCGTGAAGTCGTTCGGCAAGCCACCCGACGAGGTGTTCGTGACGTTCAACGAGGAGCCGATCGCGGCGGCGTCGCTCGGCCAGGTCCACGAGGCGACCGACGCCGAGGGCCACCGCCTCGCCGTGAAGATCCTGTACCCGAACGTCGCGACGATCATCCGCGTCGACCTGCGCGTCCTCGGCTGGGCGCTGCGCGTGTACAAGAACTTCGTCCCGATCCAGCAGATCACGCGCGTGCACGAGCAGCTCGCCGACATGCTCGCGCGCGAGACCGACCTCGCGAACGAGGCGCGCTGCATCGCGCGCATGGCGAAGAACTTCGAGGGCGACCCCGACACGCTGTTCCCGACCGTCTACCCGCAGTGGTCGAGCCCGACCGTGATGACGATGACGTTCATGGACGGCGTCAAGGTCACGAAGAAGGACGCGCTCGCGAACCTGAAGCTCGACCCGTACGACGTCGCGACGAAGCTGGTCAAGATCTTCTACAAGCAGCTGTTCATCGATCGCTTCTTCCACGCCGATCCGCACCCCGGGAACTTCTTCGTGCAGCGCGGCCCCGACGGGCAGGTGCGCATCGTCGTCCTCGACCTCGGGTCGGCGACCGAGCTCCACGACAACCTCGCCGACGGCATGTTCGACATCCTGAGCGGCCTGATGACGCGCAAGGACGACCTCGTCGTGCAGGGCATCGAGACGATGGGCTTCATCGCCCCGAACGGCGACCGCGAGCTGCTCGAGCGCACCGTGCGCAAGTACTTCGAGAAGCTGCTCAACCTCAACATCACCGACTTCGGCAAGATCGATCCCGCGGTCGCGCAGCAGCTCGCGGATCCCGACATGAAGCGCGACGAGCTGCGCGAGCTGATGAAGTCCGTCGCGTACCCCGAGGGCTGGTTCTACGTCGAGCGCGCGGCGGTCATCATGTTCGGGTTGCAGACGACGCTCGCGCCGAAGATGAACGGCATCCACGTCGGGTTCCCGTACATCACGCAGTTCATCTTCGAGAAGAATGCGAAGCGGCTCGCCGACGCGGCCGGCTCGTCGGCGCGCATGGACGCCGCGCGGATCAAGGCCGCCGCGGCGGCCGAGGCCAAGGCCGACAAGGTCGAGACCAAGAAGTCCGAGCCGAGCGAGGAAGCGCTGCTCAACTGAGCGGTGCTTGCCGTCGAACCTCGCAGGTCCTCGCGCGCGAGGTCAGCCTCCGGACAGCGCCTGCATCACGTAGATCTCGCTCGCGGGGCGCACCGGATCGCTGAGGTGTGCGCGATCCGCGATCTGCTGCCCGTCCACGAACACGCTCATGTGCTTGCGCAGGGCGCCCTGGTCGTCGAGCACGTAGCCGCGCAGCCGCGGGTTCGCGGCGAACACGGCGTCGAGCACCGCGCGCACCGTCGCGCCGTCGACGATCTCGGTCGGGCACTCGACGTGGCGCGAAAGGTTCGGCGTGAACACCACGGTCGCCACGCGCGCGACCGTAACAGATGCGCTAGCGTGTGCGCGTGACGTTCGATGTCGTCGTCGCCGCCGACAGCGCCTGGGGCATCGGCCGCGCCAACGGTCTCCCCTGGCCCAGGCTCGCGGGCGACCTCCAGCACTTCCGCAAGCTCACGACCGCGACGATCGACGCGTCGCTGCGCAACGCCATCGTGATGGGCCGCAAGACCTGGGAGAGCAAGGAGGTCGGCGGCAAGCCGCTGCCGCGCCGGCTCAACATCGTCGTCTCGCGCACCGAGCCCGCGCTGCCCGAGGGCGTCCTCGGCGCGCGCTCCCTCGACGAGGCCCTCGCCGTCGACCGCGCCCACGACCGCGTCGAGAACGTGTTCGTCGTCGGCGGCGCCCAGCTCTACCGCGACGCGCTCGCCCACCCCCAGCTCCGCTACGTCTACCTCACCCGCGTCCATGGCGACTACGCGTGCGAGGTCCGCATCCCCGACCTCGACGCCCACGGCTTCTTCCGCGTCCCGTGGGACGGCGAGCGCGACGCCGAGGACAACGGCGTCCGCTACCGCATCGAGCGCCTGGCGCGTCCGTAGGTCGTCAGTCGCCGGAGGCGAGGTCGCGCAGGACGCGCTCGCTGTCCTCGTCGGCGGGGTAGTAGGTCTCGATGTGGAGCTCCTCGGCGGTGACGTCGAGGGGCGTGCCGATCGAGGAGAGCATCGTGAACAGGCGCAGCTCGAGGTCGGGGCCGCGGAGGTGGACGCCGAGAAAGGGCGCGGTGGAGCGGCCAGGCTCGGGGATGCGCCACTCGGCCGGGACGCCGGGCTGCGCGAGCACGCGCACGAGGAGCTGCGCGAGGCCCTCGTCGTGCGGGCGGGCGCCGACCTCGCGGTGCAGGCGTGCGACGAGGTGGCCCGCGACCTCCTTCCAGTTGACGATGTACGGCCGCAGCGCCGCGGGGTGCACCGTGCCGAGGATGAGGTTGTGCGCGGCGGCCACGCCGTCGGGGCTCGTCGGCGGGAGGCGCGCGAACACGCGCGCGGCGCCGCGGTTCATGCGCACGACGTCGAGCTTGCCGTCGACGACGACGGCGCCGTACGGCTCCTGCTTGGCGAGCACGTGGTCGATCGCGCGGCGCAGGCTCGCGAGCTCGTCGGCCTCGAGCGGGGATGCGCGGAACGCCGCCGAGAACCCGGCCGCCGCGAGCAGCGCGTTGCGCTCGCGCAGCGGCACGTCGAGCGCACCGGCGAGCGCGAGCACGACCTCGCGGCTCGGCCGCGACTTGCCGTTCTCGACGAAGCTGAGGTGCCGCGTCGACACGCCCGCGCGCGCCGCGAGCTGCTCCTGGCTCACGCGCCGCGCGAGCCGCCACGAGCGCACCTGAGCTCCGAACGCATCGCTCCTGGCCAGATCCGCCATGACCCGAAGCTACGCCGGGCCGCGCGGGGCGCGCATGACCTCCGAGGTCATGACGTCGCTCAGGCCGGGTGACCGGCGCACGCCCAGTCCGCGTCCTCGCGCGACGGCGCGGCCACCACACCGGCGGTGTAGAAGTTGAAGCAGCGGCAGAAGTAGAAGCGGATCCGCGGGATCACGGCCGCGCGCAGGAGCGGAAACGCGCTCGCGTCGGCCGCGTCCCACAGCTGCGCGTACTCGTCGCCCGACAACAGCTCGCGCTGCAGCTGCACGCCGTCGAAGTGGCGCACCGTCGCGCCACACCGGGTGCACGCGAGGTGCGTGCAGCCGACCGGCGGCGTGCCGGCGCGGAACCGCACGCGCGCGTCGTCGGGGAGCGGGACGTTCGTTCCGACGAGGAGCCCACCGTCGTCGCAGCGCTCCATCACACGACCGCCCGGCGCGGGGCCGTCTCGTCGCCGCCCTGGGCCTCGGTCTCCGGGTGCTCCTCCTCGGCCGGCGCGCCGCCGAGCAGCTCGGGGTACTTCGCGCGCAGCTTCGCGAAGTCGGCCGTCGCCTCGAACGCGGCCGGGTACACGCCGCGGTAGTCGCCCTCCACGTACTGACCGCCGGCCGCACCGACGACGGTGAGGATCTCGTGGAACGAGTGCGCGCCCGCGGCGCCGAGGAAGCCGAGCACGGCGAGGCCGTACTGCATCTTGCCCTCCTTGGACTTCACGCCGCCGATCGTCTCGGCGCAGCCCATCAGATCGGCGGTCGTGCCCGACACGCCGGCGGCGATCGGCATGTCGAGCAGCACGCGCGCCCGCTGCGTGAACGCCTTGCTCTCGTTGACGGTCCACATGTCGACGCCGCGCGTGTGGCTCTGGTCGAGCCCGGCGGCGTGATCGTGCTGCCCGTCCTCTTCCGTCGCCGGCTGCGACAACAGGGTCGCCGTCCCCGCCTGCGGGCCGGCCTCGCCCGCCTGGCGCTCGGAAAAGCCGGTCGCACCGTCGACGAGCTCGACCTTGTTCTGCCCGAGCTCCTGCGCCGCGCGGCCCGCGGTCGCGTTCGGCTTGTTGACCGAGGCGTCGCGCCCGCGCTGGTCCTTGTCGAACGGGTTCACCTCGACGCCGTCGACGTCGACCTTCGTCTTGTGGCGCACGAACGCCGGATGGTGCGCGATCCCGTCGAGCAGCTCGCCCGCCGCGTTCTGCACGAAGTCCTGCTCCTCGTAGATCTTCGTCCAGAACTGGTGGTGGATGAGCAGGTGGTTCGGGATGTTGCCGCCGCCCGCGAGCACCTTCTGGATCTCGGCGAGGAACAGGGGCTCGTTCGTGCCCGTGATGTCGTCCATCAGGCGCCCGAAGAAGTTCGACTGCCCGCCGAGCTGCATCAGCGAGTCGCGCAGCGAGATCTTGAGCTGCGCCTCGCGCCGCTGCAGGTACGCGAGGATGTGGCGCGACGTCTGGTGGACCGGCGCCGCGTACGCCTGCGGGTTGCGCAGCACCGCCGCGGCGAGCTGGCCCTCGAGCTCGACCTTGCGCGCGTTGTTCGCGTTCTTGTCGCGCCGGATCCCGCTCGTGCGGTCCTTCTCGGCGAGCGCGTCGGCGACGGTCTTGTTGCCGTCGCCCCCGAGCTCGGAGCGGAGCTCCGTCGTGAGGTCGCCGTGGAGGCCCTGCACTGCGGGACTGGCCGTGGCCGCGCCCCCGATCGCGCCCCCGGCCGCCGGGCCGAGCAGATCGCCCGCCGGCTTCCCGGCGACGACGCGCTCCGCGACCGCATCGGCCGCGCGCTCGTGGCCGTCGCCGCGCGCCCCGACGCCGTGCTCGAGCTGCACGCCGCGCTGCTGCTGGACGACGTGCGCCGCCTCGTGCGCGGCCGTGAACAGATCCGGCTCGCTCGCGAACGCGACCTGCGGGCCGGCCGCGTACGCCTTCGCGCCGCCGAGCGCCGCCGTCGCATCCGCCGCGCGCCCACCGACGCGCGCCCCGATGGTGCGGACCGCCGGCGCGTGCGCTCCGAAGCTCGCCGCGATCCGGTCGCCGTGCGGCATCGGACCCTGCGCGCCGCGCACGCCGTACGCCGCGACCGCGTGGACGCCGTACGCCTGGTCCGACGCCGACGGCCCGCGGTCGGAGGCCCCGCCGGCCTCGACCGGCGGCAGCGCCCCGCGGTCGGAGAACTGCACCCGCGCCTCCGCCGGCTCGCCGCCCTCGGGGCTCGTCGGTTCGGCTGCCTGCTCCGGCCGGTCCTTCGGATTCTCGCGATCGATCATGGCAAGGCTTCCAGCCTACCTCACACGGCGACCGGGAACTTGATGAACGGATGGTGCTGGTAGCCCTCGAGCACGATGTCGTCGTACGCGAGCTCGAGCACCGGCTTGTTCGCGAGGCGCAGGCGCGGCAGCGGGTGCGGCGCGCGCGCGAGCTGGATCTTCACGCCCTCGACGTGGTTCAGGTAGATGTGCGCGTCGCCGAGGACGTGCACGAAGTGGCGCGGCTCGAGGCCGCACTCCTGCGCGATCATCGACATCAGCAGCGCGTAGCTCGCGATGTTGAACGGCACGCCGAGCGCGAGGTCGGCGGAGCGCTGGTAGAGCTGGCAGTCGAGCCACTTCTCCTGCACGTAGAACTGGAAGAACGCGTGGCACGGCGGCAGCTTCATGCGCGGCAGGTCGGCGACGTTCCACGCGCTGACGATGATGCGGCGGCTCGTCGGGTCGCGCTTGATCGCGGCGATCGCCTCGGAGATCTGGTCGATCCCGGTGCCGCCCCAGTTGCGCCACTGGTAGCCGTAGATCGGGCCGAGCTCGCCGTCCTCGTCGGCCCACGCGTCCCAGATCGGCGTGTGCTGCGTGAGGTCGTCCTTGATGTTCGTCGAGCCGCGCAGGAACCACAGCAGCTCGCGCACGACCGCCGGGAACAGCACCTTCTTCGTCGTGACGAGCGGGAACCCGTCGCGCAGGTCGTAGCGTGTCTGCGCGCCGAACAGCGAGATCGTGCCGGTGCCGGTGCGGTCGGTCCGGCGCTCTCCCTGGTCGAGGACCTGCTGCAGGAGCTGGAGGTACGGCCGCATGCCCGGCTTGTACCGCGATTCCACCCGCCCGGGAGATCGCGACGATCTCGCCTCCGCGACTTTCACCCGGTCCGCCATCGCCTACGATGCAGCGTGCCTGCCGAGACGACGATCGCGGAGCTGCTCGCGCGCTACGACGGGATCCTCCTCGACGCGTTCGGCGTGCTCGTCGACGCCACCGGGATGCTGCCCGCGGCGCCGCGCCTCCTGCGCGCGCTCGGCGAGCGCGGCACGCCGTTCGCGATCGTCACGAACGATGCCTCGCGCTCGCTCGCGACGCACGCGCGCCGGTTCGAGGGGCTCGTCGCGCCCGAGCGCGTGATCACGGCGGGGAGCCTCCTGCCGGCGTACTTCGCGCGGCACGGCCTCGCCGGCGCGCCCACGTGCGTGCTCGGCACCGAGGCGTCCGTCGACTTCGTGCGCGAGGCGGGCGGCGTGCCGGTGCCGCTCGCGACCGGCATGAGCTTCGACGTGCTCGCGGTGTGCGACGACGGCGGCACGCCGTTCCTCGACGGGATCGAGCTCGCGGCGTCGGCGGTGGTGCGCGCGCTCGACGCGGGACGGCGCCCGCACCTCGTCCTGCCGAACCCCGATCTCGTGTACCCGAAGGTGCCCGGCGAGCTCGGGTTCACCGCCGGCGCGATGGCGATGCTCGTCGAGGCGGCGATCGCGCGCCGGCATCCGGACGCGCCGCGCTTCGACGTGCTCGGCAAGCCGCGGCCGGCGCTGTTCGAGGCGGCCGCGCGGCGGCTCGGGATCGCTCCCGCGCGGCTCGTGATGATCGGCGACCAGCTCGAGACCGACGTCGCCGGCGCCGCGGCGGCGGGCGTCGCGACCGCGCTGCTCACCACCGGCGTGTCGCGCTGGCGGGCCGATTCGGCCATTGCACCGGACCACCTCCTCGCTACCATCGAGCCGTGATCCAGCGCTTCTGCTTCGTCAAGCTCCTCGACGACGAGGTCGCCACCCGCAGCGAGCTGGCCGCCCTCGTGCGCGGGCAGCTGTCCTCGGCGGGCGCCGATGCCACGGTCGGCCTCCCGGCCGACGACAGCGCCGCGCGCTGGGACCTCTCGATCGTGATCGAGGCGGCGTCGCTCGATGCGTGGAACGCGCTCAGCGGCGTGCCTGCGATGACGGGCCTGTTCGACGAGCTCGCAGCGCGCAGCACCGTCGTCAAGGCGTGGACCTTCGAGACCTGCTGAACTCGTGCTCCGCGGCGTTGCGCCCCGGAAACCGGGGTGACAGGCTGCGCCCATGAAGCTCGCGTCGGTCGCGCTCGTGCTCGCGGTGGCTGCCTGCAACCGGAAACACTCCGAGGAACAGATGGATCGCCCGACGAGTCCTCCGCCGTCCGACAAGCCGGCCGGCTCCGCGCCGGCGCCCGGCGGCAAGCCTGCGCCCAAGCTCGGCGCCGACCTGGGGAAGGCGTACCTCGACTGCGTCGGCCTCATGAACGAGGGCAAGGTCGACGACGTGAAGGCCCGCTGCCTCGCGAGCTCGGCCGCGTACCGGATGAACGAGCCCGGCACCAAGATCTCGCCGCAGCTCGTGCTCGTCAGCGGGCGGACGGTGCTCGCGGTGAACGTGCGGCACGGCAAGCTGGAGGCGACCGGCAAGGACGTCGGCACCACGTCGTTCGAGCGCCTCGAGTTCGACGACGACAACAAGATCCGCGAGGCGCACGAGGAGACCGACGGCCTGACCGCGCTCGCGCAGGCCGGCAAGCTCCCGAAGGAGCTCGGCGAGTTCCGCGGCCCCGCGCAGGCGCCCGAGGCGCCCGAGATCGTGGTGACGCAGAACAACGCGACGGAGAAGACGAACGTCGACGTCATGCGCAAGGTCACCGACGCGCTCAACGCGCACAAGGCGGGTGACTTCGCCGCGCTGTTCGCCGACGACGCCGTCGAGTCGGATCAGGCGAGCGCGAAGGACCGCACCGGCAAGAAGGAGATCGAGGCCGGCGCGCAGGAGTTTGCGAAGGTGATGCCCGACGCCACGATGACGGTCCCCGCCGCGTCGCAGTACGCCGCCGGCGACTACGTCGTCGCGATCGGCACGATCACCGGGACGAAGGAGAAGAAGAAGGTCTCGGGCACGTACGCCGAGGTCGCCAGGCTCAAGGACGGCAAGGTCACCAAGCTCTGGCGCTTCCGCGACGGTCTTGCGTTCGCGAAGCAGCTCGGCCTCGAGCTGCCGAAGGACGAGCCGGCGAAGCCCGAGGCGCCGGCCGCCCCCGTGCCGGCCGCGCCCGCGCCGGCCGCGCCGAACCCGTAGCTAGATTTCGCAGTCCCTGCGCCGACCTGGGCACTTTCGGCGCAACTCGCGGGGCGGGCGTCGATGCGGTGCTTCATGCAAGCACACGTCATCGTCGACACGCACACCGGTGAGATCAGCGTCGAGGGCTACGAGGCCCACCAGCTCCACCCCGATTGCGCCGACTGCCGCGCCGCCCTCGCGCGCCGCGACCAGCCGCTGTTCCCGGTCCCCGACGACCTGAACGACGAGGACCTCGCGCAGCTCCTCCGCGACGAGCTCGAGGAGACCTCCATCCGGATGCGCCCCCGCTGGCGGCGCCGCCGACCCTGACGATTTCGCGCAACCCGCGGCGCGCGTGGCGATGCAGGCGACCATGCTCAAGCACATCGTCGTCGACAAGCGGACCGGAGCGATCGTCACCAGCGAGAGCGCGCCCATCGTGATGTACCGGCCCGGCGAGGAGCTCACGATCCGCGAGGTCCCGCTCGGCCCCGACGGCGAGCCCGACACCACCGGCCTGGGCGAAGGCGAGGTCGTCACCAGCGAGGAGCTCGCGCGGATCCTCGACGAGGAAGGCTGGGCCGTCGGCGCCCCGCGCAAGCGCTCGTCGATCTTCGCGCGGCGCCCGCGCTGGCGGAACGTCAAGCGCCGGTAGCGCGGACGCGGTCGAGCCACGCGGCGAGCTCGAGTGGGAAGTCGCTCTCGAAGCGCACGCGGGCGCCGGTCGCCGGGTGGGTGAAGCCGAGGACGGCGGCGTGGAGCGCGAGGCGCGGGGGGCGGGGGGTGAACGTGCGGGCGCGCTCGCCGCCGTGCTGGTGATCGCCGGCGATCGGCGTGCCGAGGCCGGCGAGGTGGATGCGGATCTGGTGCGTGCGGCCGGTCTCGAGGTGCACCGCGAGCACGGTCGCCGTCGGGAGCGTCTCGAGCGGCGCGACGTGGGTGACGGCGCGGCGCGCGTCGATCGGGCGATCGATCGTCTGCGCGGCGACCCGGCCGACGGCGACGGCGCGGTACTCGCGATCGACGTCGTGCACCTTGAACGCGTCGCCGAGGCGCTTGTTCGCATCGCGCGTGCGCGCGAACACGAGGAGGCCGCTCGTCGGCAGGTCCAGGCGATGGACCAGGTAGACCTCGCCGTACGAGGTGACCAGCTGGTCGAGGAGATCGCCGCGATCGCTCTCCGGCGTCGGCGCCGTCACCAGGCCGGCCGGCTTGTCGACGACGAGGATGTGCTCGTCGGCGTGCACGATCCGCGGCGGCGGCGGCGCCTCGCCGGTGCGCTCGACGGCGCCGCCCCAGTTGACCTCGATCACCTGCCCCGCCTTCACCGGGCGGCCGGCGACCTTCACGCGCGCGCGGTCGACGAACACGCCGCCGACGTCGATCACCGCGCGCGCCTTCCTGCGCGACAGCCCGGCGACGTGGCGCGGCACGACCTGATCGAGCCGGAGGCCGTCGTCCTCGGCGGGGACCTCGAAGCGCGTGCGCGTCACGGCGACCACACCGCGCGACCGGCGACGTCGGCGATCGCCGCGGCGAGCTCGTCGGGGACCTCCTCCTGCAGGAAGTGCCCGGCGCGCGTGCGCGTGACCGCCGCGTCGGGGCGCACCCGCTCGAGGTGGTTGACGACCTTGCCGAGGATCGGATCGCGCGTGCCCCACACGAGCGCGATCGGCACCTGCGCCTCGGCGAACACGCGGTGCGACGCCTCGAGGCACGGGATCGACGGGTGCGCGAGCGAGTCCGGCACCATCCGCGCGAGCGCGAGCGGCGCCGCGCGATCCGCCGCGCGGCGCAGCGGCCAGCGATACGCGCGCGCGACCTCGCCCCGGATGCTGCGGCGATCGCCCTGCGACAGGTGCAGGAGACCGAGCGGAAACCCGAGCGTGCGGAACAGGACGTCGCTCGCGATCGGCAGCTGCGAGAGGCGGTGGAACAGCGTCGGCCGGAACGCCGGCGACGGCGGGCTGACCGCCGTGTTCCCGAGGACGATCCCGCGCAAACGCGCCCTCCGCGACGCCGCGGCGACGAGGCCGATCGGCGCACCCCAGTCCTGCGCGGCGAGCACGAACGGCGCCTCGCCGATCAGCCTGTCGAGCGCGGCGCCGAACCACACGGCGTGGTTCTCGAGCGTGTGCGCCCGGACCTCGGGCTTCGTCGACAGCCCGAGCCCGACGAGGTCCGGCGCGACGAGGCGCAGCTCCGGCGCGCGCGCGCGCAGCACCCGCACGACCTTGCGCCAGAGGAAGCTCCACGTCGGGTTGCCGTGCGCGAGCACGACGACGCGCCCGTCCTCGGGCCCCCACGACAGCGCGTGCACGCGCTCGCCCGCGGCCTCGACCCGATGTTGCCGGTAGTCAGCCGGGAGCTGCGCCGCGATCCACGGCGGCAGCGGCGGCGCGGCTACCACTCGCCGTCGTCGTCGATGCCGCGCCCCTTGCGCCCGCGCTTCCCGCGGTCGTCGTCACCACCGCGATCGCGCTCCTTGTCGCGCTCGTTGCGGCGGCGCCGATCCCCGGCACCGCCGCCGCCCGGAGGACCACCGGCGCCGGGCGGGCCGCTGCGGAATCCACCCGGGCCGCCGGGCGGACGGTTGAAGCCACCGGGTCCACCACCACCGCCGCCGAAGCCACCGGGGCGCGGTCCGCCGCCGCCCCCACCCGGAAAGCCACCACCGCCGCCGAAGCCGCCGCCACCACCGGGGGGGCCACCACCGCCGCCGCCGTAGCCGCCGCCCCCGCCACCGTAGCCGGGACGAGGACCACCGAACGACCGGGGACCACCGCCGCCGCCACCCCCGGCGCCGCGCTCGCGCTCGCGCGCTTCATTGATGCGCAACATGCGGCCGTCGAGCTCCTGGCCGTCGAGCTCCTGCAGAGCCTGCTGCGCCGCCTCGGAGGTGGCCAGCTCGACGAAGGCGAAGCCTCGCGGGCGACCCGTCTCGCGGTCCATGATGATGGACACGCTCGTCACTTCTCGGCCGTTCGCGCTGAATGCTTCTCGGAGGGTGTCTTCGGTCGTGTTGTAGTTCAGGTTGCCCACGTAGAGCTTCGTTCCCACGGCGAACTTTCTCCTCGAGATACTCGGACAGCAAAGGGGATGGATGGTGGGGCGGGTGGCGAATCCAACCACGCCCGCATCGAGCGTATCACAGGCTGTCGATGCCTTGGACTCCCGATCTGCCGTGGGCGAGGCGCGGCGACATAGGCACTTGCCGTATCCTGGCGATGGGCCATGGGTCCGCTTCCGTACCCACACCGCGCGACGTTCCTCGCCTCGACGCTCGTCATCTCCCGAGAAGGGCCGGCGCAGCTGGAGCCTGCGTCGTCGTACATCGCCCGACTGGTCAGCGTCGTCGTGTTCGATCACCTGCTGCGCCACCCGGTGGTGACGCTCGGCGATCACGACGACGAGCGGCTCGTCGACGAGCACGGCCGCCTCCTCGACGCGCGCCACCCGCAGGCGGAGGATTCGATCGACTGGTTCTTCCGCGTGTCGCGCCGCCACGAGGTGCTGTGGTTCGAGCTCGGGTTCGATCCCGCGCGGCCGACGCCGTGCGTGCTGCGCTCGCGACGCCCCGACCTCGCGATCGACGCGTGGGCCGCCGCCGACGACGCGCCGCTGTCGCAGCAGCTCGCGCAGTGCCTCGCGCAGTGGCTGTCGGCGCGCCGGCTGCCGCAGGTCGCGGCGCTGCCGCCGTTCACGGCCGCGGACCTCACCGACGCCGGCGAGCGGCTCGCGCGCGCGGACCGCGAGCTGCTCTACGGCAAGGAGCTCGCGCAGCTCGGCGAGCTCCTGCGCGCGCCCGACCGGCTCGCGATCCCGTACCTGCGCGTGCTCGCCGAGCTGTCGCGCGACGAGGCCCGCACCGTCGATCCGCTCGTGCTGCGGCTCGATCCGAAGCACCCCGTCGCGCGCCGCAACCGCTACGTGACGGGCCTGCTCCGCGGCGACACGGATCGGCGCGCGATCCTGCCGCTCATCGACGAGGCGCCGATGTACGCGAAGCCGCACCTGTCGATCTGGGGCGAGCCGTTCGCCGGCGATCGCCCGCTCGAGAACATGGGCGTGCGCCACCAGGGCATCGCGGCGAGCCTGATGCCGGCGAACCCGTACGCGTGCCACAACTACTCGCTGCAGCTCGCCGAGGAGGAGCGCCGCGAGGAGAGCTACCGCTGGGCGGATCGCGCGACGGTGGCCGCGCCGCAGTTCGGCGCCGCGCACCTGGACTGCGTGCGGCGGCTGCGCCAGGTCGGGCGCCCCGGGCAGGCGTTCGCCGAGGCGCAGTACCGGTGCCGCGAGATCCTCGACCGCGCGGCGGCGGGCAAGCTCACGGCGAACGACTGGCAGGCGCCGCACCACGCCGCGCTCCTCATCGCGTTCGTGCACCTGGACATCGGGCGCATCACCGAGGCGATCGAGCTCGCCGACGACGCGATGAGCAAGCTCCCCGACGACGCGCCGACGCTCGAGGGCTTCGCGTGGGCGCAGAAGCGGATCGCGCACTGGAAGAGCGACGCCGGCCTGCTCGCGCGCGCGTACGCGTGGGAGGGCCACCACCGCGGCGACACGGGGCGCGTGATCGCCGGGCTCACGCGCGGGCGGATCACCGACGACGACGACGCGATGATGCTGATCGAGGGCCTGCTCGCGTGCGGGCGCGAGGACCAGGCGCAGATCGCGTACTGGCAGTGCGCCGGCCTCGACGGCAACGGCGTGCTCTCCGACGGCAAGGCGCGGCTGTCGGGCGCCAAGGCGCTGATCGTCAACGGCGACCTCGAGGAGGCGCTCGACCAGCTCCAGATCGTGCAGCTGCGCCGCGGCCAGAGCCGGCTCGAGGCGGAGATCAACCGCCTCCTGCGCCTCGCCGCGATCCGCCCCGCCGCCGAGTGGGACCGCGTGATCGAGCGGCGCCTCGACCTCGGCGCGACGACGCTGGCGCAGCGGGCGGCGCGCGACCTCGCCGACTTCGTGCCGGGCATGGACACGCCGGTGGTGCGGCGCGCGCTCGGCGAGCGCACGCAGCTCGAGATCGATCCGTTCTGGATCGCGGAGCTGATGGGCGCGGTGCCGCAGGTGCACGCGACGGCGACGAACATCCTCGCGCGGCTCAAGGCGCCCGAGAAGGCGACGCTCGCCGCCGCCGACGCGCTCGCGCAGGAGTGGTGGACCGTGCTGACGCCGCCGGCGCGCGACCGCGATCAGCACGCGGCCGGTGCGATGTTCGCGCTCGGCGTCGCGCTCGCGAACTACCTCGTCGCCGCGTCGGGGCCGCCGACGCCCATCGCCGGCGCGTACCGGCACATCGCGACCGAGGCGCTCCACCTCGTGCGGCGCTCGCGCTACCAGATCGACACCGTCGCGATCCAGGCCCTCCTGCGCATGGTCGACTGGCTCGGCGCGGCGCCCGAGTGGCTGCTCGACACCTGGCTCCTGCGCATCGAGCGCGCGCTCGATCTGGAAGCCGAGCACGGCGCGTACCTCGACGGGATGATCGCCGGCATGCCGGTCGTGCAGCGCCTCCTGCGCGGCGACGAGCGCATCGGCTGGGAGCTCCGGCTCGCGTGCGACCTCGCGTCGGATCCGTCGCAGTACGAGCCGGCGGCGATGATGTTCGCGCGGTGCGCGCGTGCCCTCGAGGCCGGCGGCACCGAGCTCGCGTGGTCGACGGCGGCGGCGGCCGGCGGCGCCAAGCGCGAGGCGCAGCTCGACATCCACTGGCTCGCCGCGCTCGCGAACCCGAGCGGCGTCGCGGCGCCGTGGCTGCGCGTGGCGGACGGGCTATTTGCAGCGTGCCAACACGATGAGGCGTTCCTGGCCGCGTGCCGGGGGATGTCCGCGCTGCCGGCCGGCGGCGGGACGGCGGCGCAGAAGGCCGCGCTGAAGGAGCTCGCGCCGCGCTGGAAGGCCGCGTCGATCTCGACGCCGCTCGACGGTGGGGCGGCGTTCGAGGCCGGGCTCGCGGCCGCATCGGAGGATCGGCTCGACGAGGCCGTGCGGCACCTGCGCTGGGCCGCGGCGCTCGAGCCCGCGAATGCCAAGCGCGCGCAGAGCCTGGCCGTCGCGCTCGGGCGGCAGGGGCGCGGCCACGAGGCGATCCGCGTGCTGTCGGCGCACGAGCGCGCCGATGCGCCGCGGCTGATCGGGCGCCTGCTCCTCGAGTCGGGCCGCCCGCACGACGCGATCGCGATCCTGCGCTACGCGGCGCGCCGGTTCCGCACCTGCGAGGACTGGACGACGCTCGCGACCGCGGCGAGCGCCGCCGACAACGACGCCGTCGCCGTCGAGGCCGGGCGCCGCGCCGTCGCGCTCGGGGCCAAGGACGCGGCGCTGCTCGTCGTGCTCGCGAAGAGCCTGTACCGGATGGGCGACTTCGTCGCGTGCGAGCAGGTCGCGCAGCAGCTCATCGCCGACGGCGGCTCGCGCGACGTGCGCGCCGTCGGGCTGCACGCGATGGCGCGCGCGCTCGCGGGCCAGGGCCGCCACGTCGACGCGCACCCGTACGCGAAGGCCGCCGCCGAGCTCGGGCCCAACGGCGAGCTCGCCGCCGACCTCATCGAGACGATGGACCGCATCGTCGCGCAGCAGTCGCCGCCGACGCGGCCCAGCCTCGAGATGTCGATGGAGCGGCAGGCGTTCAACGACCTCGAGGCCGGGCGCTTCGGATCGCTCGTGTCGGCGATCGCGAGCCCGTCGTGGGGCATCGCGCGCGTCGCGCTGCTCGCGAGCGAGTTCCGCACGGCCGACGAGAGCGGGATCCCGGTCGCGCCGCGCGCGCTCGACGCGGCCGTCGCGATCCTCGGCCGCACCGAGGGCGCGACGAACCAGGACGCCGTGCTCGCCCGCGTGCGCGCGTTACGGATCCGTGACAACGCGTTCATCCAGATCGACCCGCCGCCGCCGCTGGGTCTCCGGATGTCGCCCGAGGAGTTCGACCGCGCGTACGCCGAGCGGGACCGCAGACCCCACCGGCCCAGCGCGATCATGAGCTTCGCGCGGTAGCGCGGTTTTGATATCCTCGCTCCATGCGGTGGTCGTTTGCCCTGGTCCTCGTCGTCGGCTGTGAGACAGGTCTGACCACCGGGGGCGGCGACGACGACGGCGTCACGGTGAGCGACGCGAACCCCGACGGGCGCACCGGGCCGATCTGGCCCGACGGGTCGACGATCGACGCGGCGCCGGTCGCCTGCGAGAACAACGTCCCGAACCCGCCCGACGGGCACCACTTCAGCGGCCGCGACTGCATGGACGGCTGCCACAACCACGGCTTCACGCTCGCCGGCACGCTGTTCACGAACGCGACCGGCAACACCGCGTACGTCGGCGCGACGATCACGATCGTCGACGCGAACAACGCGCGCACCGACCTCGTCGTGCGGCAGAACGGCAACTTCTACACGTCGAAGAGCTTCGCGTTCCCGGTGAAGGTGCGCGCGAGCTCGTGCCCGCTCGGCAAGGACATGGTCGCGACGTCGCCGAACGGTCGCTGCAACTCGGGCGCGTGTCACAACCAGTCGACCGGCGTCCAGATGCACCTACCTTGAGCGTCCGCGCCCTGCACCGTGCGTGGACCGCCGTCGCGATCGCGATCGCGGTGATGTGCGCGGTGCCGTTCGCGCAGCTGCGGCTCGTCGACGTCGAGCGCACCTGCTGCTGCCCGGACCCGGAGATCTGTCGGTGCCCGCACGACGACGGCGGCGATGCCACCGCGCCGTCGACGATCCGCGCGTGCCACGTCGTGCAGCGCGCGTTCGTCGGCCGCTTCCCAACGTTCGACGCGACGCGGGCGGCCGGCGCGACCCCGCCGCCGCGCTCGCGCGCGTTCGCCCACGCGGCGCTCGCGCAGCCGCACGCCCCGCCGGTTCCGGACCGCCCGCGCGGCCCGTCGTAGCGCGGCGACGGCGTTTCCACCTCATCTCCTTTCATCCGCGTGCACGCTCGCGCGTGTGCGCTCACGTCTTTTCTCACGACCTTTCTCACGAGGACCACCATGTCTCGTTTCATGCTTGCTTCTTCCCTGGCTCTCTCCCTCATCGCGTGCGGCGGCGACGACTCCGACGACGAGGCGTTCGCCACGTTCCAGGCCTGCTTCGACGACCACCACGCCGGCGAGGGCTTCGACGTCGCGACCGCGATCAAGATCTGCTGCCTCGACCACCCGATCGGCACCGCGGACGCGAACGTCGTGTGCGGCGACACGCAGGTCGCGTGCGAGACGTTCGTCGACGCCAACGTCGACGACGCCGACGCGACCGACGGCGAGATCACGGCGGCGTGCGCCGGCTACCTCGTCGATCGGGAGAAGTGACGTGCGGCTCGCGCTCGTCCTGATCGTCGCGGCGTGCGGGGCCGAGGCCGTCCCGACGGACACGCAGGCCGTGTGTCCGTCGCCGGATCCGAGGACGTTCGGCTACACGCTCGCCGACACGCCGGGCTGCACGGGCACGCCCGCGCAGTGCAACTTCGGCAAGACGTTCATGGACACGTACTGCATCAACTGCCACAGCAGCGCGCTGCCGCGCTCGCAGCGCAACGGCGCGCCGCTGTACCACGACTTCGACACGTTCCTCGGCGTGATGCAGGTGGCCAACCACATCGATCAGCAGACCGGCTTCGGGCCGAACGCGCGCAACGCATTCATGCCCGACGGGCAAAACGGCCGCTGCCCGAGCGTCGCCGGCGGCCCGCTCGACGTCGACTGCCCGGAGCCGACGGCCGAGGAGCGCACGGACCTCGCCGTCTGGCTCGCGTGCGAGCGCGACCGCCCGCACCAGTTCTAGCGCAGGGCGACGGCGCAGATCTCGCGGCGGTTCGACGGCAGGTGGCGCAGCCGCACGTCGGGAAGGCCCATCTCGCGGATGCGCTCGACGAACGCCGGCAGCTCGCCGACGAACGCCCAGTCGTTGAGCTTGAGCGTCAGGATCGCGCCGCGCAGCTGCGCGCGCAGGCGCGGCATCAGGCGCGCGACCTCGTGCAGCGCCACCTGCGGGGCGAGGTTGACGTCGAGGATCAGCCAGTCGATGCGCGCCGGCAGCTGCTCCCAGCGCAGCGCGCCCACCTTGACCGCGAGGTGGTGCACGTTCGACAGTGCCGCCACGTGCGGCGCGAGCTCGCCCGGATCGACCGCCCACACGTCGAGGCCGCGGCTCGCGAGCGCGAGCGCCGCGCCGCCGGGAGCCGCGCCGATCTCGAGCGCGACCTGCCCGCTCGCGACGGGGAGCCGCGCCCACGCGATCGCCTCCTCGAGCTTCGCGTACGCGCGCGACGGCGCGGCGGGCGGGACGTCGACGGGGATCGCGCCGCCCGGGTGCGCCGGCCGCGACGGATCGTGGCGGTGCGCGCCGATCCACACCGGCTCGCCGGGCGCGCCGACGATGACGTCCGCGACCACGTCCCCGTCGCGCGCGGGCCGGTTGACGGGCGCGCCGGCGTCGAACTCCGTCCACGGCGCGAGCTCCGCGTTCGTCTCCGGGTCGCGCGCGAACACGTGCACGTGCGCGGCCCCGAGCGGCGCGATCAGCTGCCGCGCGGCCTCCGCGTCGCGCGCGGCGCCGATCGAGC
Source organism: Deltaproteobacteria bacterium (assembly GCA_019637375.1). Taxonomy (GTDB): domain Bacteria; phylum Myxococcota_A; class Polyangia; order Haliangiales; family Haliangiaceae; genus JABFXX01. Next base: position 124,173 of record JAHBVW010000007.1, on the reverse strand, counting down.
GCCCCCACACGTGCGCGAACACCGATCCCGGCGCGTCGTCGTCGCGCACCGGCCCTGGCGCCTTCCACGTCACCAGGCCCGGGCGCGAGTACGCGAACCTCAGCTCCGGACGCTGCCGCGCCACGTCGAGCTTCAGCGCGGGCTCGAGCCCGGTCGGGGACGTCGCGAACGCGAACTCCGGCACGGTCGGAGGGTTAGCACGGAGCGGGATCGGCTATCGTGCGCGCCGCGATGTACCGGTTCCTGTACTGGCTGGTGCTGCAACGATTGCCCGCCGAGGGCGCGCACCGCGTGTCGTTTGCCCTCCTGCGCGCGGCCGCCGTGGTGCCGGGGATGCGCGCGCTGCTGGCGAAGCTGATGACACCCGGCGACCCGGTGCTGCGCGTGCGCGCGTTCGGGCGCGAGCTGCCGGGTCCGCTCGGGCTCGCGGCGGGGTTCGACAAGGACGCCGAGGGTGTCGGCGCGCTGCTCGCGCTCGGCTTTGGCTTCGTCGAGGTCGGGACCGTCACCGCCGAGGCGCAGCCCGGCAACCCCAAGCCGCGGCTGTTCCGGCTCACGCGCGACCGCGCGCTCGTCAACCGCATGGGCTTCAACAACCGCGGCGCCGAGGCGGCGGCGCGCCGGCTCGCGCATCGCGGCAGCGGCACCGTCGGCGTCAACATCGGCAAGACGAAGCGCGTCGCCGAGGACGGCGCGATCGCCGACTTCACGCTGAGCGCGGAGACGCTCGCGCCGTTCGCCGACTACCTGGTCGTCAACGTCAGCTCGCCGAACACGCCCGGGCTGCGCGACCTGCAGGCCGTCGACCGGCTGCGGCCGCTGCTCGTCGCGGTGCGCGCGGCGTGCGACCTCGGCTCGCCGATGCGGCGCGTGCCGCTGCTCGTGAAGATCGCGCCCGACCTCGCCGACGCGGACATCGACGCGGTCGCCGACCTCGCGCTCGAGCTCGGGCTCGACGGCATCATCGCGACGAACACCACGATCTCGCGCGCCGGGCTCGCGACGCCCGAGGCGCGCGTCGCGGCGCTCGGCAACGGCGGCCTCAGCGGTGCGCCGCTCGCCGCGCGCTCGCTCGCGGTGCTGCGGCGACTGCGCGCGCGCGTCGGCACGCGCCTCGTGTTGATCGCGGTCGGCGGCATCGAGAGCGCCGACGACGCGTGGGAGCGGATCCGCGCCGGCGCGACGCTGGTCCAGGCGTACACCGGCTTCATCTACGGAGGGCCACTGTGGGTGCGGCGCCTTCATCGCGGGCTGGCGGCTCGCACACGCGCCGCCGGTTTCTCGTCGATCGAGGACGTCGTCGGCAGCGATTCGTAGCGGCGCTCACCGGTCGAACATTCGTTCGTGATGGATTGCCGGACGCAGTTCCTGCACGCTTGGTGGTCCAATGAGCCGTACTCCGCTTCTTCGCTCGCTCCGCCAGCTCGTCCGCGATGCTCGTGCGTCGCGCACGAGCGGCATTCCCGTCGACGAGATCCAGGACATCCGCACCGAGCGGCGGTTATCTCGACGCGGGTTCCTCGCCGGCGCCGCCGCCGGTGCCACCGCCCTCGCCCTCCCGCGCGTCGCGCGCGCGAGCGGGCCGCAGCCGTCGGTCACGATCGTCGGCGGCGGCATCGCCGGCCTCACGTGCGCGCTGACGCTCGCCGACGCCGGCTACACGTCGACGGTGTACGAGGCCGCCGGGCGCGTCGGCGGCCGCATGTTCACGAACACCACCAGCTACTTCGGCGGGCAGGTCACCGAGTGGGGCGGCGAGCTCGTCGACAGCGGGCACAAGACCGTGCGCCGGCTCGCGAACCGCTTCAACCTGCCGCTCGACAACCTGCTCAACGCGCAGCCCGCCAACTCGCGCGACATCTACCGCTTCGACGGCAGGTACTACGCGGCCACCGCCGCCGACGCCGACTTCTTCGCGATGGCCGGCGCGCTCGACGACGACCTCGAGGCCGCCGATTTCCCGACGACGTTCGACGCCTTCACGCCGGCCGGGCGGGCGCTCGACAAGATGACCGTGCGGCAGTGGATCAACTCGCGCGTCCCCGGCGGGTACGCGAGCAAGCTCGGGCAGGTACTCGACACCGCGTACGCGATCGAGTACGGCGCCGACACCACGCAGCAGTCCGCGCTCAACCTCATCTACCTGCTCGGCTACCAGCCGACGGGCGCGCAGATGGACATCTTCGGCGAGTCCGACGAGAAGTTCCACATCCGCGGCGGTAACCAGCAGCTCCCGACCGCCATCGCGGCCCGGCTCGGCGCGAGCGTGCGCACCGGCTACTCGCTCGTGCGCCTCGCCGAGACGGCGCACGGCCGCTACCGCCTCACGTTCGAGCGGGGCAACTCGACGACGGAGGTCGTCTCGGACTACGTCGTCCTCGCGCTGCCGTTCGCCGTCCTGCGCGACATCGACACCTCGGGCGCCGGCTTCGACGCCCGCAAGCGCCGCGCGATCAACCAGCTCGGGCGCGGCCACAACGGCAAGCTCCAGCTGCAGTTCGCGCAGCGCGCGTGGATCGGCACCGGCGCGTGGCCCGGCAAGGCGAACGGCTCCAGCTACTCCGACAGCGGCTACCAGGCCAGCTGGGACGCGACGCGCGCCCAGTCCGGCACCGCCGGCATCCTCGTCCTCTACTCGGGCGGCAGCGTCACCGACGCCATGAAGACGACGTCGCCGTTCGCGACCGCCGCCGACGCGAAGGTCCAGCTCGACGCCGAGCGCGGCTACGCACAGATCCGGCAGACGTTCCCCGCCGTCTCGTGGAACGGCAAGGCCACGCAGTCGCTGCCGCACAAGTCGCCCTTCTTCAACGCGTCCTACTCGTTCTACAAGCCGGGCCAGTACACCGACTTCGGCGGCCACGAGGGCGCGCGCCAGAACAACGTCTACTTCTGCGGCGAGCACACGTCGCTGGAGTTCCAGGGCTTCATGGAGGGCGGTGCGATCACCGGCCAGGACGTCGCGCAGAAGCTGATCAAGAAGCTCCGCTGAGCCTGCGCTCGCGATCACATCGAGCGCAACGCGCGCGCTCGCTTCACGCGCCGGGGTGGTGGGGGTTGCAGTGGGGCCTATGGCCCCGCGTACGCCCCTCACACCAACGAGACTTCGGTGCAACAGTTCGGTTAGGAACCGGCAAGAAACGGGTGTTCATGGCCGCCCTTCTTGTGTATATGGTCGGTCCTTCCAGGAGGCTTCATGCGTTTCATCTCCGCCGTCACCATCTCGATGCTCGCCGCTGCGTGCGGCGGTGGTAAGGACCCCGTCGACATCATCGACTCCGCGCCCAAGGCCGTCTGCGGCAACGGCCAGCTCGAGTCGCCCGAGCAGTGCGACGACGGCAACACGGCCGACGGCGACGGCTGCTCGTCCACGTGCACCACGGAAACGACGGTCTGCTCGCTGAAGGACACGATCCCGGGGCTGACGCTGATGTCCGGCCCCAACCCGCCGGACCTCTACCACAACCAGCTCACGGGCCCGAACATGGGTCGCAAGCGCCTCTCGTTCGGTGGTCGCCTGCCGGCCGAGCTCGGGGTCGACAACAGCCAGCCGCCGAACGACAACGACTTCCTCATCGTCGAGCTGTTCGCGACGGCCGGTGTCTTCGTCACCAACCAGGCGAAGAACTTCGATTCCCGCCCCGGTGCCGCCGCCGACATGGTCCCGTACGACGCCGCGGCGTTCATCTTCGGTGACGCCGACCTCCAGTCGGGTGACCTCGTGAACCTCTACTGGGCGCAGTCCGGTAGCATCACGCTCACGGCGACCAGCGAGACCCAGGGACAGAAGACCACCGGCTCGATCTCGGCGACGAACTTCTCCGATGTCGACATGACTGGAAACGTGATTCCGGGTGGTTGTGCGACCTCGATCGGCGGTCTCAACTTCGACCTCACGCAGGGCGCGGAGACGCCGGACCAGAAGCCGGGCGCTGCACGCATCCTTCAGCCGGGTGACGTCGGTGCGCTCACGGTCAGCGAGGTTGCGGCGCTCGAGAAGATGCTCGAGCAGCGCCGCGCGAAGCTCCAGGTCAAGCAGTAAGCTTCCGTCGAGCCAAGCTCCACGGCCAGCATGCCCACTTCGCTCTGCGAGGTGGGCATTGTCGTTTCTAGTTCGGCAAGCAGAGACCCGGCCCGATGCCGGTGTTGCACGTGTTGCCCGCCGGGCAGGTCTGGTTAGCACCGCAGAGGACGGCGCAGCCGAACGTTATGTTCGTGTACGTCGCGTTCGGCCTCAGCGGGCTATCCGCCGGTGTGCTCTCGACGATGATGACACACTGAGGCATTCCGACGTTGGCTGTATAGGCGGCCACACACGTCTGGTTGTTCGCCGGCGGCGTGAGTGCGCCTTGCTGGCCCGTCGCCGGGAACTGACCTTGCGCGTTGGTCGTACCCGTGCCGTTCGTCACGCACGCCGGGCTGCAGTAGGCTGTGCCCCCCGGAACCAGGCCGAAGCACAGCGGTGCGTTCGCCGGGCAGTCGGGCAGCCCCTGACCGCACTTCTGGAGCAGGCCGGTCAACGGCGCAGCCTCGTTCGTGCACGTCGACGAGCAGCCGTCGCCGTTCGTCGTGTTGCCGTCGTCGCACTCCTCGGTGCCCTCGACCGTGCCGTTACCGCAGACGGGGTTGTTGTTGATCGGCGCGTCGATGTCGCCGCCGTCATCCTTCTTCTTGCTGCTGCACGCGACGAGCGTGCACAACGCAACCGCAATCAAGCCAGTCGAACGCATGGATCCCTCCTCCTGGGTGAGCGGCGACAATATCCACAAAACGCTCCCGACGAGAACAACTTGGCGCACGCTGCCCGACCGTGCTGTCGCGCCACGTCCGCGGTAACTTGCGCTCGATGGCCATCCGCAAGATCGCCCAGATCGGACACCCGGTCCTCCGCCAGCGCGCGCGCGAGGTCTCGCCCGACGAGCTCGCATCGCCGGCGATCCAGCAGCTCATCGACGACGTGATCGAGACGATGCACGACGCCGACGGTGCCGGCCTCGCCGCGATCCAGGTCTACGAGCCGGTCCGCATCTGCGCGATCGAGGTCCGCAACAACCCGCGCTACCCGTACAAGCCCCCCATCCCGCTCACGATCCTCGTCAACCCGGTCCTCACACCCGTCGGCGACGAGCAGTTCGACAACTACGAGGGCTGCCTCAGCGTCCCGAACCTGCGCGGCATGGTGAAGCGCCACGTCCACGTCCACGTGAAGGCCTTCGATCGCCACGGCGCCCCGATCGACGAGGTCGTCCACGGCCTCAAGGCCGGCACGTTCCAGCACGAGGTCGACCACCTCGACGGCAAGATCTTCGTCGATCGCGTCACCGACCCCTCCACGTTCGCCACCTGGACCGAGTTCGAGCGCCACCACAAGCCCGCCTTCGTGGAGCAGGTCACGAAGCTCGTCACCCGCGTCGGTTCGTAAGGGTCGCGCCCAGCTCCGCGCTTGACCCTTCGCCGCTCGCCTCGGTAACGTTTCGGTTCCGACGCTACGTCAGAAGTCGTGGTCGAAGGGGCAGCGTCATGCGCACACATCTCGTTCCTTGCATCGGGTTGGTCATCGCGATCGCTCAGGCCGGATGCGATTCCACCCGCCGGAACCCGGAGTACTGCGGCGGCGACGGCGTTTGTATCGATCCCGCCCTGCCCTTCTGCGACGTCGATGGCTCTCGGGGCCCAGCTCACACCGAGGACACCTGCATCGCGATCTCGTGCACACCCGGTGAGTTCGTCGCGTGTCGCGGCGCCGAGACGCTCTCGTGCAACTCCACCGGCGACAACCTCAACGTCGAGACGTGCGAGAAGGGCTGCACGGTCGGCTCTGCATCGTGCACACCGTGCACGCCGGGTGAGATGCGGTGTCGGGACTCCGTCGTCGAGGCATGCGCCGACGACGGAGTGTTTGTCATCGCGGACACGTGCGAGCTCGGTTGCGTCGATACCGCGACCACAGAACCGCACTGCGCGTACCTCGAGCCGGTGTACATGCCCAACGCCTGCGATAGCAAGGCCTCGCAAGACGCGATCACGTTTCAGAGCTCGACGTTCGACACGGACCTCGACATGAACTGCAATGGTGGTGTCGTTCCGCAGAACGCAGGCCCGACACTCTGTGTTGTACGTGCCAAAACCATCTCGATCCCCCAGAGTGTGAGTGTCAGCATCGTCGGGTCGCGTGCGCTGGCCTTCATCGGCGACGCCTCGATCGACGTCTCGGGCACGCTGAACGTGAGCGGCCGCGACCTGATCGACGGTCCCGGCGGTGCCCCCAATGCCGCGGGGGAAGGTGGCGACCGGGTCACCAACACGCAGGCCAGCGGTGGGGGCGGATTCGCGACGGCGGGCGCTCCCGGCGGAACGACGGCCCTCGATGGAGGCGCAAACAATGGAGGACCTGCGACCACCAATCCCGCCCTCCTGACATCGTTGATCGGCGGTGCGCGTGGAGGCGGTGTCCTCGGGGGTGGCGCGGGTGGCGCACTCACGATGATCGCGTGCCGTGGCACCGTCGCCGTGAGTGGATTCATCATCGCCGGTGGCGGCGGAGGATCCGCTCCGTCCGCCGTCCTCCTCAACGGAACTCCCACCGGAGGCCCGGGTGCAGGAGGTGGCTCGGGAGGCAACGTCGTCCTCCAGGGAATGAAGGTCGAGATCGTGGGTAGCTTGTTTGCCAATGGTGGCGGAGGGAGCTCAGGCAACGACTCCATCGCTTCCACGGGCTCGGGAGGACTCGATGGCGGCGTCTTTCCCGGTGATGGCGGCATAGGCCTCCGCAGCAACGGTGCAGGTGGTTCGGGAGGTTCGGCCTCGACGAGCCCGTCGCCGGGCAGGAAGCCTGCGGCATCAGCTCCCCGCACACCAGGTGGTGGCGGTGGCAGCGTCGGGTTCCTCCAGACCTACACACCCGCCGGCGTCACGCCGAAGCTGACTCCCGCAGCGCAGTCGCCGATGTTGCAGCCGAACCGCGTCGTGAAGACGCGCTGAAGTGGTTGAAGGGGCAGCGTCATGCGCACACATCTCGTTCCTTGCATCGGGTTGGTCATCGCGATCGCTCACGCCGGATGCGACTCCACCCGCCCGAACCCCGAGTACTGCGGCGGCGACGGCGTCTGCATCGATCCCGCCCTGCCCTTCTGCGATGTCGATGGCTCGCGGGGCCCCAATCACACCGAGGACACCTGCATCGCGGTCTCGTGCACGCCGGGTGAGTTCATCGCGTGTCGCGGCGCCGAGACACTCTCGTGCAACTCCACCGGCGACAACCTCAACGTCGAGACGTGCGAGAAGGGCTGCACGGTCGGCTCTGCATCGTGCACCGTGCATGCCCGGTGAGATGCGGTGTCGGGACTCCGTCGTCGAGACGTGTGCGAACGATGGAGTGTTCGTCGTGTCGGAGACATGCGCTCTCGCTTGCGTCGATACCGCGACCACGGAACCACACTGCGCGCACCTCGAGCCGAAGTACCTCCCCGATGTCTGCGACGTTGCGGCAACCGAGGACACGGTCACCTTCACGACGTCGACGTACGACACGAGTCTTGATCTCAATTGCACCGGTGGGGTCGTGGCTCAGACGGGTGGTCCACCGATCTGCGTCGTGCGCGCCAGGTCCATCAGCATCGCAGCGGGAGCGACGTTTCGTATCGTCGGAGCACGGGCGGTCGCGCTCGTTGCTGATGCATCGGTCGACGTTGCGGGCAATCTCATTGTCAGCGCAGCAAATTCGGTCGATGGCCCAGGCGGCGGAGTCGGGAACATCGGCAATGGCATGAACATCACGGCGAATACCGCTGCTGCAGGCGGTGGTGGATTTGCAACGGCAGGAGGTCACGGCGGAACGACGACGACCAACGGCGGCGCCGGCACGGGCGGCGTTGTCTCGACGAATCCGTCCAGCCTCGCGGTGCTGATCGGTGGGTCGAGGGGCGGCAACGGTGCGGCGGGAATGGGTGGTGGTGGCGGCGGCGGAGCGCTGATGCTGGTCTCCTGCCGTGGAAAGGTGCGTGTCACGGGATCGATCGAGGCCGGCGGTGGAGGCGCCGATGCGGCCCGTTCACTCCAGGTCAACAACTTCCTCACGGGGGCCCCCGGCGGTGGAGGGGGCTCCGGTGGGAACGTGGTCGTTCTAGGGCTGAGCGTGGAGATCGTCGGTGGAGTGTTCGCCAACGGCGGCGGCGGCGGGTCCGGGAACGACAGCAGCTTCACCACGGGCAACCCAGGTGAAAATGGCGTTGATGTTTCGGGTGGAGGCGGCGCGTCCACTCGCAACAACGGCGCTGGAGGCGGTGGGGGAGAAGAAGGCACTGCTCCCGGAATTGGCCGCGCTCCGGCTGGTGCCAGCCCGACCACACCCGGTGGCGGAGGCGGCAGCGTTGGCTTCTTGCAGACGTACACACCCCAAGGCGTGACGCCCACGCTGACGCCGTCGGCGCAGTCGCCGAGGTTGCAGCCGAACCTCACCGTCAAGACACGTTGAGGACCGAAGGGCGCGAGAACCTGACGGAAAATGTTGCCCAGGACCGCCTGGGTGAGGTCTGCTGAAGGGCGAGATGGCCCGGCGTAAGCGCAAGAAGGCGAAGGAGCCCGAGGCTGAGGCGACGACGTCGAAGGCGAAGGCCGAGCGGTCGCGTGTGGTGCCGAAGAAGGCGGCGCGCAGCGGGAAGGCGAAGAGGGCGGCGCCGGTGGGGCCGCTGATCAACGTGCGGCACATGAACCGGCGCGACATCAACCGCGTCTGGGAGTTCTTGAAGGTGAGCTTTCGCGAGGTCAACGCCGAGACCGTCGAGTACCAGCGGCCGCGCTCGAAGCACCGGTTCGAGGAGATCTTCGAGGAGGAAGGGACCGAACAGCTGGTGTTCGAGGTCGACGGCGACATCGTCGCGTACGCCGAGTGCAGCTACGAGGTCACCGGCTCCGACAACTGGATCAACCCGCGCTACTTCGAGAAGCGCGACATGCGCCCGCTCTTCGTCGACGAGCTCGCCGTCCACCCGGAGTGGCACGGCCGCGGCGTCGGCTCGTTCCTGCTCGAGCAGCTCCACCACCTCGCGCGCGTCCACGGCCTCAACCACCTGGTCCTCGAGGTCGCCGAGAACAACGAGAGCGCGCTCGAGTGGTACAAGAAGCGCAGCTTCAAGAAGCTCGACGCCGCCATCTTCATGGCCTGCCCCGTCGAGATCGAGCCCGAGCTCCTCCCTCCCCGCGCCCTTCCACCGGCCCGCGATGAACCGAGGTCCGAAGGCGACGAGGCACGCTACGGAGAGTCCTCGGGCGAATAGCCTCGCGTCCCTGCCGCAGAACGCTGCACCCCAGGCGACGTGTGCCGTGGAACGTTAGGGTTGCCCGCTGATCGAGCATTGACCCTTCCGTTGGTGGGTCGCTAACGTTCGAGGCGTATTTCGGACGCATCGCGCAACCGCGGAGCGCAGTGGGCGAAGGGGGGACGCTGATGTCCGTTCTTCCGCGTCGACACCATCGCGTCCAGCACGCGTCGAGCGGCAAGGCCTCCGGCCAGCCAACGGCGGCCGGGAAGCGCACGCTCACGGATCACCTGAGCCCGCAGCCGGGCCAGCGACTCGGCATCGCCGTGCTCCAGTGCCAGACGAAGGCCGCGAAGCTGGCGACGGCGATCGCCGGGCGTGACTTCCAGACTGCCTTCATCGCAGCGATGGGCGTGCGACGCGCCCTCGAAGAGGTGCGGCAGCATGCGCACGCGGTTCCCGACGGCGCCCACCAGGTCGCGAAGCTCGAGCACGAGCTCGCACCGGTCCTCGAGCTCGCCCCCGACGAGAACCTTCGCGCCTACGAGGACCGATTCCATCGATCCTCGAGAGCCTCCTCGTTGCTCGTCGCGCTCGGGTGGGTCGACGGTCCGGCGCCGCACGAACACGCGACTCCGAAGACGTGGGCGACCGAGGAGGCGCGCTGGCACGCCAAGCTCGGCGGCGCCGGCAAGGAGCAGGCAGCGCCCGTGGTGCAGCGCGCGTCGACCGCCGCGCCACGACCGGAGCCACACCAAGCGCGGACCACCGCGGCGCGCGGGGTCGCGCAGGCGAGCTCGGCCCTGCCGCACCTCGATCGAATCCAGCGCGCCTTCGGCAAGCACGATGTCGGCGCCGTGAAGGCGGCTGTGGGCGGCGAGGCGGCCGAGGCCGCGGGTGAGCTCGCGGCGCGTGCCTTCGCGGTCGGAGATCGGGTCGCGTTCGCATCGGCGCCCGACCTGCGGATGGCCGCGCACGAGGCGGCGCACGTCGTCCAGCAGCAGAAGGGACATGCGCCTACCGGCGGTCTGGATACGCCCGGGGATGCCCTCGAACAGCACGCCGACGCGGTCGCCGATGCGGTGATGGCCGGTGAATCGGCAGAGCCGCTGCTCGACCAGCTCGGTCCCGGAGCGGCGGTCGATGCCGTCCAGCGCGACAGCCAATTCGACCCGTCGCCGGCCGAGCAGCGCAAGCGGGCCGAGCAGTACCTCGGGAGACACACGGTCGAGATCTGGAGAGCCGTGCGGGCGCACCTCGCGCCCGTGACGTTCCCGGATCCGCACGAGCGCCTGAGCTGGGTGCGCCACGCGCGGTTCGCGCCGAAGCTCGTCGACGAGCTCACCGCGAACGTCGGCCAGCTGGTCCCACTCGTGAAGCTGGACGAGCTCCTTCACCCCACGAGCGCGATGCGGACGGTCGGCGGGATGATCCCCGAGGGGAGAGCGTGGTCACCGCCGCTCGGGCTCGCGATCAGCCAGGCACTGCAGATCGCGATCGTCGCATCCCTGCGGCGCATGGGTAAGCGCTACCTCGAGGCGGCGGAGGGATTGGGGCTTCCCGGCGGAAGCGAGGTCGATCGCGCGCACCTGATCCCGTCGATGCCGCTCGATCGGTACGTCGCCGAGGCGATGCGCGGTGAGGGCATGCTGGCGATCACGCCGGCGTCCGAGAAGCCGTCGAAGCCGAAGGGTACGGCGCCGGCGCTGCGTCCGGTCAAGCTCGAGTGGCAACCGGCGCCGTTGTGGAACTGGGTCCGCGCGACCGCGCCGCATGATGCGACTGCCGAGGAGGTTGCGGCGTCGCTGTGGACTGTCACCGATGCATCGGGAGACAAGAAGGCAGCCTTCAATTCCTATCTACTGGCAGCTGCTCCTCCGATGTTCGGAGTCCCCAAGGAGTGGGCACTGCAACATCCGAAGGCCCGCGACAACGCACCGGCGGGTGCGACGACGAAGGGCGACAGTGTCGCGGCCGAGCTCGCCGAGATCGCGAGGAGCAAGCATGCCGACGAGATCGCGCTGCGACAGCTCCCGTCCGGCACGGCGAAGGCGCCGGCGTCGGAGGTCGTCGAACATCTCGCGAAGTGTGCGCAGAAGCTCGAGTTCATCTCGAAGGAGACGCAGCGCTGGGGCTTCGCCTCCTATGTTGAGCCTGCGCGCGCCTTCGTCGCGCGCAAGCAGACGGAGCTTGCGGCACCGGATGCGAAGGGGACGGATGCGTGGAGCCAGGCCATCGCCGGCCAGCGCGCGCGCCTCTACGAGATCGGCGGCGAGATCCACAAGCTCGACGCCGCGGGCGCCAAGCTGTTCACCGACCCGACGTCGCCGGCGGCCGCTCCGCTTCGCGAGATCATGCGGGAGCTCGCGCTCGCCGCGGGGACATCGCACTTCGCGGAGACGTCCCAGGCGCGGCTCGCCGCGGCCCGCGCGGCGCTGGCGCTGCTCGACGTGCGCTCGATGCAAGCGGCCGATCGCGATCTCGAGGCCGCCGACCAGGACTTCCGCGCACAGTTCGAGCACCAACCCGGTGGCGCCGATGCGGTGGCGGCCCGCTCGAGAGAGATCGTGGGACTGCGCGCGCGGTCGAGACTGCTGCAGACGCAGCTGATCAACGGCGGCGACGTCGATCGCGACGAGATAGATGACCTCACGCTCCGGCAGAGCGAGATCGCGATCAGCGAGCGCGCGCTCGGCCTGGTGTCCACGAGCCTCGAGCTCCAGCGGGCCGTGAGCGCCGCGAACGACGGTGTCGCCGCCGCGATCGCGCGGCAGTTCAGCGGACGGTTCCGTGACATCGACGGGATCGCAGCCGCGATCGTCGAGGTCGCCCACAAGGTCAACGGTGCGGTCGCGTTCGGTGCGGCGCCGACGCCGGTACCGCGCCTCATGCGCGCGGCGCAGCGCGCCGGGCGCCGCGCCGCGCTCACGGAGGCACAGGCCGCGCTCAACAAGCTCGCACAGGACGGGGACCTGACGACGTTCTTCCGCGAGAGCTACAAGCTCGTCTCCGACCAGCAGTTCCGGATCGTGCTGATCAAGGCGGCGACGATGGTCGGCGTGGCGATCGCCGCCGCGGCGACGGGAGGTGCCCTGGCCGAGCTCGCCGGAAGTACGTTCCTGAGCGCCCAGGGCGTCGCGACGGTTGCGGAGCTCTCGACGATGGCGCGCGTCGGTAGCCAGGCGCTCGGCCTCGCGGGCGAGGCCACCGTGAATGCGCTCGCTCAGTCGACGATCCAGGGCGGGTCGCTGAAGCACGCGCTCGTCGAGAACCTGTTCATGACGTTCGCGAGCTCGGCCCTGTTCGGCTCGATCAACCACGCGCACAAGGCCAGCGGGGCGGCGCCGCCGATGAGCTGGAAGGCGGCGGATACGCTCGGGCGGAAGATCTACGTCGTCGGGCGCGAGGCCGGCGCGATCAGCGTGCACACGGTATGGGGCGCGGCGATCGGGTACGTGGCCGGGAAGGTCGCAGGTGGGCCGGAGCCGTCTCCGATGCAGGCGCGCGAGTGGATGCTCCAGGGAGCGTCCGTGTTCCTCGGCCGGCGCATCCACGCCGCGCTCGGGGCGCACATGCCGAGCCTCGAGCGCCTCTCCGCGCGAGCGGAGGCGAAGGCACTCCTCGGCGACGCCCAGAAGCTGCAGCAGCTTGCGGCCAAGGTCGAGGGAAGCAAGAACGCCGAGGCTGCGCTCGAGCTCCTCGAGCGCCAGACCAAGCTCATCCAGGACGAGCTCGAGGCGATCAAGAAGGTCGTGGCCAAGGAGGGTGACGCGACGGGCGACCTCGGCAAGATGCGAACCGAGCTCCACGCCCAGCTCAAGGATCTCCAGGCCGCCTCGCTGGTCGACACGAAGCTCCACCTCCTCGGCATGCAGGAGCTCGTGCCCGGCGCGCTGTGGAGCGGCACGCGCGAGCAGATCCAGCACGCACTCGTCGAGGCCACGAAGACCGGCGCCCAATCCCGCCAGGACCCGCACACGAAGCAGTGGGTGCTCGAGATCGAGGGCCGCAGGATCCAGCTCAACGAGACCGCCGATCCCACGAGGCCACGGCACGCCGACCACTCGCAGGAAGCGGTCGAAGTGCCGCACTCGAGCTTCACGGCGAGGCCACGTCCGGGCGAGCCGCCGAGGGAGCGCGTTACCACCGAGCACGCTCACAAGGAGGCGGCTGTTGCAGTCCTCATTCTTGGCCCGAAGGTGTGCAGCCTCAACAGCGACGGGAAGACCGTGACGATTGCCGCGAACGGTCAGTCGCCGGTGACGGTGCACTTCAACGTTCCCACAAACATGGCCGCATATCTCCGGAGCGGTGGTACGGAGCAGGTGGTCGCCCACCACGACTACAAAGCTGGCATTGGCCAGCACGACACCGTTGTCACCATCTCACCACATGCACGTCGCAATGACGTCGCTCGCCTCGTCGCCCACGAGATCGGCGAGATCCATGCTCTGCTCGAGAAGCCCGCCCGTGCTCGCAATGCGTCGCTCGAGACCGGGTCGAAGGCAACATCGCAGGAACAACTAAGCCACCACGATCTCGGGCGGCGAGCCGAGCTTCAGGTCCTTGTTCACCAGCTCACGCGGACCAGCGAAACGTCGCGAGTCATCGATCTCTGGACCGAGACGGATGCGCTGGTTCGATTCATGGGACTCGATCCCCTTTCGCTTGCGACCGATGGTCGTGCGCATGCCTTGCTCGGTGCCGACCTCGCCACCAAGATTGCGATCATGCGCGCCGAGCGTGCGCGCACATATGTCACGGGCAGGGGCCCGGTCTCGCCGAGAGAAGCCGTAGACAGTCTCGGACGGGAACTCCTCGATCCGATTGCTGGACGAATTACTCGCTCGGAGCTCGAAACCCTCGCGGAGCACATGTCGCCCTCCGCGTTGAGGGATGCCATCCTTCGCACCGGTAATGTGCCCAAGAAAGTCGACAAGCTCGCCGAGCTCGCACGCAACATCGGCAAGGTTCCACCTACACTAAAACATCTACCACTTGAGGCACAATCGCTAATCATTGACAACAATGTTCGCTCTGCTCTCGACGAGTTGATCTCCGGCCAAGGAAACAACGGCCAGACGACGTGGCAAACGATGGATGACGGTGGGAAGGCTGCCATCGGAGCACTTCGCCGAGCGCTGGGAAGGACCGAGGCGTACACCCCTCCTCCCAATAACGAGAAGCCTACGTTGCGACAGATCCTCGGGATCGATACTCCAGACCTGCGGTCCCATGTGTTGAGTGCCGCAGAACTCGCCCCGATGGCGAAGAACGACCGAGCGATCTCTCCCACGGAGCGACACGTGCAGGGAACGGTGACAGCGAACCGGTCCGACCCTGCCTACGAGCGCGCTTATGCAGCACTCAACACGTTACGCGAGGTTGGTGCCACGAAGGGCGCGATCGATCGAACTCTGATCGCCGATGCACTATTCGCGCAGACCGCGCCGGGAGTAGTTCCCGCGTTCGTCACTTCGGACGTGGACATCGTCGTGCGGCTCGCACGTTTCGCCGAGGCCGGACCACGAGAGCCACCCCGTGGCGTAGGCAACCAGGCCTTTGTTCGCAGCCTTCCCAACCCACTCATCATCGTACTCGAACAGCGACGACTTCGAGTGTTTCACTAACAGGTGACATCGTGACCCATACCGTTTGGTTCGAGCAACCATTAACCTGCCCAGACTGCGGGCGCCCAAGCACGCGAACAGGGCTTCACAGCGAAGCACTTGCCGATAGCCCAGGAAATACCTATGTGCATCCTGGAGATGTGCTTCTTGCAGATGCATCCGATTTTGGCGATGCCTACCTCGAAAACGAGATTCCCCTCCGCGATACGTTTTCCGCAATAGAACAATGGGAATGCTCACACTGCAACACAGTGCAGTGGGCGCGCTTGGAGTTCGAGCGCATCGATGAACAACACACCAGGTTCACTCGTGCGACACCCATCACATTGTCATTAGATGCGATAAGTTCATCGAACTACATAAGCCACTTTATCGACTTATGGATCAAGACGAACACGGGCGATGAGGCGAGCGCCATAGACATGCGCATCGCGCAACTCGTGGCCGCGCGTGTCCAGCGCTGGCCGTGACGACGTCAGCGGAGCTGGCAGCGGACGGAGGTCCAGGTGTCGTCGGAGACGGAGGAGCGCTGGAAGGTGATGCGGAGGTGGTCGGAGGTGGAGGGGCAGGCGGTGGGGTCGGGGTGGAGCGAGTAGCAGTCGGTGGTGGTGGTGGTGGTGCAGGGAGGGAGGGAGGTGGGGGCGTCGGGGGCGGAGTCGCGGCGGTCGAGGACCTCGCAGGCGGGCTGGATGCCGGGTACGTCGGGGGCGGCGTCGGCGAGGATGGAGGTGTCGAGGCACGGATCGCCGACGAGCTTCTTCGCGGAGTCGCCGATGATCGCGAGCGGGGAGCTGAGGTCGGCGGAGCACAGCGAGGTGCGCTGCGAGCGGCCGGGGAAGGCGTCGAGGAAGGCGGAGAGGCGGACCGACGGGAACGCGACCTGGTCGCCCGCAGCGCCGGCGAAGGTGCACGACGGAGCGATCTCGGGCCGCTGGGGCGTGGCGTAGGGCGGGCTGATCGTGGTCTCGACCGGGTTGGGGTCGCCGACGATGCCGGCGACCATGACGCGCCGGGGGTCGCCCTTGACGGCGATGAGTGCGTCGACGAACGGCTGGACGTCCTCGATGTACGTCGAGCCGGCGGCCGGGACGCAGCCCGTCTTCGGGCCGGGGGTCGCGAGGTCCGGCTCGTCGCAGGTGATGCCGAAGCGCGCGCAGCGGAAGGAGCTGAGGGCGCCGAGGGCCGGCGAGTCCGGCGAGAACACGTCGGGGGAGAGGATCGAGCAGTCGTCCTCGTCGGCGATGATGACGACGGCGAGGTTCGCTTCCGGGCGGATGAAGCCGGCGTTCGCCGGGTTCGTGAAGCTGCGGCGCATCGCCGCGAGGTGCTGCTCGAAACCGCAGCCGCCGGCGCCGACCTGCGCCATCGTCGCGAAGACATCGCGCAGCTCGCCCGCGTAGTTCACGAGGCGCCCGCCGTTGCCGTCGTCGACGTCGGAGATGAAGAGGTCCGCGACGGGTGCGCCGTTCGTCTGCAGGGCACCGCCCTTCCCGGCTCCGGTGTCGCAGCCGCCGATCGGCGGAGCGGGCGTCGGCGATTGCACGCTGGTGGTGCCGAGGTCGGAGGTGACGATGCCGATGTGGAGGTTCGGCAGGCCGCCGTCGAGCTGACCGAGGACGTCGATCATCCGCGGGAAGTTCGCGGCGAGCGCGGTTTGCTGCGGATACATCGAGGAGGAGTCGTCGATGACGAACAG
Organism: Deltaproteobacteria bacterium; assembly: GCA_019637375.1. Taxonomy (GTDB): domain Bacteria; phylum Myxococcota_A; class Polyangia; order Haliangiales; family Haliangiaceae; genus JABFXX01. The sequence goes on along the minus strand of JAHBVW010000007.1, from coordinate 107,590 downwards.
GATGTCGAGCTCGCGAGTGGGGATCGCCTTCATCGCGACGACCTCCTCGAGATCGCCGACGACGATCGAGGCGGTGTGGCACGCCGCGGACGCGGTGATGACGACGGCGAGCGCGGCGAGGCGGTGCATGGAGGGTCGCTCGCTCAACGACACGTGCTGGTGAGACGCGATCGCTGGGCCGACGCCGGCCAGCGCGCATCGAAGGCCTCGAGCTTGTCGAACACGCTCACGTGCTGGCGGCACAGCGCCTCGATCTCGATCGCCGCCGCATCCTCGGCGAGCTGACCGCGCCCGCGCGTCTCGGCGGCGTGGAGCCGCGCGGCCGCGAGCGCAGCTGCGTAATCCTTCTTGCGCAGCGCCGACATCGCGCTGTCGATCAGCTCGACCTCGCGCGCGAGTCCGGCGGTCGGCTCCGGCGATCGCGCAGGTGTCGCGGGCGCGACCGTCGCGGGCGCCGGTTCGGCGACGGGAGCGCGCCTGACGACCGGCGCCGGAGTCGGCGGCTCGATCTCGATGCGCGAGCTGTCGACCACCGGCTCGTGGGACGGCGCGGAAGGCGGAGCCTCGGCAGGCGGAGCCATGGACGGCGGCGCGGCGGCAGAGGTCGAAGCGGCGGCGGAGGGCGGAGCGATGGCCGAAGGCGCGGCGGCGACCTCGGCGACGGTGTCGTCCGACGAGGAGCGCGCGTAGAGACCGGCGCCGACGACGGTGGCGATGACGGCGCCGAGGAGGGTGAGCTTGACGGCGAGCGAGGTGCCGGCGCCCGCCGCGGTGGCGGCGGCACCGCCGCCGACGGCGAGGCCGATCTTGCCGCGCATGCGGGCGATCGCGGCCGGGTCGGGGCCGAAGCCGTCGCGGGCGGCGTCGAGGAGGGCGCGGGCGTCGGGGCCGAGGTCGTCCCTCATCGGGCACCGCCTTTCGCACGCACGGCCGACTCGAAGGCGGCGCGTGCGAGGCGCAGGCGCGAGTAGGCGGTGTTGAGGTTGATGTCGAGCATGCGCGCGACGTCGGGGACGGAGAGCTGCTCGAGCTCGACGAGCGCGAACACGATGCGCTTGTCGTCGTCGAGGGTGAGGAGGATGTTCATCACGGTCGCGGCGGCCTGGGCGCGCGACATCGCGGCGAAGGTGTCGGCGGAGCCGGCGGGCTCGTCGTCGGGGCGCAGCTCCTCGGTGCGCGCGCCGGCCGCGCGGCGGCGGTGCGAGCTCGCGACGCGCCGGGCGATCGCGAACAGCCACGTGGTGATCGCGGCGCGCCCCTCCCACTCGGGGAGGCGGCGGTGGACGACGACGAACACGTCCTGCACGGCATCCTCGAGCTGCGCGTCGGGGACGCCGAGGGTGCGCAGCACGCGCCACACGAACGCGACGTTGGTCGCGTAGACCTCGTCGAACGACGGCACCGCCGCGGCGGTGAGCGGTTCGAGCGCGTGGGCGAGCGACGGCATCTCGACCATCCGTGCCGCCAGGGAGCCGGATCCGTCACGGCTCATGTCGATTTCTCGATCGGCTTTTTGATCGGGTTCTCGATCGGTTTCCCGATCGGCCTCTCGATCGGCGCCGCCCCGGTCACGGCCAGCCGACCTCGATCCCGAACGCCGTGCGCGCGACCGCCGGCGAAGGGCGATAGATCTCGCGGCCTTGCGCGAGGACGAAGCGGACGCGGTCGATCGGGACGCCGACCTCGAAGGTGCCGACGAGTCGCGCGTGCGACGACATCTGCCACGCCACGCTGAAGCCCGCGTTCGCCGTCATCCAGCGCGCACTCCCGTTCTGCGTCGCGACGAGCGCGACGCCGCGGCCGCCCATCGTGCCGTACTCGGCGCCGAGCCAGCCGCGCAGCGGCTTGTCCTGCGGGCTCCAGCCGGCGCGCACCGCGTACGACAGGAGGTCGACGTCGACGCGGCCGGGCGCGCCCTCGACGAGGTAGCTCGACGACGTCGCCCACGACGCCACGCCGACCTCGGCGAAGCGCGCGCGGCGCCGCACGTGCGCGCTCACCTCGCCGCCGATGCCGATGCCCGGCACGATGCCGACGCCCGACACGCCGAGCATGCGCACGCCGCCGCCGAACTCGGGCGTGCGGCGCGGCGGCGGCGGAGCGAAGTCGACGGCGCGGGCCGCCGGGGCGCCCGCCTCCTTGACCTCGCGGGCCTCGCGCGCGAGCCGCGCCACGATCACGGCGACGGCGTCGGCGAGGTCGTCGCACTTCGCGCTCGTCAGCGTGCGCACGCCGTCGGCGACGGTGACGCCGCGCGCATCGATCCGCGCGACGAAGCCGTTGGCCCCGCGCGCGATCGCGACCTCGATACCGTGGACGCTGCCGTCGATGGGCATGCCGAGCCGGTGCTCGATCCGCAGCCGCACGTCGCGCGCATCGGGGCACGCATCCGGCGCCTCCCACACGAACCCCTCGGCTCCCGCGGCGCTCGCCCCGCCCATCACGATCGCGAGACCGACGACCAGCGCGCGCACCACGGAGCTTGGACACACGCACCGCTCGCGAGTTGCACCACGCTTGCCCACGCCTGCGCGAGGGAGTTCAACGCCCGTGCCACCGTACACACGCGAGATCATAAAGCGACGCGCGCCGCTGTGGACACGCGTCCTGCCACCACGCGCAACGGCGTTGGCACCCTCAGAAATCCACGGCTCCGTCACCGCGGCAGGCGGCGCGCGAAGAGGTCGACGACGGCCGCCGGCGCCTCGACGTGCAGCCAGTGGCCGGCATCGATGCCGTGCACGTGGACGTGCGGCGGCGGCTGCGCGAGGCGCGCGCGGTCGGCCGCGTCGAGCGTGTTCGAGCGCTCCGCGATGACGAGCTCGACGTCGCCGTCGGGACGCACAAGCTCGCTCCACAGATCGGTCGCGTAGTAGCTCTCGAGGAGCTGCCGCATGCCGGCGAGATCGAGCTGCAGGACGAGCTCGTCGCCCGCGCGCGCGAGGTTCATCGCGAGCCACTGCCCGAGCGACGCCGCGTGGCCGCGCGCCACGATCTCGGCGACGAAGTCCTCGCGCCGCGCCCACGTCTTCGGCAGCCGCTCCATCAGCGCGAGCATGTCGGCGACGACGTTGCCCGTCGCGTCGAGCGCGCCGGGCCGCGCACTCGGGCTCGCGTCGAGGATCCACGTCTGGCGCGGACGCGCGAGCGGGCGCGTCGCGAGCGCGACCTTGCCGCCGAAGCTGTGGCCGGCGATCGCGCCGACGTCGCCGAGCTCGGCGACGAGCGCCGCGAGGTCCTCGGCGCACGCCTGTACCGTGTGCGGCGGATCGCCGCCGGTCGAGCGACCGTGCAGGCGCAGATCGACGAGCACGACGCCCCAATCGGGCCGCGCCTCGTGCAGCTTGCGCGCGACGCCGCGCAGGTTCGCGCCGGTGCCGTAGATGCCGTGCGTGAGCACGAGCCAGCTCGCCGGCGAAGCGTCGCTGCGCACGATGCGTTCGTGGTGCAGTCGAGCGGGCACGCGCCACTGTAGCTCGAACTCGCGACCCTCGGGCCGGCGGTAGGAGGCGTCTCGCGCGCGGGAGCAGCTGGAGCGCCGAATCGCTCGAGCATCCGAGCGTCGACTCTCCGTCGAGAACCGCACCGGGCGTGCAGGTGTGGACGAGGCGGAGCGCGATCGCTGCGCCACCTGTGGTGAAGCCGCCGAACGGCAGCGCGAGGTCGGCGCCCGGAGCGACCAGGACGGCGGCGAGCACGACGAACGCGAGGCCGGTGAGAAGCCCGCGACGCCGAGGATCGGCAATCGAGCACGCGACCGGGCGCGACACCCTCGGCGATGAGCTGATGCGGATCGACGTTCATCGGCAGGAGGACGAGCACACGATCGACGCGAACCGTGGGTGCGAACGGGCTTGTCCGGTACGCTGCCGCCGTGAACGCGCGAGAGCTACGCGACCTCTTGGCGGCGGTCCCGGCGCCTGTCGTCAAGGAGACAACAGGGGTGGCGGACGGCGTCGCGGCGAGCGCGAGCTACCTGGCGTCGGACGGTGCGGTGGCGAGCATCGAGGACGATCCGTACTGGCCGAAGTGGGACTCGCCGTGGTGGCACATGCTGGCGCTGTTCGAGGTGGGCGAGGCGCGGCGGATCCCGGCGCGCGCCGTCGACGCGATGGTGGCGGGGCTCGATCGGTACGAGCTGAAGACGTTCCCGATCCGGCCCGAGGACGTCCCGCCCGGCGCGGATCCGTACCGCGACAGCCTGTGCCACTGCGCGCTCGGGTGCATGTGGCAGGTACTCGAGGCGTGCGGGGTCGACGTCGCCGCGCGCCTGCCGTGGTGCGCGGCGTGGTTCCCGGCGTACCAGATGGCGGACGGCGGCCTCAACTGCGACGGCGACGCGTACCTCGTCGCGGGCGAGTGCCCGAGCTCGATGGTGGGCACGATCGCGCCGTTCGAGGCGATGATCGATGCGCGCACCGACGAGCTGCGCGCGTTCCGCGACGCCGCGGCGCGGTTCCTCGTCGGGCGCGAGCTGAGGCTCGGCTCCGCGACGGTGCACAACGCCGCCGAGCGCGACAGCGCGCAGCGCTGGGGACAGCTGTGCTTCCCGCGCTTCTACTTCTACGACACGCTGCGCGGGCTCGCGGCGCTCGTGCGGTGGGGGCGGCCGTTCCCGCTCGCGGCCGTCGCGCGCGTGGCGACCGACCTGGCGCGCGCCTTCCCCGACGGCGTCGCGGTCGCCGGCCGCCGCGGCACCGACGGCTGGACGACGATGCAGCACCGCCCCGAGGGCTGGGTGCGCGGGCAGCCGGCGACGCGCTTTCCGCTCCTCGACGCGGCGTCGAAGGTCGGGCGCCCGTCGCCGGCGCTCACGCGCCAGTGGACGGCGACGCGCCATCGGCTCGTCGAGCTCCTCGACGCCGGGATCGTCGCGTGAAGCCGGGCGCGCTCGCGGCGGCCGGCTTCGACATCGCCCACGCGTTCGACGCCGCGCACGCCGCGCGCGACTTCGCATGGCTCGGCGGCGCGCATCGCCTCGGCATCCTCGTCGGCAACACGCGCGCGCTGTGGCCGCCGTTCACCGCGGCGCTGCGCGATCCGGCGCTCGCCGCCGAGGTCGATCCGCTCGATCGCTACGCGGAGCGCGCGATCGCCGATGCGTTCCCCGGCGCGCGGATCCGGTTCGCGCACGCGACGTACGACGGCGCGTTCCTCTCGCTCCAGCGCCTCGCCGTCGCGACGGGGCTCGCCGCACTCGGCCCGCACCACCTGCTCGTGCACCCGATCCACGGGCCGTGGTTCGCGCTGCGCGCGGTGGTCACGCTCGACGGAGAACCGCCGCCGCCCTGCGCACCGATCGTACAGCCGTGTGCATGCGACGGCCGCTGCGAGGCCGCATTCGAGGCCGCGCGCTCGACCGCCTCCGCGCGCGCCTGGCTCGCCGTTCGCGACGCTTGCACAATTCGCGCAGCGCGGTACTCGGACGACCAGATCCGCTACCACTACGAAAGCGCGTTCCCCGGCGACGCCCCCCACCCGGCGGAACCAGATCTCACCGGTCCTCCCGACGGTGCGGGCTCGCGTTCGCCGGGTTAGCCGCGGTACGTCGATTGCAGCCTCGTGCGAGCGTGATGCGCCAGGGGACGCTCATCTTCGCCGTCGCCGTCGTCGTCGTCATCGTCGTCGTTGGGGGCTGCTCGTTCAGCAAGGACGACGGTGTCCACGTGCCCGACGCCGGCCCCGGCAACAACCACAACAACGACGACGATCCGACCGCCGTCGGGCCGTGCCGCGTCGCCCCGGGACTCGAGGCCGACCTCCGGCTGTGCCTGGACTTCGAGGACGCCGCGCCGATGGCGGTCGCGCGCGACGCGTCCGGGTTCAAGCACGACGCGATCGCGACGGCGATCGACCTCGCGCAGCGCACCGGCGAGCAGGCCGCCCGCTTCACCCCGCCGCAGTCGATGCTCGCGATCTCCGAGAACGCCGGCCTCGCCCTGCAGGCGGTCACGATCGAGATGTTCGTCGCGGTCGATCGGATCGCGCCCGGACGACGCTACTGGCTCCTTGACAACGGCGGCCAGTACTTCGCGTCGTACGGCGACGACAACGAGATCCGCTGTGGTGTCAACCTGACGAAGACCGTCGACAGCGGCACCCGGCAGATGCCGGTCAAGATCACCGACGCCGGGTGGCACCACGTCGCGTGCACGTACGACCGCAACGAGCTGCGCGTGTACGTCGACGGCTCGGTCGCCGACTGCCAGGACGAGCGCGGCCCGCTGATCGCGCCGGCCGGCGCCACCACGATCGGCGCGCGCACCGGCGGACAGGCGTCCGAACATCTCGCAGGCGCGCTCGACAACGTGCACGTGTTCGCGCGCGCGCTGACGCCGGCGGAGATCTGCGCCGCGTCCGGCCGGACGAGCTGCCGGCAGACGTGTCCGCCGAAGGACATGCGCGACTGAAGAGATCTCCTCGCGCCAGCCGGCGCGGGCGAGCTGCGGTAGGCTAGGCGGCCCACCATGGCCGACGTCGTGGACGCGTTTCATCCGCTCGTCGCCGGCTGGTTCCGCGAGCGGTTCGGCGCGCCGACGGAGCCCCAGCGCGCCGGGTGGCCGCGCATCGCCGCGCGCGAGGACGTGCTCGTCGCGGCGCCGACGGGGTCGGGCAAGACGCTCGCGGCGTTCCTCGCGTGCCTCGACGAGCTCGTGCGGCGCGGCCTCGAGGGCCCGCTGCCCGACGGCACCGCGATCCTGTACGTGTCGCCGCTGAAGGCGCTGTCGAACGACGTGCAGCGCAACCTCGAGGCGCCGCTGCGCGAGCTCGAGGTGTACGCGGCCGCGCGCGGCGAGAAGCTGCCCGAGGTCCGCGTCGCGGTGCGCACCGGCGACACGCCGGCGAGCGAGCGCGCGAAGCTGGCGAAAAAGCCTCCGCACATCCTCGTGACGACGCCGGAGTCGCTGTTCATCCTGCTCACGAGCGCGAGCGGGCGCGCGTCGCTCGCGGGGCTGCGCACGGTGATCGTCGACGAGATCCACGCGATCGCCGGCGACAAGCGCGGCGCGCACCTCGCGATCTCGCTCGAGCGGCTCGACCGGCTCGTCGCACAGTCGACCGGCACGCGCCCGGTGCGCGTCGGGCTGTCGGCGACGCAGCGACCGATCGAGCGGATCGCGCGCTTGCTCGTCGGGATGCGGCGGCCGCTGCCGCACGTGGTCGATGCGGGGCACCGGCGCGAGCTCGACCTCGCGATCGAGATCACCGACGACGAGCTGTCGGCGGTCGCGTCGAACGAGCAGTTCGGGCGCGTGTACGACCGCATCGCGGAGCTCGTCACGCAGCACCGCTCGACGATCGTGTTCGTGAACACGCGGCGGCTCGTCGAGCGAGCGGCGGCGGCGCTCGAGCAGCGGCTCGGCGAGGAGCACGTCGTCGCGCACCACGGCTCGATGTCGCGCGCACTGCGCCTCGCCGCCGAGCAGAAGCTGAAGTACGGGCAGGTCAAGTGCGCGGTCGCGACGGCGTCGCTCGAGCTCGGCATCGACGTCGGCGCCGTCGACCTCGTCGTGCAGCTCGGGTCGCCGCGCTCGATCGCGACGCTGCTGCAGCGGGTCGGTCGCTCGGGCCACTCGCTCGGCGCGACGCCGAAGGGGCGCATGTTCGCGCTCACGCGCGACCAGCTCGTCGAGTGCGCGGCGCTCGTGCGCGGGGTGCGGCACGGCAACCTCGACGAGATCTGCCTGCGCGAGGCGCCGCTCGACATCCTCGCGCAGCAGATCGTCGCGGCGACGGCAGCGGAGGACCTCCCCGAGATCGAGCTCGCCGCGATGATCCGCGGCGCGGCGCCGTACGCCGAGCTCGCCGAGGACAAGCTCGAGCAGGTGCTCGCGATGCTCGCCGAGGGCGTGTCGGACCGGCGCGGGCGCATGGGCGCGCACGTGCACCGCGATCGCGTCGGCGGGATGCTGCGCGCGCGGCGCGGCGCCCGGCTCGCCGCGATCACGTCGGGCGGCGCGATCCCCGACAACAACAACTACACCGTCGTGCAGTGGCCCGAGGAGACGCAGGTCGGGACGATCGACGAGGACTTCGCGATCGAGAGCTCCGCCGGCGACATCTTCCAGCTCGGCAACACGGCGTGGCGGATCCGCCGCGTCGAGGCCGGGCGCGTGCTCGTCGAGGATGCGAAGGGCCAGCCGCCCACGATCCCGTTCTGGGTGGGCGAGGGCCCGGCGCGTACGCGCGAGCTGTCCGACGAGGTGAGCGCGCTGCGCGGCGAGATCGACGCGCGCCTGGCGACGTGCACCGAGGAGACCGACCTCGACGGCATCGCGGCGTGGCTCGCGGCCGAGGCGAGCATGCCGATGCGCGCGGCGCAGCAGCTCGTCGCGTACCTCGCGGCGGGGCGCAACGCGCTCGGCGCCCTGCCCCGCAAGGACCTGCTCGTCGCGGAGCGGTTCTTCGACGAGGCGGGCGGCATGCAGCTCGTCTTGCACTCGCCGCTCGGCGGGCGCGTCAACCGCGCGTGGGGCCTCGCGCTGCGCAAGAAGTTCTGCGTGTCGTTCGACTTCGAGCTCCAGGCGGCGGCGACCGACGACGGCATCGTGATCTCGCTCGGGCAGCCGCACAGCTTCCCGCTCGAGACCGTGTTCGGGTTCGTGCCGTCGCGCGGCGCCGAGGACACGCTCGTGCAGGCGCTGCTCGACCGCCCGATGTTCGAGATCCGCTGGCGCTGGAACGTCACGCGCGCGCTGACGGTGCTGCGCCGCCGCAACGGCAAGAAGGTGCCGCCGCACCTCATCAAGATGCGCGTCGCCGACGCGCTGTCGGTCGTGTTTCCGGCCGCGCAGGCGTGCCCGGAGAACCTGCCCGGCTCGACGCCGGGGAACCCGGGGCGGCGCGAGGTCCCCGATCACCCGCTCGTCTTCGAGACGATCCGCGACTGCCTCGTCGAGGCGATGGACCTCGAGGGGCTGACCGGGCTGCTCGAGCGGCTCGAGCGCGGCGAGATCCAGGTGATCGCGAAGGACACGGTCGAGCCGAGCCCGCTGTCGCACGAGCTCATCAACGCGAACCCGTACGCGTTCCTCGACGACGCGCCGCTCGAGGAGCGCCGGACGCGCGCGGTGGCGCTGCGGCGCGGGTTGCCGGCGACGATGATCAGCCGCGACGACGACGTCGGCACGCTCGACGAGGCCGCGATCGCGGCGGCCGCCGAGGAGGTCGCGCCCGTCGTCCGGAACGCGGACGAATTGCACGACGCGCTGCTGGCCCTGTGGCTCGTGCCGGCGGCGCTCGGTGTTGTATGGGATCGCGAAGTTGAAGTCTGGTTCGACGGGCTCGCCGCGACCGGCCGCGCGTGCCGCGTGACGTGGGGCGAGCACGTCGCGTGGGTCGCGACGGAGCGCATCGGCGCGGTGCGCGCGGTGCTCGGAGAGGACGTCGCGTGCGAGCCGATGATCGCGACGCCGTCGTGGGCGGCGCGACCGGAGCGCGAGACGGCGGTGCTGAAGATCGTCGGCGCGCACCTCGATCACCGCGGACCGGTGAGCGCGCGGGCGCTCGCCGCCGAGCTCGGTCTGCCGCCGCTCGACGTCGTGACCGCGCTGCTCGCGCTCGAGGCCGACGGCGCGATCCTGCGCGGCTGGTTCTCGATGCGCGCGCCGATCGCCGGCCCGACGACGACGAAGGAGGCGCTCGCGGCGTCGGACGACGGCGAGCTCCTGCACGACATCGAGTGGTGCAACCGGCGCGTGCTCGCGCGCATCCACCGCCTCACGCTCGCCCGGCTGCGGCGCGAGATCGAGCCGGTCAGCGCGGCGGCGCTCGTGCGGTTCCTGCTGCGCTGGCAGCGGGTCGCGCGGCACACGCAGCTGATCGCCGCCGACGGGCTCGCGCGCGTCGTCGAGCAGCTGCAGGGCTTCGAGACGGCCGCCGGCGCGTGGGAGCGCGAGGTGCTGCCCGCGCGCCTGCACGGCTACGACCCGAGCTGGCTCGATCAGATGTGCCTCGCCGGCCAGATCGCGTGGTGCCGGCTGAGCCCGCGCAAGGTCGCGGAGCCCGAGGCCGAGGAGGCTCCCGCCGCCGAGGAAGCACCGCGCGCGAAGGCCAAGGGCAAGCCGGCGCCGGCGCGGCGCACGGCCTCGCGAGACCTGTTCGCGGATCCGTACGACCTCGCGGAGGCGGGCGCGGAGGCGGCGCGCGTGGCGGGCGCGAGCCGCGAGGACATCGCGAAGGCGGCCGCGGCCGCGATCCCGCGGAGCGTGCCCGCGAAGGTCGGCAGCGTCGTCACGTCGCTGGTGACCAGGACCGCGATGCTCCGCCGAGATCAGGCCGCGCCGGATCCGGAGCTCGACGAGGCCGCGCGGGCGTTCGCCGAGCTGGATGCGTGCGACGACGATCGCCGGGCGCAGCTCGAGGCCGAGGCCGACCTCGGCTACCGCGGCCACACCGGCGAGGATGCCCACGAGCCCCCTGCCCCGCGCCCGCGCGGACAGCGCGCCATCCCGCTCGCCGCACCGGCGCGCGCGCGGCCCGCACCCGCACCGGCGGTCCCCGTCGACACCACGCCCGCCGCGCCCGTCGCGCCGAAGACGCGCTCGGCGCCGTCGCGATCCGCGCCGCTCGCGCTGATGCTGCGCCGCGACCTGCCGTGGCTGCGCGCCGCGGCGGCGTGTGCGCAGGCGGAGGCGCAGCTCGCGAACCCGACCGCCACCGCCGTCCGCGAGCACCTCGAGAAGGTGGGCGCGTCGTTCCTCACCGACATCGTCGCCGCGCTCGGGCTCGCGCCCGGCGAGATCGAGGACGCGCTGTGGGAGCTCGTCGGCGCCGGGCTCGCAACGGCCGACGGCTTCGCGAGCCTGCGCGTGCTCGTCGACCGGCGGCGCGGCGAGGTCAAGAGCCACTTCGACGCGAACCGGCGCTCGTGGCCGCTCGGCATCCCGACCGAGGGCGCGAACGACAACAGCGGGCGCGCCCAGCCGGTGCGCTCCTGGCAGGAGGCCATCAAGAAGGCGCGCAACGCGGATCGCTCGCGGCCCGGGCACGCGCTGCGCTCGCTGCCGACGGCGGCGGGGCGCTGGTCCCTCCTGCCGGCCGCGTCGCCGCAGGAGATCGACGCCGAGGCGTCGGCGCGCCAGCTGCTGCAGCGCTACGGCGTCGTGTTCCGCGACCTGCTCGCGCGCGAGACCAGCCTGCCGCCGTGGCGCGATCTGCTCGTCGCGCTGCGCCGGCTCGAGGCGCGCGGCGAGATCCGCGGCGGCCGGTTCGTGAACGGCTTCGTCGGAGAGCAGTTCGCGCTGCCGGAGGCGCTCGACGAGCTGCGCGCCGCGCGCAACCCCGGCGCCGCCCCCGACGCGTGCCGCGTGGCCGCGACGGATCCGCTCAACCTCGTCGGCGTGCTCACGCCCGGGCCGCGCGTCCCGGCGCTGCTCGGCAACGCCGTGCTCTACGTCGACGGTCACGCCGTCGCGTCGCTCGAGGCCGGCGAGGTCGTGCGCCGCGAGCCGATCCCGCAGGGCGCGCGCATCGGCGACGACCTGACGTACCACCCGCCGCCGCGGCCCACCGTCGCGCCGGCGCAGGCTGCCCTTCCGCTGTGACGCCCGCTGCGTCATGCTCCGGCGCGTGAACAGGGTGCTGCAACGGCTGCTCGAGCTGGGCCCCGTCGCGCACGTCCGCGCGCTCGCGAGCTCGTGGCACGGCCGGGTGATCCTGCTCGTCGTCGTCGGTGGGCTCGCGCTGCCGATCCACTACTACATGCCGGCGCACCGCGATCCGCACGACGAGCGCTACGCGTGGCGCATGTTCTCGCCGATGCGCATGGCGAAGTGCGATGCGAAGGTCACGAAGAACGGCGCGCCGCTCGATCCGTACACCGAGTTCCACGAGGCGTGGGTGACGCTCGCGAAGCGCGGCCGCTTCCACGTCATCGAGCGCATGGGCGAGCACCTGTGCGCGAAGTACCCGCACACCGACATCACCTTCGATCTCACCTGCAAGTACCTCGACGACACGACCGAGCACTACGGCGGCTTCAACATGTGCACCGTCCCGTACCTGTGAGCGCGCATGGCGAAGAAGAAGCAGCGCAGTAGCAAGCCGAGGCCGCGGCCGGCGACGCCGGCGGTCGAGCCCGCGACGCCCGTCGACGCGGCGCCGAAGAAGAGCAAGCGCAGCGCGCGCGTCGCGCCGGTGCGCGCACCGGCGTTCTGGTTCGGCTTCGAGGTCGCGTGGGCCAAGCTCGCGACGGCGCGCGTCGTGATGTTCGCGCTGCTCGCGATCGACGCGCTCCTCCAGATCCGCCACGCGCCGCGCTACGGCGCCGGTGACTTCAACGTCGCGCACCTGCCGTTCCTCGACGGCGCGGCGCCCGGGCGCACCGGCTACGAGGTCGGGCAGCTGCTGCTCGCGTACCTGTTCGTGCTCGCCGCGCTCGGCGTCGCGACGCGCGTGATCGTCCCCGTGTCGGCCGCGATCTACGCGTGGCTGTACTTCGGCAGCCACCTCGACTCGTACCAGCACCACTACCTCGTCGCGCTCCTCCTCGGCATCGCGAGCTTCGTGCCGTGGGCGCGGCCCGCCCGCGCGGAGCCGTCGACGCCGGTGCGCTCGTGGGCGGTGCGCCTGCTGCTCGTGCAGCTCGGCATCATGTACCTGTGGGCCGCGATCTCGAAGATGGATCCGCTGTGGCTCGACGGGCGCACGCTCGGGGCGCAGCTCGGCGGGTCCCTGCGCTCGCTCGTCGACAGCACCGTCGGCCTGAAGGTGGTCGCGGTCCTCGTGCTCGTCGTCGAGCTCGTCCTCGCCGCGACGGTGTGGCTCCGGCCCGCGTGGCGCGTCGCCGCGCCGCTCGGCATCCTGTTCCACGCGGGGATCCTCGTCGCCGACCTCGAGATCGGCCTGTTCGCCGTGCTGATGCTCGGCCTGTACGTCCTCGTCGTGCCCGACCGCGTGTGGATCGCGCTCGCGCGCACCGAGAAGGCCGCGATGCAGCTCGTGCAGCGCCTCGCCGGGCGGCGCGGCGGCGTGGCGTGGATCGCCGCGGTCGCCGCCGCGATCGCCGTCGGGATCCTGTCGCGCTTCGAGCACGGGCTCGCGGTCGCGCTCGCGAGCTGCGCGATCCTCGCCGCGATCGCCGTCGCGGTGTGGTGGCGCGGCACCGGGATGTCGAGCGCGGCGCCGCTCGCGCACGTGTGCGCGCTGCTCCTGTGGCTCGTCGTCGATCGCGCCTCGACGGTGGCGTACGACTACTACCGCTTCTGGGGCTCCTCGCAGCGCCGGCTCGGCGACCACGGACAGGCCGAGCGCGCGTACCGCAAGCTGATCGACCTCGCGCCCGACGACGCGCTCGGCCACTACCAGCTCGGCCGCGTGCTGATCGCGACCAGGCGCGCCGCCGACGGCATCGCCGAGCTGCGCACGGCGCAGACGCTCGAGCCGGCGCGCGCCCGCGCGTTCGTCGAGGAGGCGCGCTGGCTCGCGCTCGACGGCAAGCGCACCGAGGCGATCGAGCGCGCGAAGGAGGCCGTGCGCGTCGAGCCGAGCAGCGCCGAGGCGCGCCAGCTGCTGCAGGCGCTGACCTCGAACAAGCGTCCACCGAAGCCCGTCGCGTCGCGCGACGACGATGCGGAGTCACCATGACCGCCGAAGCCCCGACGGAGCGCGCCGCGCGTGCGGTGCGGATCCAGCACATCCTCGACGAGCACATCCCCGACATCAAGCCGTTCCTCGACCACACGACGCCGTATCAGCTCCTCGTCGCGACGATCCTGTCGGCGCAGTGCACCGATGCGCGCGTCAACCAGATCACGCCGGGGCTGTTCGCCGTCGCGCCCGATGCGCCGACGATGATGGGCATGCACCTCGGCGCGCTGAAGAAGCTCATCAAGCCGTGCGGGCTCGCGCCGGCGAAGGCGCGCAACATCCGCGCGATGAGCAAGGTCCTCGTCGAGCGCCACGGCGGCCAGGTGCCGCACGACCTCGCGGCGCTCGAGCAGCTCCCCGGCGTCGGGCACAAGACGGCGAGCGTCGTGTTCGCGCAGGCGTTCGACGAGCCGTCGTTTCCCGTCGACACGCACATCCACCGGCTCGCCGGGCGGTGGCGGCTCTCGCACGCGCGCAACGTCGAGCAGGTCGAGCGCGATCTGCAGCGCCTGTTCCCGCGCGAGACGTGGAATCGGCTCCACCTCCAGCTCATCCACTTCGGCCGCACGGTGTGCACCGCGAAGGGCCACGATCCCGCGACGTGCCCGGTGTGCAGCTGGGCGATGTCGCCGGCGCGCGCCGCCGCCGAGCTGCGGCAGAACAACAGCAAGCCCGAGTCGCCGCGCCTGCGCGCCGCCCGCAAGCTCCGCCTCGCCGAGGCGAAGAAGCGCGCCGCGAAGAAGCGCCGCGCCGAGCTCGCCGCCGCACGCGCCGCCGGCACGGCGCCGCCGCCGTCACCGCGCGCGCGGCGTGAGGCGCGTGATCGATAGCGTCCCCGCCGGCGCCGCGACCGTGCGCGCGGGGTAGGTCGTCGCCTCGATCGACGTCGTCGCGGTGAACGACGTCGCGGTGCGCGCGACGAGCGCGAAGCCGTTCTCCGACGCGGCGAGCGCCGGGTCCCAGCGCTGCGCGACGTCGTCGTAGTACGCGAGCGCCGCCGGCGGTGCGAGCGCCAGCGTCGCGCCGCGACCGGCGTCGTTCGCGCAGTCGACGGTGGCCGTGAGGATCGCGCCCGTGCCGGTCGCCGGCAGGCCCGCGTCGGCGTACCAGCGCGCCATCTCGTCGCCGGTCGCGACGGCGAGCAGCGGGCCCTCGCCGTCGAACAGCGGATCGCCCGGGTCGATGCGGCTCGGCGCGAAGCCGGGCGCGTCGATCGTGAAGTAGCCGTCGACGGGCGCGCCGCCGCTCGCGACGGACATCTCGAACGCACCGTCGGCGGCGGTCTGCGCCTGCGCGATCGGCGCGTCGTTCGCCCGCCGCCGCAGCACGACCGTCGCGCCGGCGAGCGCCGCGACCTGGTAGTGCTCGATCGCGAACAGCTTGCCACCGACGAGGAGCGGATCGGGCGCCGTCGCGGGCGGCGGCTGGTTCCGGCACGTGAAGTCGAGCGGCGGCTTCTCGGGCGCGTCGAGGGGCGCATCGGCGCGGCCGTCGGGCACGTGCGCGTCGAGCACGGCGCCGTCGGGCGTCACGGGTGGCGAGCTCCCGCACGCCGCGAGCGCGACGACGAGCGCGGGGACGAGCGCGTTGCGGTCACACATGCACACGTCGACACGCGAGCGGCGCGCGGTGGGAACCCGTGCCCGCAACTCGCGTGGAGCCGGCCGCCGGGCCGCGTGCAAAGGTGGTCCGTCGCCATGCACCGAACGCTCGTCGTCGTCGCTGCGCTGGCCACCGGCTGTGCGCACGGGATCCCGAAGGACCTCCGCGTCGAGTCGATCGCGCCGGTATCCGCGACGCCGCAGCAGCTGCCGCGGCGCATGCGCGTCGTCACGTTCAACACGCACATGGAGACGGCCGAGCACCTCGTCGCCGGCATCAAGAAGGACCCGATGCTGCGCGACGTCGACGTGATCGCGCTGCAGGAGGTCGTGCGCGACGACACCGCGCCGGTGCCGTGCAGCTCGGCGTGCGGCATCGGCATGGCGCTCGGCTACTACGCGATCTACGCGCCCGGTCACCTCGCCGGCCGCCACTCGCACGGCGTCGCGATCCTGTCGCGCGCGCCGATCCTGTCGTCGCAGGTGATCGAGCTGCCGTACATGGACGTGCACATCAACGCGCGCCGCTGCGTGGCGCTGGTCGCGACGATCGACGTCGCCGGCACGCCCGTGACGTTCTACTCGGTGCACCTCGACAACCGGCTCGACATGAAGCAGCGGCGCGTGCAGCTGCGGCCGGTGCTCGAGCACGCGCGCGCCCGCAAGACGCCGGTCATCATCGCCGGCGACTTCAACACCGGGCCGTTCCAGTGGGAGGCGCACCTGTTCCCGCTGCCGGCGGGCGGCGCGCAGGCGGGGAGCCTCGAGAAGCTCGTGCGCGCGTACGGCTTCGACACGCCGGTCCGCGGCAGCGGGCCCACGCACGAGCTGTTCGGCATGAAGCTCGACGGGCTGTACACGCGCGGCATCGTGACGAAGGGGTTCGCGGTCGGCCGCGCCGGGTACGTCTCGGATCACTGGCCGCTGTGGGCGGTCATGGAGCTGTCCTCCAACGCCTTCGCGAAGGCGGTCCTGGAGCTTCCGAAACTTCGCGAGCCAGTCCAGCGACTTATGCGATAGTCGCGCGATTTCGCTTGCGAGGCCGGGGCGGAATGAATATTCATTCCTCACCCCGATGACGAACCCAGCGACCCTCAGCAGGCGCGTCCCGGGGACGGACAAGCGCGAGGCCATCCTCGGAGCGGCGCTCGAGCTGTTCGTCGAGCGCGGCTTCTTCGGCACCGCGGTGCCGGAGATCGCGGAGCGCGCCGGGGTCGGCGCGGGCACGATCTACCGTTACTTCGAGTCGAAGGAAGCGCTCGTCAACGTCATCTACCGCGAGCAGAAGCTGCGCTTCGCGAACGTCGTCCTCGACGGCTTTCCGAGCACGGCCACGACGAGGGAGCAGTTCCGCGTCCTGTGGATGCGCATGGCGCGGTTCGCGACCGACAACCTCGACGCGTTCAGCTTCCTCGAGCTCCACCACCACGCGCGCTACCTCGACGCCGAGAGCCGCGCGGTCGAGCACCGCATGGTGCAGCTGTTCGTCTCCGTCGTCACGGGCGCGCAGGCGCGCGGCGAGCTCAAGCTCGGACCGCCCCGCCTGCTCATGGGTCTCGTGATGGGCGCGTTCGTCGGCGCCATGCGCAACTGCCTCGACGAGGGCATCTCCCTCACCGAGGCGGACTGGAAGCTCGCCGAGCAGTGCGTCTGGGAAGCCGTACGTAGCTGACCGATCGTTCCTGACGAGGCTATCCCCTCGTCTTTTTTCGCAGTTCAACCGGAATGAACATTCATTCCTAGCACTCTGAGGAGCCCTACCATGTCGAACACTTCCAAGATCGTCTTCATCACCGGCGCGACGGCGGGTATCGGCCGCGAGACCGCGCTCCACCTCGCCAGGCTCGGCCACCACGTCATCGCGTCGGGCCGCAAGCTCCCCGAGCTCGCGAAGCTCAAGGCGGAGGCCGCCGGCCACAAGCTCGACACCGTCGCGCTCGACGTGACGTCGGCGGCGTCGATCGCGAGCGCGGTCGCCGAGGTCGACAAGCTCACGGCGCACCGCGGCCCCGACGTGCTCGTCAACAACGCCGGCTTCGGCGTCCTCGGTCCGACGTCGGAGATCAGCGACGCCGAGATGCGCCGCCAGTACGAGACGAACGTCTTCGGCCTCATGAACGTGACGCGCGCGTTCCTGCCGAGGATGGTCGAGCGCCGCGCCGGCCGCATCATCAACGTGTCGAGCGCCGGCGGGCGCATCACGCTGCCGTTCTTCGGCGTGTACAACTCGACGAAGTACGCGGTCGAGTCGCTGTCCGACGCGCTCCGCTACGAGCTGAAGCCGTTCGGCATCGACGTCGCGCTCATCGAGCCGGGCGTGATCCGCACGAACTTCGAGGCGACGGCCGTGTCGGGCCTCGATGCGATGCGCAGCGGCGTCTACGGCGCCGCGTTCGCGAAGTACGAGGAGATGTCGAAGGCGGCGGACCGCTTCGCGTCGAACCCGATCGTCATCGCGAAGGCGATCGCCCGCGCGGTCCAGGCGCGCCGCCCCTCGGCTCGCTACGTCGCGCCGCGCAGCACGAACATGGTGCTGCTGTTCCGCGCCGTCGCCCCGACGCGCGTGTGGGACTGGGCGATGCGCAAGGTCGGCCACCTCAACGCGAAGACGCTGTTCGCGACGCCGGCGGCGGCCGCGCAGCCCACGCCGCCGAAGCCGAAGGCGCCCGAGACGGCGCACGCCGCCGCGCCCAACTGATCGCGCTACCGGATCGCCCACTCGGTCCCGTCGGCGCACGCGTCGTCGTGGCGCCGGCTCGGGGTTTGGCGGGGCACACGAGGAGCTCGCGACGGCACGCGGCGCGCCGGTGGGTTGCGCCACGGGGCCGGTTTGTAAACGAAGGGTCTTGCGGTAGGGTCCGCCCTCCATGACCGACGAGGACGACTTCGCCGCGATGTTCGCGGCTTCCGAGGCCAGCGCACCCAAGGCCAGGCGGCCGCGCGTGGGCGACATCATCAAGGGCAAGGTCATCTCGCTCGGCAAGGACGCGGTGTTCGTCGATGCGGGAGGGAAGGCCGAGGGCGTGCTCGACCGCTCGCAGGTGAGCGACGGCGAGGGCAAGCTGCTCGTGAAGGTCGGCGACACGATCGAGGCGCGCGTCGTCGCCGATGCCGGCGGCGTCCTGCAGCTGCGCGTCAAGCTCGGCGGCAAGGGCCCCGAGGTCCGCGCCGAGCTGCAGCAGGCGCAGGAGCTCGGCATCCCCGTCGAGGGCACCGTGACCGAGGTCGTGAAGGGCGGCGTGTCCGTCGACGTCGCGGGCGTGCGCGGCTTCTGCCCGGCGTCGCAGATCGACGCGCGGTTCGTCGAGAAGCTCGAGGACTACCTGGGCCAGAAGCTGACGTTCAAGATCACGCGCTACGAGCCGCGCAACCTCGTGCTGTCGCGGCGCGCGCTCGTCGAGGAGGAGAAGGAGAAGCTCGCGACCGAGACGCGCAAGAAGCTCGAGCCGGGCGCCGTGCTGCGCGGCAAGGTCGTCGGGTTCAAGCCGTTCGGCGCGTTCGTCGACCTGGGCGGCATCGAGGGCATGCTGCACGTGTCCGAGCTCGGGTACTCGCGCGTCGAGCGCCCCGAGGACGTGCTCGCGCTCGGCCAGGAGCTCGACGTCGCCGTGCTGAAGGTCGAGACCAACGTCGAGAAGGGCAAGCAGGTGCAGCGCATCAGCCTGTCGCTGAAGGCGCTCGCGAGCGACCCGTGGCGCGACGCGACGGCGAAGCTCGCCGAGGGGATGCGCGTGAAGGGCAAGGTCACGCGGCTGCAGCCGTTCGGCGCGTTCGTCGAGATCGCCCCGGCGGTCGAGGGCCTCGTGCACATCAGCGAGCTCGGCGCGAACCGGCGCATCAACCACCCGAAGGAGGTGGTGCAGGTCGGCCAGGACGTCGAGGCGGTCGTGCTGTCGATCGACCACGACAAGCGCCGCCTGGCGCTGTCGATGTCCGCGTCGAAGGACGGCACCGCCGAGGACGTCGCCGAGGCGGGCCGCGCGCACGCCGCTCCCGCGAAGCTGGGGACGCTCGGCGACCTGTTGGCGCGCAAGAAGTAGCCGTACTGACTCCGGGTCAATGACATCTGTGCGTTGTTGACCTCACGTCAGTAACGCTCTGTTAGCCGCGCGCGCTGGGCGGCCGCGCGGGCGTGCGGGTAGCGTGCCCGCCATGAGGGCACTTTGGGCCGTGCTCGCGCTGTGCGCCTGTCAGGGCGCCGCGCGGGACGAGGAGCTGATCGTTCACGCCGAGACGGCGCCCGCGGCGGCGTCGTGCAAGCCGGAGGCGCCGGTCGCGGTGGTGCTCGACGCACGCCCGGTGGGCGGCGACGCGTACGCCGTCACGGTGCGCGCGACGCCGAGCAGGGACGTCGCGGCGCTCGAGCTGGGGCTGGTGCTGCCGCCGGGCGCCACGGTGCGCGGCGCCGAGCGCGCGGCGTTCGGGGCGACGGCGTCCGGCGCGAGCCGGACCATCGTCGTCACGGTGCAAACAGCCGGACCGCGCGCCGGACAGCTGACCGTGGTCGCGCGCGTGCCCGTCGAGGGCATCGCGATGAGCCGGACGGCCGAGGTCACGCTCGGCACGCCGGAGCCGCCGCCGCGCACGCGCAGCTACCGCACCGCGGACGGCGAGCTCGCGATGGAGGTGCGGCCGTGAGGCTCGCGATCCTGGCCCTGCTCCTGACCGGTGGGGCCGCCTGCAGCGCGCAGAAGGCCCCCGGCGGCGGCGATGACGACGGCGGTGGGGACGACACGTCGCCCGATGCCCCGCCCGCGGACGCGTGCGCCGGCGTCCCGGCCGAGGGCACGTGCACGAGCGCGACCGACCTGGTGCGCTGCGTGGACGGTGCCGTGCAGACCGAGGCGTGCACCGGGGCGTGCATCACCGCGGCGACGGGCGCGGCGTCGTGCGTCGGCATCGAGGTGTGCGCCGGCGTCGGCCCGCTCGGGCGCTGCGACGGCGACACGCTCACGCGCTGCGACGGCGGCGTGGCGATCGGCGACTGCGCGGCCGCCGGCAAGACGTGCGCGTACACCGACGACGCGGTCGGCTACGCGTGCGTCGCCCCGGCGAGCGTCGGCAAGCTCCGCGTCGCGGGCACGATCCGCTGGGAGGACCGCAAGCTCGAGCCCGGCGTGCTCGGGCCGCCCGAGCCGGTGCCGGCGCGCGGCGGCATGGTCGCGCTGCTCGACGGCGCCGATGCCACGCTCGCGACGGTGTCCGCGGCCGACGACGGGACGTACGTGATGCACTACGACGCGCCCGCGGGTGCGCAGGTCCGCGTCGTCATGTACAGCCGGTCGCGCGCGACCGCCCGCCCCGCGCGCGTGCGCGATGCGCAGGGCTACCTGCACGCGTTCGGAGGCGCGCCGTTCGCGGCGGGGGCGACCGCGCCGCAGGACCTGCTCGTGAAGGCGTCGGCGACGAACGGCGCGGCGTGGAACGTGCTCGACAACGCGGTCACGGCGATGGACTGGCTGAAGGCACGCGGCGTCGCGACGCTCGTGCCCGTCTACATGTACTGGCAGCTCGGCGCCCGGACGGGGTCCTATTATCAGGGTGCCGATAACTCGCTGCACCTGGACGGCGACGACGGCTACGACGACGTGGTCGCGCTCCACGAGCTCGGGCACTACATGCAGGACGAGTACTCGGCGAGCGACAACCCGGGCGGTGCGCACGACGGCAGCCCGGCGGACCCGCGGCTCGCATGGGGCGAGGGCAGCGCGACGTGGGTCGCGCTCGCGATCCGCAACGTGCCCTACTACATCGACTACTCGGCCGGCGGCGGGTGGTGGGTCGAGCTCGAGAACCGCGTGCACGCGGCGTCGATGGCGGGCGGCATGTCGCAGAACATCAGCGAGTGGATGGTGGCCGAGCTGATGTTCGACACCACCGATCCGGCGGGTGAGGACAGCGTCGACGGCTCGGTCGAGGAGACGGGGAAAGTCTTCTTCGACTACATCCCGCGCCCGGCGGCGGCGCGCGGCCGCCCCGGCATCGACCTCGTCGAGTTCCTCGACGGCTGGTTCGTCGAGCACGGCCTCGCGAGCTGCGCCGTGATGCGCGAGCTGGTGCACGGGAAGTACAAGTTCCCGTACGACTTCAAGGGCCCGGGTGGTGTCTGCCCGTGATCAGATCGTGAAGCGCAGGTACAGCGCGTAGCCCGAGGCGCCGGCGATCATCCCCCACGTGAGGGCGACGCCGCTGAAGCGGAACGGGTTCGGCGCCTTGCGCGGCAGGCCGACCCAGTGCGCGACGCGCGCGAACAGGAGCAGGCCGCCGAAGATGTGCAGGACGGCCCTGTTGCCGCCGCACAGCTCGCACAGCAGCATCATCACGATCGCGAGCGGCACGAACTCGGCGTTGTTGCCGTGCGCGCGGATCGCGACGAGCATCGCCGGGTCGCTGCCCTCGCCGATGGACACCTTCGACTTGCCTCGCTGCCGCGACACCTCGTTGGCCAGGAAGATGTTGAAGATCGCGTTGAGCGCTCCATAGAGTGCCGTGATCACGGGGGGCATCCCGGGACGATATCGCGGTCACATCGCGGCGGAAGCGTCTCTAGCATCCATGCTCGCAGCTCGTTCGCTCTCCCTCCTCCTCCTCCTCCTCCCCGCCGCCGCGGGTGCCGACTCCACCGCCATGAAGGCCCACAAGCGGGACGTGGCCGCGGTCGCCGTCGCCGGCGACGTCGTCGCGTCGGGCGGGGACGACGGCACCGTCGTCGTGTGGAACGGCACCGCTCCCGGGCCGACACGCGAGTCGGACGACGGCGCCGTGAAGGCCGTCGCGGTCGCGCCCGACGGCAAGACCGTCGCGATCGGCACGATGTACGGCCAGCTGTCGCTGTGGGACGCCGGCGCGAAGAAGGACCTGTTCACCGCGAAGGGCCACGGCGGGCGCATCAACGGCATCGCGTTCTTCCCCGACGGCAAGACGTTCGCGACCGCGTCGGTGGATCAGTCGGTGAAGGTGTTCGACACGGGCGGCAAGGAGCTGGTGAAGCTCGAGGGCAAGTACAACGTGTTCGCCGTCGCCGTGTCGGCCGACGGCAAGCTCCTCCTCAGCTGCAACTCCAACGGCGAGGTCACGAGCTGGAACGTCAAGACGAAGAAGCCCGCCGCCGCGTACGTGCCCGGCAAGGGCGAGTGCCACGCGCTCGCGCTGACCGGCGACGGCAAGGCGCTCGCCGTCGGCTACGGCGACGGCACCGTGGTCGTCGTCGAGCCGGGCTCCGGCAAGGAGCTCCGCCGCGCGAAGGTCTCCGACTCGATCAACGCCCTCGCCTTCTCCGGCGACGGCAAGACGATCGCCGCGGCCACGCAGGCCGACGAGCTCGCGCTCATCGACGACGCGCAGAACGTGAAGACGCTGAAGGGCCACGCGCGCCCGCTGACCGGCGTCGCCTTCAAGCGCGACGGCGCGATCGTCACACGCTCGATGGACATGACCGTCCGCGTCTGGAAGTGACGTCGTACCGCCGCTACAGGCGGACGTAGACGAAGTCGCCGGGGAGGCCGTTGATGCCCTTGATCGGGGGCGCGATCCAGCTCGCCATCTTGCCGGGCTCGTAGACCGGGTGCATGAGCGACTTGATGTAGATCTCGTCCTCGGCGCTGGGCAGCCAGGCGTGGCGCTTCTCGCTCCAGGTCGCGGCGTCGATCATCTGGCCGTCGGGCGTGAAGTGGTGGCCGGACCACATGCCGATCTGGCGGTGGAACTTCGGCGACGAGAGCTTCAGCTCGAACGAGATGCCCTCGTCCTTGATCGTCTTGTTCCAGCGATCCACGCCGCGCTGGCAGTCCTTGATGTACTCGGTGCGCAGGACCTCGTTGAGGGCGTTGCGCATCGGGATGTCCTTGTGGACGACGGCGCCGTTCTCGAGGACGTCCATCGCGAAGTGCGACCCGACGAGCTTGTGCTCGTCGTAGCGGTCCTCCTTGTAGCGTCCCTTGAGGCCGGCCGCGAACGCGTCGGCCGCGTTCGACGACACCTCGCCGCCGAACAGGTCGAGCGACAGCGAGTACCAGAGGTGGAGGTACTTCTGGATCGTCGGGAGGTCGACGCCGCCGAGCGCGCGCGGATCCCCGTTGGGATCCTGCTTCATCAGCTCGCACGCGCGCTTCACGACGCGCTGCACGCCCGTCTCGCCGACGAACATGTGGTGCGCCTCCTCGGTCAGCATGAAGCGGCACGTGCGCGCGAGCGGATCGAAGCCGCTCTCGGCGAGCGCGGACAGCTGGTACTTGCCGTCGCGGTCCGTGAACATCGTGAACATGAAGAACGACAGCCAGTGCGACGTCGGCTCGTTGAACGCGCCGAGGATGCGCGGCTTGTCGGCATCGCCGGAGCGCCGCGCGAGCAGCTCCTCGGCCTCCTCGCGCCCGTCGCGGCCGAAATACGTGTGGAGGAGGTACACCATCGCCCACAGGTGACGGCCCTCCTCGACGTTGACCTGGAACAGGTTGCGCAGGTCGTACAGCGACGGCGCCGTCGCGCCGAGGTCGCGCTGCTGCTCGACGCTCGCCGGCTCGGTGTCGCCCTGCGTGACGACGAGGCGGCGCAGCATGTTGCGGAACTCGCCCGGGACCTCGTCCCACACCGGCTGGCCGTGGAAGTCGCCGAAGCCATGCGTGCGGCCCTCCTGCTTCGGCTCGAGGAAGATGCCCCACCGATAGTCGGGCATGCGCACGTAGTTGAAGTGCGCCCAGCCCTCGGTCTCGACGGAGACGGCGGTGCGCAGGTAGATGTCGCGCTCCTGCCACCCGACCGGGCCCATCTGTTTCCACCAGTCGATGAACTGCGGCTGCCACGCCTCGAGCGCGCGCTGCAGGCGCTTGTCGCCCGACAGGTTCACGTTGTTCGGGATCTTCTCGTCGCTGAGCACCGTCGACATCGTGCTTCTCCTCGGGGCTAGGTCCGCTTCCACTGGAACTGCGGGCGTTCCGGCTGGCCGTACAGGGTGAGCGCGCCGTGCTCGCCCGTGGAGTTGGCGCGCGTGAAGATCCAGTTCTGCCACGCCGACAGGCGCCCGAAGATCTTCGTCTCGAGCGTCTCGGGGCCGACGACGCGCAGCGACGCCTCCATGCCGGTGAGGGCATCGGGCGACAGCGACGCGCGCTCCTCGACGGCGATGCGCAGCTCGTCGGCGAAGTCGATGTCGTCGGCGGCGATCGTGGCGATGCCGAGCGCGAGCGCGTCCTCCGACGGGATCGGGCCCTCGGCGCCGGCCGCGAGCACCTTCGCCGGCTGCGCGTCGTCGCCGTAGAAGCGCGCCGCGAGGCGCGACAGGCCGTTCCACGTGGTCATGAATCCCTGGTTCGCCACCGACGTGCGCACGCCGATCTGCTCGTCGCCGTCGGCGAGCATGTAGAAGCGATCCGCGCCGAGCGCGAGCTCGAGCAGCACGCCCTCGAAGCACGAGCGCGGCGCATCGGCGACGGCGAAGAAGCTCTTCGCCGTGTTGTCGAAGCGGCGCAGCACGCGGCGCTGGAGCAGGCGCACCTCGCGCGCGAACCCGCTCGTCGCCTCGGCGAGCTGGCGGTCCGCGTCGGCGACGAGGCCCGGCGCACCCTCGGTGCGCACCGTGACCATGCCGACGTCGGTGAGGTCGAAGCGCAGGCGCAGCAGCGCGTCGTCGAGCTCGCGGAACGCGCGCAGCGCCCAGGGCTCGGCCCCGCTCGCCGCCACCTTCTCGATGTCCTCCGCAGCGTCCGGCCCGCGGACCGTCAGGTTCGCCGTGCGCGCCGCGCGATCGATCGTCAGCTCGACGTGGCGGTACACGATCTTCGCGTCCGTGACGCTCGGCTCGATCGGGCCGAGCGTGAACGCCGGGCCGCGCGCGCCCGTCTGCTTGGCCGCGAGGGCCGCGGCGCGCTCGCCGACGGACTTGTCCCACGCGCTGCGCGCGACGACGTGATCGACGAGGCCCCACTCCTTCGCGCGCTTGCCCTTGATGCCCTCCGCCGTCGTGCAGAACACGTCGGCGCGGTCGCGGCGCACGCGGCGCTTGTCGACGAGGCGCGTGAGGCCGCCGGTCCCCGGCAACACGGCGAGGAGCGGCGTCTCCGGGAACGACACGGCGGAGTTGCCGTCGTCGACGAGCATGACCTCGTCGCACGCGAGCGCGAGCTCGTAGCCGCCGCCCGCCGTGGTGCCCTTGCACGCGGCGAGCGACGCGAGCCCCGAATTCGCCGCGGCGTCCTCGAGGTAGAGGCGGGTCTCGTTCGTGAACTTGCAGAAGTTCACCTTGAACGAGTGCGTCGACGCGCCGAGCATGTAGATGTTCGCGCCCGAGCAGAACACCCGGTCGAGCTCGGCCGTGACGACGAGCGCCTTGACCTCGGGGTGCTCGAAGCGGAGGCGCTGGATCGCGTCGGCGAGCTCGATGTCGACCGAGAGATCGTACGAGTTGAGCTTGAGCTCGTAGCCGGGCCGGTGCGGGTGATCGGCGTCGACCGCCATGACGAGCGTCGCGACGTCACCCGACGTCGTCAGCTTCCAGTGCCGGTAGTTGCTCGGATGGGTCTGGAAGCGGGTCGGCTTGTCGGGCCCAGCGTGTTCGGCCATGGAGATCAGGTATCAGGCTATCCCGCGGTTGTCGACGGGGCGCCCCGGAGGAGAAGCCCTAGGCGAGCGACGCAGCGTCGGCGGCGATCGCCGCAACCTCGGCGTCGGGGAGCTCGCGCTCGTCCAGCCAGGCCAGTCCGACCACCGCTCGCACGGCCCCGTCGGCGGCGTGGACCGGGATGGCGACGGCGGCCCGACCGTCGACCGCCTTGGCCCCCGGGCGGACGTTGCCGCTCGCGTCGTCCTTGAGGTTACAGGTCTGGATCGGCCGGTCGCGCTCCCACGCGATGCCGGCCATGCCCTTGCCCTGCGGGATGCGCGCCGTCACCTCCTGCACCTTCGGCGGGATGTTGACCGCCCCGGCGATCCACAGCATGTCGCCGCGGACGACGTGCACCGTACCGGCCACGGCGCCGTGCCGGCCGAGCAGCGCGGCCAGCCACTGGTTGATCGACTCATCGAGCATGGGCGAACTCTATCGCCTTTCGCGGCTTGCTAAGGTAGCGGGATGTTCAAGCTCGACGAGCAGACGCAGATGGTGGGCAGCGTCGTGCGGCAGTGGTGCCAGGCGGCGCTCGCCCCGAAGATCCCGGCGCTCGAGGCGGGCACCGAGATGCCGTTCGAGCTGATGAAGAAGATGGCGAAGCAGTTCGGCTTCGACGCGATGCTCGGCGGCGCCGTCCGCAAGCGCCTCGCGAAGCTGCGCTCCGGAGAGGCCTCGGATCCCGACAAGATGATGTCGGCGGCGTCGGCCTCGCCGATGATGATGCACGTCGTCGTCAAGGAGCTGTCGCGCGTGTCGCCCGGCTTCGCGATGGGCTTCGGCGTGTCGATGGGGCTCGTCGGCGGCGCGATCGTCGCGAAGGGCACGCCCGATCAGATCGAGCGCTGGGGGCTGCCGCTCGCGACGCTCGACCTGATCGGCTCGTGGTGCCTGACCGAGCCGGGCGCCGGCTCCGACGCGTTCGGCGCGATGCGCACGACGGCGACGCCCGACGGCGCGAGCTACGTCCTGAACGGCTCGAAGACGTTCATCACGAACGGCCCCGGCGCCGACGTCTTCCTCGTGTACGCGAAGGTCGACCGCGGCGAGCCCGAGGCCGGGCGCGGCGTGTCGACGTTCATCGTCGAGCGCGGCCTGCCGGGCGTCACCGTCGGGCCGCCGTTCAAGAAGATGGGCATGCGCGACTCGCCGACGAGCGAGGTGTTCTTCGACGGCGTGCGCCTCGGGGTCGAGCACCTGCTCGGCGGCGTCGAGAAGGGCCGCGGCGGGCGCACCGACACGAAGGACAGCCTCGGCAACGAGCGCTCCGGCGTGCCGGCGATGGCGTGGGGCATCATCGAGCGCTGCTACGACGCGAGCCTCGCGTACGTGCGCGAGCGCAAGCAGTTCGGGCGCGCGATCGGCGAGTTCCAGGCCGTGCAGCTCAAGATCACCGACCTGTTCCTCAAGCTGCGCACCGTCGAGAACGTCGTGTACCGCCTCGCGTGGATGCAGCAGCACGGCGTGCGCGACATGCCGTTCATCAACGCGTCCAAGGCGATGAGCGCGCAGCTCGCCGTCGACGCGGCGATGACCGCGATCCAGATCCACGGCGGCTACGGCTACATGGAGGAGCTCGGCCTCGAGAAGCTCGCGCGCGACGCGAAGCTGCTCGAGCTCGGCGCCGGCACGACCGACATCAACTTGCTCGCCGCGGCGCGCGAGCTGATCGGCGCCACCGAGTGAGCCTCTTGACGCTCTACGTCGACGGCTACTTCGTCAACCAGTTCGACGCGTCCGTGATGGTCGCGCTCCACGAGAAGGGCCTCGAGTTCTCGACGGCGCGGGGCCTCCTGCGCGGCGAGGGCGGCGTGCCCGCGTCGCTGACCGCGCGCACCGGCATCCCGCGCGTCCCGGCGCTCCAGCACCGCGACCTGTGGCTCACCGAGTCGATGGCGATCATCGAGTACCTCGAGGAGACGTTCCCGGCGCCCGGCCACCCGCGCGTGCTGCCGGCGGATCCGGCGCTGCGGGCGCGCGCGCGCCAGATCATGTCGTTCGTGCGCTTCGACGTGATCGACCTGCGCTCGGAGCGCTCGTTCTGGATGTGCGTCTATCCGCCGCCGGCGCCGCAGCCGCCGCTGTCGCGCAGCGCCGAGCGCGACACGCGCGAGCTCCTCGCCCTCGCGGAGCGGTTCGCCGGCGAGCAGCTACCGTTCTGCATGGCGCACGCCGACCTCGCCTACACGCTGCTCCGCCTCGAGCGCACCGGGTCTGCGTTGCCCGCGCCGGTCGCCGCGTTCGTCGCCGAGACGATCGCGCGTCCGTCGGTGCGCGCGTACCTCGTGCACCCGCGCCCGCCGTTCCCGCCGCCCCGCCAGATCGCCGCCGGCTAGGCACGCGCGCGTCAGGCGATCGTCACGCGGCGCGGCGCGGTCTCGTGGACGGCGCCGGAGGCGAGCGTCAGGTACACGGTGCCGCCCGTCACTGCGAGGTCCCACTTGTTGACGCGGTCGAGCGTCGCGGCGACGGCGTCGAGGAACGCGGGATCGAGCGCGAACAGCTCGATGTCCTCGAGGCGGTGCACGCGGCGCTCGCGGATCGCCGCGGCGAGCTCGTCGGGGTTCTTCCACGCGTACACCACCACGCGCGGCGCGAGCTTCGCCGCCTTGTGCAGGCGATCCGGCGACGGCGCGCCGATCTCGATCCACGCGACCCAGTCGCCGCGCAGATCGCGCTGCACGAGCGCGGGCTCCTCGTCGTCGGAGACGCCACCCCTGGAGAAGTCGAGCCCCTCGCCGTGCTCGAGCGCGCGCGCGACGACGCGGGCCACGAGGTAGCGCTCGCTCTCCGACGGGTGCTGCGCCACGCGCAGGTCGAGCGTCTCGTACACGTTGCGATCGGCGTCGGCGAGCGAGATCTCGAAGCGCCGCATCGTCGCGGGCAGGGCCATGCGCCTGGTTAGCACGATCGACGCGCGACCCGCCGCGCGTCTTGCAGGCAATCGCCGGCGGCCGCGCGTGTCTGCTCGGCGTGCGAGCTCCTCGGCGGCACCGTCGTGCGACGCCGATCGTGCTCACAGCGCGCGGCGCATGAGGCGCACGGCCTCGGCGAGCTCCGCCTCGTCGTAGCGCGCGAACGCGAGGCGGAGGTAGGGACGCGGCTTGCCGTCGACGGCGAGCTCCTTCGCGGTGGCGAAGGCGACGCCGAGCGCGCGGGCGCGGCGCTGCCAGGCATCGAGCTTCACGCCGTCGTCGGCGCGCGCCCACAGCGTGATGCCGCCGGCGGGCAGCGCGACCGTCAGCGCGCCGCGCAGCTCCTTCGCGAGCAGGTCGGCGAACGCGGCGCGGCGCGCGCCGTACGCGCGCCGCGCGAGCTGGACGTGGCGCTCGAGCTCGCCCTCCTCGATCAGCTCGGCGACCGCGTGTTCGAGGACGTGATCGCCCATGCGATCGATCGCGTCGCGCAGCCCCGCGAGCGTGTCGACGAGCGGCTCGGGCGCCGCGAGGTACCCGAGGCGCAGGCCGGGCGCGAGGATCTTCGAGAAGCTACCGAGGTAGATCACGTTGCCGTGCACGTCGGCGCTCGCGAGCGGCGCGACCGGGCGGCCGTCGTAGTGGAACTCGTGGTCGTAGTCGTCCTCGAGGATCGCGAAGCGCTCCCGGCGCGCGAGCTCGGCGAGCGCGAGGCGGCGCGCCGGCGACAGCAGCACCGTCGTCGGGTACTGGTGGTGCGGCGTCGCGTACACGCAGCGCGCGCCCCGGACACCAGGACCGGCGAGCGCCTCCACGACGAGGCCGGCGTCGTCGAGCGGGATCGGCGCGAGCCGCGCACCCGCCTGCTCGAACGCGCGCCACGCCGGGCGATAGCCGAGGCACTCGACGGCGGCGACGTCGCCGGGGCGCAGCAGCGCCCGCGCCGCGAGATCGAGTGCGAGCTGGCTGCCTCGCGTGACGAGGATGTTCTCCGGCCCCGCCGGGATGCCGCGCGCCGAGCGCAGCATCGCGGCGATCGCGGCGCGCAGCCGTGGCGTGCCGCGCGGATCGCCGTAGGACAGCGCGCCCGTCGACGCGGGGGAGCGCAGCGCGCGCCGGTACGCGCGGGCCATCGCGACGCGCGGGAACACGCGCGGATCGGGGACGCCGGCCGAGATCGTGAAGCGGACGTCGTCGGGGAGGAGGCTCGTCGCGTTCAGCACCTGACCGACCGGCTCGAACGCGTAGCCCGGCCGCTTCGCGATCCCGCGCGGCGCCGTCGCCGCGACCCGCCGCAGCGGGCGATCCGGCAGCTCGCCGGCGACGAACGTGCCGCGCGCGCCGCGCGACGTGATCCAGCCCTGCGCGAGCAGCTCGTCGTACGCCGCGACGACGGTGTTGCGGTTGACGCCGAGCTCCTCGGCGAGCGCGCGCGTGCTCGGCAGCCGGTCGCCCGCGCGCAGCGTGCCGCGCCGGATGTCCTCCGTGACGGCGCGCGCGACCCGCGCGAACAGCGCCTTCGCACCGGCGCCGCGGCCGCGATCGTCGAACGTCCACATGGACCAGGAAGCATCTCACGAATGGACCTATTTCCTGGTCCGTCGATCGCGCATGGTGACGGCATGCCCGACGCGCCGTTGCTCACCGATCGCACGCGGCTCCACCGCAAGCCCTCGCGCGGCAGCCACGACCTCACCGTCGTCGAGGCGATCCTCGACGAGGCGCTCGTCTGCCACGTCGGCTTCACCGGCCGCACCGGCCCGATGGTCATCCCCACCGCCTTCGTCCGGATCGCGGACAAGGTGTACGTGCACGGCTCGGCCGCGAACGGCATGCTGCGCACGCTGTCGGAGGGCCACGAGGCGTGCGTCGCCGTCACGCTCGTCGACGGGCTCGTCCTGTCGCGCACGGCGTTCCACCACTCGATGAACTACCGCTCGGTCGTGCTGTTCGGTCGCCCGGCGCGCGTCACCGACGACGCCGAGAAACGCCGCGCCCTCGACGCGCTGATCGACAAGATGGTGCCGAACCGCTCCGCCGAGTGCCGCGGGGCGAACCGCGCCGAGCTCGACGCGACGCTCGTCCTGGCGTTCCCCGTCGCCGAGGCCTCCGCGAAGGTCCGCAGCGGCCCGCCGCTCCCCGACGATCCACCGAAGCAGGCCCTGCCCCACTGGGCCGGCGTGATCCCGCTCGTCACGACGCGCGGCACGCCGATCCCGGCTTCGGGCCCGGCTTCGGGCCCGGCTTCGGGCCCGGCGCCGTAGCTAGACGTCGCGCGAGCGCCGCAGCGCGATCTGCAGGTCGCCGCCCGTCGCGAACAGCTTCGCGACGCCGCGCACCGCGCCGATCTCGTTCGCGAGCCACTCGGCGGTGTCGATCGAGTGCTGCGCCTCCACGCCGTGCGCCTGCAGGAGCCCTCCCAGCTGGTACGCGAGCTCGTCGAGGTTCGCGGTGCGCAGCTCGATCAGCTCGCGCTTGTCGAGCAGCTCGAGCAGGCGGCGCGCCCACGCGGACAGCTCCTCGGCGCGCAGCGGGCGCGCGACGTCGGGCGGCATGTCGACGGGCTGCGTCGACTCGGCCGCCTCGATGAGCTCGGGGATCGGCGCGAGCATGCGCGGCAGGCTCGAGTGCGCGAGCTCGCGCGGCGGCTCCTCGCGGTGGGCGAGGATCGCCTTGCGATCGGTCTCGCCGAGCATGAGCAGCGCCGTCGGGAGGCGGCCCTCGACGACGACGTCGCCGAGGTCGCCGTGGTGGAGGAACCACATCAGCGCGGCGCGCGCGACGTCCCACGGCACGCAGTCCGCGTGCGGGACGGCGAGCGGGCGGCCGTCGTGGTCGTGCGCCTCGAACGACTCGCGCTGCGCCGCGTCGCCCGTCGACGTCGCGTAGCCCTCGGCCGACTCGATCACGTACAGCGCGCAGCGATCGCCGCACACGACGGCGACGAGCTGATCGTCGGCGGCCGACCACATCCGCAGCATGCGCGGCTGGTCGAGCGCCGACGCATGCAGCGAGTCGAGCGCCGCGTACACCTGCTCGTCGTCGCGCGGGCGCAGCGCGTCGTCGCCGTACTCGCCCCAGATCAGCAGCGGATCGCCCGACGTCGCACGGCGCGCGCCGCGCACGAGGTCGTGCTTCTCGCCCGTCACCTCGATCATCAGCCCGTCGGCGATCTCGCGGATCGCCGCCTCCTCGAGCGTGATCGTCCACCGGTGGCGGCCGTCGCGCGTGATGTAGGTGAACGCGAAGGTGTGCGCGCCGTCGACGCGCCCGCCGTACCCGACCTCGTCCCGCAGCGCATCCTCGGCGTCGAGGAAGCGATCCGGCGACGGGGCGTCGAGGATCGCGACGACGCGCTTCATGAACGCGCGGAAGTCATCGGGGACGAACAGCACCTCCATCACACACCCGCGAACCACTCGTAGCCGGCGTCCTCCCAGTAGCCGCCCGTCTCGCTCTCGAGGAAGTTGATCTCGGTCAGGTACTTCACGTACTTGTAGCCGAGCTTGACCGCGCCGTAGAGGCGCAGCGGCGCGCCGTACATCGGGTGCAGGAGCTTCCCGTTCATGCCGTACGCGAGGATCGTCTGCGGGTGCATCGCGCTGTCGCGATCCCAGCTCGACCAGTAACCGCGCGTCGAGTTGCGCGGCACGTCGAACGAGCGGAACTCGACGTAGTCGACGTCCTGCGCTCCCGCGCGCTCGGCGATCGCCGACAGCGGCACGCCCGTCCACTCCGCCGTCGCGCTCCAGCCCTCGACGCAGAAGTGCTGGATGCGGAGCGTCTTCGACGGCAGCTTCATGATCTCTTCCATCGACAGCTTGAGCGGGCGCGAGACCATGCCGCCCACCTGCAGGCTCCAGTCCTTCGGCATGATCGGCACCGCCGGCGCGACGTGGTACGAGGGGAACGCCATCGGCGGCGTGATCGCGCCCGCCTCGGGCTCGTAGTCGCTCAGCAGGATCGACTCGATCCGCTTGTTCGCGCGCTCGACGAAGTGCAGGGGCCCGCGGTTCGGCCGCGTCGTGTCGCACGCGACGAGCGGCAGCCCCGCGATGAGCCGGAAGGCGTCGCGGCGTCTCATGGCTTCGTCTCCTCCTGCGGTGTCTCGTTCATCGTCTCCTTCGTCGTCTCCTTCGTCTCTTTCGTCGTCTCCTTCGGGCCCCCTGTCACGATGTGAGGCGCCTGCCGCCAGTGCACCGCGACCAGGACGACGTGCACGACGACGAACAGCATGAGGCCGAGCAGCGCGAGGAAGTGGATCACGCGCGCACTGTCGTAGCCGCCCATCAGCCAGCAGATGCGGTGCAGCGTCACCGGCTTCCAGATCGCGAGTCCCGACAGCACCTCGAGGAGGCCGAGCGCGATCGCTCCCGTGTACGCCGCGCGCTGGAGGCCGTTGTACAGGTTCACCGGCTCGGAGTCCTTGCGGATCTTGAGGTAGCGGAGCAGCTGGCGCACCGCCGGTCGGGTGTCGCGCGGCGGCCAGAACATGCGGCGCCGGAGCTCGCCGCTCTTCACGAGGTAGCCGACGTAGAACGCGCCGTTCGCCATGAACACCCACATCCACGCGAAGTGGAGATGGCGCGCGCCGGCGAGCCAGCCGCCGCTGCGCAGCCACTCCGGCGAGTCCCAGCCCTGCAGCGGCACCCACGTCCACGTCTCGCCCTGCGGCCCGAAATACGGATACGCGCGCAAGATCTGGAGTCCGCTCGTCATCATCATCACGAAGGCGACGATATTGACGAGGTGCGCGACCCGGATCGGCCACGGTTGCGCGCGCCGCACTCCCATCCTGGGATTACAGCACGATCGAGTACACGAAGCTCTGCTTCGGGAAGCGCAGGAAGCGCTCCCTGATGATCTCGTGCGGCACCGACGCGCTCGAGTCGACGTACTTCTTCACCAGCTCCTCGGCGGCCGCCTTGTCGCCGCGCGCCTTGATCCCGCCGACGTGCTTCATCATCTCGTCGATCACGGGCACGAGCTTCGCCGTGACGATCGTGTAGGCGCCCTTGTCCTTGCCGTTCGCGGCGGTCGCCTTGTCGTCCCACACGAGCGCGCCGCGATCGCGCAGGAAGCCGAGCTGGATCGCCGCGAGCTGCGAGTACGTGCGCGGCTTGCCGTCGGATTCGTACATGCCGCGCGACGTGTGCCCCATCGCCCACACGATCGAGTCCACGTAGCTCTGCAGCGCGAGCTCGTCGGTGAGGATGCCCTTCTGCCGGAGCAGCTCGACGAGGAACAGCGCTCCCGTCTGCGCCTTCAGCTCCTCCATGATCGACGCGAGCGGGCCTCCGAAGATCTCGGGAGCGCGCTTGCCGCCGACGGCGTACTCGTGCGCCGGCCCCAGGTTGTGCGTGGCCTCGTGCAGGATGGTGGAGAGCAGGCCCGGCTGCGGGTTGTCGCCGTAGTTCTTCATGCTCGCCGCGTCGAGCAGGCTCTCCGCCTGCGTGCGGCGCTGCGCGCGGCTGTCGGGATCCGTGTACAGGTTCGTCATCGCGACGGTGCGGCCGCGGCCCTCGTTCGCGACGGGGCCCCAGTTCGGGAGGCTCTGGCCGATCGTGATCGACAGCGCCTCGCGGTCCTGCCCCGCGTTGACGACGATCTCGATGAAGTCCGGCAGGTGGAACGTGACCTTGCGCGCCTTGTACGGCGCGCCCGACTTCTCGGCGATCGCGGCCTCCATGTCCTGCTGCACGGGGACGAGCTTCTCTTGCCACGCCTTCGAGCCCTGATCGATGCGCGCGAGCGTGAGGTGCACGCCTGCCTTCTGCGAGCACGGCTCCCAGTACACCTCGTCGGGCGCCGACCGCACGTACCACTTCGAGTTGTCGACGGTCATCCTGGACCACGCCTCGTCGGCGGGCTCCCACTTGCTCGTGCGCCAGCCCGCCGCGGCCGCGGTGAGGTACGCGACGAGCGGCTTCTCCTCCGGATCCGTGATGCTCGCAGCCGCGGCCTCGAGCTCCTTCGCGATCGCCTCGGACTGCTCCTTGTACTCGACGTGATACGGCACGGCAGTCAGCTTGCCGGTCTGGCCGCGCACGACGGTGAACGGATCGAGGAGCGCCTTGCTGTCGGGGCGCTTCTCGAGCATCTGGCAGAACTTCGGATCGAGCTGCATCGCGTCGGGGTAGAGGTCGAACACCAGGCGCGGCGACCCGTCGGGAGCGCAGCGCGGGTTCGTCTTCGCGGCGCCGGCCTCGCACGGCTTCTCGAGCGCGCTGCACGCCGGGTTCTTCTCCGTCGCGGGAGCCACGCAGCGCGGCGAGCGGTTGCGCCGGAACAGCGACGCGCTCGCCGGGTCCTTCGCCACCTGCGGCGCGAACGCGGTCGCGCCGGTCATCTTGTCGAACAGGGCGTCGGTGAGCGCGGCGACCTTGAGCATGTGGCCGACGAACTCCTTGTCGGTGGGCGACAGCTTCGCGAGGTCGGACAGGACCAGCGTCGCGCGGCCCTGGTCGAGGTCCTCGCCGACGAGCTTCCGGCGCTCCGCGTCGGGCGACGACGGATCGACGAGCGCGGCCTTCGAGGCGTTGACGATGTCGTCGTAGACGAGCTCGAAGTCGCGCGTGAAGGCGCCGCCCTCGACCCACTTCGGCGCGGTCGGATAGAACAGGAGCGTGGCGACCTCGTCGGGATCGAGCGCCGCGTTGTTGTTCTTGTCGGCGATCCAGTACACGGGCAGGTTCCGCCGCACGGCCCAGCGGTTGAGCTCGGGGCGCGCGATCTGATCGTGCTTGCGCGCGCCCTGCTGCTGCGGCGGCTTCGGGTCCTCCGGCTTGGCCGTCGAGCCCGAGCCCGCGGCGGGAGGTTGTGGATCGTCCTTGCGCGGCGTCGGTTCGCTCTTCGACGAGCACGCCGACGCGGCGAGTGCCAACCAGAGCAGCTTGTTCATGCGCGTACGCTAGCGCGCAGCCCGGGGCGACGAAAAGCCGCATCGGCGCAGACCTCCTACCTCCGCAACCGCCTGCAACTCATGGAGGCGCGGCGAGGAATGCAAGCTATACCGCGCCGACGTGTCACCACGACAGAACATGCGATCGCTCCTCCTCGTCGCCGTGCTCGCCGCCTGCTTCGCGCCCGATAGCTCCGCCGCCCCCGACGCGAAGGCGACACCGACACCGGCGAAGCCCAAGGTGTCGATCACGTTCGCCGAGGCACAGGCGCTGTTCCCGATGGTGAAGAAGGCGTGTGCCGACATCGAGTGCCTCATCACCGAGGCGTACCGGGCGGATCCCAAGGCCCAGACGCTCGCGCTCGCGCTGTACCGCGACAGCGGCAACGTCGCCGGCGTCGGCCCCGAGGAGCTCATGGACGGCGGCTACCGCGGCAAGATCCAGCTCGTGCCGGAGCTGCCGATCCACAACTACCGCACGCATCTACAGTGGGTGAGCGACGCGATGAGGGCGACCGACGCGTTCTTCGCGAGGCTGTTCGACAAGCACCCGGCGCCGGCGTACCGCTGGCGCGACGTGCAGTTTCGCTTCGTGCGCTCCGTCGGCAAGCGCACGCCGAGCGCATACGCGCTCAAGTGGATGGTCGCGTACAACGTCGAGGGCACGCTGCTCACGAGTGCGGCCGGCGTGTTCGAGACGATCTTCCACGAGCTGTTCCACACGAACGACCACGAGCGCGGCGACTGGTCGGCGAAGCACCTCCAGAAGGACTACGACGCGATCGTGGCGAAGTGCGGGACGAAGATGACGTGCCTGAGGCCGTTCGCGCCGAACACGACGATCGTGCTCGCGACCGGCACGTACTACGCATTTCAACAGAACAACGGCAATGGCGTGCACGAGTACGCGGCCGAGCTCGCCGTCCGCTACTGGCGCGAACAGAACGAGATGCTCACGAAGGGCAAGCTGTCGGCCCCGGCGTTCAAGTGCGGGCCGCCCGAGAACGCGCGCTCGTGGAAGGCGTTCGTCGACGAGTTCTTCGCCGGCCGCGATCTGACGCCCGCCTGTTAGGTTACGCTGGGCGGGTGCAGCGCTACCTGAAGTTCGCGGTCGCCGGCCTGTCCCTCGTCGGCGTGATCCTGGGATTTGCGTACAAGCTCACGAGCTACGGCGGCCACGGTATCGCGGTGCTCGCCGCGTGCATCGTGCCCGCCGGGCTCACCGGCCTGTTCATCGCGAAGCCGCCGATGCCGCGCTGGGCGGCGATCGTGAGCGCGCTGTCGCTGCTCCTGGCGGCGATGAAGACGAGCGGCGACGACACGGACCTCAACAACATCATGATGGCCGCGTTCGGCGGGATGATCGCGGCGGTCGTGCTCGCGATCAAACCGGAGCGACCGCGCTGATCACGGCGAAGCGCGTGCCGTAGGCCTCCGCGAGGAGATCGGGGACGAGCGTGTCGGCGGCGGGGCCGAGCGCGACGGTGCGGCCTGCGGCGAGGAGCAGCGCGCGATCGCAGGTGCGCGCGGCGAGCGGGAGGTCGTGGAGCACGGCGACGACGGCGCGGCCCGCGGCGGCGACGTCGCGCGCGATGCGCAGGACGACCTGCTGGTGGCGCGGGTCGAGCGCGGCCGTCGGCTCGTCGAGGAGCAGCGCGGCGCCGCGGTGGGGCATCTGCGCGAGCTGGGCGAGCACGCGCGCGAGCTGGACGCGCTGCTGCTCGCCGCCCGACAGCGTCGGATAGCTGCGGTCGGCGAAGTCCGCGAGCTCGACGGTGGCGAGGTGCTCGCGCGCGGTGCGCGGCGACACGCCGGCGAGCTCGACGACCTCGCACGCGGTGAACGCGAGCGTCAGGTTCGTGCGCTGGCGCAGGACGGCGCGGCGGCGCGCGAGCTCGGCGATCGAGAGGTCGCGGACGTCGCGCCCGCCGAGCATGACGCGGCCGGCGGCGAGCGCGCGATCGCCGGCGATCGCGCCGAGCAGCGTCGACTTGCCGGCGCCGTTGGGGCCGACGATCGCGACGAGCTCGCCCGCGGCGACGGTGAGGTCGACGCCGTCGACGAGCGTGGCGCGGCCGGCGCGTACCGTGACGCCGCGCGCGTCGATCGCGGCGGTCACGCGAGCAGCTCCGACGCGCGGCCGCCGCGCACGACGGCGAGCAGGACGGGTGCACCGACGAGCGCCGTCAGGATCCCGACGGGCAGCTCGGCCGGCGCGACGACGGTGCGCGCCGCGAGGTCGGCGGCGACGAGGAGCAGCGCGCCGCCGAGTGCGCTCGCCGGGAGCAGCGCGCGGTGGCCGGGGCCGAGCGCGGCGCGCGCGAGGTACGGCACGACGAGCCCGACGAAGCCGATCGCGCCGCAGCATGCGACCGCCGCACCGACGGCGAGCGAGGTCGCGGCGATCGCGCGCCGGGTGACGCGGTCGACGTCGACACCCGCGTGGCGCGCCTCGAGCTCGCCGAGCGCGAGCCGATCGAGCGGGCCGGCGAGGTGCGGCACGAGCGCGAGCCCGATCGCGATCACGGGTGCGGCGACGGCGAGCAGCGGCCACGTCGCGCCGCCGAGCGAGCCGAGGTTCCAGAACGCGATCGAGCGCAGCGCCGCGTCGTCGGCGAGGTAGACGAGGATGCCCACGCCCGCGCCCGACAGTGCCGCGATGCCGATGCCGGCGAGGAGCAGCGTCGCCCCCGACGTCGTGCCGCCGACGCGCGCGAGCCGGAGCGCGAGCCGCGAGGCGAGCAGCGCCCCGGCGAACGCGGCGCCGGGCACGATCCAGCGCCCGAGCGACGCACTCGCGAGCAGCGGCGCCCCGAGGACGAACGCGCCGACGGCGCCGAGCGCCGCGCCGCCGCTGACGCCGACGAGCGCGGGATCGGCGAGCGGGTTCCGCACGACGCCCTGCAGCGTCGCGCCCGCGGTGCCGAGCGCGGCACCGACGAGGATCGCGAGCAGCGCGCGCGGCAGGCGGATCGACCACACGATCGCGACGTGGTTCGCGGGCGCGTCGCCGAGGCCGAGGCGATCCGCGAGCACGGCGATCACCTCGCCCGGCGACAGCCCGACCGCGCCGGTGCCGAGCGCGATCACGGCGACCACGCCGAGCGCGATCGCGAGCCCCGCGAGCACCGCGGGCGCGTGCGGCCGCATCCTACGTTCCGGACCGCAGCGCGGCGGACAGCGCGTCGATCGCGGGGCCGAGGCGCGGGCCGAACCCGAGGAGGAGCAGGTCGTCGAGCGTGACGATGCGGCGCGCCTTGCCGGCGGGCGTGTCGGCGACGCCCGGCGTGGCGAGGAGGCCGGCCTCGCCGCCGAGCGACGCGAGCCCGCGCGTCGGGAGGACGAGGACGTCGGGCGCGGCGGCGACGAGCGCCTCGGCCGACAGCGGCTTCCAGCCGGTGAAGCCCGACAGCGCGTTCTTGCCGCCGGCGAGCTCGACCATCGCCTCGCCCTGCGTGCCGGCGCCGCTCACGCTGAGCGAGCCGCCGCCGCGCGCGTAGATGATCGCGCAGCGCGGGCGATCGGCCGGGACGCGCGCGACCGCCGCGGCGATCTCGCGCTGCACCTGCGACCGCAGCGGCTCGGCGGGCCGATCGAGCGCGGCCGCGACGGTGGCGATGCGCGCGACCGCGGCGTCGGGAGTGCGCGCACCCGGCATCTGCTCGACGCGCACGCCGGCGGCGCGCAGCTGCTCGAGCGTCGACGGCGGCCCGGCCTCGTCGGAGACGATCACGAGGCTCGGCTCGTGCGCGAGGATCGTCTCGGCGGCGAGCGAGCGCTGGTAGCCGACCTTCGGCAGCGCGTCGACGGCGCTCGGGAACACGCTCGACGTGTCGACGGCGACGACGCGGTCGCCGGCGCCGAGGGCGAACACGGTCTCGGTGATCGCGCCGCCGACGGCGACGATGCGCGGCTCGCCGTTGCCGCGCCCGGAGCTGCGCGTGCACGCGAGGACGGCGCACGCCGCGTACGCGAGCAGCGCGTACGCGCGCAGCCACCGCCCGCGCCGCGGGTCGGGGATCATGCGAGCCCCTCGAGGCGCGCGCGCCACGCCGGGTCCTCGGCGAGGTCGCGGTCGTCGCGCTTGCGGAACACGAGCGCGATCGTCTCGCCGGTGTCGTCGAACAGCTCGAGCGACGACACGACGCCGCTGCGCGTCGGCTTCGCGACGACCCACGTCTGCGCGACGCGGTCCTCGCGCAGGTGCAGGTTGAAGCCGGGATCGAGGACGTTGATCCACGGCCCCATCGCGACGATGCGCTTCACGGCCCCGGAGAACACCTGGATGCAGCCGCGGTTGCCGACGAAGATCATGATCTTGTCGCCGAGCTCCGCGGACTGGTGGAGCAGCGTGCGCAGCGCGTCGTTGCCGACCCGGCGCGCGCGCGACTCGCCGGCGAGCCGCAGCGCTTGCGTGCGCGCGAGCTTGTGCGCGGCGAGCAGGTGGAAGAACTCGTGCGTGTCCTGCATCGCGTCCCACGCCGTGTGGAGGGCGGAGACGTCGACGGTGTCGTCGGCGCGCTCGAGGGGGCGCCGCGGCGGTGGCTCGATGACGACCGGTGTCGCGGCGACGCGCGCGGCG
The DNA here is from genome assembly GCA_019637375.1 of Deltaproteobacteria bacterium. Classification (GTDB taxonomy): domain Bacteria; phylum Myxococcota_A; class Polyangia; order Haliangiales; family Haliangiaceae; genus JABFXX01. Next base: position 67,404 of record JAHBVW010000007.1, on the reverse strand, counting down.
ACGATCGCATCCCACGCGGCCGCGTCGCCGTCGGGTTCGAGGTAGACCTTGTGCACGGCGGTGCCGGTGCGGTCGAACACGTGGATGCTGCGGCGGCGCTCGCCGTCCTTGTGCGGATGCGGCTCCTCGATCGCGAACGTCTGGCGCCAGTGGTCGAGGAACACGCGCAGGTCGATGTGCTCGCCGACGACCTGGCCGGCGTGCGCGCCGAGCTCGATGCCGCCGTAGCGGCCGCGCACCTCGCTGACCGCGCTCTCGTTGCGCGTCAGCGCCATGCAGCGCCCGACGCTCTCGAGGGCGTGGAGCAGGCTCGCGGCGTCGCCGTCGAGCCGTTGCGCGGTGTCGCCGACGAGGGTGGCGACGAGCTCGCACTCGCTCGCACCGAGCTCGGCGGCGGCGTCGCGCGTGCGCAGGTTCGGCTTGTCGGCGCGGAGGGCGCGCCAGCGCTGGGACAGGTCGGGTGTCGTCATAGAGGGATCCAGTGGAAGGTCATCCAGCCGCCGGTGCCGGCGGTGTCGTAGTAGCCGTCGATCGCGAGCTTCACCGTCGCGCCGGCGGCGGTGCGCACGATCCACACGAGCTCGCGCGGGGTGAGCACGTGCGTCGTCTGGTCGTAGGCGTACCAGGCGCCGTTCTGGTCGAACGCGTAGTCGACCTTGCCGTCGCCATCGACATCGGCGTCGGCGAAGTAGCCCGCCGGCGGCGCCTCGACGATCGAGGGGAACGCGGCGGCGATCGAGAGCACCTCCACGCCGCCGGTGCCGGTCGCACCGCCGTTCGTCGAGACGTGGAAGCGCTGGAAGCGCAGGTCCCACGAATCGGTCTCGGCGGCCTCGGCGCCCGTCGCGAAGTCGAGGTGGATCCACGCCTCCATCGAGGTCGCGTCGACGAGCGTCGACGACGTACCGTCCGGGTTCCGGACGGTCGTGACCTTGCCCACCGGCGTGATCGTGCCGCCGTCGGGAGGCGGCTCGGGCTTGATCGACGGTGCGCACGCGGCGAGCGCGGCCGCAGCGGCGGCGAAGGTGAGCGTCCTCATCGATGCACCTCGATCCCGGCGTACAGCGTGCGCGGCAGCATCGGATCGAGCTTCGCGTCGCCGCTGCCGAGGATGTTGTCGGCGCCGAGGAAGCCGCCGTAGCCCTCGCGGAAGCGCTTCGCGATGCGGGCGCGCAGCTCGAAGCGGCGCGGCACGAGCGTGGCGTCGAGCGGGTCCCGGCTGCGGTACAGCGGGCGATGGCCGGTCATCACGCCGGCGACGAACGCGTCGAAGCCCTGGCGGCGATCGCGCCAGCGCAGCGTCGTCGACACGCGGTGCTGCGGCACGCCCTCGAGCGCGCGGCCGAGGTCGAGGTCGCGCGTCGACGTCGCCGCCCAGCCGAGCTCGAGCCCGGCGCGGCCGCGCACGAGCATCGCGTACGCCTCGACGCCTGCGGTGCGCGCGCGGCCGATGTTGTCGTACGAGAAGCGCAGGGTGCCCGAGCCGTCGTCGGGCAGCGACACCGTCGTGATCATCCCGCGCAGGCGGTTGAGGTACGCGTCGCCGAACACGCGCAGCCACGGCGTCACCTGCACCTCCGTGCCGGACTGGAAGCTGACCGACGTCTCGGGCCCGAGGTCGGGGTTGCCCTCGACGATGTAGCCCGCGCCGGTGTTCGCGAAGCGCAGCAGCAGCTCCTTGAAGCTCGGCGCGCGGTAGCCCATCGCCGCGCTCGCGCGCACGACGGCGCGGTCGCCGAGCTGCCAGCGCCCGGCGAGGCTCGGCGTCCAGTGCGAGCCGAACTGCGTGTCGGCGTCGAAGCGCAGGCCCGGCACGACGATCGCCTGGTCCGTCGCGCCGAGCCGCCACTCGTCCTGCACGAACACCGCGCCGCGCGTGCGGTCGCCGGGGTTCGCGAGGCGGTCGCTGGTGAGCGCCTCGCGGAGCAGCTCGCCGCCGGCGGAGACGCGGTGCCGGCGGACCTGGTGCGATGCGAGCGCGCGCGTCTCGACGAGGTTCTCGTCGGTGAGCGCGTACGCATCGAGCGCGCTCGACATGCGCTGGTCGTTCAGGAACTGATCGCGGTACACGCTCGCGTCCGCCTCGACGCGGAGCGCGCTGCGCTCGCCGGTCCACGTCGCGCCCGCCTGCATCAGCGCCGTCTCGACGACGTTCCGGCGATCGAAGATCGCGCCGGTCGCGCTCGCGTTGACGCCGCGGATGTCGCGGCGCACGTAGTCGGCGGCCGCGTCGACGCGCCATGCCTCGCGGCGGTGGTTCGCGCGCCCGGTGACGCGCCAGTCGCGGTAGCCGTCGAATGCCGTCGCGACGCCGCGCGGGTCGGTCTCGTCGTCGACGGGGTTCGCCTCGCGCAGCGAGCCGAACAGCGCGGCCGCGTAGCCCTTCTTGCCGTACGCCGCGCGGCCGCGTGCCTCGTAGCCGAGCCGGCCGTCGACGCGCGCGAGCGCATCCATCGACACGCCGTCGCGCGGGCGCCGCGTCACGAGGTTGACGACACCGGCGAGCGCCTCGTTGCCGTACAGCACGGAGCTCGGGCCGCGCACGATCTCGATCTGCTCCAGGTCCTCGATGCCGAAGCGGTCGAGGTCGAGCACGCCGTCGGTGCGCCCGATCTGGCGCGCGCCGTCGACGAGGATCAGCGAGTACTGCGGGCCGAGGCCCTGCATCGTGAGGCCGGGCGTGCCCGCGAAGCCGCGGTCGATCCACAGGCCCGGGCGCAGCGCGAGCGCCTCGGCCGCGGTCTGCACGCCCGATTCGAGCAGCCGCTCGCGCTCGATGACCTCGGTCGTCACCGGCGACGCCGCGCGCGGCGTCTCGGTCCGCGTACCGGTGACGACGATGATCTCGCCCTGCGTCTCGGAGTCCGATCGAGACGCCGGCGCCGGGGCCTCGGCGGGTGGCGGAGGCCCTTCATTTTTCGGCGCCGGCGTCTCGTTCGAATCAGCGCGCGCGGTCGCCGAGAAGGCGACCAGCGCTGCGCACAAGGTGCTCGCCGTCCCGTACGCCGGGAGGTTCCAGATCCAGGTCGAGCTGCATTCCGGGCGGCGAGCAGAATCGAGGGTCATCACGCAGTCGGCCTCACGACAGGAGCTCCTCCGTCTGCGGGCGCGCGTCGGTCGTGAGCACCGCCGCCGCCGATGCGAGCGTCGAGGCCAGCGAGGGGATCGCCGCGCTGGAGAGCCGCAGCGTCACCGCGCCGATCGTGACGTGCACCGAGCCGCACGAGCACTGCTCCACCAGCGTGATGTCCCCGCTCGCGAGCATCCGTCGGTTGCATCGGTCCATGGGTGAAATTGAAAATCATTTTCAATTCGGTGTCAAGCGGATTTCGGCGCTTCGGCACCCGGCCGCGCGCAAGACGCGAGATTCCTCGCGTCAGTCGTCGTCAGTCGTCGTCGTCGTCGTCGTCGTCGTCGTCGTCGGGCGGCTTCGGGAGCGTGGCGAGGTACGCGGCGATGCTCGTGACGTCGGCGTCGGACAGCTCGGCCGTCGTCCACGACGGCATGTACTTCTTGCGGGAGCCGTAGTTGGTGCCGCCGTGGCCCTCGCGGACCTTCTCGAAGACCTCGCTGCGCTTCTCGCGGGCGATGCCCTCGCCGACGCGGCCGCCCTGGGCGGTCGGGCCGTGGCAGTTGCCGCAGTAGCGCAGGTAGAGGTCCATGCCGGTCGTCGGGTGCGGCGCGGCGCCGAGGAACGCGATCGCGGCGGCGAGCTCGTCGTCGGAGATCGCGTCGGTGCCGAACGCGGGCATCTCGGTGCGGTAGCCCATCTCGATGCCGCGGCCCTGGCGCACGACGAACGTCGCGTAGCCGGCGACGGGCGACTGGATCTGCGGCGCGTCGGCGGTGCCGGCACCGTCGGGGCCGTGGCAGGCGGCGCAGCTCGTCCGGAACACCTCGGCGCCGTCGGGCGGCGACGGCGGCGGCGGATCACCACCGGTCGGATCGCCCGCGCACGCACCGAGCACCAGGACGGACAGAGGCAGGCCGCGCATCATCGCGCTCTCCTAACACGAACGCGCCGCCGCAGGGCGAACGCGATCGCGCCGACCAGACCGGGCGCGCCGGTCGAGAGACCCGACCCGCGCGTCGCGGCGCAGCCCTCCTCCTTCGGCGGCGGCGGCGGGCCGATCGCGATGTCGACCGGCGTCGTGATCGTCCGCGGCGACAGCCCGGTCAGGACGAGCGTGTAGCGCCCGGCCTCGAGCGTCGCCGCGAGCGCGCCGCCCTCCTCCTCCGCCGCCAGCTCGACGCCCGTCGACGGATCGCCGCCGTCGGCGACGACCCACCCCGCGACGCGGAGGCCCTTCGCCGGTGCGAGCGCGATCCGCGCCGGCGCCGCGAGCGCGAACGGCACGTAGCGCGCCGAGTAGCCCTCGACGAACGCGCGCCCGCCCTCCGCCCCGAGCGCCTCCTCGCGCGGCGCCTCGCTCCACGCCGCCGCGCCGTCCCAGCCGTGCGCCGCCGCGCGCGCACCCGTGAACGCATTCCACCGCGTGAACTCGACGAACGCCGCCTCGAGCGTCGTGCCGCGCGGCGCGAGCGCGGCGCCGATCGCGTCGAGGAACTCGAGCTGCTCGGACTGCTCCCACGCGGCGACGACCGCGTCGGCGCCGAAGCGCCGCTCGAGGAACAGCGGCCACAGCGCCGCGCCGTACGCGTAGTTGTCGCCGAAGCCGCCGGCCGATCGCTCGAGCGGACGGAACGTCTTGCGAAGGAACGCGGGCAGGAAGCGCTCGAAGTCGGCGCAGCCGTCGCCGTACAGCTGCTCGACGGACCACACCGCGCTGCCCTCCGTCCACGCCGGCGAGCGCCCGACCGCGTACGCATTCTGCACGAGGTGGAACAGCTCGTGCGGCACGACCGAGCGGATGCCCTCGCGGACCGACGGATACGCGAAGCCCGCGTAGTCGTTCTCCGCGACGGCGAAGCCGCTGCAGCGCGCCGCGCCGCAGTCGTCGCTGCGCGCGTTCCCGTCGGCGGCGATGAGGTTCGCGAGGTAGATGTCGACGCGGCCGTCCCCTCCGAGCGTGCCGTCGCCGATAGGCGCGCGGAAGCCGAGCGCGGCGAACCGCACCAGCGCGCGCTCCGCCTCCTCCGCGACCTGCTCGACGAAGTCCGGCACGCCGTTGCCGTCGGCGTCCGCGGCCGGCGGCGCGTCGGCGCCGCTCCCCGCGAAGTGGACGAGCACCTTGCCGCCGGCGACGCCGAACGTCCGCTCGGCGGCGAGCGCCGGACGCGGGTCCGCCTGCGCGATGGCGATCTCGAACGCGACGAACGCCGCGGCCGTCAGTGCGATCGCGAGCGTCATCGCGCGCCCTCCGCGCGGCCGAGGAGGAGCTCGAGCGCGGTCGTCGGCGCGATCGCGAGCGTCATCGCGCGCCCTCCGCGCGGCCGAGGAGGTCGAGCGCGGTCGTCGGTGCGATCGCGAGCGTCATCGCGCGCCCTCCGCGCGGCCGAGGAGGAGCTCGAGCGCGGCGAGCGCGATCGCCGTCAGCGCGATCGCCGCGGTGAGGGTCGTCATGGCGCGAGCTGCTTCCACTCGACCTGGTAGTACGCGCCGCGCATCGGGTTCGTCGCGTCGCCGTAGTACGTGACGAGCCGCAGCGCGGTGCGCGTCCCGCCGGGCCGCTCGATCACGTAGACCTCGGCCTTCGGGGTGACGGTGTGCATCACCGGGTCGTAGTCGTACCACTCGCCGAACGCCGACGCGGGCTCGCCGCCGGGGAGCCCGACGAGCATGCAGTCGGCGTCGGTGAAGTCGTCCTCGGTGTAGCCCGTCGACGGCGCGGTCACCGATGCGAGGTCGTTCGCCTGCACGACGGCGAGCTTGCGTCCACCGGTGCCCGAGTCGCCGCCGTTGACGCGCAGGCTCGACCGCTTGAGCGCGACGTCCCACGCCGTCGACGTGCGCGCGGCGAGGTCGTCGAGCGCGACCTTCGTCCCCGCCGCGAGGTCGACGTAGATGTACGGGTTGTCCGGCGATCCCGCGAGCCCACCGGCCGTCGCGTCGATCGTCCCGGACGTGACGCCGGACGCTGTTGTCACCGTGACAGCACCGGCGGACACCGTCGCGATCGGCCGGTAGTTGCTCGGGAGCACCGTCGCGGGATCGCAGGTGGACGTCGGCGGCGCGTCGACGTCCTCGGGTGTGGGATCGGAACCGCCCGAGCAGGCACCGACCAGGACCAGCATAGCGGCACCGAAACGTCTTGCGTGAAGCATGCTTCGACTCCTAATGGAATTGAAAATCATTTTCAATTCCATTCGGAGGCAAACCCAGGATCCCGTGTGACCTCGAAGGGTTCGGGTTGCTCGTTCCGGGTGCCCCCGCGCGCTCCGCGGCTCACCGATCGTTCCATGACCGATCGGACATCACCGATCGGTCATGTCGATCAACCTACCACGGGACCGCACCGCACCTCGGGCATCGCGTCGCTCGTCCACACGCGATCGGAGAAGACACGTGCGCGACGAGCGCAGACCGACGGTGTGCGATGGCGCGCACCGCGCGCGGGCGCACGTTCGCGGTAAACGGCGATTCGCTCGAGTGTCGTTCCTCGTCGGCGCGGTAATGTCATGTCGCCACCCGAGGAGAACCGATCGTGGAATCTGAGTTGCCGTTCGAGCTCGAGGAGGACAACGCGTCCGCAGTCGCCTACGGGCGCGACATCCTCGTGGTCGACGACAACCACACGAACCTCGTCGCGATCGAGGCGGCGCTGCAGCCGCTCGGTCGCAAGATGGTGCTCGCGCGCTCGGGGATCGACGCGCTCGCGCAGCTGCTCGAGCAAGACTTCGCGCTGATCATCCTCGACGTCGCGATGCCGAACATGGACGGCTTCGAGACGGCGCGCCTCGTGCGCTCCCGCGCGCGCAATCGCGCGACGCCGATCATCTTCATCACCGGGCTGTCGTGGCAGGACGACGCCGTGCTGCGCGGCTACGAGCTCGGCGCGTTCGACTTCCTGATGAAGCCGATCCGCCCCGAGGTGCTGCGCGCGAAGGCGAGCGTGTTCGTGCAGCTCCAGGAGCGCACGCTCGAGCTCCAGGGAAAAGCCGACGAGCTGCGCAAGGCGCAGGCGCAGGCGCACGAGCGCGAGCTCGCGACGCAGCGCGAGCGCTGGGAGGCCGAGGCGCTCGAGCGGCAGATGCATCAGCTCGCCGAGAGCGATCGTCGCAAGGACGAGTTCCTCGCGATCCTGTCGCACGAGCTGCGCAACCCGCTGCAGCCGTTGCAGACCGCCGTCGAGGTCCTCGAGCACGAACCCGACGCACCGGTGCCCGGCCGCATCCGCGCGATCATCCAGCGGCAGGTCCACCACATCACGCGCCTCGTCGACGACCTGCTCGACATCGCGCGCCTCAACGCGGGCAAGCTCGAGCTGCGCCGCGAGCCCGTCACGCTCGACGTGATCATCGAGGACGCGGTGCAGGCGTGCCGCCCCGCGATCGACCAGCGCAAGCACACGCTCGACATCACCGGCGACGGGGCGCGCGCGATCGTGTTCGGCGACCGCGTGCGGCTGGTGCAGGTAGTATCGAACCTGCTCCACAACGCGACGAAGTACACCGACGCCGGCGGCCACATCGCGATCGACTCCGGCCAGGTCGACGACGAGGGCTTCATCCGGGTTTCGGACAACGGCCGCGGCATCCCGACGCCGCTCCTGCCGACGATCTTCGAGATGTTCGTGCAGGAGCGCACGACCCCCGACGGCGCCGGCGGCCTCGGCCTCGGCCTCGGCCTCGTGAAGCGGCTCGTCGAGATGCACGGCGGCACGGTGTCGGCGGCGAGCGACGGCCCGCGCTGCGGCAGCACGTTCGAGATCCGGCTCGCGATCTTCGGCACCGGGCGCGCCTCGGTCGCGCGCGTCGACACGCGCATCATCGCGGATGCGCGCCCGTCGCTGCGCGCGGTCGTGTGCGACGACGCGACGGACCTGCGCGAGCTCGTCGCCGACCTCCTGCGCCTGCGCGGCCACGAGGTCGCCGTCGTCGAGGACGGCCCGTCCGCCGTCGACGTGATCGTGAAGGAGCGCCCCGACGTCGCGCTGATCGACATCGGCCTTCCCGACATGGACGGCTACGCGGTCGCGCGCGCGATCCGCGGCAAGATCCAGGACTACCGGCCGCGCCTGATCGCGATGACCGGCTACGGCCAGGCGAGCGATCGCGCCGCGGCGTTCGACGCCGGCTTCGACGCACACATCGTGAAACCCGCGAGCGCGGACAAGATCCTGCGCGCCCTCTACGGGAGCCCCGACGAGACATGACGACGAGCACGCCGGCCTCGAAGAGGAAGGCGAGTGCCAAAGCCGAGAACGGCCACGACGCGCCGGGGGCAGTGGGACTCGACCGCCGCACGATCCTGTCCGCGCTGCGCGCCTTCAAGCGCGGCGACTTCTCGGTGCGCATGCCCGAGGACCTGACGGGCACCGACGGCCAGATCGCCGAGACGTTCAACGAGCTCGTCGAGATGGTGTCGCTGATCCGCAGCGAGGCGAACGACGTGTCCACCGCCGTCGGCAAGGAGGGCCTGCCGCGCCGCATGCGCCGCCTCAACACGACCGGCGCGTGGGGCGACTACGTCACGTCGGTGAACGACGTCATCGAGGACCTCACCCGGCACGCGAACGAGATCGCGCGCGTCATCACCGCCGTCGCGCGCGGCGACCTCGATCCGACGATGGAGCTCGACAACGGCGGCGATCCGCTGCGCGGCGAGTTCCTGCGCCACGCGAAGATCGTCAACGGCATGGTCGCGCGCCTCGCGCTGTTCGGCTCGGAGGTCACGCGGCTCGCGCAGGAGGTCGGCGGCGAGGGCGTCCTCGGCGGCCAGGCGCGCGTGCAGGGCGTGTCGGGCGTGTGGAAGGACCTCACGGACTCCGTGAACCTCATGGCGGCGAACGTGACCTCGCAGGTGCGCAACATCTCCGAGGTCACGAGCGCCGTCGCCTCCGGCGACCTGTCGAAGAAGATCACCGTCGAGGCGAAGGGCGAGTTCCTCTCGACGAAGAACACGATGAACACGATGGTGACGCAGCTGTCGGGGTTCGCGGCCGAGGTGACGCGCGTCGCTCGCGAGGTCGGCACCGAGGGCCTCCTCGGCGGGCAGGCGGAGGTCGCCGACGTGTCGGGCGTGTGGCGCGAGCTCACGCAGAACGTCAACTCGATGGCGTCGAACCTGACGTCGCAGGTGCGCAACATCGCCGAGGTCGTCACCGCGATCGCCGGCGGCGACCTGTCGAAGAAGATCACCGTCGAGGCCCGCGGCGAGCTCGTCACGCTGAAGACCACGATCAACGCGATGGTCGACTCGCTCAACCGGTTCGCCTCCGAGGTGACGCGCGTCGCACGCGAGGTCGGTACCGAGGGCGTGCTCGGCGGACAGGCGCAGGTGCGCGACGTGTCGGGCATCTGGAAGGAGCTCACCGACAACGTCAACTCGATGGCGTCGAACCTGACGAACCAGGTGCGCAACATCGCGGACGTCGCGCGCGCCGTCGCCACGGGCGACCTGTCGCGCACGATCTCCGTCGACGCGCGCGGCGAGATGCTCGACCTGAAGGCGACGCTCAACACGATGGTCGATCAGCTCAACGCGTTCGCGTCCGAGGTGACGCGCGTCGCGCGCGAGGTCGGCACCGAGGGGCGCCTCGGCGGGCAGGCGTCCGTCGAGGGCGTGCGCGGCACGTGGAAGGAGCTCACCGACAACGTCAACCAGATGGCGTCGAACCTGACGAACCAGGTGCGCGACATCTCCGCGGTCGCGACCGCGATCGCGCGGGGCGACATGACGCGCAAGATCTCCGTCGAGGTGCGCGGCGAGCTGCTCGACCTGAAGAACGTCATCAACACGATGGTCGACACGCTGAGCTCGTTCGCCGACGAGGTCACGCGCGTCGCGTGGGACGTCGGCGTCGAGGGCAAGCTCGGCGGGCAGGCCGCGGTGCGCGGCGTCGCCGGGACGTGGAAGGAGCTCACCGACAACGTCAACCAGATGGCCTCGAACCTGACGAACCAGGTGCGCGACATCGCCGAGGTGACGACCGCCGTCGCGAACGGCGACCTCACGCGCAAGATCACCGTCGAGGTGCGCGGCGAGCTGCTGCAGCTGAAGAACACGATCAACACGATGGTCGATCAGCTCGGCAGCTTCGCGTCCGAGGTCGCGCGCGTCGCCCGCGAGGTCGGCATCGACGGCATGCTCGGCGGTCAGGCCGAGGTGCGCGGCGTGTCGGGCACGTGGCGCGAGCTGACCGACAACGTCAACGTGATGGCGCGCAACCTGACCGAGCAGGTGCGCGGCATCGCGACCGTCGTGACCGCGGTCGCGAACGGCGACCTCGAGCGCGAGCTGTCGCTGGCCGCGCGCGGCGAGATCGCGACGCTCGTCGAGACGATCAACTCGATGATCGACACGCTGTCGACGTTCGCCGAGCAGGTGACGGACGTCGCGCGCGACGTCGGCGTCGAGGGGCGCCTCGGCGGACAGGCCGACGTGCCGGGCGCCGCGGGCGTGTGGCGCGACCTCACGAACAACGTCAACGAGCTCGCGGGCAACCTGACCGGCCAGGTGCGCGCGATCCGCGACGTCGCGACGGCCGTGACGCAGGGCGACCTCACGCGCTCGATCGCCGTCGACGCGCGCGGCGAGATCGCGCAGCTGAAGGACACCGTCAACCAGATGATCCGCACGCTCGCGGAGACGACGAAGGTCAACCAGGAGCAGGACTGGCTGAAGACCAACGTCGCGCGGTTCACGCGCATGCTGCAGGGCCAGCGCGACCTCCTGACGGTGGCGCGCCAGATCCTCAACGAGCTCGCGCCGCTCGTGAACGCGCACCACGGCGCGTTCTACATGACCGAGGCCGACGACGACGGCCCGCTGCTCAAGCTGTTCGCGTCGTACGCGTACGAGGAGCGCGCGTCGCTCGAGCGCACGTTCCGGTTCGGCCAGGGGCTCGTCGGGCAGGCGGCGCTCGAGGGCAAGCGCATCGTGATCGCGAAGGTCCCCAGCGACTACATCCAGATCACGTCGTCGCTCGGCGCGGCGCCGCCGAGCGCGATCGTCGTGGTGCCGATCCTGTTCGAGGGCGAGGTCAAGGGCGTCATCGAGCTCGCATCGTTCGAGAGGTTCTCGAGCATCCAGCTCGCGTTCCTCGACCAGATGCTCGAGTCGCTCGGCATCGTGATCGCCACGATCGAGGCGACGATGCGCACCGACGAGCTGCTCCGCCAGTCGCAGTCGCTCACCGAGGAGCTGCGCAGCCAGCAGGAGGAGCTGCAGCAGACGAACGAGGCGCTCGAGGACAAGGCGATCCAGCTGACGGAGCAGAAGGCCGAGGTCGAGAAGAAGAACAAGCAGGTCGAGCTCGCGAGCGCGCAGCTCGAGGAGAAGGCGGAGCAGCTCGCGCTGACGTCGAAGTACAAGTCGCAGTTCCTCGCGAACATGTCGCACGAGCTGCGCACGCCGCTGAACTCGCTGCTCATCCTGTCGCGCCAGCTCGCCGACAACACCGAGGGCAACCTCACCGACAAGCAGATCCGCTACGCCGACACGATCCGCCAGGCCGGCACGGACCTGATGACGCTCATCAACGAGATCCTCGACCTCGCGAAGATCGAGTCCGGCACGATGGCGATCGAGATCGCGCAGGTCCGGTTCGGCAACCTGCGCGACTACGTCGACCAGACGTTCCGGCAGGTCGCCGAGGAGAAGAAGCTCGCGTTCTACGTCGAGGCCGGGCCGGACCTACCGCCGACGATCGACACCGACGACATGCGCCTGCGCCAGGTGCTGCGCAACCTGTTGTCGAACGCGATGAAGTTCACCGAGCGCGGGCGCGTCAGCCTGCGCATCTACCGCGCGGCGCCCGACGTCGTCGCGTTCGCGGTGAGTGACACCGGCATCGGCATCCCCGCCGAGAAGCAGCGCCTCGTGTTCGAGGCGTTCCAGCAGGCGGACGGCTCGACGAGCCGCAAGTACGGCGGCACCGGCCTCGGCCTCACGATCAGCCGCGACATCGCGGGCCTGCTCGGCGGCGATCTCCGCGTCGAGAGCACGCCGGGTGTCGGCAGCACGTTCACGCTGTACCTGCCGACCGAGTACCGCGCGCGCCAGCGCCCGGTCACCGACCCCGAGCTGCGCATCGTCGTCGAGAAGCCGGCGCCGCCGCCGCAGACCCCCACCGGCCCGATCTCGCCGCTGCAGCGCACGGTGCCCGACGACTACGAGACGCTGGCGCCGGGCGATCGCGTGCTGCTCGTCATCGAGGACGACGTCGCGTTCGCGATCACGCTCCTCGAGCTGGTGCGGCAGTCGGGCTTCAAGGGCGTCGTCGCGACGAGCGGCCTCCAGGCGCTCGAGCTCGCGCGCAGCGTCAAGCCCGATGCGATCACGCTCGACCTGCGGCTGCCCGACCTCGACGGCTGGGTGCTGCTCGATCGCCTCAAGCACGATCCGGCGACGCGCCACATCCCGGTGCACGTGATCTCCGGCCTCGACGGCGAGCGGCGCAGCCTCGCGTGCGGCGCGCGCGAGTTCCTGCACAAGCCGGTCTCGATCGAGGGGCTGCTCGACGGGTTCGCGAACATCCGCGCGTTCGTCGACAAGCGCGTGAAGCACGTGCTCGTCGTCGAGGACGACGAGGTGCAGCGCCAGGCGATCACCGAGCTGCTCGCGGGCGACGACGTCGAGACGGCCGGCGCCGCGGACGCCGGCGGCGCGCTCGCGGCGCTCGCGGGCAACGCGTTCGACTGCGTCGTGCTCGACCTGCGCCTCCCCGGCGTGTCGGGCTTCGATCTCATCGAGAAGCTCCGCGCCGACGACCGCCATCGCCGCACGCCGGTGATCGTCTACACGGGGCGCGAGCTCACGCCCGAGGACCGCGACCGCCTGGAGGGGCTCGCGCAGTCGGTGATCGTCAAGGACGTGACGACGATGGAGCGCCTCCTCGACGAGACGGCGCTCCTCCTCCACCGCGTCGAGGCGAACCTCCCCGAGCGCAAGCAGCGGGTGCTGCGCCGCATCGCGAAGTCCGATCCGCAGCTCGCCGAGCGCCGCGTGCTCGTCGTCGACGACGACCTGCGCAACATCTTCGCGCTGACGTCGCTGCTCGAGGGGCACAAGATGCGCGTCCAGTACGCCGAGACCGGGCGCCGCGCGATCGAGAAGCTCGAGGCGAACCCGAGCATCGACGTCGTGCTGATGGACATCATGATGCCCGACATGGACGGCTACGAGGCGATGCGCAAGATCCGCGAGCGCGCGGAGTGGCGCGACCTGCCGGTCATCGCGCTCACCGCGAAGGCGATGAAGGGCGACCGCGAGAAGTGCCTCGAGGCCGGCGCGTCGGACTACATCACGAAGCCCGTCGACGCCGACCAGCTGCTGTCGCTCATGCGCGTGTGGCTGTACCAGGCCTGACGGGTCAGCAGTGCGCGCGATACGCGTCGATGCGCGCGCGGATGCGCGCCTCGAGCGGCGGGCTGGCCGCGCCGAGCGCGTCGGCGATCGCGATCGCCTCCTCGCGATAGGCGCGGCACTTCTCGACGGTCCACTGCGGCGGCGGCGGCGCGAGGTTCGTGATGCGATCGGCGAGCTTGACCGCCCACACCGCCGGCGGCTGCGCGCGGATGCGGCGCAGGCTATCGGCCATGCGCTGCTCCTTCGGCAGCTCGGCGGACTTCGACAGCGCCAGCACGCCGTCGGCGACGGCGGCGCCGAACCGCGCCGCGAGCTCGTCGTACGTCGCGGCCGTGTCCTCGATCGTGTCGTGCAGGAGCGCGCACGTGACGGCGAGCTCGCCGTCGATGCCCGGCGTCGGCAGCGACGCGATCACCTCCGCCGCCACGGACACGACGTGGACGATGTAGGGAAAGTCGCTCCCCGTCACCCTCTGATCGCGGTGGTGATGTGCGGCGAACGCGAGCGCGGCCACGTAGCGATCCGGCGCGAACATGCGGACAGCCTGCCACAGAGCCGGCTCACGGTGACGGCGGTACACGTCCCGGGGCGGCGGTCGTTCCTGCATCGGGTGAGACGAGGAATCTCGGAGGAAGATCGGCAGGCGTACACGGAGGGGCTGATGCTCCTCGGTCGGTTGGTGGACGCACTCCCGATGTCCTTCGGGTTCCGCACGTTCCGCGTGTTCACGCTCGTCCGGCCGACCGCGTGGTGGAACGCGGCGTGACGTAGCACCTACGGCTTCGGGAGCGCGTCGATCGCACGCGCGAGGTCGGGCCGCGGTCCGATCTGCCGCGTCGTGTCGCCGGTCTGCGGCGTGCCGGTCTCGCGCAGGAGGCGGCGCAGCTGCGCCGGCGGGAGCGGCCGGTCGTACAGCTGCTTCGCGATGCCCTGCAGGATGATCGCGGCGCCCGCGACGATCGGCGACGCGCTCGACGTTCCGGAGAACTCGTCGGTGTAGTCGCGGTCCTTGTAGCGGGCGTGCTCGTCGTCGCACGCCTGGAGGTCGCCGTAGTCGAGCGTCGCGACCTTGCGCCCCCAGCCCTGCACGTCGACGCGCGCGCCATAGTTCGAGAAGTCGAGCTTCGCGCGGTCGTCGTAGCCGGCGCGCGCCGGCGCACCCGCGCCGATCATGATCGCACCGGAGTCGCGGACGTCGCGATCGAACGCGCCCTCGTAGTCGGGGTGGTCGAGGTCCTCGTAGCCGTTGCCCGCGGCCTCGATGACGACCACGCCGCGATCGGTGGCGGCCTTGATGGCGTCGAACACGTCGTCCCAGTACTCGACGGGGATGTAGCGCGTGCGCGGGCCGCCGCTCTGGAGCTCGATCAGCAGGACGTCGCCGGGGCGCAGCTTGTTCGCGGCGGTGTCGATCGCATCGGCGACGTCGACGCCGCCGTCCTCGCGCAGGAGCGACGACGTGAACACGCGCTCGACGTCGGGCGCGATGCCGACGACGCCCTTGCCGTTGTCGCGGCCGACGACCTCGCCGAGCACGGCCGTGCCGTGCGCCTCCCACGAGCGGTCCGGCACCGGGCGCCCGCCCGGCGCCATCTCGATGCGATCGCCGGGGAGGTCCTCGTGCGTGCGGTTCCACCCGCCCTCGACGTCGGCGAACCAGACGCCGGCGCCGCGGTGGCCGCGCCGCCACGCCGCCGGTGCGTCGATGCCCGCGGGCGCGGGGCCGAGGTAGCCCTGGTACGACTCGAACGACGGCGTCGTGATCGGGCACGACTCGTCGTCGCGCTCGACGACCTCGGTGGTCGCGAGCGTGAACCGCGGCGTCGCGAACGCCTTCGCGACCTCGGGGTCGCGGCGCAGCTCGGCGAGCACCGTGTCGACGGTGGATGCGGGCACCGAGAGGCGGTGCCAGCGGCGGCGCGCGTCGTCGGCGGGGACGTCGCACGGCAGGTGCGTGAAGACGGCCGGCGCGGCGGTGAGGATGTGCGCCGACTCGTGCGTGCGCAGCTTCACGCGGATCTCGACGTGCGCGTCCTCGGTCGTCGAGGGCTGCGTCGCGGCGGGCCGGTCGCGCGCCGCGCAGCGCAAGGTCGCGGCGGTGGCGAGCAGGCCCGCGGCCATCGCGAGGGGACCGAGGACGGGGACCGCGACCGGCGGCGTGCGCATGCCTCATCGTAACCGACGCCGGGCCGCGCGCTACCTAGCGCCTCGGCGGCAGCGCATCCAGCCCGGCGCGCGCCGCGGCGGCGACTCCCGCATCGGGATCGTCGACCGCGGACCGGTACCACGCGCGCGCGGCGTCGGCAGCGCCGCGCTCGGCGAGCAGCCGCCCGAGCAGCACGGCCGCGCGCCCGCGGCGGAGCGACTGCAGCCCCGCGCGGTCGAGGAACGCCACCAGCACCGTCTCCGCCTCGCGCCCCTTCCCGGCCCGCACGAGCGCCACCGCCTGGAAGTACCGCGCATCCACGGCGAGCGCGTCGTCGGGGCTCGCCTCCGCCGCCGCCCCCAGCTCCGCCGCCGCCTCCGCCGCTTTCCCCTCGCGCAGCAACTTCCACCCGGCCTCGAACCTCCGCTCGATCTCGCGCTTCCCCTTCGGCTGAAGGACCGAAGACGCCGCCCCACGCCCCGCTGCGATCGCCGGCGCCTCCGCGTTCGTCCGCGCTTCGTCGGTCCGCGCGACGTCCACAGCCGTCCTCCGTGCCGCCTCGTCCGTGCGCGCTGCGTCCGGCGTCCGTGCTGCGTCGACCTGCGCTGCGTCCGGCGTCCGTGCTGCGCCGGCCCGTGCGACGTCGTGGCGCGCCGCCTCCGTACGTGCGGCCGGTGCTGCGGCGTCGGTCCGCGCGACGTCGTTGCGCGCCGCCTCCGTCCGAGTGGCCGCGTTCGTACGTGCGGCCGTGTCCGGCGTCCGGACGGCTGGGTCCGGTGTCCGGGACGGCGCCGGACCCGGTTCGGACGGAATGGGCCGGGGGACGTCCGGCTTGTCCGAGGCTCGGACAGCGGGCGGTGTGGACGGAGAGGAGAGCGGGAGGTCGGCGGTGATGATGATGGCGGCGGCGCGCCAGGTCTGGCCGGCGGAGAGGAAGACGGCGCGCTGGCCGTCGACGCGGATCTCGGCGGTGCCGTGGCGGACGGTGACCGAGGAGAGGGACTCGGAGGCGACGGTGACCTCGTAGTCGCCGGCGCCCTCGACCTCGGCGTCGCGCGTGCGAACGCGGACGTGATCGCCGGTGCGGACGTCCTCGACCGTGAGGCGCACCGTGCCGTCGAGGACGCGCACGATCTCGTCGACGCCGGTCGGCGTCGCCACGACGCGGTGCTCGATCCGCGAGGCGGCGGTCGTCGTGATCTGCGCGGCGCCGCCGGCGATCGCGAGCGAGCGCTCCTCCACGCCTGCGCCGCCCGCGCCGCTGCGCACGACGATCACGGCGATCGCCGCGGCCGCGAGGGCGCCCGCCGCGAAGGCGACGGCGGCCGCGCCCCACCGGCGAACGCGGCGCGGGGCGGTGTCGGCCGCGGCGACGAGCAGCGAGGACCGCAGCGCGTCGCGGCGCGCGGCGTCGGGGCGATCCCACGGGATGTCCTGCGCCAGCTCGCGCAGCTGATCGTCGCGGAGGGCGTCGGTCATCGTCGGTCTCCTTCGATCGCCGCGCGGAGCGCGCGCCGCGCGTCGTGAAGTCGTCGCCACAGCGTGCCGGCGCGAAGGCCGAGCAACTCGGCCGCCTCGACGCCGGGGACGTCCTCGAGGTCGCACAGCACGTACGCCACGCGGAGGTCGTGCGGCAGCTCGTCGAGCGCCGCCGCGAGGCGACTCACCTGCTGCGCGCGCACGGCGGCGTCGTCGGGCGACGTGCTCCCCGACGGCGGCCGCCAGTCGGCGATCGCCGTGCGGCGCCGCTGCGCGCTGCGCACGTGGTGGCGCACGGTGTTCGCCGCGATCCCGAACAGGAACGAGCGCACCGTGCCGTTGCCGCTGTAGCGGCTCGCCGAGCGCCACGCCTCGAGGAACGTCGTCTGCACGAGGTCGTCGATCTCGCTCGGGTCGGTGCGCAGGAGGCGCGACGCGAGCCGGAAGATCGCCTCGTGGTGGCGATCGAACAGCGCGCCGAGCGCCGCCGACTCGCCGACCGCGCACGCGGCGAGCAGCGCCTCGTCGGAGATCTCCGACATCGCCGCGCGCCGCTCGTCGAGCCGGCGCAGCGGAACGATCTTCCCCTCGGGCTTCTCCTCACCACCACCACCGCCGGCGGGCCGGGTCGCCATCGCGCGCTGCGAGCTCACCGTGCCCCCACGCGGAGCCCGACGGACAGGCGGAACGCGAGCGTCGGCTCGCCGGGGAGCGCGAGCTGATCGGCGGTGACGTTCGTCGACGGATCGATCGCACCGCTCGGGACGAACGCCTCGGTGTGGCCGAACGGCGCGAGCGTCGCGCCGGCGCTGCCCTCGAGCCAGACGCGGTCCGCGAGCGGCACCGACACGCGCACGCCCGCGGCGAGGCGCGGCGTGAACGTCCGCGCGCGCAGACCGTCGCCGACGTACCACCGGTTCATGGTGTCCTCGCACACCGTCGGCGTGCCGTTCAGCGGCGGCGTCTTGCCGCCGCCGCCGGGCATCGACCCGTCGGGCGGGACCATGCCGTTCGGCTCGCACGTCGTCGGGTCGCTCGGGTCGCAGTTCGGCGGCGGCGACGGCGTCGCCGGCGTGCACTCGAGGCGCGCCGTGTCGCGCCACCCGACGCCGACCCCGACCTCCGGCGCGACCGCCATCCGGCCGAGGGCGAACGACGCCGTCGCGATCGCGAGGACCTCGGTGTCCGAGCGCGACATCGCGGTCGTCTCGAGCGAGCGGTCCTGCTCGACGGCGTGGCGCCCGCGCAGCCCGACGCACACACCGCCGGCGCGCACGCACGCGGCCACCGTCAACCCGGTCGCGCTCGCGCCGTCGTCGGTCCACGACTGCTCGTACGCCGCGCCGAGCGCCACGCGATCGATCACCACGGTGCCGCGCTGCAGACGGACCGGCGGATCGACGAGCCCGGGCGGTCCTCCGCCTCGAGGCGCCCGAGGGCGCGGGTGGGGCTGGGGCGTCGCGACGAGCCAGCCCGTCCCGTCGACGTCATCGCGCAGCCACGAGTCGATCCACGCCGCCGCGACCGCCGCATCTCCGACCACCCTGCCCTCGCTCCGCCGCGCCCCGTCGACGATCGCCACCGCGATCCCACCACCCTCGCCGAGCTCGACCCGCGCTCCGATCGCCCGGCACCCGACCACCGGCCCACCGAGCTCGACGCCGAGCGCCCCCAGCTCCGCACCGACCTGCGCGATCGCCGCGCCATCTCCCGCGAGCTCGACGCGCACCGGACACGCCCCGACCACCTTCGGCGGCGCCGCCTGCACCGGCTGCGCCGTCTGCACCGGCTGCGCCGCCGCCGGTTGCACCGACGTCGCCTGGACAACCAGCATCGCCGCGATCGCGAACGCCGCCCCTCGCCGTCGGTGGCGCCCCGGCGAAGCCATCGCGAGCGGTGCGGCGGCGATGGCGGTGGCGTCGGACAAGCGAACGAACGTCTCGTGGGTCGGCGAAGCCGTCGCGAGGTGGGGATCTGACTTCGAGGCGGCGGCTTCCGCGAGCGGCTGCGAGCGGGCCCTCAGCGACGCCGGCGAGCGGCGCGGCCGGCTCGTCGGAGTCGCGGAACGTCCGTCGCGAACGGCGCGAACGGCGCGAACGGCGCGCTCCGCCCCGGCTGTCCGATTGTCGGACTGCCAGTAGCGCGAGCGAGCCGTGCGCCGGGACGTCATTCGTTGTCGTCCTTGCAGCCGAAGTCACCCGGCTCGTGGTCCGGCGTCACGGTGCCGTCGGGCTCCTCGCACATGCCGCTCGGGCTCGAGCAGCAACCACCCGGCTCGGGCGGCGGCCAGCAGTTCGGCTCGCCCGGCATGCAGCCGCACCTGGACGGAGCGTTCACGCACGGATCGTTGCACGAAGTCGGATCCATCGGATCGGCGCACGGCGGGGCGCAGCCCGGCGCGTCCGGGTCGGTGCACGAGGGCGGCGGCATGCAGCCGCTGCCGTCGGGACCGCACCCGCAGCTCGGGTCGTTCCAGTCGGTGCACGTCGGGTTGCAGTTGGCTCCCGTCGCCGGATCGCACATCGGCGGCGGCGGGCAGGTGTTCGTCATCGGATCGCAGCCCGGCGGCCACGGCGTCGGGCAGTCCATGCCCGTCGTCGGGTCGCAGCCACCACCGCCGCCGCCGCAGTTCGGCTCCGTCGGATCCGTGCACGGCGGCTTCGGCGGCTCGCAGCTCGGATCCATCGGGTCGTCGCACACCGGCGGCGTCGGACACGTGCCGTCGGGTGCCGTCGGATCGCAGGGCCCGCAGTTCGGCTCGCTCGGGTCGTTGCACGTGCCACCGCCGCCGCCGCCGTCGTTGCCGCCGGTGCCGCCCGGGGTCATGCCGCCCATGTCGAACGGATCGACGGGCTCGCACACCTTGAACGCGAGGTTCGTCAACGCCCCGCCCTTCTTCGAGGCGAAGTGCTTCACCGTCCCGGCGCGCGTGAGCAGCTCGAGGCGATACGCGTGCCCCTTGGGCAGCGCGAGCGTGAACGTCCCGTCGCTGCGGATCTGCGCCGCGGTCAGGACCTCGCCGCCCTCCACCGCGCGCACCGCGACCGCGTTCTGCTTCGCATCGACCCGTCCGGTGACCACCTGGCTCTGCGGCTCGGCCCCGCAGCCGGCGGCCATCACCGCGGCGGCACAGAGGGCGAACCGCCACGCTCGCTTCGATCGCTTCGATCGCAATGTCGTCATTCGCTGGCTCCTTGTTCTTGCCCCTAGTGCCCGGACAGGAACGATCCTTCGGAACAATCGCCCGCGCCCCGGACGATTCCTCAAGCCAGCGCGATCGCTATCATTTCCGTCGGCGACGCCTCAGAAATCCGAGGCCGTTCACGCCGCGCGCGCCGCGCGTTTCGCGGGTGCCGTCGACGCGGGCAGCCCGAGCAGCGCGCGGACCTCGGCGAGCGGCGTGCTCCAGTGGTCCTCCCACGGGAACGTCGCGAGCTGCTTCGCGCGCGCGCCGACGAGGAAGCCACGGAGCGCGTGGAACGCGAGCGTGGGCTTGTGCCGCACCGACCGCAGCGTGCCGCCGAGCGCGAGCACGAGCGCGCTCGGCGCACGCAGCTGACCGTACGTGAACGCCTGCAGCGCGATCTCGCTCGGCGCATCGGTCTCGTACCCGGTGACGACGTGCCACAGGTCGTGCGTCTGCCGCAGCCGCTGCAGCACGTACGTCATGTGCGGGTCGCGCAGCTCCTTCGGCGCCTCGAACACGTCCGGCGATAGCCCGCGCTCGCGCAGGAAGTCGGCGTACGCGCGCCCGAGCGTGCCCTCCGGCAGCGCCCCGAGCGCGGCGAGGTCGACCGACCGCGTGTCGATCGAACGCCGCTCCTCGTAGAGGCGGAGCGCGGCCGGGTCCGCGTAGAAGCGGTGGATCCGATCGGGCAGCGACCCGGCGTTCGCGTACATCGAGAACGCGAGGACCTGATCCGTCTGATCCGGATCGCGCAGCACGGTCGCCAGCGCCCCCAACGCGCGCCGCCAGCGCACGCGTGCCGGGAGGGTGGTCGGGTCCTGCTCGGAAGTCGTCGTCGACACGGTTGGCATGGTCTGCATGGTCTGCACGGTCTGCATCGGGGCGCTCCGTTATTGTCACGGTGACAATAGCCCGGCACCCGTTATTGTCAACCTGAAAATAACTATTGTCAGTGTGCCAACAACGATCGAGGAGCTAGCATCTCGACATGGCTCGACTCCGGAAGATCCGACCGCGCGGCCCCCTGCGCCGCGCAGCCACGCGACGGCGCCGCGCACCCGAGCTCGCGCGCGAGGAGATCCTCACCGCGGCCGAGCGCGTCTACATCGAGTTCCAGCCCGACCAGGTCGGCCTGAAGGACATCGCGCGCGAGGCCGACGTCAGCCACGCGCTCATCACCCACTACTTCGGCACCTACGCCGGGCTGGTCGAGGCGACGCTCGAGCGCCGGATCCGCGCGCTGCGCGAGAAGATCCTCGAGCGGCTGCGCGAGGTCGGCGTGCTGTCGCGGCCGGGCGAGCTGCTCGAGCTGCTGTTCCGCGCGCTCGAGGACCCGATCCACCTCCGGCTCACGCGCTGGCTGCTCGCGAGCGAGCGCCCCGGCGCCACCCACGCGTTCGCGCTGCGCGACCACGGCCTGCAGCTCGTCGCGCAGCAGGTCGCGATCGCGCTCGATCCGACGCCGAACCCCGAGCTCGTCGCGAAGATCGAGCTCGCCCTCCTGTGCGCCGTCTCCGCCGCCTATGGCTACGCGATCGGCAAGTACCCGCTCGTCACCGCGCTCGGCCGCCAGGCCTCGCACGAGCTCGACGACAAGGTCCACGCCACCCTCGCGGCGATGGTCCAGGCGCACCTCCGCACCGAGATCCTCGCGATGGTGACGACCCGGGCGTGATCTCGCGGGTGATCTGGCGCGCAATCTGGCGCGTGACCGGCGCGAACGTAACGGTGGCCGGGGCGATTGCCGGGCACCGGGGTTGCGCGCGAGAGTCGCGGCCATGGCGCGTGTCGCGATCACGGGTGCGAGCGGTCTGCTCGGCGGCAACCTCGCGGTGGAGCTGGCGGCGGCCGGGCACGAGGTGATCGCGACGCGGCGCGCAGGCACCAAGGTGAAGCACCTCGACGACGTGAAGCTCACGTGGGTCGACGCCGACCTGGGCTCGGTGAGCGGGCTGACGAAGGCGTTCGAGGGCGCGGATGCGGTGTTCCACTGCGCGGCGGCGGTGACCGTACGGCAGGAGGTGACGCCGGAGATGACGGCGGCGAACGTCACCGGCACGGCGAACGTGCTCGAGGCGATGATCGCGGCGCGCGCGAAGCGGCTCGTGTACACGTCGTCGGTCGTCGCGATCGGCCTCTCGACCGACGGCAGGCCGTGCGACGAGACGGCGCGCTGGAACTTCGACACGATGGGCCTCAACGACGCCTACGCGATCACGAAGAAGCAGGCCGAGGACCTCGTGCACCGGGCGGCCGAGACGATCGACGCCGTGATCGTGAACCCGACGTACATGTTCGGCCCGCGCGACGCGCGCCCGAGCTCGGGGAAGATGATCGTCGACGTGGTGAAGCGGCGCGTCCCGGGCTGGACGCCCGGCTACAACAACTTCGTCGACGTGCGCGACGTCGCGCGCGGGATGGTGGCCGCGTGGCACCGGGGCCGCCGCGGCGAGCGCTACATCCTCGCCGGCCACGACATGACGTACGGCGACGTGTTCCGCGCGATCGCGCGCGTCGCCGGCGTGAAGCCGCCGCGCTTCCGCGTGCCTCGCCCGGTCGCGTGGGCCGTCGGCAAGTGGGGCGACCGCGTCGAGCGCACCGGCAAGGATCCGATCGTCAACTCGATGCAGATCCGCTACGCGTTCACCGATCGCTTCCGCTTCCGGAGCGACAAGGCCGCGCGCGAGCTCGGCTACACGATCGGCCCGCTCGAACCCGCGATCCGCGACGCGCTCGCGTGGTTCCGCGCGAACGGCATCCTGTGACCGCCGCGGTTCAGCGGCGCTGGCGCTCCTGCAGGTAGGACCTGCCGCGGGTCATGAGGTTGCGGAAGCCGGCGAGGTCGTTCGCGCGCACCACGGAGCGCAAGCGCTCGACGGCGTAGAGGAGCGCGGCGAGCGATTCGGTGCCGTAGTCGTTGAGCGACTGGATCTCGAAGTAGAGATCGGGGTTCTCGTCGGCGACCTTCGCGGCGACGCCGAGCTGGGCATCGAACGTCGTGGAGGACAGGGTCGCGAGGCGCGGGGCCGCCTCGCCGCTCTCGGCGAGCGCGGTGAAGAACGCGATGTTGAGCGCGTGCGACAGACCGAGGACGTACGCGATGAGGCGGTCGTGGCTCTCGAGGTCCATCTCGACGAGGGTGGCCATCGTCGGCTCGAACAGCGCGCGGGCGGCGGCGGTCGCGGCCGGCGAGCCGAGGTCGACGAAGATGACGTGGCGGCCGCTCAGGAGCTCGGTGTCGGGGCCGAACATCGGGTGCACGGAGCAGACGTTGCCGCCGGCGGCGCGCAGCGCCTGGAGGCCGCGGCGGAGCGGCGACTTCAGCGAGCCGACGTCGAACACGACGCCGCGCGGCGGGGCCGCCGCGAGCTCCTCGAGGATCTGCGCGGTCGCCGGCATCGGGGCGGCGATCACGATCATCTCGTGGTCGAGCGCGATCGCGCGCCAGTCGCGGTGGAGGGCGACGCCCGGCGGGCCCTCGCCCGCGGGATCGGCGATCTCGACGGTGAAGCCCTGCGCGCCGAGGTAGCGCACGAACCAGCGCCCCATGTTGCCGCAGCCGCCGATCACGAGGACGCGGCGCCCGCCTCCGCCGCCGGCCTCGGCGACGGTGTCCTTCTCCTGCACCGTCAGCGAGCCGCGGATCAGCGCGAGGATGAGCTCCTCGCCGAGCTGCGGCGACAGGCCGTGCTCGACGGCGGCCGCGCGCGCGCGCTCGACGACGTCGCGCTCCTGGCGGTAGTCGCGCGTCGGGATGCCGGCGTCGCGCTTGACCTGACCGATCCGCTGCGCGATCGCCTGGCGCTTCGCGACGAGCGCGAGGATCTCGCGATCGACGGCGCCGAGCTCGGTGCGCAGGGGATCGAGCCGGGCGCGCGCGCCCTTCGGATCGTTCGGGTCCATGGGACCCACCCTACCAGTCAGCGACGCGCGATCACGACCTTCGCGACCAGATGCGGCTCGACCGCCTCGACCGTGAACCCGGCTTCGCCGAGGACGGCTGCGAGATCGTCCTCGAGGTAGTCGGCGTAGAACGGCTCGTGGAACTCGCGCGGGAACTCGCGCAGCGCCGTCTCGATGGCCGCGCTCTCGACGAGCTGCGCCGAGTCCTCGATCACGACGAGGCCGCCGGGCCGGACGACGCGATGGAGCTCGCGCGCGACGTTGCGGCGCGCGTTGCGCGGCAGCTCGTGGAACAGGTACACGCTCGTCGCGACGTCGAACGCACCGTCGGCGAACGGCAGCTTCTCGGCGTTCTCGACGGCGAGCGTCAGCTCGGCGACGTCGGCGAGCCGGCGGCGCGCCGCGCGCACGTAGTGCGGCGACAGGTCGACGCCCCACAGGCGCATCGCCGGGTGCGCGCGCGACAGCTGGTGCAGCGTGCGCCCGGTGCCGCACGCGACGTCGAGGAGCCGCACGCGCTCGGCGCCGCCCGCCGCGCGCACGAGCTTCGTGATCGGCGGGATGATCTGCCGCCGCATCACGTCGGCGGTGCCGCGGAACAGGAGCTCGACGCCGAGCTCGTACACCTCGGCGGAGTGATCGCTGAAGTAGCCGTCGGTCTGCCAGTGGAACGTGCGGCGGTAGTATGCGGGGAACCGCTCCTTGTCGACGGCCGGGATGTCGCGGAAGTCCTTCGCGCGCATGCGCCGCACGACGCGCGGCGCATCGCGCACCAGGCGCGGGAACGAGCGCAGGAACTGCCGCACCGGCAGATCGAACAGGAGGCTCCGCGGGTACAGGCCCGCGTCGACGTTCGCGAGATCGCGGGCGTGCAGCTCCGCCCGGCGCTGCAGCAGCGCGCGCAGGTGCTCGCGCTTCACCACCGGCCGCGGGACGCGCGACATGATCCGCGCGGCCTCCTGCATCACCGTCGCGTTGATCGCGAACGACAGGTGTTGCGAGCGATACGCGAAACGATCGATTCGCGACAGCATCCTTCCGACTGTACCAATCGCCGGGGCCTAGCGCCGCCGTCTTCGACGGAGCAGCACCAGGCCGACGAGCGCGAGCGGCGCCGCCGCGGCGAGCGGGTGGGAGCCGGCGTCGCAGCACCCGGGCTTGGTCTCGGGAGGAGGCGGAGCGTCGACGGGCGGCGCGGCGCACTGGGCGGCCATCGGTGACTTGATGCCGAGGTACTCGACGACACCGCACCACAGCGGCTCGCACTCGCGCTGCTGCTCGGTGCCGGGAGCGCACGCGACCGGCTCCTGGACGTCCTTGAGCTCGAGGACCGGCGCCCAGGTCGCGAGGTCCGTCGTCTTCATCAGCGCGAAGCCGTCGGCCGGCACCGCAGGCACGCTGTAGTTCTGCGTGCAGGCCCACACCTCACCGGCGCTATTTTCAGCGAGACAATGGATGTGCGGCGGCGACGCGAGCGGCTGCCACGTGGCGCCGCGGTCGTGCGACACCTGCGAGCCGAGGCGCAGCGTCGCCGCGATGACGTCGCCGTTGTGCCGCACGAGCACGGACATCGACTCGTTCGAGCTGAGGATGCGCGTCCACGTCTGGCCGCCGTCGTCGCTGCGGTACAGGCCCTGGCTCGCCGCGTCCCGCTCCTGCTGCACGCGCGCGTACACGACGTCGGGCTCGCCCGGCGCGACGCCGACGAAGTCGATCGCCGAGCCCGGCGTCGTCATGAAGCCCGTCGCCGGCCGCGGCTGGAACGTCGCGCCGCCGTCGCTGCTGGCGAACAGGAGGTGCTGGCGCTCGCCGCGGATCCGGAAGCCGGACAGGTACACGCGCTGCGCGTCCGACGGCGCCACGCGAATGCTCTCCCACCAGTCGCCGACCTCGCCCGGCGTCGACAGCGGCGCGAGCGTCGAGCCGTCGCCGGCCTTGTAGATGCGCGAGTCCCCGGGCTCGTCCGGCGGCATCGCGACGACGGCGGCGCCGCCGTAGACCGCACCGTCGGGGCCCATCGCGATGGTCGAGACCCGGCCGAGCACGCCGCGCCCGCTCGGCACCTTTTCGAACTTGCAGCCGTCGCGCATCACGTGCAGGCCCTGCTCGTTCGTCGTGACCCAGACCTCGCCGCCGGCGGCGTACGCGTAGAACGGGTCGTACTCGCCGCCGTAGAACGCGGCGAGCTCGCACATCCACTGCCAGGTCGCGCCGCCGTCGTGCGAGAACAGGATCCCGAACGTCGCACCGACGACGATGTGCTGCTCCGCACCGTGGCGGAACGTGATCGATCGTCCGGCGGGCGGACGACCGTTGGCCGCGGCCTCGCCGCCCACGCCGCACAGGGCCGCGATCAGCGCGGCGACGCCGAGCGCTCTCATGCGCGGCGCCGGCGCCAGCGCAGGGCGAACATCACCGCGATCACCAGCGCGCCCCAGCTCGCTCCGCCCCACGTCGAGCACGAGCCCTGCTGCCTCGGGATCTCGAGGCCGCCGTCCACGCCCGCGTCGTCGGCGAAGTTGGGGCACTCGCGCTTCGGGTCGCAACCGAGCTGCTTGCACAGGCCGCACCATAGCTTCTCGTCGCACTTGTCGTGCTGCACCGTGCCCGCCGGACAGGCCACCGGCAGCTCGATGTCCTGGAACTTGAGGACGCCCGTCCAGGTCGCGAGGTCCGTCGTCTTCATGATGCCAAAACCGTCCGACGGCACGTTCATCGCGCCGTAGTTCTGGGTGCACGCCCAGACCTCACCGGCCGCGTTCTCCTCGAGGCAGTTGATGTGCGGCGCGTTGGTGAGCGGCGTCCACGTCTCGCCGTTGTCGTTCGACACGAACGAGCCCTGCACCTGCGAGCCGACGACGAGCTGGCCGTTGCCGCGCACCACGAACGAGAGCGCGCCCTGCACCTTGTGGATGCGCGTCCACGTCTGGCCGCCGTTCGTGCTGCGGTACAGCGCGTCCGCGAGGCTGTTGTCCTCGAGCGTCACCCGCGCGTAGACGTGGTCGGGGTTCGCCTTCGAGATGCCGACGATGTCGATCGTCGAGTTCGTCATCACCGTGAACGCGTTGACGGGCAGCGGCTGGTAGGTCTGTCCGCCGTCGTCGCTGCGGAACAGCAGGAACACCTTCTCGGAGCCGGCCTCCAGCCGGTAGCCGGACAGGTAGATGCGCCGGGGATTCGAGGGCGCGACCCGCATCGTCTGCCACCAGTCCTTCGCCTGGCCGGGGTGCGCGGCCGTCGGGAACGCGGTGCCGTCGCTGCACGTGCGCGGCGACGGCGGCTCGAGCGTGCAGCTCGCGAAGACGCCGTTGGTGGCCTCGTCCGTCGACGCGTAGTAGATCGCGCCGTCGCTCCCGCCGACGACCTCGGACACGAAGCTCATGCCCGGCGGCGTGTCGGCGAACTCGCAGCCGTTGCGCATGACCTTGAGGCCGTTGAACGTCGTGCCGAACAGCGCGCCCGAGCTCGTGTACTCGTAGCGCGGGTCGTACATGCCGCCGTAGCCCACGGCGTCCTCGCAGATGTAGAACCACTTCTGCCCGCCGTCGTGCGAGAGCAGGAGGCCGAACGTCATGCCGGCCGCGATCTCGTTCTCCATCCCGCGCCGGAAGTGGATCGTCGAGGCGCCCGGTGCGCGGCCGTTCGCGAGGACGTCCCCCGCGAACGCTGTTGTCAACATGCCAACGAGGACCAGGCGGCGCATGAGGAGAGGGTATCCCACCCGGCGGGCCGACTTCGAGCACCCCTCGCCTGGCGCCTCCTGACTAACCGAGACCGATCTCGCGCAGTCGCTGCGCGAGATACTCCCCAGCAGTGATGCGGGGATAGCGCGCGGCGCCCGTGCGCGCGATGCACGAAGGTAGCGGCGACAGATCGACGTCGCGGTCGGCGTGGATGAAGCACGGCATCGAGTAGCGCTCGCTCGACGAGTCCGTGGGGTTCACCACGCGGTGCGTGGTGGACCTGTAGAGGCCGTTCGTCACGTTCTGCAGCATGTCGCCGGCGTCGACCACGATCGTGTCGAACCCGGTGTGGACCGGCATCCACGTGCCGTCGCGCTGCAGGAGCTCGAGGCCCTCGCTCGTCGCGCCGGACAGGAGCGTGATGAGGTTGATGTCCTCGTGCGCGGCGGAGCGCACGGCGCCGGGCGGCACGCCGCCGCTCTGCGCCGGGTAGTAGAGGACGCGCACGATCGTGTCGCTCTCGACGGTCATGTCGCGGAAGCGATGCGCGGGCTCGTCGATGAACGCCGCGCACGCCTCGAGCAGGGTCGAGCCGAGCGCGTCGAGGCGGCGGTACAGCTCGACGAGCGCGGGCCCGAAGTCGGGCACCTCCGACGGCCAGTAGTTCGGGCCGTACAGCGCGTTGACCGGGTGATCGTCGGGCACATCCGGACGGCCGACCTGCCAGAACTCCTTGAGGTCGGGCTGCGCCGAGTCGCGCGCGTGCTCGGTGCCCAGGCCGGTGAACCCGCGCTGCCCCTTCTTGGCAGGGTCGCAATAGCGTCCCTTCACGTCGGCCGGGAGGTGGAAGAACGTGCGCGCCGCCTCGTACGCGCGCTGCGTGAGCTCGTCGGGCACGCCGTGATTGACGACGGCGAAGAAGCCGATGTCCGCGAGCGACTTGCCGACGGTGTCGATGAAGTGAGCGCGCGCCGCGCCGCCGGCGGTCCAGTCGCGCGCGTCGACCACCGGGATGTTCTGCGTTGCCATATCGCGCCGGAGTATCGCGGATCTCGGAGTGATACGCTCGCGCCGCGTGCGCGACGATGACCACAGCGCGGACACGGTCCTCGACACCGACGCGCCGACCGGCCGCGCGCTACCGGGCCCCGCACCGCGCAGCACGCTGCACGTCCCCGACGGCGAGCGCTACGGCCTCGGCGACATGCTCGGCAAGGGCGGCATGGGCGAGGTCCTCGTCGCGCGCGACGTGCGCATCCAGCGCGAGGTCGCGATCAAGCGCATGCGCAGCGAGCTGCGCGACGCCGGCTCGATCGCCCGCTTCCTGCGCGAGGCCCACGTGCAGGGCCAGCTCGAGCACCCGGCGATCGTCCCCGTGCACGACCTCGGGGTCGATCGCGAGGGCACGCCGTACTTCGTGATGAAGCGCCTCACCGGCGTGTCGCTCAACGAGGTGCTCGCCTCGAAGGACGACGACGTCCGCACGCGCTGGCCGCGGCGCCTGCTCCTGTCGCGCTTCGTCGACATCTGCCTCGCGATGGAGTTCGCCCACCGCCGCGACATCATCCACCGCGACCTCAAGCCGGCGAACCTGATGCTCGGCGAGTACGGCGAGGCCTACGTCCTCGACTGGGGCCTCGCCCGCGTCGGCGAGGACGCCGGCGCTCCCGGCGGGACGCGCATCTCGGGCCCCGCGCCGGACACGGAGGGCTCGCACGGCGGCACGCAGGCCGGCGACCTGCTCGGCACGCCCGGCTACATGGCCCCCGAGCAGGTGCGCGGCGAGCGCGTCTCGCCCAAGGCCGACGTGTACGGCCTCGGCTGCGTGCTGTTCGAGATCCTCGCCGGCGCGCCCGCCCTGCCGCGCGGGATCGCGGCGCTGCAGGCGACGCTATCGGCAACGTGCCATCGGCCGAGCGCCGCGGTGTCCGGCGCGCCGTCCGCCGCGGTGTCCGGTGCGGAGGTCGCGCCGGAGCTCGACGACCTGTGCGCGCGCGCCACCGATGCCGACCCCGAGCGCCGCCCGTCGGCGCGCGAGCTCGGCGAAGGCGTGCAGCGTTACCTCGACGGCGATCGCGACGAGGCCCGCCGCCTGGCGCTCGCCGCCGCGCACGCCCGGCGCGCCGAGGAGGCGCTCGCGGCGGCGAGCCACGAGGCGAACGACGAGGCGGGCGACGAGGCGAACGACGAGGCGAACGACGAGGCGAGCAGCGCAGCGAACGACGAGGTGAGCAGCGAAGCGAACAACGAAGCGAACGAGGGGCCCCGCGCGCGGGCGGACAAGGCGCGCGCGCTCGCGATGCGCGAGGCGAACAGCGCGATGGTCCTCGATCCGTCGAACCGCACCGCGCTCGCGGTCCTCGGGCGCCTGCTCCTCGACGCGCCCGCCGCGATGCCGGCCGGCGCGCTCGCCGCCGCCGAGGCGGAGCGCAACGCCGCGCGCATCCCCGTCATGCGCCGGGCCGGCTACGGCTTCGCCGGGTTCGCGCTCGTCGCGCTGTGCCTGCTCGCGTTCCCGCACAAGCGCGCGTGGCCGATCGTCCTCGCCGCCGGGCTCACCGGGATCGCGGCCGCCGTCACGATCGCGCTGTCGTACCGCAGGCTCCCGTACCGCTCGCCGCTCCTGCTCCTGCCGCTCGCGCTCAACGCGGTCGCGCTCGGCGGCGTCGGGCTCGTGTTCGGCCCGCTCCTGCTCCTGCCGCCGATCCTCGTCGGCTCGCTCGCGTGCTGGCTCGCGCAGCCGTCGCACTACCGCGCCTGGCTCATGATCGCGGCGCACTTCGCGCCGCTCGTCCTGCTCGTCGGGCTCGAGGCTGTTGGCATCCTGCCAACGACGTTCACGCTCGACGACGGCCGGCTCTCGCTCACGTCGTGGACGCTCGACTTCACGCCCGTCGCGACGACCGTGATCCTCGTGATCGCACTGATCGCGCAGTGCGCGACGATGACGCTGATCATCCTGTCGAGCCGCGACGCCCAGGTCGCCGCGCAGAACCGGATCCACGCGCACACGTGGCATCTGCGCCAGCTGGTCCCCGACGACGCGCGCCGTCCTGATAGATTGCGGCGATGACGCAAGGTGATGCGATCGACGCGTTCTGGGCGTGGTGGCCGACGGCGCGCCCGCGCATCGAGGCCGCGATCGCAGGCGACGGCTTCGACGATGCGCTCGTCGAGGACATCGCCGCGCACGTCCGGGCGATCGACGAGGACCTCGACTGGGAGCTGTCGCCCGGCGCCACGAGCCGCCACGCGTTCTGCCTCTCCGGCAAGGCCGATCCGGAGAAGCGCCTCCTCACCGAGGTGTGGCGCGTGCGCGGGCCGCAGCCCGACGAGACGTGGGAGTACCACCCCGCGCGCAAGGGCGGCCCCGTGCGCGCCGGCATGACGCTCGAGATCGGCGGCCACACCGTCGACCTGTCGGAGTTCGTCGCCGCGTGGGAGGTCGACGAGAACCGCGAGCGCGTCGACGCGATGTACTACCACCCCGCGTTCGCCGACATCGAGGACGAGAACCTGCGCGGCACGATCACCTTCCTCATGCTCGACGGCGCGTTCGGCGAGGACGGCGTCGAGCGCTGGCTCGGATCGATCGAGCCCGCCGACGAGGAGCCCGAGGGCGCGCGCCCGATCGCCGAGCTCCAGGACGCGGTCGCGGAGATGTCGCGCCTCGCGACCGGCGAGAAGTTCGCCGTCCTGCGCGGCGAGGACGACGGCGGTCACCCGATCTTCGTGACGATCAACCAGGCGCTGAAGCGCATCGATCACCTGCTGTGCATCGTGCACGCGGCGATCGACATGGCGATCCTCGAGCCCGACGACCACGGCATGCCGTCGAACGACGAGGCCGAGCAGCTGAACGCGATCGAGGACGAGCTCGCCGCGCAGCTCGCCGGCGCCGGCGCCTACTTCGGCCGCGAGACGCGCCGCGGCCGCCGCATCCTGCACTGGTTCACGCCCGAGGACGGGGCGCGCGGGAAGGTCGAGGCGTGGGCGGAGCGCCACGCGGGCCGCGACATCCAGGCGACGTGGACGCGCGACCCGGCGTGGGAAGCGCAGCACCGCTTCACCTGACGCGCGCCGTCCTGCGCACGGCCTCGGCGAACCGCGCGAGCTTGTGTTCGCGCGGCAGCTGCTTCACCGCGTACTCGAGGCGCAGCGCTCTGCCCTTCGAGCGGCAGCGCTGCACGACGAGCACGGTCAGCGGCCCGCGCCCGCGCGTGTAGCGCGCCCCGGTGCCGGCGTCGTGCTGCGCGATGCGCGCCGCGACGTCGCGCGCGATGCCGCAGTACAGCGTCCCGTCGGCGCAGCGCGCGAGGTAGACGTACCAGGTGTCAGCCAACCTTGTGCTCGATCTCGGGAGGTGACGCGAAGAAGCGGTTGCGCTTGGGGTCGTTGAACCGCTTGTAGTCGATGAGCCACGGCGTGACCTGCGCGTTGCCGTTCTCGAGGCGGATCGTCGCCGCCATCGGCGTGACGGTGCGGTAGCTCGAGTCGGGCGGCAGGTCCTGGTTGTCGACGCCGCCCGCCGAGAACACCGAGATCAGCGAGATCTGATCGCCGTAGATCGGGCGGAAGCCCGCGTCCACCTTCTCGTGGCCGCGCACCATCATCGAGCAGCCGATCTTCTGCATGAACGCCTCGAACTGCAGCTTGCCGAACGGGAACCGCGCGTTCTGCGCCTGCAGGTCGTCGGGGATGTAGTCCGCCGACGACGGATCGCTCCACAGCATCTGGAAGCGCAGCTCGGGATCGTTGAGCGCCGCGAGGTTCGGCATGCGCGCGCGGATGTCGGCGTCGCGCGGGATGCCGGCGTGCACGAACATGAGATCGTCGAAGAAGAGGAGGTTCGGCAGCTCCTCGAACATCTTCATGTACTCGGCGAAGATCTCGCCGGGCATGTGCCCCGCGAGCGTGTTGATCGCCTCGGCGGGCTTCACGCCGCCGTAGATGCGCCCGCGGTACTCGATGTAGTACTCGTGGTTGCCGCGCAGCGGGAACACGTGCTCGGGCGCCGCGAGGAACAGCTGCATCACGGCGCGCAGCACGCCGTTGTACGAGAAGCGGCCGCGATCGATGTAGTCGCCGAGGAGGATGAGCTTCGGCTCGGGCTTCGTGCGATCGAGCCGCCACGCCTCGAGCTTCGCGAAGAAGTCGGCCTGCAAGAGCGCGCCCTTCAGGCACGAGTAACAGCCGTGCAGGTCGCCCAGCACCGTGAGCTCGTAGACCTGGTTCGGCTGCGACGGGTGCACGTAGACGTGACCGTCGAGGAACGGCCGCTGCCCGGCGAGGTCCGCGACGGTGCGCGCGTCCGCGAGGCGGCCCTTGCCGACGGCGCGCTGCTCGCCGAGCTTGCCGATGAAGCGGCGCATGAGGTCGAGGTCGCTGGCCGCCTGCTGGCGGATGCGCTGCGGATCCGCGGAGTAGTGGTACTCGAACCCGGCGAAGAACGGGTGGTCCTCGAGGCGCGGGCGCAGCGCCGCCGGGCCCTCGATCGCGACGCGGCTCGGGTCGCGCAGGTACTCGATGTCGGCCTGCGTGAGCGTCGCCGTCGAGTCGAGCAGCGCCTCGAGCTCGTCGCGGAACCGCTTCTCCGCCGGGTGCACGCTGCCGTCCGCGTAGATCAGCTCGTCGACGGTGCTCAGCAGCTCGTGCTGGTTCTCGCGGTCGAACGTCTGGAAGATCTCGTAGCTGCGCAGCTTGAGGCGCGCGTACACGAACTTCTCGACGTCCTCGCCATCGGCGACGGCCTCGTCGAACAGCTCCTTCACGCTGCGATCGATCTGCTCGAACACCTCGTGGAAGTGCGCGACGAACTTGGTGACGACCTCCTCGCGCAGCTTCGGCTCGGCGTCGGGCATCGCCGCCTGCGCGCGCGCCGTGACGAGCTGCCGGATGTAGATGCGGACGAACGTCTTCTCGGTGAAGTCGAACTCGCCGTCGATGTACCCGAACGCGGTCAGGTAGAAGATGATCGCGTTCATCTGCTGCTCGGCGACATCGGGGTTCGAGCTGAAGTTCAGCATGTCGACCGCGCGAGCTTAGCACTGCTATGATCTCGCTCGTGGGCTGCAGGGGAATGCTCGCGTCGACGGTGTGCGCGCTATTTGCCGTCGCCCGTCGGGCTCGTCGACACCGGCATCCCTCAGCCGCGCCCGGTGAAGTAGAGCTTCCCCCACGCCGCGTACTCGCGCAAAAGCCAGCGCGTCGCGCGCACGCGGTCGCGGTACTCGAGGCTATTGGCAATGTGCCAGGCCCGCGCGTCGAACCCGGCGCCGCGGAACAGCCGCACCGCCCGCCGTTCGTGGAACGGCTGCGTGACGACCCACACCGTCCGCACGCGATCGCCGGCGAGCTCGGCCGTGCGCCGCGCATTCTCCGCCGTCGACCGCGACGCCCGCTCGACGAGCGCCGCGATGCCCGCCTCGGCGAGCCGCTCCGCCATCGCATCCGCCTCCGCGCGCACGCCGCTCGTGACCCCGCCGGTCGCGATCACCAGCGGCGCCCCGCCGAGCCGGTACAGCTCGACCGCCGCCGCCACGCGCTCCGCCACGATCGGCGACAGCCGGTCGCCCGGCCACAGCGGCGCACCGAGGACGACGATCGCATCGCGCCGCTCGACCTCGCGCGTCCCCACGACGAGCGGCCGCTCGAGCACCGACGCGATCCAGCCGATCACGCGGGCGAGCTAGAACGTCGGGGCGGTCGTGCCCGCGTACGACAGCGTGGCGGAGGTGTCCATCGGCGCGGCGTCGAGCACGGAGCCGTGCTTGAACAGCGTCGAGCGGACGCCGTCGTAGCCGCCCTGGATCTTGACCAGGCCCGGCGTCGCGACGACCTGGTCGCCGGCGGCGGCGTTGTACGCGGCGTGCGCGGCGGGGAGCTGGGTGAAGCGCAGCTGCGTGCCGCTGTACGGCGCGACGAACGAGCGGACGTACGGCGTGAGCCCGCCGGCCGGCGTCACGTTGAGGCGCGCGACCACGAAGTCCGGCGAGAGCGTCGCGGCGCCGGCCGGCGTCTCGACCCACGTCACGCCGCTCGGGTCCACCGTCGGCGGGCCGATGTACGGCAGCATCGTCGGGCCCACGTCGACGCCCTGCGTGTTGAGGAACTTGCGGTGGAACGACACCATCTGCTGCGACTGCTGCATCGTCACGCGGACGAGGGTCGTCTGGTCGACGCCGCCCAGGTTCGGGTAGTTGACGTTCTGCGGGTTCGCCGCGTTGCGCTGGCCCGTCGAGAAGATGCGGTAGCCGAGCATCGACAGCTGGCCCTCCATCGTCGACTGCGTGTTCGGCGGGAGGTTGAGCACGCGCATCGTCGTCGTGAGGTTGTCGGCGACGGCCTCGTCGAGGAAGCTGATGTCCGGCGCGACCGGCGCCACCTTCACGAACGACTGGTTGCCGTTCGAGGCGTAGAACACCGTCTGCTCGGGGCAGCCGGTCAGCGTGAGCGCCACCGTCGGGCCGCCCTGCGCCTGCCCGCACGGGGTCATCACGTTCGCGTTCTGGAGCGCTGTTGGCAGCCTGACATTGACGAGCATCGGCGTGCCGGACGCCGTCGGACGGCCGAGCTCGAGCTTGTCGCCGACCTGCGCGCCGACGTACGTGAACACGCGGGTCGGGCCCTCGGTGGCCGTGCGGATGACGGTGATGTTGCCGCCGTCCGGCATGTCGGCGCTCGCGAGGCCGTCCGCGTCGGTGACCGTGTCGGCGACGAGGGTGTCGTCCGACTTCTGGAACACGACGGGCACGCCGGGCTGCGGCACCGTCCCGTCGACGACGCGCACGGTGATCAGCTGGGGCGGCGGAGGAGGAGGCGGCGGCTGGTCATCGTCTCCCCCGGGGCCGGTACCCTCGAGCGAGCCGACACAACCGGCCGCTCCCACGAGCGAGGCGAGGACGAGACAGGACAGGCGGCGCATGCATCGCCTCCCACCACGATGCGTGCCATCCAGAGATCACATATTTGGAACAACTGTCTCCACCGATTTCGGGGTCGCGTCGACGACTGACCCGGGCGCGGGTTCCCCACGCGACCTTTGCCTACATCGTGACGCGCGCGACTACGGCGCGTCGAGGCGCTCGGGCAGATCCGCCGCCACGAACGCGAGGACGGCGACCGCGGCGACATCGTCGGCGAGGTGAACCGGGTCCACCTTGTCGAGCGTGTCGGCCTCGCTGTGGTGGTAGTCGAAGTACAGGCGGCCGTCGACCTCGAGCCCGACGGTGGGGACTCCCGCCGGCACCATCGGGCTGATGTCGGCGCCGCCGTGGCCCGCGCGGGCGTGCAGCGGGCCCAGGCCCGGGCGGTACAGCGACACGATCTGCTGGAGGCGCGCGAGCGCGCGCGGCGCGACCTCGGGCTTGGCCTCGAGCGAGAACCCGCGCGGCGGGAAGCCGCCGGCGTCGGCCTCGACGGCGAGCACCGTCTTGCCGAGCTCGTCCCGGTGCGTCTCGGCGTAGGCGCGCCCGCCGCGCAGCCCGTTCTCCTCGTTCGTGAACAGCACGACGCGGATCGTGCGCCGCGGCTGGAGCCCGAGCCTGCGCAGCACGGTCAGCGCCTGCATCATCGTCACGCAGCCGGCGCCGTCGTCGTGCGCGCCCTGGCCGACGTCCCACGAGTCGAGGTGCGCGCCGATCACGACGACCTCGTCGGGGAGCTCCCTGCCGCGCAGCTCGCCGAGGACGTTCGCCGACGGCGCGTCGGGCAGCTGCTGCGACTCGAGCCGCAGCCGCACGGTGACCGGCCCGGCCGCCGCGAGCCGCGCGATCTGCTCGGCATCCTCGACGGTGACGGCCGCCGCCGGGATCTTCGGCAGCGCGGGGTCGTAGCTGAGCGCGCCGGTGTGCGGCGAGCGCAGGCTGCGCGCGGTCACCGATCGCATCAGCACCGCCGCGGCGCCGAGCTTGGCCGCCCGCGACGGCCCGCGCGTGCGGAACGGCGCGACGTCGCCGTAGCCGGAGCCCTTGTCCTCGGTCCACGCCGGCATCGCGACGTCGTAGAGGACGATCGCGCCCTTCACGCGGTCCGCGCTCGCCTCGAGCTCGTCCCAGCTTCGCACGACGACGACGGGCGCCGTGATCCCGCCCTTCGGCGTCGGCACCGTCCCACCGAGGCCGATCAGCTTCAGCGTGCGCACGACCGGCGCCACGACCGCGCCTTCCTCGACGCCGCGCACCCAGTGCGGGACCATCACCGGCTCGGTGCGCACATCGTGTCCGTCGGAGTTCATCGCCTGCACCGCCCACGCGATCGCGCGGTCGAGCTCCGGCGAGCCGCTCAGGCGGTGCCCGATCTGATCCGCGAGCTGGGCGAGCTTGGCCCACGCACCGCGGTCCGCGCGCGCGAACGCGATGATCTTCGCGGCCGTGTCGCGGTAGCGATCCGCGATCGGCCCGGCCGACGGCGGCGCGGGCGCGCTGAACGAGCTCGTGTCGTCCACCCACGCGACCGGCTGCGACGGCTTGTACGGCGGCTGGCACGCTGACAACAGGCCGGCCCCAAGGCCGGACACCGCGGCGGCGACGACGAGACGAGACCTCATTCCCCGGATGCTCCTGATGCTGCTCCGACCGCGTCCAGCTCGGTCGGCTCGCTCGCCGCAACGTCGACGCCGCGGACCGCGATCTCCGAGAGCAGCTCGATCACCGCGACCAGGCGCTCGGCGTTCGGCGGCACGCGGCCGAGCGCGAGGTCCGAGATCGGCAGCGGGTGGTCGAGCGGCGCGCCGCGGCCGGGATAGACGCGGTAGCGCAGCCCGTCGCGCTCCCAGTACGCGAGCCAGCCGTCGAGCGTCGCCACGGCGCGCGCGCGCAGGTCCTCGTCGAGCAGGCGCTCGAACGCCGCGGACGCCCCGCGCAGGCGGAACTTCTCGTCGAACGCCGCGTCGCTCGAGCGGAACGGCGGCGACGCCG
The DNA here is from genome assembly GCA_019637375.1 of Deltaproteobacteria bacterium. Classification (GTDB taxonomy): domain Bacteria; phylum Myxococcota_A; class Polyangia; order Haliangiales; family Haliangiaceae; genus JABFXX01. Next base: position 29,657 of record JAHBVW010000007.1, on the reverse strand, counting down.
GCGGCCCCGGTGGGTTCGCGCCGAGCTCGCGCGACGGGATCGACCAAAGCGTCAGCGTCGCACCGCGCAGCTCGTCGATGTCGCGCCCGAGGACGACGTCGAGCGCGAACACGCTGCCCTCGAGCCGCTCGATGCGCGTGCGCACCGGGATGCCCCCCAGGTCGCCGATGATGAGCGACGACGCCAGCCCGCCCTCGCCGCGCGTCGTGAGGCTGTGCACGTCGCCGAGCGTGCGCCGCAGGCCCGCCGCGACCGTGCCGACGTACACCGACCACGTCGCATCCGCGATCGGCGGCGCGAGCGTCATCAGGGGCATCGCCGTCAGCTCCTCGTCGCGCACGCGGCGCGCGGCCTCCGCGATCAGCGTGAAGCCGAGGAGCGGCAACAGGTAGTGGTGCGGCCACTTGAACCCGTAGCCGCCGAGCAAGAGGAGGCCGATGCCGAGGCCGACGAGGCGGCGCGACGGGCTGCTCGAGATCGCGCACGACGACAGCGTCCACGTGAGCGTCGCGAGCGCGAGCAGGTACAGCGGGAGCCGCGGGTCCGTGCCCGATAGCGGCGACGTCATCTGCACGCCGATCGCGAGCGCCGCCGTGCGCACCAGCGTCGGGTACGCGAGGCGCGCGAACACCATGATGCCGATCGCGAGGCCGACCGCGAGGATGATCGGCAGCGGCCGCGTGACCGCGCGCGCGAACGGGCGCGGCGCGAAGCAGTACGGCGTGATCAGCGCGGTCAGGCACAGCGCCATCACGCTGATGCGCGGCACCGGAGTCCCGCCGCCGTCGATCGGCATCGTCGGCCACTCGGGCTCGCCCGCCGCCGTGTCGACGGCGAAGTACAGGTGGATGAGGAACGGGATCAGGAGCAGCGGCAGCCCGATCTGCACGCCGAGGTCGTGCTCGTTCGCGAACGCGCTCGCGACGAGCGCGACGATCGCCACGGCGAACAGGAGCTCGAGCGTCAGCTCGACCTCCGGCACCGCCGCGATCAGCGAGATCGCCGCGAACAGCGTCGCGAGCGCGAGCACGCCGTGTGCGATGACCTCGCGGATCGCGCGCCGCGCATGGAGCGCCGCGACGATGCGCACCGCGAGGACGAACGTCGTCAGCGCGCCGACGAAGTAGAACAGGAACAGCCCGACGTAATCGAGCGCGGTGTGCCACCCCGGCGGCTCGCTGCCGTCGGTCGGGCGCAGGAGCGGCACGGCGATGCGATTGACCGCGACCTCGAGCAGCGCCGCACCGACGAGCACGTAGATCGCGGTCAGCGTCGACGGCCGCTCCTCGACGTCGACCTCGCGCGGCTCGTACGTCGCGCGCGCCGCCGCCCACTTCGAAAGCATGCCGCTCCGCCACGCCAGCAGGAGGGTGCCGGCGAGCAAGGACAGGGACGCTACGAACCGGGTGACCTCCAAGCGCTTCGAAAAACCGTAGCGTTGTGAGGCATTTGGGTCAAGGCACACCCAAATCTTCGACCCTGGACTCGCTTCATGGATATCCTACATGTGGTGAAACTGCCGACCATCCTCGTGATCACCGGCCTCCTGACGGCGACGACGCACGCGCAGGTCGTCGTCCTCGATCCGGGCCACGGCGGCTCGAACAGCGGCGCGCGCGGCAACGGCCTCGTCGAGAAGCAGCTGACGTTCGGCGTGGCGACCAAGGTCGCCGAGCGCCTGCGCGCCCACGGCGTGACCGTGCACCTGACGCGCGCGGGCGACCGCACGCTCACGCTGCGCCAGCGCGTCGCCTACGCCGACGCGCTGCCCGCCGACCTGTTCGTCAGCATCCACGCGAACGCCTCGCCGACCCGCACGCAGCGCGGGTTCGAGACGTTCGTGCTGACGCCGCGCGGGATCGACGTCGACGGCCGCGCGCTGCGCTCCGACACGACGACGCCGCGCAAGGACGTCGACCGCGACGTCGCGCTCGTCCTCGACGACGTCGAGCGCGGCGCCTCGCAGTGGGAGGCCGCCGACCTCGCCGCGCGCATGCAGAAGGCGCTGCGCACGCGGCGCGGCGCGACCGGCGACCGCGGCGTGCGCCAGGACAGCCACCACGTCCTGCTCGGCGCCACGATGCCCGCCGTCCTCGTCGAGATCGGCTTCCTCGATCACCCGATCGAGGGCAAGGAGCTCCGCGAGCCCACCACGCAGGACGCGATCGCCGATGCGATCGCGCAGTCGATCGAGGACCAGCTCGCCTACTGATCGATCACGCGGGCGGCGGGTAGTTCCCGCTGCCGCCGCCACCGTAGCCGCCACCACCCTGCGGCGGATAGCCGCCACCACCCTGCGGCGGCGGATAGCCACCACCCTGCGCCGGCGGATAACCCTGCGCCGGCGGATAGCCGCCACCCGCGGGTGGGTACTGCGACGCCGGCGGTGCGGGCGGTGCCATCGTCCAGCCGGAGAGCTTGCCGAACTGGAGCAGCGCGAAGAAGCCGACGCCGCCGTTCGCGATGAGACCCGCGAACTGCTTCGCCGTGTACATCCCCCAGCTCTTGTCGGTGAACAGGCCGGTGAGGACGCCGTTGAGCGCCACGACGGCGGTGCCGGCGTGCACGAGCGCGAGCGTGCCGAGGAAGAAGCGCAGCGGCTGCCGCTGCGTCGCCGCGTTCGTCTTCGGCAGGAGCGCGAACAGGACCGCGGCCACCACGCCGCCGCCGACGAGCAGCGACGGCATCGCCTCCTTGAGCGGACCGCTGCCGCCCTTGAAGCCGGCGAGCGCGTAGCCGAGGAAGCCGTTCGCTCCCTTGACGATGAGCCCGACGCCGACCAGCGCGATCGCGTACAGCGTCAGCTTGATGCCGACCTGGTTGTCGTCCTTGGTGACGCTGTTCGGCCGGTTGCGATCGACCTGCGTGAAGTAGTACGCGGCGAGCACGAACCCGACCGCCATCGCCGCCTGGAACAGCGGCAACAGACTCTCGGCCGCCTCCTGCGCCCGCTGGGCCACGTCGAGCGCCTTCATGGCGCCGTCCATGTCCATGTCCCGATCTCTGGCCATCGTCGTCCTCCTGGTTATCCGGGCCAGCGCGGCCCGACGGGCGCCTGGAGCGGAGTGTCAGGATGCCAGATGTTCGAGTCCTGGTACTGGCCCGTATCCATCAACGTGAATCCGACGAACAGCGCCGCCGCGAGGATCGCGCTGAGGAAGATCACGGTGTGGAACAGCTTGTCGTACTTCAGGTGCATGAAGAACACCACGACGAGCGTCGCCTTGACGACCGCGATGAACATCGCGATCCCGAGGTTGATGCTCGCGCCGAAGTCGACCTTGGTGGCGAGGACCGTGACGAGCGTGAGCACCAGCAGCGCCCCGCCCGTCCCGATCAGCACCTTCATCGAGGCGACGTGCGAGATGCCATGATGGTCGTCATGGTGAGCGTGATGTGTGTCGGCCATGGGCGTCGTCCTCAGTGGATGAGGTAGAGGAGCGGGAACAGGAAGATCCAGATCAGGTCGACGATGTGCCAGTACAGCGCGGCGAAGTCGACCGGACCGAAGTAGTCCGGCGTGAAGTGGCCCTTGAGCGCGCGGATGAGGAGCCACAGGAACACGAAGATGCCGAACAGCACGTGGATGCCGTGCAGACCGGTCATCGCGAAGTAGATCGTGAAGAACATGTTCGTGTTCGGCGGCGGCGGCCCCGCGGCCTCGAGCTCGTGCTGCTCGTGCGTCGTCAGCGGACGCTCGCCGGCCTCCGGCCGCTTGCCCGCCTCGAGCTTCTCGACCTTGTCCGCGAACACGTCGACCTCGGGACCCGCGACCGGCGCCGCCGGCGCCTTGCACGTCGCCTTGATGCGCGTCGTGCTCGGGCGGTGCTCGTGGTCGTTGTACTCGACGAGGATGCCGACCGGCTGCTGGAGCCGGCAGTCCGACACCTGACCGATCGGATCGGCCTTCGCCTTGTCGAGCCGGCGGGCCTTCTCGTCGGCGAGCGGCTTCATCTCCTTCTCGAGACGCTCCTCCTCGTCGGCGAGGCCCTTCAGCTCGTCGGCCGACGCGTTGCGCTTCTTCGCCTCGTCGAGCTTCTTCTTGACCTCGGCGAGCGGCTTCTCGAACGGCTCGAGCTTGGCCTTGAATTCGTCCTCGATCTCCGTGCTGCGCAGCTTCTTGATCGCGAGCGAGTTGCCGGTGACCGCCTCCTCGCAGCGCTGCTTGGACACGAACGGACCGATCGCCTTGAACGTCTGTCCCGCCTTCTCGGGGAACGCGTTCTGGCTCGAGAACTCGGCGCCGGGCGCCGGGTTCGGCGCCGAGCAGAACTTATCGGTGCACCACTGGTTGTAGTAGAAGTTCGGCCGGCACACGGCGGGCTGCACGGCGGGGCGCCAGCACGGATACTTCGGCGCCTCCTGCTTCGGCGGCGTCGCGGTGCTCGACTGCGCCGGCGCGTGGAACTTCGCGAGTACCTCGGCGATCGGGTCCGCGCACATCGCGGCGATCGGCTTCCGGCTCTTCTCCTTCCACACCTTCTTCGGCGCGGCCTCGACCTCCTTGCCGTCCTTGTCCTTCACCTTCGGCTGCGGGACGTCGGTGACCTCGCCCGTGACCTCCTCGACGACGCAGTCGGTCTGGAGGCCCTTCTGATCGGGCGCGAGGTCGAGGCCCGACTCGGCGAAGCAGCCGTCGACCGGCGCGCCGATCTCGCGGCCCTCGACGAGCGCGATGTTCTTCGCATCGGCCTTCGTCGTGTCCCACACGACGGTCGACTTCGTGCCCGGGCACTCGTTGCTGCGCGTCAACAGCGGCACGCCGCCCGAGCTCACGCACGGGTCGAAGTAGCGGCCCGGCAACAGCTGCTCGTGGAACTTGTGCGAGTACTCGATGTACTTGATCCCGAGGAACGCCATCGCGCACAGGATCGTGACGGCGAGGCAGATGACGAGCAGCGTCTTCTGCGCGAGCTGCGCCGCGCGCACGGCCCACGCCGCGGTCAGCGACGAGAAGATGAGGACGCCGGTGTTGATCGCGCCGTACTTCACGTCGAGGTACTTGTGCGCGTACCCGTACACCTCGGGGTGGTGGTAGCGGTACAGCACGTACGCGACGAACAGCGCGGAGAAGAACAGCACCTCCTGCGCGAGGAACAGCCAGATCCCGAGCTTGCCCGAGTCGAACTGGTGCTGCGCGTCGTCGTAGTGGTGCTGGATGAAGCGCGAGCCGTGGCCGTGGCCATGGCCATGATCGTCATGGCCGCCGTGCGCGGCGTGGGACGTGTCGGTCATTCTTCATCCTCCGGTGGCGCGGTGGGCGGGACCGGCTCGCCGACGGACCCGAGGCCCGCGGGCGGAGTGTCCGCCACGACCGGCGGCTTCGGCGCTTCGGGCTCGTGCGGCGCGGGCGCCGGCTCGGCCGCCGTCGGCTCGGCCGGCGTCTCACGGACCCACACGTCGGGCTCGATCTCGACGAGGTCGTCGTAGTTGTAGATCTCGTGGAGCTGCGGCGGCGACTCGAAGTTGTAGAGCGGCGGCGGCGTCGGCGACTGCCACTCGAGCGACGTCGAGCCCCACGGGTTGCGCGCCGCGCGCTTGCCGTACTTGAACGACATCAGCAGCGACACGACGCTCACGAACATCGAGATGCCGAGGAGGAACGCGCCGATCGTCGAGAGCTGGTGATAGATCGTGTACATGGGATCGTAGTCCCAGTACCGGCGCGGCATGCCCTTCGTGCCCATCACGAACTGCGGCAGGAACGTCAGGTTGAAGCCGATGAACACGCCGATCGCGCACATCGACGCGATCGCCTCGGAGTACATGCGGCCCGTGAACTTCGGCCACCAGAAGTGGAGCGCGCCGAGGAACGCGACCAGCGTCGAGCCCATCATCACGTAGTGGAAGTGGGCGACGACGAAGTACGTGTCGTGGAGGTGCACGTCGATCGCGAGCACGCCGAGGAACAACCCGGTGAGGCCGCCGATCGTGAACAGCAGCAGGAACGCGAGCGTGTACAGCATCGGCGCCTTCAGCCGGATGTCGCCCTTGTACAGGGTCGAGATCCAGTTGAAGACCTTGATGGCGGCCGGGATGCCGACGGAGAACGTCAGCGCCGAGAACACCATGTTCGCGAGGCGCGACTGGCCCGACACGAACATGTGGTGGCCCCACACCAGGAACGACAGCAGCGCGAGGGAGACGGACGAGTACGCGATGAAGCGGTAGCCGAAGATCGGCTTGCGCGAGAACGTCGACAGCATCTCGCTGATCACGCCCATCGCGGGGATGATCATGATGTAGACGGCGGGGTGCGAGTAGAACCAGAAGAAGTGCTGGAACAGCACCGGGTCGCCGCCGAGCATCGGGTCGAAGATGCCGATGTGCGCGAAGCGCTCGACGGACAGCAGCAGCACCGTGATACCGAGGACCGGCGTCGCGAGGATCTGCATGATCGCCGTCGCGTAGATCGCCCACACGTTGAGCGGCATCTGGAACCAGCCCATGCCGGGCGGGCGGAACTTGTGGATCGTGACGAGGAAGTTGAGGCCGGTGAAGATCGACGAGAAGCCGAGCAAGAACACGCCCGTCGTCGCGACGAGCACCGGCGTCTTGGATTGCAGCGAGTACGGCGTGTACAGCGTCCAGCCGGTGTCGAGGCCGCCGAACGGCACCGCACCGACGAGCAGCAGCGCGCCGGTGATCCACAGGTAGAACGACGACAGGTTCAGCTTCGGGAACGCGACGTCGGGCGCGCCCAGCTGGATCGGCATGATGATGTTGCCGAGCGCGGCCGGGATGCCGGGGATGATGACGAGGAAGACCATCACGCCGCCGTGCAGCGTGAAGAACTTGTTGTACGTGTCCGCGCCGACGATCGTCTCGCCCGGCGACCACAGCTCGGTGCGCACCAGCAGCGCGAACGCGCCGCCGACGATCAGCGAGAACAGGATGCCGAACAGGTACATCATCCCGATCCGCTTGTGATCGAGCGTGTACATCCACGACATGATGCGCGTACCGAGCGGCTTGCCCGCGTGCGTGCTGAGGAAGTCGGGCTCGTTGACGGGCCCGTCGTGACGAGGAGTGGTGGTCGCTTTGGTCGCCATCGTGTTGCTCTCCGCTACTTCAGCGACTTGATGAACTCGATGAGGGCCGCGATCTCGGTCTCCTTCAGCTGCCCTTCGAAGGACGGCATCTGGCCCTTCCCGAAGCCCGAGTGGGTCAGCTTCGTGGGCGTGAGGATCGATTCGCGAATGTAGTTCTCGTCGACGGTGACGGGGCCGGCCTCGTCGGTCGGGACCTGCGTGCCCCAGCTCTTCGCCCACGTCGGACCCGTGCTGCCGGAGCCGTCGATCGTGTGGCAGGCGCGGCAGCCCTTCTTCTGCGCGATCTTCGCGCCCATCTCGGCCGTGATGTCGCCGCCGACGTCCTGGATCGCCGCGAGGTACTTCTCGTAGTCACCGCGCTTGTGGACGACGACGACCGCGCGGTCGCCGGTGTCCTTGTTGAGCGACATGATCGAGTGATCGGTACCGCAGTACTCCGCGCACGTCAGCCGGTACGTGCCCGGCTTGGTCGCGCGGAACCACGCGTACGTGTAGCGGCGCGGGATGATGTCCTGCTTCACGCGCATGACCGGCGCATAGAACGCGTGCAGCACGTCGCGCGACGTCATGACGAGGCGCACGTCGGTGTCGACGGGCACGTGCAGGTGGTTCTCCTCGCGCGCGCCGCCCTGGTGGATGAACGACCAGTGCCACTGCGACGCGATGACGTTGACCTCGACGGCCTTCGTCGGCGGCGTGACGACTTTGATGTACGTGCGCCAGCCGTAATAGAACAGGAACACGCAGATGATCGTCGGGATGATCGTCCACGTGATCTCGAGCGCGTCGTGGTGCGTCGGCGACGGCTCGGCCTTGTGACCCGGGCGGTGGCGGAAGCGCACGACGAGGTAGACGATCGCCGCCGCGATCGCGAAGAAGAAGAACGCCGACAGCGCGAGGACGGCGTAGTACATCTGGTCCGTCGAGTCGGCCTCGAGGTTGACCGCCTTCGGCATCCAGAAGTTGCCGCCCTTGTTGTCCTCGACCTCGCACAGGCGGAGGCGCTCGAACCACTGCAGCTTCGCGCCGGCCGGGCCGAGCGGTAGCGGGCTGCCGTCGTAGCAGGTCGTCGGCTCGGCCGGGTTCGCCGCCGCGGCGCTGCCCGCCGCGGGCGCGGGTGCCGGTGCGGCGGGTGGCGCGCTGCCTGCCGCCGGTGGCGGCGGATTCTGAGCGGTCGCCGTCGGCGAACCAAGGATCGCGAAGGCCGCGATCAGCGCGACGATGGCCGTCGCTCCGATCAGCGCCGCGTAGCGAGCAAACGTCTTCATGACGCTCCCTTCGTAGATGCGCGCCGGGTCAGGTGAAGGACCCCGAGCCCGGTGACCAGCAAGATGAGGAACCCGGCCGCCCCGATGCGCAGGGCGACGACGCCCGCGTTCGAGTGGTCGTTTGCGTCCGGATCCCAGTGATAACAGCGGAAGATGAAGCCCGAGGCCGTCGCCGGCTCGGCGAGGCCGGCCTTCACGATCGACTCGCGCAGGACGTCGTCCTCGAACGCGATGCCGCCGACGTAGCGGGTGACGACGCCGCGCGACGACAGGAGGATCAGCGCCGCGGGGTGCGCCCACTCCTCGCGATCCTCGAGGTACGTGTAGCGGAAGCCCACGGCGTCGGCGACGCGCGCGACCTCCTCCTTGTCGCCGCGCAGGAACGTCCACCCGGCACGCGCGGTGTCGGCGGTGTCCTTGAGGCTCGGCGACTGCACGACGCGCTCGATGTAGCGGTCGCGCATCTTGGTGAGGCGCGCGACCGAGTCGTTCGGCTCGAGGCTGATCGAGACGACGCGAAACTGCGTGCCCATCTTGAAGGCCATGTCGCGGTCCGCCTCGGGGCCAAAGCCCTTGCGCGGGATCGCGAGCTCGGGGAGCGCCTTCACGAGCCCGTTGAGCTGCTGGTTGCACAGCTGCGGGCAGTCCGAGTAGTTGAACGTGAGGATCGTCGGCAGGTCGCCGGCCAGGACGTCGCCCAGGCGCACCGACTTGCCGTCGTGCGTGTCGAAGCGCGCGTCGAGCGGGACCTGCCCGCCGAGCTTCTCGACGACCTCGACGCTGTTCGCCCGGTACGTCGGAGGTGGCGGCGGCGGCAGGTCGGCCGGCGTCGTGTTGTCGGCGCGCGCCGTCCCCACGAGCGCGATCGCGCAGCACGCGATCAGGCTCGGAGCGCGCACGCTCGCTATGCGATTACGGACGGCCATCGCCTTTCGCCGCGGAACCGGTGGCCGAGCCCGAGCCAGCAGGCGTGGTGAACGAACCGGCCGAGCCGCCCTCGGGCGCCGGCGCGGAGCCCGAGCCCGCATCCGTCTCGTGCGTCTCGTGCGTTTCGTGCGTCTCGTGCGCCGCCGAGCCCGCGTCCGAGCCGGAGCCCGCGCCGTCCTTGGGCAGCGGCACCGGGCGACCGAACACCGGGCGCGTCGTCGCCGCCGTCGACGGGCCGACGCCGGGGATGAGGTGGGAGCTGGCGCCGGCCGGATCCGTCTTCATCGCCTCGACGATCTTCCCCATCGCGCGGTCGATCGGCATCTTCCACGTCTGCTTGCGCGGGTCGAGCGCCGCGGCGTTCTGCTCGTACTTGCTGATCGCCGCGATCTGGCTCGCGCGCGTCGACAGGGCCGCCAGGTCGTTGCCGCCGTAGTCGGCCATCGTCTGGATCTCGGACGTGTCGTCCATGTAGAAGGCCTGCAGCGCGACGATCGTCACGTAGACGAGCACCGCGGCGCACACGCCGACGACGACGACGCCGATCGTGTTGAGCTTGTCGGGATTGCGCTTGGGTCCACCGGACATCACATCACCTCGTGGGAGAGGGACATGGGCAGCGTCGGATCCTTCGTGGGGATCAGGTTGCCCTTCAGGTTGCGGCCGATCCCGACGAGCAGGACGCCGACGAGGCCGATCCACACGGTCACGTCGACGGGGGAGAACCCGACGTGGTGGTAGGCGATGTTGCCCATGAGCGGACCGGCGTTGAGCGTGACGTTGCCGCGCGTGACGATCTCCCAGTCGTACTGAGGCATCACGTTCCAGTACAGGTCGAGCCAGTGGAAGACGAGCTGCCACACGGCGAAGAACACGAGCGACGGCACGATGCGCTTGGTCCAGCGCGACATGAGGAACACGAACGGGAACGCCCAGAACCCGACGAGCATCGCGATGCTCACCCACTGCCACTCACCGAAGAGTCGGTATTTGTACCAGACCGTCTCCTCCGGCATGTTGCCGTACCACTGCAGCATGAACTGCGAGAACGCGGTGTACGCCCAGAAGAACGTGAAGGCGAACATCCACTTGCCGACGTCGTGGTAGTGCTCCGGCGTGATCGAGTGGACGAGGCGGCCCGAGCGCTGGATCCCGAGGATGAGGAGCGCGAGCGCCGCGAAGCCGCCGACCATCGCGCTGCCCCAGAAGTTGACGCCGTAGATCGTCGAGTACCACTTGGGCGCCATCGACATCAGCACGTCGAACGCGACCATGCACGTCACGATCGAGAACAGGATCATCGCCGGGGCCGAGGCGACGCGCATCTGCTCGGACAACTTCGGGTCACCCGACTCGTCCTGCTCGCGCGACTTGTTGTTGAAGTAGCGGGCGATGAGCCACAGCACCACGCCGTAGATCGCGTAGCGGATGCTGAAGAAGCCGGGCGAGAGCCAGCTGAGCTTGTGGTGCAGGTGGTGGTTGAGGATCGGGTCGTGCGCGTCGTGGTGCGCCCAGTAGTAGAGGTCCTGGTAGCCGGCGAGGAGCGGGATGACGAACCCGAGACCGGCGATGAACACGATCGGGAAGGCACACGACACCACCTCGGCGATGCGCCGCACCGCCGTGGCCCACCGGCCGCGCGCGATGTGGTGGAGCATGACCAGCCACAGCGCACCGAGGCAGATCGTGAAGATGTACGTCCAGCCGATGACGTAGGCGTAGAGGAAGCGCTTCCAGTGATCGCCCTGCATCGAGCCGAGGATCACCGAGATCCCGAGGAACACGGCGGCGATGCCCGCACCGGCCTTCCACAGGCTGGTGCCGAGCTTGCCGGCCTTGATCTTCTCGTCGGGGGCGAGGGACTTGGTGAGGCTCATTTCGTGGGCTCCGGCGCCTTGAGCTGCTGGCTCGCGGCGTTGTTCTGCTCGGCCGGCGGGACGTCGTCCGTGAGGGCGTTGCGCGCACGCTGCAGCGCGCGGACGTAGAGGACGATCGCCCAGCGGTCGACCGGCGGGATCTGGGCGGCATAGCCCGCCATCGTGTTGAAGCCGTTCGAGATCGTGTTGAACAGCTGGCCGTTCGGCATCGTGATCACCGTCTGCGTGGTGACGAGGTCGCGGGCCGCCCAGGCGCCGCCGAGCTCGGCCATGCGCTGCGGGATCATGCCCTTGCCCTCACCGTCGTGACCGTGGCAGGCCGAGCAGTAGATGTTGTAGCGGTTCTGGCCGCGCTCGAGGAACGCCTTCGAGACGTCGATCTGCTGCGGGAAGCCGCGCGTCCAGCACGGCTGATCCGCCGCCAGGTCCTTGCACTCGTTGTACTGGCTGCGATCCGCGGGGAACTCGCGGCCGCGGTAGAACAGCTCGTCGGGGGCGAGGTTGCCGCGCGCGATCGTGCCCGGGACCTCGCCGCGGTTGGCGCGCCCGTCGGGGAAGAAGTCCGACGCGGTGTCCGCCTTGTACTTCGGCTGGAAGTCCATGTCCGGGAAGATGTGGATGTGCGGCTGGCTCGAGTGCGAGTTGCGCGCCTTGGCCGCGACCGCGAACGGGATCAGCGCGAACGCCGTCGAGGAGACGATGAGCGCCGTGATCCACTTCGGCATGTTCTTGCGGCTGGGATCCGTCTCGAGGTGGCAGTTCTCGACGGCGAGCGCGCCGGCGTCCTGCAGGAGCTTCGTCGTGCGCGCCAGGTCGAAGCGCTGGTCCTTGGCCTCGATGCCGAGGAGGAACGCGTCGTCGGTGACGCGCCCGAACCGCTCGAGGCGGAAGAACGGGTGCCACACCTGCGGCAGCTTGTTCAGGATCCACATCCCGAAGAACGACGTGAACACCGACAGGAGGATCGTGGTCTCGAACGCGATCGGCACGTTGGCGGGGATCGACCACGCCGGCTTGCCGGAGATGTTCCACGGCCAGTTGTAGGCGTTGCACCACCACTGCAGGAGGAGGCCGCCGACCGTGCCGGCGAAGCCACCGCAGAAGACGAGCAGCGGCAGGATCGTCCGCTTGATGCCCATCGCCTCGTCGATGCCGTGCACCGGGAACGGGCTGAAGCAGTCGAACTCGGTGTAGCCGGCGTCGCGGACCTTGCGCGCCGCCTCGACGAGCTCACCCGGCGTGTCGAACTCGGCGAGGACGCCGTACAGCTCGCCGTCGCCGTTACCGTGCGCGGGCTCGGCGGGTTCGTTGTGATCGTGGTGCGCCATTAGTGGTGCTCCTTTCCTGCGTGAGCCTCCGGCATCGCGCCCTTGACCTCGGAGATCGCGATCACGGGGACGTAGCGGAAGAACAGGAGGAACAGCGTGAAGAACAGGCCGAGCGTTCCGACGAACAGCCCGACGTCATAGCGGGTCGGCGAGAAGTAGCTCCACTGCGCCGGCAGGAACGAGCGCGCGAGCGACGTCGCGATGATGACGAAGCGCTCGAACCACATGCCGATGTTGATGAAGATGCAGAGGACGAAGATGATGACCGGGCTGCGGCGGATCTTCTGCGACCAGAAGAACTGCGGCGCCAGGACGTTGCATCCCACCATCGCGAAGTACGACCACCAGAACGGGCCGAGGGCGCGGTTGGCGAACGCGAAGCGCTCGTACAGGTTGCCCGAGTACCAGGCGATGAAGAGCTCGGTCGCGTAGGCGAGACCGACCATCATGCCGGTCGCGAGCATGATCTTGCACATCGCCTCGACGTGGCTCTCCTTGATGATGTGCTTGAGGTTGAAGAGGTGCCGCAGCGGCAGCATCAACGTCAGCACCATCGCGAAGCCGGAGAAGATCGCGCCGGCGACGAAGTACGGCGGGAAGATCGTCGTGTGCCAGCCGGGGAGCTGCGACGTCGCGAAGTCGAAGGACACGACCGAGTGGACGCTGAACACGAGCGGCGTCGCGAGACCCGCGAGGATCAGGTACGCGCGCTCGTAGCGGTGCCAGTTGCGCGCCGAGCCGCGCCAGCCGAGCGAGAAGATGCCGTAGATGAGCGCCTTCAGGTTCTGGCCGCGCGCCGCGCAGCGGTCGCGGAACGTCGCGAGGTCGGGGACGAGGCCCATGTACCAGAACAGGATCGACGTGGTCGCGTAGGTCGAGACCGCGAACACGTCCCACATGAGCGGGCTGCGGAACTGCGGCCACATGCCCATGTCGTTCGGGTGCGGGATCATCCAGAACGCGAACCACGGGCGGCCCGTGTGCAGCAGCGGGAACAGGCCGGCGCACATGACGGCGAAGATCGTCATCGCCTCGGCGGCGCGGTTGATGCTGACCCGCCAGGTCTGCCGCGTCAGGTAGAGCACGGCGGAGATCAGCGTGCCGGCGTGACCGATACCGATCCACCAGACGAAGTTCGTGATGTCCCACGCCCAGCCGACGGTGTTGGAGTTACCCCACACACCGATGCCGGTCGTGACCAGCACGTAGATGCTGTAGAGGCCGACCATCAACATCGCCGACGAGATGGCGAGTGCGGCGAGCCAGGCCTTGTGCGGCTTGGGCGCCTCGGCGACCCACGAGATGTCGCGCGTGACGGCGCGGAATGCCTCGCGGGCCTTGCCCTTGTCGTGACCGCCCTCGGCGGTCGCTTCTGCGGAGCTCATTCCTAACCCCCATCCTTCGGAGCGGCGGCCGGGGCGGTGCCGGCGAGCATGCGCGGGTGCGGGTTGCGCACCCGAGCGAGGTAGCGGTTACGGGGCTTGGTGTACGTCTCGGGCAGCAGCTGGTACTGCCGCCGATCCTCGTGCATGCGGTACACGCGGCTGTTCTTGTCGGCGAGGTCGCCGAACACGATCGCCTCGGTCGGGCACGCGGCCTGGCACGCGGTGACGATCTCGCCGTCGTGGATGCCGTCGGGCGGACCGTCGTGCGACGCCGTGCGCTGGCCCTGACGGACCTGGGCGCGCGCGTGGATCTTCGCGTTCTGGATGCGCTGCACGCAGAACGTGCACTTCTCCATCACGCCGCGCATGCGGACCGTGACCTCCGGGTTGAACAGGAGGCGGCGGACCTTGTTGCGGGCCTCGCGCCACTCCTTGTTCCAGTCGAGGAAGTTGAAGCGGCGGACCTTGTACGGGCAGTTGTTGGCGCAGTACCGCGTGCCGATGCAGCGGTTGAACGCCATGTCGTTCAGGCCCTCGTCGGAGTGCGAGGTCGCACCGACCGGGCACACCTGCTCGCACGGCGCGTTCTCGCACTGCTGGCAGGCGACCGGCTGGTACACGACGACCGGATCGTCGGGCGGACCGCTGAAGTAGCGGTCGATCCGGATCCAGCTCATCTCGCGGTTGTTGTGGATCTCCTTGCGGCCGACGACGGGGATGTTGTTCTCCGCCTGACACGCGACGTGGCAGGCGTTGCAGCCCATGCACGTCGTGAGGTCGATCGCCATGGCCCACTTGTGGCCCGCGTACTCCTTCTCCTTGAACAGCGACTGGTGGCGCGCGCCCTCCGGGTTGACGTGCCCGTCGTCCCAGTACAGCTCGGCCTCGTGGACGACGTTGCCCTTCTCGTCGAACTTCGACGCGGTCTCGGCGTTCCACGACGGGAACTGCTCGAGCTGCGCGTGGCGCACCGTCTTCACGAGCTCGGGGAGGCGCTCCTGGATGCCCTCCTGGTTCACCTTGGGGCTGATGCCCGTGCGGATGTCCCAGTGCTCCTGGATGCTCGCGAGCTCGTACTTGGTGCCGAGCGAGACGACCTTCGTGTCCGTGACGGCGTAGTCAAAGCCCGTCGTCGTGCGGACCTTGTACGTGTTCCAGCCGACGCGGCGCTCCATCTCCGTCGAGCCGCCGACGCGGCCCGCGTACGAGCGGCCGCCGCCGAGGACGAGGCAGATCGACCCGCGCGCCTGGCCGGGCATCGTGTAGCAGGCGATCTCGACGTCGCGGCCGCCGACCGACACCTTGATCATCGTGTCGTTCTCGAGGCCGAGCGCCGCGGCCGTCTCGGGCCCGACGAGCGCGAAGTTGTCCCACGTGACCTTCGTGAGGAAGTCCGGGGTCTCCTGCATCCAGGCGTTGTTCGCGAACCGGCCGTCGTAGGCGTGGCTGCCGACCTGGAACGTGATCTCGAGCGCCTCGTTCGGCTTGGGGTTGCTCGTCAGGCGCTGCGTCTTCGACAGCTCCGCGGCGAACGACCCGACCGGCGGGGGCGGCTTCTGGATCGGCAGCTCCGTCTTCTCGATGAAGCCGTCGTGGATCGACTTGCGCCACGCGACGAGCCCGAGGTTGTGCGTCTCCTGCACGAGGTGCTCGGCGCCGCGCTGGTCGTCGAGGAGCATCGCGTAGAGCTCGAGCGCCGAGATGCCGCCGTAGAGCGGCGAGATCAGCGGCTGCGCCATCGTGATCGTGCCGTCCCACGTGCGCGCGTCGCCCCACGACTCGAGGTAGTGGGCGCGCGGGATGTGCCACGACGTCTGGCGCGACGTCTCGTCGTAGTAGTCCGACAGGTGGTAGCTGGCGCCGCCGGCGCTCGCGAGCTTCTGGAGGAGCCCGCCGAACTCGACGTCGGCCGGCGCGTCGTACACCGGGTTGCCGCCGACGATGAGGAGCGTCTTGATCGGCGCCTTGCCGCCGCCGCCCTCCGACTTGAGCCGGTCGCGCAGCGCGGCGATCGCCGCGGCGTGCGTCCAGCGGTCGGCGACCGGGTCGACGTGGTAGTCGAGCACCGGGTCGGGCTGCGCCGCGTCGGCGGCCATCAGCGCCTCGTTGATGCGCGCGACGACCGCGTGCACCTCGGGCGACTGGCGGCGGCCCGCGATGACGACCGCGCGCCGCTTGTTGCTGTTGAGCTCCGACGCGAGGACGTCGAGGAACTGCTTGACCTTCACGTCCTTCAGGACCGCGGCGTCGACCGGCATGGGCGACTTGCCGCCGACCATGTTGTCGAGCGCGAGGACGATCGGCAGGCACAGCTCGGAGCGCACGGCGAGGCGGTGATCCGCCATCGCGCCGGTGTGCGAGAACGAGCTCTCGACCGACCACAGCCGGTTCATCTTGCCGAGGCCGAGCGAGCCGTTGCGGCGGCGCGACTTCGCGAAGTCGCGGCTGTAGCGCGACGACGCCGGGTGATCGACGAAGATGTCGGCGTCGATCGTCACGATCGTCTCGCAGCGGTCGAGGTGCGCGATCGGGCGCAGGACGCTGCCGAACGCCAGCTTCATGCCGGTGCGCTCGTTGTCCCACGACACCGGCTCGTACTCGTACCACTCGAGGTTGTCGCGGTACTTCTCGGTGAGGCGCTTGCGCAGCGCCGCCACCGTCGGCGACGACGAGGCCTCGGTGAGGATCGCGGCCTTGCCCTTGCCGCCCGCGAGGTCCGCGCGCAGCGCCGGCAGCGCGGCCTTGAACGCCTCCATCGACGTCGACTTGCCGCCCTGCATGGGCGTCTGCGAGCGGTCCGGATCGTAGAGGTTGAGGACGCTGGCCTGCGCGAACGTCGAGCAGCCCGCGTGGCGGAGCGTGCCCGGGACGACGCCACCCGAGGCGAACGGGTGCTCGGGGTTGCCGTCGACCTTGATCGGGCGGCCCTCGAAGGACGTCGCGACCAGCGCGTGGCCGACGCCGCCGAGGTCGAACGCCGTCGCGTACTCCTGCGTCGCGCCCGGGACCTGGTTCTCGGGGCGGCGGCCGAGCGGGACGATCTCCTCGGCCTCGTAGCGCCGGCACCCCGCCACGCCGGCGAGCGCCATCGAGGCGCCCATCAGCTGGAAGAAGTTGCGGCGGTGGAGCGGGTCGACCGTGGTCGGCGCCGGCGGAAGCTCGTTGTTGCGGCGATCCGTCTGGAACTGGGCCTTGCCCTCGAGCTCGCGGAGCGAGCGCCAGTAGCCGTGCTCCGGGGTCGGAGGCAGCGGAGGCAGATCGCTCGGAGCGTACGCGGCGTCGTGGTTGTCTTCGTCGTGCTGCGACATCGTTGGCTGGCTCCTAGCGATGGCAAGTCGAGCAGTTGGTGGGCGGATTCACGGCGTTCTTCTTCTGCCAGGTCTCGCCTTCGTTCGGCTGGCGGTGGGTCTGCGACTTCGTGTCGTCGTAGCCCATCTTCGTGATGTTCTGCGGGTCGCGCAGATGAGGCGTCGGGTTGCGGTGGCAGTCGAGGCACCACTCCATCGTCAGCGGCTTGGCCTGGTAGACCTTGACCATCTGATCGACGCGGCCGTGGCAGCTCTCACAGCCGACCGCCGCGTTCACGTGCGCCTCGTGGTTGAAGTAGACGTAGTCGGGGAGGTCGGTGACGCGCGTCCAGCGCACCGGCTTGTTCTCCGCATACGCGGCGCGGATCGGCGCGAGCAGCTCCGACGTCGGGTGCACCGTGTTGTGGCAGTTCATGCACGTGGCGGCCGGCGGGACCGCCGCTTCACCGGCGCGCTCGACGGTGGAGTGGCAGTACCGGCAGTCGAGGCCGAGCTCGCCCGCGTGCAGCGCGTGGCTGTACGGGACGGGCTGGTCCGGCTGGTAGCCGATGCGCAGCGCCTCGGGCGTCACGCCGTACGCGATCAGCGCCACCAGGTACACGGGTGCGCCGAGGACCAGGAGGTTGATCCACTTCTTGAGGGTCTCGGTCCACTCGGGGAATGTGAAACGCGGCATTTGTGTTCCTGCGTTGTGCGCGTGTGGCAGGGCTACGCGCGCGCGATCGTTGCATCACGTCCGGCCACCATTTCGCAAGGTTGCGTGCTGGTTTCTTGCCGTGGCGACTCGTCGCAGCGCGCTTGGGCTCGTGCCTGCTGCGCCGCCGTTATCGCAGGTCTCGACGGTGTTCGCGCTGCGACACGCGCCCGCAGGTCACCCTGCCGCGGCGTGCGATCGCGGCGCGACATTTGGCCGCACGGTTCGATCTTGTGGGCCGGACTTGACGATCACGTCGCCCTGCTCGTCCGCGGCCCGGCGCACGTACGCCGCGACGTCGCCGATCTTCTCGGCGACGACGGAGCGGGCGTCGGCGGACAGCTCCTCGAGGAAGTGCGCGCGCAGGAGCTCCTGATCCGTCTGTCGAGCCCAGGCCGCCCGCGGCCTCTCCGCCACGCCGTGCACGGTACACGAGTCAGTCGACGCCGAACAGGGCCGACACGAGGACGTCGCCGGGGCCGTCGGGTGCGAGCTGGACGCTCTCGATGTCGTACCAGCCGCTCGTCGAGCCGAGGTCGATGCGCGCGAGCTCGCGGCCGGTGCGCGGGTCGCGCGACACGAGGCCGTAGCGGTGGGTCTCGCGGTCGACCCAGGCGTCGACGACCTCGGTGCGGTCGCCGCGCGGCGCGACGATGGCGTTGCCGTGCGAGGTCGCCGGCTGGACCCAGCGGATGTCGCCGGTGGTGCGGTCGATGGAGACGAGGTCGCCGTGCGTCTTCACGAGCAGGTCGCCGCGGTGGGGGCGGCACACCGACTGGATGCCGCCGAGGGCGAGCGGCGTCGACGCGACGGTGCGCCCGGTGCGCGTGTCGACGACGTCGAGCATGCCGGGGCGCTCGACGGCGAGCAGGTGATCCGCGAGCGGGACGGTGGCGAGCGATGGCTCGGCGCTCGACGGCGCCACGACGCTGGAGCTCGTCGTGACCTTGCGGTGCGCTTGCTCGAGGACGAAGCCCGTGGCGGCATCCGCGGCATCCGCGACGACGGGGCGGGACACGACGACGACGGCGAGGGCGATCAACCAGCGCGACATGCGGATCCTGTAGCCACGACGATCGACGATGGCGAGGCTGATTCGCGTGGGAGCGCAGCCCCGAGGACTGACTGATCGGGTAGGGGTGCGCCTGGATCGGAGCGGCGGGAGCGCTGCAGGTGATCGCGCGAGCACGGCGCGGCTGACGGCGGTTCGCCCGCCGTTTCATGGCAAGGTGGTGCCGTGGTGACGGCGATCGTCGTCGCGCTGCTGGTCGCGGTGGTCGTCGCGACCGTCGCCGTCGCGCGCTGGCTGGCGCACCGCCGCCCCGACGACGACCTCCGCGACGCCGCCGACACCCTCACGCACGTCGACGAGGCCGAGCCCGGCCGCGACGCCGCGCTCCTCCCACACGACGTCCACGATCGCGAGGTTCGCGAGGTTCGCGAGGCTCGCGAGGTTCGCGAGGACCACGACGGCGACGATCGCGCCGGCGATGCCGCCGGGGCGCCGCGGCCGGCGCCGGTGCCGGTGGTGCTGGTGCACGGCCTGTTCGGGTTCGATCGCCTCGGCGTGCCGGGCGCGCGCTTCGACTACTTCCGCGGGATCGCGCGCCACCTCGCGACGCTCGGCTGCCAGGCGCACGCCGTGCGGTTGCCGCGCGCGGCGTCGGTGCCGGCGCGGGCGCGCGCCCTGTGCGCGGCGATCGAGGAGCTGCCGCACGAGCGCGTCGACGTGATCGCGCACAGCATGGGTGGGCTCGACGCGCGCTACGCGCTATCGCGGCTCGGGCTCGCGCGGCGCGTGCGCACGCTCGTCACGATCGGCACGCCGCACCTGGGCACGCCGATCGCGGACCTCGCGAGCCTCGGCGCCGTGTCGTGGGCGCGCAAGATGCTCGCGACGATCGGCCTGCCGCTCGACGCGCTCGACTGGCTCACCACCGCCGGCGCCGCGCGCTTCAACGCCGAGATCCTCGACGCGCCCGGCGTGCGCTACGCGTGCGTCGTCGGCGGCATGCGCGCGCCGAAGACGCCGATCGCACTGCCGCTCGTGCCGGCGCACGCGTACCTGCGCCGCATCGCCGGTGCGAACGACGGCCTCGTCCCCGTCGCGTCGCAGCGCTGGGGCCAGGTGCTCGCCGAGATCGAGGCGGATCACTTCGCGCAGGTCGGCTGGCTGTTCGGCGTGCGCGCCGCGTTCGACGCGACGGGGCTGTACGCGTTCGTCGTCGCGCGCCTCGGCGACGTCGCGCTCGACGGCGTGATCCCCGCCGCACCCGAAACCGGCGTGGTCGTCGCCAGGTAGGGTCGGGTCGGTCCGACTCGGCGCCTCTCGCGTACAGAGCCTGTCAGCGCCCTCGCGGGCGCGACTTCGCCGAGCTTGCTGATGACACGTGATGAGGACGACGCGACGCTGTTCGTGCAGCTGTCGCAGGGCAGCACCGCTGCGCTCGCCACGCTCTACGACCGCCACGCACCCGTCATCTACGCGCTCGCGCTGCGCCTCGCCGGCGGCGAGCGCGCCCCCGCCGAGGACCTCACCCACGACACCTTCCTCGCGCTCGCCAGACACGCGCGCCGCCGCGACCTCACACCGCCGCGCGTCCTCGGGTGGCTCGTCGTCCACCTGCTCGAGTCCGCCGGCCGCGCTTCCACCCCGACGGTCGACGTGTGACCCCGCCGCCGGATCGAGACGCCGCCCGCGCGCGAGCGGCGCGCCGCGCTCGGCGAGCTGTGGACGTACGCGCTACGGCGTCGCCTGCGCCGTCGTCGACTTCTTCGAGGACTTCGCCTTCGACGGCTTCGCGGTCTCGGTCTTCGCGGTCTCCGACTTCGCCGGCGCGGTCGCGTCGGCCGCCTTGTCCTCGCCGTCCTTCTTCCGCTTCTTCTTCTCCGGCTTGTACGGCGGAGGCGGCGTCGTGCGCGAGGTGAGAATGTTTCCCGGGAGGACATTCACCTTGACCGGCGGGTTGAGCTGGTAGAGGTAGCCGCGCGTCTTCACCTTCGCGGTGAACGTCTGCGTCTTCGGGAGCTTCTCGGGATCGACCGGCGGGTCGCCCTCCTTCGGCTCGGGCGGCGGCGGGGGCTTCCACGTGAGCGTGCGGGTGTAGCCCGTCGGCATCTGGCCCTTCACGACGTGCTCGCGGTGCTTGAGCAGGAAGTCGCCGAGGCGCACCGCGTACTGGTTGAACATGCGGTGGCAGCCGTGGCTCGAGCCGGTGACGACCGACGTCACGCTCGCGGCGCCGTGCGTGCCGATGCCGTTGTCCCAGACGCTCTCTTTTCCGTCCTTCTTCTTCTCGATGATCTGGTGCTGGATCAGCACCATCCCGAACGCCGCGTGCGGGCCGGGGCCGAACGACGACTTCTTCAGTGCGTACTTGTGGCTGCCCTGGTGGACGAGCAGCTCGCGGTCGGGCGTCGTCATCGGCGGCATCCACGTCGGCGCCGCGTAGATGTCGCGCCACACGCGCTCGCCGACGTCGGACTCCTTCCACTGCCGCGTGATCGCATCCTCGCTGTCGATGTCGATCGGCTCGCCGTCCTCGTCGACGGGCGCCGGCTCGGGCTCCTTGCCGTCCTTCGCCGGCTTCGGCGCCTCCGGCCGCTGGTCCGCCCAGCCGCCGATCGTCGTCGGCCACCGCATGAGCGCGCGGCGCGTGCCGTGGTCGTCGGCGTACAGCACGAGGTTCGGGCGGTGCACCGCCGCGCGCCACGTCGGCTTCATGTCGTACCAGACGTCGCCGCGATCGATCTCCGCCTCGAGCGCCATGTGCGCCGCGTGGTACGCGGGCGGCGGCGGCAGCTGCACCACCACCTTCTGATCCGCGTGCGCCTTCATCGACGCGAGCGTCGCCGCCGGGTCGGTCCAGCCGAGCGCCTTCGCGGCGGCCTCGGTCGCCGGCGAGATCAGGTCGGGCGCCGCGTTCGGCAGCGGCTTGTCGTAGCCGCGCACGCGGCGCATGTCGGCGGGATCGAGCATGCGCCCGAGGATCGCGACCGGGCCCTCGCCGGCGGTGCCGTCCTCGACGAGCCCCGCCGCGTCGGCGACGCGCTCGCGCAGCACGCGCAGCGCGAACCGGAAGTCGAGCTCGCGCGAGTCGAGCGCGAACGCCGCGCGCGTCTCGGCGTCGAGCGTCGCGTTCGGCATGAGGAAGTTGCGGCGCTGGAACAGCTCGACGGCGGTGCCGATCTCCCAGCTCATGTTGCCGTCGGCCGCGCGCTTCGCGGGCAGGTAGCCCTCGCACGCGAGGTGCTTCTGGATCGCGACGAGCCCGCGGTAGCGGTCGTCGAGCTTCTTCCACTTCTCGTAGCTCGCCTTCGTCTCGGGGACGTCGGCGAGCGCCGCGAGGTCGGCGACCTTGCGCTTGTCGCGCTCCCGCTCGAGCTGCTTCTGCAAGGCGGCGCGCGTCTCGTGGCCGCGCATCACCTCGGCACGATCCGCCTGCGTGTACGCCTTGTCGATCGTCGTGATCGTCGACGAATCGATCGCAGCGTGGCACGCGTGGCGCTTCTCGTCGGCCAGGCGCGCGCGCACGATCGCGAGCGACGGCACCACGCCGTACAGCTCCGCGAGCGCGTCGTGCGGCGGCAGCAGCTTGCCCTTGCCGTCGAGCTCGGACGCGATGCGCAGGTAGTTCTCGCGGAACTCCGGCGCGCTGCCGTCGGGGCGCTGCGCGAACAGCGCCGGCGTCCACGCATCGGCGAGGTCGAGCACGACGAGCGGCGACGCCACGTCCGCGTCGCACACCTGCCCCTTCTCCGCGCCCGCCTCGAGCCTGGGCAGCTGCTTCGTCGTGCACGGCTTCGGCGGCGTCGCGGGCGCGACCGCGCTCGCCCCCGCCGAGCCCTTCGCCGGCGCCGCCGGGTTGTTGGGCTCCGCCGACGTCGACGGCGACGCGGGCTCGGTCGACGAGTTTCCACAGCCCAGGAGCAGGGCGAACACCAGCCACCTCATGCCGACAGGATGGTCCACGAGCTTCGTCACGGCATCGCAGTTTTGCACCGTTTTGTCGGGGATCGCGAGTTGTGTCTTCGTTGCAATGAACGTGTGCCCGGCTACGTTCGACTGGAATGTTGCGCCGTGTCTTCGCCACGTTGTACGCGCTGACCACCGTCGCGCACGCCGACGTGCTCGAGCTCCCGAAGGACACTTCGCGGCCGGTGCCTCTGCTCGTCGTGCTCCACGGCGACGGCGAGCGCGACACCACCGCCGCCGCGCGCTGGCGCGCCGCCGCCCGCGATCGCGGCTGGGCGCTGTTCGCGCCGCAGTGCCCCTCCTCCGAGGGCTGCACCGCCGGCAGCTGGTGGAAGTGGGACGGCGATCCCGCGTGGCTCGAGGGCCGCATCACGAAGCTGCGCGCCACCGTCGCGATCGATCCCGCGAGCATCGCCCTCGTCGGCTGGTCCGGCGGCGCCACCTACTGGGGCCGCCGCGCGCCCGCCTGGAAGCTGTTCTCCGTAGCCGTCGCGCACGGCGGCGGCGACTCCCCCTCCTCCAGCGCCTGCCCCTCCCCACCCTCCCCACCTACTTCCTCGTCGGCGACAAGAACCCGCTCCACGCCCTCGCCAGGGACCTCCGCACCTACCTCGAGTCGTGCAAGCAACCCGTCACCTGGGACCTCGTCGCCCGCGGCGACCACGAGCGCGAGGCCCAGGCCCTCGACAAGAAGAAGGCCCTCACCATCCTCGACTGGGCCGCCGCCCACGCCCGCAAGCCGTCGCCCTAGCCTCAGCGCACGAACGCCCGCCACAGCGACGGCGCGGCCTTCGCCTCGGTGCGGTAGAACAGCGTGCATCCCTGCCCGGCGAGGCGCGTGAACCGGCGCCCCGCGCGGAACGGCGCCGGGTTCTCGAAGGCGCGCTCGCCGAGTGCGAGCCAGGTCCACGGCGCGATCCCCTCCGCCGTCTGCCCCGACGGGCGGCGAAACCAATCGAGCGAGACATCGCTGTCGAGCAGGCTGTCGGGCCGCGGCTTGCGCACGATCTCCGCACGCTCGCGCGAGTCGAGGTACGCGTGCAGCTCCATCGCGGCCTCGTGATACGCGCGCAGCGCCGGCAGCCCCGCGAGCGCCGCACGCGCCGCATCCGCGAGCGAGCGCTCGAACAGCCCGGCCACCTCGAGCTCGATCAGCACGCGTTGCCGCCGCGCCGCGCACCGCGCCTCGAGCTCCGCATCCTCGTACGTCTCGCCGCCGTCGCGCGCCTGCTCGTCGAGCGCATCGAGCTCGGCCACCATCGCCTCCAGCTCGCGCAGGATCGACGCCTTCGCGATCGCCTCCGGCCTCGCGATCGGGTTCACCGGCGTGATCGTGAACGCCGGAGGCCCGTCGGGCTCGGGCTGGCGATCATCCCCGTCATCGTCATGCACCTCGTACATCGACGGGTCGTACTCCGGCTCCGGCGGCGACGGCGTCCACGGCTCGCCGCGAATCACCTTGAGGGCATGCGCGTGTGCCGGGTCCCAGTCGCGATCGCGCAGACGATCGTATTCGACGACGCTCGCCGGTGCCGGGGGCAACGCCGGCACGGGTGTGCCGTCGAGCCGCGCCTCGATCGTTCCCTGTGCGATGCCCGCATCGATCGCGATCATCTGCTCCAGCAGCTCGAGGAGCACGGCGCGCGGAACCACCAACACATCCGGAAGGAAGCTCGTGCCGGTGTGGTACGAGCCCGTCTTCGGCGGCGGTTCGCCGGTGAGGCGCAACCAGTTCATCCACCCATTCGTAAGATCCTCGTCGGCCATGTCCGCGGTCGGGCACGCGGCGACGTGCTTGTCCCCGAACCAGTGGATGCGAACCTCGGACAGCTCCGCCCGAGCCGTCTGTGGCGTCGCCCGAAATCCGCGCAGTACGAAGCACAGGGCGTTCAGCCCGGGGATCGCATACGAGAGGTAGACGACGCCATCGACGACCTGGAGCGGAAAGACCGCGGACCCGGCGCGGAGGTAGCTTGGAACTAGATCCATGTTGCCTCGGGGAAGAAGGTCGTGAGCTGGGGACCTGGATTGACGAAACCTCCAAATCGGATTCCGGAGCCGGGTGCAGTCACCGTGATGGGAGTATTCGGCTTGAGCTCGCCGGCTGGTGGTACCCACGTCGCCCAGGCACGCTCGGCCTCGAGGAAGAACTCGTGGGGCTGATCGAAGGTCGTCTTGGGCACGGCGGCTAGATCCCATTGCGCCGGCGCGAAGTTCCGCTCACCCGGAGCCATACCCGATCCACGCGCTGGTTTCGACCCGGAACCCTTCCAGTGGTACTGCTCGAACCGGCGCATCGTGACGCCACCAGCGGTGCGCGTACCGGTCTCGCGCACGGCGTACTTCGGGTGCGCCTCGACGTACCGAAGCAACTCGGACGTGTGGTGACCACCACTGAGTCCATACACCACGAAGTTGTCACCCTGGCGCGGGTGCATGAGGTGAGCGACGAGGTCCGTGCTGAAGCGGGTGGGTTGCACGTGTGCGACACCGGCGATGAGTCGCTGCGCTTCGCGCTCCTTGACGAACCTGATGAGGTCGTTCGAGCCCGCCGCCTCCTTGAGCACCTCGATCTTCCGCCCGAGCTGGCCGAGGTCGTCGAAGCCCTGCGCCCGCAGCGCGCGCTCCAGCACCTGCGCGCGGTGCGCCGCGTTGGGTGAGTTGTGCTTCTGGAGGTTGCGCAGGTCGCGCAGGAGCTCGTCGAGCTCGCGCGCGGCCGCGATGTCGTGCGCCGTGACCTTCGCGTTCGGCGCCGCGCCGGCGGTCAGGACGCCGGCGCGGTGCTCGTGATCGAAGCCGCCCTTCGGCTTGCCCGTCGGATGGCGCCGCACGATCTCGACCGCCTCGTCGAGCTCGTGGCGCACCACGAAGTCGAGGTCGTCGGGGCGCAGCGCGCTCCGGATCTCGAGCTCGGCCACCCACGTCCCACCGGACTCGTCGACGTGCAAGCGCGCCGGCCCGGTGTCGGCGCCGTGCGCGCGTGCGCCGGTCAGCTCGTCGGCGATCTTGAGATCGACGTGGACCTCGATGTGAGGCTTGCCCGGGACCGGCACGCGGACCGTGAGCTTGGCCGCCTTGTCGCTGATCGAGTCGACGACGATCTCGGCGCCGTGGATCAGCTTGCGCGACTTGGTGACGCGCTCGAACGCGAGCTGGATCTTCTCCCGGTTCAGCCGTGACAGGTGGTCCTTGCCGTCCTTCGTGTAGGTCTTGTCCGGGTAGACGTCCTTGCCTTTGACCGCCCCGCCTTCGGCATGCGCGGCGGCCTTGGCGCCGTCGCCTTCGACGTGGGACGCCGTCTTCGTCGCCGACTGCGCGGCCTCGCTCGACTTGGCCCCCGTGCGGCGGAGCCCCGCGACCGCTCCCCTGATCGCCTCGGGGGAGATCCCTGCCGCGAGCGCGGTGGCCTTGGCCGCACCGCCGAGGTAGCGGGTGACGTCGCCGAGCGCGTCGACGGCCTTCAGCAGCGCGACGAGCTCCGGCCACCGGAGCGCGACGCCCGCCAGTGCGGCCGGTGCCGACTCGCCCATCGTGAGCAGCACGAGGAGCACCGTCATGAACAGCCACCCGAGGACCTCGCCGTGGAAGTTGCCGCGGTCCCACGCGTTGCTCGCGTTCCACCTCTTGAGGAACGCCGACGCCAGGTCGCCCTTCTTCTCCCACACCTGGGCCATCTGACCGGCCCACTTCTCGACGAGCGCCATCACCGCGCCCGGGCCCTGACTGACCAGGCTCCACACGACCTTCGCCACACCGTCGACCAGGTCGGCGGCGCCCTTGAACAGATCGTGGATCGCGTTCCACGCACCCTCGAGCAGCCCGACGATGAAGCCGGCGACGTACTTGATCGTGTCGACGATCGCGCCGACCGCGTCGCGAGCCGTGCGCCACGCCTTGGACAGCTCGGAGGAGCCGCTCGTGATCGCGCCGGACTCCCGGAGGCGCTGGATGAAGCTCTCGGAAGGGATCCACAGCGCTTCGCCCTCGATGACCTGGACGCCGCGATAGACCCGGAGCGTCTCTCGCTCGGCTTCCCGGCGATGGATCGCGGTGCCGAACGAGAGGCTGACGGGCGTGAGCTTGACGGCCGGGTTGTCGCGGTTGGCCTCGTACAGGCCCTGCACGTACAGGCGCGCGTTGTTACCTTCCTCGAAGTTCTTGCCGTAGGCGCGTGTCGCGATCTGGTGCAGCGTCTCGCTCGCCTTCACGAGATGAACCCGTGCCTGGGGCTCGGGCGGGTGGAGCAGCAGGCGCCGCTCCTGCACGAACCCGGCGACGCCGTGATCCGGCGCGACGACGTAGCACCAGCGTGCGGCGACGTTCGCGTGCAGCGTGCGCTGCGTGATCCAGATGCGTCCGCTCTGCGGGATCGGCGTCGCGTGCGTCGGGGCGGCCTTGGGAAGCGGCCGCGAACGGAGGTAGGTCCCGTCGGGGACCTTCACGCACGCGAGCACGTGGACGCCCACCGACGGCTCGCCGAAGTCCACACCGGGCGGCGGCCGGCGCGCATCGCGGCGCTGGACGATCGCCTTGCTCGAGCCGGTGCCCATGCGCGCGAGGAGCGCTTCGGCCGACGCGCCGGCGACCACGGCCTGCGCGACCAGGTCGGCGTGCTGTTCCCAGCTCTCGTCGGCGGTATCGACGCCGGTGCGCTGCTGGATCACGTGCGCCGCCTCGTGCGCGGCCGTGAACAGATCGGGCTGGCCCGCGAACGCGATGTGGTCGCCGATGGCGTAGGCCTTCGCGCCCAGCGCGGTCGCCGCCGCCGACGCCGTGTCGTCGGTGTGCGCGCGGATGCTGGAGACGTCGTGCCGGCCGAAGCTCGCCTGGATCTGCGCCAGGTGCGGCAAGGGGCCGCCGGGGCCGGAGACGCCGCGCACGGCGACGTCGGCGTCGCTCGCCGGCGCGCGCGGCTTCAGCGTGTCGAGCCAGCTCGGTGCGGAGCTCGACGCGGTGGGCGATGCCGGCGACGTCGCCCCGGGTGCGGGCACGGCGAGGACGTCGAGCCAGTCGCCACGGCGCTCGACGCCCGGCGCTCGAGCTGCCGCGGCGGTCGCCGGCGCTGCGGTCCGGGAGCTCGGCGCCCGCAGGTGCTGGGTGAGCGTGCGCTTGCCGATGTCGACGCGACCGTCGCGGCGCCCGTTGCGGCGCCCGTCCGATGCGACGAGCGTGCGCTTGCCGATCGAGGGCTGTGCGGTGGGTTCGAGATCCCGCTCGGCCTCGTGGTCCACGAGCTCCGGCGGTCGATGCGTGCGCACGAGGTCGCGCATCGACACACCGGGCGGCGGAGTTGCTACGAAAGTGCAGCGCGACCGCCAGGGCTCGAGAAGGACGGGCGCTCTGGGCGTCCGTCAGAGCGGGTACGCACGCATGATGCGCGCGGTGCCCTGGGCCCAGAGGAGGTAGTGGCCGTCGGGGGACATGGTGGCGCCGAGGTCGTCGTTGCCGGTCATGAAGGCGAGGCGGACGGCGGCGGTGAAGGTGCCGTCGGGGAGGCGCTGGGCGCCGAAGAGGTCGAAGGAGAGTGCCGGGGGGCGGACGGAGGAGAAGAGGAGCCAGCAGCCGTCGGCGGAGAGGTAGGGGTCGACGTCGAGATGGACGGGGTCGTTGACGCGCTCGAGGGTGGGGACGGCGTGCCAGGGGTCGGTGCCCCGGGCGCGCGCGAGCTCGTGCAGGTCGCCGAGCGTCGAGGAGACGATCATGCGAAGGCCGTGGGTGGTGGCGGCGGGCGAGCCGAGCTGGGCGCCCTCGAAGCCGACCGGGAGCTCGACGGGCGCGACCGTCCATCCGTCGGAGACGCGGGTGCCCTCGCGGAGCTCGCCCTTGCTGCGGAAGAAGATGTGCTCGCCGTCGGGCCACAGGCTCGGCGAGTCCTCGGTGCCCCGCGTCGAGAGCGCGGAGACGAGCCGCGGCATGCCGGGGTTCAGCATGCTCGTGACGTACAGGTCGCCGCTGCTCGCGAGGTAGATCTCGTCGTGGCCGGGGTCGACGGTCGGGTGGCGGTACTCGCCCAGGCCGGTGAGCGGGAGCGTGTCGACGAACCAGTTCGTGAAGTTCGGCAGCGCGGGGCACTCCCACGGTGCCTCGCCGTCGACGGGTGCATCCGGGACCGCCGCGTCCACCGCGACGTCGTCGGAGGTGGCGTCGAACAGCAGGTTGCACCCACCAGCGAGGGCGGAGAGCGCACAGACCACGCGCATTCCGTCCACGATAGCGCGGCTCAGGTCGCCGGCGGGGAGATCGTACCGTCGAGGTTCTTCGACCGGCTGATCACCCAGATGATGCCGGCGCCGCCGCCGCCACCGCCGCCGCCGCCGGTCGCGCGGGCGAGGACGGGGTCGCCGGCGAGGTTGGGATCGGCCGGGTCGTTCGCGCCGCCGAAGCCGCCGTCGCCGCCGCCCGCCGCGCGGCCGCCGCCGCCGGGCGCGCGCTTGGCGCCGACGATCGCGTGCGTGCCGCTGTTGCCCGGCGCGGTCGCGCCCGAGCCCTCGCCGCCGCCGCCGCCGTTCGCGGCGAGGATGCCGTGCACCGCGACCTCGGGCGCCTCGAGGAAGATCATGCCGCCCGAGCCGCCGCCGCCGCCGCCCGCGTCGCCGAAGAACACGCCGTGCTGGCGCCCGCCCTGCCCGCCGGCACCGCCCGCGGAGATCGCGGCCGCCGTCTCGACGGCGATGCGCGCGCCGGCCGCGAGGTACACCGCGCCGCCGCCCGCGCCGCCGTTGCCGCCCGGATCGTTGTTGTCGTTGCCGCCCGAGGCACCGGCGCAGCCGCCGAGCGCGCCGAGCGGCAGCGTCGTCGTGCCGCCCTCGCCGCCGACCGCCTGGGTGCCGCCGTCGGTGCCGA
>JAHBVW010000069.1 GCA_019637375.1 Deltaproteobacteria bacterium | reverse complement strand
GAGTTCCGCGGCGCAGGGTTTCAGTATCCGGGCGCCGAGGAGCCGGTGCTCGCCGACCTCAGCTTCCGGGTGGAACGAGGCTCGACGACCGCGATCATCGGCAGCACGGGTGCCGGCAAGACCACGCTCGTCAATCTGCTGCCCCGACTGATCGACACCACCGAGGGTTCGGTGCTCGTCGACGGGGTCGACGTGCGCGAGCTCGATCCCGACGTTCTTTGGGGAACGATCGGCCTCGTGCCGCAGAAGCCCTACCTCTTCTCGGGCACCGTCGCGAGCAATCTGCGCTACGGCAAGCCCGATGCGAGCGACGACGAGCTGTGGACCGCTCTCGAGATCGCCCAGGCCAAGGACTTTGTGCAGGAACTCGAGGGGGGACTCGATGCCCCGATCGCCCAGGGCGGTACGAACGTGTCCGGCGGGCAGCGTCAGCGGCTCGCCATAGCGCGAGCGCTCATCAAGAAGCCCGAGATTCTCGTCTTCGACGACTCGTTCTCGGCCCTTGACTCGGGCACGGATGCTCGCCTGCGCCACGCGCTGGCCCGCAGGGTCACCGGAGTGACGAAGATCATCGTCGCCCAGCGGGTCTCGACGATCGTCGACGCCGAGCAGATCATTGTGCTCGAGAACGGCCGCATCGTCGGAATCGGCACCCACGATGAGTTAGCGGAGAGCAGCGAGACCTACGCCGAAATTGTTTCGTCGCAGCTGACCGCGGAGGAAGTGGCATGAGCGAGGAACAGAAGAAGGCGTCCGCGAGTGGGGCACGGGCTGTGGAGCGCCCTCCCGCGCGCGGTCACGGTCCGATGGCGGGTGCGGGTATGCCCGCCGAGAAGTCTCTGAACTTCGGCCCCTCGGCGATGCGTCTCATCCGTCGCCTGCGTCCCGAGTGGTTCGGCATCATCGGTGTCATCGTGCTCGCAATCGCGAGCGTTGTAACGAGTGTGCTCGGTCCGAAGATTCTCGGTGAGGGCACCAACCTCATCTTTGAGGGCGCGTTCTCGAAGCAGTTTCCAGAGGGGGTCACCCAGGAGCAGGTCATCGAGCAGCTGCGTGCCGCGGGCCAGGACGCCCAAGCCGACCTGCTCAGTGGAATGCAGCTCATCCCGGGCG
Organism: Deltaproteobacteria bacterium; assembly: GCA_019637375.1. GTDB lineage: Bacteria > Myxococcota_A > Polyangia > Haliangiales > Haliangiaceae > JABFXX01. The sequence continues at coordinate 45,768 of JAHBVW010000069.1, read as the reverse complement.
CGGGCATCGACTTCATGGCGCTCAGCTGGGTGCTCATCGGCGTCTTGCTGCTCTACTTCTTCTCCTCGGTGTTCGGCTGGCTGCAGGCCTACCTGCTCAACGATGTCGTGCAGCGCACCGTCTACCGTCTGCGTGAGGATATCGAGGCGAAGATTAACCGCCTACCGCTCAGCTACTTCGACAAGACCCCGCGCGGCGAACTGCTCAGCCGCACGACGAACGACGTCGACAACATCTCGCAGAGCCTGCAGCAAACGCTGAGCCAGATCGTCACCTCGCTGCTCACCGTCGTCGGCGTGATCGTCATGATGTTTCTCATCTCACCGCTGCTCTCGGCGATCGCCCTCGTGACGATTCCACGCACGGCCGTGATCACGATCGTCATCGCCAAGCGCTCGCAGAAGCTCTTCGTCGCCCAGTGGAAGAACACCGGCGAGCTCAACTCGCAGATCGAGGAGAACTTCACGGGGCACGCCCTCGTCAAGGTCTTCGGTCGCCAGAAAGAGGTCGCCGCGGTCTTCAACGAGAAGAACGAGGAGCTCTACAAGGCGAGCTTCGGTGCCCAGTTCATCTCGGGCATCATCATGCCCTCGATGATGTTCGTCGGAAACCTCGTCTACGTCGCCATCGCCGTCGTCGGTGGCCTTCAGGTGGCGGCCGGTTCGATGCGCCTCGGCGACATTCAGGCCTTCATCCAGTACTCGCGTCAGTTCACGCAGCCGCTCACCCAGCTCGGAAGCATGGTGAACCTGCTGCAGTCGGGTGTCGCCTCGGCCGAGCGCGTCTTCGAGTTGCTGGACGAGCCGGAGGAAGTGGCGGAGGTGGCCCAACCCGCCGTCATCCGCGAGCCGCACGGCGCGGTCCAGTTCGACCATGTACGGTTCGGCTATTCACCGGACAACGTCCTGATGCAGGACATGAACATCAACGTCGAGCCGGGCCAGACCATCGCCATTGTCGGGCCAACGGGCGCGGGCAAGACGACGCTGGTCAACCTGCTGATGCGCTTCTACGACCTCGGCGGCGGCGCGATCCGCATCGACGGCGTCGACATCGCCGGGGTCTCGCGCGCCGAGCTGCGCGCGCGCTTCGGCATGGTGCTCCAGGACACGTGGCTGTTCTCCGGCACGATCCGCGACAACATCAAGTACGGCCGCCCGGGCGCGACCGAGGAGGAGATGCTCGCCGCGGCGCGCGCGACGTACGTCGATCGCTTCGTGCGCGCGCTGCCCGCCGGCTACGACACCGTGATCGACGAGGAGAGCTCGAACCTGTCGACGGGCGAGAAGCAGCTCATCACGATCGCGCGCGCGTTCCTCGCCGACCCCGCGATCCTGATCCTCGACGAGGCGACGTCGTCCGTCGACACCCGCACCGAGGTCCTCGTGCAGCGCGCGATGGCGACCTTGCGCGAGCGGCGCACGAGCTTCGTGATCGCCCACCGCCTGTCGACGATCCGCGACGCCGATCTGATCCTCGTCCTCGAGAAGGGCGCGATCGTCGAGCAGGGCACGCACGAGCAGCTGCTGCACGCCGGGGGCGCCTACCACGCCCTCTATCACGCGCAGTTCGCCGCCCCGGCGCCGGGGTAGCTACCCGAGCGACATCCGAGCGGTTCAGGCGAGCGACCCGACGGATGCCTATCGTGAACATTCGTGAAGCACTGGCTCGCCTGGATCATGATCGCGGCGGTGGGATGCGGCGGCGGCCCCGGCAACGGCGGGGGTGACGACGACGGAGCCGGGCCCGACGCTCGACCCGGCGCGCCCGATGGGTCGAACGTCACCGATCCGGTACATTGCGGGGACGGCGTGGTCGACCCGTCGTTCGGCGAGGTGTGCGACGACGGCAACGCGATCGGCGGCGACGGCTGCGCGGCCGACTGCAGCGCCATCGAGCCCGGCTTCGCGTGCGGCACGCCGGGGGAGCCGTGCACCGTCACCCACACGTGCGGCAACGGCATCGTCGAGGACTTCGAGACGTGCGACGACCACAACACGGTGAGCGGCGACGGCTGCCACGCCGACTGCACGCTCGAGCCGGGGTGGAAGTGCGAGATCGCCGGCATCCGGTGCAGCGCGGCCGCGTGCGGCGACGGCATCGTCGCCGGGTTCGAGGAGTGCGACGACGGCAACGCCGCCACGCCGGGCTGCTCGGCGACGTGCACGCTCGAGCCGGGCTGGCAGTGCCTCGTCCCGGGCGCGCCGTGCACCCCGACGGTGTGCGGCGACGGCGTCCGCGAGGGGACCGAGGAGTGCGACGACGGCAACAACGACCTCGGCGACGGATGTACGCCGATGTGCACGCGCGAGCCGCAGTGCACGAACGGGGAGTGCCTCGCGGTGTGCGGCGACGGCGCGCTCCAGGCCGGCGAGGAGTGCGACGACGGCAACCTGCACGACTTCGACGGCTGCTCGTCGAGCTGCACCGCCGAGCTCGGCTTCACGTGCACGGCGTCGAGCACCGTCGAGCCGGCCACGCTCGACGTCGTGGTCGTGTACCGCGACTTCAAGGGCAACGACCTCGCCGGCGGCCACGTCGACTTCCAGAACATCAACAACGCGCAGACCGGCATGGTCACGGCGTCGCTCGTCGGCAACAAGCCGCAGCTGATCGACGCCCTCGACTACGGTAGCGCGCACACCTCGATCAAGAACCGCGCGTCGTTCGCGCAGTGGTACAGCGACGGCCCGCTCGCGAAGACCGTCGTGTCGACGCTGCCGATGACGCGCAAGGCGGCCGGCACGTACGAGTACGACAACCAGGCGTTCTTCCCCGTCGACGGGTTGGGCTGGCAGGACCCGTCGGTGCCGGTCGCGGAGCGCGAGCCGTCGCGCAACAACGGCCACAACTTCTCGTTCACCTCGGAGCTGCGCTACTGGTTCCAGTGGAACGGCACCGAGAACCTCAAGTTCCGCGGCGACGACGACGTCTGGGTGTTCGTGAACGGCAGGCTCGCCGTCGACCTCGGCGGCGTGCACGGTGCGCAGAACGCCGAGATCACGCTGACGGCGCAGGTCAACACGACCAAGAACCTCGGCATGACCCTCGGCGGCATCTACGAGGTCGCCGTGTTCCAGGCCGAGCGCCACACGACGCAGAGCTCGTACCGGCTGACGCTGCGCGGGTTCAACACGTCGAAGAGCGTGTGCACCGACACGTGCGGCGACGGCATCACCTCGTCGCAGGAGCAGTGCGACGACGGCATCAACATGGGCGGCTACAACTCGTGCACGGCGACGTGCGAGCTCGGCCCGCGCTGCGGCGACGGCATCGTGCAGCCCGAGGAGGAGTGCGACCTCGGCACGTCGGGCAACACCGGCGCGTACGGCGGCTGCAAGCCCAACTGCAAGCTCGCCGCGCGCTGCGGCGACGGCATCATCCAGCCGGGCGAGAGCTGCGACGACGGCAACACGGTCGACGGCGACGGCTGCCCGGCGAACTGCATGACGATCATCATGTAGATCCCGGGTTCGCGCCGACGGCGCGCGCGGCACTCCGCCCCTATACTCGGTGCGGTACCGCGCGATGCGCCGTCGATCGATCATCCTCCTGGTTCTCGCCGTCGCGGTGAGCTGCACCGCGCGCACGCGCCGCACGCCCGACGACACGCTCGTGGTGCTGATCGAGCAGCAGATGACGAGCGCCGACCCGCGCTACGCGCTCAGCGGCTACGACGCGAAGCTCAACAAGCTCGTCAACTCGGGCCTCACGGTCGTCGACTCCGCGACGCTGCGCCCGGAGCTGGCGCTCGCCGAGAGCATGGTCCGCGTCGACGACCTCACGTGGGACGTGACCGTGCGCGCGGATGCGAAGTTCTCCGACGGCACGCGCGTGACCGCGGCGGACGTCGCCGGCACGTACGCCGACCTCCTGCGCGAGGACTCCGACAGCCTGTTCCACAAGGGCATGGCGGAGCGCTTCCACCGCGTCGAGGCGCGCGACGAGCGCACGGCGCGCTTCCATCTGAAGTCGCCGCTCGCGACGTTCGTGACGGACATCGACTACAGCATCGTCTCGTACGGCAAGGGCGTCCCCGAGCACGGCAAGACGATCGGCGCCGGCCCGTACGTGATCCGCGAGATCACGAGCCAGCACGTGGTGCTCGACGTGAACCCGCACTACGTCCTCGGGCAGAAGCCGCGCGTGCCCGTCGTGGAGATCAAGTTCGTGCGCGACGTCGCCGCGCGCCTGCTCATGCTCGCGGGCGGCTCGGCCGACCTCGTGCAGAACGCGCTCCGCTACGACCTGATCGAGGAGGTGCGCGGCCGCGATCGCGTCAAGATCGACGCCGCGCCGAGCGTGTTCCTCACGTACCTCCTCATGAACAACACCGATCCGGCGCTGCGCGACCTGCGCGTGCGCCAGGCGATCGCGCTCGCCCTCGACCGGCCCGCGATCATCGCCGCGAAGTTCGGCGGCTTCGCGGTGCCCGCGACCGGCCTCCTGCCGCCGACGCACTGGGCCTACAACCCCGACGTCCCGCGCTGGGACCGCGACCTCGAGCGCGCGCGGCGGCTCCTCGACGAGGCCGGCTTCCCCGACCCCGACGGCGCCGGCCCCGAGCCGCGCCTCCGGCTCGTGTACAAGACCAGCTCGGACCACTTCCGCGTCAGCGTCGCGCGCGTGATCGCCGCGCAGCTCGCCGAGGTCGGCATCGAGGTCGAGGTGCGCGCGTTCGAGTTCGCGACCTTCTTCGCCGACGTCAAGAAGGGCACCTACCAGCTCGCGTCGATGCAGACCGCGGAGATCACCGAGCCGGACTTCTACTTCACCTACTTCCACTCCTCGTGGATCCCGAGCGCGAAGAACCCCGACGGCTACAACCGCTGGCGCTACATCAACCCCGACGTCGATCGCCTGACCGAGCAGGGCCGCCGCGAGGTCGACCCGGCCAAGCGCAAGACGATCTACGCCGAGGCGCAGCGCCTCGTCGCGCGCGACCTGCCGATCGTGCCCCTGTGGCACGAGGACAACGTCGTCCTCTCCAACGTCGACGTCGAGGGCTACACGATCACGCCGAACGCGCGCCTCATCGGCCTGCGCGACGCCTGGAAGCGCTGACGGCCGCGCGTCGAGTCGCGGCGGGAAACGCGCGCCTCATCGGGCGGCGAGATGCCCTGCGTGGAAGTGCTGACGGCCGCGTGCTGCGCCCGCTCCGAGCTCGACCGCATCCAGCTCCGTTCTGGGCACGACAGCCGGCTCGTCGCGTGTTGGCACACGCGCGGCGTCGACGCCGACCGCACCGAGATCATCCTCCACCACGACGGCTCGTCGCTCGCGGTGCTCCTCGAGAGCGATGGCCCGTGGTGCGTCGCGCGCCCGCCGGGCTACATCTCGATCGTCACCGTCGGTCCTGCCCCTGTGGTCGACGTGACGGCGCTCGCGACACCCAAGGACGCGGAGAAGGCCGGCGTCGAATGGACCTCGGGCGGCTGCCGTGCCACCGTCGCCACGCGCCGCCACACCTTCGACCCGGCGAAGCGCAAGTCCACACCCGCCGGCGCGCCGCGGCACGGCATCGCGGAGAAGCTGTGCAAGTGCCTCACGCCGCGGTGAGATCCGGTCGTCAGATGCATGCCCCGTAAGGGAAGCAATTGCCGGTGTTGATAATGTAAGTGCAGTTGGCTTTCCCTACGATTCCACCCGTGGCGATGGTGCATTGATTGACGTAGCAGTAGTAGCAGGCCTCGGCCGGACGCGATGTCAGGGCGAACGCAGCCATCGGAGCCGATGACAGTGCAATTGCAACGGATGCGCGCTTCAGGAATTTGAACATGACGTGTCTCGCTTTCCGTGATGGGTGAAGGTCTACGGCTTGTTGAAGCAGAGTGGATAGAAGGTCCGGTCTGCGGGCAGTTCTGACTCGGTCTTCAGCTCGAGATCGTTGAAGACCGCCTCCAGGCACTTCTGTTCCTCGGCGGTAAATGGCGTCGAGGCACGCTCGACGGTGGAATCGGACACGGTGACGGTTCTCGGTTGTGTGGGGAGAGGTTCGACTCCCTTCCGATGCGTTAGTCGAAGTGACACCTCGAGGTACTGAGTTTGCAGGAGCGACAGTCCCATCGAGTATCGAGTACAGCCGAGTAGCCTGTCTCTGGCGGCGACGACCGCCTCGTGAATGGCCTGTTCGAGGCCGGGGTACTTCTGAGGATCGACACCATCGGCGAGGTCGGCGGCGATGCCACTCGATCTCCGTGGACTGGTCGCGAGCTTGGCTCGAGTCGCGTTCTTGGTGTCCTCCTGAGCCTTCGTCACCGCGGCTGCGTCTGCTTCCGAGGTGACCGCTGACTTGATCGCCATGACCGCCACGGTCGCGGCGAACAAGCCGACCCAGATTCCCGCAAATACCAAAGGCTTCTTCACGGCAACGACCCTCCTTCCAGCTGCCGAAAGGCGATTGAGCCTTTCGCGAGCGCCACTTTGGGACTGCAACCCTAATCGGATTCGAGCAAGGCCGCAATGGTGTTGTTGAGTGCAGCATGATGCTGCACCCCTGTGAGGGCGGCACTCCCGCCGCTCTGAACCATCGATATCAGCCGCTGGTGAGCCGGGCCTCGAGCTGGGTGAGCAGGTCGATGATCTGGTTCATCTTGCCGGTGTTCGCGGCGCCCGCCGCCGGGACGAGGGTCTGGCCGAGGTTGCGGATCTGGGCGAGGAGGGTGGCGGCGTCGACGCCGGTGCCGACGCGGCCGTTGCCGTCGGTGGCGTGGGAGGGGTGGCTCGACTGCAGGGAGGTGATGAGGGCGTCGAGGCGGGGGGCGAGCCAGGTGGCGGGGTTGTGGGAGGCGGCGTTCGCGGACATGTGGTTGGTCGCGTGGCGCAGCGTCTCGGCGAGGCCGCGCAGCTCGGCGGAGACGTGGTCGGGGGCGGCCATGGCCGCGCGGATGCCCTCGAGCTCGACGGCGAGCGCGGCGACGCCGGCCTGGAGCTCCGGGGTCTTCGCGCCGCCGAGGGCGCGGCGGATGCCGTCGAGGTTCTGGCCGACCTGGCCGAGGGTGGCGACGAGCTGCTGCGACTTGCCGTCGGTGAGCGCGGTGCGGATCGCGCCGAGCTCGGCCCACAGGTTCGACAGCATCGCGACGACCTCGCTCGCGCTGCCGGGCGGCGAGGGCAGGGGCGCACCGGGCGCGGGCGCCGCCGCCGCCGCGCGGGGGCCGGCCGTCTCGAGGGCGGTCCGGATCCCGGACAGCTCGCCCCACACGCTGTGGAGCAGGTTGCCGAGCTCGGGGGAGGGCGAGCCCACGCCCGGGGCACCGCTCGCCTGCGCGCCGATCGCGTGCCGGATCCCGGCGAGCTCGCCGCCGACCCCCTGCAGCATCGCGACGAGCTCCGGCGAGCGGTTCTCGCCGAGGCCGGTGCGGATCGCGCCGAGCTCGGCGCCCAGCGCCTGCAGTGTGGCGACGAGCTCCGGCGAGCGGTTCTCGCCGAGGCCGGTGCGGATCGCGCCGAGCTCGGCCCACAGGTTCGACAGCATCTCGACGAGCTCGGGCGACTTGCTCGTGCCGAGGTTGGTGCGGATCGCGCCGAGCTCGCCCCACAGGTTCGACAGCATCGCGACGAGCTCCGGCGACTTCGCCTCGGCGAGCGCGCCGCGGATGTGCGCGAGCTGCTTCGCGACCTGGTCGAGCTGCGCGTTCGGCTTGCCCTGGGCCTCGCCGAGCGTCTTGCCGATCGCCGCGAGGTGCGTGCTCAGCTGCGCCGTGCGGTCCTCGCCGAGTGCCCTCGCGATGCCGCCGAGCATCTCGACGACCTCGGGCTGCTTCGCCTCGCCGAGCGCCGTGCGGATGCCGCCGAGCTCGCTCGCGACGTGCGAGATCATGCCGACGACGCGCGCCGCCGGATCGCCGTCCGCGGCCGCGCCCATGCGCTTCTGCCGCACGTACTCGCTCTTGATGTCGCCCCACCGCTTCGCGTCGTCGGGCGACTGCCGCCCGCGCAGCTCGCGCAGCTTCAGGAGGTTCTGCTCGGCCGCCGTCGTCAGCGTCTGCGACTCGCTCTGGTAGTGGTCGTCGACGAGCGCCTCGAGCTCCGCCGCGGTCATCGCGGACACGACCTTCTCGGCGATCTTGTTCATGTTGCGGTAGCTGCCCTGCAGCTTGAACGGCGGTTCGACACGGAACGCGTCGGCCTGCGCCGCCGAGCGGATGTACTCGGCGTTCACGCGCAGGAGCGTCTCCTGCGCCGCGAACAGGTGCCGCAGCACCGCGTACACCTCCTCGAGCTCGACCGCCGAGTACCCGTGCGCGAGCTCCGACGTCGGGATCGGCTCGCCGCGTGCCATGCGCACGATCTTGTAGACGTCGTCGAGCTGCCGCGTCGCGAGCGGCGCCAGCGTCGGGTTCGACGTCAGCGCGTTCTCGAGGAACGACAGCGCGAACGCGTCGCCCTTGCCGGTGAGCACGTCGCCGAGGTTGTAGACGTCGGCGCGGTTCGCGAGCATGTCGGGGATGCGGAACGTCTCGCCGCTCTCGGTGTACGGGTTGCCCGCCATCACGACGCAGAACTTCTTGCCGCGCAGGTCGTACGTGCGCGTGACGCCGCGCCACACACCCTCGATCTTGCGCTGCGCGTCGCACAGCGAGATGAACTTCTGCAACAGCTCGGGCGACGTGTGCTGGATGTCGTCGAGGTAGAGCATCACGTTCGTGCCCATCTCGAGCGCGAACGAGACCTTCTCGATCTCCTGCCGCGCCGTCGCGTTCGGTGCCTCCGTCGGATCGAGCGACGTCACGTCGTGTCCGAGCGCCGGACCGTTGACCTTCACGAACGCGAGGCCGAGGCGCGCGGCGACGTACTCCATCAGCGTCGTCTTGCCGTAGCCCGGCGGCGACACGAGGAGCAGCATGCCCATCTGGTCGGTGCGCTTGCTCGCGCCCGCCGCGCCGAGCTGCTTCGCCAGGTTCGCGCCGACGAGCGGCAGGTAGACCTGATCGATGAGCCGGTTGCGCACGAACGACGACATCACGCGCGGCACGAGCTCGCCGATGCGCAGCCGCTTCCGCTCGCGCGCCGTGATCTCGGCCCGCACGGCGCGGTGCGCGCGGAACGCCGGCGCGTCGACGGTGCGGAACCGATCGAGGCGCGCCACGAACTCGTCGAGCCGCAGCGCGAGCGCGCCGCCCTGCACGCGGGCGTGCCGGCCGAGGAGGCCCGTCACCTGCGCGTCGATCGCCGCGCTCGACGTCTCGCGCGCGAGCATGGGCGTCGCGATCAAGGCCGCCGCCTCGATCGCCACCTCGGCGCCGCCGAGCTCCGGCTTCGCCGCCAGGATGCCGTCGACCCACGCGCGCGTCAGCACGAGCGTGGCGCCCGGCGTCCCCGCGAGCGCGCGCACGTCGTCGTCGAACCCACCGCGCGCCGCGCGCGCATCGAGCTCGGCCCACAGCGCCTCGGCGAGCGCCACGGCCGCGCCGGCCACCACGAACCGCGGCGTCGCGGCCGCGAGCTCGCGCACCAGGTACGCCGCCGCGAGCGGCGCATCCTCGCCGCGCAGCCCCGCCGCGATCAGGGCCGGGTCGCGCTCGACGAAGCGCGCGATCGCCTGGGCGATCTCGCCGGCGAGCTGCCGCGTCGCGCCGCGATCCCCGAGCACGCTCGCGAGCCGCCCGAGGCTCTGCGCCGACCGGTGCCAGCGCGCGCGCGCCGTCGCGTCGTCGCGCGTCCCGGCCTGCGCCGCGTGCGCCCAGTACGCGATCGCCAGCGCGCGCGCCGGCGCCGGGTACGCGAGCAGGCCCGCGCCGTCGCGCATCGCGAGCAGGCGCTCGAGGATCTTCGCCGCATCGGCGTCGTGGATGCCGCGCTCGTAGCCCTCGTCGTAGCGCTCCTGCGCCACCCCGCGCAGGAGCACCTCGAGCCCGCCGTCGATCGCGGCCGCGTGCAGGTCGGCGAGCGTGATCTTCGACGCCCCCGACTCCGCCTCGGCGAGCACGCTCGCCGCCAGGTACTCGCCGCGGTACACCGCCTCGCTCTCGCTCGGCAGGTCCTGCCCCCAGTACGCGCGCGCCTCCTCGAGCCGCGCATCCGCGATCGGCTCGTAGAAGTCGGTGCCGGTCAGGTGCAGCGCGAGCCCGGCCTCGTGCGGCACGATCATCAGCTCGAGCGGCTGCGTGTTGACGGTGAAGCGGTGCGCGCCGAAGCGCAGCAGCTCGCCTCCGCCCTCGAACAGGTCCGCGCGGTCGCGCTGCCCGCGCAGCGCATCCTGGCGCGCCGCCTTGAGCCTCGACTCGAGCTCGTCGGCCTTGACCGAGTCGCCGAGCGTGCCGAGCTCGGCGACGATGTCGCGCAACTTCGCGACCATCGCATCCGCGGCGAAGTACGCGTTGACCTCGTCGGGCGTGGCGAGCTGCCCGGCGCGCCGCGCGACACCCTCGAGGATGCGCTGCGCCGCCTTCTGGAGGTTCGTCGCGCGCCGCTGCCGCTCCGCCGACAGCAGCTGCTTGCGCGCGCCGACCGCCTCGACGATCTCCTCGCGCTTGGCCGCGAGCTCGTCGGTGAGCTCGTCGATGTCGGCGAACCGCCCCTCGAGCTCCTCGAGCTGCACGAGCAGCCGCGTCAGCTCCTGGTCGCAGCGCTCGGGCGTGTCGCACTGGGCGAGCGCCGACGCGACGCTCTGCACGAGCAGCTTCACCTGCGCGCCGAACTCCGCGCGGCCCTCCTTCGTCGCGAGCTCGCGGTGGCGCCCCTCGATCGTCGCGCGCGCCCGGTTCACCTGCCCGAACGCGTCGGTGATGTTCTCGAGGATCGCCGTGCGCTTCGTCGTGTCGTCGATCTTGAGCGACCCGATCACGTTGCCGAGCAGGTCGACGCCCGCCGCGACCTTGTCGATGTCCTCGCGGATCGCCTTCACGTCGACGGCCGCGGTCAGCTCCCCGGCGCGCTCGGCGAGCGCCCCGGCGCGCTCCACGAGGTCGCCGAACGCGTTGCCGCGCGCGAGGAACGCGACGCAGTCGACCGTCACGCGGTCGAACGCCTCCGCGACCTCCTTCTCGAGCGCCTCGACCCGCGCGAGGTCGATGAAGCGCACCTCCTTCTTCGTGATCAGCTCGCCGCGCAACCCACGCAACCCCGTCAGCGCGTCGAGGAACTGGTCGACCCGGTCGAAGCCCTCGGAGCGCGTGGCGCGCAGCCGCTCGCCGACCGCCGCCTCCGCCGCCGCGAGGAGGCGCACGGCCTCGGCGCGCAGCGCGACGACCTTGTCGTACTCGTCGAGGATCAGCTTCGCCGTCTGGCGGACCTCGGCGATCGCGCCCTTCAGGTCGCCCGCGTCGGCGTGCCCGAGCCAGTAGTACGCGTCGGTCGCCTTGTTGCCGAGCGAGAGGATGTCCTCGAACGTCGAGCGCTCGGGGGCATCCGCGCCCGCGAGGCGCGCGATCGTCAGCGCATCCGACAGGCCGCGCACGAGGTCCGCGTTGCCGACCTTGCCGAGGTAGCTGCCGTCGGTCGGCGCCGTCGCCGCGTGCTCCGCCGACGTGAACGGCGTCTTCCACACCTGCATCGGGTGCACGCGCGTCGCCTCTGCTGACGACGGGCGCATCACCACCATCGTTCCATTGGCGAACAGCGAGTAGCCGTGGCACGAGATCGGCGACGCGATTGTTTTCTCGATCAGGTTGTACGTGTACAGCCAGTACGTGCCGTCGCGCCCGCGGAAGTAGACGTACAGGACGTCCTCGCCGTTCGGCGACCGCAGCTCGCGCTCGAGCACGTACTCCGACGAGTCACCGTCGAACGTCTTGTGCGCGCCCCCGACGAGGACGTAGCCGCCCGGGAACACGACGCCGTGGTCCTCGGGCAGCGACCTGCAGCCCTGCGCGATGCCGTCCGCGCGCACGACCTTGCGCGACCGCGGATCGAACACCAGGTACCGCCACACCTTCTCGCGGAACGGCAGCACCTTCAGCAGGATCAGGCCGCCCGGCTTGCCGCCGCCCGAAGCGGAGGAGCCGCGGGAGTCCGGCAGTGCGTACGCGATGCGCGCGTCGTCGAGCGACTGGTTCTCGTCCTCGACGGGCTCGGAGTAGATGCCCTGGCCGCTCTCGGTGTTGTTCTCGACCTTGATCGTGAGGTCGCCCGCGACGCACTCGATGAACAGCGTGTCGAGGATGTTGTAGTGCGGGTGCTTGCCCGCGACCTGGTGGTCGCGGTTGACCTCCCGCCACTCGAAGTCGTACGCCGGGGGCGCCACCCCGGCGTAGTCGCGGTCGCCGCGGTCGTCGACGTAGACGAGCTTCCCCGTCGGCTCGATCCGCCAGCGCAGGACCTTGTGGTCCTTCCACGTCGCGCCGGCCTGGATCACCGCGAGCAGCTGGGTGTCGCGCTTGACCAGCTGGATCAGGCGCGCGTCGCGGTAGTAGCGGTACAGGTTCGCGAAGTCGCGGCCGAGCGTCGCGTCGGTGAGGAACGGCCCGTGCGCGTCGAGCGCGAGCGCGGACGTGTCGAACGCCGCGTCGGCGCCGGGCTGCTCGAGCTTCTCGAACCGGTGCAGGGCGAGGACGTCGGAGATCTTCGTCTCGGCCTTGAGCCCCAGGAAGACGTTGAAGCCGACGAGCAGGTGCTCGCCGCCGGTGCCCGACGGCACGGACACGATGTCGATCGGCACGCAGTTGTGGTCGGTGCGCACGCGCTCGGTCGCGACGAGCTGCGGCTCCGTCGAGCCGAACAGCGTCTTGCGCCGCGCGTTGAGCGCGTCGGCGCGCTTCGCGAGCTCGGCACCCGACGCCGCGAGGCGCGTGCGCAGGACCTCGTAGTTGCCGCCGGTCAGCGCGGCATCGACATCAGCTGCGGCGGCCATCGCGAGCTCAGCTGACCTTGTCGTCGTCGACGCCCAGCTGGCGCGCCTGGTCGAGCAGGGCCTTCAGCTTGGTCTTCGTCTTGTCGTCGGCCTTGCTCATGAGCGCGCCGAGCACGCCCGACAGCGACTCGGCGTGCTTGCCGGCCCCGTTGCCGAGCTTGTCGCCGACGGCGCTGCGCACGACGCTCGAGCTGTCGAACACGCCGTCGATCGACTGGCCGAGCGAGACCGCCTTTACGAAGCGGTCGAAGAACTGACCGTCGCCGCCGACGATCTTGATGTCGGCGTGCGTCATCGCCTCGGCCATGACCTTGGCCTGGTGCTCGGTCATCGCGAGCCGCGCGCGGATCTGCTCGAGGGCGATCATGCGCTCGTTCTCGAGGCGCAGCCGGAACTCCTCGTGCTCGCGCGCACCGCCCTCGAGGCGCTGCATCGCGGCCGCCTTCTCGGCGAGGCCCTTCGCCTCGGCGAGCATCTTCGCCTCGATCGCGGACGCCTCGGCGTGCTTCGCCGCGACCTCGGCGAGCAGCCCCTCGCGCTTCGCGATCGCCTCGGCGATGCCCTGCTTCTCGATCGCCGCGGCCTCGGCCTCGCGACCCTGCGCCTCGGCGAACGCCTTGCGGCGCACGTTCTCGGCGATCACCGTGCCCTCCTTGTCGGTGACGGCGACCTGGAGCTCGCGCACGCGCGCCTCGGCGGCGCCCGTCTTCTCGAGCGCGACCGCGTCGGCCTCCCTCACGCGCACCTGCGCGAGGCCCTCGGCGGCGGCCTCGGCCTGCGCACCCTCGGCGCGGCGGATCGCGGCGCGCGCTTCCTTGTCGCTCGCCTCCATCGCCGCCTCGGCGAGGATCAGCTGCTTCTTCGCGTGCGCCTGCGCGACCTGCTGCTCGGCCTCGGCCTTCTTGATGTCCTTGATGAACACCTCCTGCGCCGACGCCTCGGCGAGCACGATCGTCTGCTGCTTCGTGCGCTTGGCCTCCGCGTCGACGCGCAGGTCCTTGATCGACTCCTCCTCGACGGCGACCGTCTTGTCGACGGCGACGCGCGCGCGGATGATGTCGGCGATCGAGCGCTTCTCCGTCTCGAGCTGCTTGTTCATCTCGATCTGGTTGAGCGCGACGTCCTTCGAGCGGCCGACCTCCTCGAGGTCGTGCGCCTTCTGCACGCGTACCTTCTCGACCGCGACCTCGCGGATGCGGCCCTGCTCGGACACCTGCACCGCGCGCAGCTTGGCCTGCTCGGCCATCTGGATCTCCTCCTCGGCGCGCTGCCGCGCGACGTGGGTGCGCTTCTCCTCGTCGAGGCGGAACCGGTTCGCCTCGTTCTCCTCGCGCGCCTTCGCGACCTCGATCTCCTTGTTCTTCTTCGCCTCGGCCTCGGCCTGCGACTGCTCGAACCGGAAGATCGCCTCCTGCGAGGTCAGGTTCGCCTTGCCGAGCTCCATCTTCTCGCGCTGGCGGAGCGCGTTCGTCTCGATGTTCGCCGACGTCGTGATGTCGGTGATCTTCTTGATGCCGAGCGAGTCGAGCACGTTGTGCGGGTCGAGCGTGTCGAGCGGCGTCTGCTCGAGGAAGTCGATCGCCGCGTCGTCGAGGACGTAGCCGTTCAGGTCCTTGCCGATGACCTGGATGATGCGGTCCTTGAAGATGTCGCGCTGCGTGTACAGCTGCTCGAACTCCATCTGCTTGCCGACGGTCTTCAGGGCCTCGGAGAACTTGGCCTGGAACAGCTCCTCGAGCGTGGACTGCTGCGACGCGCGCGCGCAGCCGATCGACTGCGCGACACGGAGCACGTCGTCGACGGTCTTGTTGACGCGCACGAAGAACGTGACCTTGATGTCCGCGCGGATGTTGTCGGCGCAGATCAGGCCCTCCTTCCCGCGGCGGGCGACGTCGATCGTCTTGACCGACAGGTCCATGATCTCGGCCTTGTTGACGATCGGCAGCACGATCGCGCCCGTGAACGTCACGCGCGGCTCGCTGCCCATCTTGTTCACGATCATCGCGCGCCCCTGATCCACCTGGCGCCACGTGCGCGCGATCATCACGAGGATGCCGAGGAGGAGCACGCCTCCGGCGCCGATCAGAACGATTGCCATCTGCTGTCCCATGAATGCACTCCTCCGCCGGCGCACGCCGGTCACTGGACCCCTACTGCTCGTCGCGAGACGCTAGCCCTTCGCTGAAGATGTCGAGTCGGGCAGCATATCGGCGCTCGGCTCCACGACGTAAGCCTGCCGCGCCGGATCGAAGTCGATGATGAGCGCCTTGCTCCCGCGCGCGAGCGCTCCGGGTTTGTCGCAGCGCACGGGGATCACGAGGACGGTCGCGCCGTCCTCGACGTTCGCCTGGCCGAAGCCGTCGTCGACGTGGCCCGTCGTGATCGTGCAGACGTGGCCGACGTAGTCGCTGTTCGACTTGCCCTCGCGCAGCCGGAACACCGGCGCGAGCGGGCGTGCGAGGAGGCCGGCGACGGGCAGCGCCACGATCAACGCGCCCGGGACCATCGCGGCGCGCAGCCAGGCGTGGTCGCCGGCGTAGTGCATGGTGAGGAGGGAGATGCACCAGCACGCGAGGACGATGAACGAGATGCTGATCGTGAGCGGAACGGTGCCGAGGCCGAGCACGGTCCAGAGGCCCCCATGGGCGTCGATGTGATGATCGTGGCCGCCGCCGCCCGCGTCGTGACCGCCGCCGCCGATCCCCTTGGCCGCACCGGAGATGTCGGCGTCGTGGCCGAACAGGTCGATGTCGAGCGCGCCGAGGAGCACGAACAGCCAGTAGACCAGGCAGATCCCGAGGGCGATCGTGAACACCACCGTCGGGAACGCGAGGGCCGCGTCCAGCAGCATCAATTTGCCTCCCCGTGCAGGTACAACGCGATTGCAGGACACCGTAGGTCGCCCGAAGCCCTCACGGAAGGGACGATCGGCCGCGGGCGGTACGATTTCAACCGAGGAAGACCCCGTCCAACCTTTGAAAAGGACGACGACACCCCGCGCAATTGAGGGCTTGGATCGAGCTTCCGCACTGTGGTAGCTACGGTGCTTCGATGGCGATGGACCCTGGAATCGAAGAGCTGTTTCTCGGCATCGCACATGCGCTGTTCGTCAACCGGCTGCACGTGCTTCGCTTGACGGAGATCGTGCGCCTCGGGATCCGCCCGGACCCCGACGACCAGAACATGGAAGTGCCGCCCGAGCTCGATCGCGACCTCATCCAGCAAGCGTTCTCGTACGTGCTGCATCACTTCCCGCAGAGCTTCAGCGGGAAGATCGAGGCGGCGAAGGCGCGCTGGGTTCGCCTGGCGTAGCCCGCGCGGGCGACTTATCGTGACCCTCACATGGGGTCCGTCGAAGGCGCTCGCACGCACGATCCGAAGTCCGGCGCCGACCTGCTCGCGACGCTGATGCCGCTCGCTCCCGTCGCGCTCGCGTTCCTCGCGGGCGAGGCCGGCTACGACGGCATCAAGGACGAGCTGCGCGGCTGGGCGCAGAGGGACCCGGTCGACGCGCTCCTGGCCGTCGTCCTCGGCGGCGGCGTCGCCTTCTACCTCGCCGAGCGCGAGGACAACCCCGCCTGCCAGTCGCCGTGGGACGGCATCCTCTACCTGTCCACCGCGCTCTCGGCCGGCCACGACGACCGGTTCCCGACGACGCCCACCGGCCACGCCCTCGCCACCTTCGCCCGCACGTTCGGCCCGGCCCTCGCGCGCGGCGCCCTCGCACCGACCGCCGCCGACCGCGCCGCCGCCGACCGCGCCGCCGCCCAGCAGCAGGTCGCCGTCCTCGAGCGCCTCGACCGGATCATCGAGCTCCTCGACCAGCGCTGACCGGCAAGCCCCGCGGTGACCCGCGGCACGTCACGTGCGTTGCTCGTGGCTGAAGAGAGGTGCCTGCCACGCGCCTCGGCTACGCGGGTCGACGAGGGTCGTCGCGTCCCGATAGACCCGGCCGGTCCGGAACAGGGCCGCGAGCGCGCGCCGGTGTGGCATCGAGGCGTAGCGCTCCGGCCACGCCTCGAGGATCGCGGTCCGGATCGTGCGCCCGTGCCTGGCGCTGGCGGCGGGAAAGAGGTGGTGCTCGACGTGATAGCCAAAGCCGAGCGTCAACCACTCGACCCAGCGCGGCGACGTCACCGACAACGCGCCCAGCAAGGGATCGTTGTCCTCGGTCGCGGGGCTGAGCGAATGGTTCGTGAGGATGAAGGACATGATGACGACGTTCGCGATGACGGTCGGCACCACGTACACGAACACGAACGGGATCGCACCGACGATCGCCGCGACGACGATCCACGATCCGACGAGGAGCGCGGTCTCGAGGATCGCGAGCCGATGAGCGCGGCGGGACAGCTGCAGCCGCGTGCGCGCCCGGATCAGCATGCTGACGCTCTGGACCGAGAAGCCCATCGCGAGGCTGAGCAGGCCGCGCCACCGGCGACCGCCGAGCGCGAAGTTGTCGACGGAAAACCGGATGACGCCGCTCGACTGATACCGCTCGAGCGACGGGTACATGTCCGGGTCGACGCCGAGCCGGTTCGCGTTCGCGTGGTGCGTGCGGTTGTGCCACGCGTTCCACAGCCGCGGCGACACGGCGAGGGGAGCGAAGCACAGGAAGCCGATGAGCGACTTCGCCCAGCGGCCTCGGACCACGGCACCGTGCATCGTCTCGTGTCCCAGGAACATCAGGCCGGCGAACGCGAGCCCGATCACCGGGGACAGCAGGGGCATCGCCCACCATCGCGGCCATCCTCGCGCGATCGCCACGGCGGCGAGGGCGATGACCGAGCCGTGGACCGGCAGCCAGAGCAGACGAGAGGATGCCGGAGCCGACAGCATCCCTGCGAGCTTGGGCTTGATCCGATGGACGTAGAAAGACGTCGGATACGTCCGCACGACTCAACAAATTTGCAACTCATGTGCTCGCGGAAGGATGAGGACCGACCGCTGCGCGACGGAGACGAGCGCAGCTTTCGCGCCCGCGGTGCCTTGCGAGAAGGTCGCGCCGGCGAGCACGCGCTCGTCCAGGTACGCGCGCTCAGCCGCCCCGCTCGCGGGACCGGTTGCGCGCGTGGCGCTCGGCGAGCTCGCGCTCGAAGCCGCTGTCGCCGGGCTCGTAGATCGTCTCGCCGACGAGGGCGTCGGGGAGGTAGTCCTCGACGACATACGCGCCGGCGAAGTCGTGCGGGTACTTGTAGCCCTCGCCGTGGCCGCGCGCGCGATCGAGCGCGGTCGAGCCGGGGCGGAAGCGGGCGGGGACGGGCAGGGCGCCGCGGTCGCGCACGAGCTTGCGCGCGGCCGCGTAGGTCGTGAGGGCGCGGTTGGACTTCGGCGCGAGCGCCAGGTACGTCACCGCCTGCGTCAGCGGCAGCACGCCCTCGGGGAGCCCGACGAGCTCGAACGCCTGCAGCGCCGCGACGGCGACGCCGAGCGCCTGTGGATCGGCGTTGCCGACGTCCTCGGCGGCGAAGATGACCATCCGGCGCAGCACGAAGCGCGGGTCCTCGCCGGCCTCGAGCATGCGCGTCATCCAGTACACGGCGGCGTCGGGATCCGAGCCGCGCATGCTCTTGATGAACACCGACACGACCCCGTAGTGCTCGTCGCCGGCCTTGTCGTAGAGCAGCGTGCGGCCCTGCGCGGCCTCGGCGACGTGCTCCGCCGCGATCGCGCCGGCCTTGCCGTTCGCAGCGAGGTCCGCGGCGACCTCGAGCACGCTGTACATCTTGCGCGCGTCGCCCGCCGCGGCGGCCACGACCTGCGCGAGCGTGTCGTCGTCGATCGCGAGGCCGAGCGCGCCGAGCCCGCGCTCCTGATCCTCGAGGGCGCGGCGCGCGAGCCGCCCGAGCTCCTCGTCGGCGAGCGCCTCGAGGCGCACGACCCGGCACCGCGACAGGAGCGCCGCCACGACCCCGAAGCTCGGGTTCTCCGTCGTCGCGCCGATCAGCGTGACCGTGCCGGCCTCGACGTGCGGCAGCAGCGCATCCTGCTGCGTCTTCGAGAACCGGTGGATCTCGTCGATGAACAGCAGCGTGCGCGTGCCGTAGTGGTCCCGGCGCTCCGACGCCTTCGCGACCGCCTCGCGCACGTCCTTCACGCCGGCGTCCACGGCGGATAGCGCCACCAGCTCCGCCTTCAGCGTGACGCCGAGCAGCCGTGCGAGTGTCGTCTTGCCACTCCCGGGCGGTCCCCACAGGAGCAGCGACGGGAGGGCACGCGTCGCCAGGTCCGAGAGGATGCGTCCGGGGCCGAGCAGGTGGCTCTGGCCGACCAGCTCCTCCAGCCGCCGCGGGCGCATGCGCTCCGCCAGCGGCTGACCGACACGGCGCTCCTGGGCGCTGCGACCGAACAGGTCCATCGCGGGTCTCCCACCCGTGGATACCTCAAACGCACGTCATGTGCAGGGGTTACACAACCATTACCGAGCGTGTCCGCACGGCAACGCCCCCACGATCTGGTGACGCAACACCCGGCAGCTGGAGCGGCCGTGTTCACACTCTCCATCGAGCTTTCCGCCGCTTACCCCCGGTCCGGCCGGATCCGGGCGTGGCACGGGGACTGCTATCTCTTCGGGCATGCTGGTCGAGGTCGTCTTTCAGTATCGCTCCCTCCTCGGGAAGTGCGAGCTGGGCGTCGGCCTCGCGTGGGACGAGATCGAGCAGGTCACCCTGATCGAGGCTGCGTTCGCACCGACGGCCGACGACCGCCGCATGAAGGGCGGCCGCCGCTTCCGCCGCGAGGCCGTGAAGCTGAGCGCCGTCATGCGCGGCGACCGCATCAACGACCGCGTCGAGATCGTCGAGATCGGCCCGGGCGGGCTCGTGTGCCGCCACGCGCCGTACGTGGCGCGCGGCGAGTACGTCGAGATCGTGATCGACGTCGACGGCCGGAGCTTCCGCTTCCGCGCGCAGGGCGTGTGGCTCAAGGACGACGGCGACGACTACCGCGTCGGCCTCGCGTTCGTCGGCATGCCGGTGTGCCTGCACAAGGTCGCCGTCAGCCGGCACGAGCAGGATCTCGTCGATCGCATCGTCGCCGCCGCGGCGTAGCGCGCGACGGCTACTTCGTCCGCGTCGCGTTCCACTGCCAGTGTGCGCCCGCGACGTTGTGCGCCGTGCCGTGCATCCGGTTGCCCTCGATCTTGCCGGTGTAGTCGGCGTAGTGATCGTTGGTGTCGAGGAAGATGGCGTCGCCCTCGCGGCGCCAGCGGCCGTTGTCCCAGCGCCCGGTCACCGTCGTGTAGACGAGCTTGGCGTCGGGGAGGAACTCGAGCGTGATCGAGCCCTCGACGTCGTCGCCTTGCCAGATCGTGCCGGCGAGCGACGACGGCGAGGGTGCCGCCCTCGTCGCATGCGCCACCGGCGGCGGCGCCACGCCGTCGCGCCAGCATCCACCGACCGTCACGACGAGGGCGAGCGCGCAGGCGACGCGGATCATCGATCGATGATACGGCCGAGCAGGTGCAGCGTGCGCGGCGGCAGCGTCTCGCCGCGCCACGCGAGCGCGCGCGCGAGGACGAGCGCCTTGTCGGCCCGGCCCAGGCTCGGGCGCTCGGCGAACAGGTTCGCGCCGACGGCGTCGATCTTCTCGAGGATGCGCATGCCGCCGTGCCACGTGAGCGCGAGCTCGACGGCGAGGTCGGGGCCGACGATGTCGACCAGCGGCCGCGCGCGCTGGAACAGCGCCCGCGTGCGCGCGACCTCGTAGCGCACGAGGTGACCGACGGCGGGCGTCGCGCGGCGCTCGGCGATGTCGCGCTCGTTGACGCCGAAGTGGCGCAGGTCCTCGGCGGGCAGGTACACGCGGCCGCGGTGCCAGTCGGCGGGCACGTCCTGGATCAGGCGCGCGACGGCGAGCGCCGACGACAGATCCTCGGCGTACGCGTGCAGCTCCGCGGCGCGGTAGCCGCCGATGTAGAGGAGCAGGCGCCCGACGGGCTCGGCGGCCTGGCGCGTGTAGCTGCGCAGCTCGTCGAACGTCGCGTAGCGGCGCCGCTCGAGGTCGGTGCGGAAGCCGCCGAGCAGCTCGGTGAACTCGGTGATCGGCAGCGCGAACTTGTCGACGGTGTCGGCGAGCGCGACGAACACCGGGTGCTCCGCCGTGCCGCGGTACGCGAGGTGGAGCTGCTCCTCCCAGCGATCGAGCTCGCGGGCGCGGCGGCCCTCGTACGCGGCCTCGTCGGCGAAGTCGTCGGCGACGCGCGCGAACGCGAAGGCCGCGAAGATGTGCTTGCGCAGCGCCGAGCGCGCGAACATCGACCCGACGGGGTAGTTGTGGTGGCGCGCGCGGACCAGCGCCTCGCAGTAGCGGTAGCAGGCCGTCGGCTCGAGCGTCGGCGGCAGCGGCACGGCGAGGGCGGGGGAACGAGCGACTCCGAGGCGGTGGATCACGACGGCTCCTTGCCGATGTTCTCACCGGCACTGGCGAAGGCAACAGGGATCACGAGGTGCGCGAGGTGCGCGAGGTGCGCGAGGTGCGCCAGGTGCGCGAGGTGCGCGAGGTGCGCGAGGTGCGCGAGGTGCGCGAGGTGCGCGAGGTGCGCGAGGTGCGCAAGATGCGCGAGATGCGCGAGATGCGGCGCCCGGGCGCAGGTGGCGCAGGCGCTCACCGCGGCTCCTCGGCCGGCTGGACGGCCTGGAGCTTCGCCGCGAGGGCGGCGTCCTGGCGGCGGCCGACGAGCCGGGCGAGCACCTCGCGGGCGCGCTCGGCCTTGACGTCGCCGGTGGCGGCGAGCTCGGCGGCGACGAGCTCGACGAGCTCGCCGGTGGCGCCGGCGGCGCGGGCGAGGCCGCGCGCGTGCAGCGCCATGTGCCCGCGCTGGATGCCCTCGGTGGCGAGGGCGCGCAGGGCGGCGAGGTTCGTGGCGAGGCCGGCGGCGCCGGCGACCGCGGCCAGGCGATCGGCGCACGTGACGCCGGCGAGCTCGAGCGCGAGGCGCGCGCCCTGGTGGACGTGCAGCGCGCCGCCGACCGTGCCGACCGACAGCGGCATCGCGAGCTCGCCCTCGAGGCCGTGCGGCACCTCGCGCCACACGGCGAGCGGGCGGTAGCTGCCGCGCAGCGACGCGTACGCGTGGGCGCCGGCCTCGACGGCGCGCCAGTCCTGGCCCGTCGCGACGAGCACGGCGTCGACGCCGTTCATGATGCCCTTGTTGTGCGTCGCGGCGCGGTACGGATCGAGCTCGGCGAAGCGCGAGGCCGCGGCGATCGCGGCGCGCACCTCGGGGCCGCTCGCCTCGCCGCCGGCTTCGTTCGAGCGCCCCGAGGACGGGTCGCCCGGATCGAACCCCGCGGGAGCATGGTACGGAGGGCGTCGCTTGGCTCCGCCGACGGCGAGCTGCGCGTCGTCGATGCGGCAGCGCACGGTGACGGTGCGCTCGTCGGTGAGGTTCGACAGGATGCGCAGGCCGGCGCGCCCGCCGGCGATCGCGGCGGCGCGGTCGGCGAGCGCCTCGCACAGCGTGTTGACGAGGTTCGCGCCCATCGCGTCGCGGCAGTCGACGTGGAGGTGCGCGACGAGGACGCCGCCGTCGACGCCGTCGCGCGCGAGCGTGCGCACGTCGAGGGCGCGCGGGCCGCCGCCGCGCTCGGCGAGGCGCGGCACGAGTGCGCGGGCCTCGGCGACGAGGCCGTCGGCGGCGGCGCGCAGCGCGGCGGCCCCCGCGTCGACGTCGGCGACGTTCGTGATCTGGATCTGCCCGATCATCACGGGCGGCGACACCTCGCACGTGAAGCCGTCGGGGCGCGCCATGCGCGCGGCGTTCGAGGCGGCCGCGACGATCGACGGCTCCTCGACGCACATCGGCACGAACACCTCGGTGCCGTCGACGACGAAGTTGACCGCGACGGCGAACGGCAGCGCGTACGTGCCGACGACGTTCTCGATCATCCCGTCGGCGACGTCGAGCGCGAGTGCGCCCGGATCGACCGCGGCGAACGTCTCGGGCGCGCGGCCGAGCGCCTCGGCGAGGCGCGCGCGGCGCTCCTCGACGCGGAGGCGGTAGAAGCCGGGGATGCGAGAACCTCGGGTCACGGGAGTGGCCCTGCTTTCTACCGCACGTCGGGGCGTACATCCACGCCGGTCTTGTCGAGGGAGAGTCGGAGTGGGGCGCACCCCGCTTCGATGAGTCGAGCCTCGATCGAGGTTACGTCCTTCGTCGCCGGGGCGAGGACCACCCCGATGTCGCCGCCCCCCGCACCCGTGGTCTTGACGACGCACCCGTCACCGAGCGCGGCGCGGGCGCGGCGGAGGCATCGCGGCACGAGCTCGATCCCCGTCGCCGCGGCCAGGGCGTCGATCGCCGCCGCGGCGCGCGCGAAGGCGGGCAGGGCGATCGCCGCGCACAGCTCGCGCGAGGCGGCCGCGATCTCCTCCAGGGCGGCGCCGACCTCGGCGGGCCGCGCCGTGCGGGACTCCCCGACCCGCGCGACCAGCGCGGCCGTGTCGGCCGAGACGCCCGTCCAGAACGGCACCAGCGCGAGCCCTTGGGGCCATGCGCGCGGCAAGATCTGCGGGGGCGCGCCGCGCACGAACTCGATCGCGCCGCCGAACACGGAGGCCGCGACGTCGGCGCCCGAGCCCGAGCCCTGCGCCTCGAGGTGCGCCGCGAGCGCGATCGCGAGGATCTCGGCGCGGCTCGCGCCGGCACCGAGCGCGCACGCCGTGGCCGCGACCGTGACCGCGGCGCTCGAGCCGAGGCCGAGCTTCTGCGCGCCGTCGTAGAACGCGCTCGAGTCCGCGACGACCGGCACCTCGCGCGTGCGCGCCGCGACCGCGCGCAGGAACGGCGACGCGTCGTGGGCCGCGGCGTGGGTGCGGCGCGCCGTCGCACGCCGGTCGACGGCGATGACCAGCGCCGGCGCCCCGTCGAGGACGGCGTACTCGCCGCTCAGGATCAGCTTGCCGGGGGCGCTCGCGATCATCCGCTGCACCCTGCCAGGTTCGCAGAGGATTGCGAAGGAACGATGGAGGAGATCAGGAGGGTCCCGGGAGCGCGACGATCCGCGCCGGATCGAACGCGTACGCGGGCTCGCCGGCGGCGCTGATCGTCACGGCGGTCACGCCGTCGAGGTTGCGCAGCTGCATCGCGATCGTCGGCGCGTCCTCCGCGGTGGTGAGCACCTTCACGTGCGGGCCCGCGTCGATCGTCGGCCATGCGGCGATGCCGCACTCGCGCAGCCCGCGCACCACCGCGAGCACCGCGAGCGTCGCCGGGCGCCAGTACAGGACCGGCGGGCGCGCGGCGATCGCGGAGGCGTGCATCGCCAGCGCGTTCGCCTCGACGATCGGCCCGAGTGCGTCGAGGTCGCCCGCGGCGAGCGCGGCCTCGACGGCGGCGAGGTCGCGCGGGACCTGGTCGAGCCACCCGCGGTACAGCGGCGAGGTCTTCGCGGTGTGCTCCATCGCATCGCGCGAGCCGTGCAGCTTCGGCGTCCCGCCGCCCACGATCGCGATCACCATGCGCACGCGCTCGGCGAGCGGCGACGCCACCGGCTCGGCGAACGCCTCGGCGCTGGTGCCGCCCGCGTGCATGCGCACGAAGCCGCCGAAGATCGAGCGCGCGGCGGAGCCCGAGCCGCGGCGCGCGAGGATCGACAGGTCGCGCGGCGCGAGGTGGAGGCCGGCGGCGCGCGTGGCGGCGATCGCGAGCGCGGCGAAGCCCGAGGCCGACGAGGCGAGCCCCGAGGCCGTCGGGAACTCGTTGCGCGTCACGACGCGTGCGCGGACGTGCACGCCCGCCTGCGAGCGCACGAGGTCGAGGAACCTCGTCACGCGTGCGACGTCCTCGCGCCGCGCCGGCGCGCCGTCGAGCTCGACCGTGTCGTCGGAGAGCGCCGGGTCGAACGCGACGGTGGTCTCGGTCGCGAGCGCCGCGAGCGTCAGCGACAGGCTGCCGGCGGCCGGCAGGTTGAGCGCGGCGTCGCGCTTGCCCCAGTACTTGACGAGCGCGATGTTCGCGCACGCCCGGGCCGTGACTGCAACCATGGGCCCACCATAGCAGGCCCGCGCGCCTACGACTGGGTCGCCGACAGCGTCTCCGTCGACAGCACGACGCGGTTGCGGCCGGAGCGCTTCGCCGCGTAGAGCGCGGTGTCCGCCGCGCGGACGAGCGCCTCGGCATCGCCGCCGTCGTCGGGGAACGTCGCGACGCCGATCGACACGCTGAGGCGCGGCACGCGCGGCGCCGCGTCGGAGAAGTCGTGGCCGTTCACGCGCTCGCGCACGCGCTCGGCGACCTTCGCGGCGGTGAACTTCGCGGTGTCGACGAGGATCACGGCGAACTCCTCGCCGCCGTAGCGCGCGACGACGTCGTTCGCGCGGCGCGCATCGGCGAGCACGCGCGCGAGCTGGCGCAGCACCTCGTCGCCGGCCGGGTGGCCGAACGTGTCGTTGAACTGCTTGAAGTGATCGACGTCGAGCATGAGCAGCGACAGCGGCAGGCCGCTGCGCTGGCTGCGCTCGACCTCGAGCGTGAGCCGCTCGTGGAAGTGGCGGTGGTTGTACAGGCCGGTCAGGCCGTCGGTGACGGCGAGCTGCGCGAGCCGCGCGTTCGCCTCGGCGAGTTCGTGCGTGCGCTCGTGGATCTTCGCCTCGAGCTCGCGGTTCATCTCGAGCAGCGCCTGGTTCTTCGCCGACAGCGACGCGATCAGCTGCTGGTTCTCGTGGACGAGGCGGTACTGCCGCAACAGGTTTTCCACCGCCAGGAGCAGCGCCGTCTCGTCCCATGGCTTGGCGACGTACTGGTTCAGGTGGGCGCGGTTGATCGCGTCGATCACGGCGTCGAGGCCGGCCTGCCCGGTGAGCAGGATCTTCGTCGTCGCCGGCAGGCGGCGGTCGACGATCTCGAGGAGCTCGACGCCCTTCATGCCGGGCATGATCTGATCGGCGATGACGAGCGCGATCGCCTCGCCCTCGCGCGTGAGCTCGTCGAACAGCGCGACCGCCTCGTCGCCGGAGCGCGCCGTGGCGATCTGGCACTCGTGGCCGAAGCGCGCGCCGAGCTGCGCGCGCAGGACGCGCAGCACGCCCTCCTCGTCGTCGACGCACACGATGACCTCGCGCGCCGTCACGCCTTCTTCTCCCTGCCGGACGCTCCGATCGGGACGCGCACCTCGAACATCGTGTGGCCGGGGCGCGACTCGCAGCGCAGCTCGCCGCCGTGCTTGTCGACGATCTGGCGCGCGATGCCGAGGCCCAGGCCCGTGCCCTCGCCCTTGGGCTTGGTCGTGAAGAACGGCTCGAAGATGCGCGGCAGCACCTCGGGCGGCACGCCCGGCCCGTCGTCGATCACGCGCACGACCGCGTCATCGCCGTCGAGCTGCGTCTCGATCGCGATCGTCCCGCCGGGGGGCGTGCGCGAGGCGAGCGCCTGCTGCGCGTTCGAGATGAGATTCGTCCACACCTGGTTCAGCTCGTCGACGTACACCGGCACGCGCGGCAGATCGCCGTACCTGCGTTCGACGACGATATCACGCAGCGCGTGGTGCAACAGCGTGAGCGTCGTCTCCAGGCCGGCGTGCAGATCCGCCTCGATGCGCGTCGCCTGCTGATCGAGGTGCGAGTAGCTCTTCAGCGCACCCACGATGCGCTGGATCTGCCCGACCGCGTGGCGCACGGTGGACTCGGTGCGGTGGAGGTAGACGTGGTCGGTCAGCGCGCTCACCAGCAGGCCCGCCAGGCGCGGCTCGCCGCCGAGCGCCGCGACCAGCGAGGCGACGTCCGCGGGGCCGCCCCCGACGTCGGCGAGGTCCATGGCGACGGTGTGGGCGTCGCTCGCCGGGACGCCGGCCGCCTCGAGCGCGGGCGCGAGCTCGCGGGCGACCTTGCGCGCGGTCAGGCTCGTCGGCAGCGGCCGGTCGGCGAAGCGCGGCGCCGCCTTCTCGAGGAAGTCGGTGAGCGTCGCGAGCACGGCCGGAGCCGCGGAGCGGCGACCTCCGGACGATGATCCCGGTGCCGGTCGATCGAGCGACAAGCCCGGCGAGGACGCGGCCGCGACGAGCTCGGTCGTGCGGTGCGAGACGCGCGACAGCGCGCCGGCGAGGCCGTCGATCGAGCCGCGGATCGCGGCCGTCGGCGAGTTGATCTCGTGCGCGACGCCGGCGACCAGCACGCCGAGGCCGGCCATGCGCTCCGACAGCACGAGCTGCGCCTGCGCCTCGCGCAGGTCGGCGAGCGCCTTGCCGAGCTCGGTGTTGATCGCCGTGAGCTCGGCGGTGCGGAGCCGCACCTTGCGCTCGAGCTCCTCGCTCGCCTCGCGGACCTCGGAGTAGAGGAGGGCGTTCTCGACGGCGGCGCCCGCCTGGTCGGCGAACGTCGTCAGGAGGTTGAGGTCGGCCTCGGTGAACTCGCGCGCCTCGCCGGGCGCGCTGTGGCGCCCCGTGGTGCTGACGCCGCCGAACGCGCGGCCGACCGCGAGCACGCCGACGACGCGGGCCGCCGCGCCGCCGGGGGCCGTCGCGCGCGTGCGGTCGAGCGGCAGCGCGATCAGCGGGCCGGGGGCGCCGGCTGCGCGCGCCGCGTCGCCGTACGTCGGATCGTCGCCGGCGCGCACGAGGCGGAGCGGGGCGCGCGTCGAGCGCACGTGCTCGGCGATGTCCGCGAGCGCACTGGCCGCGGCGAGGGCCTCGTCGGTCGCGAGCGCCATCGTGACGTCGGGGCGGCGCGCCCGGGCGGCGGACGCGCGCAGCTTGGGCCGGCCGTCGACGACCTTGCCGTCGGCGAGCCACAGCGCGGCGAGCTGCACGTCGAACGTGCGCGCGACGGCGTCGACGATCTTGCGCGACACCGAGTCGAGGTCGATCACCGACGACACCGCGCGGCCGGCGTCGTGCAGCGCCACGATCTCGCGCATGCGCGCGGCGAGGCGCGCCTGGTTGTCCTTGAGCGTCGACGTCATCTGGTTGAACGCGGTCGCCAGGTCGGCGAGCTCGTCGGCGCCGGCGACGTCGATGCGGTGGTCGAGGTCGCCGCGCGACACCGCGATCGCGCCGCGGTGCAGCCGCACGATCGGCGCGCCGAGGCGCCGCGACCAGAACAGCGCGAGCACGAGCGCGAACGTCACGGCGGCGAGCCCGCCGGCGATCAGCGTGCGCACCGCGAGCGTCTTCGTCGCGGCGAGCGGCGCGCGGTCGACGGCGACGCCGATGATCCCGACCGGTTGCTTCGACGCGTTGTTGAGCGCGGTCGCGGCGATCTTGTACGTGCCCGTCGGGACGTCGAGGTCGCGCACGACGCGCTTGCTGCGCAGCACCGCCTCGCGGTCCTCGGGGGCAAGGACGATCGGCTCCTCGCGCGCGCCCTCGACGGAGCGGAACGTGCCGACCAGCGTGCCCGACGGGCCGCCGACGAGGACGTCGGCCGACAGGGCGCCCTTGATCGCGTCGGCGAAGTCGCCGTCGAGCGGCGTCGACAGGACGAGCGCGCCGCGCAGGGTCAGCGCCGCGTCGACGACGGGCGCGACGGCGCGCACGATCACGCGATCGCCGACGGTCACGAGCGACACGCCGCGCGTCCACGACGAGCCGGGCGAGGCGATCGCGGCGAACGCGGGATCGCCCGGCACGACGCCGACGTCGACGAAGCGCGCGTCGTTGCCGCCGAGCGTGCGCTCGAACACGATGCGCCCGGCGGTGTCGATCAGCTGCAGGCGCGCCGACGGCACGTGCGACGCCTCGCGCGCGAGCCACGCCTCGAGCTCGGGCGCCTCGCCGCGCAGCGCGACCGGCAGCTCGGGGCTCTCCGACAGCTGCACGGTCTCGCCGCCGATGCGCTCGACGGCGCGCAGCACGAGGTTGAGCCCGACGGTGAGCTGCCGGTCCGCGTCCTCGCGCAGGCCGGCCTCGAGGCTCGACAGGATCACGCCGACGGCGAGCACGGCGACGATGCCGACGGGGACGAGCGCCGCGAACACCATCGCCGCGACGAGCTTGGTGCGCATGCGCTGGCGCAGCTCGGGCGCCGGCGAGGGCGTCGCGAGCCGCGGCAGGCGCGTGGTCGTGCGGAGCACGCTGCGCGAGCCGATGTGCGGGAGCGGGCCCGTCGGCGCGCGCTTCCTCCCGCTCCCACCGCCGCCGCCGTCGGACACCTCCGCCGCCGAGCCGATCTTGCGGTGCAGGTCGACGTCGCTCGGCGGGCGGCTACCGGTCGCCGGCGCGGGCCCGTCGCCGTCGTCCGGAGGCGGCGTGTCGCGCGTCGTCGGGGCGTCGAGCCCCTCGGAGCCGGGGCGCCTCGGCCGCTCGTCGCTCACGGTGCCTCGCGGCGCCGGATCAGCGCGTAGACCGGGTGGCCGAGCGGGGACAAGACGACGTCGCGCAGCTCGGTGCGCCCGGCGACGACCGGCTCGGAGTGCGCGACCGGCACCCACGGCGCCATGTCCGCGATGCGGTCCTGCACGACGCCGTACATCGCCGTGCGCGCGGGGACGTCGGCGGTGCCCTGCGCGTCGACGAGCAGCTTGTCGAGCGTCTCGTCGCGGTAGAACGAGATGTTCTGCGCCTTGCCCTCGACGGTGTTGTCGGAGTGGAACAGCACGTACAGGAAGTTGTCGGGGTCGCCGGTGTCGCCGATCCAGCCGAACAGCGCGAGGTCGTGCTCGCCGCGCTGTACCGACGCGCGGTGCTCGGTGTACGGCTGCAGCACGAGGTCGGTGCGCACGCCGATCTGGTCGAGCGCCGCCTGGAGGAAGCGCGCGACGCGCTCGGGCTGCGCCATGTAGGGGCGCGGCGTCGACGGCGCGTAGAACCTGTACACCGTCGCCGGATCGAGCTTCTGCGCGGCGAGCTCCCGCTTCGCGGCGGCCGCGTCGAACGCGTACTGCATGCGCGGCTTGTGGTAGCCCCACTGCGTCGGCGGCAGCGGCCCGTCGGCGGGCGCGGCGCGGCCCTGGTACGCGAGCTTGACGATCGGCTCCTTGTTGATGCCCTTGTTGATCGCGCGCCGCACGGCGAGCCGGTCGAACGGCGCGCGCGCGACGTTGAACGCGAGGTAGCTGACGTCGTTGCCCTGCGTGTGGTGGAGCTCGAGGTCCGGGTGCAGCGCGACGAACGACTGCTCGTCGGGGAGGATCGCCTTCGCGAGGTCGACCGAGCCGGACTCGAGGTCGACCAGGCGCTGGCGCGCGTCGACGACGACGCGGAACACGACCTTGTCGAGCAGCGCCGGCTTGCCCCAGTAGCCGTCGAAGCGGCGCACGACGACCTGCTCGCCGGGCGTCCACGACGCGAACGCGAACGGCCCCGTGCCGACGGGATGCTGCTTGAAGTCGTCGCCCCAGCGGGCCACGGCGCGCGGCGACACGATCGGGAACAGGGCGAGGTCGCCCAGGAGCGGCGCGTAGGGGCGCGCGACGTGGATCGCGACGGTCGCCGGGTCGACGGCGACGACGTCGGTCACGACCTTCAGCTGGCCGCGCCAGTACGACGCGCCCTCCGCGAGGTAGTTCGGGTGGTGCGGATCGAGGAGGCGCGCGAACGAGAACACGACGGCCTCGGCGTCGAGGACCGCGCCGTCGTGGAACTGCACGCCGGGGCGGAGGTGGAACGTCCAGCGCTTGCCGTCGGGGGACACCTCCCACGCGGTCGCGAGGCCGGCCTCGGTGTCGGTCGTGCCGGGCTTCCAGCGCACGAGGCCCTCGAACAGAAGGCCGCACACCTCGATCGACTCGTTGTCGGTGACCCGCGCGAGGTCGAGGGCCAGCACGTCGGCGGCCTGGGCGACGACGAGCGCGCCCGGGTCGCGGCGCGGGCGGGCCCCGCGGCTCGACGCATCGCACCCCGCCCCGGCGGCGACGAGCGCCGCTGCGACGGCCGCGATGGCGACGAGCGCCGGCATCCCTTCCGCGACTGTACACCCGCCGGGATCAATTGACTCTCGGCTTTCGCTGACTTAGCGTCGGGCCGCGTCGGTGAATGACCGGCGTGTGACTTCGTCGAAGGGAAACCGCCTTGCTCATGCGATCGGCTCTCATCCTCGCGTTCGTCGGACTGTTCGGCTGTGACGTCGGGAAGTTCACCGTCAACACGACCTCCAAGGTCCTCAAGCGTGCCCAGCCCGGCATCCAGATGGAGTCCGACTACGAGCTCGCGCGGCAGGCGATCCCGGGCGCGCTCAAGACGGTCGAGGGCTTCTGGGTCGTCGACCCGGGCAACGCGCGCCTGCGCGACATCCTCATGGAAGGCTACTGCCAGTACGGCACGGCGTTCGTCGAGGACGACTGGGAGGTCGCGAAGTTCAAGCAGGACCTCGACGCGGTCGCCTACCACAACAACCGCTCGACGAAGATCTTCACGCGCTGCCTCAACTACGCCCTCATGGCGCTCCCCGATCGCTGGAAGCAGGACCTGTTCGGCGACGTCGACACCGTGAAGAAGCTGCTCGCGAGCACGAGCAACAGCAAGCGGAACTACATGATGTTCGTCGGGCTCGCGCTCGGCTCGATCATCAACCACAACCTCACGCGCATCGAGATGCTCGGCTACCTGCCGACGACGCGCGCGATCGTCGATCACGTCCTCGAGCTCGACAAGAAGTCGCCGCCGACGAACAAGCAGTACGCGGCGCTCCCCTACGTCGCGCTCGGCATGATCTACACGGCCGCCAGCCGCGAGTTCGGCGGCCGCCCCGACCTCGGCAAGGAAGCGTTCGAGATGGCGCTGAAGGTCACCGACAACCGGTTCCTCCTCGCGCGCACGCTCATGGCGT
Organism: Deltaproteobacteria bacterium; assembly: GCA_019637375.1. Taxonomy (GTDB): domain Bacteria; phylum Myxococcota_A; class Polyangia; order Haliangiales; family Haliangiaceae; genus JABFXX01. Next base: position 14,276 of record JAHBVW010000069.1, on the reverse strand, counting down.
ACCGCGTGGGCGTCGCGACGAACGACCAGAAGTTCTTCCACGACCAGCTGAAGCAGGTGCTCGAGACCGCACCGTCGGTGTGGCCCGAGCAGCGTCTGGCCAACGAGGTCGCCCATCGCAGGGCGCGCCGCTATCTCTCGAAGGAGAAGGAGCTCTTCCAATGATGCGTGTGACCAAGTTTCTGGGACTGTGTGCCGGCGCCGCGCTGGCGATGAGCCTGGTGTCGGCCAGGCCGGCGGCGGCGGAGGAGTTGAAGCTCGCGACGCTCGCGCCGTCGGGCAGCCCGTGGATGGAGGTCCTGGAGAAGGCCGCCGCGGAGGTGAAGGAGAAGACCTCGGGACGCGTCACGATCCGCTACTTCCCGGGCGGCTCGCAGGGCGACGAGCGCGACTTCGTGCGCAAGATCAAGCTCGGCCAGCTCGACGGCGCCGCGGTGACGTCGATCGGCCTGTCGATGATCGACGAGTCGATCCGCGTGCTCGAGCTGCCGATGCTGTTCGCCAGCGCCGAGGAGGTCGACTACGTCGCCGACAAGGTGTGGGCGCACTTCCAGAAGAAGTTCGAGGGCAAGGGCTTCCGGCTCAACGACCGCGGCGAGGTCGGCTGGATCTACTTCCTGTCGAAGAACAAGGTCGAGTCGCTCGGCGACCTGAAGGGCCAGAAGATCTGGCAGTGGGGCGACGACGCCCTCGTCGGCGCGATGTTCAAGAAGCTCGGCCTGAACGGCGTGCCGCTCGGCGTGCCCGAGGTCGACGCGAGCCTGACGTCGGGCCGCATCGACGCGGCGTACGGCTCGCCCGTCGCGGCGGTCGCGCTGCAGTGGTACACGAAGGTCAAGTTCATGACGACGATGCCGATGAGCTTCGCGATCGGCGCGACCGTCGTGTCGATGGAGTCGCTGAAGAAGCTGTCCCCCGAGGATCAGAAGATCGTCGAGGAGATCGGCCGCTCGGCGGCGAAGAAGCTGCGCAAGGTGATCCGCGCGGCGAACGAGACCGCGAAGAGCACGATGACCAAGAAGGGCGTCACCGTGGTCGCGACGCCGGCCGGCATGGTCGACGAGTTCTCGAAGAACGCGCTCGCGGTCCACGGCGAGCTCACCGGCAAGGTCTTCCAGAAGTCGGACCTCGACATGGTGATGAAGTTCCGCGACGAGTTCCGCAAGGGCGGCGGCAAGTAGCACCGTCGTTTTCGGGGTGGGTTGATTGAAAGGGTCGAAGAGGGCCCTCTACCATCGCGGGGTGAGCCAAGACGACTCGGGTGGCAAAGGCTCGTCTTCCGAGGACGAGAAGGCCGACAAGGCCGACACGGCGAAGCAGGACGGTGGGGTGGTGACGGCGCCGGCGGAGATCCCGCCGACGCGCAAGCAGGAGGTGGTCGCCGCCCTGGAACCACCCGAACCGCCGGAGCCACCGGAGCCGGCGCGGCCGAGCGCGAGCAAGCTCGACCTGCACGCGCCGGTGACCTACCCCGACGACGGGCCGTTCTCGGCGATGGTCCGCAAGATCGACGTCTGGATCGGGCGCGGCGAGCAGGTCGTGCTGATGAGCCTGTTCGCGGTGATCGTCGTGGTCGCCGCGGCGCACGCGATCGCGGACCGCCTGTTCCACGTGCAGATCCACATCAAGGACGACGTGATCCGCGGCGGCACGTTCGCGCTCGCGATGCTCGCGGGGGCGTTCGCGACGCACCAGGCGCGGCACCTGTCGATGGACCTGATCTCGCGCCGGCTGTCGCCGCGGAATCGGCTGTTCCTGAAGGTGTTCCTGGCGCTGTTCATGATCGGCATCGTGTCGCTCCTCATCCGCGCGGGGTTCCACACGATCGGCGCGGAGAAGGAGATCGCGGCGGGGCGCTCCGACGGGGACAGCGGCTTCATCAACCCGGTCCGCATCGCGTACACGATCCCGCTCGGCGGCGGGCTCGTCATCCTGCACACGTTCCTGCACGCGCTGATCGACATCGACTACCTCCGAAGGCGCAAGGTTCCACCCGAGCGCATGCGATCGGGGCACTGACATGACCACGATCCTCTTCATCCTCCTCCTCCTGATCTTCATCAGCGGCGCGCCGCTGTTCACGATCATGCTCGGCGCGACGGCGCTCGGCGCGGTCGTGTCGAAGAAGCTCGGCTTCGACGCCGGCTTCGACGGCGCCGTCAACAAGCTGTTCGGCACCTCCGGCCGCGACGAGATGGAGGTGCTGTCCACCATCCCGCTGTTCATCTACGCGGGCTACGTGCTCGCCGAGGCGAAGACGGCCGACCGCCTCGTGCGCTTCGCGAACGCGATGCTCGGGTGGGTGCCCGGCGGGCTCGCGATCGTCACGATCTGTACGTGCGCGCTGTTCACGGTGTTCACGGGCGCCTCCGGCGTCACGATCATCGCGCTCGGCGGCGTGCTCATGCCGGCGCTCGTGCGCAACGGCTACCCCGAGAAGTTCTCGATGGGCCTCATCGCGGGCACCGGCTCCGTCGGGCTCCTGTTCCCGCCGGCGCTGCCGCTGTTCATCTACGGCACCGTCTACGGCCTCAACCAGTCCGACGCCGAGAAGCAGGGGTCGGTGTGGGGGACCGAGCGGTTCCTGTTCGCGGGGATCGTGCCGGGCCTCGTGCTCATCCTCATGATCTCGGCGGTCGCGGTGACGGTCGCGCTCGTGAAGCGCCTGCCGCGCCAGAAGTTCTCCCTCGGCGAGCTCAGCGTCAGCTTCCTCGCGGCGCTGCCCGAGCTGTTCATCCCGTTCGGCGTCATCCTCGGCCTCGCGACGGGCTTCGGCCTGCCGGAGATCGCGGCGCTCACCGTCGCGTACGTGACGATCCTCGAGGTCGTCATCTACCGGATGATCAACATGAAGGCGCTGTGGGCCATCAGCTACGAGGCGATGGCGATGATCGGCGCGATCTTCATGATCATCCTCGCGTCGACGGCGCTCACGGACTACGTCGTCAACGCGCGCATCCCGCAGAAGCTCGTCGAGTGGACGCAGAGCCACGTCGAGTCGAAGGTGGTGTTCCTGCTCGCGATCAACGTGATCCTGCTGATCGTCGGCACGATCATGGACATCTTCTCGGCGATCGTCGTCGTGCTGCCGCTGATCGCCCCGATCGCGCGCGCGTACGGCATCGACCCGTACCACCTCGGCGTGATCTTCCTGCTCAACCTCGAGGTCGGCTACCTGCACCCGCCGGTCGGGCTCAACCTGTTCCTGACGAGCGTCAAGTTCCAGCGACCGATCACCGAGGTGATGTGGGCGACGGTCCCGTTCCTCATCACGATGATCGTCGCGCTGCTGGTGATCACCTATGTGCCGTCGCTGACGGTGGTGCCACCGGCGAAACGCACCGACCGTGTCACGAACCTGCAGGAGATCGTCCAGAAGGGCATCGCCGAGAGCAAGGTCGCGATCCCCGAGATCAAGCTCGTCGATCGCGACGGCAAGGAGCTGCTGATCGCCGGGAAACCGGTCGTGAAGAAGTTCCTCGACTGCAACCCGAAGGTCCCGCCGACGGGGCCCGATGGAAAGCCGAACCCGCCGTCGCCCGACGACGTGGCGAAGTGCCAGGCCGTGTTCGAGGACATCACGACGAGCTGCAAGATCCCGCAGCCGCGCCCGAAGACGCTGCCGCCGGAGGTCCAGACCTGCGTCGACGGCGTGATCGCGACGTGGATCGTGACGACGTACAACCCCGACACGAAGACGAAGGACCCGATCATCGTCGTCGACTCGGTCGAGTTCGCCGACGCCAAGGGCGAGCCGCTCAAGGCCGAGGACGAGGACGAGAAGAAGATCGTCGACAAGAACGGCAAGCCGATGGTGCGGCCGTTCTCGTGGTGCAAGGAGCTCAAGTACGACGCCGACAAGGGCCACTGCCGCAGCCTGTTCATCGCGTCGTCGGCCTGCCTCATCAACCGCCCCGACCCCGAGCCCGACTGCGTCGCCGCCTGCGGCACCGCACCCGCCGGTGGTGCGCCCGCCGGCACCGCACCCACCGGTGCGCCCGCCGGTGGTGCGCCGTCCGGCGCGGCGCCGACCGGCTCCGGCTCGGCGACGGCCGACGCGGGCTCGGGCTCGAACGCCGCGGCCGGCTCCGGCTCGACGACGGCCGAGGCTGGCTCCGGCTCGACGGGCTCGACGACGGGCTCCGCGTGCGTGCAGGCGTGCGTGGACGCGAAGGTGAAGGCGTGCAAACTGAAGGTCGTGAAGGACTTCGTCGAAGAGTCCCCGAGCGTGGCGTACAACCCACCCGTCGGTCCGAAGTCCGCCGAGGAGATCGCGGCGGTCGCGGCCGCCGAGGCCGAGGCGGAGAGCTGCTCGGCCGTGGGCGCGCCGGGTGGGATCCTCGTCGTCGGCGCGGCGCTGCTCGCGATGCGGCGCCGGCGGCGCTCGTCGGACGCCCCGAAGGCCCAGAGCGTCGCTTCGCTCGGCCGGCGCGCCGGGTGACGTGAGCGCCGCGACCGCGCTGCTCCGCACGCTCCGGCCCCACCAGTGGGTCAAGAACGTGTTCGTCGCGGCGCCGCTCGTGTTCTCGCGGCACCTCACCGACGGCGCGTACGTCCTGCGCACGGCCCTCGCGGTCGCCGCGTTCTGCGCGCTGTCGGGCGCGGTCTACGCGTTCAACGACGTGCGCGACGTCGAGGCCGACCGCGCGCACCCGACGAAGTGCGCGCGCCCGATCGCGTGCGGCCAGCTGTCGGAGCGCGCGGCGCTGATCGCGGCGGGCCTCCTCGCCGCCGCGGCGCTCGCCGGCGGCGTCGCGCTCGCGCCGCGCCTGGCGCTGATCGCGGCCGCGTACCTCGCGCAGAACGTCGTCTACAGCATCAAGCTGAAGCAGGTCGCGTTCGTCGACGTGCTCCTCATCGCGACGGGCTTCCTCCTGCGCGTGCTCGCCGGCGCCGCGGCGATCGACGTGCCGGCCTCCGGCTGGCTGCTCGTGTGCACGGCGCTGCTCGCGATCTTCCTCGGGCTCGGCAAGCGCGCGCACGAGCTCGCGTGGGCGGAGCGCTCGAACAGCAAGGCGACGACGCGCGCCGCACTCGCCGGCTACCGGCTGCCCGTCGTGCGCGTCGCGATGCTCGGCATCGCGGCCGTCACGTGCGCGGCGTACGTCGCGTACACGCTCGACGCGCGCACGATCGCGTTCTTCGGCACGGACCGCCTCGTGCTGAGCGCGCCGTTCGTGGCGCTCGGCATCGCGCGCTTCCTCGTGCTCGCGCTGTGGCGCCCGCGCGGCGCCGAGTCCCCGACGGAGGCCATGGTCAAGGACCCGTGGTTCCTCCTCGTGCTCGCCGCCGCGACGGCGACGATCCTCTACGTCATCTACGGGTGATCGTCACCTCAGGCGGAGGCGACGCGGCCCGCCTCGCGCAGCGCGGCGAGCTCGGCCACCATCTGTTGATGCTCCAGCTCCTCGCGGAGGCCGGGGCGTGCGTCGAGGTACGCGGCGAACGCGCCGCGCAGGAAGGCGTCGTTCTCCACGCCGTGCTCGACGGCCATCGCCGCCGCCCGCGCGAGCAGCGCGTGCAGCTCGCGGATCCAGCTGTCTCGTGGTGTCGGCATACGCACAGTGGAACCATCGCGGTGCGCGGCCGCACCCTCGCCGATCGGTCAGCGCCGTCGTCGCAGTCAGTCGAGCTGCAGCGTGAGCGCATCGCGCTCGGGCGGCGACAGCGACACCTCCTCGATCCACGCACAGTCGAGCCGGTCGCCGACGAACAGCCTGCGCGCCTGCAGGAACAGCTGCAGCGTGACGTCCGCCGGATCGCGGTCGGTGAACACCGTCTGCAGGTCGGGCAGCCCGAGCTCGGCGAGCCCGATCGTGTCGGCGAGCAGCTCGCCGGGGCGGCCGGTCGCGTTCGCGATGCGCACGTTCACCGCCGGGCCGCACGGCCCGAGCTCGGTGCGCAGCATCCAGTAGCGATCGAGCGCGAGCACCTGCTGCGCCGGGATCCAGTGCAGCACCGCGTGCGCGCGCACCTCGTCGTCGAGCCACAGGAGCACCGTGTCGAGCACCATCAAGAACGACAGCAGCAGCGCCGCGCTGTTCACCGGGCGCGACGGTGCGAGCGCGACGACGATCGAGGCCTGGCAGCTCATGAGCTGGCCGCGGCACTCGGGCCACGCCGGGCTCCACACGAGCGCCTCGTGCAGCGCGCCCGCGAACGCATCGAGCGTCGCCGGGTAGATGTCGACGTCGAGCGGCAGATCGGCCGTCGGGATCGACAGCGCGATCCCCTGCGCGGCCGCCGCGCGCACCGCGATGTCGCCGCGCCACCGCAGCAGCCGCGCGACCAGCTCGCCGGCGTCGAGCTCGACGGGGATCGGCACCAGGATCTGGACGCGATACGGCTGCTTCGTGACCTCCGGGAACGCCCTGTGCGCCATGTGCGGACGCATATCATATTGCGTGGTCGAATGGTTCGACCAGTTCCAGATCGTCGAGATCACTGTAGCTTTGTGGTACAAAGCGCCGTGGCGGAAGACGGACCTGCCATCGTCAAGCGCAAGTCGGACCACCTCGAGGTCGCCGCCTCCGGGCGCGCAGACTTCGCGCGCTCGACGCTGCTCGAGCACGTGCACCTGGTGCATCAGGCGCTGCCCGAGCTCGCCGTCGACGACATCGACCTGTCGACGGAGCTGGTCGGCAAGACGCTGCGCGCGCCGCTCGTCGTCACCGGCATGACCGGCGGCACGCCCGAGGCGGCCGCGATCAACCGCGACCTCGCGCGCGCCGCGCAGGAGGCCGGCATCGCGTTCGGCGTCGGCTCGCAGCGCGCGATGGACGAGCACCCCGAGCTCGCGGCGACGTACGAGGTGCGCGACGTCGCGCCCGACGTGGTGCTGCTCGGCAACCTGGGCGCGGTGCAGCTGCTCGCGATGGGCCCGGTGCGCGCGCTCGAGCTCGCGCGCCGGATCGGCGCCGACGCGCTCGCGATCCACCTCAACCCGGGGCAGGAGCTGATCCAGGAGCGCGGCGACCGCGACTTCCGCGGGCTGCGCGTCGCGATCGGCAAGCTCGTCGAGGCGTCGCCGCTGCCGATCGTCGTCAAGGAGACGGGCTGCGGGCTGTCGGTCGAGGCCGCGCGCGCGCTCGCCGGCGCCGGCGTGACCACCGTCGACGTGTCGGGCGCCGGCGGCACGAGCTGGGTCGCCGTCGAGGCCGTGCGCGCGCAGGGTGGCAGCGACGCGCAGGCGCTCGGCGACGAGCTGCGCGAGTGGGGCCTCCCGACGGCGGTCTCCGTCGCCGCGTGCGCGCGGGCCCGCCTCGCGACGATCGCCTCGGGCGGCATGCGCAGCGGGCTCGACGTGGCGCGCGCGATCGCGCTCGGCGCGCGCGCCGGCGGGATGGCCGCGCCGATGCTGCGCGCGCAGCGCGACGGTGGCGCCGACGGCGTGCGCCGCGCGATCGACCGCGTCGTCGCCTCGATCCGCGCGGTGTGCCTGCTCACCGGCTGCGCGCGCGTCGGCGACCTGGCGCGCGCACCGCGCCACCTGGGCGCGCCGCTGCGCGCGTGGATCGACGACCTGGGAGTCGCGCCGTGACCTCGATCGGCTGGGGCAAGGTCATCCTGCTCGGCGAGCACGCCGTCGTGTACGGCTACCCGGCGCTCGCCGCCGCGCTCGATCGCGGCGTCACGATGGGCGCGATCCCGACGCCGAAGGGCGGGCCGCTGCGCCTCGACGTGCCGGCGTGGGAGCTCGCGGTCACCGCCGGCTCGACGGCGGACCACCCCGTCGCGCGCGCGCTCGCGGCGATCGCGGATGCGCTCGGCGCGGGGCGGCCGGCGCTGTCGCTCGTCGGCGAGGCGCAGATCCCGCACTCGGCGGGGCTCGGCTCGTCGGCGGCGCTCGCCGTCGCCGTCGCGCGCGCGATGCTCGTCGCCGCGAACCGCGCGCCCGATCCGGCGCTGATCGACGCGGCCGCCGCGGCGAGCGAGACGCTGCTCCACGGCCGGCCGAGCGGCGTCGACGCGGCGCTCGCGGCCGCGGGCGGCGTCGGCGTGTTCCGCCGCGCCGCGGGGCTGCGCCCGATCCCGACCCCGCCGCTGCGCGTGCTCGTCGGGCCGAGCGGCATGCCGCGCTCGACCTCGGCGATGGTCGAGGCGGTCGCCGCGGCCGTCGGCGGCAACGCCTCCGACGCGCGGCTCGCCGAGCTCGGCGCGCTCACCGACGACGGCACGGCCGCGCTCCTCGCCAGCGACCTGCCGCGCCTGGGCGCCGCGATGTCGCGCGCCCACGAGGTCCTCGCCGGGCTCGGCGTGTCGAACCCGCGCCTCGACTCCCTGTGCGAGGCGGCGCGCGCGGCGGGGGCGCACGGCGCCAAGCTCACCGGTGCGGGCGGCGGCGGCGCGGTGATCGCGATCGCACCGCGCGAGAAGGAGGCCGCGGTCCTGACCGAGTGGCGCGCGACCGACGTGAACGGCTTCGTCGCGACGATCGGTGGCTGACGCGGTCCGTGATAGGGTCCGGCGAGGAGCCCACCAGGCCATGAGCGTCGAAGACATCGCGGTGATCGGAGCCGGTAGCTACGGCACGTGCCTGGCCATGTGCTTCGGCAACGCCGGGCACCGCGTCAGCCTGTACTGCCGCAACCCCGAGCAGGCGAGCGAGCTGCAGGCCTCGCGCGTGAACAAGACGTACCTGCCGGCGTACCGGCTCCCCGACACGGTCACGGTCACGAACGACCTGCACGCGACGGTGCGCGCCAAGGCGTTCGTCGTCGGCGTGACGCCGTCGCACGGCGCCCGCGACCTGTTCTCGCAGATCGGCCCGTCGATCGATCCCGACGCGATCGTGATCAACGCGTCGAAGGGCCTCGAGGACGGCTCGCTGAAGACGATCGACGCGATCTACCGCGACGTCCTCCCCGAGCGCATCGCGGCGCGCGCGACGTTCCTGTCGGGTCCGACGTTCGCGTCGGAGATCGCGGCGGGGCTGCCGGCGGCGATCGTGCTCGCCGGGCGCGACACGGAGACGACGAGCAAGGCGCAGTCGGCGCTCGGCCACCTGCACTTCCGCATCTACACGACCGAGGACGTCATCGGCGTGCTCGTCGGCGGCGCGCTCAAGAACGTGATCGCGATCGGCGCCGGCGTGTCCGACGGCCTCGGCTTCGGCTCGAACGCACGCGTCGCGCTCATCACGCGCGGCCTCGCCGAGATCACGCGCATGGGCGTCGCGATGGGCGCCGACCCGCTGACGTTCGCGGGGCTGTCGGGCGTCGGCGACCTCGTCCTCACGTGCTCGGGCGATGCGTCGCGCAACCGCCGCGTCGGCCTCGCGCTCGGCCAGGGCAAGAAGATGGCGGACATCCTCGCCGAGATGCGGCAGGTCGCCGAGGGTGTGAAGACGGCGAAGGTCGCGAAGCAGCTCGCGGCGAAGCTCGGCGTCGACGCGCCGATCACCGACTGCATGCACGCGATCATCCACGAGGGCGTACCGGTGCGCGAGGCGATCTCGCAGCTGCTCGGCCGCAAGGTGCGCGGAGAGCGCGACTGATGCTCGGCTACGTCCTCGACGAGGTGTTCCTGCACCACCGCGCGCCGTCGGGCCACCCCGAGCGGCCGGCGCGCGCCGAGGCGGTGCGCGATGCCCTCGTGGCCGCGCACATCGCCGAGCGCGGGCGCCAGGTGCCGGTGCGCGCGGCGACCGACGAGGAGCTCGCGCGGGTGCACGACGGGGCGTACCTCGACGAGCTCGCGAAGGTCGTGCCCGGCAACACCGGCTGGCTCGACGCCGACACGTACTACTCGCCGGGCACGTGGGACGCGGCGCGCGCGGCCGCCGGCTCGGCGAGCCAGCTCGCGATCGACGCGATCGACGGCGCGCTCCAGCGCGGCCTCGCCGTCGTGCGCCCGCCGGGCCACCACGCGACGCGCGAGCGCGCGATGGGCTTCTGCCTGTTCAACAACGTCGCCGTCGCCGCCGCCGCCGCGCGCGCACGCGGCGCCGGGCGCGTCGCGATCCTCGACTGGGACGTCCACCACGGCAACGGCACGCAGGACATCTTCTGGGACGACCCGAGCGTCCTGTACCTGTCGGTGCACCAGTTCCCGTACTACCCGGGCACCGGCGCACCGACGGAGATCGGCGGCGCGAACGCGAGCGGCGCGACCGTCAACGTCGGGCTGCCGGGCGGCGCGACCGACCAGGACTACCTCGCCGCGTTCGATCACGTGTTCGTGCCGGCGCTCGACGCGTTCCGCCCGGACCTCGTGCTCGTGTCGGCGGGCTTCGACGCGTTCGTGCACGACCCGCTCGCGGGCATGCGCGTCACGCACGCCGGGTTCGCCGCGATGGCGCGGCGGCTGCGCGCGGTCGCGGACCGCCACGCCGAGGGGCGTATGATCGCGCTCCTCGAGGGCGGCTACGACCTCGACGGCGTCTCCGGCGGCATGGCGGAGGTGCTCGCCGCGCTCACCGCGACCGGCGTGGCGCCGGCGCCGATCGCGCCGCTGCCCGTCGACGGGCCGGTGCGCGGGGCGATCCTCGCGACGCTCCACGCGCACGCGGCGGCGGGCCATCCGATCGCCGCGCCTCCCGCGGAGGGGGCTCGACCGTAGATGCCGCGCCACCGCACCGCGGATCTCGATCCGACGATGGGAGCGGAGTTCGGCGGCCGCTACACGCTGCTGCGGCGCCTCGCCGTCGGCGGCATGGCGGAGATCTACCTCGCGCGGCAGGCCGCGATGGCCGGGTTCGAGAAGGAGGTCGTGATCAAGCGCCTCCGCGGCGAGCTCGCCGACGATCCGCGCATCGTCGAGATGTTCCTCGACGAGGCGCGCATCGGCGCGCTGCTCAACCACCCGAACATCGTGCACGTGTACGACGTCGACGAGCACGACGGCATCCCGTACATCGCGATGGAGTACATCGTCGGCGAGGAGCTCAACGAGCTGTGCCGGCGCGGCATCGCACACGATCGCTTCCTGCCCCTCGAGCACGCGGTCGAGCTGATGCGCCAGGCGTCCGCGGGCATGGGCTACTTCCACGCGAAGCGCGGCGCCGAGGGCAGCGCGCTCGACGGGCGCCCGCTCGACATCGTGCACCTCGACATCTCGCCGTCGAACCTGCTCGTCACGCAGGACGGCTTCCTCAAGATCATCGACTTCGGCATCGCGAACGCGCGCGGCCAGCGCCAGCGCAGCGACGTCCTGCCGGGCAAGCTCGGCTACATGTCGCCGGAGCAGGCGACGCGCGGCGCGACCGTCGACCACCGCAGCGACGTGTTCTCGCTCGGCATCGTGCTCTACGAGATCACCGTCGGGCGGCGCCTGTTCCGCGGCAAGGCGCAGGAGGTCGTGCAGCGCCTCGTCGACGCGAAGGTCGATCCGCCGACGTTCGTGCGCCGCACCTTCCCGACGGCGCTCGAGCAGATCGTGATGCGCGCGCTCGAGCGGCACCCCGAGGACCGCTACCAGAGCGCGTACGACCTCGCCGACGACCTGGAGACGTTCCTGCGCGACGAGCGCATGCACTCGGGGCCGGTGCGCATCGCGCGCTACCTCGACATGCTGAGCGCGGCGGGCGGCGGCGCGCGCCGGCCCGAGCTCGTCAGCGAGGCCGAGGTGCGCGGGCAGGCGGGCGAGAGCGAGCTCGACTTCGAGAAGTCGATGTTCGACGCGTTCGTGCCGGCGCCGGGCGCGCCGGGGCCGGCGCAGTCCGCCGAGTGGGAGGACGCCGAGCAGTCGGACTCCGACGTCGCCGAGGCGCTCGGCATCGGGCTCGCCGAGCTGCGCGCGCTGCGCACGCCGGTGCCGGGCCACCCGGGCGCGAGCGGGCCGATGGCGTCGATGTCTCCCGTGACTTCCGCGCCGAAGGCGGTCGAGGACGAGCCGACGACCGCGTCGCCCCCGGTGGTGGACGGCGAGGCGGGTGGGGCAGGCGAAGACGACGGCGAGCACGACACGATCGACGTCGTCGGGACGGCGCCGCTCCAGCCGGCGCCGCTGCCGTACGTGCCGCCGCCTGCGATGCCGGCGCACCGGCCGGTGATCCAGCTCGCCCCGACGTCGCCGGCGCCCGTGCAAGCGCCCGATAACTTCGGGAACCGGCTGCCGTGGATCCTCGTCGGGGCGCTCGGCGTGGCCGTCGCGACCCTCGTGGCGTATATCGTCATGACGTGAGGTCCTCCGCGCTGCTCGCGTTTGCCGTGGTCGGGGCGTGCTCCGACTCGGGTCGGCCCCCGGAGCCGCGGACCGAGCCGCCGCCGCGCCGCGTGATCGAGCCGCCCGAGGGCGTGATGCGCTCGGGGCCGCCGTACGCGATCCGCGCCGAGGGCGTCGGGCCGTACAAGCCGGGCGACAGCATGGAGTCGATGCAGGAGCAGCTGCGCGATCTCCGGATCGCGCGCGTCGACCTGCCGGAGCAGGCGAGCCTGATCCGCGTCGACAACGAGCAGATCATCATCGGCGGTGACCCGAGCACGTCGAGCACGGTGACGTTCGTCGGCGTGCTCGGCGGGCGCGAGGTCGCGCGCACGGACTCGGGCATCGCCGTCGGGTCGTCGCGCGAGGAGCTCGTGCGGTCGCTCGGGCCCGAGCTCGAGGAGCTCGAGCGCGCGCGCGATCCGCACCTCGTCGCGGTGTCGGGGATGCGCCCGGCGCGGTTCGTCCTCGAGGATGACCGCATCGCCGCGATCGTGATCGGCGTCGATCGGCGCCTGGCGAAGCACGGCCCCGACATCGGCCCGCCGCCGGAGCCGGTGTGCCCGCGCGGGACCGTGCCGCCGGCGCGCGACCGCGACCGCGGGCGCACGTTCGGAACGTGCATGACGGGGAACCCGGAGCTCGTCGAGATCGACGCCGACGACGTGGTCACGATCCGCGCGGCCGACGGCGATCGCGCGCTGTCGTCGTTCACGCTCAGGAACGTCGTGTTCGCCGCGCCGCTGCGCAACCCGGTCGACCAGCGCGACGAGCTGATCGCGGTCACGCGCACCGACGATGCGCAGCAGCGCGTGTGGTCGGTGGTCGGCTATCGCTTCGACGGCAAGTCGCTCGTGCGTGCGTTCGACCCCACACCTGTCTACAAGCTGTCGCAGACGCGCTGGAGCGAGCTGCGCGACGTCGAGCTGTACTTCGAGCTCACGAGCCACCTCGACAGCATCGAGGTCGGAGGTCTTCTTACCAGCCGCGGCACGCGCGGCGAGGACACCGGCAAGGGGATCCGCGCCGTGGTCGTGATCGGATCGGTCCCTCCAATTGTGCGCCGGCACGACAGATCCGGCGCGGGCCACCCGGGCGACGCGGGAGCCGGCGATGCGGACGCCGGACCCGGCGATGCATCACCCACGCCTCACGATGCGGGTGTGAGGTCCGGCTCGAATTCGTCCAGGCCGTGAGCGCGGTCGTACCCCTTTGCCACCACTCTTTTTTTCGGCACAATTGGCGTTCGTGTTGGGTCGTCGCCGCGCAGCGCTCGCGAAGGGGTCTCGCGGCACGATCCGTGAGGACGCCGCGTGAAGTTCCTCTGCGACCGCTGCAAGACCCGTTACTCGATCGGCGACGATCGGGTGCGCGGCAAGATCCTCAAGATCCGCTGTAAGAACTGCGCGAACGTCATCACCGTCCGCGAGGGGATGCCGGACCCGGAGGCGGCGCCCGCACCGGCGGCCGGCGAGCCGCGCGCCGCGAAGCGCACGACGCTCGCGCCGGCGGCGACCTCGTCGATGCCCGCGGAGGCGAACGGCCACGCGGCGCCGGCGGCAGCTGCGGCGGCACCCGCGCTCGGGGCGGCGTTCGCATCGGCGATGACCAAGCCGCCGCCCGCGCTCGAGGAGGAGTGGTACGTCTCGATCGACGGCGACCAGGCCGGGCCGTACACGCTCTCCGAGGCGCAGCGCTGGGTCGCCGGCAAGGCGTTCGACGCCGATCTGCACTGCTGGAGCGAGGGCTTCGACGACTGGCTGCCCGTCGACAAGGTCAGCCACTTCCGCGGGCTGCGCAAGAAGCCGGCCCCGCCGCCGGCCGTGCCGCGCCCGCCGACGCCCCGACCGGCACCGCCGCCCGCGGCGGCGCGCCCGCACGAGCCGATGCGCATCGACGAGAGCGAGCCCAAGCCGCTGTTCGCGGCGACGATGGCCTCGCTCGAGAAGAGCTCGTCGACGTCGTCGAGCGCGAACATCAACCTGTCGGCGCTCGCCGCGGCCTCGACGAGCCAGCCGACCGTGCCGATGACGTCACCGATCACGCCGGCGTCCGCGGTCCCGCCACCGGCGGCCGGCCGCCTCGGCACCGCGCGCGCGACCCCGCCGAAGGGCGCGCCGGTCGTGCACGCGC
>JAHBVW010000068.1 GCA_019637375.1 Deltaproteobacteria bacterium | reverse complement strand
GATCACGAGGGTGTACTTGCTGGCGGCGATGCCGGCGACCTCGTGGCCGGCGTCGGGCATCGATGGCGCAACGTCGCCGCGCTTCTGGTAGAAGCCCCACGCGGGTGAGGCGTCATGCGAGTACACCGCGCCGTGGGGCTGGTCGGCGAGGAAGGGGAGCGTCGCGCGCGGCGATGCACCAGAACTGGCGATCGCGATCGAGGGGAGCGCCGGCATCCAATGCTCCTCGGCGCCGAAGTTCGGCGTCGAGCCGGCCAAGGCCTCGACCGACGCCCGGTTCGCGACCAGCAGTCCCGGCGACGACGCCGGGACGGGAGCTCCTCGGAGCTCAACGTCGTCGAGCCGAGCCACCGTGCGGATCCCATGATGACGTCTTCCGGCTTGAGCATCGGACTACATGTCAGGATGGTTCGAACTACATGATGATCAGCGAAGCTGGCGCCCCTGCCAAGACACGAGACAGACTGGGCTTCGTGACCCTCGGCCGACGCGGCTCGAGAGGTAGAAGATGGTTGGTTCCTAATGGCGCCGAGATGCGGGCCGATACGTGTTACGCTAGAAGAAGTTTGTGCGAGGCATGGTGGGATGGGACATCACGACGAACAACTGAAACTTGTCGACGAAGCGCTGAGGGGGGCAAAGGGCCCACTGTTGATATGTCGTCAGCGGCACGGAGTGCGCGGTGACATCGAGTTCGCGCTCCGGTATGGCTCACAGGGGGAACTGACTTCAGTCACCGTTCGGAACGGCCCGCCCGACATGAGCCCCGAGTTCATCGTCTCGGCAACGAACGCGCTTCGGGCGACGGTCGTTCTCCCCGCTACCGGAGTGCCCGGCGCGATGAGCTTCATCGATCTGGGAATGGACTCGCGCCTGGATGCGAGAACGATCAATGCCGCCGCTGACGCCGTTCGAGCGAAGCGGAGCAAGACGAACCCGTGGGTAGTCGTCGGGCTGGTCCTCGCGGGGGCAGTATTTGCGGTCGCCTTCGTCGCTGATGACCGCAAGAAGCGGAAGGACGGTTCACCCAGCAAAGGTCGGACCGACGAGTCTGATGCGGTCGAAGCACCGATCGATGTGTCCTCCGATGCACTTCACGCGGAGTACGCCGCCAACGAGGTTCGCGCGGACCAGAGGTTCAAAGGAAAAACGCTGCGAGTATCCGGGGCGATTCAAGCGATCAGGAAGGACATCCTCGACAATCCTATCGTGGTGCTCTGGACACGAAACCAGTTCGAAGGTGTGCACGCGAGATTCAACACTGAGAGTGAGCTTGCGAGGCTTTCGATCGGCGACCGTATCATCGTACGATGTATCGGCGACAACGTGGTGCTCAACTCTCCCATGCTCAAGAAGTGCACATTGGAGTAGCGAAAAACGGCGCAGGGGGCCGAGGCGAGAACCTGGTTCGCCGCCGAACGTGAATGTCGCTGGGTGCGTCGTGGACAGGACGACGAACTGATGCGCCCGTTTGCGCGTTCGCTCCGTGCGTGACTGGACTTCGACGCAATGGAACGAACATTCCTGGTTCGACGTTGGTTGCGTGTATCGTGACCTTCGCACGTTGGCGAACCGTGACTGCCCGACCACCGACAGGCGTGGGAAGAGATGGTGGTCGCGGGCGACGGCTACGTCGAGATGGTCCAGCGTTCGCGGACGGTCTGCGTTCACCACGGCACGCCCTGGTGAGTCAGCGGCCGAAGGGTTGGGACTGGAAGGTGTCGGGGACGAGGTTGCCGACGGCGCGCACGACGAGCGAGAGGGAGACGATGGCGGGGACGAAGGAGCCGAGGGTGGCGCCGAGGGCGGGGGGGAGGCCGAGGAGGAGGATGAGGGTGGTGGAGAGCGTGAGCATGCCGAGCTGGACGCCGGCGACGGCGAGGGCCTCGTGCTGGAGGTCGAGGTAGTAGAGGAGGAGGAGGCCGAGGAGGGTGAGGACCTGGAGGGAGGCGGCGGCGAGGGAGAGGCGGACGGCGAGCGTGGTGCCGGGAGGGAGGCCGAGCGCGTCGACGACGAGCGGCGCGGCGAAGCCGGCGAGCACGAGCGCGACGAGCTGGATCGTGACGGCGCCGCGCACGAGGCGCACGGTCTCGGCGCGGACGGCCGCGGCGGCGGCCTGCAGATCGGCGAGCGCGGCGCCGTTCTCGATGCGGCCGTAGTAGCGGCGAAACGCGCGGTAGAACGACGTCTCGATCTGGAGGTAGATCCACGTGAACGCGGGGATCACGACGAACCAGGCGAGCGCGCCGGCGGTCGCGAGGTGCGAGGCCTCGACGGTGCCGCGCACGAACCACGTGCACAGCTTGTCGATCCAGATCGCGAGCTGCACGAGGAACGCGGACGCGGCGAGGAGCCGGTACTTGACGAACGCGGCGCGCAGCGCGACCGGCTCGGGCGAGGTCGCGGGGAGATCGCGGAAGATGCGCACGAGCATCCACGCGAGCGCGACGGCCTGGCCACCGGTGAACCCGAGCAGGTAGCCGTGAGCGCCGAGGCCGGCGGCGCGCTCGAGGCCGATGGCGGCGAGCACGCTCGTGCCGGCCCCGCCCACGAACGCGCGCAGCACGCCGGCGGGCGAGCTCATGCCGCCGCCGACGGCGAGGAGCAGCCACTGCGCCGCGACGATCGCGGTGAGGAGCGCCGTCGACACGCCGAGCGTCAGCGACGGCGAGATCGCGGTGCTGACGACGGCGCCGACGGCGAGGAAGCCGAACATCGTCGCGACGAGCGTCGCCGCGAGCGGCCGCGCGACGAGCTCCAGCCGCTTCTCGTACAGGCGATCGGCGACGTAGCGCGAGACGACGACGTGGATCGGCGCCGACAGCACGAGCGTCGCCGCGTACGACAGCGTGATCCGCAGCTCGACCTGCCCGAAGTCCGCGAGCCCCGCGCCGCGCGACAGCGTCCGCAGCGTGACGAGCACCGCCGTCGTCAGCAGCCACGGCGCGCACGTCACGGCGACGCCGACGAGGTACGCCTGCGCCGTCGACGCGAGCGTGTCCCGCTCGAGCATGCGCTCGAGCCGCCATCCGATGCCCGCCATCAGGACGCTCCCAGCTCGCGGTACATCGCGCGGTACGAGTCGATCATGCTGTGCTTCGCGTAGCGCGCGAGGATGCGCGCGCGGCCGGTGGCGCCCATGCGGCGGCGCAGCTTGCGATCGCGCGCGAGCTGCACCATCGCGGCGGCGGTGTCCTCGGGCGCGGCGACGGGCGTGACGATGCCGCTCGGGCCGAGGCGGCGGTCGGCGTCGTCGCGGCCCTCGAGGATCTCGCGGCACGCGCCGACGTCGGTCGCGATGCACGGGATGCCGAGGGCGTGCGCCTCGAGCATCACGAGCGGCTGGCCCTCGGAGATCGAGGTCAGCACGAGCAGGTCGATCGAGCGGTAGATGTCCTTGAGCGGCATCGGGCCCTCGAGGCGGATGTCGCTGTCGCGGCCGAGCGCCGCGATGAGGTCGCGCACGCGCGCCGCGTACGCCGGGTCCTCCTGCGTCGGGCCGACGATGCGCGCGGCGAGCGGGACCTCGCGCATCGCGAGGTCGCACGCCTTCACGAACGTGACCACGTCCTTGATCGGCACCACGCGCCCGACGAAGCACACGCGCACCGGGTCGCGCTTGCCGCGCGCGACGGGCCGGCCGATCTGGCGCACGAGCTGGGCGGTGTCGACGCCGTTCGCGACGACGGCGGTGCGCGCGGCGTCCGCTCCGTCGGCGAGCTGGTGGCGCAGGTTGACGTCGGACAGCGTCACGATGCGCGCCGCGCGGTGGTACGCGATGCTCGACATCCGGCGGAAGAAGCGCGACCAGAACCGGCGCAGCGGCGACGTCCTCTCGACGGGGATGCGCAGATCGAGCTCGGGCTCGCGGATCCACGCGGCGCGCGCGAGCTCCATGTCGCGCTCGCGCGCGTACAGGCCGTGCTCGGTGAGCAGCATCGGGCGGCCCGTGCGCTGGCTCGCGACGGCGGCGATGACGCCGGCGTAGCCCGTCGACACGGCGTGGTAGACGCGCGACGGCGGCGCGTCCTCGCGCAGGAGGCGCACGAGCGGCACGTGCGCCGCGCGGAAGTGCCAGAAGAAGTCGACGAACGACGCGCCGCCGCCGACCGCGCGGTAGACGTCGACGATCGCGTCGAACGCGGCGTCGCCGTGGAGGAGCTCGTCGACGCTGAGGTCGCGCTCGGCGAGGCCGGCGATCAGCTCGTCGTCGACGGCGTCGTCCGCGTGGAAGCGCTGCAGCGCCGCGAGCAGGCGCGAGCTGCGCCGCGGCGAGCGCCGCGCCTCGCGGATGCGCCGCATCAGTTCGGCCTGCAGCCGCTCGCGCTCCTCGGGCGCCGGCTCGGCGACGTGCAGGAACCGCTGCTGCTGGTGCGCGACGTTGCCGGGGATGTCGTACAGCGGCGCGCCGCAGGTCTCGCGCTGCGCGCCGAGGTGGTCGAGCGCGAACGACAGCTCGGGCAGGCTGCACACGATCTCGTGCACCCACGACGACACGCCGCCGGCGACGTACGGATAGGTGCCCTCGAGGATCAGCGTGACGTGCGCATCGGATGTGGGCGACACCTGCTACGACCTCCCGTCGTCGAAGGCGCGGCGCGCGTACGCCGCGCTGGTGCGGAGCCCGGCGAGCTCTCCCGTCGCGTCGTCGGGCGCGGGCAGCGCGAGCACGAGCTCGGGCCGGCACGCCGCGAGATCGAGGCGCGCGCGGTCGACGCGCTGCGCGTGCGCACGGGCGGGATCGAGCCCGGTGAGCGCGTCGTGGTGCGCGCGCGCCTCGGAGGCGAGCCGCCCGACGAGCGACGGCTCGACGAGCTTCGCGAGCACCGCGCGCGCGATCGTCGAGAACATCTCCGCGTGTGCGTCGGCGCCGGGGCGCGCCGCGATCGCCGCGCGCGCGTCGCGTAACTGCGCCGCGAACTGCGCGTCCAGGTCCTCGAACGCGATCGCGACCTCGACGGCGAGCTGGCGGTCCCGCTTGCGCGCGCAGCGCAGGAGCTGCACGTCGTCGGCGGTCGCGCGCGACGCCAGCCGCCCGACGGTGGCGCGCCGCAGCTCCGGGTCGCCCGACACGAGCGCCTCGTACGCCGGCAGCGCGCGCGTCAACCGCTGCGCGAGCTCGGTCCCGTCGATCGTCGCCGGCGCGGCGTGCGGGTCCCACAGGAGGTCCGCCCCGGTCCCCGCCGCGCCGCGCAGCGACACCACCCACAGCGCGACGAGCGGCCCGGCGACGGGGATCACGGTGACGATCGCCGCCGCGAGCCAGCCATCGCGCGGCACCGCGACGGCCGTCAGCAGGCTCGCGGCCGCCGTCACCACGGCGACGAGCGCGAACAGCACGACCTCCGCGGGATCCACCATCCACACCGTCCAGGTCGCCGCCGACAGCGCGGCCAGCGCGACGGCCAGCGCGACGCGCCTAGAGGCTCGCACGCGCGGATCCCGTGCGGTGCTTCGTGACCGGGGTGGCGGCCGGGGTGGCGGCCGGCACGACCGAGCGCGCGGCCCAGCGGGCGATCGCGGCGAGCTCGACGCGCACGGTGGAGGCGAGGGTCGGGTGGGGGAGCCCGCGGAGCGCGAGCGTGCCGCGCACGGCGCCGTGCTCGTCGTGGATCGGCGCGGCGAGGTCGCTGTCCTCGACGCGCGCCTCGGCGACCTCGTGGGCGGCGACGGTGGTGCCGCGCTGGACGGCGGCCGCCGCGACGCGATCGCGGTACAGCACCGGCGGCGCGAGCTGGTGCTCGCCCCACGTCCCCGACGACGCGAGCGTCTTCAGCACCGTCCCGTCGAGGACCTGCACGGCACCGGCGCGCGCGCCCGTCCGCGCCAGCGCGAGCTCGAGCGCGGCGCGGCCCGCGCGCACCGGATCACCGGAGTCGAGCTCGCCGGCGATGTCGGCGAGGTACGTCAGCGACGCCGTCATCCGATCGCCGCGCTCGCGCAGCGCCAGCGCCGCCTCGGCGAGCTCGCGCAGGTCGCCCGTCGCCTTCGCGGCGCGCTCGGTCTCGTCGCGCAGGCGCGTTTCGAGCGCGGCCTTGCGAGCCTCGTGCATGCCGCCGATCCACGCGATCACCGCGATCGCGGCGAGGGCGAAGAGGTCCTCGGGGTTCGCGACGCGATCGAGCACGGCCAGCGGCGCGCGCTCGGCGAGCAGCGCCGCGCCGGCGAGCCCGACGGCGACCGCCGGCACGGCGACGAGCCCGCGCGCACCGTACCTGGCCGCGAGCACCAGCGCGACGAACCACGCCGGGTGGACGAACGCGTCGCGCATGACCGGATCCGACGGCGATGCGACGAGTGCGATCACCGCTGCGAGCGCGGCCGCCACGACGGCGTACCGCACGGAGTTCGAAGGCCTAGAGATCGACATGGTAGCTCACCCATCCGAGGCGACGCCCGCCTTGCAAGGTCTCGATGCTCTCCCTGACGACGTCCATGGACAGCGCGAGCCGCGAGCTCCGCCCGGGTGCGATCCACAGCGACACGCCGCCGCGCATCAGCGCGAGGTCGCGGATGCGGTCGCGCCCGAGCCCGCCGCGCAGCTCGAGCGTGATGCGGCCGCGCGAGAGCACCTTGCGCGCGGTCGCGGAAACCTCATCGATCGAGGCGCGCGGCGCGAGCGCCAGCGACGCCGTGAACGCATCGTCCGCGCGGTTCCCGACCTCGTGGTGGCGATACCCGACGACGAGCGAGTCCGCCGCCGTCGCGGCGTAGCGCAGGTCGTCGTCGAGGATCTGGCCGCGCGCCTCGTGCGCGAAGTCGCGCCACACCACGAAGTCGGCGCCCGCCCACGCCATGCCCTGCCGCGCGCCGGCGTCGCCGAAGTGCAAGAGGCGCCCGCCCGCGCCGACGTCGAACACCAGGCGGTTGTCGAGCGCCGTCGCGTAGACGTGCGTGGTGAGCGCATCCTGGCTGCCGCCGAGGAGCTCGACGAGCGGCGTCTCGCGCCACACCGAGCGCAGCTCGCCGTCGACGGCGAGTCGCAGGCGCGGCGTCCCGAGCTCGGCGCGCAGCGCACCGACGGCGCCGACGAGCGTGCGCGACGACATGCCCTCGGGCTCCGCGAGCCAGCCGATCTGCATCCCCGCCATCACCTCGCGCGTGCTGCCGCGCAGGTGCACCGCGCCCGTCGCCTCGCCCGTCGACACCGTGCGCGCCGGCGACGACGCCTGGTCGCCGCTCACGATCACCGTCGCGTGGTGCGCGCGCCCGAACGGCACGGCGACACCGGTGAACGCGCCGAGCGAGCTGCCGCTCGGATCGCTGCGCGCGACGCCGCCGGCGCCGAGCTCGATCGACATCCTTCGATCGACGCGCTCGAGCGCCGCCGCGAGCTCCACATCGTCGCCCGCGCCCGGCAGCACCGCCGCGCGCGCGTAGGCCGCACGCGCGCCCGCCCAGTCGCGCGATCGCTCGAGGGCGCGGCCGTAGTCGCGCAGCGTCGTGGCGTCGGCGTCGCGGCCGTGCGCCAGCTCGGCGCGCGTCGCGATCTCGTCGTCGAGATGCCCGCGCGCCTCGTCGATCCACGCGAGCAGCGCGCGCGCCCGGATGCTGCGTGGGTCCTGCCCGAGGAAGCGGCGGATCGCCTGCTCGGCGTCGGCCCACCTGCGCGCGGCCGCGTACATCTCCGTCTGCGCGAACGCGATCTCCGCGTCGTCGGGATGATCGACGACGAGCGCCGCGTACACCGCCTCGGCCGCCGCGCGCTCGTCGAGCCGCAGGAAGCAGCGCGCGAGCCACAGCCGCTCGAGCCGGCCGCGCGGCGCGGTCGCCAGCTCCGCCAGCACGCGGCGATGCGCCGCGGTCGCGTCGTTGCCGCGGCCGAGCGTCCACAGCGCCTCACCGAGTAGGAAGTGCAGCTCCGGATCCGGTGCGCCGGCGACGGCGTCGGCCTGCGCGAGTAGCTCGGCGGCGGCGGCGAAGTCGCGCAGTGCGTGGGCGGCGCGGCCTGCCTCGCGGAGCGCGTGGTGATCGCGCGGCGACGCCGCCAGCACCTTCCGGTAGGCCGCGAGCGCATCGCGAAACGCACCGGCGGCGAGTGCGCGATCCGCGTCGTCCGCGGGCTCGCCTCGCAGCGTTCGGGCATGCCCGATGACGACTGCGATGGAGAGGAGGGCTGCCTTACGCACGGACGGCGCGACGAGCAACATGCATTCCCATCGCGCGGCGCCGATCCCCGAGGCGCAACTTCCGAAACGCCGAGGCCCGCGTCCGGAACTCGCTGGCGCGATCCGCACGGTGTTCCGCCGCTGCGCGCACGCAGCCGGTGGAACGTTCGCGGAATTTTGCACGCGTGCGCGGCGGCGCATTCTCCGTCGAGGAGCGGCGCGATGCGAGCGACCGGCGAGCGGCAGACGGGCGATCGACGAGCCGACGAGCGGGCGGCGAGCGAGCGACGAGCGATCGAGGAGCAGTGGGCGAGCGATCGACGAGCGACGAGCGATCGACGAGCAGTGGACGTGCGAGTGACGAGCGACGAGCGATCGACGAGCAGTGGACGAGCGATCGATGATCGATGATCGATGATCGATGAACGATCGGTCATCGACCGACGAGCACCGACGAGCACCGACGAGCACCGACGAGCACCGACGAGCACCGACGAGCACCGACGAGCACCGACGATCGACGAGCGATCGGCGAACGATAGACGATCGACGGGCTCTCGACGAGAGATCGAAGGGCGATCGACGATCGGTCATCGATCGACGACGAGCGCCACGACGATCGATAGATGATCGCGCGCGGCGCGGCGGGATCGCGAGCGAGCGATCGCTCCAGCGAAGCCGGCGGCGACGTCACGGCAAGTTGCGCACGCTGGCGCGGGAGGGTCGGCGGTTCGCCACGCAACGACGCGGCTTGCGCGACGAAACCGGTCGGCACGTAGCGTGCTCGCGTTCGCGCGCCATGCGTTCACGCTCATCGTTTTTCGGGCGGTGCCTCGCGGCGTCGGTCGGGGTCATGTCGTTCGCGTGCTCGACACCGTCCGAGCCGCCACACGCTCACGTGCAGCCGCGGGTGCTCGAGCCCGAGTTGCCGCGTCTGCTCTCGAGGTTGATCGGTCCCAGCGAGCACGTCAGCGCGCGGCTGCGCGGCGAGCTGCCGGCTGCCCCACAGCTACCCGACGGGGTCGTCGCCGCGCCGCTGCCGGGCGCGCGCCGCGTCGTGCAGAAGGTGCTGCTGCTCGGCGCGACGGGTGACGAGCCGGCGTACCTCGCCGCGAAGGATGCGCTCGTGCGCATCGGCGTGCCCCACCGCGGCGTCGTCGCGTCGACGGAGCAGGTGACGGCGCAGATGCTCACGTCGAGCTCGACGTGCAACTTCAGCTCGGTCATCTTCGCGACGTCGGGGCTCGGCTACATCAAGAACGGCAACTGGGTCTCGGCGCTCACCACGGCGCAGTGGCAGCTGATCGCGAACTTCGAGGCGGCGTGCGGCGCGCGCGAGGCGATCTGGTTCTCGTGGCCGAGCGTCGACCTCGGGCTCAACCCGCCGACCGCGACGTATCAATGGACGGATGCGATCGACGCGCACGTCGTCGACGCGAGCTTCTTCGCCTCGGTCCCGGCGACGGCGACCGTGCCGATCCGGTTCGCGTCGGGGTACGGCAGCTCGATCGCCGACGCGGTGACGGTGGCGCTCCTCGCGGACACCTCCGGGAACGTGCTGCTCGCGCGCCACACCTACCCCGACGGGCGCGAGGTGCTCGTGTCGACCGTGGATCACAGTCCGTACGCGGCGCACTCGCTCGCGCTCGAGTACGACATGCTGAAGTGGCTCACGCGCGGCATGTTCGTCGGCAAGAAGCGCGCGTATCTGTCGCCGCAGGTCGACGACCTGTTCATCGACAACGATATGTGGGTCGTCGGCGTCGGCACCGACGAGAACGTCGTGTCACGCGTGACGGGTGCGCACGTCAGCGCGTTCGCCGCGTGGCAGAACGGCTTCCGCGCGTCGCTGCCCTCGGGGTCGTCGTTCACGACGCTGTTCGCGTTCAACGGCGTCGGCGCGCAGACCGGCGAGTACGACGATGCGACGCTCGTGACGGCGTCGAAGCAGGCGGGCTCGTCGTTCCTGTGGCTCAGTCACACGTGGGACCACGAGAACATGGATGCGATGACGTTCTCGCAGGCGTCGAGCGAGATCACGCGCAACACGACGATGGCGAATCAGCTCGCACTCAACAACTTCTCGCGCCAGGACCTCGTGACACCCGACGTGTCGGGGCTGCAGTCGGCGTCGGTGCTGAACGGCCTGTACTCCGCGGGTGTGCGCAACGTCGTGTCGGATACGTCGATCACACCGGCGCTGCGCCCGCAGAACCCGGGGACGAATCCGTCGTTCAACGTCGGGCGCAATAACCCCTTCATGTCGGGCATCTATCAGGTCCCGCGCCACCCGACGAATCTGTTCTACAACGTCGCGAATCCGACGACGTGGACCGACGAATACAACTTCATCTATCGATCGTATTACGGGCGCGACCTCACGTACGACGAGATCATCGCGACCGACACGCAGTTCGGCATGTTCTACCTGCTGCGCGGCGACATCGATCCGCTGATGTTTCACCAGCTCAACGTCGCCGACTACGGCGCCGGGCGCTCGCTCCTCGGCGACTGGCTCGCCGGCGCGGCGTCGCAGTACGCGGCGGTGTCATCGGCGCCGATCCGCACGCTGAACCTGCGCGACACGGCGGCGGCGATGAAGGCGCGGCGCGCGTACGACCTGTGCGGCATCACGGCGACCGTCGTCGAGCAGGGCACGGCGCGCCGGCTCGAGCTGCGCACGACGAACTCGTGCACGGTGCCGGTGACGGGGCTCAACGCGCCGTCGCTCGGCGGCGTCGAGACGTACCTCGGCGCGCCGACGACGTCCGTCTCGATGTCGGGCTACTCGACGCGAACGGTGACGCTGCCGTGAGGGCCGCCGCGATCGCGCTGCTCGCCGCGTGCGGAGGCTCGAGCTCCGTCGGGACCGACACCGGTCGGCCCGGCGCGCCGCCCCCGCGCGCCGCGCACTTCGACTACCAGCTCGGCGGCGCGTACCCGCCGCCCGCGGGGACCACCGTCGTCGCGCGCGATCGCGAGGCGCCGCCGCTGCGCGGCTTCTACAACATCTGCTACGTGAACGGCTTCCAGACGCAGCCCGGCGAGGCGGCGTGGTGGCTGGCGGAGCACCCCGACCTGATCCTGCGCGACGCGGGCGGCGCACCCGTCGTCGACGCCGCGTGGGACGAGATGCTGCTCGACATCCGCACGCCGGCGCGGCGCGCCGAGCTCGCGGGGATCATCGGGCGCTGGATCGCGGGGTGCGCCGACGCGGGCTACGACGCCGTCGAGCTCGACAACCTGGACTCGTACACGCGGTCCCGCGGGCTGCTCGCGGCCGACGAGGCGGTCGCGGCGATGCGCGCGTTCGCGACGAGTGCGCACGCGCGCGCGCTGGCCGTCGCGCAGAAGAACGCGCCCGACCTGGTCGCGCGGCGCGACGAGCTCGCGACCGACTTCGCGATCGTCGAGGAGTGCGAGGACACGCACGAGTGCGACGGGTACATCGCCGGCTACGGTGGCTACGTGCTCGACGTCGAGTACGCGCGGCCGCCGTTCGAGGCCGGGTGCGCGTCGTCCCGGCAGATGTCGATCGTGCTGCGCGATCGCGATCTCGTGACCCCCGACGAGGCGGGCTACCTGTATGCTGGTTGCTGACGTGGTGGACGAGGCGCGGTTCGGCGACTCGGTCGCGGCGCAGTACGAGCGCGGCATGGTGCCGCTGTTCTTCCAGCCGTTCGCCGAGGAGCTCGCGGCGCGCATCGTCGCGCGGCGGCCGGCGCGCGTGCTCGAGCTGGCCGCGGGGACCGGCGCGGTGACGCGCGTGCTCGCGGAGCGGCTGCCGCCGTCGACGGAGATCGTGGCGAGCGACCTCGCCGAGGCGATGATCGCGCGCGCCGTGGCGTGCGGGACGGCGCGGCCCGTCGCGTGGACCGTCGCCGACGCGCAGGCGATCCCGTTCGACGACGCGTCGTTCGACGTCGTCGCGTGCCAGTTCGGCGTGATGTTCTTCCCGGACCGGGCGCGCGCCTACGCCGAGGCGCGGCGGGTGCTGCGGCCCGGCGGTGCGTTCGTGTTCAGCACGTGGGACTCGGTCGCGCACAACGAGCTCGCGGCGATCGTGCACGCGGCGATGGCGGAGTTGTTCCCGGCCGATCCGCCGACGTTCATCGCGCGCATCCCGCACGGGTACTTCAACCCGGTCGCGATCCGCGGCGACCTCGCCGCCGGCGGCTTCCGCACCGAGCCGACGCTCGCGACGGTGGCGATGCGCAGCCGCGCGGCGCGGGCCGAGCACGTCGCGAGCGCCCTGTGCGCCGGCACGCCGCTGCGCGCGGAGATCGCGAGCCGTCGCGGCCCGTCGCTCGAGGAGGCCGTCGCGGTGGTGACCGCGCGGATCGCCGGGGCATTCGGCCACGGCTCGATCGACGCCGCGATGCAGGCGGTCGTCGTCGAAGTCACGCCGTAAGAGTGCGCCGCAAAAGCGAGCATCCGGACCGCAGGCACGGTATTTCCGGGGGATGCGCATGATCCAGGTGGCCGCGGTGCTGGCCGTCTTCGTCGGGTGTGGTGAGAAGAAGCAGCAGCCAGCGACGCGCGACACGACCGTGCCCGCGCCGGCGGTGACGCCCGACGCGGCCGTCGCCGCCGCTCCGACGACGCCGACCGCTGTGCCCGACGCCGCGCCGGTGCGCGTCGAGCCGCCGCCGCCTGCGAAGAAGCCCGGTCAGGACTTCATCGCGGAGATCAACGGGCTGTACCGCGTCGTCGGGTGCGGCCACCTCGACCAGCCGCTGCCCGAGGCGCTGACGCGCGACCCGGCGCGCGCGAAGAAGTACGAGCAGGTCGTCGACCGCCACTGCAAGATGCTGAGGCCGCAGATCGACAAGTACCGCGAGGACTACTTCGGCAAGGCGCGCGCGTGGTTCATCGATCACCAGCCGAAGGACCTGCCGAAGACGGTCGTCTACGCGTTCGGCGGCGGCGACCTCGTGTCGGCGCTCGTCGCGTTCCCCGACGCCACCGAGCTGACGACGATCTCACTCGAGCTCTCCGGCGATCCGCGCCGCCTCGACACGCTCAGCCCCGAGCAGCTCGACGCCGCGCTCGCCGCGTTCCGCAAGGAGATCGGGCTCCTCATCAGCGTCGGCTCGAACCTGTCGACGAACCTCTCCGACCAGCAGCGCAACGCGCTCGCGTCGCAGCTGTCGTCGCACCTCCTCGGCATGGCGACCGGCGGCTACGAGCCCGTCGCCGCGCGCTACTTCAAGCTCGACGACAAGGGCGCGATCCACTACTTCACGAAGGAGGAGATCGACGCCGACACCAAGCCCGGCCCCGCGCTCGGCTCCGGCTGGAAGGCGCCCGCCTTCGCGCAGTCGTTCTACAACGTCGAGGTCGAGTACCGCGCCCCCAACGATCCGACGATCCGCACGTTCCGCCACGTCGGCTGGAACCTCGGCGACGACTACCTGAAGAAGCACGGCCAGCTCCTCGCCCACCTCGATGCGAAGGGCAAGATCTCGATCTGCGTGAAGGGCGCGAGCTACCTCCTGTGGACCGACAGCTTCGCGATGTTCCGCCAGTACCTCATCGATCACACCGCGTGGATGGTCACCGACTCCACCGGCCTCGCCCCCAACTTCGTCGATCCGACGAAGCTCGAGCAGGTCGCCTACGGCCGCTTCGACGGCCCGCCCACCGGCTACGGCTTCGAGCCGCTCAACGGCTCCAAGGCCGACGTCGCGATGCGCAAGATGTGGGCGGCCACGCCCCACAAGCTCCCCTTCCGCTTCGGCTACCTCGACCGCAAGGGCCAGAGCCACATCGTCATCACGCGCCCGAAGTGACCCGCGCGTCCCGCGGCGCGGGGATCGCATAGGATGCGGGCATGCCCCGCGCGACGAAGAAGCGAGCGCCTGTCCACCGGCGGCCGGGAGAGGGCCGGCTGTATCCGATGGGGCCGCTGCATGCGGTGTTCAAGGCGGATGGGGAGGAGACGCGCGGGAAGTACTCGATCTCCGAGTGGTGGCTGGAGCCGTACACGCGCGGGCCGGGGGCGCACCAGCACGACGAGGACGACGTGTTCTTCGTGATCGAGGGGACGATCAGCTTCTTCGTCGGTGGGAGGTGGATCGATGCGCCGAAGGGTTCGCTGGTGATCGCGCCGGCCGGGACGCCGCACGACTTCGAGAACCGGACGGCGAAGCCCGCGGGGGCGCTCAACGTGTCGGTGCCCGGCGACTTCGAGCCGCACGTGCCGGCGATCGCCGAGTGGTTCCGCGCGCGGCCCGAGGCCGATGCGCGCACGGCGAACGCACCCCGCGCCCGCCGGAAGACGGCGAAGACGACGGCTCCCCGGAAGAAGAAGCGAGCGGCCTAGCTCCGCTTGTAGTGGAGGCCGACGACACCCGTCGGATACGGCCGGGTGCCGACGAGCGTGTAGCGGCGGTCGACGTCCGTCGACGGGAACAGGCGCTTGCCGCGGCCGAACGCGACCGGGTAGAGGCTCAGGTGGAGCTCGTCGACGAGGTCGGCCTCGAACAGCGTGTGGAGGAGCTGGCTCGAGCCGTCGCACAGGATCGACTTGCCGGGGGCGGCCTTGAGCGCGCGCACGGCGCCGACGACGTCGTCGCGGAGGATCGTCGTGTTGCGCCAGATCGGCTTGTCGAGGGTCCGCGACACGACGTACTTCGCCGGTGCGTTCATCATGTCGCCGAACGGGTCGCCGGCGGGCATCGGCTCGAACGCCTCTGCGTGGGTGACGTACGTGCGCCGGCCGAGCAGGAACGCGTCGACGTCCGGCATGATCGCGCCGAAGGACGCGCCGATGTCATCGTGCCAGTAGGGGACGGTCCAGCCGCCGTGGCGGAAGCCGCCGTCGGTGTCCTCGGCGGCGCCGCCGGGGGCCTGGATGATGCCGTCGAGGGTGATGAACTCGTGAACGATCAGGTTGCGCATCGAGAAGCTCCTTGTTTGCCCAGGCGACGAACGAGGGCAGGTTCGATCGACAAGTCTCGCGAGATTTGCGAAGACCGCGAAACCATGTCGGTTCACCTCGAGGCGCGACCGGGAGAGATCGCGCCGATCGTCTTGCTCCCCGGCGATCCGCTGCGCGCGCAGTTCATCGCAGAGAAGTTCCTCGTCGACGCCGTCTGCCACAGCCGCGTGCGCAATGCGCTCGGGTTCACGGGCATCTACCGCAACGTGCGCGTGTCGGTGCAGAGCACCGGGATGGGCATGCCGTCGGCGGCGATCTACGTGCACGAGCTGCTCACCGCGTACGGCGCGCACACGCTCGTCCGGATCGGGACGTGCGGCGGCATCCGCGCCGACCTGCGCACGCGCGACCTCGTGCTCGCGCAGGCCGCGGCGACGGACTCGGCGATGTTCCGCGCGACGTTCGGCGGCGCGACCTACGCCGCATCCGCGAGCTTCGACCTGCTCCAGCGCGCCCACGCGCTCGCCGTCGCGCAGGGCCGTCCGGTGCGTGTTGGCACGGTGCTCACGAGCGACACCTTCTACCCGGACGAGCGGCAGCCCACGCCGTGGTGGACGCCGTGGGCCGAGCACGGCGTGCTCGCCGCCGAGATGGAGACGGCCGCGGTCTACACGCTCGCGGCGCGGCGCGGTGCGCGCGCCCTGTCGATCCTGACGGTGAGCGACAACCTCATCACCGGCGAGCAGACGACGGCCGACGAGCGCCAGACCGGCTTCGGCGACATGGCCGCGCTCGCGCTCGAGCTCGTCACCGAGCCGAGCTGACGCCCAGCGCCCGTCGCCGAACCTCGCTAGATGGCAGGAGCTCGCGATCGTGCGAGATCGCGCACGGCGTCGTGCCGGCGGGCGGGCAAGTCGCACTCGCCGACGAGGGCGCGAGCGGTCATGCTTGCACGAGATGCCGTACGCGCGACGCTGGAGGTGGTCGGTGCTCGCGGCGGCGGCGGTGGCGGCGGGGTGCTCGCGCGGCGTGCCGGCGACGGTGCCGCCGCCCGGCGGCGCGAGCCAGAAGCTCGAGATCGCGTCGAGCGGGCACCTCCTCATCTCGGCGGAGATCGAGGGGCGCGCGTTCCCGATGATCCTCGACACCGGCGCGAGCATCACGTCGCTGTCGACGGCGACGGCGCGCGAGCTCGGGGTCGCGCCGACGGGGTCGATGCACATCAACCGCACCATCGTCGCGCCGACGGCCACGCTGCGCACGCTCGCGATCTCGGGCGTCGATCACGAGAACCTGCCGATCGCGATCGTCGACATCCCCGACGCGCTCGCGACCGGCGCGCGCGGCATCGTCGGCCTCGACGTCCTCGCGCGCCACGACATCGTCGTCGACTTCGCCGCGCAGGAGTTCGGCGTCTACCCGGCCGGCACGCTCGCCAGCTCGCGCCGCGAGCTCGTGCAGATCGCCTACGGCGCGAACGGGCTCATCATGATGGACGTCGTCCTCGACGGGCGCGCGACCGTCCCGGCGATGCTCGACCTCGGCGCGCCGGTCAGCGTCCTCAACCGCTCCGCCGGCCGCGCGATCGGCGCGCGCGGCGCCGCGACCCGGCTCGTCGCGCGCACCGGCGACGCCCGCCTGGGACCCGTGCGGGCCATCGTCCGCGACCTCGGCACGTTCGATCGCCTCGGGCTCGCGCACCGCCCGGCGCTCGTCCTCGGCACCGACCTGCTCGCGGATCGCGTGCTCGGCATCTCGTACCGCGACCGCGTCGCCTTCGTGTCGCGCTAGGTCGAGGCGTGCGCCGGCTCGCGCGGTCCGATCAGGCGCGACACCGTGTCGATCAGCGAGCGCGTCTCGAACGGCTTGCGCAGGTAGGCCGCCGCGCCGACCTCGAGGGCGCGCGCCCGCGCGTCGTCGGCGGCGGTGAGCACGACGATCGCCGCGCGCGGCTCGGGGAAGCGGCGCGTGTACTCCTCGGAGAACTCCCAGCCGCTCATGATCGGCATCAGCATGTCGAGGAGGATCACGCGCGGCATGCCCTGCTCGAGGAGCCGCAGCGCCTCGCGCCCGTCGTGCGCGACGGTGACCTCGAAGCCGAAGTGCTCGAGGACCATGCGGAGCGTGTCGCTGAGATCGGGGTCGTCGTCGACGACCATGACGGAGTCATGCGAAGCCATGGTGAACCTCCTCGTCGAGGGCGGGTAGCTCGAGCCAGTCGATGCGCCGCGACGACTCCGTGCGCGTGCGCAACACGCCGGAGCTCGCGGCGGCGAGTGCGTCGATCACCGCGGTCTCGAGGCCGAGCCGCGTGTAGCCGGCGCCGTCCTCTTCGTCCGCGGCCTCGCGCGGCGCCACGTACTCGTAGCCGACCGACAGCTCGACGCGGTCCGCGACCTCGCGCGCCTCGAGGTTGACGATCGTGCTCGTGCGCGCGCGCCGGTACGCGAGCTCGATCATGTCGCGCACGAGCAGCGTCAGGCGCTCCGGGTCGGCGAACACGATCGGGCGACCTCGGACGCGCGCCTGGAGCAGGTGATCGGCCGACGCGTGCGCCATCTCGCGCGACACGTGCCCGACGAGGCCGTCGACCTCGACGCGGGTCGGGTGGAGTCGCAGCGCGTGATCGTGGATGCGCAACAGGGCGAGGATGTTGTCGGTCAGCCGATCCAGCCGGCCGCACTGGCGCTCGATGATGAGCCGCGAGCGCCCGCTCAGCGGCTCGGTCGCCGCGAGCTCGACCTGCGCACGGAGGATCGACACGGGTGTCTTGATCGCGTGCGCGGCCGAGGCGAAGAACTGATCGCGGATCTGCTCGACGCGCTCGAGCTCGGTGATGTCGAGCATGATGCTGACCGCGGCCTCGACGCGGCCGTCGGGGCACGCGCGCACGGGGGCGCCGGTCGACAGGATCACGATCGATCCGCCGGGCACGTGCAGGCGCGCCTTGTAGGGCGGGGGGCGCTCGCCCGAGAGCGCGCGCTGCGAGACGAAGTCCTCCCAGCGCACGACCGTGCCCTCGTCGGCGGTCGTCACGCGGAACCTGCGCGCGAAGTCCTGCGGCGTCATCCCGACGAGCTCGTGCGCGTTCGCGGCGCCGAGCATGCGCACCGCGGCCGGGTTCGCGGCGTGGACGCTGCGGTCGCGCCCGATGACGAGCACGCCCTCGCCGATGCTGTCGAGCACGGCGGCGTTCATCGCCTGCGAGTACGCCAGGCCGTGCATCGCGCGCGCGACGAGCGCGAACATCGCGATCGCCGCGCAGCCGACGAACACCCAGCCCTTCGCGGTCTCGAGGCGCGCGATCAGCACCGGGTCCTCGGTGAGGCCGTACAGCAGGATGTCCGTCACGAGGATCCACAGGACCCCGACGACGAGCAGCTGCACGGCGACGATCGCGGCGACCGGGCGCGCGCGCCGCCGTGCGAGCGATGCCAGCGACGGGATCGCGCGTCCGTCAGCGTCGAGCCGAGGAGCGCCGAACACGCGCATGCCCCCACAAGCTTCAAGCCCCGCGCCATGCGAGCTCTGCGCTGCCTGCCGAGTCCTCCGGACTCCGGAGCACGGGATTCGTCGGAGTCGAGATCGCGTGATAGACCGCGCCTGTGACTGCGCCGGCCTCGCAGCGCGCGGAGACGGGGATTCCCGGACTGGACACGGTCCTCGAGGGCGGCCTGATCCGGGGAAGCGTGTATCTGATCCGCGGTGCACCCGGGAGCGGAAAGACGATCCTCGCGAATCAGATCGGCTTTCACACGGCGGCGCTGGGCGGCCGCGCCACCTACGTGACGCTGCTCGCCGAGGCGAACGACCAGATGATCGCGCACCTGTCCCGGCTGCGCTTCTTTCGCCCGGAGCTCGTCGGCTCGAAGGTCTCGTACCTGTCGCTGTTCAAGATCCTCGAGGAGCGCGGCCTCGCCGGGCTGCTCCAGACGATGCGCGAGATCGGCGCGACGCGCGGCGCGCAGCTGATCGTCGTCGACGGGCTCGTCGCGGCCGAGGACTTCGCGAAGAGCCCGCAGCAGTTCAAGGCGTTCGTCCATGACCTCCACATGGTCGCGACGATGAGCGGGGCGACCGTCCTGCTCCTCACGACGCAGCGCTCGCTCAACCTCGACACCGAGCAGACCGTCGTCGACGGCGTCATCGACCTCACCGAGGACATGTACGAGATGCGGGCGCTGCGGTACCTCCGCGTCCGCAAGATGCGCGGTACGAACGCGCTGCGCGGCAAGCACCTGCTCTCGATCACCGACGAGGGCATCGTCGTGCGGCCGCGGATCGAGAAGCAGTGCGAGCGCGATCAGCGCGAGGTGCTCGCCCCCGACCCGCACCGCCGCAAGCGCTTCGGCATCCCGCAGCTCGATCGCATGCTCGGCGGCGGCCCGCCCGAGCTGTCGACGACGATGATCGCGGGGCCGACCGGCTCCGGGAAGACCATCCTCGGGCTGCACTACCTGCTCGAGGGCGCGCGCGGCGGCGAGCGCGGCCTGTTCATCGGCTTCCACGAGACGCCGCCCGAGCTGCTGGCGAAGAGCGACCGCCTCGGGCTGGGCCTGCGCGGCGCGGTGAACGAGGGCGCGATCCACCTCATGTGGCAGCGGCCCGTCGAGGGCCTGCTCGACCTCGTCGCGGAGCAGCTGCTCGCCCTCGTGCACGCACACCACATCACGCGCGTGTGCGTCGACGGCGTACACACGTTCAGCCGCACGATCGACTATCCCGAGCGGCTGCCGGAGGCGGTGGCGGCGATCAAGCAGCAGCTCCTGCGCGAGGGCGTGACGCTGGTCTACACGTACGAGACGCCGCAGGTGCACGGGCAACTCCAGCTCCCGCCGCAGGACCTCCCCGCCTCCGCACACAACATCATCGTCCAGCGCCACTGCGAGGTCCGAGCGCGCACGCACCACGTCATCTCGGTGCTGAAGATGCGCGACAGCGGTCACGACCCGCGCGCGTACGAGTTTCGCATCGACGAGGGTGGCCTCCACGTCGACAACACGTACGACAGCGCCGCCGAGCTCCTGGGTCCGGCGGGGCACGACGGCGCCGCGCGGAAGACGAGGCGATGAGCCGCTCGATCCTCATCGTCGACGACGAGTACGGCCTCGCGGACATGCTGAGCATGCTGCTCGAGACGAGGGGCTTCGAGTGCACCGTCGCGATCGACGGCGCGCTCGGCCTCGCGCAGCTCGAGAAGAAGCGGTTCTCCCTCGTGCTCACCGACGTGATGATGCCGCGCATGGACGGCCTCGAGATGGTGCGCCGCATGCGCGCGCTCGATCACCTCGCGGACGTGCCGGTGATCGTGATGACGGCCGTGCCGTCCGGCGTGTCGCCCCACGAGCGCGCGCTCGTGCAGGGCGTGCTCGCGAAGCCGTTCGGCCAGGCGGAGCTCGCGCGCGCGATCGAGCTGGTGCTGGCTTAGGCGGGCTTGGGCGCTCAGTTCCGCGCGGTCACGGTCGCGTGCTCGGAGATCGGGCGCCGCGATAGCGAGCTGGGCGCATCGGCGTGCGCACCCTCGTCGACGCCGACGGCCAGGCGATCGACGAGCTCGCCGCCGAGCCATCCGGTCACGAGCGCCAGCGCGACACCCACGCCCGAGAGCACGATCGCGATCGCGGCGGGCGGTGTCGCGCCCCCGTAATAGCGGATGAGCAAGCTGATGACGAACAGGCCCACGACCACGACGTTCCCGATCCCGTGCAGGGCGCCGATGCGCTTGGCCCTCGTCCCGTCGGGGATGCCGAGCCAGTCGATCAGGCCGAACAGCGCAGCCGCGAGCCCGCCGATGATGCCACTGGCGATCATCCAGAAGCTGATATCTGCGACTCTGGCGCTGCCCGTCCCGGCGGAGATGAAGTCGAAGACGAGGGAGGTCGCGAGCAGCCCCAGCGGAAACACGATCAGCATCTGATGGATCGAATGTCCGAGTATTCTTGCGCGACTGTGCATGATCGAGAGTGCAGCAAGAAGCACGCCGCTACGGGCGCCCGATGCCGTGGTACGTGAAGCCGGCGTCGCGCGCGTCCTGCGCCGACCACACGTTGCGGCCGTCGAACAGGATGTGCTCCTTCATGCACGCCTTCAGGCGCTCGAGGTCGGGATTTCGCAGCTCGTGCCACTCGGTGACCAGGACGAGCGCGCTCGCTCCCGTCGCGGCCTCGTACGGATCGTGCGCGAACTCGACGCCCTCGCCGAGGGCGAGGCGCGCATTCTCGATCGCGACGGGGTCGTACGCGACGACGGCGCCGCCCGCGTTGCGGAGCTGCGCGATCAGCGTCAGCGCCGGCGCGTCGCGGATGTCGTCGGTCTCGGGCTTGAACGACAGCCCCCACACGCAGATGCGCCGGCCCGCGAGCTTGCCGCCGAAGTGCGACACGACCTTGATGCCGAGGACGTGCTTCTGGCGCTCGTTCGCGCCGTACACCGACTGCGCGATCGTGAGGTGCACGTCGTGCTCGCGGCCCGTGTGGACGAGCGCGCGCAGGTCCTTGCTGAAGCACGAGCCGCCGAAGCCGCACCCGGCGAACAGGAACTTCGTCCCGATGCGCGGGTCCGAGCCGACGGTCTTCCGGATCATGTCGATGTCCGCGCCGACGCTCTCGGCGAGCGAGGCGAGCTCGTTCATGAACGAGATCCGCGTCGCCAGCATCGCGTTCGACGCGTACTTCGCGAGCTCGGCGGAGCGCGTGTCCATCACGAGCATGCGGTCGCTCGTGCGCATGAGCGGGCGGTACAGCTCGCGCATGATCGCGATCGCGCGCGGGTCCTCCGCGCCGACGACGATGCGCGCCGGCTTGAGGAAGTCGGCGAGCGCGGTGCCCTCCTTGAGGAACTCGGGGTTCGACACGACCGCGAACGGGTGCCGCGTCTCGCGCGCCACGGCCTCGCGCACGCGGTCGGCCGTGCCGACGGGCACCGTGCTCTTCGTGACGACGACGGTGTAGCGCGCGATCGCGCGCCCGATCTCGCGCGCGCCGTCGAGGACGAAGCGCAGGTCCGCCGAGCCGTTGTCGTTCGACGGCGTCGGGACGGCGATGAACACGACCTGCGCGTTCGCGACGGCCGCGGCGAGGTCGGTCGTGAAGCGCATGCGGCCGTGTGCGGCGTGGCGCCGCACGATCTCGGGCAGGTTCGGCTCGACGATCGGCATCTCGCCGCGCTCGA
The DNA here is from genome assembly GCA_019637375.1 of Deltaproteobacteria bacterium. Classification (GTDB taxonomy): domain Bacteria; phylum Myxococcota_A; class Polyangia; order Haliangiales; family Haliangiaceae; genus JABFXX01. The sequence continues at coordinate 24,982 of JAHBVW010000068.1, read as the reverse complement.
GCTGCGCGATCCGCGCCGCGTCGATGTCGACGCACGTGACGTTGTGGCCGAGCTCGGCGAAGCCGGCCCCGCTGACGAGCCCGACGTAGCCGGTTCCGATGACTGCCAGGTTCATACGACCCTCCTTGGGGTCACGGCGCGAGCTCCCACGCCGGCACGGTGCGCGTGCCGACGCCGAGCTCGCCGAGGATGTCGAACAGCTCGTCGACGCGGTGCGCGCAGGTGTGGCGCTCGAGGATCGTGCGCCGCCCGCGCGCGACGAGCTGCGCGGCGCGGGCCGGGTCCATCAGCAGCAGCTCGAGCTGCCGCTTCATCTCGCGCCCGTCGCGCGCCACGAGGTAGTCCTCGCCGGCGCGGAACAGGCCCTCGTCGTCGCGCCACGGCGCCGACACCAGCGGGATACCGCACGCGAGCGCCTCGAACACGCGGATCGTCGGGATGCCGGGCAGCGCCTCGGCGTACGGCCGCCGAGGCACGTGCACGGTGACGGCGTGCCGCGAAAACGTCGCCGGGACGTCGAAGTTCGCGAGCCAGCCGCCGTACGAGATGCCGGCGTGCGCGAGCGCGGCGAGCGCGTGCGCGGGATAGCGGACGCCGTGCACGCGGGCGCGCAGGCCGAGCGACGCGACGGGCTCGATCAGCATCGCGCGCAGCTCGCGCGAGCGCTCCTCGTCGCCCCAGTTGCCGATCCACACGAGGTCGCCGTCGCGCCCGTCGCGCGGCGCCGGCAGCGGGCGGAACACGCGCACGTCGGCGGCCTCGTGCCACGTCCACGCATGCGCCGCCCAGCCGCGCTGGCGGTAGAGGTCGCGGATCACGCGGCCGAACGCGAGCACGCCGTCGTAGTGCGCGAGGTCGAAGCGCGCGATGTCGCCGGGCGCGGTGACGGAGCGGTGGTGCGTGTCGTGGAACAGCAGCGCGTAGTGGCGCGTGCGCGCGCGGTGCTTGCCGATGCTCGACACGATCCACGGCTCGTTCCACTCGTGGACGATCACGGCGTCGATGTCCTCGAGCACGACGTCGAGGTCGAGCTCGTGGCCGTAGACCTCGCTCGTCAGGTGCGGATACGCGGCGCGGAACGCGGCGATCGCCGGCGGGCCCTGGTCGCGCAGGAGGTTCTCGCGGCTCCACGACGCGCGCGGCTCGTACACCCGGACCTCGTGCCCGCGGGCGAGCAGCTCGGAGACGATGCCGCGCAGGAAGTGGGCATTGCCATGGTTCCAGTCGGAGATGAGAGACTGATAGAAGAGGGCCAGCTTCATGCCGTCACCGCGCCCCCGGGCTGCGCGCACAGCTCCGCGTAGAGCGCGCCGTACGCGGCGCCCATGCGGGTCGGCGTCATGCCGCGCGAGCGGGCGCGCGCCGACGCCCCCCACGCGCCGAGGCGCAGCGGGTCCTGCGTCATCGCCGAGATCGCGTGTGCGAGCGAGTCCGCATCGCCGGGCGGGACGAACGTCGCCGCGCCCTCCCACAGCTCGCGCAGCGACGGGATGTCGCCGAGGATCAGCGCGCAGCCGGAGATCGCCGCCTCGAGCACGGACAGCCCGAACGGCTCGTAGCGCGCCGGCAGCGCGTACACCGACGCGCGCGCCATCCAGCCCGCGACCTCGTCGGGCGTGAGCTCGCCGAGCAGGTGGACGTTCGACGGCGGGGGTGGCGCGGCGATGCCCGGCGGCGGCCGCGTCGGGCCGGCGACCGAGATCGGCCACGGCACGTGGGGCGCGCACGCGGCGAGCGTCGCGAGCCCCTTCGCCTCGTCCCACACGCGGCCGGCGGCGAACACGAGGGGCTGCTTCTCGACGTTGCGCGCCGACGGCAGCGCGCGCCCGTTCGGAATCACGCGGCCGTCGGCGCCGGTGACCTCGTACGCGGCGAACACGTCGCGCAGGAGCGCGATCGTCGGCGCGACGACGACGGCGGCGCGCGTGATGCCCTCGTGCGCGCGGCGGCGGTACTCGTTCCACTCCGGGCCCGGGTCGCGGCCCTTCACGGCGCGGTGCCACGTGAACACGCACGAGTGCGCCGCGCACACGACGGGGACGCCGAACGGCAGCGCGGCGTGCGCGAAGCCGTTGACGTGCACGAGGTCGGGGCGCACGCGCTGCGCGATGTGGAGCAGCCAGTCGCCGGCCGCGTCGACGTCGGGCCACGCCAACGGCATCCACTCGAGGGCGTAGGTGCTCTCGAGGACGTTGAGGCCGCGCAGCCGCGACATCGCGCGCTTCTGCCCGGGCGACATCGGTGCGCCCATCGTCGCGAGCGTGACGCGCACGTCGTGCTCCGCGAGCGCGCCGATCAGCTCGCTCGCGTAGATCCACACCCCGCCGAGCGTGTCGGCGGTCATCAGGATATGCCGGGTCATGCGACACCTCGCAGCTCGATCGTGCGGTTGCGCTGGTAGATGGCGTCGACGATGCGGGCGAGCTCGACCAGGCGGTCGGCCTCCGCGTCGAAGCGCGCGTTCGTCGTGAGGCGCTCGACCCACGCGACCGCGGCGCGGCCGCGCCACCGGTCGGGCGGCGACGTGAGGCGCTCGACGCGCGCGCCCCGGTAGCGCTCGCCGACGAAGTCGCAGAACGACCCGCCGACGTTGCGCAGCGCCGCGCCGCCGTCGGTGCCGTGCACGGTCACCTCGATCACGGCGTCGCGCCCGACGGAGGCGCGCCACGACGTGACGAGGCGGACGAGGACGCCGCCCGCGAGGTGGAGGTGGACGCTCGCGAAGTCCTCGACGCTCGAGCCGGCCGGGTCGATCGGCGCGCCGCTCGCGACGAGGCGGCTGTCGACGCCGGCGAGCGCCGGGAAGTCGAGCAGCCACAGCGCGAGGTCGACGAGGTGCGTGCCGAGGTCGACGACGCAGCCGCCGCCCGACAGCTGCTTGTCGTAGCACCAGGGCGCGTCGGGGCCATACGCGCTGTGGAACGCGAGGTCGAGCGTGTGGATGCGGCCGAGCTCGCCGCTCGCGACGACGTCGCGCACGGCGCGCATCGCCGCGGTGTGGCGGTAGGCCAGGTCGACGGCGAGCAGGCGATCGGAGGCGCGCGCCGCGTCGACGACGAGCTCCGTCTCGTCGGCGGTGCGCGCGAGCGGCTTCTGGCAGAACACCGCGCGGCCGCGCGCGAGCGCCGACAGGCTGTGCTCGGTGTGGAGCGCGCTCGGCGTCGCGATCACGACGCCGTCGAGCGGCAGCTGGAGGAGCTGGCCGGCGTGCTCGCACGCGATCGCACCCGGCGCGAGGGCGAGCGCCTCGGCGCGCCGCGCCGGCGACGGATCCGCGATCGCCGCGACCTCGGCGAGGCCGTGCTCGACGATCGCCTCGAGCCGGTTGCGCCCGAGCCAGCCCACGCCGAGGAACCCGATGCGGGGGCGCGTCACGGGACCACCAGCGCCTTCACGAACCCCGACGGGCGCCGCCGCAGGAGCTCGAACGCATCGCCGGCCCGGCTCAGCGGGATGCGATCGGTGTACAGCGGGCGCGGGTCGAGCTCGCCGGAGACGACGCGGTCGATCGCGGCGTTGATCCCGGCGACGTACGCGAGCGGGTCGCGCTCGTGCGCGTTGATCACGTCGAGCCCGCGCCAGTTCCACAGGAACATGTCGACCTCGCGCGGGCCGTCCTGGTGGAAGCCGGCGATGACGAGGCGGCCGCGCACGCGGCACAGGCGCGCGGCGACGTCGAGCGGCCGCTGCAGGCCGACGAGCTCGATCACGCGATCGCAGCTCTCCGAGGCGCGCTCGGCGCCGTCGAGGTGCAGGGCCTCGGCGGCGCCCAGCTTCGTGGCGAGCGCGAGCGAGTAGTCGCGCTGCGACACGGCGATCACGCGTGCGCCGGCCCGCGCCGCGAGCTGCACGAGGATCGCGCCGAGGAAGCCGATGCCGACGACGGCGACGGTCTGCCCGGCCGCGATCTCGCTGCGCTTCCAGATGTTGAGCGCGCAGCCGAGCGGCTCGCCGGGGACGTCGTCGTGGTCGAGCGCGCGCGGCAGCTCGATCACCGACCGCGCATCCGCGACGTCGTACTCGCTGAACGCGTGGTCCGACAGGAACGCGACGCGGTTGCCGGGCGCGAACGAGCGCACGTTCCGGCCCGTGGCGACGACGCGCCCCCAGCCCTCGTGGCCCGGGCGCCCGGGCGGGAGCGGGTAGGTGAACCACGGCCGCCCCTCCCACGCGGGCAGGTTCGAGCCGCACACGCCGCAGCCCTCGACCTGGACGAGCACCTCGTCGGGCGACGGCTCTGGGGTGTCGACCTCCTTCACCTCGCAGGTGTGCGGCGCGGCGATCACCGCCGCGCGCATGCGCCTGGGGATGGACCGGCCCTTCACGTCGCTCATACGGCGAGCCCCCGGTCCGCGAGCTCGGCCCGCATGTGCTCGAAGCGATCGACCGCGCTCTGCGCCTCGAGCCACACGGCGAGCTCGCGCATGCCGCGGTCGAAGCCGACCTGCGGCGCGAAGCCGAGGACGCGGCGGGCGAGCGAGAGGTCGGCCGTGCAGTGGCGGATGTCGCCGACGCGGTGCTGCCCGGTGACGTGCGGCGCGAGGTTGCGCTCGAGGATGCCGGCCATGCGCTCGGCGACCTCGCGGATCGTCATCGCGCGTCCGCTCGCGATGTTGAACGCGCGCCCGGCGGCCTCCTCGACGTCGAGCGCGAGGAGGCACGCGTTCGCGGCGTCGCGCACGTGGACGAAGTCGCGCTGCTGGCGGCCGTCCTCAAACAGGAGCGGAGGTCGCCCGTTGAGGAGGCGCGCCGCGAAGATCGCGAGGACGCCGGTGTACGGATTCGAGAGTGCCTGTCTGGGCCCGTAGACGTTGAAGAAGCGGAGTGCGACGGTGGGGATCTTGTACGCCGCGCCGACCATCAGGCACATGCGCTCCTGGTCGTGCTTCGACAGCGCGTACAGCGACGCGAGGAGGGGCGGCTTGGTCTCCGGGGTCGGGACCGGCGCGAGCTCCGAGCCGTCCTCGGCGCGCGGGTCCCAGCGGCCGCCGGCGATCTGGTCGGGGGTGCGCTGCACGCGGTCGTGGAGGCGGCCGCGCGAGTCGCGATACAGGCCCTCTCCGTAGACACTCATGCTCGACGCGACGACCAGTCGCTGCACCGGAGTGGCGATCAGCGCCTCGAGTAGCACCGCCGTGCCGAGGTTGTTCACCGAGGTGTAGTCGGCGAGCTCGTACATGCTCTGTCCGACGCCGACGCGTGACGCAAAGTGATACACCACGTCGATCGACGCGAGGGCGCGCTTGACGGCCGCGGGGTCGCGGACGTCGCCCTCGACGAGCTCGACGTCGGCGGACAGGTACGCGGGCCGCCGGCGATCGCTCCCGTGGACCTGCGGCAGCAGCGCATCGAGGACGCGCACGCGATCGCCGCGTGCGATCAGCGCATCCGCGACGTGCGATCCGATGAACCCGGCACCGCCGGTGATCAACACCCGTCGTTGCATGCGCGCGTCGCCGTGCATGTCCTATTCCGCACGGCGATCGTTCGACAAACCCTCTCGACGCACGTGCGAGCACGATCGGGAGTCTGGCGAGATCGCACGTCGGGGTGCGGCGCGCGTGGTCAGACGGCACGGCGGACGGCGAGCTCGAGCGCGGCGCGGTAGCCGTCGACGGCGGCGTCGAGTCGCGCGACCTCGCCGGGCCACGCGCTGTCGCGCGCGAGGGCGTGGCGGCCGAGCTGGAACGCGAGGTAGCAGATGCGCAGGAACGCGCGCAGCTCGCGGTCCCCGTGGCCGATCAGCGCCGCGAGGTCGTCGCCGTCGAGCCCGAGCTCGTGCTCGGCACCGGCGAGGTCCCACGCGATGTCCTGGCAGCCGACGAGGTCGTGCGCGCGGTGGTGATCGACGGCGTCGGTCTTGACGAGCGCGCCCGTCGGGAGGACGAGCCACTCCCACGCGTGCAGGCGCCCGTCGACGGCGACCCGGCGCATGCGGCGATCGAGCGCGGGGATGCGCGGCGCCCATCCGTCGAGCGGCAGGCCCGAGTTGTGCCGGGCCATCGCGAGCAGCGCGGCCGCGCTCGCGCCGGGTTCGCCCGTCGGGAGGAAGGCGCGCCGCCCGAGGTAGCGGCCGACGCGGTCGCGCAGGTGCGCGCGGCCGAAGCGGCGCGGCTGGAGCAGGCGCGCGGCGCGCACCCAGCGCTCGACGAGGAAGCCGTGCACGAGGCCGCGCGGCTCGGGCACGAAGCCGTCGCGGTACAGCCCGCGCGCGAGCGCGATGGCCCGCTCGCCGTCGCGACCGAGGCCGACGTAGCGCGCGAGCCACCAGCCGTCGGCGGTCTCGGCGAGGAACTTCCGGCGCTCCTGGTGCACGACGACGGGCGGCCACTCGGCCTCCGACGCGCAGCGCAGGCGCCGCCACGCACCGGCGGAGATGTCGGCGAGCGGGGTGGTGAGCGGACCGACGAGGTCCGCGATCCAGCGGGCGAGCACGCCGGAACGCACGAGCAGCTCGTCGCAGTCGACGACCTCGCGCCGGAGGCGCCGCCAGCGCGCGAGGTCGCGCGGCAGGGCGACGGGCCCGGGCTCGCCGCGGTGGCTCGGGTAGCACTCGATGCGGTCGAGCGCGACGCCGGACTCCTGGAGGCGATCGATCACCGCGCCGAACGAGCTCCCCGACAGCCCGGGGCCCTCGTCGGCGATCGCGACGGTCGTGTGCGGGTCCTCGACCCACGTGCGCACGAGCGCCGGATCGAGCGCGAGCTCGCGCCGCCACGGATCGCCGCCGGGGCGCACCGTCGTCGGGGACGGCGCGCGCGCCGCGGCCGCGACCATCGCGGCGAGGCCGGCGCCGATGCTGCGGATGCCGATCACGCGGCGGGCACCGGGCCGCTGCTCGGCCGCGCGCCGCGCCGCGAGGTAGTACGCCTCGGGGTAGACGGCGTGGAACGCGTAGCCCTCCGCGCGGCGGAGCGCGACGGCGGCGGGCAGGCGCGCGGCGCGCAGCGTGTCGAGCAGCCGCAGCGCCGGCTCGAGCGGCGCCGGCTCGCCGCACCACGAGGCGACGACCGCGCGCGCGAGTGCGAGCAGCAGCGTCATCGCCGTCTCGGCGCTGCCGCCCCGCGCGTCGCAACCCCGCTCCGTCGCCTCGGCGTCGGCGAGCCCCTGCGCCAGCTCGCCGGCCTCGATGAACGCACCCACGAGGGCCGCGTGCCGCCCGAGCGTGTCGGTGCGCATCTCGGTGCGCGGCGGACGGCTCAGTGCATCGCGCAGGGAGGCGGCGAGCGCGCGCGGATCGCGGATGCGCTCGTGGTCGCCGAAGATCAGCAAGCGCGCTCGGCCCGATGCGCATCCTGCATCCCCTGCGAGACGGCTCCGAGATCGGGAGAGGTCGCCTCGCTGCGACCGCCGCATGCGAGATCGTCGAGGGCCACGGACAACTCGTACCCTCGAGTGGCTCTCTCGGCACGTGCGGAGTCATCGCAATCGAGATGTTGGATTGCGGGTGTGATGAGGTGTGTTAGAGCGTCGAGTCTCGTGAAATCTTCACCGTCCTCCGGGTGGAGGACCTCTCAGCTCGGCTGGGCGTGGGCGCACGCGCGCCCCTACCGCGGCCGCATCGCGATCCTCGCAGGGCTCTCGCTCTCCGAGATCGCGCTCCGCATGGCGGCCCCCTTCGCGATGATGGTGGTCGTCGATCATGCACTCGGCGGCAAGGCGCCGTCGGGCCGGCTCGCCCGCGTGTTCGCTGGCGTCGGCCTGCCCGCGACGGGGCGCACCCTGCTCGTGACGTTCGTCGTCGCCGGCCTCGCCATGCAGCTCGCGCACCAGCTCGTCGTGATGCTCCACAACCGCCGCTCCGTCGTGATCGGACAGTCGATGATCCGCGACCTCCGCGAGCGGCTGTTCGCCCACGTGCAGGCGGCGACCCTGCGGCACCACGTCGCCACGCCGACCGGCGACGCCGTGAACCGGCTCGAGGCCGACACGCGGTGCGTGGAGCACATCGTCTTGCGCGGGATGTTCTCGCTCGTCTTCTCGGTCCTGACGCTGATCGCGATGCTGAGCGTGCTCGTGGCGATCGAGCCGCGGATCGCGGTGCTCGCCCTCGCGATCGTACCGCCGCTGTTCGGCTGGCTGCGCTTCCACGGCCGGCGCGTGGGGCCGCGCGCCGATCGCGCCCGCCGCGCGGACTCGCACCTGAGCTCGCGCCTGTTCGAGACGCTGGCGTCGATCCGCCTCATCAAGAGCCACGCGCGCGAGGACCACGAGCTGCAGCGCTTCTCGCGCGCCGCCGACGACTCCGCGCGCGCGTGGATCGGGATCGGCCGCGCCGGCGCCGTGTTCGGCGTCGTCAACGGCTGGCTCACGGCGATCGGCTCGAGCGCGATCCTGCTCGTCGGCGGGATGTCCGTCCTCGACCGCGGCATGACGCTCGGCACGCTGCTGCTCGCGCTCACCTACGTCGGCTACGTCTACGGGCCGCTGTCGGCGATCGCGAACACGAGCAACGAGCTCCTGAACTCGTTCGCGGGGGCGCGCCGCGTGCGCGCGGCGTTCGAGGTCGCGCCCGAGTGCACCGAGCGCCCCGGCGCGATCGACGGGTGTCGCCTGCGCGGCGACGTCGAGGTCTCCAGCGTCGCGTTCGCGTACAAGCCCGGCGTGCCGGTCCTCGAGGACGTCTCGTTCCGCGCGCGGCCGGGGCAGCTCGTCGCGATCGTCGGCCCGTCGGGAGCCGGCAAGTCCACGCTCGCCGGGCTCGTCGTCCGCTTCCACGACGTGCAGGCGGGCGCGATCCGCATCGACGGGCGGCCGATCCAGGACTACCGCGTGCGCGCGCTGCGCCGGCAGATCGCGCTCGTCCTCCAGGACTCGGTGATCATGTCGGGCTCGGTGCGCGACAACCTGCGCTACGGGCGCCCCGACGCGACCGACGCCGAGATCGAGGCAGCGGCGCGCGCGGCGCACGCGCACGACTTCATCATGGAGATGCCCGACGGCTACGACACCGTGCTCGAGGAGGTCGGCGGCACGCTGTCGGGCGGCCAGCGCCAGCGCCTCAGCATCGCGCGCGCGTTCCTGAAGGACGCGCCGATCCTGATCCTCGACGAGCCGACCGCGGTGCTCGACACGCTCGCCGAGTCGCAGGTCGTCGACGCGATCGAGCACCTGAGCGAGAAGCGCACGACGCTCGTGATCGCGCACCGCCTGTCGACGGTGCGGCGCGCGGACCACATCCTGGTGATGGACCGCGGCCGGATCGTCGGGTCGGGCACCCACGAGCAGCTGCACGCGACGAACGTGATGTACCGGCAGCTCGCGGCGCAGCTGTCGGTGCCGGAGGCACGTACAATGGCGAGATGACCACCGACTGCGAGGTCGTGCTGATCGGCGCGGGCATCATGAGCGCCACGCTCGGGACGCTGCTGCACAAGCTCGATCCGGCCCTCCGGATCGAGGCGTTCGAGCGGCTCGATCGCGCGGCCGCGGAGAGCTCGGATGCGTGGAACAACGCGGGCACCGGGCACGCGGGCTACTGCGAGCTCAACTACACGCCGGCGTCGCCGGGCGGCGAGGTCGATTGCGGCAAGGCGCTGCGCATCGCGGCGCAGTTCCACCAGAGCCTCGAGCTGTGGCGCGCGCTCGTCGCGTGCGGCGACTTGCCCGAGACGCCGTCGTTCATCCGCCAGGTGCCGCACCTGAGCTTCGTGACCGGCGACGCCGACGTCGCGTACCTGCGGCGCCGCGCGGCGCACCTCGCCGACGCGCGCCTGTTTCGCGACATCGAGTACACCGAGAACCCGGCGCAGATCGCGGCGTGGATCCCGCTCGTGATGGACGGCCGCGGCGACGGCGCCCCGGTCGCCGCGACGCGCATGGCCCGCGGCACCGACGTCAACTTCGGCGCGCTCACGCGCAGCATGTTCGCGGCGCTCGTCGCGCGGCCGGAGTTCGCACTGCACCTCAGCCACGAGGTGCGCGGCCTGCACCGCGACGGCGACGGCTGGCGCGTCGAGGTGAAGGACCTCGCGAGCGGCGACGAGCGCACCGTGCGCACCCGCTTCGTGTTCATCGGCGCCGGCGGCTACTCGCTCAACCTCCTCGAGCAGAGCGGCGTGCCCGAGGCGAAGGGCTACGGCGCGTTCCCGGTCAGCGGCCAGTGGCTGCGCTGCACGAACCGCGACGTGATCGCGCGCCACCACGCGAAGGTGTACGGGCAGGCCGAGGTCGGCGCGCCGCCGATGTCCGTCCCGCACCTCGACACGCGCTGGATCGGCGACGAGCGCGAGCTGCTGTTCGGCCCGTACGCGGGCATCACGACGAAGTTCCTCCGGCACGGCTCGTGGCTCGACCTCCTGCGCTCGATCGGCATCCACAACCTGCGCGCCGTGCTCAGCGCCGGCCTCGGCAACCTCGACCTCACCCGTTACCTCGTCGGGCAGGCGATGATGTCCGCCGAGGAGCGCGTCGAGATCCTGCGCCGCTACTGCCCGAGCGCGAACGACGACGACTGGGAGGTCCAGGTCGCCGGGCTGCGCGTGCAGATCATCAAGAGCGACGGCCGCGGCGGCGGCGAGCTCAAGTTCGGGACCGAGGTCGTGTGCGGTGCGAACGGCACGATCGCGGCGCTGCTCGGCGCATCGCCCGGCGCGTCGACGGCGGTGTCGATCATGCTCGAGCTCCTGCAGCGCTGCTTCCCCGAGGCGTGGGCCTCCGTCGCGTGGCGCGAGCGCCTCGCGGCGCTGCTGCCGTCGCTCGCGTAGGCGTCATCCGGCCGGCGTCGCGAGCGTCGTCAGGATCCGCGACCACGTCGCGTCGCTGACGGCCGTGCGCGGCAAGGCGTGCGCGCCCGGCGTGTTGGCCTCGGCCTGGCGCACGCCCAGCTCGGGGTGCTCGAGGTCGATGTACTCGTCGCCCTCGGGGATGCGCTCCTCCTCGGCGGTGCTGACCGTGCGGAGCTCCTCGTCCGAGAGGAGTCCGATGATCTCGTTGCGGGTCTTCTGTGCGATGAGCGGGTCGACGTTCATGGCTGTCCTCCGTGAGCTAGGCGATGGTCGCCGTCGTGGGCCGGCGCGGCCACGCCATGTGGAGCAGCACGCTCACGATCGCGACCCAGTAGATCCACCAGAACAGGTGCATGCCCCAGTAGTAGTGATCCAGGTCCACGTGCACCTCACACGACGGGGATGCAGGCGCCGCTCCCGATCATCGCGGCGCCGGCGCAGGTGCCGACTCGGTCGACGCCCGGCGCCACGCGTCGACACCACCCACGAGCGCACCCACCTTCACGAAGCCCTTCGCACGGTACTCGTCCGCCCGCCGGGCAGACGTCGCTTCGTGGGGTCACGCACAGTAGAAGATGAGCTCCTGGTCGCGCGCCAGCCGCGCCTCGCGCGCCTGCAGCTCCTGCAAGGTGATCGCACCGCCGATGTGGTTGTCGCGGCACTTCTCCGGAGACTCGTAAGCGCACACGAGGAGCGCTCCCGCCGAGGCGATGTGGTCGCGCGCGGTCTCGAGGTCGATGCGTTCGGCCATGGTGGAGGAGCCGTGCAAGAGCGGCGCCGGCACGCGCGATGCTCCGCTCGTGGATATGCAGACCGACCTGGAAACCGAGCTCCTCCTCGAGGAGGAGGCCGAGGACGAAGCCGAGTACGAAGACGTCGAGCTCGCGCAGGTGAAGGACACGGGCGAGCTCTACGGCGTGCGCGTGCCGCATGCGGGCGACACCGACCTGACCGCGCCCGAGGACCAGGACGCCTACGCCGGCGCCGAGAACGGCGAGAACTGGATCGAGGCGCTCGAGGAACACGCGACCGAGACCGGCCCGGTCCCGGAGGAAGAGGTCGTCGTCATCGACGACAGCGACGAGCTCCGAGGACATTCTCCGACGGAGAACACGAAGCGTCACTCGGTCGCCGACAAGGGCTCGGGCGGCATCGGCGGCGTCTGAGTCCCACGCAGTCAGCGGCGCCGGCGGCGGCGCTCGGCGAACTCCTCCTGCTCGAGCGTGCGCTCCGCGGGATCGAACGCGGGCGCGTTGTTCGGCTTCTCGCCGAGCCCCGCCCAGCGCCGCACCGCCGACAGGGCGATCGCCTGATCGCCTTGCGCGAGCGAGCCGATCGTCGAGCCATGGTTGCCGCGGGGCGCGATCAGCTTGAAGGAGTCGGCCGCCGCGCCGAGGTCGACGGCGCCCGCGGTCCACGGGTCGTTCTGACCGTAGATGAGCAGGATCTGCGAGCCGCTCGTCGCGATCCACGCCTGCACGTCGGTCATCGCCGCGCCCTCGTCGTACGGCCGGCGCGGGATCGCGGCGGGCACGTACGCCTCGGCGGTGTCCTCGCCGGGGTGGAGCAGGCCGACGAGGTAGCTCTCGTCGCTGATCGGATAGCCGAGCTGCGTCGCGCTCTGGTGGTAGTACGGCAGGAACGCCGTGAGGTCGTCGTCGCCGTACGACGCGATGTCGACGACGTTGTCGAGGAACTGGAACACGGCGCCGTCGGTGGCGCTCGCCGCGGGGATCGACGCGCAGTCCTCTTGGCTGCCGTACTGCCAGAAGATGAACGGCGTCTCCTCGACGGCGAACTCGAGCGCGCGGTCCTCGTCGAGCACCTGCCCGAAGGTGGCGGCGGCGCGCATGCGCGTCTTCATCGCCTCGCGCCGCGCGAGCACGAGGTTCTGGAAGTCCTTGAGGCGCTGCCGGCACGACGCGCTCGTGCCGACGTTCTCGAGGAACACGATGTAGCGGTTCGTCGGCGACTGCACCGCGTCCTCGGGGTAGTCGAACGGCGCGACGAACGCGACGGTGCCGTCGACGTCGTCGGGGAAGAACCGGCGATGGAACAGCGACGTCATGCCGCCCTTGCTCGCGCCGGTGTCGAGCCACTTGTTGCCCCGGTAGAGGTGCGCCTTGAGCGCCTGCGTGATGCGGTGCTGATCGTTCGCGGCCTGCTCGATGGTGAGCGTGTCCCAGTCCGCCGGCTCGGGGCGCGACGGCGTGAAGAAGCGGTGCTCCATCGACAGCTGGTTGCCGTTCGTGACGATCGTCGCCGACGACCGCGAGCCGCGCGTCGACACGTGGTAGCCGCTGTTGTGCGCGACGACCGGCGCCGCGTAGTCGCGGTGCATCAGCGTCATGCGCTGCGCGAACACCGCCCCGCCGGGCGCCTTGTGGTCGACCGGCTGCTCGTACGCGAACGTGAAGAAGCGATAGCCCTCGACGATCGTCTCGCGCTCCTCGACGTTCGACACGCCGGGGACGGCCTTCAGCTCGTCGAGGATGTCACCGCGCGCCGGCGCGTCGACCTCGACGCCGGGCGCATCCGGCTCGGCCGGGGTCTTCCCGCCGCACGCGGCGAGCCCGAGGACACCGCACACCAGGAGCGCACGCTTCACGCGGCCGGGCGTAACACGGCCCCGGCGGCGACCTCCGGGCGACCGCCTTGCCCCCGCTCGCACCGGGCGCGGCGCGGCGGCATCACACGTTTGCGCAGCCAACCTGCGAGGTTCACGCACGCGCACGGGTAGCACGGGGCTTGCTGTCGATCCCGATCGTGCCTACCCGTGTCGATGATCCGCGGCCGGAATCGAGCGATGTCGATCCGAAGGCGAGTGACGACGCGTCGATGCGGCGCCGGTTCCTGTCGGGACTGCGCGCACTGCGCGACCTCGTCGTGCTCGCCGAGCGCGCGCGCGCACGCAGCGCCTAGAGGTGCCGTGTGATCCATTCCGTGGGATCGCCCGCGCTGTGGGGCGCCTTCCTCGCGTTCGTCGCGGTCTTCCTCGCGCTCGACCTCGGCGTGTTCAACCGCAAGCCGCACGAGATCACCGTCAAGGAGGCGGCGGTGTGGAGCGCGGTGTGGGTCTCGCTCGCGCTCGCCTTCAACGTGTTCGTCGGGCTGAAGTGGGGCTGGCACGTCGGCCAGCAGTTCCTCACCGGTTACCTGATCGAGAAGGCGCTGTCCGTCGACAACCTGTTCGTGTTCTACGTGATCTTCGCGGCGTTCCGGATCCCGCTCCGCGATCAGCACCGCGTCCTGTTCTGGGGCATCGTCGGCGCGCTCGTGCTGCGTGCCGCGATGGTGCTCGGCGGCACCGCGCTGCTCGCGCACTTCGCGTGGGTGGTCTACGTGTTCGGCGGGGTGCTCATCGCGACGGGTGCGAAGATGCTGGTCCGGCGAGAGGAGGAGGTCGATCTCTCGAAGAGCCGCGCGTATCGCTTCGTCCAGCGCGCGATCCCCGCGACGAAGGAGCTGCGCGACTCGCGGATGTTCGTGCGCGAGAACGGCGCGCTGCGGGCGACGCCGATGCTCCTCGCCCTCGTGGTCATCGAGCTGCTCGACGTCGTGTTCGCGATCGATTCGATCCTCGCGATCTTCGCGATCACGCTGGATCCGTTCATCGTGTTCACGTCGAACATCTTCGCGGTGCTCGGCCTCCGGTCGCTGTACTTCGTGCTCGCGAGCGTCGCGCGCCGCTTCGAGTACCTCCAGCCCGGCCTCGCGCTGATCCTGATCTTCGTCGGGATCAAGCTCGCGGTGTCGCGCTTCATCCACGTCCCGATCATCGTGTCGCTGCTCGTCGTCGCGCTGCTCCTCGCCGGATCGATTGCGCTATCGCTGCACAAGGAAGCTCGCGATCGGCGAGCCGCTGGCGGGCTCGCTCCCTAGCGGCACGCGCGCTGCACATTCGCGAGCGCGAGGAGCAAACCATGCGCAGATCGATTTGCGTGCTCGTCGCACTCGCGTTCGCGGGGTGCGCCGCCGAGTATGTCTACACACCCGAGTCCGCGAACGCGATGCAGGGGGGCCTGCCTGCATCGCGCACGGCCATCCCCCCGGAGAAGCCGCAGGGCGCCGTCTCGATCATCTCGCAGGGCATCGAGCCGCTGACGGTCAACGGTCAGGTCGTACGGACGCTGCACGTGCGCATGGTGGTGACGAACGACAACGACCCCACCCCGTGGCACGTCGACGCCCGGCAACAGTACCTCGACATCGAGAGGATGGGGCGCACGCCGCCGCTGTTCGTCGACTCCGGCGGCCGGCCGCTCGACATCGTCGTGAAGCGCCTCGACCGCCGCGACATCGACCTCTACTTCCCGCTGCCGCAGTCGCTGAGCGAGTCGCAGCTGCCGCACTTCGACGTCGTCTGGCAGGTCGACACCTCCGCGCGCCGCATCGCCTCGCGCACGTCGTTCAACCGCATCGAGCCGATCCCCGCGGTCGCGTACCCGTACGACCCGTGGTGGGGCTGGGGCTGGGGCGGCGGCTGGGGCTGGGGCTGGGGCGGCTGGGGCGGTTGGGGATGGAGCCGCAATCCGGGCTGGTGGTACGACCCGTTCTACACGGGCACGTACACGCGCCCGGGCATCGAGCGCACGGCGGCGGTCGTGGGGAGGCGGTGATGGCGCGCGACTCGATCCTCGCGCAGGCGATCGCGGAGCAGGCGACGCCCCTCATCGGCGCGCAGACGGACTTCGACCTGCTCCTCGACCGCATCGGCGACGCGCGCTTCGTCCTCCTCGGCGAGGCGACGCACGGCACGCACGAGTTCTACCGGATCCGCGCCGAGCTCACGAAGCGCCTGATCCGCGAGAAGGGCTTCTCGGCGATCGCGTGCGAGGCGGACTGGCCCGACGCCTACCGCGTCAACCGCTACGTGCGCGGCGTCGGCGCCGACACCGAGGCAAGCGACGCGCTCGTCGACTTCCAGCGGTTCCCGCAGTGGATGTGGCGCAACGCGGACGTCCTCGACCTCGTCGGCTGGCTGCGCGAGCACAACGACCGGATCGCCGAGGAGCGGCTGCGCGTCGGCTTCTACGGGCTCGACCTGTACTCCTTGCACGCGTCGATGGGCGCGGTGCTCGCGTACCTCGACCACCGCGACCCCGCGGCGGCGAAGCGCGCGCGCGAGCGGTACGCGTGCTTCGACGTGTTCGGCGAGGAGCCGCAGCAGTACGGCCACGCCGTCGCGCTCGGCCTCGCGAACGACTGCGAGGACGAGGTCGTCGCGCAGCTCGTCGAGCTCGTGCGCCGGCGCGGCCAGCTGCTGCAGCGCGACGGCGTCGTCGCCGAGGATGCGCAGTTCGAGGCGGAGCAGAACGCGCGCGTCGTGTCGAACGCCGAGCAGTACTACCGCATGATGTACAAGGGCGGCGTGTCGACGTGGAACCTGCGCGACACGCACATGGCCGACACGCTCGACGCGCTCGCCGCGCACCTCGAGCGGCGCGGCCGGTCCGCGAAGATCATCGTGTGGGCGCACAACTCGCACGTCGGCGACTCGGTCGCGATGAGCCACCGCGCGCTGCGCCACGAGATCACGATCGGCCACCTGTGCCGGCGGCGCCACCCGCGCAGCACGATCCTCGTCGGGTTCACCACGCACAGCGGCACCGTCACGGCGGCGTCGGACTGGGGCGGGCCCGCCGAGCGCAAGCGCGTGCGCACGGCGCTGCCCGGCAGCTACGAGGCGCTGTTCCACCGCACGAACGTGCCGAGCTTCCTGCTGCTCCTCGACGACCTCGGCGAGGCGACCGCGGCGCTCCACGAGTCGCGCCTCGAGCGCGCGATCGGCGTCGTCTACCGCCCCGAGACGGAGCGCGCGAGCCACTACTTCGACGTGCGGCTCCCCGAGCAGCTCGACGCCGTGATCCACGTCGACGAGACGCGCGCGCTCGAGCCGCTCGAGCGCACGGCGCTGTGGGACCGCGGCGAGCTCCCCGAGACGTTCCCGTCGGGCCTGTAGTCAGCGCGGGGCGAGCGTGACGGTCGCCGGGCGCGCCGCCGGCGGGCGCGTGACGACGACGGTGTCGCCGGCGATCGCGTGCTCGCAACCGCCGCAGTCGACGGTGTACCCGTCGGGGTAGACGCGCGCCGGGACCGAGATCTCCGTCGGCGACGCCACCGCGGCGTCGGGCGTGTAGGTGAACGTGAAGCGCGACGCCGCGGCGTCGAACGCGTAGGCGATCGGGTCGCCGGCGACGAGGGTCGGGAACGGGCGCACGATCACGTCCATGAGCGCCGGCTTCTCGTGGCCGTCGGCGTCGAGGATGCTGTAGCCGCCGCCCTTGTCGTACGCCCAGTACATCGCCCCGGCGGCGACGCTGCCGGCGGCGTCGTACTGCGCGGTCATGTAGGGCCCGATGTTCGGCGCGTCGACCATGCCGCCGTACTCGCCGATCCACAGCGCGGCGCCGAGTACCTGCGCCTCGCCGGCGACGTCGCGGGCGTAGTCGAGCAGCTTCTGGCGCTGCGCCGGGTCGAAGCCGGCGCCGCTCTCGGCGGCCTGGTCGTACGAGTGCGGCGCGTACACGACGTTGTCGAACGGCAGCTCGCGCAGCTGCGTGAGGAAGCCGACGTTGCGGCTCGCGCTCGGCTCGGCGAACGCGACCCACCCCGGCGCCACCTCGCGCACCGTCGCGACGATGTCGCCGTAGAACGGCGCGAGGATGTCGGTCTCGAACTGGAACAGCGGGTACGTGCCCCAGTTCGGCTCGTTCAGCGGGTCGAACCCGACGACGGCGGGCGCGCCGGCGAGGCGCTCGGCGACGTGGCGCCACGCCGCGATGAACCGGTTGCGCCGCTCGGGGAGCATGTACAGCTCGTCGACGCACGCCATGACGTTGGGGTCCGTCGCGCTCAGGTACCACGGCTCCTTCGGCACGAACGCGGCGTAGCGCGCCTCGTCGCACGCCCAGCGCGGCGCGCCGTCGAAGCCGAAGCCCTCGCCGAAGATGTCCTGGTGCATGTCGAGCACGACCGCGAGGCCGGCCGCGTGCGCCCATCCGAGGCGCTCGGCGACGGCGTCGAGGTACGCGTCGTCGTAGCGGCCGGGCTCCGGCTCGACGGCGGCCCACGTCATGAGGAAGCGCACCGCGTTCATGCCCCACGCGTCGCGCACGCGCGCGTAGTCGGCCGGCTGCTTGTCGTCGAGGTACGGCGCGTACTTGTGCGCGCCCGACAGGTTCACGCCGCGCAGGATCGCCGCGCGCCCGTCGGGGGCACGCAAGAAGCCGTCGCGCACGTGCCAGCGCGGCTCCGCCGGCGCGCGCACGTTGTCACCACACGCCGCGAACACGAGGAGCCACGGGAGAGCCGCGCGCACGGCGCGAACCTATCACCGCGGCGCGATCACCGGTCGAAGAACACGCGGCGCGCGACGACGGGCTTGAGCTCGTACCAGAGCTCGCCGGCGCGCGTCGGATCGGCGAGGCACGCATCGGCGAGCTCGACGAGCATCTGGTGCGCCGGCTCGGGGACGCGCTCGGCGAGCTGCTCCGCGACGTCGCGCAGCCCGCCGAAGTCCCCGTGGGCACAGGCCCAGTCGCCGCCGACGCACAGCTCGCCGATCGTGACGTTGGCGTCCTTCATACCGGTGTGCTGTTGCATCACGAAGGCCACGCGTGTGCAGGAACGTGCACGCCACGTGCACGGCCTCACGCCATGAAGCCGGAACACGATCCGCGAGCCCGCGAACATCACGCAGAGCTCGAACGTTTCCTGACGAAGCTCGGCGTAGCCGTCACCACGGGCGACGGCAAGGCCGCCGCGCGCCTGTGGGAGGTGCCGGCGTTCTTCCTCGGCGACGGGATGGCGCGCCCGATCGCGACCTACGAGGAGATCGCCGAGTTCTTCGGCAACGCACGCGCGACGTACAACGCGAAGGGGATCCAGGAGACGCGCCCCGAGATCCTCCAGGAGGAGTGGATCGCCGACGGGCTCGTCCAGGTGAAGGTGCGGTGGCCGTACCTCGACGCGACGATGCACGAGGTCGGTGCGGAGACCTCGGAGTACACGCTCGCGCGCGACGCCGGCGGCAAGCTGAAGCTGCGCGTCGCCGTCGCCCACGGCGTCGAGGGCGTGCGCGAGCGCGCGTGATGTGCGTCGGCGCGGCACCAGCTGCCGCGTCGGTGCGGCGACCTCAGAAGAAGCGGCGGAGCCAGGCGGCGACGCCGCCGGAGGGGCGCTCGTGCACGGCGCTGGCGTGGTGGAGCGCGGTGCCGAGGGCGAGCGGGTCGAACCAGATGCCGTGCTCGCCGCAGCGGTCGATCGAGACGCGCTCGAGCATCTCGACGTGCATCGGGTCGGTGCACACGGGGCAGGCGAGGGCGCCGCGCTCGCCGGTGGCGGTGGCGAGCTGCCACGGGCGGCCCTTCATGTCGCTGACCATCGCCTCGACGTGGAAGTTCTCGACGAACGTGCCGGCGCAGTGGCCGCACGTCCAGCGATCGATGTTGAGGCTGAGGTCGCCCTCGCACACCGGGCACGCGAGGTCGCGGTGGCGGTACGCGCTGATCGCGACGGGCGGCGGGCGCGGCGCGACCCGGCGCGTCCGGAGCAGCGTGTAGATGCTCGAGATGCTGGCCGCGGGGCTGCCGCCGCCGCCGCGGTGGTGGTGGCGCTCGAACTGGGCGAGCACCGCGGCGAGCGAGCCGTCGCCGAACCACACGCCATGGTCGTCGCAGTAGAGGACCACCTCGTCGAGCTCGAGCTTGCCGATCGCGAGCTGGCAGGTGCGCATCGCGCGCCAGCACAGCGGGCACGCCCGCGACGCCGGGCCCTCGTCGCGCACGTCGATCGGCTCCATCGCGCCGATCGCGTCCGTGAAGTCGTCGAGCTCGATGAAGATGCCCTCACACCGGTCGCACACGAACCTGCGCTCGAACGGCCGCATGCGCGACTCCCGGCAGGTCGGACAGCGAGGCACCCCGGTGCGGGACGGGTCGCACAACAACCGCGGCATCCGCGACTCAGACAACGCGCGCGCGCGCCGGTTCTCGATTTCTCTCAGCGACAGCGCGCGGCCCACGCATCGATCACCGCCCGCCCGGCGCCGCGCGGGTACCTGCGCAGGTACTCGTCGAGCAGCGGGCGTGCGGCCCGGCAGTCCGCGGCCGCCGTCGCCGCGGCGAGCCGGGCCAGCGCCTCGGCGTCGTGCGGCGAGCCGGGGAAGGCGGCGCGGAAGTCCGCGAGGCACCGCGGATCGGCGTCGACCGAGCACCGCAGGTAGGCGGCCGGCATCGCGAGCGCACCGCGCGCCCCGTGCCCCGCGAGCCGATCCAGCGCCGCGCGCGCCGCCGCCGGATCCTTCGCGGCGATCGCGAGCCGCGCGAGGTCGAGCAGCGCCGGCGCCGCTTCCGGGGCCTCCGGGGCGCTCGCCACCAGCTCGCGCAGCGCCGCGCGCGCCGCCGCCGGATCCGTCAGGATCAGCTGCTCCGCCTGCGCGTACCGCACGGCCACGTCTACATCCACCTCCACCGGCACCACCTCGACGACCTCGCGCGCCGGTTCCGCGGCCGGCGGTGTGGGCCGCCGCACGGCGGGTGGCACGACCGCGACGGTGGGCGGCGCCGGCGGTGGCGCCACCACGACCTCCGCCTTCGTCGTCTCCACCTTCACCTCCGCGGCCGCGATCGCCGCGCGGGCGCACGTCGCCGACTCGCCGGCCGGCACCGCACGCTCGGCGTCGCCGTCGCAGCGCAGCAGCAGGTCGCCGCGGATCGCGGTGACGCGCATCGTGCGCGCGTCGACGGCGAACGACGCCGCAGACACGCGGATGGTCGCCACCCGCGGCACGCGGCGCGCGGCGTTCGGCGCCTCGTGCACGACGAGCTCGAGCGGCTCGGCGATCGCCCGGTCGACGATCACGGTCTCGGCCTCGACGACGATTCGCCGGTCCTCCACGACGCGCGCCCACCCGCCGTACAGCGTGATCGCCGCGCCGCCGAGCTCGCCGCGCACCGGCTCGGCGCCGGGCGCCGCGAGCGCCGACACCGCCGGGCGGGCGGGCTCGTCGCCCGAGCGCAGCGCGACGGCCCCGACGACGACGACGGCGGCGGCGGCTGCTGCCACGCCGACGGCCGCGACGGCGATCGGCCACCGGCGGCGCCCGACGACCACCGGCGCGGCGGCGCCGTCCTGGATCGCCGCGTCGAGCCGGCCGGCGACGCGCGCGCGCGTCAGGTCGTCGAGGACGGGGCGGGTGCGCGCCAGCTCGCCGACGAGCTCGTCGAGACGGTGTCCACTCATGGCTGCCTCCTGTCGTGGGGAGCGGTGCGCTTCTCGGCGCGGTCGAGGAGCGCGACGAGCTCGCGGCGCGCGTGCAGCACGCGCTGCTTGACGGCCTCGGCGTTCGTGCCGACGAGCTCGGCGGCCTCGTCGAGGGAGAGGCCCTCGACGGCGACCAGCACGAACGCGATCCGCTTCTTCGGCTTGATCCGCTCGAGCATCGCGAAGATCTGCGCGAGCTCCTGGCGGCGGCGCGCGCGCTCCTCGGGGGTCGGCGACCCGTCGATCAGCGCGTCGAGCGCGGCGTCGTCGTGATCCACCGGCCGGCGCGTGCGCTTGCGCAGGTGGTCGTAGATGACGTGGATCGCGATCCGGTACAGGAACGTCGATACCGTCGCCTCGCCGCGGAAGCGGGGCAGGGCGCGGTGGAGCTCGAGGAAGACCTGCTGCAGCACGTCCTCGCGGTCCGGGCCGGGCCCGACGAGGTGCGTGATGCGCGCGTACACGCGGTCGGCGTAGCGGGCGTACAGCGCCGCGAACGCGTCGGCATCGCCGCCGGCCGCGGCGAGCGCGAGCTCGTCGTCGGCGGTGGGTGGGCGCGGGCGCAGCACGGCGCTCACGGCAACTCCCACTCCAGCCCGACCGCACCGGTCAGGGCGACGCGCGGGATCGCGGCGAACGGCATCCCGTCGCGCGCGATCTCGACGCGGTGCTGGACGAGGTCGGCGTCGATGCTCGCGAGCACGCGCCAGCGCCCGCCCGCCGCGATCCGCGCGCGCACGCTGCCCGCGACGCCGGCGGACACGCGCGACACGCGATCGATGCCGTAGGCCACGAGCTCGGGCCCGGCGAGCACCTCGACCGGCCCGACCCCGACGCCGGCGAGCGCCCGCACGACGCCGACGTTCGCCGTCACGGCGCGCGCCCCGTCGGTCCCGCGCGCCAGGCCGAGCAGCCAGCCGCCGCCCGCCCCGGCGCGCCAGCGGCCCCACGCGCGCGTGGCGTCGACGCGGACCGCCGCCAGCTTCAGGTCGATGTCCTGGGCGCCCAGGCCCGCGCCGACGACGACCCCCACCCGGTAGCTGGCCTCCGACGCCGCCGGCGGTGGCGTCACCGGCGCGACGGTCGCCGGCGGCCGCGGCAGCTCGGGGCTCGCCGCGACGGAGGCGACCTGCAGCGCGACCAGCCGGGCCGCCGCCGGCCCGCGGGCACTCCCGAGCTCGACGCGCTGCCCGCCGTCGGGGGTGCGCAGCTCGACCGTCGTCGGCGCCACGACCCGCACCGTCACGTCCGGCGCCGGGCCGCGCACGGCGAGCGCCTCGGTCAGCTCGCCGGCCGTGAACGGGGCCCCCGGCTCGACGGTGACGTCGGCGCGGGCCGGGCTCGACCAGGCCAGCGTCGCGACCACGAAGGCAAGGCGCGCCATGACGGTTTGGTCGTCGGCCCGCGAGAACGGGAAAAATGTGCGAAACATTTTCTCGCGGGCCTTCGGCCCTCGACTGTACGCGCATGAAGATGCATCGGCTCCTCGTGGTGGTCCTGGCCTGCAGCATCGGCGGGGCCTGTACGCTCGAGATCCTCGAGCAAGAGCACGGCAGCGGCGGCCCGGTCCCGTCCGGCACGTGCGGCAACGGCATCCCGGAGGGCAACGAGCAGTGCGACGACGGCAACACCGTCAGCGGCGACGGCTGCAGCGCGCAGTGTACGTTCGAGGTGTGCGGCAACGGCATCGTCGACCCCGGCGAGGTGTGCGATGACGGCAACCACATCAGCGGCGACGGCTGCAGCGCGGACTGCCGCTCGGTCGAGGTGTGCGGCAACGGCTTCGCCGACGTCGGCGAGAAGTGCGACGACGGCAACAACGTCGACGGCGACGGCTGCAGCGCGGACTGCCGCTCGACGGAGGTGTGCGGCAACGGCATCGTCGACGTCATCTCCGGGGAGCAGTGCGACGACGGCAACACGAACAACAACGACGGCTGCTCGAACAACTGCCAGCTCGCGGTGTGCGGCGACGGCATCGTCCAGACCTCGCTCGGCGAGCAGTGCGACGACGGCAACACGAACGACAACGACCTGTGCACGAATGCGTGCAAGATCGCGGTGTGCGGCGACGGCCTCGTGCAGCCCCTCGCGGGCGAGCAGTGCGACGACGGCAACCTGACGAACGGCGACGGCTGCAGCGCCACCTGCCAGCTCGAGTAGCCGGGGCGGCTCAGGGCGCGCGCGCCGCGAGCCACGCATCGACGTCGGCGACGGGGACGAGGTTCGCGACGGTCGGGAGGCGCGCCGCGGCCTCGCGGGCGCGGCGCGCGAGCTCGAGCGTGGGGGCGCCGCGCGCGCCGGCTTCCCACGCCGCGCGCGCGAGCGTCCAGCGCGCGTCGGCGACGAGCCAGGTCGGGCCGGACTTCTCGAACACGGCGAGCGCGGTCTCGGCCGACGCCTTCGCGCGCGCGGCGTCCCCGGTGCCGAGGCTGTCCTTCGCGATCGCGAGCACGCTCGAGGTGCGATCGAGGTCGCCGGCGGGCAGGCTCTCGTCGCGGATCCGGGCGGCGCGCTCGTCGAGCTCGAGCGCCGCGCGGTAGCGGCCGCGGGCGCGCTCGACCGCCGCGCTCGCCGCGAGCGTGCCGGCCACGTTCGGCCCGAGGCCCTTGTCGGCCTCCTCGAACGCGGCGCGCGCCTTCGCGAGGACGGCGAGTGCCTCGTCGTGACGGCCCAGGCTCGTGAGGACCTCGCCGAGGCCGACCTCGTCGCGCGCGAGGATCGAGCCCGGCGCGCCGAGGCGCGCGCGGCCCGCGATCACCGCCTGCATCTCGCGCTCCGCCTCCTCGTACTTCCCCACGTTCGCCAGCATCGTCGCGAGGCGGGCGCGCGCGTCGACCGTCTCCTTCGCGAGCGGCACGAGCTCGGCGCGCGTCGCGACGGCGTCGCGGAACGCCGCGATCGCCTCGCCGGGCCGATCGAGCTTCCACAGCACGACGCCGAGGTCGCCGTCGAGCGCCGCGCGATCGAGCGAGCGCTTCTGCAGGATGACGCGCGCCTGCTCGAGGTACGGCAGCGCGTCGGCGGGGCGCTCCATGATGCTGTACAGGGCGCCGATCGCCTGCAGATCGCGCCCGACCTCGGGATCGCCGGGGCCGAACGCGGCGCGGTCGATCTCGAGCACGCGCACGAGCGCGGCGAGCGCGTCGGACTTGCGCCCGATGTAGCGCATCGCGATCGCGAGGTTGCGCACGTCGATGGTCTGCGCCGTCGAGTCCGCGCCGTAGATCTCGTCGAGGAGGGCGATCGATCGCGAGAACCGCTCGACCGCGGCCGGGTACTCGTGCCGCCGGCCGAACAGCGTCCCGCGCACCGACGCGACCCCGGCCTCGCGCAGCGCATCCGGCGACGCGCGCAGCGCCTCCTCGGCGGCGTCGAGCAGCTGCGCGGCCTCGGCGAGCCGGCCGAGCTTCTGCAGCACGGCGCTCGCGCGCGTCCACGCCTCGAGCCGGACCTTGCTGTCGCCGCTCGCGGCGGCGCGCGCGTACGACTCCACCGCCGCGACGAGCTGATCGCGATCGCCCTGGGCGCGCCCGACGGCGACGTGCGCCTCGGCCTCGAGCCGGGGATCGCCGGTGGCGCGCGCGTCGGCGAGCACCTGCTGCGCGCGGGCGAGATCCGGCCGGCCGATGCGCGACGCCGCGAGCTGCGCGCGCACCGCGACGCGGGCCGGGTCCGTCGCGGCCGCGAGGCCGGCGAGGTAGGTGGCGTCGGCGCAGTCGGCGATCGGCGACAGCGAGCGCGCCATCACCGGGGCGTTGCGGCGCGCGGCGGGCTCGAGCGCGCCGACCGCGCGCGTCACCTCGCGCAGCTCGGCGAGGCGCTGCGCGAGGCACGTGGCGCGCGGCGCGGCCGCGGGCTCGCCGGCGATCCGCGCGCGGCACGCGGCGTCGGCGGCGAGCTGCCACGCGCTCGCGTGCCGGTCGACGGCGCGCGTCACCTGCTGCCACACGCCGGGCTGCGCCGCGAACGCGATCGCGAGGCGCTGC
>JAHBVW010000067.1 GCA_019637375.1 Deltaproteobacteria bacterium | reverse complement strand
CCGGCCGGCGTCACTCCTCGATCGCCTCGCGGAGCTCGGCGTACGCGCGGCGCGCCGGGACCTGGATGACCTCGCCGGAGCGGGGCGCGAATGCGGTGAGGCGGCCGCCGAAGCAGCAGCCGGTGTCGATGCCCGCGCAGGTCGCGCCGTTCGCGCGGTCGAAGCGCGGCTCGTGGCCGTGGACGTGGTGGCCGTACACGATCGACTCGGGGCCCGCCCAGCGCACGGCCCAGTGACGCGCGTCCGGCGTCGGATCGGCCTTGGACAGCATCTTGTCGTTGGCATCGAGATAACGGCAGCGCAGCAGCGCGGCCGCCTTCTGCTCGGCGACGGGCCTCCCCGGGATCGCGCCGCCGTGGACGACCCACCAGCTGTCGCCGAGGTCGAGCCGGCTCGGCAGGCCGGCGAGGAACGCGACGCCGTCGTCGCCGAGGGCCGCGTGCTCGGCGAGGCGCTGCTCGGGCAGCGGCTGCATCGGGTTGCGGTAGCCCGGATCGGCGCGGCGCTTCGCCTCGTGGCGCGCCCAGCGGACGTGCTTCTCGTCGTGGTTGCCCATGACGCACAGCGCGCCGAGCTCGCGGACGCGCCGGACGACGCCGACAGGGTCGGGCCCGCGATCCATCAGGTCGCCGGCGAAGACGAGGCGCGGACCCGTGCCGATCAGCGCGAGGAGCTCGTCGAGCTCCTCGAGACAACCGTGCACATCCCCGATGACAAACGTCTCCATGACCGGCTCGACAACGTAGCAGACGGTCCGGCGCGCGCCGGGCGCCCTCCGGCGCCGGACGTTGTTGGCAGGGTGCTAACCCGCCTTTGCATCGCGCCGGCACACTGCTACGCTCGCCCGCGAAGGCTGAGCCCCCGCTTCCTTCTCTATTTTTTTTTGAAAAAAAGACTTCAGCAGGGGCGGTTTCCTTCCATGCGCGGGCCCGGCACCACCGGGCTCGCTTCCTACACGAGGGGTGTCATGGAGCTGCGCGGTACCCGCGAGGTGTTGTTGAACCGGTACGGGCTGGTGTTCTTCGACGATCTGTCGGAGGGCGTCGAGCTGCCGGCGTCGCACGAGCAGGCGATCGAGCTCGAGCTCGCGCGGCTCGGGTACATCCCGTCGGCGCGGCTCGCGGCGCGCCTGCGCCGGCTCCCCGTCGACACGCTCGCCGAGGTGCAGGCGTGGATGCGCGACACGCTGCTTCTGTCCGCCGGCGGCGGGCAGAAGCACGAGCCGCTGTTCCGCAAGTTCCCCGATGACATCCCGGCGGACACGTACGCGCTGTGGGTGCAGAAGGTGCTCGTCCACTTCATCCAGGGCGAGGACCAGCCGTGCCTGTTCTGCCGCGACACCGGCACGACGCACGTGTTGTCACCGTGCCAGCACGTCGTGTGCGACCGCTGCTTCGACGGCGACAACTACGCCGCGTGTCCGATCTGCGAGCACGCGGTCGATCGCAGCTCGCCGTTCTTCGGGCCCCTCCCCGAGCGCACCGCGGGCGCGGAGACGATCCGCTTCAAGCTGCTCGACGTCGGCGACAGCCTCGACGCCTCGGCGCGCACGCTGCTCGCCGGCCTGTGTGCGCGCCCGCAGGCGATGTCGCCCGACGACGTCGCGGCGCTGACGACCGTCGTCGGCGAGCTGCGCGAGCGCGCGCTGCCGTGGCTGCCCGAGGTCATCCCGGTGCGCGAGAACGTCGCGCACGTGTTCGGCACGCTGTTCCGCGCGTGCGACCCGGCGCAGGTGCTGACCGTCGCGGCGCCGTACCTGAAGACGGCGACGGACGTGCTGCGCCTGATCGCGGCGCTGTCCGGCGCGGACCCGTCGCTGCAGTTCGGCCCCGTCGAGACGGAGATCGCGCCGGACGCCGACCTGCGCCGGTGGCACGGAAAGTTCGCCCAGCGGATCGCGCGCGCCCACGGCAGGAAGAAGCCGTTCGCCGCGAAGCACCGCGCGCACCGGTTCCGCGTCGCCAAGCTCGCGCGGCCGCTGCGCCGTGCGCTGCTCGGTGCGCTCGATCGCCTGAACCCGGACGCGCTCGCCGAGGACATGCTGCGCCACCGCTCGACGTGGGAGGGCGTCGGCGAGACGCTGCACCCGCACGAGTACGCGACGCGCTTCCCGAACGCGGCGCGCGCGTTCCAGATCGTGCGCGGCAAGGACGACGACGGCCGCCCGGCGCCCGTGTTCAAGACGTACTACGCGCGCCTCGTCGGCGCGATGGCCGCGCGCGACGTCGACGGCATGCTCGCGCTGCTCGAGCAGCGGCCGGGCGAGCTCGCGCGCCGCTACGACCACGCACTGCGCATCGCCGGCGACGACGCCGCCGCGGGGCAGAAGGTCATGGCCGCGTTCGCGCGCCACGTCGGCGCGTACGCGACGCCGGTCCTGTTCACGCTGCGCTCGCTCCTGCCCGCGCGGCGCAACCCGGGGCCGATGCGCGTGTACTGGCCCAAGGGCGAGACCACGACGGGCGTGTCGATGCCGGAGACGCGGGCGCCGCTGCGCGCCGACGTCGTCGCGGACGCGTGCCGCGCGATCGACGACGAGTTGCTGCGCCGGCTCGCCGAGCTGCCGCCGTTCGACGACGCGATCCTCGACGACGCCCTGCGCGACGTGATCGTGCCGTTCAACGAGCGCACCGCGAGCCGATCGATGATCTCGTTGCCGCGCGGATCGCGCGTGACGTTCGACGCCGACGAGACGCGCAAGACCGTGCGCCTGTTCCTGCACTGGTGCGAGCCGCAGCAGGGCGGCACGAGGACGGACATCGACCTGTCGGTCGGGTTCTACGACGCCGCGTGGACCCACACGGGCACGTGCTCGTGGTCCCAGCTGCAGTATCCGCCGGTGGCGAAGAGCGCGGGAGACCTGCGCAGCGCGCCGTTCCCCGACGGAGCGACCGAGTACATCGACGTCGATCGCGCCGCCGCGCGCGCGAAGGGCATCCGCTACTGCGTGATGGTCGTCGCGAACTACAGCGGCATGTCGTTCGACAAGCTCGACCGCGGCTTCGCCGGGCTGATGCTGCGCGACGACACGCAGGGCCTGCACTTCGACCCGCGCACGGTGCAGCTGCGCTTCGACCTCGCCGGCGAGAACGGCGTGTACCTGCCGCTCGTGCTCGACCTCGAGACGAACACGATGCACTGGCTCGACGTCTATGCGAAGGGCATGTTCGCGTTCAACACCGTCGAGGCGTCGAACGCGTCGATCACCACCGTGTGCCCGACGCTGATCGCGTACTTCGCGAGCGGCGCTCGCCCGTCGGTGTTCGAGCTCGCCGCGCTCCACGCCGCCGCGCGTGCGCGCCGCGTCTTCGTGCGCGGCCGCGACGGCACCATTCGCGTCCACGCGCGCGGCGACGCCTCCGCCCCCGCGTTCCTGCGCCGCCTCCTCGAGCGCGACGGCGGCGACGTCTCGCGCGATCCGCTCCCGTCGGCGACGCCCGCCCTCGCGGCGCTCTACCGCGGCGACCTCGAGCTCGCCGCCGGCGGCGCCTGCTACGCGCTGTACCGCGAGCGCGCGCTCGACGGCGTCACGCCGATCGCCGCGAGCGACCTCCTCACGACCGGTTAGCTCGTCGCGAGGAGCACGACGACGACGGCGGCGATCCCGACGAGCGCGCCGATCAGGAACGGCAGGAACTTCTTCGTCTTCGACGGGACGACGACGACCGGGGCCTCGATCGCGCTCGTGCGCGGGCCCTTCGCCTTGATCGTCAGCTTCGGCGTCGTGATCGGCTGCTTCGTCGACGGCGTGTGTGCGCGCGGCGCCACCGCCACCGCACCGGCCACCGGCGGCGGCACCGTCGCGGGCGGCGGCGTGCGCGGCTCCTCGCCGAAGCGATCGAGCACGTCGCCGATCGCGCGCCCGAGGCTCTCCGAGCGAGCCATCGAGATCTCGCGCTTGGCCTCGTCGTCGAACGCCGCCGACAGATCGACGACGGGTTCGTTGATCATGTCGGCGAGCGAGCCCGGGTCCTCGCGCAGCCCCGGCGTCGTCGCCTTGTTCGCGATGCCGGCGCCCGGCCCCAGGAGCGGCGGCTCCGACGGGCGGTGCCCCCGCGGCGGCCCGAACGGATCGGCGAACGCAGGCGCCGCAGGCGGCGGATCGGGCTCCTCGAGCTGGATCCCGGCGACGTCCGCGTCGCTCGGCAGCTCGAGCGTCACGGCCGGCATCGTGCGCCCGGCGGAGCTGTCGCGCTGCTCGCGCGCGAGGATGCTCGCCGGCACCGGTCGCCCGACGATCGTCTGCGGCGGCCTCGTCCCGCTCTCGCGCAGCGGATCGTGCGGCGGGCGCATGCCCGAGACGCTGTCGCGCAGCGGATCGTGCAACGGCCGCATGCCCGACACGCTGTCGCGCGGGTTGCGCACGCGCTGCTGGCTGTCGCGCGCCGCGCGCGTCGGCCCCGAGCCGACCTGCGGCATGCTGCGCATCCCCGACGTGCTGTCGCGGCCGCTGCGCGCGGCACCCGACCGCTCCACCGGCATCGCGCGCATCCCCGACGTGCTCTCGCGGACGCTGCGCGCGGCGGCCGGGGGCTCGATCTTCATCACCTTCTCGGTCGAGACGTCGCGCTGGGTCAGGTACTCGTCGAGCGCGCGCCGGCCGTCCTTCGTCGAGCCGCTGTCGCGCACGCCCGGCGAGCTCGGCGACGCGAAGCGCGCCGGCTCGATCCCCGGATCCGTCGACTCCTCGGTGCTGCCGATGGCGCTGCCGATGCCGAGCGGGTTCGAGTCGCGCGCGAGCCGCGGCGGCGGCAGCGGATCGTTCATGATCACCGGCGGCGGCTCGGTCGGCACCGGCATGCTGTCGGCGAACAGATCGTTCGCGAGGCGCTTCGTGTGCGCGCGCGGCTGCGTGTCGCCGCCGAATGCGGGCTCGCCGAGGAACAGCTCGCTCGCCGGCACCGGCGCGGGCGGTGCGGCGATGCCGGGCATCGTCGTGCGCGAGGGGCGCTGCGGCGGCGGCTCGTCGAACGTCAGCGGCTGCAGCGTCAGCTCGAGCCCGCCGCCCTCCTCGGGCATCTCGACCGGCGTGCCCTCGGCGACCATCTCCGCGCTGATCCGCCGCGCGCGCTCCGCGAAGATCTGCGCCGAGTCGCGCTTGCTCGCCGTCGGCGTCCCCTGCGGCGTCGCGAACGTCTTGCGCCGGTAGCGGTCCTCGCTGTACGCGGGGCTGTCGATCACCGTCGAGCCGGCGAACGCGGCCTCGAGGATGTCGCGGCTCGCGGCGCCCTTGCTCGAGACCTCCTGCAGCAGCTTCTTGCGCGCGGCGATGTGCGACTCGAACGTCGACTGCATGTAGCGCGCGATGAGGTCGTTGCGGCCTCCGTACGCGTGCAGGCGCAACACCTCCTCGATGTCCGTCGCGAGCTCCTTCGCCGTCGCATAGCGCCGCGCCGGATCGCGCTCGAGCGCGCGCATCACGATCGGATCGAAGTCGTCGGGCACGTCGCCGTTCACCTGCGACGGCGGACGGATCGTCGTCTCGAGCACCTGCTTCACGGTGTCGGAGTCGCTCGAGCCCTTGAACAGGCGCCGCAGCGTCAGCGACTCCCACAGCACGCATCCGAGCGACCAGATATCGCTGCGCCGATCGCCGCCGCGCCCGCGCAGCTTCTCCGGCGCCATGTAGCTGAACTTGCCCTGGACCTTCATCTGCGGCCCGGCGTTCTGACTCGCCTTGGCCACGCCGAAATCGACGAGCTTGACCTGCCCGTTGTAGAGCACGACGATGTTGCCGAGCGAGACGTCGTGATGGACGAGCTCGATCGGATCACCCGCGAGCGAGCGCAGCTCGTGCGCCGCATCGAGCCCCTCGGCGGTGCCCGAGATCAGGCGCGCCGTCGACAGCGGATCGAGCCGCTTGCCGTCGCGCCCCGCGCGCAGGAGGGCGAGCAGCGGCTCGCCCTCGAGATACTCCATCGCGATGTAGTAGCGACCCTCGGCCTGCCCGAGGTCGTAGATGTCCACGACGTTCGGGTGCTTGACGAGCGCGGCCATGCGCGCTTCCTCGAGCAGCATGTCGACGAACGTCGGCTGCTCGACGAGCTTCTGGTGGACGAGCTTGATGACGACGAGCTTCTCGAAGCCGCCGGGGCCGCGCTGCAGCGCGAGCTGCACCTCGGCCATGCCGCCCTGGCCGATCTGGGTAATGAGCTCGTACCGCCCCAGTGTCCTGGACGGTCGTGGCCCGTGTTCCCCGGAGGCTCCCACGTCGAAACAATCGTAACGTACGTGGCGAAGCGCGGGGAGGCTTGAACCGCGCCGCCGTGGTCACGATTGCACGACATCAACCTACGTCTTGACGCAGCCCGTCACTTCCTGGTCCAACCACGCCCGTTCCACCGGTAGGTCTCGGTGAACTTCTCGTCGTCGGCGGGAGCGCGCTGGAGCGTGATCTTGCCGGGTTCGAACGTGTACTTCTCGTCGTCCTTGCCGTTGCGGTTGAGGTCGACCTTCGCGCGGTTGACGGTCGTCTTCCCGGCGTCCTTGTACACGGCGATCTTGTAGGGCTTGCCCTTCGAGGTGTCCTTCACCTTCTCGCCGGGCAGGCTCTTGTCTTGCCACGCGAGGACCTCGGCGTCGTGCGGGCGCGCCGCGAGGTCGCTCTTGTCGTCGGCGTCGGCCTTCACCGGCACCGGCACCGGCGTCGGCTCTTCCTTCTTCTTCGGCGGCGGCGGTGGATCCTCCTTCGGAGGCTCGGACTTCTTCGGCGGGTCGGTCTTCGCCTGCTCCTGCGGCTTGTCGGTCGACCTGCACGCGAGGTACAGGCCGAACACGCCCGCCGTCGAGGCGGCGAGGAACACCAGCACGAACGTCCTCAGCTTCACGCGACCTGCGAGCATTCACGACCTCCGGGTGTCGACCATGCCGCGCTGTTGCGGCACCGTGCAGTTGCAGTAGCTGTAGCGACAGGGTTCGGGATCGACGCGCACGCGGAACGTCCCGTCGAGCAAGTTGCCGAGCGACTCGCGGCGCTGGCGGCGAGCCGGGTAGCAGCGAAACGCGTCGCCACGGTGATCGACGATGAAGTAGCGCGCACCCGCCCAGCACGCCCGCCCGGCGAAGCTCGGGTCGATGCTGCCGGTGCCGTTGTGCCCGCCGAGCTTGATGAGCTGATCGCGCTCGCCGTCGTCGTAGTCGATGACGTCGCGGTCCTGCTTCTCGGGCTGGATGCGGAACGTGACGCCCGCGGCGTCGTACGCGTGCTTGATCTCCTCGAGCCGCGGCAGGTTCGCGCGCGTCGCGACGCACGTGACGACGATGCGCCCGGCGTGGTGCGGCGCGAGCGCCTGTACCTTCGCGAGGACCTCGTTGGGCTCGGCGTACTCGAGGTGCAGCGACGCGCTGATGAGGCCGGGCCGCGCGCGCGTCGCCTCGGCGAACGCCCGCAGCTCCTCGAGCGGCGCGGCGAAGTTCGTGACGACGCTGACGCGGCGCCGCGCCTCGACGAGCGCGCGCACCGTCGGGATGAAGTCGGGGTGGCGGAACGGCTCGCCGCCCGACAGCTTGATCTCCCAGTCGCCGGGCAGCGCGGCGAACGCGGCGATGAAGCGCGGCAGGTCCTTCGCCCACTGCCCGCGATCGTCGACGAACCGCTGCGTGCAGTAGCTGCAGCGGTAGTTGCACGTCGTGTTCATGTTCCACGACACGACGCCCTCGAGCGGATACCGCGTCGCACCCGCCGTCACTCGAACACCTCCGCTCCGCCGGTCACGCCCTCGATCATGCCGCGATTCGCCGGCACCGTGCACGGGCAGATGTCGTACGCACACGGTTGCGGCGCGAGCGCGCGCGCGAGCGAGCCGTCGAACGCGTTGCCGAGCGCGCCCTCGCCGTAGCGCTTCGCCGTGCGGCACGCCCACGCATCGCCGTCCTTGTCGACGACGAAGTAGTCGACGCCCGCCCAGCACAGCTTGCCGCGATAGCTCGGCGCCACGTTCGCCTCGCGCGACGTCGGGCGCCGACCGACGAGCGGGATCAGCGCCGCCGGCGACGGATACTCCGCGACACCGCCGTCGACCTTGTACAGCTGCGGGAACCAGCGCAGCCCGCGCCCCTCGATGACCGCGCGGCAGCGCGCGGCCTCGTCCTCGCGCCCGGGGAGCACGACCTGGTTGACGACGAACCGCGTGTCCTCGTCGAGCAGCATCTGGAACCACGCCGCCTTCGTCGCGAACTCCTCGGCGCTCACGCTCTCGAGGTGCAGCGACGCCGAGAACACGGCGAGCCGCCCGCGCGTCTGGCGCGCGAACTCCATCAGCTCGGCGTGCGTCGCCGAGAAGTTCGTGAGCACGCTGATCCGGTGCGGCGTGCGCGCCATCAGCTCGGGCACGACGTACGCCATGAACAGCGGATGCGCGAACGCCTCGCCGCCCGAGCACTTGATCTCCCACGCGCCGGGCAGCTCCGCGAACGTCGCGATCGCGCGCTCGAGCTGCTCGCGCCGCGGCCGCCCGCGCCGGTACTCGCGCGACTGGATGCAGTACGAGCAGTCGTAGTTGCACGCGCCCGCGACCTGCCACTCGATCGTGCGCGCACGCGGGATGCTCTGCGCGGGCGTCACGCGATCACCGGCAGCCTCGCCGGCACGCGCGCGCGATCCGCACCCGTGACCTCGCGCCACACGGCCTCGCCGAGCTCCTCGCGCACGCGGCGGCTCCACTCGACGTTCTGCTCGAACTTGCCGCAGCGCTCGCAGCCGAGCGGGTACTCGCCGCGCCGCAGCTGCGCGCGCAGCGCCTCCCACGCGGGGCCGCGCCACAGCTGGGATACCGGACCGTCATCCAGCGATCCGACGCGCACCTCGGTATTGCAGCAGTACAGCACGTCGAGCGACGCCGTGATGCGCGTGTACACGTAGCCCTGGAAGCAGCCGACCTCGGCGATCGGCACGATCGCGTTGTCGTCCTCGACGCCGGCGGCGAGCTGCTGCGCGAACAGGTCCAGGTTCGTGGCGACGCCGAGCTCGGCGGACCGCGCACGCGCGCGCGGGATCGCGTCGTCGGCGAGCCAGCGGCGCTGCACGTCGTCGATGCGGCAGCTCTCGGTGCCACCGTACAGGCTCGCGAGCTTGAAGTTCACGCGGTCCGCGCGGAAGCGCGCCCCGAAGCCGATCATGTCGACGAGCTCCGGCGCCGTGTCGCGGTTGATCACCTGCACGTGGCGGACGCGCGCCGGTGTCTTCGCGAGCGCGCGCAGGTGCGCGCACAGCACGTTGAACTCGCGCTCGTCCCAGCCCGGGTGGAACGCGCTGTACGCGCGCGGCGTCGCGCCGTGCACGCCGACGAGCACCTGGTCCGGCACGTTCGCGACGAGGCGGGCGATGTCGGCGGCGATCAGGTTCGTCATCACCGTGAGGTGCCAGCCGCGCGCCTTCACGAGCGCGATCATCTCGTAGATGTCGGGGTGCACGAGCGGGTCGCCCATCCCCGACAGGATCACCGCGCGCACCGAGCCCATCGCGGCGAGATCCTCGACGAGCCGCGCGAACGTCGCGAGCTCGATGCGCCGCTTCTTCCACGCGGGCGGGCGCGGCTCGGTGAGGAGCGGCGAGTGGTCCCAGCACGTGATGCACGCGGCGTTGCACGCGTTCGTGACGTCCACGTGGACCGTCCGCGGACCGGACGTCGGGACGCCGGCCGCGATCGCGTCGAGCACCTCGCGCTTGCTCACGCCTCGGCTCCCACGCCGTTCGTCGGCGCGCCGAGCGAGCGCAGCACGTCGGGGAGCGGGCGCGCGCCGTTGCCCTCGAGGCGCGCGAAGCTGCGCAGCGCATCGAACAGGTCGTCCTCGCGCGCGAGCCAGCCGGCGATCGCGCCGGCGGCGTCGGCGAGCGCCATCCCGCGCTGGATCGGCAGCGCGTTGACGAGCGACACCGCACCCATCCAGTCGTCGAAGCGCGCCCACGCGGGGAACAGCACCTCGCACGCATCGACGACGCCGTCGAGCGACGCCGTCGGGAACTTCTTGCGCAGCCCGCGCACGATCGACAGCGCCGTGTCGCCGGGCGGGCGCGCGGCCTCGGCGATGCGCAGGAAGCGATCGACGCGCGCCGATGCGGGCTGGCTCCTGCGCGACGGCACGGCGTCGGCGCCGAGGTGCATCGCGATCACGGCGTCGTGGTCCTTGTGCACGCTCGGCGCGTCGCCGGCGACGAGGCTCACCAGCTCGAGCGCCGAGGCGCCGAGGCGCTGCGCGCGCGCCCACGCGAGCGGCGACAGCACGCTCTGCGCCATCGCGACGTCGGCGGCGGGCAGGGCGGCCGCGAGCACCTCGGCCGCCGCGGCGCGCGCACCGTTCGCCGGCACGAGCGCCCGCGCCGCCTCGGGATCGCCGGGCGCCTCGAGCAGATCCGGGATCTCGTCGATCGACGTCGCGAGGCGCCCGGCCCCGGCGGCCGCCGCGGCGCGCGCTCGCTCCTCCTGGTCGTCGGCGATGCGCGGCTGCGGCAGGAACACCGTCGGCACGCCCGCGAACATCAGCTCGGTGACCGCGTTGTAGCCGCCCGCGGACACCGCCGCGTCGACGCCCGGCAACAGCTCGAGCGGGACGTAGCGATCCATCCACGTGATGTTCGGTCCGCGCCGCTCGGGCCCCATGTAGAGCGGCCCCGCGCCGACGACGACGTGCCAGCCGCGCGCGACCAGCTTGTCGGTCAGGGGCGGCAGCACGCGCGCGCACATCTCGTCGCCGCCGCCGCCGAGCGTCACGTACGCGGCGCGCCGGCCGGCGGGCACGCCGAGCGCGGCGCGCGCGGTATCGCGATCGAGCAGCTCCTCGCGCTCGCGGATGAGGATCGGCCCGACCCCGCGCTCGTCGGGGATGACCGTCCGTTGGTACATTGGCAACAGCGCCCGGTACGCGTCGTCGCCGGCGATCTGGTCCCGGACGGCGCGCGCGACGAGGACGCGGGCGGGCACCATCTCGAGCACCGAGAGGAGCTCGCCGAAGCTCCCGCCCGGGAACGTGTCGACGACGAGCACGTCCGGCGACAGCCCCGCGATCGCGTTCATCACCCACTGTCGCGCGACGGCGAGCCAGCGCGTCGGCTCGATGCCGGCGTCGCGCATCATGATCTTCGACGGCATCTTGAACGCGGGGACGCCCTCGCGGCGCGCGAGCGTGTCGGCCTCCGACGTCGTCAGCACCCACACCTCGGCGTTCACGCCGAGCAGCGCCGCGTAGCGCCGCACCCAGCGCAGGATCGACAGCTGGCGCACGAGGTGCCCGACGCCGCGGCCGTTGATCGCGTAGCTGACGATGCGCAGCTTCTTCACGAGACGTACGACCCGGAGTACGTCGACTCGTGGCCGCCCGCCGCGAACGCGGCCGCGGTCGCGTGATCCGACAGGTCATCGCGCAGCGCGACGACGTCGTCGTCGTGATCGTGGTGGCGGTGATGAGCGCGGTGGTCGTCCCACCACGGATCGACGAGCACCGTCGCGTTCGGGTGGTGCTGGTGGTAGTGGAACAGGCTCGGGCAGTAGCGCGGCGGCGGCGATCCGGTCATGTGGTACCACCACAGCTCTTCGTCCTGCGCCGGGTTGAAGCCGCCGTAGTCGCGGTACACGACGACGGTGTCGACGCGCCGGTTGATCTTCTCGCGCTGCGCGGCGATCGCGCGCGCACGGTCGTCGAAGCCGTCCTGGATCATGCGCTCGGGGAACGACGAGTACGCGTACTTCGGGCGCGAGAACTTCTGCGCCTTCTGGTAGGCCTTCGAGCGCCGCTCCTCGAGCTGCTTCATGATCTGCGGCACGCCCGCCCCGCCGATCTCGCCGACGAACTTGCGCTTGGCCTGCACGCCGGCGACGCGCCGCACGCCGACCTGCACGGCGCGCAGGAGGTCGGGCTGTTGCTGCGCCCACTCCTCGAGGAGCTTCGGATCGGCGTGCTCGAGGTGCTCGCCGAGGAAGTCCTGCGACTGCCCGAGGTAGATCTCCTCGAGCTGCGCGAGCCGCGCGGCGTGGCGATCGTGCTCGCGCACGACCTCGTGGACCGCGTCGATCAGCCTCTCGACGCGCTCGGCATCGGCCTTCAGCACGTCGCGCGGCTCCGCGTACTTCCTGTACGCGGGCAGCACGTCGTCGCCGAAGTCCTTCATGTCGAGCTGCCGGCAGATGCGATCGCCGGCCGACCAGTGGCGCCAGTAGCTCGCCTGCCACCACTTCTCGCTGAACGCGGGCGTGTCGTAGCTGATCGCGACGAGCTCCGTGAAGTCGGGGAGGAGCTCGAACCGCGCGCACTCCGCCTCGAGCGGCGCGAGCGCCTCGCGCACGGCCTCGTGCTCCTGGAGCAGCGTGCCGCCGACGCCGACGAGCAGGTCGCGCCGCTGGTAGCGCTCGTCGGCGGCGAGCCTCGCGACCGACTGCTCGAGGACGTGGCGCTCGTGCGCCATCGCGGCACGCGGGTCGCGCCGCTGGAACCCCTGGAAACCGGTGAGGCGCGCGGCGCGCTCGAGCGCCTCGTCGGTGAGCGCCGGCAGGTAGACCGCCGCGAGCTCCCGCTTCGCCGTCGTCAGCTCCCGCTGGATCTCACCGCCGGCGTTCGAGATCTGGCCGGCGAGCTGCTTGTGGGAGTCGATCAGGGTCGACAGCGTCGCCGCCTGTTGCTGGTAGTAGTTCGCGACCTGGGACCCCGAGAGCGCCATGGGTGGGTAGTGTCGCTACGCATCGGGAGCTCGTGCAACCCGGCGCCCGCGAAACTCGGCTACTCTCGAGGCGATGGTCGCAGCGGGTGGTCCGCAGACGGCGACGTGGAAGTGCCCGACGTGCGGGCGCGATCTTCCACAGGACTTCGCCGTCTGCCCGCACGACGCGACGCCGCGCTCCGAGCAGGCGACCGCCGGCGGCGACGCGCTGATCGGCGAGGTCCTCGGCCGCACGTACCGCGTGAAGCGCGTCCTCGGCCAGGGCGGCATGGCGCGCCTGTACGAGGCCGACCACCTGCGCATCGAGGCGCGCTTCGCGGTCAAGGTCATCCACGACGACCTCGCGCACCAGCCGGACCTGCTCGCGCGCTTCGAGCGCGAGGCCCGCGCCGCCGGACGCATCCACTCCGAGCACGTCGTCCGGCTCGTCGACGTGCTGCGCACCGCCGACGGACGCCCGTGCCTCGTGACGGAGCTCCTCGAGGGCGAGGACCTGCAGGCGATGCTCGACCGTGTTGGCAAGTTGCCAGCAGCGGAGGCCATCCCGATCGCGCGCCAGATCTGTCGCGCGGTCGCCGCCGCCCACGCGGCGTCCGTCGTGCACCGCGACCTGAAGCCGTCGAACGTGTTCCTGTGCAAGGGCGAGCCGCTCATCATCAAGGTGTTCGACTTCGGCGTCGCCAAGCTCGAGGACGACGAGAAGCTGACGCGCACCGACGCCGTGATGGGCACCGCCGCGTACATGGCGCCCGAGCAGGCGCGCCGCGCCGCGGACGCCGGCCCACTGTCGGACGTGTACTCGATCGGCGCGGTCCTCTACCACATGCTCGCCGGCGAGCCGCCGTACGGCGACGTGCCGGCGCTGAGCCGCTACGCGATGGTGCTGCACGAGGAGCCGAAGCGGCCGCGCGACATCGAGCCGTCGATCCCCGAGGGCATCGAGGCGGTGATCCAGGGTGCGATGGCGCGCGATCCGGCGTCGCGCACGCAGGCGGCGCACGAGCTCGAGACGCAGCTCGGCGCGTTCGACCGGCGCGTGTCGCCGCACGTGCGGCAGACGACGGGGCCGGTGCCGCTCGCGCCGCGGCCCGTGCCCGTCGTGGAGAGCGGGCGCGAGCGTGCACCGAACACGACCGCCGAGCTCGCCGCCGCCGACCTCGCGATGCGCGCGAGGCTGGCGCGCCCGATCGGCGCGTTCGTCGCCGCCGCCTCCAGCGTCGCGGCCGGCGCGTGGCTCGCGGCGCTGCTCGCGTCGATCATCGGGCCGACGTCGACGGGCGAGCGCGCGCTGATCGCGCTGTTCGGCCTCGCCGCGACGGCGGCCGTCGGCGTGCTCCACGCACACCGCCTGCGCCCGAGCTGGGCGAGCGCACCGGCGGTCGCGCGCCGCGTGCGGTCGTTCGCGCGCGCCCTCGTGTTCGGCACGATCGTGCTCGGCGCGCTCGAGCTCCTGACGTTCGGGTGGGACGCCGCCTTCCACGCCGCGCCCGTCGGCGTCGGCGTCCGCCTCGCGATCGCCGGCGCCGCCGCGACGCTCGGCCTCGGCTGGCGCCGGTGGAACCTCGACGAGCGCTTGCGCGCGAGATTCCTCCGCGAGGAAGCGGACGACGAGCGGATCGGCTAGCATCGCAGCAATGCAAGAGGGGTCGATGATCGGCGGGCGCTTCCAGCTCGTCGCGAAGGTCGCCGAAGGCGGGCTGTCGACCGTGTGGCAAGGCGTGGCGCGGTCGAGCGAGGTGTTCGCACGGCCGGTCGCGATCAAGGTGATGAAGCGCGCGTTCTCGGCGGTCGGCGGGCCCTACCTGTCGATGTTCCTCGAGGAGGCGCGCATCGGCGCGACGCTGCAGCACGCGAACCTGATCCAGGTGCTCGACCTCATCATCGAGGCGACGCCGGCGGGCCCCGTGTACTGCCTCGTCATGGAGTGGATCGACGGCATCGACCTGCGCTCGATGCTGCGCGTCGAGAACCAGATGCGGCGCCCGCTGTCGTGGGGCCTCGTCTGTACCGTCGGCCTGCGCGTGCTGCGCGGGCTCGCGGCGGCCCACGAGCGCCGCCTGCCCGACCTCTCGGTGTCGCCGGTGATCCACCGCGACGTGTCCCCGCAGAACATCCTCCTCGCGCTCAACGGCGACATCAAGGTCGTCGACTTCGGCATGGCGCGCGCCCGCGATCGCATCGCCGAGCACACCGCCCCCGGCATCGTGAAGGGGACGCTGTCGTACATGTCGCCCGAGATCCTGATGGGCAAGCCCGCGACGCCGGCGAGCGACCTGTTCTCCGTCGCGATCTCGCTGTGGGAGGCGCTCGCGGGCGACCGCCTGTTCCAGGCGAAGAACGACGCGCTCGTCGTCGACATGATCCGCAGGTGCGAGGTCCCGCCGCTGCGCGAGCGCCGGGCCGACGTCCCCGAGGCGCTGGCGTCTGCGATCCACCGCTCGCTGTCGGCGGATCCGCAGCGCCGCTTCGGCAGCGCGCGCGAGATGGCGCACGAGCTGTCGGAGGTGCTGCGCATCGGCGATGCGTGGGGCGACGCCGACGTGCTCGTCGGCAGCGCGGTCGCCGAGGCGCGCGTGGCGCTCCTCAAGATGCCGCCTCCGCAAGTGAGCTAGCGCGCGGGCGTCGGCTCGGGCTTCGCCACCGGCGTGGCCACCGGGGCCGCCTGCGGGCGCGGCTGAGCGGGCGCTTGCGGCTGCTGCGGTGTGCGCAGCGCTGCGAGCGGCACCGAGAGGATCACCGCGTCCGCCGTCGACTGCACGATGGCCGTCGACAGCTGGATCGTCGGCGTGCGGAAGGTGCGGAGCTGGATGCCCGCGCGCTCCGCGACGTCCTTGCGCAACTTCACCTCGAACGCGATGATCCGCCAGTCCTCGGGTCGGATGATGAGCTTGTGGATCGATCCGATCACGACGCCGTCGGAGGTGAGGACGGCGCGGCGCTGCAGCGACTCTGGGGTCAGCATGCCACCCGTCGTTGCGAACGGCGTGCCGCGACCCGATCAGCGCCGCGCGCCGATCAGCCCATGCCGCACGCGACGCGGAGCGCGGGTTCGGTGATACGCCATGAGCCATGACCGAGCGCGTGGTGCATCGCATCTGCCCGCTGTGTGAGGCCTCGTGCAACCTCGAGCTGCGCGTCGAGGGCGACCGGGTCGCGGCGATCCGCGGGTACGAGGACGACGTGCTGTCGGCGGGCTTCATCTGCCCGAAGGGCGTCGCGCTGCGCGACCTCCACGAGGATCCGGACCGGCTGCGCGCGCCGCTGGTGAAGCGCGACGGCGTGCACGTCGAGGTGACGTGGGAGGAAGCGTTCGCCGAGGTCGAGCGGCGGTTGCCGCCGATCCAGGCCGCGCACGGGCGCGACGCCGTCGCGATGGTGTTCGGCAACCCGACGGCACACAAGATCGGGCTGCTCCTCTACGCGTCGCGGCTCGGGCGCGCCCTCGCGACGCGCAACGTGTACTCGGCGTCGACGCTCGACCAGATGCCGAAGCAGCTGTCGTCGGGGCTCATGTTCGGGCACTGGCTGTCGGTGCCGGTGCCCGACGTCGTGCGCACCGACCTGCTCGTCGTGATCGGCGCGAACCCCGTCGTGTCGAACGGCAGCATGTGGACCGTCCCCGACTTCCGCGGCAAGGCGAAGGCGATGCAGGCGCGCGGCGGGAGGCTCGTCGTCGTCGATCCGCGGCGCACCGAGACGGCGCAGCTCGCGGACCGACACCTGTTCATCCGACCCGGCGGCGACGCGTTCTTCCTGCTCGGCATCGTGCACGCGCTGTTCGCCGAGCGGCTCGTGCGGCTCGGGCGGATCGCGCCGCACGTCGCCGGGCTCGCCGAGCTCGAGGCCGCCGTCGCCGGGTTCGCGCCCGAGCTCGTCGCGTCGCGCTGCGGGATCGCGGCCGACGACATCCGCGGGCTCGCGCGCGAGCTCGCCGCCGCCGAGCGCGCCGCCGTGTACGGGCGCATCGGCACGTGCACGCAGGCGTACGGCACGCTCGCGAGCTGGCTCGTCGACGTCATCAATGCGCTCACCGGTCACCTCGACGAGCCCGGCGGCGCGATGTTCCCGAAGGCGCCGGCGTTCGCGGCGAACACCGCGGGGCCGCCGGGCCGCGGCAAGGGCATCGCGGTCGGGCGCCGACGGAGCCGCGTCGGCGGCGCTCCGGAGGTGTTCGGCGAGCTGCCGATGGGCTGCCTCGCCGAGGAGATCGAGACGCCGGGCGAGGGCCAGATCCGCGCGCTCGTGACGGTCGCCGGCAACCCGGTGCTGTCGGCGCCGAACGGCCCGCGCCTCGCCGCGGCGTTCGCGCGGCTCGACTTCATGGTGTCCGTCGACGTCTACCTCAACGAGACGACGCGCCACGCCGACGTGATCCTGCCGGGCCTGTCGCCGCTCGAGGAGATGCACTACGACGTCGCGTTTCCGCAGCTCGCCTGGCACAACGTCGCGCGCGTGTCGCCGGCGGTGTTCGCGCCGCCTGCGGGGCGCCCGGCGGAGTGGGAGATCCTGCTGCGCCTGCTCGCGATCGCGACGGGCCGCGGTGCGCGCATCGACGTGCATGCGCTCGACGACGAGCTCGCCCGCGACGACGTCGCGCGCGTCGCCGGGCCGATGGCCGATGCGGCGCTCGCGGCCGTCGCCGGCCGCCGCGGGCCCGCGCGCCTGCTCGACCTCGCGCTGCGCGCCGGGCCGTACGGGCTCACGCTCGCGCAGCTCGAGGCGGCGCCGGCCGGCCTCGACCTCGGCCCGCTCGCGCCGCGCGTGCCCGAGGTGCTGCGCACGCCGTCGGGGAAGATCGAGCTCGCGCCGCCGCAGCTCCTCGAGGACCTCGCGCGCGCGCGCGCCGACCTCGCCCAGCCCGCACCCGACCTCGTGATCGTCGGCCGCCGCCAGCTGCGCTCGAACAACAGCTGGATGCACAACCTGCCGACGCTCGCGAAGGGGCCGTTCCGCTGCACGGCGCTGGTCCACCCGGCCGACGCGACGCGGCTCGGGCTCGCCGACGGCGGCCGCGCACGGATCGCGGGGAGCGGGCGCACGATCGACGTCGTCGTCGAGGTCAGCGACGAGATGATGCCGGGGGTCGTCAGCGTCCCGCACGGCTGGGGGCACGACCAGCCCGGCACGCGGATGGCGGTCGCCGCCGCGCGCCCGGGGGCGAACCTCAACGCCGTCCTCGACGAGGCGGCGCGCGATCCGCTCTCGGGCAACGCCGTCCTCGGCGGCGTCCCGATCACGATGCAGGCGCTGTAGCACCGGGGCTATGCTGCGGCCCGTGGGGAGCACGGACGAAGAGTCGGGCGCGGGAGACACGCGCACGCCGACGCAGCTGCTCGCACCCGGCGAGGTGCCGGCGGTGTCGTCGCTCGTCCGCGCGATCGCGCAGGCGACGCCCGCCCCCGACCACCCGCGCACCGAGCACCTGCCGCCCGATCCGCCGCCGCCGATGTCGATCACGTCCGCCGCCGACGCGATGCGCGACGAGGAGGTCGAGCGCACGCGGATGTTCATCCGCATGGGCTGGCTGCTCAGCCTCGCCGCGATGGGGACGGTGCCGTTCCTCGACGCGCCGCCCGCGATGTCGCTCGCATTCTGCGGCGGGATGGTGATCGGGATGATCGTGTCGTTCGTCCTGCACCGCGCGTTCGCCGATCCGCGCAACTACACCGAGCGCGCGCTGCTCGTGCTCGCCGTGATCTGCGTGATCAACGGCAACATCGGCGTCCTCTACTACGGCACGTTCTCGGCGGCGCCGCTGATGGTCGTCGTCGGGATCCACTTCGTCGCGCGCACGGAGGCCGAGCGCGTCGCGCGCTGGATCTTCGTCAGCGCGATCGCCGCGTACACCGCGATCTCCGCCGCGATCATCAGCGGCGCGATCGACGACCCCGGCGTGTTCGCGTCGGATCGCGCGATCCCGCGCGCGACGCTCGCGACCGCATCGATCTTCGTGCTCGGCACGTTCGCCGCCGCCTACTACACGGCGCGCATGTTCCGCGCGGTGTCGCTCGCGTCGATCGAGGACCTGCGCCGCGCGACGCGGCTCGGCTCGGCG
Organism: Deltaproteobacteria bacterium; assembly: GCA_019637375.1. GTDB lineage: Bacteria > Myxococcota_A > Polyangia > Haliangiales > Haliangiaceae > JABFXX01. Next base: position 29,389 of record JAHBVW010000067.1, on the reverse strand, counting down.
CGCGAGGCGCTCATGGACGAGCTGCGCGCGGACCTCGAGCGGGCCCTCGCCGTCGGCGGCCCGGGTCGCTACAGCGGGCAGCTCGTCGCCGGCTACCGCCTCGGCGTCGTGATCGGGCGCGGCGCGATGGGCGAGGTCTACGAGGCGGCGCACGCGGAGACGAACGCGGAGGCCGCGGTCAAGCTGCTGCGCCGCGAGCTCCTCGGCGACGGCACGACGATCGCGCGGTTCCTGCGCGAGGTGCGCGCGAGCATGGCGCTCGACTCGCCGCACGTCGTGCGCGTCCTCGAGGCGGCGCACGACGACGCGCCGATGCCGTACCTCGTGATGGAGCGGCTGCGCGGCCAGACGCTCGCCGAGCGGCTGCGCGTCGAGGCGCGCCTCGGCCGCGACGCCACCGTCGAGCTGTGCCGCCACGCCGCCGCCGCGCTCGACGTCGCCTCGGCCGCCGGCATCGTGCACCGCGACCTCAAGCCGCAGAACCTGATGCTCGAGGGCGCGCTGTGGAAGGTGCTCGACTTCGGCGTCGCCACGCTCGGCGACGACACCGGCACGCTCACGCAGGGCGGCGTCGTCGGCACGCCGCACTACATGGCCCCCGAGCAGGCGCGCGGGCAGCGCGTCGACGGCCGCGCCGACCTGTACGCGCTCGCCGCGATCGTCTACCGCTGCGCGACGGGGCGGCACCTCTTCCACGGCGCCGACACGCCGGCGCTGCTCTACGCCGTCGTGCACCGCATGCCCGCGCGCCCGAGCGAGCTCGCGCCCGACCTGCCGCCCGACCTCGACCGCTGGTGCGCGCTCGCCCTGGCGAAGCTCCCCGACGAGCGGTTCCCGACGGGCGCCGCGCTCGTCGCCGCCCTCGAGGACGCGTACGCCGGCAAGCTCGACGGCAAGCTGCGCCGCCGCGCGGATGCGCTGATCCGCAGGCACCCGTGGGAGCTCGCGTGAGCGCGAGCATGCACGTCCCGACGAGCGCGGCCGACGCGCTGCACGCCGAGTCCTCGCGGGGGATGGCGTGAGCGCGAGCATGCACGTCCCGACGAGCGCGGCCGACGCGCTGCACGCCGAGTCCTCGCGGAGGATGGCGTGAGCGCGAGCATGCACGTCCCGACGAGCGCGGCCGACGCGCCGCACGCCGAGTCCTCGCGGAGGATGGCGTGAGCGCGAGCATGCACGTCCCGACGAGCGCGGCCGACGCGCTGCACGCCGAGGAGGTGCGGCGCACGCGCGAGCTCCTGCGCGCCGGCTGGGTCTTCGCCGCGGTCGCGCTCGTCGCGCTCGCCCTCACGCCGGGCGATCGGCGGATCGCGGTCGCGCTCGCCGCGCTGCTCGCCGTCGGCGTCGCGGGCAGCGTGTGGATGCACGCGCGCCTGCGCGATCCGGCGCGCTACGACGCCGCGCGCATGACGGTGCTCGCCCTGATCGCGCTCGCGTGCGGCCAGCTCGGCATCCTGTACGTCGGGGCGTTCTCGGCGGCGCCGCTCATGATCGCGCTCGGCCTGTACTTCTTCTGCCGCACGGAGAACACGGCGAGCGCGTACGCGATCTACGCGATCGCCGCCGGCGGCCACGCGATCGAGGCGGCGCTCGTGATCGCCGGCGTCATCGACGACCCCGGCTTCTACCCGGTGCGGCGCGGCGCCTCGGTCGCGACGCAGATCGCCGGCCAGGCGATGCTGCAGGTCGGCTACGCGCTGTCGTTCTGGCTCGCGCGCATCACGCGGCGCAGCTCGCTGCGCTCGATCTCCGAGCTCCAGCGCGCGACCCGCCTCGCCGCGCAGCGCGACGTGCAGGTCGCCGAGCTGCGGCGCGACCTCGACCGCGCCCTCGAGATCGGCGGCCCCGGACGCTTCACCGGACAGGTCGTCGGCTCCTGGCAACTTGCCAACGTGCTCGGACGCGGCGCCGTCGGCGAGGTCTACGAGGCGACGCACGGCATGACGGGCGCCGACGCCGCGGTCAAGCTCCTGCGCCGCGAGCTGCTCGTCGAGCCGCGCCACGTCGAGCGCTTCCTGCGCGAGGTCCGCGTGGCAAGCGCGATCGAGTCGCCGCACGTCGTCAAGGTCCTCGAGGCGTCGGGCCCACTCGATGCCGTCCCGTTCCTCGCGATGGAGCGCCTGCGCGGCGCGACGCTCGGCGACATCCTGCGCCGCGACGGCACGCTCGTCGGCGTGGAGCTCGACGTCCTCGTCGGTCAGATCTGCAGCGCCCTCGAGCGCGCGCGCACCGCCGGCATCGTCCACCGCGACCTCAAGCCCCAGAACATCATGCTCGCGGGCGGGCTGTGGAAGGTCCTCGACTTCGGCATCGCGCTCCTCGCCGACGGCAGCGGCACGCTCACGCGCGGCGGCGTCGTCGGCACGCCCGCCTACATGGCCCCCGAGCAGGCGCGCGGCGAGGCCGTCGACCACCGCGCCGACGTCTACGCGCTCGGCGCGATCATGTACCGCTGCCTCACCGGCCGCGTCCCGTTCTCCGGGCGCGACACGCCGTCGATCCTGTACGCCGTCGCGCACGTGATGCCGCTGCGCCCGAGCGCGCTCGCGTCGGTCTCGCCCGCCGCCGAGCTCGTCCTCGCACTCGCGCTGTGCAAGGCGCGCGACGAGCGCTTCGCCTCCGCCGCCGAGCTCGCCGCGGCCTACGAGGCCGCCAGCACCGGCACGCTCCCCGACGCATTCGCCCGCCGCGCCCACGCGATCCTCGACGAGGATCCGTGGACCGAGCTCGAGAGCTGACTCGCTACAGCGCGCGGTCGTAGACGATCGCGGCGGCGCCGTCGTAGGTCGTGCGCGCGAGCTCGCGGTAGCCGCAGCGCGCGGCGACGCGGATCGACGGCGCGTTGTCGGCGTCGATCAGGCAGACGCTGCGGTGGCCGGGCGCGCGCTGCGAGGCCCACGCGAGCGAGGCGAGCGCGGCCTCGGTGGCGTAGCCGCGGCCGTGGCACCACGGGGCGAGGACCCAGCCGATCTCCCAGGCGTCGCCGAACGGCGGCTCGATCGCGCGCTTGTGGATGGCGAAGCCGACCTCGCCGGCGAACCGGCCGGTGTCGCGCTCCTCGACGACCCAGCAGCCGAAGTCGAGCGCGTGCCAGTGACCGATGTAGCGCAGGACCCGCGCCCACACCTCCTGCGGCGCGTGCGTGCGGTTGCCGATGTGGCGCGTGACGATCGGGTTGCCCCACAGGGCCAGGCAAGACGCGTAGTCGGCCGTGCCGTGGGCCCGGAGCACGAGCCGCTCCGTCTCGATCCGCGGCGCGTCCACCGCGGGACGGTATCATCCCGCGGATGTTCCGGATCGCGTACGCCGCCCTCGCGCTCGCCGTCGCCGCCTGTGGGCGCGACGATCGCGCCCCGTCGCAGCAACAGCAACCGCCGGCGCCCGAGCCCGGCTCGTCGGCACCTCCGGAGGGGGAGGCGCCCGGCATCCGGCGCGACGTCACGGCGTGGGTCGGCGACGCGGTGAAGGCCGCGATCGGCGACCTCGACGGCGACGGCGTGAACGAGATCGTGCTCGTCGACGCACGGCAGCTGCGCGTCGTCACGCCCGAGGGCAAGCTGCGCGCGTCGCTCGAGGTCCCCGGTGGGATCCAGGTGCTGGTCGTCGCCGACATCGATCGCGACGGGCGCGCCGAGGTGCTGACCGGGTGGGGGCTGACGCGCGAGCACATGAAGGCGGTGACGCGCGTCGTGCAGTACCGGCTCGTGAACGACGCGCTCGTCGCGGAGTCGGTCGCGATGCCGCCGGCGACGCGCCACGACGTCACCGCGATCGTGCCGTTCACCGACGAGCCCGGCTTCCTGTTCGCGCACTTCGCGTCGAAGTACGAGGTGCACAGCGTGCGCGCGTGCTGCGGCAAGTCGCCGTGGCGCCTCGAGGACCTCGCGACGATCCGGATGGCGACGGCGTACGCGCGCGCGGACCTCGACGGCGACGGCGTGCAGGAGCTGATCGTCGGGCGCACCTACGGCGACGACAAGGGCGTCGACGGCGACGCGTTCATCCTGCGCCCCGACGGCACGCGCACGCCGATCCCGGCGCTGCGCGGCGTGCGCGAGCTCGCCGTGGCCGACGCCGACGGCGACGGCCTCCCCGAGCTGTTCCTCGCCGACGGCTGGCACCAGGACTACGGCCGCCAGGCGCGCGCGCGGGTCACGTGGGTGCGCCGCGCCAAGGACGGCACGTTCACCTCCGAGGTCATCGAGGACATGCCGGGCCAGTTCACCGCCGGCCGGCTCGTCCCCGCCGACGTCGACGGCGACGGCCGCCCGGAGATCATCAGCGCCGGCAACGCCTACGTCCGCGTCTTCGACCGCACCACCGGCCGCTGGCGCGGCCGCACGATCGCCCACGACGCGCGCGACATCGCCGCCGGCGAGCTCGACGGCGTCCCCGGCGCGGAGATCCTCGTCGTCGGCAAGCGCTCGGAGATCATCTCGCTCCGCCCCTGACGATCGCGCCGGCCGGCGATCGTCGCGATCACCGCGATCGTTTTACGTTCCATTTACCCGGGCCGCACAACGTCCGCCGAGCCCGCGCGTCAAGCTCGTCGGAGGAACCATGCTGACTTCGAACGTTGTGCGCGCCTCGACGATCGCCGCGGTGGCCTGTCTCGCCTGCGGTCCCGTGTTCGCAGAGACCCCGGTGGTGGGGCCGCCGCCGAGGCCGGCGGAGCTCGACATCTCGTTCGACGTGAACGTCGGCGAGCCGATGATGATCGCCGGGCAGGAGCAGAGTGCCTACATCAACATCACGCTCGGCGGGTTCGCGCTGCCCGTGACGACGCGCGCGCCGATCAACCTCGCGCTGGTCCTCGACCGCTCGGCGTCGATGGCGGGCGACCGGCTCGAGAAGGCGAAGGCGGCGGCGCAGATGGTGGTCGACCGGCTGCAGCCCGACGACACGCTGTCGGTGGTGACGTTCGACAGCCGCGTCGAGGTGCTCGTGCCGGCGCAGAAGGTGAGCGCGCGCGGGGCGATCAAGGAGCAGATCCTCGGGCTCACGCCGCGCGGCTCGACGGCGCTGTTCGCCGGGGTGACGTTCGGCCTCGAGGAGGTGAGCAAGTTCCTCGATCCGAAGCGCGTCAACCGCATCATCCTCCTCTCGGACGGGCAGGCGAACGTCGGACCGGCCTCGCCGAACGAGCTCGGGCGGCTCGGTGAGGTCGCCGCGCGCCAGGGCGTGACGATCACGACGATCGGCCTCGGCAGCGACTACAACGAGGACCTGATGGCGCAGCTCGCGATGCGCTCCGACGGCAACCACGCGTACGCGCAGTCGGGCGCCGACCTCGGGCGCATCTTCGGGTTCGAGCTCGGCGACATCCTGTCGGTGGTCGCCCAGGACGTGCAGATCGAGATCGAGCTCGCACCCGGCGTGGTGCCGGTGCGCGCGCTGGGGCGAGAAGCCGCGATCGCGGGGCGCAAGGCCACGATCGCGCTGAGCCAGCTGTACGCCCAGCAGAAGAAGAACGTGGTGCTCGAGGTCAAGGTCCCGGCGGGAGTCGCCGGCGCGAAGCGCAACCTCGCCGACGTCAACGTCTCCTACGCGAACATGGTGAGCAAGAAGAAGGGGGCCAAGCGCGGAGCGGTCGGCGTCGAGTTCTCCGCCGACAAGACGCTGGTGACCGCGCGCCAGAACCGCGCGGCGCTCGAGCTCGCCGTCGAGGCCATCGCGACCGACAACAACCGCCAGGCGGTCGCGCTGCGCGACCAGGGCAAGGTCCGCGAGGCGCAGCAGGCGCTCGAGCGCAACGCCGTGTACCTCCAGCAGGAAGCGGCGCGCCTGAGCTCGGAGAAGCTGAAGGTCTACGAGCGCCAGAACGTCGAGGAGTCGCGCAGCATCGACAAGCGCGACTGGAACGAGACCCGCAAGTCGATGCGCGAGGACCACCTGAAGCGCGGCATGAGCCGTGGCTGGTAGACCGAACGCCGCGCGCGGTCGTTGAGGCGACGAGGGCATGCGAGCATTCTGGCTCCTGGTGCTCGTGCCGCTGGCGGTTGCCGGCTGGCTCGCCGTGCGCGTGTCGAGCGACGGCGCCGAGCTGCGGCGCCACGAGATCCAGCAGCTCCTCGACGGCCGGCTCGCCGACGTGCGCACGCGCACCGGCCAGGCGCTCGCGACCCTCGAGCGGCAGCTCGGGGAGGCACTCGCGAACGCACCGGCGACGCCGGAGGAGCTGCGCGCGCTCGGGCGCAGGATCCCCCTCGCGCGCCAGGTGTTCCGCCTCGACGCGCGCGGCCACCTGGTGTTCCCGGGCCCCGACCCCGGCCGCGCCGAGCGCGAGTTCCTCGAGCGCACCGCGTCGATCTGGACCGGACGCGCGATCCTGGCCGCCCCGGTCGGACCGGGCGAGGTCGCGCAGCCGCGCGCGGCCGGGGCGCTCGGCGTCGGCGACAGCCTCGTCGACCTGGCGCGGCGCCGCCCGCACGGCTGGCTGACCTGGTACTGGGCCGAGGGCCTGCACCTCCTGTACTGGCAGCGTGCCAACAACGACGTCATCGGCGTCGAGGTCGAGCGCATCGGGGTGATGTCGCGCATCGTCGGCGCGCTGCCGACGGCGTCGCTCGTCGACGGGCGGATGGAGCTCGCCGACTCGCGCGGCGAGGTCGTCCACCAGTGGGGCGACATGGACGTGCAGGACGAGCGGCCGGACGCGAGCGTGGCCCTCGAGGCACCGCTCGACGCCTGGCACCTCCGCTACTACCTCGCGCCGTCGCAGCGCGCCGCGCTCGAGGGCGGCGGCGACACCGGGCTGTACCTCGGCCTCGCCGCGATCGGGCTCGCGACGCTCGTGCTCGCCGCGTTCATCTACCGCGAGTACACGCGCCGCCTGCGCGACGCCGCCCAGCGCGTGGGGTTCACGACGCGGGTGTCGCACGAGCTGCGCACGCCGCTCACGAACATCCGCATGTACGCCGAGCTGCTCGAGCAGGACCTCGAGGATGCCCGCGGCGAGGGTCCGGAGGAGCCGGCGGCGGAGGACGGCCGGTCGATCGACGACCAGCAGCGGCGCGTGCGCGTGATCGTCGGCGAGGCGCAGCGCCTCGGGCGCCTGATCGACAACGTCCTCGCGTACGCGCGGCACCAGCGCGGCACGCTCGTCGAGCCCGCGGCGACGAGCGCCGTCGACGAGGTCGTGCGCGATGCGGTCGCGAAGTTCGAGCCGGTGCTCGGCGCGCGCGGCATCGAGGTGCGCTTCGAGCTCCGCGCTCCGCCGCCGGTGCGCGCGGGCAGCGACACCGTCGATCAGATCGTCGTGAACCTGTTGTCGAACGTCGAGAAGTACGCGGCGAGCGGCGGCGAGGTCGTGGTGTCGACGCGCGCCGACGGCGGGCGCGTCATCGTCGGAGTCGCCGATCGCGGGCCCGGCGTGCCGGCGGGCGAGCGCGCCGCGATCTTCGAGCCGTTCCACCGCGCGGCCGACTCGCTCACGGGTGCGAGCGGCACCGGCATCGGCCTCGCGATCTCGCGCGAGCTCGCGCGCGCCGCGGGCGGCGACCTCGCGCTCGTCGACAGCGAGCGCGGCGCCGCGTTCGAGCTGACGCTTCCATCCGCCACCGCATCTCCCATCGGAGGGCCACCATGAGAGTGCTGATCGCCGAGGACGACACCGCGATGCGCGACGGGCTGACCGAGATCCTCGAGGGGGAGGGCTACGACGTCGTGGCCGCCGCCGACGGGGCCGCGGCGCTCGCGCGCTGGACCGATCAGCGCGCCGACTTCGTGCTGCTCGACATCATGATGCCGCGGCGCTCCGGCTACGACGTGTGCCGCGAGATCCGCGGCACCGATCGCAACGTGCCGATCGTGTTCCTGAGCGCGAAGTCCGAGGAGATCGACAAGGTGCTCGGCCTCGAGCTCGGCGCGGACGACTTCGTGATGAAGCCGTTCGGCGTGCGCGAGCTCGTCGCCCGCGTGCGCGCGATCAGCCGCCGCTGCTACGAGCGCAGCGCCGCGCGCCCCGCGGCCGGGTTCGCGATCGGCGGCATCCTCGTCTCGCCCGCCGAGCTGCGCGCGACGCTGCCCGGCGGCGCCGTCGTCGAGCTCAGCCTGCGCGAGGTCAAGCTGATGGCGACGTTCGCGGCGCACCCGAACACCGTGCTCGACCGCGACACGCTGTTCCGCGAGTGCTGGGGCGTGAACAAGTACCCGAACACGCGCACGCTCGATCAGCACATCGCGAAGCTGCGCAAGAAGATCGAGCGCGACCCCAAGGAGCCGGTCCTGATCCGCACCGTGCGCGGCGTCGGCTACCGGCACGACAAGGAGCTCGCGAGCTGATCGGGGCTAGCCCGGATCATTCACCAAGACGTCGAGCGAGACCAAGCGATCCGAGGCAGATCGAGGCGCACGCCCGGAAGCGGAGCGAGAGGTCGTACTTGCCGTACGGACCGAGTGAGAACCGGCCGTACGCCTCGAGCTGCCCGGAGCGCGACGGTCGCAGCCGACGTGTCGGTGAATGATCCGGGCTAGGGTCGCGGCACGAGCGTGAGCAGCCCGATCTCGCAGCTCGTGCCGACGCGCATCGGCGGGCCCCAGAAGCCGGTGCCCTGGCTGACGTAGAGCCACGTGTCCCCGAACCGGCCGAGCCCGGCGACGCGCGGGTCGAACAGGCGCGCGAGCCAGCCGAGCGGCAGCAGCTGGCCGCCGTGCGTGTGGCCGGACAGCTGCAGGTCGACGCCGGCGAGGACCGCGCGCGTGATCGTGCGCGGGTAGTGCGCGAGCAGCACGAGCGGCAGCGCCGGATCGCGTCCGGCGACCGCGCGGGCGACGTCCTCGGTGGCGTCGTCGATCCCCGCGAGCGACAGCGCGCCGCCGACGACGACGTGCTCGTCGTGCAGCACGCGGATGCCGAGCGAGCGCAGGTGGGCGAGCCAGTTGGCAGTGTCCCAGTAGTACTCGTGGTTGCCGGTCACCGCGAACACGCCGTCGCGCGCGCGCAGCCCGCGCAGCGGCTCGATGTGCTCCTGCAGCTCGCGCAGCTCGCCGTCGATGAGGTCGCCGGTGATGACGATGAGGTCGGGCGCCAGCGCGTTGACCTCGCGCACGACCTTCTCGGCGTACGCGCGTCCGATCAGCGCGCCGATGTGCACGTCGGACAGGTGGACGACGCGGTACGCCGGCACCGGCAGCTTGCCAAGAGGCACCCGGACACGCACCACCGTCGGCGCGCGCGCCACGTGCACGAGGCCGTAGCCGGCGACGCCGATCGCCGCGGTCACCGCCGTCGCGGCGGCGATGCTCGCATCCGCGCCGAACGCGACGGCGATGTGGCTCGCCGCCGCGCCGAGCAGGAGGTAGTTCGCGAGCCCGAACCAGCCGTACCCGACGAGCAGCCACGGCCGCGCCTGGGCGCGCGGGCGCTGCTTGCCGCGCTTGATCAGGAACGGGAACGACGGCCCGAACAGCGCGACCGTCGCCGTGCCGAGGTGCCACCACGGTGCGGGCAGCGGCGCGACGAGCCGCCACCAGATGTAGACGTGGAGCGCTCCGAGGAGCGAGTAGGCCATCCAGATCCGGAAGCCGCGGCGCACGGTCCGTGTCTAGCAGGACGGGAGCTCGGCGGACAGCCCACCGTTGGAGAACACCCACATCTTGCCGGGCAGGCCGTGCGTCCACAGCTCGTCGCGCGTCAGCGGCGCGGTCGCGACGATCGCGACGCGGTCGTCGGGAGTCGTGACCTCCGAGAAGTCGACCGTGAGGTCGTCGTCCTTGAGCGTCGCGTCGCCGAACGGCGCCTTGCGGATCACGTAGCACAGGCGCGTCGCGCAGCGCGCGAACAGGTGCTCGCCGTCGCCGAGGAGGAAGTTGAACGTGCCGTGGCGGCCGACGACGCCGCCGATCTCCGCGACCGCCTCCCACAGGTCGCTGCGCCTGCGCGGGTACGCCTTGAAGCGGCGCTCGAGGCCCGCGAGGATCGCGCAGAAGGCGTGCTCGCTATCGGTGTCGCCGATCGGCGTGAACCGCCCGGTGCGCAGCTTCTTCACCCCGCGCACGGTGCCGTTGTGCGCGAACGTGAAGTGCCGGCCCCACAGCTCGCGCACGAACGGGTGCGTGTTCGCGAGCGAGACGACGCCGCGCGTGCGCTTGCGGACGTGGGCGATCGCGAGCAGCGTCTTGATCGGGTTCGAGCGGACGTACGTCGCGAGCGGCGAGCTCGCGCAGGCGGATGGCTCGAGGAACGTGCGCACGGCGCGGCCGTCGTACAGCGCGAGGCCCCAGCCGTCGGAGTGCGGCCCCTTCACCCCGCCGCGCAGCGCGAGGCCCGAGAAGGAGAAGACGATATCCGTCGGGACATTGCACTCCATCCCCAGGAGCTCGCACATTCGTGTCGCAACGATAGTCCGCGGCGGTCGCCGCGTCACGACCCTCGCGGTTCAGATCAACTCGGACAGGGATTCTCGGCGGCCGGGCAGCCGCCTCCGCTGCGCGGCGTCGAGCTGTTCGCGCCGATGGCGCACCACGCGGGCATCGCCGGCGGCAGGCCGTGCTCGAGCCACGGCGACTGCCCGGCGGGCAGCCAGAACGGGTGGTCGAGCGCGAACTCCCACATGCCGGCGTACTTCGACGCGCCGGCCGGGGCCTCGAGCGGCGGCTCGACGTGGCCGCAGTTGTGCTTGCACTCGACGAAGAAGTGCCCGCGGGCGGCGAGCTCGGCCTCGAGCGACTTCGACGCGACGGAGAAGTCCATGCCGATCGAGAAGCAGCCGAGGATGTCCTTGACGCCGTCCATCATCGGCGGGCCGTCGCCGCCCCACAGCACGACGCCGGGGAGCTTCCGCGCGGAGCCGTTCCACGGCTTGATGATCGACGCCGACACGCCGCCCGACAGCGACACGAACGAGGCGAGCCGATCGCTGCGCGCCTGCGCGAGCTGATCGGTCCACAGCGCACCGGCCGACACGCCGACGCTCGACACGCACTGGTCGTTGATGTCGAACTGCTGCTCGACGCACGCGAGCATGTCGTCGAAGAACGCCAGCTCCTCGTTCATGCGGCTCTGCGACTGCGTGACGTCGAACGGCCAGCGCGTGTCGAACGACGTGCCGAACACGGTCGCGCCCCGCGACGCCGGGAGGACCGCGATGAAGCGCTGCTGGTCGGCCGCGGTCTGGACGTCGCCCTTCTCGAGGAACTTCTGCGCGGAGCCGCCGAGCCAGTGCCACATGAACAGCACCGGCGGCTTCTTGTCCGCGGGCGACAGGTCGGCGGGCAGGACGAGCAGGAACTGGCGCGTGTGTCCGGTGCTCGTGATCGTGTTGAGGCCGGGCACGAGCGCCGGACAGCCGGCGGCGGGCAGCGGTGGTCGAACCGGCTGCGGCGCGCCGGACGGTACCGGCACGTTGCAAAGATACCGTTCGGTCGGCGCGGGGGCGTCCGGCGCCGGCGCGACGGGCGCGTCGGGAGGCCTCGGCGCGTCCGGCGTTGTCGGCAACATGCCAGCATCGGACTCGGGCGCGCCGGGAGACGACCCGGAGCCGCACGCGAAGAGGAACGTCACGACGAAGACGAGCGCCCGCACGGCCCGCCGCGTATGCATGTGCCGTGCATGTGTGTCCACCTGAGATCTCGAGCACTTGCGGCCGCTGTCGGCGCCCACTGACCAACGATGGACAGTCGGTGTCGGGAGGGTTCGTGCAACGGTCTGCGCTAGGCTTGTGGTCGTAGCCTCGTGCGGAACGTGTCGGCCGCGGTCGCGATCTCCGTGGCGGTCCACGCCGCCGGGGTCGTCGTCGCGTGGTGCCTGGAGGATGACGAGGAGCGGGTCAAGCTGACGCTGATCGAGGTCGAGCGAGAGCCCGAGGACGATGGCATCCCGCTCACGTCCATCGACGACCTCACGATCGCGCCGATCGTCGCGCTGCCGCGCGACTTCGCGTGGAAGGTCCCCGAGATCGATCCGATCCCGGATCCACCCCGGCGCTCCGCGGCGGCCGGCACCACCACCGCCGCGCCGGCGCGGATCGCCACGACCGGTCGGACCGGCGGCGCGGAGACGGCGAAGGGCACGGGAGCTTCCGGCGGGACGGCGACGGCGGCGCCGTCGTCCGGCGAGGGCAAGCGCATGATGACGATGCGCCACCCGGACCTGCGGAAGCCGATCTCGGGCGCGTTCCTCGACCGCTTTTTGGAAAACTCGAAGCCGGTGCCGCGGGCCGACGACACGCCCGAGCGCGTCGACGACGACCTGGCCGCGGCTCGCTCGGCCGCCCGGCGCGGTGTGCCGGGTGCGCGCGAGACCGTCGTCGCGCTCAACGAGCAGAAGGCGGCGCAGGAGCTCAAGGCCGCCGGCGGCGGCACGTACAAGGCGGACAAGGGCACGTTCCAGGCGAAGGTCCGAGAGGACGGCACGGTCGAGCTGAAGGACGCGCCGAACCTCCAGCGGCAGGGGCTCGGCGCGAAGTTCGACGTCACCGACGCGCTCATGCGCGCGAACGGCGACGACCCGTACGCGGCCGAGAAGCGGAAGTTCCTCGACCGCACGCGCGAGCAGCGGGTGAACATCGGCACGCGCTACAAGAAGGAGCAGCTGTCGCGCTCCGCCGAATTCGCGCAGAAGAACATCGATCGCCTGTGGGCGACGGTGACCGACGTGAAGGGCCGCAAGCAGGGCATGTTCGACCTGTGGGACGACTGCGAGGACGTCGCGACGGGCGGCTCGACCGGCGGCGACCGCGTCGCGGGCGGGGCGGCCGCGCGCGCGCTGATCGAGGCGACGATCCGCGCGCGCCTGACCGGGGCGAACGCCTACACGCCGGCGGAGATCGCGGCGCTCAATTCCAAGCGTCGCTCGCGCGCGCTGTTCGTGCCGTATCCGCGCTCGCCGGTGCGCATCGAGGTCGAGCGGCAACCCGAATAGCCGCGATCATGGCGGCGGCAACCGCTACCTGTCGGTCGCGCGCTTCAGGATCATGAAGCTCACCATGTCGCCGGGCGCGCGCGGGCAGCGCGCATCCGACAGCCCGAGCAGCTCGCGCTTGTCGTTCTCGCCGGCGGGTTGCAGGCGACCGTCGCGCGCACCGTAGCCCGCCGCCGTCACCCGGCCCGGTGCGACGCCGCGCTCGACGAGCATCCGGCGGACCTCGTCGGCGCGCCGCTGCGAACGCGCGACCGGATCGCCGGGGTACGACGGGTCGACGTACACGCCGAGCTCGATCAGCAGGATGTCCTCGTTGCCGGTGAGCGTGTGCGCGACGGCGTCGATCATGTTCACGCTGCTCGGGCGCACGCGCTCGTCCTCGAAGCAGATCAGGTCGAGGATCTCCATCTCCGTGTCGGTGACGACGCACCTCCCGAGGTCGCCGTCGCCGACGAACGCGGGATCGGGGTGCCACCGCACGAGGATGTCGTCGGTGCGGCGCTTCGTGACGACGTCGATCCGGCGCGTGTTCATGCCGAGCGCCTTCAGGTGCCCGCCGAGGCGGCAGGGCAGGTGCGTGTCGACGAAGAACTGCAGCGCGCGATCGCCGGCGGCGAAGATGAAGCGGTGGAACGCGCCGAGCTCCTTCGCCGGCAGCGGATCGTCCTTGCCGCTCGGGTGGATCACGAGCTCGCGCACCTCGGGCACGCTCGCAGCGGTGCGGACCAGGCGCAGCTCGGCGCGCGCCGTGCGGACGCCGGCGGCGCGGCGCGACGGGCGCGGGCGATCGTCGTCGCCGCCGGCGCAGGGCTCGCGCAGCGTGCCGCCGCGGCAGCTCTCCGTCTGCCCGCCGCGCACCTCGACCTTCGCCGCCTTCGCGAACGGATCGTCGCGGCCGTCGTCGGCGTACGGGTACGGCGCGTGCGCCGTCGACGTCCACTCCCACGTGCGCGTGAGCATGTGCTCGCCGGAGCCCGTCCGCGCGGCCCACTCCCACTCGGCGGCGCTCGGGATGCGCGCGCCCGCCTCGCGCGCACGCTGCAGCGCGAGCGCGTACGTGATCGGCTCGGACTCCTCGAGCTGCACGAGGTACGGGTCGAGGTGCACGACCGCCGTCGGGCGCTCGCCGTCGCGATCCGGGTCGCCGATCAACACGGCGCCGCCGGGGACGAAGCGATAGCCCGGCCGCTGCTCGGGGACGGGCAGGGCGAGCGCGCGCGCCGTGCCCAGGCCGCCGGAGATCACGCCGAACACGTACGGGCGATCGACCTCGTACTCGATCAGGTAGTGCCCGCGCGGGATGACGAGCTCGTCCGCGGGCCCGAGCTGCGGCATGTGCGACGGCCCGCCGCCCGCGGCGCGGATGCCGGTGACGCGCCCGCCCGGCGGCGCGGCGACGGCGAACAGCTCGCAGTCGCACGTCGGGATCGGACGGCCCGGCGGGCCGTCGCCGCGCGTGGCCACGACGGCGACCGGGACGGCGAGCACGGCCGCCGCGCCGCCGGCGATCGCGTAGCGCACCCAGCGCCGGCGCCGCGGCGGCGGCCCCAGGGCCGCGAGCAGCGCCGACATCGTCGCGAAGCGCTCGCCCGGCGACGGGCGCAGGCCGCGCAGCATCGCGGCGTGGACGTACGCGGGGACGTCGCGCTCGACGGGCGGCGGCGTCAGCGCGCCGTCGATCGCGTGGACGGCGATCGAGGCGACGTCGTCGGTGCCGAACGGCGCGACGCCGTACAGCGCCTCGTACAGCGCGGCGCAGAACGAAAACTGATCCGTGCGCGCATCGGTGGCGCGCGCGAGGTGCTGCTCGGGCGACATGTACAGCGGCGTGCCGACGGCGGCGCCGGTGCGCGTCACCGCGAGCTGGCGCGGCGGCTCGCCGGGCGCGCTCGACGACAGGTCGTCGCCGTAGACGTTCGCGATGCCGAAGTCCGAGACCAGCACACGCAGCGGCGTCGCGGCGTCGTCGCCGGTGTCGATCAGCACGTTGTCGGGCTTGAAGTCGCGGTGCACGAGCCCGGCGGCGTGCGCGGCCGCGAGCCCGCGCCCGGCGGCGACGAACACCGGGAGGATGCGCCGCCACGCGCCGGCCGGCACCTCGGCGGCGGTGAGGCGCTGCGCCGCGAGCCACGAGCGCAGCGTGCCGCCGGCGACGTACTCCATCACGACGTACACGCACCCGTCGTGGATGCCGGTCTCGTGCACCGTGACGACGTTCGGGTGCTGGAGCCGCGCCATCGCGCGTGCCTCGCGCGCGAGGCGGGCCTGCGCGCGCTCGCTGTGCGTCGTCTCCTCGCGCAAGAGCTTCACGGCGACGCGCCGGTCGAGCATCGGATCGAACGCCGCGTACACGACGCCCATGCCGCCGGCGCCGAGCTCGCTCTCGATCTCGAAACGCCCGACGCGCTCCGGGGCGCCCTCGACGACGTGCTTCGGGCGATCAGGGCGATCAGGGCGATCGGATCGCTCGGGGAGGTCGCGCGCGGTCGCGTCGGCGTCGCTCATCTCCGACTCCGGCCGATCGTACCAGATCGCTCCCGCCGCACCGGACCGCGCTGAGGCTCCACGCGTGATCCGGACGCACACCCCGGGCGCACCGTCGCACGCGTGCACATCCGCGCACTTGCACACGTTGTCAGCCCGCCGTTCGCATCGCACGCTTGATCCGTGCTCGATCTCGTCGCGGTGGGGGTGTCGGCCATGAAGCTCGCGGCGACCGCGCGCGCCAAGCGCCGCTCGCCGCGCTGGGGCCTCTCGGCGCTCGCGCTCGGCCTCGGCGGTGAGTGGGCCTTCGGGCTCGGTGCGCTCGCGCTGTTCGGCGGTGAGATCGGCCCGCTCCTCCTCGCGATGCTCGTCGGGCTCGCGGTCGGCCTGCTCGCCGCGGCCGCCCTCGTCGCGCGCCTCGCCGAGGGTCCTTCGGATCGGCTCCCCCAAGCGCGCGTCGTCTCGCGGTAGGCTGCCGCGCGTATGCGCGGGTTCTCGATCGCGTCGCTCGTCCTCGGCTACTTCCTCGTCGGAGGCGGACTGTTCGCGGGGCTGTCGGTCGTCGCCGTGCTCGAGCCGAGCGCGATCGTCGCGTACCTGCTCCTCGCGGCGGGAGCGTTCGCGGGCGGCTTCGTCGCGGCGCGCACGAGCCACGGCTCCACGATCATCGAGCCCACGCTCGGGGCGATCGCCGTCGTCGGCACCGTCGTCGGCATCGCCGCCGGGACGAGCGTCGGCGAGACCGCGTGGGCCGTCGCCGCCGACGAGCCCGGCCGGTTCGTCGGGTCCGTCGGCACGACGAGCGTCGTCGGCGCGCTGCTCGGCGCGTTCGTCGGCGAGCGCGTGTTCGGCGAGGCCGCGACGCGGTCGTGGCTCCCGTGGATCCCGTACGCCGCGCTGTCCGTGTTCGGCGGCTGCCTGCTCGGCACGCTCGCGACGTTCATGTTCGTCAGCGCCGAGATCCCGGAGCCGGAGATCATCGACGACGTCGTGCAGCCGTTCACGGGCTACGCGCGCCAGGCCACGTTGCTCCTCGCCGGCATCGCCGCGGGCTGCGCCGTCGCCGGCATCGCGGTCGGGGCGTCGGCGCGCGTGCGCCCGCTCGTCGCCGCCGCCGTCGGCGGTGCGCTCGGCGTCGCCGGCTTCTTCGCGCTCGCGGCGCGCACCGGCACCGACCGCGAGGTGCTCACCGTCGTCGGGCTCGCGGCCGCCGGCGGCCTCACCACCGCGATCGCCTCCGAGCTCGGCTGGGCCGTCGTCGGAAAGCGAGGTGCCGCGTGATCTCGCTCGACGCCTGGCGCGCGCAGGGCACCACGTTCGACTGGCGCGGCCACCGCATCTTCGCGTGCGCCGCGGGGGCAGGGCACCCGGTCCTCCTCGTGCACGGCTTCCCGACGTCGTCGTGGGACTGGGCCGCGCAGTGGGACGCGCTCGCCGCGCGCTACCGCGTCCTCGCGCTCGACATGATCGGCTTCGGCTTCTCGGCGAAGCCGCGCGACTTCGACTACTCGATCCTCGCGCAGGCCGACATCTTCGGCGCGCTCCTCGCGCGCGAGGGCGTGACCCGCTACCACCTCGTCGCGCACGACTACGGCGTCTCCGTCGCGCAGGAGCTGCTCGCGCGCCAGCGCCACGACCACGAGCCGCGCATCGCCTCCGTCTGCCTCCTCAACGGCGGCCTGTTCCCCGAGTCGCACCGCGCGCTCCTCACGCAGAAGCTCCTCGCATCCCCGCTCGGGCCGCTCGTCGCGCGCCTCTCGAGCTACCGCACGTTCGCCGCGAGCATGCGCCGCATCTGGGGCACGCACCCGCTCCCCGACGACGAGCTGCGCGCGATGTGGGCGCTCGTCACCGAGAGCGACGGCCCGCGCGTCATGCCGCGGATCATCGGCTACATCGCCGAGCGCCGCCGCAACCGCGCGCGCTGGGTCGGCGCGCTCACCTCCGCCACCGTGCCGCTCCGCTTCATCAACGGCCTCCTCGATCCGATCTCCGGCGCGCACACGGTCGCCCGCTACCGCGAGCTCGTCCCGCACCCCGACGTCGTCGAGCTCCCCGACACCGGCCACTACCCGCAGGTCGAGTCCCCCGGCGTCGTGACGCCGGCGATCCTCGAGTTCCTCGCCCGCCACGCGTAGGCGCACACCCGTCAAGGGGTTCGTGCCGGCGAATTGCGTCGAATCACGGCCCGCGGATCGCTCGCCGACGACGCGCGCGGGTGCCAAGGTGCACGCGCTGTGGAGCAAGCTGTGCCTGCCGAGTCGACGCGGCTGCGACTCTGGCGACTGTCCGCGCCGATCATCGGCATCAACACGCTGAACGTCCTCATGCTCGCCGTGGACTCGGCGCTGTGCGGGCGCCTTCCGGAGTCCAAGGTCGCGCTCGCCGCGCTCGGCTACTCGGTGCAGGTGGTGTTCCTGCTCATGGTGGCGATGCTCGGGTTGCTCGTCGGGACGGTGGCGCTCGTCGCGCGCGCGTACGGCGGCAAGGACACGAGCCGCGTCAACCACATCATCCAGCAGGCGACGACGCTGACCGCGCTCGTCGGCGTGACCGTCGGCGTGGTCGGCGCGATCGCGGCGCGCGGGATCCTGACCGTGCTCGGAGCGTCGGACGTCGTCGCGTCGGTCGGCGCGGACTACCTGCGCCCGCTCATGATCGGGACGCCGTTCTTCTACCTGACGCTGCTCTACACCGGCATCATGCGCGGCGTCGGCAACACGAAGATCCCGTTCGTGTGCGCGATCGTCGCGAACGTCGTCAACGCGGTGCTGAACTACGCGCTCGTCCTCGGCAACCTGGGCGCGCCGTCGCTCGGCGTGACCGGGTCGGCGATCTCGACGGTGGCGGCGCAGTTGCTGAACGTCGTCATCCTCATCGTCGTGCTGCGGCGCGGGACGGTCGCGGGCCTGCGGCCGACGCTGCGCCCGGCGAAGCTCGATCGCGGGCTCGCCGTCGAGCTGTCGCGCATCGGCTGGCCGGCGGCGATCGACATGCTCGTGCTCAACGTCGGCTTCCTCGCCGCGATCGGCATGCTCGGCCACATCGACGACGCGACCGTCGCGGCGCACGGCCTCGGCATGCGCGTGCAATCGCTCGCCTTCGTGCCCGGCCTGTCGATCGCGCAGGCGACGGGCGCGCTCGTCGGCCAGGCGCTCGGCGCGGGCGACGTGCCGCGGGCCCGCGAGGTCGTGCGCGCGTCGCTGTTCCTGTGCGTGACGATCATGACGGTGCTCGCGCTGATCATCGTGATCGCGGCGCACCCACTCGTGCAGATCTTCGGAGAGCAGGGCGAGGGCATCGAGGCCCACGCCATCGACTGGATGCGCCTCCTCGGGCTCGCGATGCTGCCGGCCGCGATCCACATCGCGATGGTCGGCCTCCTCCAGGGGTCGGGCGCGACGATGACGAGCCTGCGCATCAACTTCATCACGATGCTCCTGCAGGTCCCCGTCGCGTACATCCTCGGATTCACGCTCGGCCTCGGCGCCATCGGCGTCTGGCTGAGCTTCCCGATCAGCTTCGTCGGCAAGGCGGCGCTCGCCTACGGCGCGTACCGCGGCAACAAGTGGGCCGTGACAGGCATCCGGATGCCTGCGAAGAAGTAGAGGAGATGCGCTACGGCCCGGCCACCGGCAAGCTCGTCTCGCGCGCGGACGCGATCCCGCTGCGCGACGACGGCACGCTGCGCCTCGCGGTCGTCGCCGACACGCACTCGCTGCCGCACGCCGCGACGCCGCAGCTGCTCCGCACCTACGCCCCCGACGCGATCCTCCACGCCGGCGACATCGGCGACCTGAGCGTCCTCGACGGGCTGCGCGCGATCGCGCCGCTCCACGCGATCCGCGGCAACATCGACACGCGCGCGCCCGACCTGCCCGACGTCCTCGTGATCGACGTGGCGCAGCGCCTGCGCATCCTCGTCGTGCACATCGGCGTGTACGGGCCGAAGCTGCGCGCCGACGTCGCGCAGCGCGCGCGCAAGGAGAACGCGCAGCTCGTCGTGTGCGGGCACTCGCACGTGCCGTTCCTCGGCGCGGACCGCGGCCTCACCGTGTTCAACCCCGGCTCGGCGGGCCCGCGGCGCTTCCAGCTGCCGATCGTGTTCGGCACGATCGAGCTCGCGGCCGGGCCCGAGCGCGTGGGCGTGAAGTTCGCGCACGTCGACCTCGAGACCGGTCGGCCGTGGGCGCCGCCGGCGTGACTACTGGCGCCTGAGGAACGCGATCACGCCCGGCGTCTGCGCCTTGCGGGCCGCGGCGCACAGCGTGAGCGCCTCGAGCGCCTGGTCCATGATGCGCGGCCCGCCGTCGAGCTTCGCGATGCGCGGCCGGAAGAAGTCCTCGAACTCCTTCTTGCGCCCGTCGTCGCACAGCGCCACGAACGTGAACGCCATGTACGGGCGGTACGCCTCGGGCAGCTTGTTCGAGATCGCGTCGAAGTTGTCGCGCATGAACCTGTACGCGGACTCGCGCGTCGCGCGCTCGGCGAAGCCGCCCTGCAAGAGGCCGAGCGCCTCGCGCAGCTCGAACTCGTCGGTCAGCGTGATCGCCATCGCCTGCGCGACGATCTTCGGGTCGGCGAACGCCGCCATCGCGCCGAGGAGGCGGCCGCGCTCGGCGCGGTCCTTCGCGGCCTTCGCGGCGGCGTGGAAGCGGTCGAACAGCTTCTGGTCGCCGAAGCGCGCGGCGACCGACAGCGCGACCCCGACGAGCTCGGGATCGATCGCGGCGTGGTCGTCGAACCACTTCGCCGTCAGCGCCGTCGCCTGCTTGATCAGCTCGGGGTCGCGCCCCGTGTCGGCGACGAGCGCGAGCAGCGTCGGGCGCAGCTGCTTGACGTTGTCGTCCTCGCCCTTCTTCACGGTCCACCCGAGGTCGATCGCGCGCTGCCGGTACAGCTTCTTGATCAGGCGCTGGTAGTTCGGGCGCAGGTCGTCGGGCACCATCTCGTCGATGCCCGCGACGACGCCGATCGACGCGTCGACGATCTGCCGGCTCTTGTCTTTCGCGAGCGTCTCGACGAGGCCGAGCGCGACGCCGTTGCTGACGTCGCCGCTGCGCACGAGCGCGTCGACGTCGCCGAGGAGCCCGACGCGCTCGGGCAGCGACAGCGCCTTCGGCGCGACGGCGAGCAGCTTGTCGAGGAGCGGGCCCTTCGGCAGCATGCGGTAGTAGCCGAGACCGCTATCGTTCGGCAGCACCCAGTCGGGACACGCCTTCGCCGCCAGCTCGAGCTCCGCGTGCGCGCCGGTCATCGTCGTGCACTGCTTGCCGGTGTCCTTGCCGCTCCCCCAGCGCACGCACACCGGCAGGTGCCACGTGCGGTCCGGATCGATCTTCGAGCCGGTCGGCACGTAGCGGCGCTGGTCGAGCACCAGGCGCGCCTTGCCGGCCTCGCACTTCAGCTCGACGGACACGAGCGGCACGCCGCTCTGCAGCACGAAGCTGTCGAACATCTTGCGCAGGTCGCTGCCGGCGGCGCCCGTCATCGCGGCGACGAAGTCCTCGTACGTCGCGTTGCCCCACGCGTGCTTCGCGAGGTACGCGCGCACGCCCTTCTGGAACACGTCGGGGCCGATCGTGCGCTCGATCATCGTCAGCACGGCCTCGCCCTTCGCGTACGTGATGCCGTCGAACGCGTTGTGGATGTCGTCGTTGCTCTTGATCGGCTGGCGGATCGCGCGCGCCGAGTCGAGGCTGTCCGAGCCCATCGCGCTCGCCTTGCCCTCGACGCGCTCGACGTCGATCTCCCACTCGGGCTTGAACTTCTCGACGATCTTCGTCTCCATCCAGCTCGCGAACGACTCGTTGAGCCACGTGTCGTCCCACCACGCGAGCGTCACGTAGTCGCCGAACCACTGGTGCGCGAGCTCGTGCGCCGTGACGATCGCGAACGACTTCTTCTTGCCGAGCGTCATCTCGGCGGGCTTCGTCACGAGGATGCCCTGCCGGTACGTGACGAGGCCCGGGTTCTCCATCGCGCCGGCGTTGAACACCGACACCGCGACGAGGTCGAGCTTCTCGTACGGGTACGGCATCCCGAAGTAGTCCTCGAGGAGATCGACGATCGGGCGCGTCGCCTCGACGGGGTAGGCGACGTCGCCGCCGCGTCCGCGCGGCACGACGATGCGGATCGGCTTGCCGGCGCGCGTCTTGCCGGCGTCGACGGCGTCGAACGGCCCGACGGCGAACGCGACGAGGTAGCTCGGCAGCGGGCGCGTCTCCGCGAACGTCACCAGCTTCTGGCCGTTGCCCTCGTCCTTCTCGGAGGCGATCGGCGTGTTCGAGAACGCGGCCAGCTCCTTCTTCGTGCGGATCGAGATCGTCCACGGCACCTTGAACGACGGCTCGTCGAAGCACGGGAACGCCTCGCGCGCGTCCGTCGCCTCGAACTGCGTGAACGCGTACCAGTCCCCCGCCTCCTGCGCGGTGTAGATGCCGGTGCCGTCGTTGCGGTGCTGCTTGCCGCGGTAGGTGATCGTCAGCTTCGCGGTCCCCGCCGCGAGCGGGCGCGCCAGCACCAGCCCGAGGTACTCCTTCGGCTTCGGGGTCACCTGCGTGACCGCGATCGGCCCGCCGCCGCCCTCGAGGACGACCTTGTCGACCGCGATCTCCTCGTCGGCGTTGAGCCACAAGACGCGCGTCTCGCGCTTCACCTCGAGGTCGAACGCGATCGTGCCGGTGAAGTCCTCGCTCGCCGGATCGATCGCGAGCTCGGCGCGCACCCGCTGCGGCGCGACGGTGTCGGGCAACCGCAGCTGCGGCGGCGTCGCGTCGGGCGGCGCCTCCTTCGGCGCGCCGGCGACGGGCTTGTCCACCGGAGGTTGCGGCGACGGCGCCTTCGCGCCTCCCGAGCACGCGGCGACGAGGGCGAGGGCGAGGGGCCTGTTCATGGCGCGGAGCATAGTCGCAATACGTGTCATTCCCACGCGACTCGCGACCTGTCCCGGCATGTCACACGCCCACCCTCACGCTCCCCTCCCCTCCGTCGACCTCGCCGGGTTCTCGACGGTCGCCGGCGCGCCCGGCGTCACCGTGCTCGACTTCGGCGCCGAGCGCTGCCCGCCGTGCCGCGTCATGGAGCCGATCCTCGTCGCCCTCGCCGCCGAGTACGCGGGCCGCGCGCGCATCGCCGCGATCGACGCCGACCGGGAGCTCGAGCTCGCCGCGCGCTTCAACGTGCGCTCCCTGCCGACGCTCGTCTTCCTGCGCGACGGCACCGAGGTCGGCCGCGTCATCGGCAGCCGCTCGCGCGCGTTCGTGACCGGCATGCTCGATCGCGCGCTGCGCGGCGACACCGCGATCGCCGGCCCCTGATCCGCTACTCGCGAAAGAGCGTCCAGCGGCGCACGCCGACCGGGGCCTTCAGGGCCTTGGAGGCGTACTCGAGCGCCTCGAGGTCGGCGTTCTGCTCGGCGAGGTAGGCGGCGACGCCGGGGCCGTTGTAGGTGTCGTCGCTCATCGCGATCTGGTAGCTCTCGGCGAGCGCCTGGAGCTTGGCGGCGACGTTGACGGTGCCGCCGAAGAAGTCGGCGTTGGCGTTGAGGCGCACGGCGATGCACGGGCCGGTGTTGAGCGAGATGCGCAGGCGGATCGGCGTGTCCTCGCGCCGCGGGTGGAAGGCCTCGTGGATCTTCTTCGAGGCGCGCAGCGAGTCGACGGGGTCGATGAACGTGGCCATGACGGCGTCGCCGATCGTCTTCACCACGGCGCCGCGGAACTCGGCGACGATCGCGAACACCTCGTCGAAGTGGCGCTTGATCTCGATGAAGGCGGCGGGGTCGCCGCGCGACGCGTAGAAGGCCGTCGAGCCGACGACGTCGGTGAACAGGAGCGTCTGCTCGCCGACGGCGAGCTGGACGTTCGCGCCGATGTAGTCCTCGGAGAACAGGTCGCGGAACTCCTGCAGGCCGAGCAGCTGGCCGGCGCGCAGCGCGTGGTCGCTCCAGGTGGCGCGCTCGATCGTGTAGGTGCCGTCGATCTTGTCGTCGTGGACGATCTCGAACGTCGCGCCGGCGCGCGCCTTCACGACGTGGCCCTCGGGGTGCGCGACCCAGCGCACGTGCTCCTCGCCATCGTGCTCGTCGGCGTCGACGTCCAGGTACCAGCCGCCGCGACGTTCGCGCCACACCGTGTAGCGCCCGGGCGCGAGCCGCGGCACCAGCTCGACCTTCTCCCCGGGCCGCACGGTCCACTGCACGCGGATGTGGTCCTTCCGCGCCGGCTCGGCGCTGCAGTACAGCACCACGGGGATGTCGCGGATCGACGGGTGTACGCGGAACGTGACCTCGACGGACTCCTGCGTGTCCGTCTTGAAGTCGATGCGGCAGACCTCGCAGTGCGACTCCGCCTGCAGGTCCTGCAGCGACTTGTTCTCGTCGCGCACGCCGCGGCAGTGCGGGCACACGGTGTCCCACGACAGCGCGAGCAGGCCCGCGCGCGTCGCGTGCAGCGCCACGCGCAGGAGGTCCTTCTCCGGCAGCTTCCACACGCGCGCGCGCTCGCGGACCTGGATGCGGTGCAGGTCGGCGTCGTCGCCGGTGCGGATCCAGTCGACGAGCGCGTCGACGCACGCCGGCGGCAGGCCGCGCGCGACGAGCGCCTCGCGCTGCGTGCGCAGCCGCTCCGCCGCGGCGTCGGTGAGCGCCGGCGGCGGCAGCTGCAGCACCGCGGGCCGCGCGCGGTCGAGCTGCGCCGCGAGCGCCGGGAGCACGCGGTCGTACGCGCGCTTGATCGACGGGAAGCCGAGGCGGATCGCCGCCGTCGACAGCGCGCTGCGCGGCACGGTCCCGAAGTACACGTAGTAGCGCGTGCCCGTCGGGATCTCCTCGAGCAGGTGGATCGACCAGATCGCCTTGAAGAAGCCGCGCTCGTAGACGCGCAGCGACGTCAGCCACTGGTTCGCGACCCAGTTCCACGGGACTTCCTGCCACTCGTGGCGCACACCGCCGGGCTTCGCCGTGCCGTAGCGCTTGCCGTCGCGCTCGCTGAAGGTCATCTCGGCGGTGCCGAGCGCGCGGTTCATGCGCGACGTGTCGGAGATGAACGGCCACAGCGCCTCGGGCTTGCCCGGCAGGTCGTAGACCCACAGCCTCTCGACGTGCTTCTCGCTCGCCCACGGCGCGGGCCACGGGTGCTGCGCGAGCAGCTGCGCGATCGTCAGCTCGTTTGCCGCCATGCGGTCTCCCTGCGAGCATAGACCGTGCGGCGACGGGGAAACACCCGGGGAGGGTACGGATCCGTGCGCGACGCGAGCCCTCGGCGCCGCACACCGCGATCCTCGACGGGGACGAATGCGAGTTGCTCCGCCCGTACACCCGCGGGCTATGGTTCCCCATGGCGACGACGATGGCGACGACGACGGCGACGACGACGCACTACAGGAGCTGCACGCTGTGCGAGGCCGGCTGCGGCGTGGAGGTGACGGTGGACGGCGACCGCGTCGTCGCGGTGCGCGGCGACGAGGCCGACGAGTTCAGCCGGGGCTACATCTGCCCGAAGGCGACGGCGCTCGCCGACCTGCACGACGATCCGGACCGCCTGCGCCGCCCGATGATCCGCGAGGGCACGCGCTGGCGCGAGGCGCCGTGGGACGAGGCGCTCGACCTCGCGGCGGCGCGGCTCGGCGAGGTGCGCCGCACCTACGGCCCGCACGCGCTCGGCGTGTACCAGGGCAACCCGACGGCGCACAACCTCGGCCTCCTCACGTACGGGCAGCTGCTGCTGCGCACGCTCGGCACGCGCAACCAGTACTCGGCGACGTCGCTCGATCAGCTGCCGCACATGCTCGCGGCGCTGCTCGTGTTCGGCAACCAGCTGCTGATGCCGGTGCCCGACATCGACCGCACAAACCTGATGGTCTGCATCGGCGCGAACCCGCTCGCGTCGAACGGCAGCCTGATGACCGCGCCCGACGTGCGCTCGCGCCTGAAGGCGATCCGCGACCGCGGCGGCAAGCTGATCGTCGTCGATCCGCGCCGCACCGAGACGGCGGAGCGCGCCGACCGGCACCTGTTCCTGCGCCCCGGCACCGACGCCGTGCTGCTGCTCGCGATGATCGCGACGCTGTTCGCCGAGGACCGGGTGCAGCTCGGCCGCCACCCGGCCTCCGGGCTCGACGAGCTGCGCGCCGCGGCGATGGCGTGGCCGCCCGAGCGCGCGGCCGCGATCACGGGTGTCGCCGCCGAGGACATTCGCGACCTCGCGCGCACGCTCGCCGCGACGCCGCGCGCGGTCCTGTACGGGCGCATCGGCGTGTGCACGCAGGAGTTCGGCGGGCTCGCGGCGTGGCTCGTCTACGCGATCAACGCGCTCACGGGTCACCTCGACGAGGTCGGCGGCCTCATGTTCACGACGCCGGCGGTCGATCCGTTGCCGCTCGCGGACCGGCTCGGCTTCGACGGCGGCTTCCGCAGGTGGCGCAGCCGGGTCAGCGGCAAGCCGGAGTTCGGCGGCGAGCTGCCGATGACGGCGTTCGCCGAGGAGATCGAGGTCGGCGGGCGCGATCAGATCCGCGCGCTCATCACGAGCGCCGGCAACCCCGTGCTGTCGGCGCCGGGCGGCCCGCGCCTCGAGAAGGCGCTCGCCGGGCTCGACTTCATGGTCTCGATCGACATGTACCTCAACGAGACGACGCGGTTCGCGCACGTGATCCTGCCGCCGACGTCGCCGCTCGAGCGCTCGCACTACGACCTCGCGCTCAACGCGTTCGCGGTGCGCAACGTCGCGCGCTACTCGCCGCCGCTGTTCGAGCGCCCCGCGGATGCGCGCCACGACTGGGAGATCTGCCTCGGGCTGTGGACGCGGCTCGGCCCGATGCGCCGGCTCGGCCCGGCGAAGCGGCTCGTCGAGAAGGCGCTGCACAAGCTCGGGCCCGAGGCGATCCTCGACGCCGCGCTGCGCCTCGGCCCGCACCGGCTGTCGATGAAGAAGCTGCGCGCCGCGACGCACGGGCTCGACCTCGGCGCGCTCGAGCCGCGCTTCCCGAAGCGCCTCGCGACGGCCGACAAGAAGCTGCACCTCGCGCCGGCCGAGTACCTCGCCGACCTGCCCCGCCTCGAGCGCAAGTGGGCGACGTGGGCGGCACCCGGCGGCGGTGGGCTCGTGATGATCGGGCGCCGCCACCTGCGCAGCAACAACTCGTGGATGCACAACAGCGCGCGGCTCGTGAAGGGTCCGACGCGCTGCACGCTGCTGATCCACCCGACCGACGCCGCGGCGCGCGGGCTCGCCGACGGTGCGACCGCCCGCGTGTCGACGCGCGCCGGCGCGATCGAGCTCCCCGTCGAGCTGACCGACGCGATGATGCCGGGCGTCGTCAGCGTGCCGCACGGCTGGGGGCACCATCGCGCGGGCGCGCGCCTCAGCGTCGCGGCGGCGCACGCCGGTGCGAGCGTCAACGACATCAACGATCCGGCCGTCATCGACGAGCTGTCGGGCACGAGCGTGCTGTCGGGCCAATCCGTCGAGGTCGCGCGCGCCTGAACATGGTACGCAGGACTTCACGATGAAGTCGGCGGAGCTGTTCGACCGGATCGGCGGCGACGCGCTGCGCGCCGCGATCACCGAGTTCTACCGTCGCGTCGTCGCCGACGTGATGATCGGCTTCATGTTCGCGAAGTCCGACCGGCGCCGGCTCGTCGATCGCGAGTGGGAGCTGATCGCCGCGCTCCTCGGCGCGCCGAACGTGACCTACGCCGGGCGCCCGATGCGCACCGCGCACGCCGGCCACCTGATCTTCGGCGGGCAGTTCGAACGGCGCATGCAGATCCTGCGCGAGACGCTGCGCGACCTCGCCGTCGACCCCGACGTGCAGGCCGCGTGGATCGACCACAGCCTCGCGCTGCGCGCGCAGGTCACGCGCGATCGCGGCTCCGAGTGCGGCGATTCACCGTCGGCCGGCCTCGCGATCGCCGTCCCGCCGGCGAACCCCGACGCGCCCGTCCGGCTCCGGCGCCGCTGACGTCGGTGCGCAAGCCTCCGAGATCCTTCGCAGATCCCAGGCCGCCTTCAGACGTGTAACCATCGACGACGATGCGGAACGTGCTCCTCGTAGCTCTCGTAGCTCTCGTGGTGGGCGGCTGCTGGCACGCGACGCCGGAGGCGCCCGGCGTGGCGGCGGTGGTGGAGCCGCCGCCGGAGCAGACACCGGATGGCTCGAACCCGGCGTGGCGCCCGCGCAACACGCCGTCGCCGTGCGATGCCTCGATGGCGCGCGCCTTCGAGCTCGCGTACGACGAGCTCCAGCGCGTCCCGCAGCTGAGGAACAAGGTCGACGACGTGCGCCACGCGGCGGCCGCGAGCTGCCGCGAGATGGGGTGGACGCCCGAGACGCTCGCGTGCTTCGACGCCGCGACCGCGGGCCGGGACGTCATCCACTGCGCCGGGCGGCTCACGCCCGATCAGAGCAACGACCTGCAGCGCCGCATGGAGGCGATCATGAGCGGCACCGCGCCCTGAGCCGCGCGTCGGGGGTTTGTCGCGGGCCCGGGGCATGTTATCGATGTTCCATGTGGTACCTGGGGTCCGTCCCGCACCAGCCCGACGTCCGGTAGGTCGCTCGCTCGACACGACCACCCCGTGACGTTGAACTCGGAGAGGACCCCATGGACACCCAGCTGAAGCTGCTCGGCGAGACGCCCGGAGCCATCGCCCCGGAGACGACCGGGCCCATCAAGCACCTGAAGCCGACGATCGACCCGTCGACGCTGCACCACCGCCAGCTCCTCGACGGTGCGTTCTGGCAGCGCATCCCGGCGTACCGCCTCGTCGACGAGGCCACGTTCCTCGACCACACGTGGCAGGCGAAGAACACGATCACGAACCCGCAGAAGCTGCTGCAGGCGGTCCAGCACCTGGTCCCGCAGAGCTTCTACGACGACGTCTCCGACGGCTTCCGCCGCTCGCCGATGTCGATCCGCGTGTCGCCGTACCTCCTGTCGCTGATCGACTGGTCGGACGCGTACAACGATCCGCTGCGCCGGCAGTTCGTGCCGGTCGCGTCGCGCCTCCTGCCCGATCACCCGAAGCTGACGCTCGACTCGCTCCACGAGCAAGCCGACGCGCCGGTCCCGGGCCTCACGCACCGCTATCCCGACAAGGCGCTGTTCCTCGCGCTCGACACGTGCCCGGTGTACTGCCGGTTCTGCACGCGCAGCTACGCCGTCGGCATCGACACCGACGAGGTCGAGAAGGTGTCGCTGAAGGCGACCGAGGACCGCTGGGAGCGCGCGTTCCGCTACATCTCCGAGCGGCCCGAGCTCGAGGACATCGTCGTCTCGGGCGGCGACAGCTACCAGCTGAAGGCGCGGCAGATCACGCTGATCGGCAACCGCCTCCTCGAGCTGCCGAACATCCGGCGCATCCGCTTCGCGACCAAGGGTCCGGCCGTGATGCCGATGAAGCTGATCACGGATCACGAGTGGGTCGACGCGCTGACGGGCGTCGTCGAGCGCGGCCGCAAGCTGCACAAGGAAGTCGTCCTCCACACGCACTTCAACCACCCGAACGAGATCACCGCGATCACGAAGCGCGCGCTCGACGGCATGTTCGAGCGCGGCATCATCACGCGCAACCAGAGCGTGCTCCAGCGCGGCGTCAACGACGGCATCGCGACGATGCAGCTGCTCGTGAAGCGCCTCGGTCACTGCCAGGTGCAGCCGTACTACGTGTACGTGCACGACCTCGTGAAGGGCGTCGAGGACCTGCGCACGACGCTGCAGACCGCGCTCGACATCGAGAAGGCCGTGCGCGGCACGACGGCCGGCTTCCACACGCCGACGTTCGTCGTCGACGCGCCCGGCGGCGGCGGCAAGCGCGTCGCGCACAGCTTCGAGCACTACGACCGCACCACCGGCATCTCGGTGTTCGCGGCACCGTCGGTGAAGCCCGGCTACTTCCTGTACTTCGATCCCGTCGACACGCTCGCGCCCGACGTGCAGGAGCGCTGGAAGGACAAGGCGGAGCAGGACCGCATGGTCGAGGACGCGATCGCGCAGGCGCGCGCGAGCCACGCCGCGTCGGCCGCCGCCTCGAGCGTGCG
>JAHBVW010000066.1 GCA_019637375.1 Deltaproteobacteria bacterium | reverse complement strand
GGCTAGCTCCGAGCTCACAGGCCGAGTTGATCGCGCAGCCAGTCCTTGGCGCGCGCCGCGACGAGCTGCGTCGCGACGGTGACGCCGAGCCGCGCGAGCGTGCGCAGCTGCGTGCGCGCGTCGGCGTGCTCGTCGGCGGGCGGGATCGAGATCGGCACGCGCACCGGCCGGGCGCCGAACAGGCTGCCCTGCGCGGCGAGCATGCCGTCGCGGTACGTCAGGCGGATCGCGATGCCCGCCGGCAGCGACAGCTGGGCGTCCATGGCGCGCAGCGCGAACAGCCACGACAGCGGCGTCACCAGGCGCGTCGGCCCTGCCTCCGCGTGCACGATCGCGACGCCGATCGCGCCGCTCCCGGGGACGAGCGCCGACGGCGCGAGTGCGATCTTCGCGTCGTCGACGACGATCGCATCCGCGCGCAGCGGCGGCCGCCGGGGCTTCTTCAGCTGGAACAGCGCGATCGTCGAGACCTCGAGGTCGACGCCGCTCACCTCGAGCGTGCGGCACATGCGCATCACCGCCGCGAGCCCGAGCGGCGGGAGGTCGCACGCGACGTCGCGCACGTCGAGCGACAGCCTGCCGACCTCGTCGTCGCGCCCGACGTGGAGGTCGCTCAGCGCGAACCGGCCGCGCACGAGCGCGAGCGAGCTGTCGCCGATCCGGTAGGTGCCCTGGATCGACTCCGCCAGCCGCTCGCCGACCTGGTCCGCGGCGCGCCCGGCGTACAGCGCGCCGGCCGCGACCAGGACCGCGATCCACAGCCCGATCACGCCGGCGACGATGAGTGCGACGCGACGCACGCACCGCCATCATAGCCGCGGGTGGAGATTGGTCTACTCTCGCGGCAACGGATGAGCGAAGACCTCGCACTCGATCGGCCGATGGTCACCGCCCTGCGGGCGAGCTACGAGGCCTCGCGCCGCCACTACCGCCTGGCGGCCGTCGCGATGTCGGCGCTGACCGTCGCGCTCGCCGCGATCTGCATCGCGACCGGCTCGTGGACGTCGCTCGCGCTCGTCGGCGTGATGTTCATCCCGCTGTGGCTGTTCGTCGGCTACCGCAGCATGAAGTTCGTCGGGCCCGACGTCGTCGACGACGTGCTCGCCTCGCCCGAGCGCGTGACGCTGATCCTGAAGCTCGTCACGCCGCGCACGCACGTCCTCGGCGTCGAGCTCGACGACGGCCGGCTCGTGCCGCTGCGCTTCCCCGACGAGGCCTCGCTCGAGAAGGCGCGTCTCTACCTCGCCGAGCGCTCGCCGAAGGCCACGATCAGCCCGCCCATCGATCGCGGCGCCGGCGACGGCGATCGCGACGGCGACGACTGATCAGATCATCGCCAGGAGCGGCGCGTACGTGTCGCGCGGCGGGCGCTCGAAACCGTCGACGTGGAGCTGCTGGGCGAACACCGCGTGCGCCTGGTGGCTCGCGAGCACGCCGTGCAGCTGCGCGAGCAGCTCGACGACGCGGTCGCGGGCGAGCACCGGCGAGAACACGATGCCGTCGTTCGGGATCTCGTCGGTGAGCGCGATCACCTTCAGGCGCGCCGCCTTGCCACCCCAGATCTGATCGATCGTCCGCGGCCCGACGAACGACGCGCACAGGTCGGCCTCGTACGCGTTCACGGCCTCGAGGCACGCGGCGTACGAGCCGAGCGTGCGCTCGGTGAGCAGCCCCGCGGCGAGGTCGATGCCGGCGGCGCGCAGGCGGGCGCGCGGCAGGAGGTAGCCGGCCATCGACCAGCTATCGACCCACACGGCGCGCGGGCGGAACGCGCCCGCCGACAGCGTGGTGATGTCGAACTGATCGGCGCCGCGCGCGAGCAGCGCCGAGCGGTACGTGACCTGGCCGCCGCGCACGCCGCGCAGCGCGACGGTGCCGCCCGCGGCCTCGACGCGCGCACAGATCAACGGCGGGCCCCACGCGGCGTCGATCGTCCCGTCGAGCAGCGCCTGCTGGAGCGCGTCGTACTTCGTGAACGGCACGATCGTCGTGAAGCGCGACGCGTGCAAGAGGTCCGCGAGCTCGCGCGCGACCTCCCACACGGGGTCCTTGCCGAGCGAGGGCGGTAGGCCGAAGGAGAACAGCGAGCCGATATGTCATTGTATCCACAGGGCGAAAAAAGCCGCTAAGAAACGGCGCGCTCGCACGCTGTCACCTTCGCAGGTTCGACCGATGGACGACGAGGTCACAGCGCGGTGGATCGCCGAGGCGCTCGAGCGCTTCGAGGTGCCGCTCCTGCGCTTCGCCGCCCGGCTGCTCCGCGACGACGAACGCGCGAAGGACATCGTGCAGGAGACGTTCTTGTCCCTGTGCCAACAGCGCCGGACGGACGTCGAGGCACACCTCGCCGCGTGGCTGTTCCGCGTGTGCCGCAACCGGGCGATCGACCTGCGCCGAAAGGAGACACGCGTGGAGATGGTCGCCAGCGATGCCGCGCCCGAGCTCGCCCACGAAGCGGGGCCGGATCCTTCCGCGATCGCGCAGCAGCGCGAGGACGCGGGCCAGGTCATGAAGATCCTCGAGACGCTGCCCGAGAGCCAGCAGGAGGCCGTGTACCTCCGCTTCCAGGGCGGGCTGTCCTACCAGGAGATCGCCGAGATCACCGGTCACTCGGTGACGCACGTCGGCGTCCTCCTCCACACCGCGGTCAAGAAGATCCGCGCTCACCTCGCCGAGCTGTCGCGCCCCGCCGCGCGCGCCGCGGAGGGATCCCGATGATGAAGATCGATGAAGACGACCCGAAGTGGACCGCGTACGTCCTCGGCGAGCTGAGCGACCTCGAGCGCGTCGAGCTCGAGCGCATCCTCGACGACAGCCCCGAGGCGCGCGCGTACGTCGCCGAGCTGCGCACCGCGATCGGCGCGATCGAGACCGAGCTGAAGGCGCAGCCGCCGCTCGCGCTCGACGACCTCCAGCGCCGCCGCATCCTCCACAAGGCCGCCGCCGCACCACCGCCGCGCCGCGCCCGCCGCGTCTGGTTCCTCGCCGGCACCGGCGCCGCCGCGGCCGCGCTCACCGTCGCCCTCCTCGGCCGCGCGGCGCAGGACGACGCCACGCCGGTCGCGGCGCCGAGCACGACGCCGCGCAAGCTGGAGAACGACGAGATCTCGGGGAAGGCGGCGCTCGGCTGGGCCGTCCGCGCGGACGGCGCGCAGCTCCGGCTCGCGGTCGGCGGCAAGGGCAACTGGAACCAGCCCGCGGGCGGCGACGTCACCGGCGAGGCCGGCCGGCCCGACACCGAGGCGTACAAGCACCTCGTCGACAACCCGTTCAAGCGCACGCTCGACGACCCGCTGTCGACGTTCTCGATCGACGTCGACACCGCGTCGTACGCGAACGTCCGGCGCTTCCTGGCACAGCACCAGCTACCGCCGCCGGACGCCGTCCGCATCGAGGAGATGATCAACTACTTCACGTACAGCTACCCGGAGCCGCGCGCCGGCGAGCCGTTCTCGATCAGCACCGAGGTCGGGCCCGCACCGTGGAACGCGCGGCACAAGCTCGTGCGCATCGGCCTCCAGGCTCCGGAGATCGCCGCGGCGAAGGTGCCGCCGCGCAACCTGGTGTTCCTCGTCGACACGAGCGGCTCGATGTCGTCGCCCGACAAGCTGCCGCTGCTCGTGCAGTCGCTCGGCCTGCTCGTCGACAACCTGCGCCCCGAGGACCACGTGTCGATCGTCGTGTACGCCGGCTCGGCGGGGCTCGTGCTGCCGCCGACGAGCGGCGCGCGCAAGGACGACATCCGCGACGCGCTGGCCCGCCTCGCGGCCGGCGGCTCGACGAACGGCGGCGCCGGCATCCAGCTCGCGTACGACACCGCGCGCGGGAGCTTTCTGCCCGGCGGCATCAACCGCGTGATCCTGTGCTCCGACGGCGACTACAACGTCGGCACGACGAGCGAGGGTGACCTGACGCGCCTCATCGAGAAGGAGCGCGAGCACGGCGTGTTCCTCACCGTGCTCGGCTTTGGCACCGGCAACGTCAAGGACGCGACGATGGAGATGCTCGCCGACAAGGGCAACGGCAACTACGCGTACATCGACTCGCTGTTCGAGGCGCGCAAGGTGCTCGTCGCGCAGGCGGGCGCCACGCTCGTCACCGTCGCGAAGGACGTGAAGCTCCAGGTCGAGCTCAACCCGACGGCGGTCGCGGGCTATCGCCTGATCGGCTACGAGAACCGCGTCCTCGCCCACCAGGACTTCAACGACGACGGGAAGGACGCCGGCGAGATCGGCGCGGGTCACGCCGTCACCGCGCTGTACGAGATCATCCCCGCGGGCCTCGACGTCCCGGGTGCGGCGAACGTCGACCCGCTCAAGTACCAGCGCCCGCCGGTGCCGGCGACTCCGGCCGCGAGCGCCGACGAGCTGATGACCGTGAAGGTCCGCTACAAGGAGCCGCAGGGCGCGGCGTCGAAGCTCCTGTCGCGCACCGTCGCGAGCACCGCCGCCGCCGCGACCTCCGACGACTACCGCTGGGCCGCCGCGATCGCCGCGTTCGGCATGAAGCTGCGCGACTCGAAGTACCGCGGCGACCTGTCGTGGTCCGAGATCCACGCGCTCGCCGAGGGTGCGATCGGCCCCGACGCCGCCGGGTACCGGAAGCAGGCCGTGCAGCTGATCACCGCCGCGCTCCGCCTCCCGTCGCGGCCGTAGGTTGTGAACCCACGTCGCAACACACGGCCGCCGCCGATCACCAGGCCCGGCGCATTTCCCTTGCGCGCTGCGATCGGATGAGCGATCCGCATCGCATGTCGTCGAAGAGCTCCCTCCTGTTCGCGGCCCTGATCCCCCTCGCCGCCTGCTCCAGCGACCCCTGCGAGGGCGTCAGCGGCGCGTGCATCGCGGTGAACGAAGGTGCGACGACCGAGGAGATCCAGACGGCTCTCCTCGACGTCCCCGAGGGCGGCACCGTCGCGTTCGCCGCCGGCACGTTCCAGATCGACGTCGACCTGTCGCTCGACGTCGACGGCGTGACCGTCAAGGGCGCCGGCGCCGACGCGACGACGCTGTCGTTCGCGAACCAGAAGCGCGGGCCGCAGGGCCTGCTCGTCACGTCGAACAACATCACCGTGCGCGACATCGGCTTCGAGGACTCGCCCGGCGACGCGCTCAAGCTGCTCGGCTCGGTCGGCGTGACGATCCAGCGCACGCGCGTCGAGTGGACGCGCGGCCCGAACAGCGGCAACGGCGCCTACGGCCTGTACCCCGTGCAGTGCAAGGACGTGATCATCGAGGACAGCAAGGTGATCGGCGCGTCGGACGCCGGCATCTACGTCGGCCAGTCGGAGAACGTCGTCGTGCGCCGCAACCGCGCCGAGCTCAACGTCGCCGGCATCGAGATCGAGAACACGACGCACGCCGACGTCCACGACAACGTCGCGACGAAGAACACCGGCGGCGTCCTGGTGTTCAACCTCCCCGACCTGCAGGTCAAGAACGGCGCGGCGACGCGCGTGTTCGACAACCAGATCTTCGACAACAACACCGAGAACTTCGCGCCGAGCGGCAACATCGTCGGCATGGTCCCGACGGGCACCGGCATCGCGCTCCTCGCGGCGCACGGCGTCGAGGTGTTCAACAACACGATCTCCGATCACAAGTCGATCAACGTCGGCATGATCAGCTACATCCCGATCGGCACGTTCACCGACGTCACCTACGACGCGTACCCGACGGCGATCTACATCCACGACAACGTCCTCTCGGGTACGAGCGACGCGCCGACCGGCCCGCTCGGCGCGCTCATGATCTCGGCGCTCGGCGAGCTGTACCCGAACGGGCCGTACATCGTGCCCGACATCGCGTGGGACGGCGCCCTCGACCCCGTGCGCGCGCCCGCCGGCGAGTACCCGCCCGAGGACAGGATCTGCATCAAGAACAACGGCGACGCCGACTTCATCAACCTCGCGTGGCCGCTCAACGACGCCACGAAGCCGGCGATCACGCTGACGCCGCACGACTGCACGCACCCACCGCTCCCCGGGGTCTCTCTGTGAGACGCGCGCTCCTCGCCGCGCTCGCCGCGCTCGCCGCGTGCGGCGGCGAGGACCAGCCCGACTGCGTGCTGCCGCCGGGCGGCGAGCCCGCGATCGATCCGAGCGGCACGTTCTGCCGCACGCTCTCGGAGTACCGGCTGTTCGAGGACCTCGCGGCGCAGCGCCCCGCCGCCGGCGTGATCCCGTACGACGTCAACACGCCGCTGTTCTCCGACTACGCCGACAAGACGCGCTTCATCTTCGTCCCGCCCGGCGCGACGATCGGGTGGCGCGACGACGACGCGCTCGCCCTCCCGGAGGGCACGGTCCTCGTGAAGACGTTCGCCTACGCGCACGACCGCCGCGATCCGGCGCTCGGCCGCCGCCTCCTCGAGACGCGCCTGCTCGTCCGCGGTCCGGACAAGTGGACCGGCGCCGCGTACGTCTACGACGACACCGGCGACGCGCACCTCGCCGCCGCCGGCGCCACGCTCGACGCGACGTGGATCCACGACGACGGCGCGCAGCTCGCGAACGCGTACGGCGTGCCGAACAAGAACCAGTGCAAGAACTGCCACGCGGAGCACGACAAGGTGCTCGACACGCTCGGCTGGAAGGCGCGCCACCTCAACCGCCCCGGCCCCGAGGGCAGCGGCATCGCGAACCAGCTGCAGGACCTCGTCGATCGCGGCGTGCTCGCCGGCGCGCCGCCGGCGGACATGTGGCCGCGCGCGCCCGACGCGATGGATCCGTCGACGGGCACGCTCGACGCGCGCGCCCGCGCGTGGATCGACATCAACTGCGCGAACTGCCACAACGAGCGCGGCCCGGCGCGCACGTCGGGCCTGTTCCTCGAGCTCGCCGCGACGGATCAGACGGCGCTGGGCATCTGCAAGCCGCCGGTCGCCGCGGGCAACGGCAGCGGCGGGCGCAAGTACGCGATCGTCCCCGGGCGACCCGACGAGTCGATCATGCTGTTCCGCATCGAGTCGACGAAGTCCGAGATCAAGATGCCCGAGCTCGGCCGCAACCTCGTGTACGCCGAGGGCGCCGCGCTGATCCGCGCGTGGATCGCCGCCATGCCCGGCACGTGCGACTGAGCTACTCGCGCGCGAGGTAGAACGGCATCGGCTTGCCGACGGCGTCGATCGTCATCGGCGTGACCGTGATCTTGCCGTCGTCGACGGAGAACAGCGTGAAGCTGTTCTTGTAGTGCTGGATCATCCGCTTGCGCTTGGTGAGCTGGAGCTGGAACTCGCCGCCGGTGTTCGGCATCCTGCAGCGCAAGGTCGCGTCCTTGCCCTTCTCGGGCGCGCACCCGGCGCGCGCCATCGCCTCGCGCGACGGCCCGAAGTTGTAGAAGCCGGAGCTGCACCCGACGAGGACCTGGCGCAGCTGCATCGCGCGCAGCTGCACGTTGTCGTCCCACACGACGTGCTCGTGCCCGTAGATCGACAGGTCGACGAGCCCCTCCTCGAGCAGCGGGCCGAACGTGCGCAGGAACTGCTTGCTCGGCGGGCGGATCACCGACGCGAGCGGCACGTGGCCGAACACGAGGCGCGCCTTCGCCGCGCGCGCCGACGCGAGGTCCGCCTTGAGCCACGCGGCGACCGGCGCCTCGAGGTGCTGCGTCACGATGTGCGTGAGCGCGAAGTGCACGCCGTCGATGTCGACGCTGTAGCTGAACGGCACGCGCGCGACGGACAGCTCCGGCTTGCCGTCGGGGCCGAGCGTCGCCCTGTCGGACTTGAGCTCGAGGCCCGGCGTCCACGCCTTCAGGTCGCCCCACGCGTCGTGATAGGCCTTCTTCTGCGCGAAGCCGTAGCTGTCGTGGTTGCCGGCGACGGGGAGCACCGGGATCTTCGCCGCGCGCAGCGGCTCGAGCGCCGCGAGCACCGCCGGCCACCAGCGCGGGTTGACGCCGCCGCTCGCCGCACCGTTCGTGAAGTCACCCGTGATGACGACCGCGCGCGGCTTCATCTCGACGACGGCGGCGATGAGGCCCTTCACGGTCGCCGCGGCCTCGGCGTTGTTCGGGATGTGCAGGTCCGACAACGCGACGAACGTCCAGCTCGTCGCCGGTGCGGGCGGCGCGGGCTTCGGCGGCGGCGCGGGCTTCGGCGGCGCGGGCTTCGGTGGCGCGATCGGCGGCGCGGCGATCGCGATGTTCGGCCCCGCGGGGGCGCCCGCCTCGCCGCCGTCGCGACATGCCCCCGCGCACGCAACCGCCGCCGCGAGGAGCCACCACCGCTTCACTCCTCTCACTATCCATCACCCCATCGACAACGCCAGCAAGATTCGAAGATCCGCTCAAGATTCCACGGGGAGCGCCGATTGACACCTCGCGCGGACGCATGGTCGCCTCGCGCCATGGCGAAGTTCGAGTACGACATCTACACCGTCGCGTGGGGCCACGGCGCCGCCACGGATCCGATCAAGGCCGAGCTCAATCGCCGCGGCGCCGAGGGCTGGGAGCTGGTGGCGACGACGCGCGACGAATCCCCCGGCGACGACCACGACGAGGAAGTCGTGATGTTCGTGTTCAAGCGCGCGACGTGAGCCGCGCGAAGGCCAGGTTCTTCGCGGACGGCGCCGCCTTCCGCGCGTGGCTCGCGGCGCATCACGGGACGGCCACCGAGCTCCTCGTCGGCTACTACAAGAAGGGCACCGGCGTGCCGAGCATGACGTGGCCCGAGTCCGTCGATCAGGCGCTGTGCTACGGCTGGATCGACGGCGTGCGGCGGAGCGCCGGCGACGACGCGTACACGATCCGCTTCACGCCGCGGAAGGCGCGGAGCATCTGGAGCGCGAAGAACGTCGCGCGCATCGCCGAGCTCGAGGCCGCCGGCCTCCTCGCTCCCGCCGGCGCCGCCGCGCTCGCGCTGCGGACGCCGGAGCGTACGGGCGTGTACTCGTTCGAGCGCGCCGCCGCCGCCGTCCTCTCGCCCGCGCAGGAGGCCCGGCTGCGCGCGAACGCGAAGGCCGCGGCCTTCTGGGACGCCCAGCCTCCCGGCTACCGCGCCACCGCCACGCACTGGGTGATCAGCGCGAAGCAGGAGGCGACGCGCGAGCGCCGCCTCGCCACGCTGATCGCCGACGCCGCGAAGGGCCTGCGCATCAAGGAGCTGCGCCGCCCCGAGCCCAAGAAGAAGAAGGCTACTTCGCGTCGAGGATCTTGAGGGCGTCCTCCCACCTCGTCGAGAACAGCAGGTAGTCGGCGAAGTCGAAGCGGGTCGCGCCGACGTCGCCGCGCTGCTGCGGCGACAGGGCCGACAGGAAGCGCTCGTTGCCCTTCTCGACGATGGACAGCAGCTCGCGCGCCATCGTGACGCCGGTCATCGGGCGCATCGCCGACGGGTCGAAGTCGCCGGAGAGGATCGCGTTCATCACGCGATCCTGGATCGCCGTGGCGGCCTCCTGGACGGCGGCGTCGAGCTCCGCGCGCTGGTGCTCGCCGAGCGTCGCGAGCTGGTCGCGCATGTGGGCGACGCGCCTTCGCTGCGGTGCGATCGCCGCCTGCGCGAGCGGGAGCATGCGGTCGCGGTACGCGCGCGGCGTCTCGCCGGGCTGCGGCCCGAAGCGCAGGAGCCACGGCGGGATGCGCAGGCCGAACAACGTCTTCCCGCCGCCCGCCGATGCGGCCAAGACGCCCGATGCGGCCGGCAGACCGGGCATCGGCGTCGCCGTGCGGCCGCGCGGCGCACCGTCGGCGACCTGCACGAGGCCACCGCCGTCGTCGGTGACGCGCAGCTCGTGGATCGCCACCGCGGCGGCCGGCTTGCGCGTGCACGCGCGGTAGCGCTGGACGCC
Source organism: Deltaproteobacteria bacterium (assembly GCA_019637375.1). Classification (GTDB taxonomy): domain Bacteria; phylum Myxococcota_A; class Polyangia; order Haliangiales; family Haliangiaceae; genus JABFXX01. Next base: position 38,904 of record JAHBVW010000066.1, on the reverse strand, counting down.
GCACACGACCAGCAACACGAGCGTGGCGTTGCGCCAGGTCGCGAGCTTCACGGCAGCCCCACGAGCGTCGGCATCGACGGCGGAGGAGGCGGCGGCTGCGGCGGGCGCACGGCGTTGCTGCGCGAGCCGAACCGGTACGCCGCGCCGATCCGGAACTGGTATGTCGTGATCGCGCCGCCGAGCTCGGGCGCCGAGATCACGTCGATCGCGACGGGCCGCACCCACAGCGCCCAGTGCCGCACGATCGCGAGCTCCGCGATCAGCTCGCCGCGGAACGTCTTGGCGGCGACGTCGGAGAACGCCGGGTCGACGAAGTTGACGAGCCCGAGCCCGAGGCCGGTGCGCCCGCCGATCGTGAGCTGGCGCGTCACGCGCTGCGAGTAGCTGACGAAGCCCATCACCGTCGAGTGCTTCGCCTCGTTGTTCGAGTAGCTGTCGAAGTCGAGCCACATGCCGAAGCGCCCCGGCAGGTAGCCGAGCGACAGCGACGTGCCCGTCAGCGTCCCGACCTGCTCGCGCGACACCGGCTTCGCGACGCCGAGCAAGAGGCCCGTCGAGAACAGCGGCCGCTCGTGCGGACCGAGCACGCGCGGCGGCAGCTCGTCGACGGCGTACGGGAGGTTCTCGGGGTCGACGTGCTGGGGCACGTCGAGCTGCGGCGGCCTCGGCTGCGGGTCGGGCTGCACGGGCGCGGCCTGGCCCTCGCCCGGCGGGCCGTCGGGCACGAGCGGCCCCGCCTCGGGGCCGAACACCTGCGCGTCCGCGTCGAGCGGGTTCGCGACGAGCAGCGCGAGCGCCGCCGACGTCGCCACGGCCGTCGCCGCGCGCCGCGTCAGCAGCACGCCGGCGCCGATCGCGAGGAGCACGAGCACCGAGAAGATCTGGCCGCTCGACAGGCCCGCGTAGATGCCGCGCCCCGCGTCGCCGCGCAGCGGCTCGACGACGACGAGGCGCCCGAGCGCGTAGGTCGCCGCGACGACGAGGAACAGGCGCCCCGGCCGCATCGCACGCCGCGCGAGCACGGCCGCGATCACCACGATCGCGACGCCGATCAGCGCCTCGTAGAGCTGCGTCGGATGGACCGGCAGCGACGCCGCGCGGTCCGCCGGCAGGAGCCCGCTGCGCACGTGGTCGCGCCACGCCGGGCTCCCCGCCGGGAAGCGCACGGCCCACGGCAGCGACGACACCTTGCCGTAGTCGCAGCCGCCCAGGAAGCACCCGATGCGCGAGAACACGAGCGCGACGCCGAGCGGGATCGTGGCGAGGTCGCCGAACCGCGCGAGCGACAGCCGCTCGCGCTTGCACACGTACGCGACCGCGCCCGCCGCCGCGAGGTAGCCCCAGAACGACGTCATCCCGGCCCACCGCAGCTGGAACCGGCCGGTGGAGATCGCCCGCTCGACGGCGTCGATCAGCATCGGCACGCCGATGCCCGCGAGCACCGCCGCGACGTAGCCCCACAGCACCGCCGTCGCCGCGGTCGCCGGATCGATGCCGCGCCGCTTCGCGAGGACGACCATCAGCACGAGGGTGGCGAGCCCCGCGAACCCGATGCACGTGAACCACGACGGCGCGAGCACGTTCGCCGCGCCGCCGACGTAACGCTCGAGCCAACCAAGGACGTAGGACCTCACGAGCTCACCTCGCTGTTGTCGGGACGTTCGAACGCGTCGATGTCGTCGCACGGCTCGGGCGCCGCGGCCTCCACCGGCGGCGAGACGGCGGGTGACCGCCTGCGCGCCCGGCGCCGGATCAGCGCCGCGAACGGGATCGGGAGCAGCGCCCACAGCGCCGCGATCAGCGTGCCGTGCGAGCGGTGCTTGTGCTTCGTCGAGCTGCAGTCGCTGCCGCCGCAGTCACCGCCGCCGCAGTCGCCGCCGCCGCCCTCGCAACCACCACCATCGCAGCTCTCGCCGCCGCCGTCGCAGCCACCGCCGCCCCCGCCGCCGCAGTCGCCGCTGTCGCACGCGGCGTTGTCGCCGCCGCCGCACGCATCCTCGCCGTCGCCGCAGTCGCCGCCGTCGCAGCCGCTGCTCCCGCCGCCGCCGCCGTCGCAGCCGTTGCTCTCGCCGCCGCTGCAGTCGCCCGGATCGCACACGAGGTCCGCGCCGTCGCACGCCTGGTCGCAGCTCGGCCCGTCGCAGCCGCTGCTGCCGCCGCTGTCGCCGCAGCCCGCCGGTTGCGACGGCGACGGCTGGCGCGGCGGCGGGACGGGGTCGAACACCTGCGCGAGGCACTCGTCGAGCGCGCGCTGGCAGGTCGCGTCGTCGAGGAACGACGCGTTGTTCGCCAGCGCCGCGAACGACTCGCTCGCGCGCGTGTCCTGCGGGCACGCCTGCGCGCGGCCCGCGGTGCACGACGACACCGTATCGATCGCGAGCGCGAGGTTGATGCACACGAGCGAGAAGCCGCGGTCGTGGTCGGCCGCGAGCTGCGCGCACTCCGCCTCGCCGTCGGCGAGGTCGGTGACCGGCACGCAGCTGTGCTGCGCCACGCACCGGCTGCACCGCGTGCGCTGGTCCGCCGCGCAGTCGCCGACCGAGCGATAGAAGCTGTACGGGTTGCCGAGCGCGGCCGCCGCCGGCGTCACCGCCGTCACCGCCGTCGTCGCCGTGCGCGCCACGACGGACAGCGCCGGCGCCTCGCCCGGCTCGAGCGCCGCGACGACGACCGGGTTCACGAGCAGCCGCGCCCGCTCGCCGCCGTGCGCCGCGACGTACGCCGCGCCCACCGCCAGCCGCGGCACCGCCACGACGTCGACGGCGCTCGCCGCGTGCCCGCCCTCCGCCGCGAGCCGCGCGAACAGCTCGCCGCCGCGGTCCGCCAGGAAGCTCCACGCGTTCCCGTCCCAGCCCGCCAGCCGCACGTCGAGTGCCGGCACGGCCGGCGCCGTCACCGCGCGCGGCGTCGCGACGACGTCCGCGCCGACGGCGACGGCGACGAGCCCCGCCGCGCCGAGGTCGCGCCGCACGCGCTCGGCATCGACGGCGAGGATCGCGCGCGCGAGGCGCCGATCCGTCGCCTCACCGTCGGCGCCGCGCGGCAACGCGGCGTGCACCGGCGGCCCGCCGAGGTGCATCGCCTCGTCGATCACGCGCCGCGCGGCCGCGCGCTGATCGCCGCTCCAGTGCATCGCGACCTCCGGCGCCACGCCCAGGAGGTCGCGCAGCTCGAGGTCGGCGGGATCGAGCTGGTTGTCGCCGGCACCGCAGGCAACAGCCAGCGATGCCCAGCACACCATGAGGAGGCGCGAGGGTCTGTTCACGAGAACGCTCGAGGGTGACGGAGGATTCCGACTCGCCCCGAACGCGGGACCACCGAGCCGTTCGTAGCGCGGTCTGCAAGCAGCAAACCACGCCGCGCGGCCGGTCACAGCGCAGGCAACCCTGCGGGGGATGCGGCATCCCCCGGTCGCACCGCGGCACGATGCGGGGACGGATCCTGTATCGGATCAGAACACCTGTTGCGGCTCCGCAACAGTGTTGGGAATCAGACGTCCCGAGCGCTCAGACGTCGAGCTCGCCGATCTCCGCGGCGTTCTCCGTGATCATCTTGAAGCGCGCGGCGACCTCCTTGCCCATGAGGTCGCTGATCACCTTGTCGGTCGCGGCCGCGTCCTCGATCGTCACGCGCAACGAGCCGCGCGTCGCCGGATCGAGCGTCGTCTTCTTCAGGATGTCGGGCGACATCTCGCCGAGGCCCTTGAACCGCGTGATGCTCGGCTTGGCGTTGCCCTTGACCTCGCCGAGGATGCGGTCGCGATCGCCGTCGTCGAGCGCCCAGTGCGTCTGCCGGCCGACGTCGATGCGGTACAGCGGCGGCATCGCCAGGTACACGTGCCCCTGCTCGATCAGCGGCCGCATGAAGCGGAAGAAGAACGTGAGCAGGAGCGTCGCGATGTGGTGGCCGTCGGCATCGGCGTCCATGAGGAGGAAGATCTTCCCGTAGCGCAGCCGCTCCGGCTTGATCTCCTCGCCCATCCCGCAGCCGAGCGCGCTGACGATGTCCTGCAGCTCCTTGTTCGCGAGCAGCTTCTGGTTGTTCGCCTGCTCGGCGTTGAGCACCTTGCCGCGCAGCGGGAGGATCGCCTGCGTGTGGCGATCGCGCCCCTGCTTCGCCGAGCCGCCTGCCGAGTCGCCCTCGACGATGAACAGCTCGCTCTCGGCCGGGTCCGTCGACGCGCAGTCGGCGAGCTTGCCCGGCAGGTTCAGCTTGTGCGAGATCGCCGTCTTGCGCGACACCTGCGCCGCCGCCGCGCGCGAGGCCTCGCGCGCCTTCGCCGCCAGGATCGTGCGGTTGACGACCGCGGTCGCCCAGTTCGGGTTGCCGTTCAGGTAGTTCTCGAGCGCCGGGCGGACGAGGTTCTCGACCTGCCCCGCGATCTCCGGGTTGTTGAGCCGCTCCTTCGTCTGGCCCTGGAACTGCGGGTCGTGCACGTACGTCGACAGCACGGCGACGACGCCCTCGCGGATGTCCTCCGCCGTCAGCGTCACGCCCTTGGGATCGAGCTTGTGCGTCGCGACGTAGTTGCGGATCGACTTCACGATCGCCGCGCGCAGGCCGTGATCGTGCGTGCCGCCGTCCTTCGTCGGCACCGAGTTCACGTACGACTTGATGAGGTCGTCCGGAGCCTCGGTCCACTGCAGCGCGAGCTCGAGCCCGAGCCGCGCGACCTCGTCGCGCTTCTCCAGGTAGAACACGCCGCCGCCCGGCGGGACCGGGTCCTTGCCGCGCTCGCCGACGAGCTTCGGCAGGTACTCGGCGATGCCCTTCTCGTGCAGGTACTTGTGCACGACGGGCGGCGCCTGGGTCTCGTCGGTGAACGTGATCTCGAGCCCGGCGTGCAGGTAGCTCTTCGCCTCGAGCCGCTCGGCGATGAGCGACGGATCGAACTTGAGCTTGCCGCCGAAGATCTCGTCGTCGGGGCGGAACATCACCTTCGTGCCCGAGCCGCGCGCGTTGCCGAGCTTCTTCAGCTTGCCCTGGGGCTCGCCGCGCTCGAAGTGCATCTCCCAGCGCTCGTGCTCGCGCACCACCGTGGCGATCAGCTCGCTCGACAGCGCGTTCACGACCGACGCGCCGACGCCGTGGAGGCCGCCCGAGACCGCGTAGTTCTTGCCGCGCTCGAACTTGCCGCCCGCGTGCAGCACGGTGAACACGACCTCGAGCGCGCTCTTCTTGAGCTTGGGCATCGTGTCGACGGGGATGCCGCGCCCGTTGTCCTCGACGGTGCAGCTCTTGCCGTCGTCGTGCAGCGTGACCTTGACCTCGGTCGCGTGCTTGTTGATGACCTCGTCGATCGAGTTGTCGACGACCTCCCACAGCAGGTGGTGGTAGCCCTCCTTGCCGGTGCCGCCGATGTACATCGCCGGCCGCTTGCGGACCGGGTCGAGGCCCTCGAGGACCTGGATGTCTTCGCCGGTGTACTTCGCCTGCGCCATCAGTTCACTCCCTGGCCGCCCTCGGCGTTCGCGAGGGGCTGGATGGTCACGGGTCGCGCGATCACCTTGAACGTCACGCGCTTCATCAGCTGGTGGCCCTTGCCACCGCGCGCGCTGACCTCCTTCGGGTCCGCGGCGAGCGTGAACTTCTTCCCGCTCTTGTCCGTCTCGATCTCGAACGTGTCGCTCTTGACGCCCGCGATGAACCCGATGACCACGTCGTCGTCGCCCGTCTTGATGACGGTGACGCCGCGGCCCGGGCCCTCGAGCTTCGCGATCTCGTCGGCCTTGCAGTGCAGCACGTGGCCGTCGCGCGTCGCCGCGACGACGACGTCCGTGTCGTTGCACGCGACCACGGCGAGGACCTCGTCGCCCTCCGCGGGCTTCGCGTAGCGGCGGCCCGCCTTCGTCGTGAGCTCCATGTGGCCCGACATCGCGAACCGGAGGCCATAGCCGTTGCGCGACACGGCGAGCAGGGTCGGCGGCACCATCGCGCGCGCGTCGAGCGTCATCGCCGACACCACGCGCTCGCCGTCGCCGAACTTGAAGTACTTCTGCGCCGGATCGCCGTAGCCCGTCGTCGCGGCGATGTCGTTGATCTTGATGACGTACGCCGAGCCGCGGTTCGTGAAGAGGATGACCTTCTCCTTCGTCGAGCCGGGCAGCACGAACTGCACCTCGTCGCCCTCGCGCGTGCGCGTCTGCGCCGGGTCCTTGAGCTCGCGCACGCGCTTGATCCAGCCGTCGCGCGTGATCACGACGTTCGCATCCTCGTCGACGATGAACGCGTCGGCGTCGAACTCGGTCTCCTCCACCGCGCCGCCCGTGCGCGTCCTGCGCGGCGTCCCGAGCTCCGCGGCGACCGCCTTCAGCTCGTCCTTGATGATGCCCCACAGCTTGTCCTCGTTCTTGAGGATGCCGCGGATCTTCTTCGCCTCGGCCGACTTCTCCTTGTGCTCGTCGCGGATCACGTTGACCTCGAGCTTCGCGAGCTTGTACAGCTTGAGCTCGAGGATCGCTTCGGTCTGCTCGCCGTCGAGCTTGAACCGCTTGATGATCTTCGCGGCCGCATCGGCCTTGCCCTCGCTGGCGCGGATGATCTTGATGAGCTCGTCGAGCGCATCGAAGATCGTGATGAAGCCCTCGAGGATGTGGATGCGCCGCTCGAGCTGGCGCAGGTGGTACTCGTAGCGGCGCTGCGTGACCTCGAGGCGGAAGTCGAGGAAGTACCCGAGCGCGTCCTTGATGCCGATGCGGCGCGGCTGCGGCGGCGCGTCGTCGGCGAGCCTGCGCCCGCTGTCGTCCGACAGGTACCGCGTCGGCACGAGGCACGTCAGGTTCACGTGGAAGCTCGACTGCAGCGCCGTGTTCTTGTACAGGTACGCCATCACCAGCTCGGGATCGGCGTCCTTCTTGATCTCGAGGACGATGCGCACGTCGGTGGTCGACTCGTCGCGCACGTTCACGAGGAACGGCAGCTTCCGCGAGTTGATGACGTCGGCGATCTTCGTGACGAGGTCGGACTTGTTGAGCGCGTACGGGATCGACGTGACGATGATGTCCGTGCCGCCGCGCTTCTTCTCCTCGAGCTTGTACTCGCCGCGCACGCGGATCGTGCCCTGCCCGTCCTTGTAGATCTGGCGGAGCTCGACCTTGCTGTTGAGCATCTGGCCGCCCGTCGGGAAGTCGGGGCCGTCGATGTGCTTCATCAGCTGCACGTGGTCGAGGTCGCGGTTGTCCGCGAGCGCGATCAGCGCGTTCGTCAGCTCCTTCAGGTTGTGCGGCGGGATGTTCGTCGCCATGCCGACGGCGATGCCCGTCGAGCCGTTGACGAGCAGCGCGGGGAAGCGCGCCGGGAGCACGCTCGGCTCCTGCCCGGAGCCGTCGTACGTGTCCCGCAGGTCGACCGTCTCGAACTCGAGCTCGCGCAGGAGGTCCATCGACGGCGCCGCGAGGCGGCACTCGGTGTAGCGATACGCGGCCGGCGCATCGCCGTCGAGCGAGCCCCAGTTGCCCGAGCCGTCGACGAGCGGCACGCGCAGCACCCACGGCTGCGCCATGCGCACCATCGCCTCGTAGACCGAGCTGTCGCCGTGCGGGTGGTAGCGACCGAGCACGGTACCGACGACGGTCGCGCTCTTCCGGTGCTTGGACTCCGGGCGGAGGTGCTCGTCGTGGAGCATCGCGTACAGGATGCGGCGCTGCACCGGCTTCAGGCCGTCGCGCACGTCGGGCAGCGCGCGCGACGTGATGACGGACATCGCGTAGTTCAGGTAGCGGCGCCGCGCCTCGGCCTCGAGGGACGCGTCCTGCTCGATCCCGACGGGCTCCCCGCCACCCCCTCCGCCGCCGCCTCCTGCCCCTCCTCCACCACCGCGCCCTCTCGACGATGATGACTTCTTCGCCATTTCGCCCGGACCTTGCCCCGACTGGGGAAAAAGTTCCAGTTGCTCGCGGGCTGGCAGATCTCCTCGTCTGCGCCGCTCGCCGAGTCCCGCGCCCGCCGGCAACGACGCAATTTCTTGGACCATTCCGGGGGGCGTGTTATTGCTGGCCACCCCACCACTCTCATGAGGCGCAAGACCGCGCGCAAAAAAAGAGCATCCCAGCGCCGCTCGGGATCTGTCGTCGCGCTGGGCGGTGCCCCGGCGCGCCGCGGCGGCGCGTGGGTCGCGCTCGTCCTGGGCGCGCTCGTGCTCGTGAACCTGTACGTCTTCGTCTGGGACAAGAAGACGTCGGTCGGTGCGATCATGAGGATCGCGAGCGAGCAGCCGTCGTCGTCGACGAGCTCGGCGATCCTCCCGGCCGCCCCCCGGCCGCAGCCGCTCCTCCACGGCGCGCCCGCCCAGAGCCCGGCCAAGCCGGGTGCGCCCGCGGCGCCGCAGGGCAGCGTCGACGGCAAGGTCCAGAAGGGCGACACGCTCGGCCGCCTGCTCAAGCGCAACGGCCTCACGGCTCCCGAGGCCGACGAGGTGATCCGCGCGCTCGCCGGCAAGCTCGACTTCAAGCAGATCCGCCCGGGCCAGGCGTTCCGGATCGAGCGCGGCCCCGACGGCCACGTGCGCCGCTTCGACCTCGCGATCTCGAAGGTCCTCACCGTCCGCGCCGAGCGCAAGCAGGGCGGCGAGCTGGTCGGCACCGCCGACGCGGCGAAGACGCGCTCGGAGACCGCGACGATCGGCGGCCGCATCGACTCGTCGCTGTACGCGGCGCTCAAGACCGCGGCCGGCGGCAAGGACAACAACGCCGCCGCGCTCGTCGACTTCTTCGTCGACGTGTTCGCGTACGACCTCGACTTCTACAACGACACGCACGACGGCGACACGTTCCGCGTCGTCGTCGAGAAGGACCTCCACAGCGGCACCGGCGAGCTGATCCGCTACAAGCGCATCCTCGCCGCGGAGTACGCCGGCAAGGCCGGGACGTTCCGTACGTTTGCGTTCGGGACGGGCTACTTCAACGACCAGGGTGAGTCGTCGGAGAAGACGCTGCTGAAGACGCCGCTCAAGTTCCAGCGCGTGACGTCGGGCTTCGACCACGCCCGCATGCACCCGATCCTGCACACGACGACGGCGCACCTCGGCGTCGACTACGCGGCGCCGACGGGCACGCCCGTGTGGGCCGCCGCGAACGGCACGCTCACGTTCCGCGCGGAGGCCGGCGGCGCCGGCAACCTCGTGATGATCAAGCACGACAACGGCATCGAGACCCACTACATGCACCTGTCGCGCTTCGCGGACGGGCAGAAGGTGGGGCAGCGCGTCGCGGCCAAGACCGTGATCGGCTACGTGGGCACGACCGGCCTGTCGACCGGCCCCCACCTGCACTTCGGCGTCAAGCAGAACGGTGTGATGATCGACCCCACGAAGCTGGTGCCGATGCGCGGGAAAGCACTCGCCGCACACGAGCGCGAGGCGTTCCGTGCCGAGGTGGCACGGCTCGAGGAGCAGCTCGCCTCGATCAAGATCCCGCACCCCTAGCGCGCACGGCGCGGTTCGCCTTGCCGATCGCCGGGTTCGGCATCAAACTCGAAGGGTGCTCAAGCTACTGATCGGCATCCTGAAGGGCGCGGTCATCGGTGCTGCACTCGGCTACGGCGCCTACGCGGCGGGTGATGTACCGGTCCTCGGGAATCCGTGGATCCTGTACGGACTGATCGGCGCGGTCGTCGGCATGTTCGTCGGCAAGCCGATCTGGTCGATCCTCCGCGACAAGAACGCGACGAACTACATCGCGATCCTGAAGGCCGCGTTCGGGTTCGGCATCGGCTGTGGCCTGTACGCGATCATCGCCAAGGCGTGGAACCCGACGTGGGCCATCTCGACGGTCTCCAACGTCTTCGCATGGCCGCCGACGCTCGGCGGGCTGATCGGCGCGCTGTACGGCGGCTTCGTCGAGCTCGACGATGCGATGGGCGACGGCGAGCCCGGGCCGAAGAAGCTACCAGGCGGCGCGAAGAAGAAGCTGCCCGCCCCCGCCGACGAGTAGCGACGAGCGACACGTCACGGTTCTGCTTTGTGAAGTGAGTTTGCTACTCGCATCCGGCCGCGGCGTGAACGATGCTCGCGCGCGATGCGAGCTGCTGTCGCGCTGTGCCTGCTCGGCCTGGTTGCATGTGGAAGCGACGACGCGCCCCCGGCGCGCGCCGACGTCGCCGTCGCGGTGGATCCGGCGTTCGCCGGAGCGTTCACCGACTTCGTCGCGTTCGCACCGGGCGTGACCCTCGGTGAGGGCTCGCCGAAGATCAGCGTCGTCGCCGACGCGGCGCTGCCCGCCGAGGGCTATCGCCTCGAGCGCACCGGCGACGGCGTGACCGTGCGCGCCGCGGACGTCCTCGGCGCGCAGTACGGCGCGGCCGCCGCGCTCGAGGGCTTCGGCTATCGCTTCCGCCACCCGTTCGATCCGTTCGTGCCGGGCGAGCTCGCGACGCCCGACGACGACGCGGCGGTGCACGCGCCGCAGATCCGCGTGCGCGGGATGCAGCTCCACACCCTGCATCCGATCGAGGGCTACTTCGCGTTCTGGGAGCCGGACACGGGGACCGAGCAGGCGAAGCGCGTGATCGACTGGCTGGTGAAGAACCGCGGCAACTTCCTCCAGTGGGTCGCGCTCGACGACATCCTCGAGGCGGGCCGGCGCGCGGCGTGGCGGACGTTCACGCGCGAGATCCTCGACTATGCGAAGGCGCGCGGCGTGCGCACCGGCATCAACATCCAGCTGTTCGGACAGAGCAACCTGCAGCTCGCGTTCGACCTGTCCGACGACCGCACGGGGATGGTGCCGATCGCCGACGAGATCGCCGAGCGCCTGCCGATGGTCATCGACGGCGTCCCGTTCGACGTCTACGACCTCAGCTTCGGCGAGTTCTTCAACGCGGACCCGCAGCGCTTCGTCGACTCGGTCAACGAGGTGCGCGCGCAGCTGCGCGCCGCGCTGCCGGCGGCGGAGATGCACGCGGTCGTGCACGTCGGCGCCGAGCAGCGCGTGGAGTTCATGGGCAGCGAGCTGCTCTACTACTTCCTCGTCAAGTTCGCCGACCCGTCGATCGTCCCCGACATCCACACGACGATGTTCTACAACCTGTTCGAGCCGGCCGACGGTGCGTACCAGCACACGGAGTTCGACGAGCACCGCGCGTACCTCCTCGAGCGCAAGTGCGCGGGCCTGCCGGCGGCGTACTTCCCGGAGACGGCGTACTGGGTCGCGTTCGACAACTCGGTGCCGCAGCTGTTCCCGCTGTACGTGCGCAACCGCTGGCTCGACCTCGACCGGCTCGCCGCCGCGTGCCCCGAGCCGCTCGACAACCACCTGCTGTTCTCGACGGGCTGGGAGTGGTCGTATTGGCTGCACGACACGTCGTCGCTGCGCACGAGCTACGAGCTCGCGGCGCGCTGGGAGGACCTCATCGCGCACCAGCTCGCGCCCGACCTCGGCGCCGCGGCGCTGCTCGTCACGCAGCTCGTCGAGCTGCAGCACCGCGCGCTCCAGGGCGACAGGCTCGTCGCGTACCTCGCCGGGCGCGACGCCGCGATCGACGCCGGCCGCCAGCTCAACATCATCTCGCAGCCGGATCGCGTGCGCACGATCGACCTGCCGGCGCACCCCGACTGGAACGGCTTCCGCGCGACGGTGCTCGCCCCGCTCGCGCGCTACGCGCAGGAGCTCGACGGGATGTCGGCGCAGCTCGCCGCGCTCGCGCTGCCGGCGTCGCGCTGGGCCGCCGAGCTGCGCGACGGCTTCGCGGTCGATGCGCTGCGCGCCCACTTCGTCGGCAACCTGTACGAGGCGACGCTCGCGCACCTGGGCGGCGCCGACGCCGCCGCGCGGCAGCTGCTCGCGCTCGCGCGCCGGCAGATGGCGGAGGCGCGCACCGTCGTCGCGCGGCGCCACGCCGACCTGCACGATCCGAACGGCGCGCGGCTGATCGAGAAGACGCCGAACCGCACGTTCTATCAGTTCGGCTACCTCTTCATGGCCGACACGCTGTGTTACTGGGAGCGCGAGCTCGCCGAGGTCGACGGCCTGCTCGGCACCGCCACCGGCGCGCCGCCGAGCTGCCTGTTCTAGGGGTGCACGGAAGGCGACGGTCAGGGGCTGGCCCTCGAGGGGGCGAGAGCCCCGCGCGCTCCCATCACGAAGGATCCGGGTTGGCGCAACCTCGCGCGTTCGTCGGGGTCCAGGAGGAGCCATGCCCGACGTCCGCCTTCGTTGGCTGCTGATCGCCCTCGTCACCGCGTGCGCCGCCGCGCCGCCGCGCCGCCCGATGGCGCAGGACACGGTGTCGCTGCTCGAGCAGCGGCGGCGCCTCGACGAGCCGATGGCGATGGCGCAGGTGGCCTCCGTGGTCGTGCGCCACCGGCGGATCCTCACGGGCTCGATCGCGAGCAAGGTCGGGGGGCTGTTCGGTGGGGGCGGCTCGCCCGGGCCGGCGGTGGCGCAGGTGCTGACGAGCCCGGGCGCGCCGGAGCCGGAGAAGCTCGTGATCGAGGCGTGGCTCGAGGTCCAGGTCGACGACGTCGCCGGCGCCGCGGCCGCGGTGCGCGCGCGCGTCGAGGCGGACGGCGGCCGCGTCGTGTCGGAGAACGTCGTCGGTGCCGCGAGCGCGGCGTCGAGCGCGGCGATGCAGCTGCGGATCCCGCCGGCGAGGCAGGGCGACTTCCTCGGGTGGCTCGCCGGGCGCGGCACGGTCGAGTCGAAGCGCATCCTCGCGACCGACGTCGGCAAGCAGCTGTTCGACCAGGAGCTCGCGCTCAAGAACCTCGAGCTCACGATGGCGCGGCTGCACAAGCTCGCCGAGCGCGACGTGCCGATGAAGGAGATGCTCGAGCTCGAGAACGAGATGACGCGCGTGCGCGGGCAGATCGAGAGCCTGCGCGGCGAGCAGCGCTGGTTGCTCGACCGCGTCGCGTTCACGACGATCACGCTGACGCTGCGGCGCGAGGGCGGCCCCGTCGACTTCGCGCCGCACGCGCGCATCCACCCGGGCGCGCACGTCGCGATGCTGACGCTGCTCGATCCGTCGGGGCGTCCGCGCACGCGCGCCGGCGGCGGCGCCACGATCCACGTGCAGCGCTACCTCACGCTCGACCTCGACGTGTTCCCGGCGAAAGACGGCGACTCGCGCGCCGTGCTCGCGACGCTCGGCAGCGCGCTCTACTCCGGCCTCCTCGGCGGCGGACACCGGCGCGTGCTCAACCCGTACCTCGGCCTCCGCGGCGGTTACGGGTACCTGTCGGGCGAGGCGTGCGGCGTGCTCGGTGCCGAGGTCGGCGTGGAGCTGTACAAGCACAAGCTCGTGCAGCTCGGCGTCTCGACGCGCGCGATGGCCTTCTTCCGCGGCGACCGCACCGACGTCGCGCTGCACACGCTCGCGGGGTTCGAGATCGCGTTCTGATCCCCGGCTGATCACCGGCGGATGCCGTGCAGCACGATGCGGACGAGCTCGGTGACGATCGCCGTCGCGTCGGGCTGGCCGCGGTCGCTGCGGCCGCGCAGCGTGGCGAACAGGATGCCGTCGATCGCGCCGATCACGGTGAGCGCGGCGACGCGCGCGTCGACGTCGCGGATGAGGCCATGGTCGCGCGCGACCTCGGTGAGGCGAATGGTGCGCGCGGTGAGCTGATCCGCGAGCGCGTGGATCGAGGCGCGGGCGCCGCCGCGCGGGGCGCGCACCTCCTGCAGGTAGAGGAGGATCGTCGTGGGTTGCGCGGCGACGATCTGCGCGAGCTCGAGCGCGAGGCGCAGGTAGATCGAGTCGATCACCGACTCCCCGCGGGCGGTGCGCAGCGCGTCCTCGCAGCGGTCCATCGCGCGCACGACCTCGTCGGCGACGGGCGTGATGATGTGCGCGACGAGCTCGGCCTTGTCGGAGACGTAGCGGTAGAAGCTGCCCTTCGCCATCGCGGCGGCTCCGACGATGTCGTCGATCGACACGGCGGCCGTGCCCTCGGCGAGGAACAGCCTCAGGCCGGCGTCGCAGAGCCGGCGCAGGTTGTCGTGGCGGTTGCGGTCGCGCACGCCGCCCTCGGGCCCGGGCCGATGCCGGGGGACCTTGGGCCGACGCGTCGAAAGTGCTTGGCGCCGAGCCATGGGTCGATATATTGTGACTGAACGGTCATGTTTTCAAGAAGGTCACGTCGATGATCGGAATTCCTCTCGGCCTCCTCGCTGCGAACGCCTCCGAGTGGCTGATGCACAAGTACGTGCTGCACGGCCTCGGGCGGCACAAGGCCAGCTTCTGGAGCTTTCACTGGCACGATCACCACCGGAACGCGCGCAAGCACGGCCACCTCGACCCCGACTACCGCGTGCCGCCGTGGCGCGCGTGGAACGGCCAGAGCAAGGAGGCCGCCGCGCTCGTCGCGACCGCCGTCGTGATGGCCCCGCTCGCGCCGGTCGCGCCGTTCTTCTACGGCACGATCGTCTACTCGGCGGTCAACTACTACCGCAAGCACAAGCGCGCCCACCTCGATCCCGCGTGGGCCCGCGAGCACCTGCCGTGGCACTACGACCACCACATGGGCCCGAACCAGAACGCGAACTGGTGCGTCACCCGCCCGTGGTTCGACATCGTCATGGGGACCCGCGAGCCGTACGCCGGCACCGCGCGCGAGCGTCCCGTCGTCGCGCGCACGCAGCAGGCGGCGTGATCGTCAGCGCCGGCGGCGGCGATCGTGGTGCGCGTAGTCCCACGGGTCGGCGGCGTGGCGCGGCGTCGCGCGGCCGCCGTGCGCGTGGCGCAGCGGCTCCGCGTCGATCGGCTCGAACACCGTCGCCGACGTGATCGGCGGCTCGTCGCGGTCGTCGAGCACGAGCTCGGCCACGCTCGCGCGCGCGGCGAGCCGGCGCCGGATCGCGCGCGCCCTCGCGCAGTCGCTGCACACCACGATGATCGTGTGCCGCCCGGGCGCGAGCGCGAGGCCCTGCCCCACCGGCGGCAGATCGAGCCGCGCGTCGTCGACGGCCGCCGTGCTCCACGGGCTCGTCGCGAAGCGGTGCGTCACCGCCTCGTCGTCGCCGTCGTCATCGTCGTCGTCGTTCCTCACGTACCTCCCGCCGTTGCAGCGCGCGTGCCCACCGCATCCCTCCGTGATCCGACGCGCGCTCGCCCACCCGCAGCATCCTCGGGGCGACGCCCCGTCTACCCGCGGCGACGCCGCACCGGCTACTCGACCCGCCGGCCGGGCATCCGCCGTGGCCACCGGGCCGCCACGGACGGCCACGGATCTCGGGCACTTCCCTCAGGCACGCCCGATGCTCGTACCCCATGCATGCGCGACATCCGGCTCTTCCTCCTCGGCCACCTCGCCCTGATCGCGCTCGCCCTCGTGGCGTAGGAGATCACTTCGGGGCGGCCAGCTCGAAGTCGAGCATGATGCCGATCTGGTCGGCGGAGCCGTCGTAGGTGCCGGTCGGGACGATCGCCGACCCCGCGGCGTAGGGGTTGTCGAGCTCGAGGACCGAGCGGTCGCGGTGGTTGGAGCTCCAGGTGCGGGCCCATCCGAACGTGAAGGTGAAGCCGCCGGCGCTGCCCTCGAGGCCGACGGCGAACGTGTGGCCGCCGAGGTCGGCGAACGTGGGGGACTGGCGGCTGCCGGAGACGCTGCCGAGCGCGTAGGCGTAGCCGGCGGTGGCCCACAGAAAGCCGGGGATGAGCTCGAAGTCGAGGCCCGCGCGCACGGCGCCGTGCGTGCGCATCGAGACGCGCGACGGCATCGCGATGAGCTCGGCCTGCGCGCTGGTCGGATCGCGGACGCGCGCGCCGTGGACCCGCCAGGTCGCGGACGCGGCCGCCGGCGAGACGCTCGAGTACTCGCCGTCGAGCTCGACGACGAGGCGCTCGCCGAGGTAGCGCACGCCGAGGCGCGCCGTGACCGGCTGGCGCACCTCGAGCGTCGCGTACGGCGACTCGAGGATCAGCGACGGGCCCTTGGGGCGCGTGCCGACGCCCTCGACGTCGGCCTCGATGTTCGCGCGCCCCGACCACGCGAGCGACGCGCCGATCTCGAGGCGGCTGCCCTCGGGCGCGAACAGGATCCCGCCGACGACGTTCGGCACGAACGCGTCGACGCCGTTCATCGCCATCTCGAGGTCGAAGTTGTCGTCGCCGATCCGGTCGCGGCCGTCGAAGCCGGCCCACATGCGCCGCACCTCGCCGAGCGTGAAGCGCGACGCGCCGACGGCGAGCCCGGCGGCGAGCTGGTCGCCGAGCCGGCGCGCGACGCCGACCGTCACGGTGTCGCGGCGGACCGCGCTCGCGATGCCGGCGTAGCGGAAGTCGAACTTGCCGTCGAGCTTGCCCGGCGGCAGCTCGCCCGGCGGGCGCATCGCGCGCTCCGACACCGACGTCGTCATCGCGCCCGCGGCGATCACCCAGCCGTCGACCGACGCGATCGCCGCACCGTACGGCGCGACGGAGCTCGGCGACTGCGAGCGCGCGGTCGGCGCGCGCACGTCGTCGCTGTCCCACGACAGCTCGTCGTCGATGAACGTCATCCCGAGCTGGCCGCGCGAGCCGTCGCGGCGCGCCATCGCGGCCGGGTTGTACACGAGCGCCCCCGCGCCGTCGTCGCCGATGACGCCCGCGCCCGCGCGGCCGATCGTGCGCGGCGACCCGCCGCTGACCACGAGCCCGCCCGCCTGCGCCACGGTCCCGGCGCACACGAGGAGCGCCGCGATGGCTCTGCGCACGGCTGCAACTTTATCTCGTAACTGTTTCTGCATGTTTCCGCGAGGCACGTCCGTTCGCCGGGATGGAATACTCATCACGTGCCCGTGGAACCGCAGATCCGTGTCGTCTACGTCGAGGACGACGAGCGGCTCGCGCGGCTCACCACGCAGTACCTGACGTCGCACGGCGTCGACGTGCAGCTGGTCACGCGCGGCGACCACGCCGTCGCCGAGGTCGTCCGCGTCAACCCCGACGTCGTGCTGCTCGACCTCATGCTGCCGGGCACCGACGGGATCGACGTGTGCCGCCAGCTCCGCGCGCGCTGCCACGTGCCGATCATCATGGTCACCGCGCGCACCGAGGAGGCCGACCGCGTGATCGGCCTCGAGGGCGGCGCCGACGACTACGTCGCCAAGCCGTTCCAGTCGCGCGAGTTGCTCGCGCGCATCCGGGCGCAGGCGCGCCGCGGCCGCGGCGAATCGGGGCCGCGCGCCGAGCGGATCGCGATCGGCGCGCTCACCATCGACGCGTCCACGATGGAGGTCACGGTGCGCGGCGCGCCGGTGTCGCTCACGACGAGCGAGTTCGGCCTGCTCCACGCGCTCGCGCAGCGCTCCGGCCGCGTCCTCGGACGCGAGCAGCTGCTGCAGATCGTGCACGGCACGTCCGACGAGGCGTTCGACCGCTCGATCGACGTCCTGATCTCGCGGCTGCGCGCGAAGATCGAGGACGATCCGCGCACGCCGCGCCTGCTGAAGACGATCCGCGGCGTCGGCTACATGCTCACGCCGGGCGAGCGCTGATGGCCGACGACGACGACG
Source organism: Deltaproteobacteria bacterium (assembly GCA_019637375.1). Classification (GTDB taxonomy): domain Bacteria; phylum Myxococcota_A; class Polyangia; order Haliangiales; family Haliangiaceae; genus JABFXX01. The sequence goes on along the minus strand of JAHBVW010000066.1, from coordinate 21,472 downwards.
GCAAGCTGAGCGGACCGAGCGCCGCGCTCCCGCCGGCCAGGCCGAAGCGGTTCCGCTCGCTCGCCTCGCGCCTCGTGCTGCTCGGCATCGTGCAGCTCGTGCTCCTCGCCGGCACCGCGATCGTCGTGTTCGTCGCCGAGGGCCCGCACGAGCCCGGCCGGCCCGAGGAGCACATCCCCGCCGCGCTCCCGCGCATCGAGGCGCTGATCGACGACGCGGCGGCCCTCGGCGAGCTCCTCGACGACCTGCACGACCGCCGCATCGAGGTCACGCTGTACGACGACAAGCGCGCGCTGATCGCGAGCAACGTCGACCCGCCGCTCGCGCTGCCCGAGCGCCGCTGGCGCCGCGGCCGCCCACCGCCGATGCCCCCGCCGCCCGGCGGCGGCGACCACCACCGACCACCGCCGCCGCACGACTTCGACGGGCCGCCTCCCGGCGGGCCGTTCGGCGACGGCCCGCCGATGCTCGACGGCGATCGCCCCGGTGATCGCCCCGGGCGCGGACCGCGGCGCTTCGCCATGCCGATCCGCGTGCACGGCGAGGCCGGCCTCCTCGTCGCGCGCGGCGTGCACGGCGAGCCGCCGGGGATGATCGGCCCGCTCCTCGTGATCGTGTGCGGCATGACGATCGTGATCGCCGGCGCGCTGCTCACGGCGCGCTGGATCGTGCGGCCGATCGAGCGCCTGTCGCGCACGGCGCGCGCCCTCGGCACCGGCGACCTCGCCGCGCGCAGCCGCCTCGGGCGCTCCGACGAGATCGGCGAGCTCGGCTTCCGCGTCGACGAGATGGCGGATCGGATCGAGCGGCTGCTCGTGACGGAGAAGGAGCTGCTCGCGAACGTCGCGCACGAGCTGCGCACGCCGCTCGCGCGCATCGGCGTCGCGCTCGACCTCGCGGGCGAGGGCGACGCCGAGGCCGCGCGCGCGTCGCTCGGCGAGATCGCCGTCGACGTGTCCGAGCTCGAGACGATCGTCGACGACATCCTCACCACGATGCGCTTCGAGATCGCGGGCGCGGCGCGCCTGCCGCTGCGGCGCAGCGTCGTGCCCGCGCGCCAGGTCCTCGACGCCGCCGTCGAGCGCATGCGCGGCCGCCACCCGAGCCGCCCGCTCGTCGTCGCCACCGGCGCGGCGCCGGCGGACCTCCCCGACGTCGACGTCGACCCCGTGCTGTTCCGCCGCGTCCTCGACAACCTCCTCGAGAACGCGCACAAGTACTCGCCCGATCTCGACGCGCCGATCGAGATCTCCGCGACCGGCGACGGCGACGGCGTCCGCTTCGAGGTCCGCGACCGCGGCATCGGCATCTCCGCCGAGGACCTGCCCCGCGTGTTCACCGCGTTCTTCCGCGGCGATCGCAGCCGCTCGCGCGAGACCGGCGGCGTCGGCCTCGGGCTCACGCTCGCGAAGCGCATCGTCGACGCGCACGGCGGCTCGATCGACGTCGCCTCGCGCGCCCACGAGGGCACCACCGTGCGCGTGCGCGTCCCGCGCGCCGCCTGAAACATGTCGACATCGGCGCGACACCGCGGAGCGACGTCGGCGGGGCACAACGTCTCCATGAAGCTCCCCATCTTCCTCTCGCTCGCCGCGCTCGCGTTCGCTCCGCTCGCCACCGCGCTCGCCGATCAGCCGCCTCCGCCGCCGCCCCGGCCGAGGAGGCCACCGCCGCCCGCCGCGTTCGAGGCGTGCGCGAAGGCCAAGGCCGGCGACGCGTGCTCGTTCCAGCTCCACGACCACGCGATCCGCGGCACGTGTACCACCGTGCCCGACGCGACGACGCTCGCGTGCCGCCCCGATCAGCCGCCGCCCCCGCCCGCGCCCCCGCAGGCCGCGCTCGACGCGTGCAGCGGCAAGGCCGACGGCGACGCGTGCGCGTTCCAGCTCGACGGCCACGCCCTCTCGGGCGCGTGCTGGCGCCCCGACGCGAGCCGCCCGCTCGCGTGCCGCCCGCCGCACCCGTGATCGCGGCCCTACGTGCAGCTGCAGCAGCTGTCGTGCGCCGCGTGGCACGACGCGGTGTTGCCGGCGCACTTCTCGTGCGCCCACGGATCGTCGGGCAGCTGCTCGGCGAGCTTGCAGATGCGCGAGGCGTTCGTGCAGATCGAGTCGGCGAGCGTGCACGAGCGGCCGCACGTGTCGTTCTGCGCGGGCCGGCAGGCCGCGTCCTCGGCCGACGTCACGTTCTTCGCGCCGAGCGCGGTGACGGTGTCGCTGCCCGCCATCGTCGGCGCGATCGCCGCGGGGGCCGGGCGCGACAGGTTCATCTCGCCGAGCTTCGCCGTGATCTGCTGATCGAGCTCCTCGATCTGCGCCCGAGCGTCGGACGCGCCCGCGACCGACGGCATCGGTCCCGCGGGCCTGGAGGACGGCCTGGCAGCCCCGCCGCAGGCGACGACGACCCCCGCGCAGGCGGTCCCGAGCGCGATCGCGATGAACATCTTCATGGCAGCAGCTGACCTCCGTCCGGCGATGTAACCGACGCGGTCGAGCACCTGCAACACTCCTGCTGCGCTTCGCGGCACGACGCCTTCGCGCTGGCGCACTTCTCCTGCGCGAGCACGTCGTCCTTGCCGAGCTCGCCGGCGAGCACGCAGATGCGCTCGGCGTTGTCGCAGATGTCGTCGCCGATCGCGCACACGTCGGCGCACGTCTTCGGGACCTCGTGGCCGTCGGCGCACACACGGCGCGCTTCCTTCACGGTCTGCCCGCGCGTGGCGATGATCGACGCCGGCAGCGGATCGACCTTGAGCTTGGCCTGGTGGCGCCAGTTCTGGATGTTGCTCCAGCGCTCGAGGATCTCCTGCAGCTTCGCCGCGCGCTGCAGGTCCGGCGCGGGCTGTTGCGCCGGGGTGTGCGCGCAGGCGAGGAACGCCACCGTCAGGCCGAGGCCGGTGCCGACACCGAGCGCGGCGTGCCTCACTGCCGCTCCATCATCAGGCGCTCTTGCAGGACCTTGTTGATCTGGATCGAGCGGTCGTACGCGTCGATCGCGGCGTGGCGCTCGGCATCGGCGCGTGGCTTTTCGCCGTCGCGCACCGCCTGGTCGGCGCGCGCCTCGTGGATCTCGCCCTTCACGGTGTGCAGGTTCGCGACGAAGAAGCTCTGGCGCGACGTCTGGGCGAGGCCCTCCTCGACGGTCCTCATCGCCTCGTCCACCTGGTTCTGGGCGAGCAGGTACTTCGCGAGCAACGCCCGCGCGTCGAGGCGAACGTCGTCGGCCTCGGGCGCGTTGGCCGGGAAGCGCAGCGACAGGATCTGCCGGACCGAGGCAATGGCGTCGAGCGGCTTGCCATCGCTCATGTAGACCTTCGCCTTGTGGTGAAAATTCTTCGCCTGCGCGAGCGCGATCATCAGCTCCTGATCGATCACGTCGTCGGGCTGCGGCGGCGAGACCCGCACCGGATCGCTGCCGCTGCTCGTGCACGCGATCCAGCCCACGATCATCGCGATCACCAGGCTCCACGCACCGATCCAGCGCTTCACGGCCTACCTCCGCGGCGATGGAGGCGCACCTGCCGAAAGCCCTCGAGCCGGTCTGCGAAGATGACGTCGATGCGCGCGCTCGCCTCGTCCACGTGCGCGCGCGTGATCTCGCCGACGAGCGGGTCGCTCGGGCGCGACCTCCACGCCGTCGGGGTCCGCTCGCCGTCCGCCGGCGCCGGCGGCTTCGGTGCGCGCAGCCACATCGCGAGCACCGCCGCGGCGGCGACGAGCGTCGACGCACCGGCGACCGCCCACGGCGCCCACCGCCGCCGGCGCGCCGACGTGATCGGCGTGGTCGCGAGGCTGCCGCTCGACGTGACGCCGCCCACCGCCTGGCGCAGCGCGTCCTCGACGATCGAGCGCTGGCGGCTCGCCGGCAGCTCCATGCCGCCGCTCGCCGCGCGGATCACGGTGGCGACCTCGATCAGCGCGCGATCGTCGGTCGACATCGCGGGGGGCGTGCGTCCGGCGAGCGTCTTGTCGATGAGGTCGGCGAACGTCCTGGCGTGCGCGCGCTCGGCGGCGCTCGGCTCATCGTCGGGCCCGGGGACGGGTCCCGTCAGGATGTCGTCGTCGGTCGCCATCAGGACTTCTGCTCCCTCTCAAGCTGTTCTTGGTCACCGGCCCCACGCTCGCCGAAATGCTTGCGAAACGCGCGTACGGCTCGAAACAAGAGGACATCGAACGTGCCGATCGTGACGCCCAGCCTCTTCGCGCACTCCTCGCGCGGCAGCTCCTGGACCAAGCGTAGCTCGATCGCGGTCCGGTAGCGCTCGGCGAGCTCGCCCATGGTCTCCTCGATGCGGCCGCGGTGCACGCGCCGCTCCTGATCGGCCATGAGCTGCGCGTCGGCGTGGCTCTCGGGGTCGGTCTCGATCGCGATCTCGTGCACCATCGCGTCCGCCAGCCGGCGCGAGCGCTTGGACTGGCGATGGACGTCGTAGACCTTGTTGATCGCGATCTGCCGCAGCCAGGGATAGATGGACTTGCCCTGCCAGGTGAACCGCTTGATCTTCTCGACCGCCGTCGCGAGCGTGTCGCGCAGCACCTCCTCGGCGGAGGCGGTGTCGCCCAGGCGCGGCAGGATCACCGTGCCGTACAGCGGCTGGGCGTAGCGTTCGAGGATGGGGCGCATGGCGTCGAGGTTGCCGGCCTGTGCCTCTTCGACCTGACGCTGCTCTTCCTCGAGCTCTGCGCGTTGCTGATCGCCAGCGGGTTCGAAGGCCACAGACACCTATCCAACGTCGAGGAGACGCCGCACCTTACACAAGCGAGGGCGGGGCCCCGAACGTAGGTCGACGGGTGCCATCGTAGCGGACTTCCAGGAGCTCGAGGCCGTGCGCCGGCGCCGTGATGCCGGCCCGCGTGCGATCGCGCGATCCAAGGATCTCGGCCACTTGCGCCGGGGGCCGCCGGCCCTGGGCGACCTCGACGAGCGTCCCGGCAACGATCCGCACCATGTTGCGCAGGAACGCGTTGCCACGGACGTCGACGGCGATCACACCCGGCTCGACGTCGACCAGGTCGATCGCGTCGATCCTCCGGACCGTCGTGTTCGCCGTGCACCCGGCCGCCCGGAACGCCGCGAAGTCGTGCTCCCCGAGGAGGTGGGCCGCGCCGGCGCAGAGCGCCGCGAGATCGAGCACCTCCGGAACGTGCCACGCCCGGGTCCGCCAGCGCGGCGAGCGGTCGGGCGCCGCGAGGACCGTGTAGCGGTACAGCTTGCCCGTCGCCGAGAAGCGCGGGTGGAAGTCGTCGCCGACCACGGCGGCGTCGTGCACCGCGATCTCCGGCGGGAGCAGCGAGTTGAGCCCGCGGCGGACGCCGTGCAGCGGGATCGGCCGCTCCGTGCGGAAGCTCGCGACCTGTGCGCGCGCGTGCACGCCGGCGTCGGTGCGCGACGCGCCGGTCACCGCGACCTCGTGCTGGAGCAACTTCGCGAGCGCCGCCTCGAGGTGACCCTGCACCGTCGGGCCGTTCGCCTGGCGCTGCCAGCCGCACAGCCCGGTGCCGTCGTATTCCACCACGAGGCGGATGTGCCGCACGCGGGCGGCACCGTATCAGATCAGAAGCCGACCTCGAGCCCGAAGCTGAACGTGTTCACGCCGCGCGGGTCCTCACCCTCGTCGACGAGCAGCGCGCCGTCGTAGCGCAGGTACGCCGCCGCGCGCGGCAGCGGCGGCAGGTGGTAGCGCAGGCCGAGCGACAGCGCCGGGCCGACGCCGCCGCCGGCGTGCAGGCCGGCGCCGCCGCCGAGCTCGAACCGGCGCGCGACGTGGCGCGAGAAGGCGAGCATCACGCGCCCCTCGAGGTGCTCGCCGTCGACGAGCCACAGCGCGGTGTCGAGCCCCGCGAGCGTGCGGCCGCCGACCTCGAAGCGCCCGCCGAGCGCGAACACCGACAGCTGCGCGCCGCGCGACGCGAGCACGCCGCCGCCGAGCGACACCGTCGAGCGCCAGTTGCGGTGGCGGCGCCCGTAGGCGAGCCCGCTCGCCGTGAGCTCGGCGTCGTACGAGCCGCTCGCCGAGACCATCGGCAACGGCGCGCGCCCCAGGTACCGGCGCGTGCCCTCCTCGTCGTCGTCCGCGCCGTCGCGATCGCCGTCGGCGTGCTCCTGCCGGCGCTCGCTCGTCGCGGACTCCTTCTTCGCGGGCTTCTTCTTCGCGGGCTTCTCCTCGTCGTCGAGGGTGCGCTTCGCGACGCGGACGTCGTCCTGGTCGTCGTCGGAGGCCTTCTTCTTCTTCTTCGCCGCCTGGTCGTCGTTCTTGTCGGCGCGCCTGGCGGCAGCGTCCTTGCTGGTCTTGTCGGCCTTGTCCTTCTTGTCCTTGTCCTTGTCCTTGTCCTTGCCGTGACCACGATGGGCGTCGACCGACGGGGGGACCGGCGCGGGCGTGGGCGGCGCGCCCGCCGCGACCCCGAGACGCGGCTCCGGCTTCTTCTCCGGGGGATCCTCCGCCGGCTTGGCGACGGGCTTGCCGCCGGTCTTCGGCGGATCGTTGCGCGTGGCGACCGGCGGCTTCGCATCCGCCTCGCGGATGCCGCCGGACGGCTGGTTCGGGCGCCCCTGATCCACGGTGGATCCGGCGACGTCGGGGGTCTTCGCGGCGGTGGTCGTCGTCGGATCGATGTTGCCGGCGACCTCGCGGCGGCTGAAGTGCGTCTCGTTCTTGATCGCCTGCCACTTCATCCCGGCGGGCACCGAGACCTGGACCGGGACGCTGCGCTTGACGCCGCCCTCCACGACGACCTCGTCGCCGATCGCCACCATCGACGTGAACGGCGACACGAGGCCGTAGCGCAGCGCGTGCTTCGCGACGGCGGCGCGGTCGACGCGCCCGGCGAGCATCTCGTCGAGCCGGTTGCGCGCCCAGCGCCGGGCGAGCGGGCCCATCGCGCTCGTCGCGCCCTCGCCGACCTTCGCCGGCGGCACCAGCTCGATCGCGAACAGCTCGCCGTTCGCGCGGCCGTTCGCGCGGCCGACGCGCCCGCCCCCGGCGACGTTCACGCGCGCGAGCACGAGCAGCGCCTGGCCGGCACCGAGGCGCGGCAGCCCCGCCGGCACGACGTCGACGGTGGTGAGCGTGCCCCACGTGACGCTGAGCGCGGCGGGCGGGGTCGACGCATCGTGGACGACGGCGCGCGCGAGGGCCGCGAGGTCGTCGCCGACCTGCGCGAAGCGGACGGTGCCGCCGCTCGCGGCCGCGATCTGCACGAGCAGGCCGCGCGCGGGCGCCGGGCCGACGCCGACGACGTGGATCGGCACGCCCAGCTTCTTCGCCGCCGCCACCGCCGCCGCGTCGTCGGCGACGAGGCCGCCGGTGACGAGCACGATCGGCGCACCGTCGGGCCGCGCCGCGAGGAGGACGCGCGTCAGGTCGAAGGCCGCGGGCGCACCGGTCCACACGGCCTCGAGGTTGCGCGCCACGTCGGCGGGCGCGCTCCACGCGATCGCATCGCTGCCGGTGACGGCGACGCGGTCCGATCCGGCGAGCCCGCCGAGCAGCGAGCGCACGAGCGGGCGCGCCACCGAATCCGCGTCGCCGCGCGAGGCGGCCGAGCGATCGAGCGCGAGCAGGTACTTCACCTGCGCCACCCCACGCTTCGCCGGCGCCGGCGGGGCGGTGACGACGACGGCCGCGTAGCCGCCGTCGGGACCTTGCTCGACCCAGCCGCCCGCCGACGAGCCCTTCCAGCGCACGATCGCGTCGTGATCGCTCTTCGGATCGCGGAACGCGACGTCGTTGCCGCGCACCACGAGCTCGTGCGACGGGCTCGTCGCGCCCTCGGGCCGGGCGTCGAAGTGCACGACGACGTCGGTCGGCCCGCCCGCACCCGGCGACGCCGGCGGCGTCACGCGCGAGGCATCGGGCGCGCGATCGGTGTCGGGCGAGCGCCCCACGCCGGTCGTGCCGCGGCCGGTCGCGGCGCCGGGCACGTAGCGCGGCGCGACGACGAGCGGCAGCGCCAGCTCCCACGTGCCGTCCTGGAAGCGCGCGACGCTGTCGTAGCGCAGCGTGATCTCGACGACGCCTCGCGCCGGGATCGCGGCGACGGTCTGCGTGAAGACGTCGGCCCGCTCCTGATCGAGCAGCGCCGCGGCGACGCCCGACGAGATCGCCTGCTCGTAGCGCCGCTGCGCGTCCTCGCGCGGCTCGATCGACGCGTGGATCGTGCGCGCGCCGCTCCTGATCGACATCGCGGACACCGCGGCGTCGTGCGGCAGCGGGAAGATGTACGTCGCCTCGGTCGGGTGGTCCGTCGCGTTCCGGAACTGCTGCGTCACCACCGTCTCGAGGATCGGTCCGCGCACGGTGACCTCGACCTTGCTCTCGACGACCGCGAGCGAGACGCCGGCCGGCGTGTACATCCCACCCGGGCGGCCGACCTCGATCGCCCGCGCCGTCCCCGTCAGGGCCAGGACCGCGGCGAGGACGATCGCAGGGCGCAACATACCGTGGCGACATTACACGCACCGGCGGCTGCGACGATCTGGGATTCCCTCGGCACGCCCGATGCTTCGACGGTCCCCATGGACATCCTCACCTTGCTCCTCGTCGGCCTCGTCGCCGGCGTCCTCGCGGCCCTCATCGTCCCGGGCGCAGGCCTCGGAATCATTGGCGATCTCGCCATCGGCGTCGCGGGCTCGTTCCTCGGGACGTGGATCTTCCACAAGGCGGGCTGGACCGCCCCGTGGGGTGGGCTCGGCGGCACGATCTTCATCGCCACGATCGGCGCGATCATCCTCCTGCTCATCATCCACCTCATCCACCGCGCCTCGTGGGGCCGGCGCGCTGCCGTCTGAACACTGAGGTTGTGTCTCCGCAACCACGGGTGACGCAAGCGAGCGAGATCGTGGCGAGTTGCGCCGGCATCACGGATGCAGCGCCCGACCACGAACATGTCATCACGGATCGGGCACAGCTCAAGAGTCCTGGCGGTGTCGCTGCTCGCGCTGTCGTGCAGCGGCGGCGGCGCCGTCCAGCGCGACGTGCAGGTGATGTCCTACACGCCCACCGGGTCGGTCGATCGCGCGGAGGCGATCGTGATCCGGTTCGACAAGCCGATCGTCGGCGACGCGCTCGTCGGCAAGCCGGCGGATCCGCACACGGTCAGCGTGTCGCCGCCGTTCGCGTGGAAGGGCTTCTGGCAGGACACGCGCACGCTCGTCGTCGACCCGACCGACAAGCTCGCGCCGTCGACGCGCTACACGGTCGCGCTGAGCGGTGAGCTCGCGAAGCGGACCGAGAACTTCCAGCTCGCGTTCGTGCACAAGCCGCTCGCCGTCGAGGGCGTGTGGGGTGTCGAGGCCGACAACCTGCCGACCGACAGCGTCCCGCTCCTCTTCAACCAGCCGGTCGATCCGGTCGCCGCGGGCACGCACTGCAGGCTGACCGCGGGCAAGACCGCGATCCCGCTCGTCGGCACGCCGGGCGCGGCGCAGCCGAAGGTGAAGCTCGCGCCCCTCTCGCCGCTCGCGCAGGGCACCGCCTACACGCTCCGCTGCGAGGGCCTCACCGGCGCCGGCGGCAACGCGCCGCTCGACACGCCGTACGCGCTCGAGGTGACGACGCGCCCGGCGCTCGCCGTGGACCTGCACGAGCCGGCGAAGGGCGGCGACGTCCCCGCCGACGAGGTCCGCATCACGTTCAGCTTCACGACGCCGGTCGCGCTCGATCAGGTGCGCAAGGCGGTGACGAGCGTGCCCGCGATCCCGCGCCTCGACGAGGGCTTCCTGTCGGGCGACGGCACCGAGTACACGGTCGTCACCGACCTCGACGTGAAGACGAAGTACAAGCTCTCCGTCGACAAGCTCGCCGACACGTACGGCCAGCGGCTCGCGGCGCCGTTCGAGGCGACGTTCACCACCGGCGACGCGCGCCCGCGCATCTCGATGGAGCGCGGCATCTACGCGCTCGAGGCGAGCGCGAAGGGCTACCCGGTGTGGACGCGCAACGTCGGCAAGTTCGACGTCGAGTGCGCCGCGATCCCGAGGGACCGGCTCGTCCAGGTGCTGACCACGGACATGAACTACGACCCGTGGGGCGGCAACGACGACGACAAGCCGATCGACTGGAAGGCGCTGCGCATCGCGGCGAAGACCTCCGCGCACAAGACCGCGGGCAGGAACAGGTGGCTGCTCGACGAGCTCGACCTCGGCGCGACGTGCGGCGGCACCGCCGGCGCGCGCGGCGTGTACCTCGCGGAGGTGCGCTCCGACGAGATCGCCGTCGACAAGGACCACGGCTGGTTGTCGCGCCGCCGCAACCGCGTGCTCGCGAACCAGACCGACCTCGGCATCCTCATCAAGGCCGGCGCGTCGTCGGGCGTCCTGTGGGTGACGTCGCTGTCGACGGGCGCGCCGGTCGCCGGCGCGAAGGTCGCCGTCTACGATCCGAAGGGCAAGCAGGTGCACGCCGGCGCGACCGACGCCGACGGCCTCCTGAGGCTGCCGGGCACGTCGGTGCTGAAGGCGCCGAAGGCCGCGGCCGGCGAGGAGGACATCCCCGAGTGGGACACGTACCGCAGCCAGCGCATGATCGCGGTCGTCGAGAAGGACCGCGACCTCGCGGTCGTCGACGGCAACTGGGCCAACGGGATCCAGATCTGGAACTTCGGCGTCGACGAGGACCGGCGCGGCGGCGCGACGAAGATCCGCGGCTTCATCCAGAGCGACCGCGGCCTGTACCGCCCCGGCGAGACGGTGCACTTCAAGGGCATCGCGCGCGAGGTCGCGATGGGCAAGGTGCCGCGCGTCCCGGCCGGCAAGCAGGTCGCGATCGAGGTGCAGGACAGCCGCGGCCAGAGCGTGCTGTCGACGAAGGGCAAGCTGTCGGCGTTCGGCGGCTTCGCGTTCGACCTGCGGCTCGGCGCGGAGGCCACGCTCGGCGACTACTACGTGACCGCGACGCTCGGCGAGCAGACGTTCCGCGAGAAGTTCTCCGTCGAGGAGTTCCGCCCCGCGACGTTCGAGCTGAAGCTCGCGTCGACCGGCGCCGCGAACCCGCGCCCCGGCGACGCGCTCGCGTTCGAGCTCGGCGCGACGTACCTGTTCGGCTCGCCGGCGTCGAGCGCGAAGGTCGAGTGGGGCCTGCGCAAGCGCAGCCACGCGCTCCACTTCGACGGCTTCGACGAGTACACGTTCTCGCCGGACCCGCGCGCGTGGTGGTCCTCGTGGCGCTGGCGCTACGGCCGCGACGACTACGGCGAGATGGTGTCCGACGGCAAGGGCACGACCGACGCGAACGGCAAGCTGCGGATCAGCGCGCGCGACACCGCGGTCGACCTCGACGCGCGGGGCCCGGTCGACTACATCCTGTCGGCGAACGTCACCGACACCGCCGATCAGACGATGGGCAAGTCGACGATCGTGACGGCGCACAAGACCTCGCTGTACCTGGGCCTGTTCGCGAACGAGTTCGTCCAGGCCGTCGGCATGCCGTTCGGCGTGAACCTCGTCGCGCTCACGCCCGAGGGCAAGCGCACGAAGGCCAAGGCGAAGCTGTCGTTCATCCGCCAGGTCGCGAGCTGCGCGTGGAACAGCCACGGGCACCGCAGCTACCAGAAGTGCGACACGACGGAGAAGGTCGCGCTGACCCGCGACGTCGAGATCGCGGCGGCGGGCTCGCACACCGAGCGCATCTACCCGAACGAGCCCGGCGAGTACGTCGTGAAGATCGAGGGCAAGGACGGTGACGGGAACGCGGTCGCCGCGGCGAGCCAGATCTGGGTGATCGGCAAGGGCGAGGCGTTCTGGAGCGGCGACGAGGGCGATCGCATGACGCTGGTCGCGAGCAAGACGAGCTACCAGGTCGGCGACACCGCGCGCCTCGTCGCGCAGGCGAACCTCGTGAAGCCGACGGCGCTCGTCACCGTCGAGCGCGACGGTGTGATCGAGGCGAGCGTGAAGCGGCTGGCGTCGGCGTCGGAGGGCGTCGAGCTAAAGATCGCGGATGCGTGGGCGCCGAACGTGTACGCGTCGGTGTCGCTCGTGTCGGGCCGCCAGGGCCCGGGCGACAAGAACCGGCCGCAGTTCAAGATGGGGCTCGTCGAGCTCAAGGTCGCGAGCGCGCACAAGCAGCTCGACGTCGGCGTGTCGCTCGACAAGGCGAAGGTCGAGCCCGGCGACAAGGTCAGCGGCAAGATCCGCGTCACGCACCACGGCGCGCCCGTCGCGGCGGAGGTCGCGCTGTCGGTCGCCGACGAGGGCATCCTGCAGCTGATCAGCTTCGAGACCCCGAACCCGATGAAGACGTTCTACGCGTCGTACGGCCTCGGCGTCGACGCGGGCACGAACTGGAACCGCATCGCGCGCCTCGCGGACCCGTCGGCGGGCGACCCCGACCTCGGCGGCGACGGCGGCTCGACGAACGGCGGGCAGCGCACGCGCAGCAAGTTCGTGTCGTCGGCGTACTGGGCGCCGATGCTCGTCACCGACGACAAGGGCGAGATCGCGTTCACGTTCACCGCGCCCGACAACCTGACGGCGTTCCGCCTGATGGCGGTGGCGGCGGACGTCGCGGATCGCTTCGGCGCCGGCGAGCAGCGGCTCACGATCGCGAAGCAGCTGATGGCCGCGCCGGCGCTGCCGCGCTTCTTGCGCAGCGGCGACGCGGCGTCCGTCGGCATCGTGATCCACAACAACACCGACCGCGCCGGGAGCGCGACGGTGACGGCGAAGGCGACCGGCGCGACGCTCGCGGATGCGACGCAGACGGTGTCGGTCCCGGCGAACGGCTCGGCGCGCGTGCGCTTCGCGGCGACGGCCGGCGAGGTGACCGCCGCGAGCTTCGAGTTCGCGGTCGCGATGGCCGACCTCCGGGACGCGGTGAAGGTGTCGCTGCCGATCGAGAAGCCGCGCGTCCTCGATCGCCGCATGCTCGTCGCGAAGAAGCTCGGTGCGAGCGAGACCTGGAGCGGCTCGATCGGCCTCGGCAAGGACGTGCTCGCGAAGGAGAGCACGCTCGAGATCTCGGTGGACCGCACCGGCATCGGCGAGCTCGCGCCCGGCCTGCGCTCGCTCGTCGAGTACCCGTACGGCTGCCTCGAGCAGACGATGTCGCGGTTCGTGCCGCTCGTCGCGGCGAAGGACCTCGCGAAGACGCTCGACGAGGCGACGCTGCAGGGCACGAAGGCCACCCAGTTCATCAAGGCCGGCATCGCGAAGGTCATCCGCCACCAGCAGGGCGACGGTCAGTTCTCGCTGTGGCCGTCGTCGCAGACGTACCCGCACCTGACGGCGTACGCGCTGTGGGGCCTCACGCTCGCCGAGAAGGCGGGCGAGGAGGTCCCAGCGGACGTCTTCTACCGCGGCCTGTACGCGTTCCACCAGTGGGCGAACCAGGCCGGGAACCTCCGGCCCGACGGTCAGGGCGCCACGATCGCGATGGGCGCGTACGTCGGCGCGCTGCGCGGCAAGGCCGACGCCGGCACGATCGCGCGCCTGTACGCCGTGAAGTCGGGCCTGCCGCGCTGGGGCCAGGCGTTCCTCCTGCGCGCGATGAAGCTCGCGAAGTCGCCGGCCGCGCAGCTCGCCGAGCTCCAGCAGGAGATCGAGAAGGGCATCGTCGTCGCCGACGGCAAGGCGCTCGTCAAGGAGAGCGACAAGGCCGACCAGTACCACTACATGAACAGCGACGTGCGCGCGACCGCGATGACGATCGCCGCGCTCCTCGAGGTCGACCCGGCGAACAAGCTGATCGATCCGCTCGTCGCGGGCCTGAAGGCGCAGCGCAACGCGGCCGGCTCGTGGGTGTCGACGCAGGAGAACCTGTGGTCGCTCGTCGCGCTCGCCGACTACGGCCGCCGCGCGGCGGGCGGCGAGTCGACCGCGACGATCGCGATCGGCGGCAAGACCATCGCGACCAAGCGCGTCGCCGGCGCCGAGGTCGCGACCGTCAAGCTCGACCTCGGCGCCGTCTCCGCCGACGACGTCAAGGTCTCCGTCAGCGGCGCGGCCTCCGTGACCGCGCGCGTGATCGAGGCGCGCCTCGACGCCGGCACGCCCGTCGCGAACGGCTTCGCCCTCGACCGCACCTACTTCGACGCCGCCGGCAAGCCGGTGACCTCGTGGAAGGCCGGCGACATGGTCACCGTGAAGCTCGCCGTCACCGCGAAGGAGCTCCAGCGCTGGGTCGCGATGTCCGACCCCATCCCCGCCGGCTTCGAGGTCGTCAACCCCCGCCTCGCCGCCGGCGGCACGGACCTCACCGACCAGCCCGACCCGGCGAACGCGCGCCGCAGCCTGTGGTCCGGCATCACCTGGGACCACCAGGAGATCCGCGACGACCGCGTCCTGTGGTTCGCCGACGTCATGCGCGCCGGCACCTACGAGCTCTCCTACCAGGCCCGCGCCACCATCGACGGCACCTTCACCGTCATGCCCGCCTCCGTCGAGGCCATGTACCAGCCCGACCTCCGCGCGCGCACCACCAAGGCCACCGTCACGATCACCCGGTAGCCCCTTCGGAGCTATCTTCGCGGGCCGGTGGGGCGTGGGGCGACGACGCGCGGCAGCGTCTTCATCGCGGCGTCGACCTGGCGCCGGATCTCGGCGCTGAGTTGCCAGGCCTCGCGGCGCATGGCGTCGGTGATGAGGGACTGGCGGAAGGCGGCGTCGTCGAACTTCACCTGCGGGATGTGCAGCTTGAAGTCGGGCGTGCGCGGCGCGCGGTGCTCGTGCGCGGTGCCGAGGCCGAGGACGGCGATCACGGCGGCCGGGATCGCGACGGCGCCGAGGGCCTTGCCGACGAGGAGGCCGCCGCGGCCGAAGGCGCGTCCGGCGCGTGCTGCGCGATCGGCGACACGATCGGCGGCCTCGCGGCCGGCGATCGCAAATCTTTGACCCGCGCCGCGCGCATGGATCCGCGCGACGGGAAGTTCCTGTCGTTCACCCACGGTGGTTGAAGCTAGCGTGCCGGAATGGCCTCGCACATCGGAGACGTTCGGAGCCGGCCGGGTTGAGATCAGCGGTCCGCGGCGGATCCCTGCGGATCTTCAGGCGTCGCGGCCGCGCGGATCATCGTGAAGTCCTCGGCGACGTCGGCGTCGAGCCGGATGTCGCGCAGCTGCACGATGTAGCCGCGGCGGCGGATCTTGAGCTGGTGCTTGGTGCCCGTCGTGTCGATCGGCACGTCCGCTTCCCACGGCGTGTGCCCGAGGCGGCGGTTGTCGAGGAGGACGGTCGCGTCCGACGGTGTCGACGTGATCTTCAGGTGCACCGTCCCGGGCTTTTGCGCCGCCGCGGACCCGGATCCGCTGCCCTTCTCGGGCGCGACCTGCGGCGCCGGATCGGGCTTCTTCTCGGGTGCGGGATCCGGAGACTTCGGAGCCGGCGCCGGGGCGTCGGGCGCGGCCTGCTGGCGCTGGGAGTCGGCGCTCGCGGTGCTGTCCTCGCGCATGAGGATCACGGCGACGACCGCGGCGACGGCGAAGGCGGCGGCGGCGACGGCGAGCCACATCGCGAGCGAGCTGCGCGGCGGCGCCTCGTCGGGGACGCGGATGTGCGCCGTCTTCTTGACCTGCTCCTTCGACGGCGCCCGCGGCCGCCCGGGCCGCAGCGCGGCGAGCTCGCCGGAGCGGTTCGTGAGCGTGCGCGGCGCGGTCCCGACGGCGACGACCTCGCCGCTGCTGTTCGTGACGCCGCGCAGCGCCGGCAGATCCGCCCCCGACTCCGCGGTCTTCGGCGCGCGCGTCCGCGGAGCCCCGGTCATCGACAGCGCCATCGCCGCGCCCGACGACGACGGATCGACCTCCGCGATCGACTTCTTCTTCGCGCCGGCGGGCGGCTCGGCGGCGGAGGCGAGCGTCGCGACCGGCACCGTGTCGCGCGTGCTCGACACCGGCGCGCGCGCCGGCGGCGGCTCCGCCGGACGCAGCGACGGCACGTCGGCGTGGCGCGTGACGGCGCCGTGCGGGTCGTCCCACTCGGCCTCGATCGAGATCTCGCTCTCCGCGCGCGTCGTCGCGCGGCGCTGCCACGGCTCGGCGCGGTTCTCGAACAGCTGCGCCATCACCTCGACGACGGCGGCGTCGCCGAGCACCAGGTGATGGCGGTGGCCGAGCGCCTCGAGCTCGCGGCGCATCGCATCCATGTCGGGGTAGCGCTTCGCGGGGTCGAGCTGCAGCGCGCGCACGACGATCGCCTCGAGCTCGGGCGGATAGTCGTGCACCAGCTCCGACGGGCGCGTGTACTTGCCCGCCTTGATGCGATCGATCGTCGCGCGGTCCGACTCCTCGCGGAACGCGCGCCGCATCGTCGTCAGCTCGTACAGCACGATGCCGAGCGCGAACACGTCGGTGCGCCCGTCGACGGCCTGCCCGCGCAGCTGCTCGGGCGCCATGTAGCCGAGCTTGCCCTTCACGTAGCCGGCCTGCGTGCGCGTCGAGCGCGCCGCCGCCTTCGCGATGCCGAAGTCGATCACCTTGATCGCGCCGTCGAAGCCGACCATCAGGTTCGACAGCGTGACGTCGCGGTGCACGATGTGGAGACGCTCGCCGTCGGGCGAGCGCTTCGTGTGCGCGTAGTGCAGGCCCGACGCCGCGGCCGCGACGATCGTCAGCGTGAAGTCGAGCGGGAGCTGCACCTCGAGGTCGAGCGCGCGCTCCCAGATGTCGTGCGCCGTGTGGCCGTGCACGAACTCGAGCACCAGGAACAGGACGCCGTCGTCGTCGCGCGCGACCTCCTGGATCGACGCCACGTGCTGGTGGTGCAGCATCCCGAGGATGCGCGCCTCGTCGAGAAACATCGCCTGCGCTTCCTCGTCGTCGGTGCCGACCAGGTCGAGCGACTTGATGAGGACGTGGCGCTCGAACCCACCCTCACCTCCGACGCGCGCCACGCACACGCGCCCCATCCCGCCGGACGCGAGATGCGCGACGAGCTCGTACCTTCCGAGTCGTTCGCGTTCCATCGAAACTACCCGGCCCCAAGGATATCCCGTTTGATCGCGCCGTCCTCCCGGGCGTGTACGAGCCCGTGTCAACGCGACCACGGCGGCCCCAAGTCCTTGACATCCAAGCCGTCGTGATCGGCATCGGAGCTGCACGAGACAAGCGCGTGCAGCTGGCCAAGCGGGTCTGGCGGATCGCCCGGTGGGGGCTCGTCGGCACCCTGGGCCCGATGACCCTCGTCCTGCAGGTCCTCATCGTCGGCCTGCGGTTCGTGCCGTTCGACCCCGACGACCTGCTCGCGACCGCCGAGCCGCTCGTCGTCACCGACGTCCGCGGCGAGGTCATCGCGACCCTGCCGGCGCGCGGCGCCGACCGCACGCACTGGATCGCGCTCGGCCAGATCCCGACGATCGCGCTGTCGGCGGTCGTGGAGTCGGAGGACCAGCGGTTCTGGGACCACGGCGGCGTCGACGGCCTCGGCCTCGCACGCGCGCTGTGGCTCGACCTGCGCGGCGGGCGCTACGGCGGCTCGACGCTGACGATGCAGCTCGCGCGCATGCTGATCTCCGAGGGCAAGGCCCGCACGCTCGGCGCGAAGGTGAGCGAGTCCGTGCTCGCGCTGCGCATCGAGCGCGCCGTCGACAAGCGCGCCATCCTCGAGCAGTGGATGAACCGCGCGTACTTCGGCAACGGCGCGCACGGCTTCGAGGCCGCCGCGCGCCTGTACTTCGGCAAGCCCGCCGCGGCGCTGTCCGACGGCGAGGCCACGCTGCTCGCCGTCGTGCCGCGCGCGCCGGCCGCGTACGACCCGCTGAAGCACCTCGACGCGGCGCTGCGCCGGCGCGACTACGTGCTCGACCTGCTCGTCGCGCGCGGCGCGATCACCGAGGACGTCGCGCGCGATGCTCGGGCACAGCCGCTCGCCGTGAACCGGCACGCGCCGGTGAACCACGCGCCGCACTTCGTCGCGTGGGCGCTCGAGCAACTGCCCGCCGGCGTCCGCGCGCGCGGCGGCACCGTGCGCACCACGCTCGACCTCCAGCTGCAGCGCACGATCCAGACGCGCGTCGCGGAGCAGGTCGCGCAGCTCGCGTCGCTCCACCTCGAGCAGGCGGCGGTGGTCGTCCTCGACGGCGCGACGCTCGAGGTGCGCGCGATGGTCGGCTCGACGGCCTGGACCGCGCGCGGCGGGCAGATCAACTTCGCGACGCGCCGCCGCCACCCGGGCTCCGCGCTGAAGCCGTTCGTGTACGCGACGGCGATCGAGAACGGCGCCACGCCGGCGTCGATCGCGTGGGACACGCGCGATACGAGCGACAACTATTTCGCCCCGAGCGGCGCCGAGCATGGCCCCGTGCGCTACCGCGAGGCGCTCGCGAGCTCGTACAACTTCGCCGCGATCGAGGTGATCGAGCAGGTCGGCCTCGGGCGCGTGATGACGAACCTGCGCCGCGCCGGCGTCGCCGAGCTCGCGGGCAACCCCGACACCTACGGCCTGCGCCTCGCGCTCGGCTCGGCGAAGGTGCGGCTCGTCGACCTCGCCGCCGGCTACGGCTTCCTCGTCAACGAGGGCCGCGTCACGGCGCCGCGCGGCCTCGCGGGCGCGACGCTGCCCGACGGCACCACGTGGACCCCGCCCCGCCCGATCCCGCAGCGCGTGTTCTCGCCGGAGACGGCGTGGCTCGTCGCCGACATGCTGTCGGATCCCGAGGCGCGCCGCCCCGGCTTCGGCATGGAGCTCCCGCTCGACCTGCCGTTCCGGATCGCCGCGAAGACGGGCACCGCGCGCGGCTTCGCCGACACGTGGGCCGTCGGGGCGACGCGCGAGGCGATCGTCGGCGCGTGGGCCGGCGCCGTCGACGGCGCGCCGACGCACGGCATCGTCGGCATGGACGCCGCCGCGCCGCTCGTGCGCGCCGCGATGCTCGCGCTCGCGAACGGCCACCGCCTCACGCTCCCGCCGCGCCCCGACACCGTCGGCGAGATCGAGGTCTGCGCCGTGTCGGGCGGCGTGCCCGGCGAGGGCTGCCCGCGCGTGCACGACTACGCGGCGCACGGCCACGGCCCGACGGAGACGTGCGCGTGGCACGACCGCGCCGGGCACCTCACGTACCCGGCGCGCGCGAAGGGCTGGCTCGCGCGGGCGCGGGCGCGGCACGAGAAGGTCGCCGGTCACGAAGTTGTAACGCCGGTGGAGGGACGGCGGTGACGATCGTCCTGGACCTCGGCGGGTCGCGGAGTAGGCTCCGCCCGCCATGTCGCCTCGCATCCCACCCTGGGCACTCCGCCGGCCGCTGCTGATCGTGCTCGGGCTCGTCGGCCTCGCCGCCGCCGTGTACCTCGTGCTGCCGGCGAGCCCCGAGCTCACCGACGGGCTCGGCGAGCGCCGGTTCGACGGGCCGCTGTTCGGGATCGCGACGGCGCTCGTGTCGCTGCTGCTGCTCGGTCAGACCGGCTCGATGCCGCGCGGCGACATCCGCGGCGTCGCGGCGAGGACGCCGTCGACGACGGCGAGGGCCGTGTCGGTGAGGTCGGCGAACGCGTCGGCGCCGACAACGTCGCGCGCGGCCGGGTAGACGACGACGAGCCGCCCGACGAGCTCGACGACGAGATCGCGGCGCCCCGCGGTCGCGAGCGTCTTCGCGAAGCCGGCGGCGAGCAGCTCCGCGACCGCGCGATCGTCCGCGCCGTACGCGCGCCAGCCGATCGGCAGCGCGACCGACAGCGGCGCCGCGGGCAGCGCCGGCGGCAGCTCCGCCGGGTACGAGCGCTTCACGCCGAGCCGATCGCGCGCGGCCTTCGCGAGGTGCGTCAGCCGCTCGAGCTGCGAGTCGTCGGCGAGCGCATCGCCGCCGCCCTCGCGCTTGAACAGGCACTGCGGGATCGCCCGATCGATCTGGCACACGACGACGCTGACGATGCCGCCGATGCGGTACGGCGGCTCGACGGGCAGCCACGCCCACTCGCCGCGCCGATCGCGCAGCGTCTCGAGGTCGAACGCGGTGATGTCGACGTCCTCGCGGCGCGCGACGACGCCGTGCACGACGCGGCGCTCGAAGCCGCCGTCGGCGAGCGACCACAGCGCCGTCAGGCGGAGCGCGTCCGGCATGTGCGAGAGGTCGAGCGCCGGTGCGAGCCCCGATGCGCTCGCGGCGTCCTCCTGCGCGCGGCGGCGGAACACGCCGCGCCCCGCGAGGAACGCGAACGCAGCCGCGACGCTGCCGACGAAGTACCAGCTCATCTCACGCGCACCTTAGCGCGCCCGGATGCTTCGGGAACGGGTTAGAAACGAGGTCGGATGGGACCGGAGCCGCACCTGTTCCTCGTCATGGATTGCGCGCACCCGGCCGCTCCGCCGGCGCGCGTTCGGCTCGCGCTCCTCGACGAGGTGCTCGTGGGGCGCGGCGAGGTGCGCGAGCTGCGCCACGCGATCGACGGCGGCGTGCGCCGGCTCCGCGTCGAGGTCGCCGACGACTTCATGTCGCAGGACCACGCGCGCTTCGGGTGCGCGGGCGGCCGGTGGTACGTCGAGGACGCCGGGTCGAAGAACGGCACGCTCGTCAACGGCGTGCCCGTCGACAAGCGCGCGCTCGCCGACGGCGACCTCGTCGAGCTCGGCCACAACCTGTTCCTGTATCGCGCGGCGGTCGCGCCCCGCGACGACGACCGCGACGACGACCACATCGAGCAGCTGCTCGACGGCGCGCCCGGCCTGCGCACGGTGTCGCCCGACGTCGCGCGCGTGTTCGACGACATCGCGCGCGCGGCGCCGTCGCCCGGCGGCGTCTTGCTGCGCGGCGAGCCCGGCACCGGCGCGGAGGTCGTCGCGCGCACGATCCACGAGCTGTCGGGGCGCACCGGCTCGTACGTCGGCGTCGACTGCAGCGCGCTCCCGGCCGAGCTCGTCGAGGTCGAGCTGTTCGGGCAGCGCGACCGGCTCGGCCTCGTCCGCCACGCGGACGGCGGCACGCTGTTCCTCGACGAGGTCGGCGACCTCGGCCTCGCCGGGCAGGCGAGCGTCCTACGCATGCTCGAGGCGCGCGAGGTCACGCCGATCGGTCGCTCGCACGGGATCGCCGGCGCGGCGGTGCCGATCGACGTGCGCATCGTCGCCGCGACGCACCGCGATCTACCCGCGATGATCGCGGCCGGCACGTTCCGCCCGGAGCTGTACGCGCGGCTCGCCGGCGCGACGCTCGCACTGCCGCCGCTGCGCGAGCGCCGCGAGGACCTGGGCCTCTTCACCGGCGCGCTGCTGCGCGCGCCCGCCGAGCCCGCGCTGCAGCCGAAGGCCGGCCGCTGCCTCGTGCGGCACGCGTGGCCCGGCAACCTGCGCGAGCTCGAGCACGGCCTGGGGCGCGCCGCCGTCCACGCGCGCGGCAAGACGATCGCCGTCGAGCACCTGCCCGAGGCGCTGCGCGCCGCGCCGGAGTCGCCCGTCTCCGAGGCGCCCGACCGCAGCACGATGGAGGCGCTGATGCGCGAGCACCACGGCAACATCAGCGCGATCGCGCGCCGCCTCGGCAAGGCGCCGGTGCAGATCCGCCGCTGGCTCAAGCGCCACGACCTCGTCGCCGACGCGTTCCGCGACGACG
>JAHBVW010000065.1 GCA_019637375.1 Deltaproteobacteria bacterium | reverse complement strand
AGCAGGCGGATGTTCGCGCGCAGGAACAGCAGGCCCTCGACCTGCAGGCCGCGGTAGTGCGTCGACACGTCGTTCGCGCTGGCGTCGACGCCGTTCTTGAAGAAGTACCCCCACGACACGGGCACCGTGATCCCGACGTCGAACAGCTTGTTGAGGTGCTTGCCGTAGCCGAGGCGCCCCTCGAGGAGGAACGCCTTGTCGGTGATCTCGTCGTTCGACAGCGGCGGCATCACCTGCTGGCCGGTGCCGACGCCGAAGCCGAGGTTCGCGCCGAGCTCGAAGAACGTGCCCTTGCGCTCCTTCTTCTGCTTGTCGGTGCCGAGGCCGACCTGGAAGTCGAGGCCGGCGCTGAACTGCGTCCACGTCGAGACCTGGCTGCCGTTCGTGTACTGGTGGTGCTGGATCGCGGCACCGAGGAACAGGAACCGCGCGGCGACGCGCGCGCCGTACATGCCCGCCGGTGCGTTCTGGAAGAACGCCGTCTCCTTCTGATCGCCGGAGAGGCCCTTGCCGTACATGCCGCCGCCGTGGATGTCGCCGTACAGGACGAGCACCTCGGCGCGGGCCTCGGTGGCGCCGGTGGCGGCGATCGCGGTGAGAGCAACGAGCGTGATCCCCGTACGCGCCATCTGCTGATTCTCGCCGGTTTCGGGCGGGCGTGCCACGCGCGTGCGGCTCGCCGTAACCGCGCTCACACGGGGTGCGTGTCGTATGCTTCAGGCGATGCGGCTCGTCCTCCTCGCGATCGCGCTGTTGGCAGGTTGCAAGTCCGACGAGGTCAAGCAACTCGAGCAGGTCAAGAGGGAGATCTGCGCGTGCAAGGACGTCGCGTGCGGCGAGGCGGCGATGAAGAAGCTGCCGCAGAAGGACCAGACCTCGGAGTTCCGCGAGCAGCAGCTCGCGAAGGACATCATGAACTGCCTCGCGAAGCTGTACGACGAGGCGCGCCCGTCGACGGACCCCGACCAGCCGCAACCGGAGCCGGGATCCGACGGCAGCGCCGCGCCAGCGCCGTGAGCGGCTCGTGCGGACCGAACGGAGCCCGAGCGCGGCCTTGCCGCGCGAGGAACAGCGGAGTGAGTGGACGCACGGAAGGAGAAGGTTAGGGGCTGGCCCTCGAGGGGCGAGCGCCGCGCGAGCCCCGACGAGGAACAGCCCCTAGTCGCTCTCGTCGTGATCCGCGGCGCCGATCGGCGTCGGCAGGCCGATCGTCGCGACCGCCGCGGGTGCCTGCACGTTCGGCGCGCCGGACGGGCCGAGCTCGGTGTCGAGCTGCGGCTCCGACGGGCGCACGCCGACGAGCGCGTCGAGGTCCATGCCGCGCGGCGCGGGGCGCGCGAAGTAGTCGTCGGCGGGCGGCGCCCACGCGACGCCCGGGATGATCAGCGCCATCGCGGGCGTGATCACGACGTCGGCGTCGGACTCGCGCCCGAAGAACGCCGTGGTCTCGTAGTAGCGCACGATGTAGCGGACGAGGACGGCGAACGTCGCCGCGATCGGGACGGCGAGCACGACACCGACGAAGCCGAGCAGCTTGCCGCCCGCGACGACGGCGAGCAGCGCGCCCGACTCCGACAGCCCGACGCGGTGGCCGACGATCTTCGGCGTCAGCACGGCCGCCTCGAGGAGATGCAGCACCAGGATCACGCCGCCGACGCCCACGAGCATCTGCACGTCGCCGCCGCCGGCGATCGTGACGAGCGCGGCGATCGCGGCGCCGACGAACGTGCCGACGAACGGGATGATCGTGAGCACGCCGACGAGGAGGCCGATCGGGATCGACAGCGGCATCCCGACGATCGTGAACGCGATCGCGTACAGGATCGCGAGGATCGCGGTGACGATGCCCTGCCCGCGCACCCAGTTCGAGATCACGCGATCGATCTCGCGAACGAGCTCGCGCACGGCGCGGCGGCGGCGCGGCGGCACGACGTGGTCGAGGCGCGCGAGGATGTTCGGCCAGTCGACGAGGAAGTAGAAGGCGAACACCGGGACGAGCAGCATCTCGGCGAGCACGGCGAGGATGCTGAAGATGCCGCCGACGGCGGCCGCGGCGGCGGCCTTGAGCGGCCCGGCGCTCGAGCCGATCGCGTCCTTGACCTCGTCGCTCTTCAGGTACTCCTTCCAGTCGTGCGGCAGCTCGACGCCGAGCTGCGCCTCGAGCCAGCGGCTCAGGCGATCGATCATCTGCGGCAGGTCGTCCACGAACTCGGCGACCTGCTCGACGATCTTCGGGATCGCGACGATCAGCGTGAGCGAGACGAGGCCGAGGAACGCGATCAGCAACAGGCCGGCGCCGAGCGAGCGCGACAGGCCGCGCCGCTCGAGGCGATCGAGCGTCGGCGACAGCAAGTACGCGATGCCGAGCGCGGCGAGGATCGGCGCGAGCACGTGCGCGAGGTAGCTGAGGACCATCCATCCCAGCGCGATGAACGCGAGGATGAGCAAGATCCGCAGCATCGTGACCACCTGGCGGACGTCGCGCGGCAACTGGCTCTGCACGCCGTGCCGTACCACACGCCCGCGGCGATCAGGGCAGGATCGGCGCCATGTCGAGCGAGAGCTGCTTGCGCTCCGCCTTGCCGACCGTGACCTCGAGGTAGCTCGAGAAGTACGCGTCGTGGCGGAGCTCGAGGCGGTGCGTCCCCGGCGCGACGGCGACGCCGCCGGGCAGCGCGTCGAGCGAGGCGACGAAGCGCCCGTCGAGGAACAGCTGCGCGTCCTTCACGTTGCTCGCGACGACGACGATGCCGTCGGCGCCGGTGCCGCGCACCGCCTTCGCGGGGCTGCTGCACGCGGCGGCGAGCAGCGCTGCGGCGAGCGCGGTGCGTTTCACGGCGGCGCCGCCGCGGCGGCGAGCGCGAGCTCGACGAGGTCGTTCGCCACCTTGACCGTCGCGGAGATGTCGTTCGCCGGCGCCTTGCGCGCGATCTGCGCGATGCGCTGCACCGACTCCGACGTGTGCACGCCGATCACCCAGCCGCTCTGCGACACGCGGCGCAGCCCCGCGCGGCTCACGCCCTTCGCGCCCGCGAGGTACTTGAGCTCGGCGGCGACGAGCGTGTACGGCGTCCTCGCCGGGATCCGGATCAGGACGACGCCCGCCTCGGCGACCGGCGTGTCGTCGCCCTTGAAGCCCTGGCTCTGACCGAGCACCGGGCGCGGCGGCCCGACGACGTCCTCGGCGGCGGCGACGAGGGCGCGCTCGATCGCGTCGTGCACGACGATCCCGCGTTTGTCCTCCGCGGAGACTTTCACGGCGAGCGTGGCCGAACCGTCGCCCGCCATCTTCTTGCCCCTGCCGACGAGGCGCACGCGCGCCGTCACCATCACGGCCGGGTCGGCGACGCCGCGCGCGGCGACCGGTGCGCCGACGGTGACGTTCGCGACGACGGCGGCGTCGGACTTCGCGTCGGCGGCGACAGCATCGGCCTCGTCGTCGTCGAGCGGCAGCTCGCCGCCCGCCTTGACCGCGCCGGCGGCAGGCGCGCGCAGCAGCGTGAGCCCGCCCGAGCGCAGCGTCGCGGTCAGCGGGGCGAGGCCCGCGACGTCCTTGTCGGCGCTGACGCCGAAGCTGGCGCGCACGTCCTGCGCGTCGACGACGCGCAACAGCACGATCGCCGTGCGCAGCGCGCCGGTGCCCTGCGGCTGTTCGCCCTGGAGGGGCACGTTGAGCTCGCCGAGCCGGACGCGCATCTTGTCCCGATCGACACTCACTTCGACCGTCAGTTGCCTGCGGCCGTCGCTCGTCTGGTCCTTCTGGACCTTGAACTTCGCGACCCACAGGCGCGAGCGCCCGATGATCTCGCGATCGATCGCCTGCTTGTTCGCCTTGCGCGCCTCACCGTCCACGAGCTCGCCGAGCGCGGTCGTCACGGCGCGCCCGAACGCATCGTCGAGCGCGGCGGTGCGCGGGTCCTTCACGGTCGCGGCGGCGTCGCCGTCGGCGACGTACATCTGCACGTCGTCGGCGCGCGCGGGCGCCGCGAGGATCGCGAGCACGGCGGCGATTCCGACGACGATCACCTTGCGCACGGCCGGAGCCTAGCAAACCCGATCGGCGAGCGCCTGTTCACGCCGGCGAAAAGCCGCGCTAGCGTCAAGAGTGCCCGTGCACGACGCGCCGCTCACCCTGACCGCGCAACGCGCGCTCACCCTGCCCGTCGTCATCGACGGGAGGACGTTCACCTTCCAGCTCGACACGGGTGCGAGCGAGACGGTGATCAAGCGCGGCACCTGGCGCACCCTCGGCCTCCCACCCGGCGTCGCGACGGAGGCGCGCGGCGCCGGCGGCGCCGTCGACGGCGGCGAGCTCGTCCCGCTCGCCGAGCTGCGCATCGGCGACGCCATCGTGCGCGACCTCTCCGTCGGCGTCCTCGGCTTCGACGACCTCGGCGGCCTCGAAGGCATCGACGGCGTCCTCGGCCAGGACGTCCTGCGCCGCTACGTCGTCGAGATCGACGTCCCCAACGGCCGCTTCACCCTGCACGCGCGCACGCCCACCTCCGAGGATCGCCCCGCCGCGCCCGATCGCTCCGCCGCGTCCGATCGCTCCGACGCGCCCGATCGCTCCGACGCGCCCGATCGCTCCGGCGCGTCCGATCGCTCCGATACGTCCGATCGCTCCGTCGCGTCCGATCGCTCCGTCGCGTCCGATCGCTCCGTCGCGCCCGATCGCGCCGCCGCGTCCGATCGCGCCGCCGCGCCCGCAGCGCCGACGTGGGACGTGCTCGGCCTCGTCGCGATCCCGTACGTCGATACGCTCGGCCTGATCCGGATCGAGGGTGCGCTCGACGGCGTGCCGCTCGCCGCGATCTTCGACCTCGGCGCCGCGGCCACCATCGCGAACCATCGCGCCGCGCCGCACGCGATCGCCGCGCGCGGCCCGTCCGTGTTCGGCGCCGACGGCACGCCGATCGTGATGGCCACGGCGCGCGGCCGCACCCTCGCGTTCGGCGACCTCGCGTTCGCCGCGCGCGACCTGTTCGTCGCCGACCTCCCCGTGTTCGAGGTGTTCGGCCTCGCCGAGCAACCCGCCGCCATCCTCGGCATGGACCTGCTCCTCTCGCGCCGCATCGTCATCGATCCCGACGCGCGCCGCGTGTACGTCTCGATCTGACGAGTTCGCGGTGTGGGAACGACACCCACTACAACTGCGCTCGACAAATCTGCATACTGGCTCCATGACTCGCGCGCTCGCCGTCGCCTCTCTCGTGATGGCGGCGTGCGGTGCCCAGGTCACCGGCGACGACTCCATCGACAACCAGCTCACCGACGCCGCCAACCCCGACGCCCTCGTCGCCCCACCCGACGCCCCGCCCGACGCGCGCCCCTGCGCCGGCGGCGACAACCGCGCCACCGACGCCACCGGCACCTGCTTCCTCTACTTCGCCTCCGCGAAGACCCGCGCCAACGCCGAGGCCGACTGCATCGCCCACGACGCCCACCTCGCGAAGATCCTCAGCGCCGAGCAGAACGCCGTCGTCCGCAGCATCACCGGCGGCACCGTCGCCTTCCTCGGCGCCACCGACGCCGTCGCCGAGGGCACCTTCCTCTGGCCCGACAATACCCCGCTCACCTACACCAACTACCGCGCCGGTGAGCCCAACAACGGGAGCGGCCAGTACCAGGAGGACTGCCTCGTCATCGAGGCCGCCGGCACCTGGGACGACCGCCCGTGCGCCCCACCGCCCGTGAACTCGGGCTCGTACGCGTACGTCTGCGGGTACTGAGCTCTCCCAGGTTACATTTAAACAGCTGAATTCACAGCAGGATCCGCGCCTACGCAGTGCGGCGTGGCGATCCGACGTCTTCGTACTTACCGTGCGCCGCATGCACACGCTCGGGGCGCTCGTGATGTGGATCGGCCTCATCCTGCTGCTGGTGGGCGGGCTGATGTTCCTGCTCAGCGCGTTCGGCGAGAGCATCCTGTGGGGGCTCGGCGTCCTGTTCGTGCCGTTCGTGTCGCTGGCGTTCCTGATCCTCCACTGGCGCCGCGCGAAGGACTCGTTCTTCCTGCAGCTCTACGGCGTCGGGCTCGTGGTGCTCGGCGTGCTCGCGTTCAAGGTGCACCTGCCGCTCGTCGGCGGTTAGCGAACGATCACGAACAGCGTCGACGCCGTGGCCTTGGTGCCGGGCGTGGTGATGGCGCCGCCGGTGGCGGAGGTGGCCTTCACACGCGGGGCGGACTTCGCCCACGCGGGGAGGTCCTTCACCCACAGCGTCGGGGCGGCGAGCTTGTCGACGGTGATGCCGAGGCCGGGAGCGGCGGTGACGCCGTCGAGGATGACGATCGGTGGGCCGTCGTCGGCGGCGGCGCCGAGGGTGCGCGGGCCGGCGAGCGCCTGGCGGAGCGCCTCGAGGGGGACGCCCATCGTGACGGTCCACGAGCCGTCGGTCTCCGGCGTGGCGTCGACGACGAGCGCGGCGGCGACGGCGCCCTCGACGCGCGCCTTCACCGTGGGATCGGCGAGCTTGTCGGCGAGCGTGCCGCCGGCGGCGAGCGGGACGGTGCCGATGCCGGTGGTGAGGCGCTGCCGCGCGGCATCCTCGGCGAGCCGGCGCGAGGGGCCGCGCGCCGCGGCGGGCGACGGCGCGTGACGGTTCGCGATGCCGACGCCGCGCGCGGTGACGACGCCCTGCGCCCAGTCGATCCGCACCTCGGTAGGGCCGGCGTCGGCGCGCGCCGGCGCGGGCGCGAGTGCAAAGGTGAAGCAAAGCGCGACCACGGCGCCGCGGGCGAACATCACTCCCACTCGATCGTACCGGGCGGCTTCGACGTGATGTCGTAGACGACGCGGTTGATGCCGCGGACCTCGTTGATCACGCGCGAGCTGATGCGGCCGAGCAGGTCGTACGGCAGCGGCACCCAGTCGGCGGTCATGCCGTCGCGCGAGTGCACGGCGCGCAGCGCGAGCGTCTCCTCGTACGTGCGCGCGTCGCCCATGACGCCGACGGAGCGGACCGGGAGGAGCACGCCGAACGACTGCCAGATCGACTCGTACAGGCCGGCGGCGCGGATCTCCTCCTCGATGATCGCGTCGGCGGCGCGCAGCACGTCGAGGCGCGGCTTGGTCAGCGCGCCGAGGCAGCGCACCGCGAGGCCCGGCCCGGGGAACGGCTGCCGCCACACCATGTGGCGCGGCAGGCCGAGCTCGAGCCCGAGCTGGCGGACCTCGTCCTTGAACAGCTCGCGCAGCGGCTCGACGAGCGCGAGCTTCATCCGCTCGGGCAGGCCGCCGACGTTGTGGTGGCTCTTGATCACCGCGGACGGGCCCTTGAACGACACGCTCTCGATGACGTCGGGGTAGAGCGTCCCCTGTGCGAGGAAGCGCGCGTTCGCGATCGTGTGCGCCTCCTCCTCGAACACGGCGATGAACTCGTACCCGATGACCTTGCGCTTCTTCTCCGGGTCGGTGACGTCGGCGAGCTTCTCGAGGAAGCGCTGCTCCCCATCGACGACGCGCAGGTCGACGGCGAAATGGTCGCGGAAGATCGACGCGACGTAGTCGCGCTCGCCGCGCCGCAACAGGCCGTTGTCGACGAAGATGCACGTCAGTCGGTCGCCGATCGCGCGGTGGATCAGCGCCGCCGCGACGCTCGAGTCGACGCCGCCCGACAGGCCGCAGATGATGCGGCCGTCGTCGCCGACCTGCGCGCGGATGCGGGCGACGGCCTCGTCGACGAACGACGCCATCGACCAGTCGCCGCGCGCCCCCACGACGCCGAACAGCCAGTTGCCGAGCAGCTCGGCGCCGCGCGGCGTGTGCACGACCTCGGGGTGGAACTGCACGCCGTGGATGCGGCGCTCCGCGTTCGCGAACCCCGAGAAGCGGCAGTTGTCGGACTCCGCCGTGTGCACGAAACCCGGCGGCAGGCCGTCGACGTGGTCGCCGTGCGACGCCCACACCGTGAGCTCCTCGCCCGGCGCGACGGTGCGGAACACGCCGTCCTGCACCTTCACGCGCACGCTCGCGCGGCCGTACTCGCGGCGCTCCGCCGGGCGGACGTCGCCGCCGAGCAGGCGCGCGACGAGCTGCGCGCCGTAGCAGATGCCGAGGATCGGGATGCCGAGGTCGAACAGGCCGGCGTGGATCGACGGCGCACCCTCCTCGTACACCGACGAGGGCCCGCCCGACAGCACGATGCCGGCCGGCTTCATCGCGCGGATCGCGGCGAAGCCGGGCTCGTTCGCGAGCGTGTACGGATGGATCTCGCAGTACACCGCGTGCTCGCGGATGCGGCGCGCGATCAGCTGCGTGAACTGCGACCCGAAGTCGAGGATGAGGATCGTCTGGTGTGCCGTCATGGTCAGCTCGCCTACTCCACGCGGTAGTTCGGCGCTTCCTTCGTGATGATCACGTCGTGCACGTGGCTCTCGCGCAGCCCCGCCGGCGAGATCTTCACGAAGCGCGCCTGCGCGTGAAGGTCGGGGATCGTGGCGCAGCCGAGGTAGCCCATCGACGCGCGCAGCCCGCCGACGAGCTGGTAGATCGACTCGCGCAGCGGCCCCTTGTACGGGACGCGCCCCTCGATGCCCTCGGGGACGAGCTTCTGCGGCGCGTCGACGTCGCCCTGGAAGTAGCGGTCCTTCGACCCCTCCTTCATCGCGCCGATCGAGCCCATGCCGCGGTAGCTCTTGTAGCTGCGCCCCTGGAACAGGATGACCTCGCCCGGCGCCTCGTCGGTGCCGGCGAACAGGGAGCCGATCATCACGGTGTCGGCGCCGGCGGCGAGCGCCTTCGCGACGTCGCCCGAGTACTTGATGCCGCCGTCGGCGATGATGCCGACGCCGGTGCCCTTGGCCGCGCGCACCGCCTCGGAGATCGCGGTGAGCTGCGGGACGCCGACGCCGGCGACGATGCGCGTCGTGCAGATCGAGCCCGGGCCGACGCCGACCTTGACCGCGTTGACGCCGGTCTCGATCAGCGCCTTGGTCCCCTCGCACGTCGCGACGTTGCCGGCGACGAGCTGGAGCTTGGGGAACTTCTTGCGCGTCGCGCGGCACGCCTCGAGGACGCCGGCCGAGTGTCCGTGCGCCGTGTCGATCGCGATGACGTCGCAGCCCGCCGCGAGCAGCGCCTCGATGCGCGCGTCGCGATCCGGGCCGACGCCGACGGCGGCCCCCACCCGCAGGCGGCCCATGTCGTCGGTCGCGGCGGTCGGGTTCATCTCCGCCTGCTCGATGTCGCG
Source organism: Deltaproteobacteria bacterium (assembly GCA_019637375.1). Classification (GTDB taxonomy): domain Bacteria; phylum Myxococcota_A; class Polyangia; order Haliangiales; family Haliangiaceae; genus JABFXX01. Next base: position 39,588 of record JAHBVW010000065.1, on the reverse strand, counting down.
GATCGTGATGAGGCCCTTCAGGCGCCCGGCGCCGTCGACGACGAGCAGCTTCTCGATGCGGTGCTTGTGCAGCAGCGCCTTGGCCTCCTCGATGCCGACGGCCTCCTTCACGGTGACCGGGTTCTTCGTCATCACCTCGCCGACCTGGAGCGTGAGGCGCTTCTCGAACCGGACGTCGCGGTTCGTGAGGATGCCGAGCGGCTTCTTGTCCGCGTCGACGACGGGGAGCCCGCTGATCCGGTAGTGGTGCATCAGCGCGAGCGCATCCTCGAGGGTGCGCGTCGGCGCGACGGTGACCGGGTCGACGACGATGCCCGACTGCGCCTTCTTCACGCGCGTCACCTCGCGCGCCTGCTCCTCGATCGTCAGGTTCTTGTGGATGAACCCGATGCCCCCCTCGCGGGCCATGCGGATCGCGGTCGCCGCCTCGGTGACCGTGTCCATCGCCGAGCTCACGAGCGGCATGCGGAGCGGGATCGCGGGCGTGAGACGCGTCCCGACGTCCACGTCACGCGGGATCACCTCGCTGAAGCCGGGCACCAGCAGGACGTCGTCGAAGGTGAGCGCCTCTCGGAGGTTGTCCTCGAGCATGGCGCACCTTAGTCGAGGGGTCTGATCCCAGCAACGGATTGGGGGCAACCGCCCCTACGTTGGGGTGCCTATCCCACCACGCGCCGTCGCAAGCTCAGAAGATGCCGTTGCCCGCGCTGGCATGCTCGTTGATGAAGCGGGCCTGCACTTGGGGTGAACACCATGCGCCAACTCTTTCTTTCGCTTGGGCTATTCGCGGTGGGTTGTGTCGGGAAAGCTCCGCCCTCCGAGGGGACCGTGGATGCCGCGGACGTCGACGCGCCGCCCGCCATCACCGGCCAGCGCGTGAGCGGCAAGGCGATGGACTACTTCGGCAACACCGCGATGGCGGACTCGACGATCGCCACCGACGGCGTGACACCGCCCGTGACGGCGACCAGCATCGCCGACGGCTCGTACGCGCTCGACAACGTCCCCAGCGGCAGCAAGGTCTTCCTCCAGGTCACGCACCAGAACTACCGCCCGACGCGCAACCCGGTCGTCACCGTCGACGAGATGCCCGTGCTGCAGGACGTCTACCAGATGGCGAGCGCCGACGTCACGCGCCAGTACACGACGCTCGGCCGGGCACCGACCGCCGGGCAGGCGTTCGTCGTTGCCGAGCTGCGCCGCAACAACGGCACGCCGCTCGACACCGCGCTCCTCACCGACATCTCCCTCGTCGACGCCGCGAACGCGCCGGTCCCGAACGTCCTCCCGATCGCGTTCGGCACCGTCGGCGACGTCGACGGCGCGCTGCTCTCGGCCACGCTGATCAACGGCAAGACGCGCGTCGCGTTCTTCGACGTGCCGCCGGGCAGCTACACGATCAAGCTCAACCTCCTCAACAACCAGGGTCAGGTCCAGGTTCAGGACACGCCCGTGACCGCGCTCGCCGACGGCGCGACCCTCGTCCTCACCGGCGGCACCGGCGGCGGCGGCGGCGGGATGCAGGGCCCCAACGTCGACGACCCCAAGTTCGCGACCGACGTCTACCCCGCCCTCCAGCGCGCCGCGACCGGCGGCCTCGGCTGCGGCACCTGCCACACCGCGACCGGCCCGGGCGCCGTCCTCGTCCTGGACGACGGCGCGGCCACCGTCCAGGCCCGCCTCGTCGCCAAGCTCGGCCTCATCGACACGACCACCCCGGCGCTATCCCTGTTCCTGACCAAGCCGCTCTACGAGCCACCCCCGGCGCCCCAGAACCACCCGAACGCGACCTTCCTCGACGCCAACGACCCCTACTACCGCATGCTCGCCGCCTGGATCGCGCAGGGCCTGGCTCCGTAGCCAGCGGTAGTGGAAGGGCTCGAAAACCCAGGGTGATTAAGTAACCTGGGAACATCGAAGGGCTCGAAAACCCAGGGTGATTAAGTATCCTGGGAACATGATCGCGGTCTTCGGCGCGGGTGCGATCGGGTGCTGGGTCGGAGGGCGGCTGGCCGCCGGCGGTGCGGACGTGACGCTGATCGGGCGCAGCCGCGTCATGGACGAGCTGCGCGAGGGCCTGCGCACGACCGAGCTCGGAGGGGGTGAGGTGCGGGCGCGGCCGGCGCTGGCGACGGAGCCGGGAGTGGCGGCCGGGGCAGAGCTGGTGCTGGTGACGGTGAAGTCGGCGCAGACGGCGGAGGCCGGCGCGGCGCTCGCGGGAGTGCTGCGCGACGGCGCGACGGTGGTGAGCCTGCAGAACGGCGTGCGCAACGCGGAGACGCTGCGCGCGGCGCTGCCGGGGCGGCGCGTGCTGGCGGCGATGGTGCCGTTCAACGTCGTGCGCCGCGAGCGCGGCACGTACCACCGCGCATCGGGCGGCATCCTGCGCATCGACGACGATGATGCGGCGGCCCCGCTCGTCGACGCGTGCCGGCGCGCGGACCTGCCGATCGAGCGGCGCGGCGACATGCCGGCGGTGCAGTGGGGGAAGCTGGTGATGAACCTCAACAACGCGATCAACGCGCTGTGCGGGCTGCCGCTCGCGACGGAGCTCGCGCAGCGGCCGTTCCGGCGCTGCCTCGCGGCGGCGCAGGGGGAGGCGCTCGCGCTGCTCGCCGAGGCGCGGCAGGACGTCGCGCGCCTGACACCGCTGCCGCCGCGCTGGATGCCGCGCCTGCTCGACACGCCGGACCGCGTGTTCCGCCTGCTCGCGCGCCGCGTCGTCGCGATCGATCCGGAGGCGCGCTCGTCGATGTGGGACGACCTCGAGGCGAAGCGCCCGACGGAGATCGACTACCTGCAGGGCGAGGTCGTCGAGCTCGGCGAGCGCATCGGGCGCCCGGCGCCCGTGAACCGCGCGCTCGCGCAGCTCGTGCGCGCCGCCGAGGCGGGCGGCAAGCGCGACTTCACGGCGGCGGAGCTCGCCGCCGCGCTCGGCCTATGACCGAGGAGCTCGCGGCGCTCGAGCGCGCCGCCCTCTCCAGCGGGGCGACCGGGGACCGCGACGCGCTCGCGGTGTACGCCGATGCGCTGCAGGCGGCGCACGATCCGCGCGGCGAGCTGATCGCGATCGACCTGCACGCCGACGCGCACGGCCCGTCGGAGGAGCTCGATCGCCGGCGCGCGCGCCTCGCCGCGACCTGGCTCGGCGAGCCGCTCGCCGCGGACCCGCAGCTCGCGATCCGCCACGGCTACCTCGAGCTCGAGCTCGAGCCGCCCGGCGAGCGCGCCGGCATCGCAGCGACCGGCGATCCGCTCGCGCTCGCGAAGCTGCTCGCCAGCCCGGGCGCACCCTACCTGCGCGCGCTCGTCGTGCACGGCAACGCGGAGCTGATCGGCACGAACCTCGCCCTGCTCGCGGCGGAGACGCGGCCGCGCCTCGTGCGGCTCGCCGTGCACGCGGGCCCGATGCAGGTCTCGCCGATCCAGCAGCTCGCCGGGGCGCTGCGCCGCGCGCTGCCGGAGCTCGACACGCTCGTCGTGCGCGGCGACCGCGTGTTCCCCGCGTTCGCGCACCCGCGGCTGCGGCGCCTGCGCGTCGGCGGCTTCGCGGCGTTCGCCTCGCTCGCCGGCACCGGCGCGGCGATGCCCGCACTCGAGGAGCTCGACTTCTCCGTGCACCGCAACCTCGCGAGCGGCCTGTACCCGCTGCCGACGGTGGCGCAGCTCGGGCGCATGCTGCGCGGCGTGCCCGCCCTGCGCCGGCTCGACCTGTCGCGCAACGAGCCCGTGCCCGCCTACGGCTACGGCGCGCCACCGGTGTTCGAGGCCACGGAGTTCCTGCGCGAGCTCGCGATCAAGCGGCAGCTGACGCACCTGCGCATGCCGGCGCTCCTCGAGCACCGGCACGTCGCGCAGCTGCAGGCGTCGCTCGACCGCATGCCGGCGCTCGCCGAGCTCGAGGTCGTGCGCGTCGCGCTCGGCGGCCCGCAGCTCGACGGCGAGCCGCCGCTGCGCCATCCGTCCGCGCGCATCGTCGTGCCGGGGCCGTCGGAGTGGGGCCCGCGCACGCACCAGCGCGGGCGCGATGCGATCTGCGTCGAGGTGCGCGGGCATCCGTACGGGATCGTCGTCGAGCTCGCCGCCGGCGTGCGCCTCATGGAGGAGCGGTTCCAGCAGATGCCGGCGCCGGCGCGCGCGGCGTGGGAGCGGCTGTGGCACTTCCTCGACACGGTGCCGCTCGGCGAGGGCGCGATCGCACGCGCGGCGTTCCCCGCGACGACGCTGGCCGAGGCGCTCGCGCTGCCGGAGCTCGACGACGCCGCGTTCGTCGCGCGCGTGGCACCGGGGCTCGCGGCGTGGCGCACGCTCCGCGACGTGCTCGCCGTGCGCGGGCGCTTCGCGGTGCCGGCGATGATCCGCCGCCACTACGGCTGGTGAGCCGTCACAGCTGCCAGAGCGTGACGCCGACCGAGCCGAGGATCGAGAACACGAGCAGCCCGTCGAGGAAGCGCCCGTAGCTCTGCAGCCGGGCGCGCACGGGTGCGCGGCGGTCGTGGTCGACGATGCGCAGGTCCGAGCGGCGCAGCTGCCGCACGAGCGCGTCGAAGCGCACCCAGTCGCGCGCCGCGATGAACCACCACGAGCCGCGGCGCGCCTCGAGGGCGACGCCGTCGCGGTACACGTGCGCGGCGGCGATCTTCGTCGCGGGCTGGTGGAAGCCGAACGCGGTCCAGCCCCAGCGCACGCCGTCGCGCGTGACGGCGACGGTCGCGGCGCGCACGGCGAGCCCGAGCAGCGCGAACGCCACGAACGCGACCGGAAACACGATCGCCGTGCGCGAGCCGACGCGCCACGGATGGCGCGACACCAGGTACCAGGTCGCGGCGCCGCCGACGAGCGACACCAGCAGCGCGAGCGCGGCGAGCCGGCGCGAGCGCAACGGCGCCGTGAACGTGCCGAGCGGGGTGCCGGCGAGACCGATGCCGGGCGGCAGGTCGACGGCGCTCACGCACCCGCCCCCGCCGGATCGGCGACGGCCTCCTGCAGGCGGGCGACGAGCGTGCGGCGCTCGTCGTCGTCGGTGAGGCGGCGGCCGGCGCGCGTCACGTAGAACACGTCGGCGACCTTCTCGCCCTCGGTCGACACCTTCGCGAGCGAGATGTCGAGGCCGAGGTCGGCGAGCGTCTGCGTGATCGCGTACAGGACGCCGACGCGGTCGCGCGTGAACACCTCGACGATCGTCGCCTGCGTGGAGTCGTCGTGCAGGCGGATCTCGGTGAGGACGCCGGGCGTGACACGCGCGGGCATCCCCGACGGCGGGCGCTTGCGCGCGATCAGCGTGGCGACCTCGCCGGGGTCGGGCGCGCCGGGGGCGAGGAGCGCGCGCAGGTCGGCGAGGAGGCGGTCCCAGCGCGCGTCGTCCTCGAGGATCGCGGCGCCCTTCAAGTCGCGCACGTAGAACACGTCGGCGACGAGCGCGCCGTCGGGGAGCTCGACGCGGCCGAGGACGGCGCCGAGGACGTCCACGCGATGGGCGGCGAGCGCGCCCGCGATCGCGGCGAGCACGCCGGGTGCGTCGGGCGCGACGACGGCGAGCTCGCTGTGGCCCTTCAGCGGGAAGCAGTGCACCTCGAGCGCGACGCGCGCCGGGCGCTCGCGGGCGGCGCCGACGAGGCGCACGTGGCGGGCCGCCTGGCGCGGCGTGAGCTGCGTGAACAGGCGCGGGTCGATGGCGTCGACGATCGCGCCGACGGCGGCGGTGGGTGCGTCGCCCGGCGGCGCGGCGAGCTGCACGACCTTCGCGCGCAGATCGGCGTCGCGCGCCGGGGCGGGCGGCGTGGCGCCGCCGCGGAAGCGCTCGCGCGCGCGCAGCATCAGGTCGCGCAGCAGGTTGTCCTTCCACGCCGACAGGTTGTTCGGGGCGGTCATCGCCGTGTCGCACAGCGTGAGGAGGTAGAGCTGGACGAGGCACTGCTCGCTCGGCGTGCGCTCGGCGAAGCGCGCGATCACCTCGGGGTCCGAGAGGTCGCGGCGCTGCGAGAGGTGCGACATCGTCAGGTGCTGGCGGACGAGGAACTCGGTGAGCTCGACGTCGGCGTCCGCCATGCCGAGGCGGCGCGCGACGGCGCCCGCGAGGACGGCGCCCTTCTCGGCGTGGCCCTTGCCGAGCGGCTTGCCGACGTCGTGCAGCAGCGTGCCGAGGAGGAGCGGCGCCGGGTGCGTGACCTCGCGCCACAGCTCGGTCGCCGTCGGGTGCTCCTGCGCGAGCTCGCCGCGCGCGAGCCGCTTCTGCATCGCGAGCGCGTAGAGCTGGTGCTGGTCGACGGTGTACGTGTGGTAGAGGTCGTGCTGCACGCGCGCGGTGCACGGCGCCCACTCGGGGAGCAGCGTGTTGAGGATGCCGAGCTGGTGCATCACCTCGAGCGCGGACGGCTGCCCGGCGTCGCGCAGGTCGACGAGCGCCTCGAGCAGCAGGCGCTGCGCGACGGGGTCGTGTGCGAGCGGCGCCGGGTCGCGCGCGATCGTCTCGGCGACGAGCTCGCGCGTGTGGCCGTACACCGGCAGGCGCTCGGCGACGGCGACGCGGAACAGGCGCACCATCTCGCTCGGGCGCTCGGTGAAGCGGCGCGGGTCGCGCAGCGCGAGCTCGCCGTTGAACGTGATGAAGACGGAGTCGACCTCGGCGATGCGCGGGCGGCGGCGCGCCGGGACGCGCGCGGATTCGAGCAGGCGATCGGCGACCTGCACGACGGCGCGCGCGTGGAGGTAGTAGTCCTGCATCAGCGCCTCGACGGCGGGCGCGACGGCCGGGCGGATGTCGCCGTCCTGGTTCTGCGCGTGCGGGTACAGCGTCGGGGCGATCGCCTCCTGGATCTCGAACGTCAGCTGGTCGTTGCGGCGGCGCGCGGCGAGCTGGACGAGCGTGCGGATGCGGAGCTGGAAGTCGCGGGCCGACGCGAGGACCTGCGCCTGGCGGCGCGTGAGGTGGCCCATCGTCACCAGGTTCGCGATCAGCGCGGGCGCACCCTCGGGATCCGCGCCCGGGCGCGGTGGGTGCCAGCGGACGGCCGCCGCCCACAGCGCCGTCGCGAGGTCGCGCAGCGCGCCGATGCCCTGCTTGAGGTTCGGCTCGAGGAGATACAGCGACGCACCGAACCGATCGTGGCGCGCCTTCTTCTCGGCCGCGAGCGCCGCGATCAGGTCGTTCGGGTTGCCGCCGGGTGCGAGCGCCCCGAGCGTCGCGCGCACGAGCTCCGCGGTGAGGCGGCGATCGCCGGCGATGTGGCGCGCGTCGAGCAGCGCCGTCGCGGTCGCGAGGTCATCTCGCGCGAGCCTCGCCGCGGACCGCGGCTCGCGCACCGCGTGGCCGATCGCGAGCTTCTCGTCCCACAGCGGGTAGAGGAGCCGATCGCACACCTGCTTCGCCCCGGCCTCATCGCGGTCGTGCAGGACGACGAAGTCGATATCCGAGTGCGGAGCCAGGTCCCGGCGCGCCCAACCCCCGGTCGCGACCAGCGCCACCGGCGACGGCGCTCCCCGGGCCACCTCCTCGAACCGGGCCGCGAGCGCCTGGTCGTACACCGCGGCGATCCGCGCGCACGCGTCCGCCCCCCGGCCGGGCGTGTGCGCGACCTCCGCCAGCTCCGCGAACGCCGCGTCCAGGGCGGCGCGCAGTCCCGGCGTCGACGCTGCGGCGGTGGTGGCCACGATGCCAGGGTACCGGGTTACGCACGGGTGTGGATCCATCCGAGGATCTCGCGCACGGGTAAGTGGGGGAGATTGCGGGTGATGAAACTAACCTGGGAACATTCAACCCCTCGACAACACAGGAGCTCCACGCGCGATGACGCAGCCCGCCGGGGCGGTCAGTTCGCGAACGAGAGCTGCGTGAAGTCGATCCAGCCGTCCCAGGTGCGGACACCCTTCACGCGCTTGTGCACGAGGCCCTGGGGGGCGTCGACCACGATGCCGGCGAACGGCCAGGTCTCCTCGAAGGCGGCGGCGAGCTCCGGAGCGAGCTTCGTGCGCTCGGCCGGGTCCCAGGCAGCGGCCATGGCGTCGAGCGCGCGGTCGATGCGCGGCGAGCCGGCGCGGCGGCTGTTCTTGCCGAACAGGCGCGTGCCGATGTCGGCGTCGACCATGCCGTTCCAGGCGAGCTCGACGATGTCGTAGTTGCCGTCCTCGAGGCGCTTCGCGAGCCACGCCTCGCTGCCGGTGCGCACCTCGATGACGATGCCGACGCGCTTGGCCGCCTCGACGAACATCTCGCGCGCCGTGTGGGGCGCGCCGCCGGCGACGTCGGACTTCGCCTCGGCCGGGGTCTTCGCCGGCCGCTCGAGCCCGACGAGGACGAGCGTCAGGCGCGGGTTCGGGCGCTTGCCCTTGGGGTCGGGGCGGTCGCGGTAGCCGTCGGGCGGCTTGTCGGTGTCGCTCCACCCGGCGTCGTCGAGGAGCGCGCCCGCCTTCTTGGGGTCGAAGTCGGGGACGCTCGCCTCGGGGGCGGCGACGAAGCCGCCCGGCCAGATCGGCCACAGCACGGGGCGCGCGAGCTGCGACATCGACTTCGCGACCTCGCGCCGGTTGACGAGCAGCGCGACCGCGTGGCGGATGCGGACGTCGTCGAGAGGCGCGCGCTTCGAGTTGAACGCGAAGTAGCGCATGCGCAGCGGGCGCAGCTCGAGCTTGTCGAAGCTGGCGGAGATGCCGGGCGCGTTCGCCTGGTCGGGATAGTGCGCCGGGATGAGCGCGGGCACGATGTCGTAGTCGCCGCGCTTGGCATCCTTGAGGACGACCGCCGCGTCGGGCTGGTACACGAACTCGAGATCTGCGATCGCCGGGGGGCCGCCCCAGTACTTCTCGTGGCGCGTCAGGTGGACGGTGCCGTTCTTGTTCGACGCGAGCCTCCACGGCCCCGAGCCGACGATGGCGCCGCCGGCGAGCAGGCTGCCGTCGTAGACGTGCATCGGCAGGATGGGGATCTCCGCGAGCGCGCGCAGCACCCAGCCGCTCGGGCGGCGCAGGCGCAGGCGGACCTCGACGTCGGTGACGAGCTCGACGGCCTCGATGTCGTCGAGCATGTGGCGGACGTGGTCGATGCCGCGCCGCGGATCGCGGACCGCGTCGAGCGTGAACTGGACGTCGGACGTCGTCAGGCGGCGCCCGTCGTGGAACGTCACGTTCGGCTCGATCTCGACGAGGATCTCGAGCCCGTTCGGCGCGACGCGCCAGGCGCGCGCGAGGCGCGGCGCGAAGCGACCGGCCTCCCCCGGCCTGTCGGGCGGGACGTAGCGGAGCAGCGGCTCGAACACCGTACCGAGCGTGATGCGGCGGCCCCACGTCGTCGGCGACACGAGCGGGTTGAGGCGCCCGGGATCGGCATCGACGTGCACGCGAAGTGTATGGCTGCGCGCGGCGCGGACCTCGGCGCGCGTCTCGGCCTCGGCCGACATCTCCGTGAGCGTCTGAGATCGAGGGACGCGCGCGGCCTCCACGGTCGGGTCGGGGGCATGGCGCCACGGTTTGACGCGCGCAGGCGAATCGCAGCCGCCGAGGACGATCATGGCGAGTGTGGCCATGGCCGTCACTTGAGAGGCTTTGATCACCATGTTATGACCCGCTTCATGCCGCACGGCCCCCGTCTGGTCACCGTACCGCTGCTCCTCGGCGTCGCTGTTGCGTGCAATAGCGGAAATCAGCTCGAGGGTCCAGCGGCCGAAGTGAACAAGCCCAACCAGAAGATGTCCCTACCGGCGGTGCCGACGTTCGACCTGCCGGCGCCGCAGGGCGAGTTCCACGGCCCGAAGGAGATGCGCGTCAAAGGGAAGCGCTTCCTGTGTGACGCCGACCCGTCGAAGCCGACGGCGAAGTGCGTGAACGTGAAGATCAAGGGCTACGTCACGTACGCCTACGACTGCAAGACGGACCTGCGCCGCGAGGGCATGACCGCCGAGGAAGTCGACAAGCTGATCGAGGAAGATCAGTCGCGCTGCGAGCGCGCGAAGTTCTACATCGGCGACACCCCCGACACGCCGCCCGAGAAGAGCATCTGGGTCGTCGACGTGCCGCGCCCGTACACGAAGCGCGAGCTCGACCCGCAGAAGGGCGAGTTCCGCAAGAAGGAGTCGCGCACGGATCCGCTGAAGTGCGACCACGACCCGAAGGACATCAAGAAGTCGCCGTGCCCGCCCTACCGCGTCGGCGACCAGATCGAGATCGAGGGCGAGTGGCGGCTGACCTCGTACCACAACGAGCGCAACAGCGACGGCCTGCTCGTCTACCGCACGATGAAGAACATCACGGCCGAGTGGGAGCCGCCGCCGCCCGTGCCCGTCGACCCGACGAAGGCACCTGCGGGTGGGCCGGCGAAGCTGTCGCCGCAGGACATCGTCAAGAAGACCGGCAAGAGCGGCTAACGCGCACGGCGTCGGGCGCGCCGCGCGGCCCAACCGGCTCGCGCTGAACGCTCCCAGGTTAGTTTCGACGTCATCGATCCCGAGCACTTGGCCGTGCCTCGGATCGACGTCGATCGTTCCCAGGTTAGTTTCAACGTCATCGATCCCGAGCACTTGGCCTTGCCTCGAATCGACGTCGATCGTTCCCAGGTTAGTTTCGACGTCATCGATCCCGAGCACTTGGTCGCGGATCAGAGCGCCGTGAGGCGCTCGACCAAGCGGCACACCTCACCGTTGACGTGATGCGTCTCGCGTGGGTCGGAGGTCTCGACGACGCATGCCGTCGCGGAGGCCACGACGGTCAGGTGCCGTATCGCGGTACTCCCGGCAGGCGGGCTGACGGTGAGCGTCAGCTCGTGCCGAGCGGCCGTGGGAGCGGCCTTCGGGTCCGTGGGCGGGTCCAGGGCGCGGAGCCTCGAAACGAGCTCCACGAGCCGTTCCACGGCGCGTGGCTCGTCCCGGCCAGGGCCCGTACGCGACCATTCGCCGAGGACCGCGCCACGGCGGTACGTGGTGGGGCCGAGGGTGAGTGCGGAGATGGTCGCCGGGTCCTCGCTCCAGATGGCCGGATCGCGATAGGCGGTGCCGGCGCGGACGAGGAGCGCGTAGGCGCCGTCGCCGACGCGCAGTGCGACCGGCTCGCCGGCGCGGGCGACGAGGCCGTTGCCGTGGAGGATGAGCGCGTGCTGCGCGCCGGTGCGGTCGGTGAGGGTGAGCCGGCCCGCGGGCCTGGACGCCGGGACGTCGACGGGCTCGGCGGGTGCGGCGAGGACGGCGAGGAGCTCGGCGACGCGCACCGGGTCGGCGTCGCGCTCGCCGATGCGCGGGCGCTTCGCGAGATCGATGCGGCTGCCGTCCGGGAGCGCGAGCTGCGCGGCCTCGAACGGGAGTGGGCGTCGCTCGACGAGCTCGGCGGGCGGTGCCTCGAGGGCGTCGGCCGCGGCCGCGACCGACGTCCACGCCTCGGCGGCGATGCAGCCGCCGCCGTCGCTCGTCACGACGGCGATCGCACGCGCCTCGCCGGGGCATGGCCCCGCCTCCTCGATCCAGCGGGCGCTGCTGTCGAGCTCGACGCGCATCCCGGGTGGGTCGGCGCGGGTGACCACGGCGACGCGGACGAGCGTGAGGTCGGAGACCACCGTGTGGATCGCGTCGGCGAGCGACGGTGCGAGCAGGAACCCGTGCGCGCTGCGGGGCTGGCCGGCGAGGCGCAGCTCGCGGCCTGCGCGCACGATGCGGATGTCCTTCGCCGACGAGGCGCCGGTGAGCGGTGCCCGCACGCGGAGGCCGAGGCGGTCCGGGACGAGCGCGCGTGCGACCCAGGCGTCGACGAGGAGGGCGTCGTCGTCGCGACGGATCCACTGCTGCTCGGTGCCGGCGAGCTTCTCGGCGACGGCGAGCGTGTGGGTCGCATCGTCGGTGGTGATCGCCAGCGTCGCCCGTTGCGCTCCGGCGGCGTCGGCGTCGGCGCGCCGATGCCAGCGTGCGGCGCGCAGCGCGGCGAGGACCGCGTCGACGGCATCCGCATCGGCGTTGCCGGCCGGCTCGACCCACGACCAGCCGGTGCGCGACGCCGGGTCGCGGCGGATCCGCGTCGCGGGAGTGCCGTCGGTGTACGTCCATGCGAGCTCGCGCACGGCGGACGGGTCGATGCCGAGGACCACGCGCTCCGGAGCGCCGGTCCGGGTGGACCGGCCGAGCGCGACGACGACGGCGAGGAGGACGGCGAGCGCGGTGACGATCGCGACCCCGAGGCGCGAGGCGATCACGAACGCCTCCTGCGCAGGTGCAGGAGGAGTGCGCCTCCGACGGCCCACAGGAGCGGAATGCCGCCGACGCAGAAGGCGACGATCGCCGTGCGCTGGCTCGGCGTGAGCAGCAGGCGGACCTGGTGCGGCTTGCGCGCCGCGACGTCGACGCCGGTGCCGGTGGCCCCGGCGAGGTAGCGGACCGCGCGCGCGAGCCACAGGTCCGCGGCGGAGGCGCCGCCGGTCAGCGTCGCGGTCGCGAACGTCTCGGCCGAGCCGACCGCGATCACGCGGCGCGTGCTGCCGAGGGCGGCGAGCGCGACGGGCCCGGCGAGGTCATCGCCGCTCTTCGTCGGGGGGGACGTGACGAGGTCCGTCTCGCCCCAGCTCGCCGGGCTCGCGACGACGAGCGGCGTCGCTCCGCCCGCGGCCGTGACGGCGTGCGGGACGTACCAGATCGTGCCGCGCGCACCGGCGAAGCCTGCGTTGATCGGGTGCTCCACGTAGCCCGAGACCACGAACAGCGCCCCGGGGAGCTCGCGGATGCCGAGCGTCGGATCGACGACGACCGCCGGCGGGAGCCCGAGCCCGTCGGTCGCGAGCACCGGCTCGAGCCCCGTCGGTGCGATCGCCGTGAACGTGCCGTCGCCCGCGCCCTGGACGGCGCGACTCGGCGCCGCGACCAGGAGGCCGCGGCCGGCGCGCACGTGCGCTTGCAGCGCGAGCGCCTCGGCGGGGCTGAACCGCTGGGCGGGCCCGGCCACGAGCACCACGTCGCAGCGCGGCGGGATGGGCTGCGGGAGTGCGAGGTCCTCGACGGTGATGCCCTCGGCGCGCAGCCGCTCGGTGACGGCGCTCCAGTCGGCGCCGCTCGCCGTGCGCGTGGCGGTCGGCAGCTCGCCGTGGCCGGTCGTCGCGCACGCCACGACGGGGCGCGCGCTCGCGAGCCCGGCGAGTGCACCGGCGAGCGAGCGCTCGATGGTGACCGCGGCGACCGTCGCCGGCTGCGTCACGTCCGTGCGCGCGGCGAACGACGCCAGCTCGAACAGGTCCACGACGCGCCGCTTGCCGTCGAGATCCACGACGACGGCGCCCGAGCTCGCGAGGTCCGTCTGCTGCAGCCCCGCCGCGCGTGCGACCGCCGCCAGCCCGCCGGGCGCATCCGCCGGATCGACGGTGTGCACGCGCATGCCCGGCGCGACCTCCGCCATGCGCTCGGCGACGCGCGTGGCCTCGTCGTAGATGGGCTCGAGCCCGGCCAGCGTCGGGCGCACGATCGTCACGAGCGCCCGCCCCGGGAGTGCCTCCAGCACCTCGCGCGTCTGATCGTCGAGCGTGTTGCGCCCGTCGAAGCTCACGTCGATCCGCATCGGGTGCTCCACGGCGATCACACCGACGAGCGTCGCGATCGCCGCGATCGCCACCGTCCCGCCGAACCGGAGCCTGACCTCCGCGCGCCGGCGGCGCCCCGCGCACGCGAACGCCATTGCCAGCGACAACCCCGTCACCGCCAGCCCGACCACCAGCGCGACCTGCGGCGTCCCCACCTCCCCGCGGGCAAACGCCAGCGCCGCCTCCCGGATGGACACCGCATGAAGCGCCGCCGCCACCGTCGGATGCTCGACGGGCAACTCCGGCCACAGCGCCGGCAACTCCCCGGCGAGAAACAGCCCGATCGCCCACCCGAACCCCAACCCTCCCGCCCCGAGCGTCGAGCTCGCCGCCGCACTCGCCGCCACCGACCACGCGAGCAGCGCCGCCCCGATCGCGATCGCCCCACCATACCCACACACGATCGCCCCGAAATCCCACCCGCCGCTATCGGTCCTGAACACGGCCACGACCCCCAGATACGCCAGCGTCGGCAACCACAGGATCGCGTACACGGCCACCGCCGCCAGCCACTTCCCGACCACCGCCACCCCCTCCCCGACCTGCGCCGTCAACAGCAGCTCCCACGCCCCCGACCGCTTGTCCTCCGCCACCGTCCGCATCCCGAGCAGCGTCAGCACCACCAACCCCATCACCCAGGTTAGTAACGTCCCCGCGAGCTGCCCCTCGAGCAGCGCTCCCAACGGCGCCGCCCTCCGCACATCCGATAGCGCATTCACCAGGCCGGCAAACGCGATGCCTTGGACGACGAGGAACACCCCTCCCACCAGGAAGAGGATCGGCGCGCGCAGCGTCGCCGCCAGCTCGCGCCGGAAGACCCAGTACAACGTTCCCAGGATACTTTTCACTCTATACTTTCAACAGCATACAACTCGACACTATGCGGCATCACCCTCGTCGAGGAACGTCCGCACTGCGCCATCGAGTCGTTTGACCTTCGCCTGTTCGCACAAGGCGCTCGGCGTATCGAATGCGACGAGCTCGCCATCGCGGAGCACGGCGACGTGCGTTGCGAGATCTTCCAGGTCGGCGACGGCGTGGCTGGACACGAGGACGGCACGCTCCCGCGCCGCAGCGACGAGGTGGCGACGCAACTGCGTGACCTGGATGGGGTCCATGCCGCTGGTCGGCTCGTCGAGCACCAGCAGCGGACGTTCGCCGAGGAGTGCGTCGGCGAGTCCGACGCGCTGGCGATAGCCCTTCGAGAGCGTGCCGATCCGCCGCGACAGCTCCCGCTCGACGGCAGCAGCAGCGGCCGCCTTGTCGACGGCCTGGCGCGCGCCTGCGCCGAGGCCCTTTTGCCCGGCGCGCAGGATCAGATGCTCGCGGACGGTGAGATCCGGAGGCGCAGGTGCGTGCTCGGGCAGATATCCGAGGCGAGCCTGGGCACCGGCGCGATCGCGCGACAACGCGATCCCGTCGATCGCGACCTCACCTGCATCGGGATCGAGATACCCGGTGACGATCCGCAGCAGTGTCGTCTTGCCGGCACCGTTCCGCCCGACGAGCAGGACGGCGTCGCCGGCCGCAACGTGGAGGGTCACACCACCGAGTGCACGTCGCGCCCCGAATGCCTTGGCGACATCGCGAACCGCGAGCATGGCCGAAGTATGACCGCGCTCGCGACCGCGAACACAGGTGCCGGGCTGAGATCACCGCCTTGCTGAGGCGCTTCGCGCGGCGATGGCTGGAGCCCTTGCGATCCGCGCACGCACACCCTTGCGTTCGCGCCCGTCGGCTCGCGGCGCGAGCGCATGCGTCGACGCGACGCGAACATGCATGTGTACGCGCATCCAATACGTTCCCGCCGGGAACAAGGCCCTCCGATCGCCGGCGCACCACTTCCTGCGCGCGTCGCGGTGCGACTGCTGGAAGCTCGCGTAGAACTCGATGGCTCGCCTGACCAGACTCACATCTCCCGTCGCGAACTGCGGGTTGAGGTCGTGCTCCCTCTCCGCGTTCATCGGCGATGCCGTCGGGCTCCGGGCAAGGACCACAGCCGCCCCGAGCGGAGCCGCACGCCGCGCCGCGAGGTCGGCACGCGCGTCGGCCTCTGCTTCCCCGACCATCCGCGCGAGCGTCGCGAGGAACTCGGTCGCATCCCCGATCCAGGGGTGCTCGGGCAGCGTCGGCGTCATCGCGACGTTGCGCGGCATCTTGCCGTTCGCGCGGAAGTACGACCGCGGCCTCTCCCCTTCCAGCGCTTTCCCCTCGAGCAGCGCCTCGAGCGTGTTCACGCCGGGCCAGTCACGCACACGCGCCACCAGGTGATCCTTGACCGGGTTCGTCGCCGCATACACCAGCGCCTCGAGCAGCGCCTTGGGGCTCGACAGCGCCACCACGCTCGTCTGCTCCGACGACCAGAAATTCTCCTCCCGGTCACGGACCCGATTCATCACACGCGCGAACAGCCTGTGGAACTGCTGCAGGAACCTCGGGTAGTTCCCGTGCTCGTCGTAGATCACCGCATGATAGTGGTTCGACATCGCACACGCGACGAGCACACGGATGCCCCACTTCGTCGCCGCAACGATCAGGCAGTAGAGAAACGCCGCGCTCGTCTCCTCGTCGGGACGCATCAGGAACATCCGCTGCGTACAGCGACGCGAGATGTGATGGAACATGTGGGCGAGCACAGGACGCGGTCGGGGCATGAGCCGCAGTCCTCGGCACCGCAACTCTGCAGTTGCGCGAAATCGCCTAACTGATGGTCAGTACTGAGAAGAAATTCAACCTGGGAGCGTTCAACCGAGGGAGAGATTTCAACCTGGGAGCGCTCAACCAGCGCGCTTCAACCCGGGAGCGCTCAACGGGTGCGCTTCAACCTTCGGCTTCGGCCACGCGGCGGATCGGCATCCGGATCGTGAACGTGGTGCCGGTGGGTCCCGTGTCGCAGCGGATCGAGCCGCGATGGTCGTCGACCACGCGCTTGACGATCGCGAGGCCGAGGCCGGTGCCGCCCTTGCGACCGGTGGCGAAGAGCTCGAACAGGCGCGCGTGGACCTTGGCAGGGATGCCGGGGCCGGTGTCGGTGACGGCCCAGACGAGGGAGTCGCCGTCCTTGTCGACGCGCACCTTGAGGTGTCCGCCGTCGGGCATCGCCTCGACGGCGTTGCTGGTGAGGTTGTGGAAGACGCGCATGAGCTTCTGCTCGTCGAAGTACGCGATGCCGTCGAAGCGGGCCTCGACCTCGAAGTCGATGCCGCGGCCGGCGACGGCGGCGCCGAGTTGCGTCGTCAGCTCCTCGGTGAACTTGTTGACGTAGACCTTGCGGACGACGAGGTCGGTGTCGCCGCGCGCGAATGCGAGGACCTCGCGGGTCATGCCGGCCATGAGGTCGAACTGGCGCTGGATCTGGTCGACGTACTTGTCGCGCTGGCTCGCATCGTCCGACGAGGCCATCAGCTGCGCGTAGCCGGAGATGATGGTCATCGGCGTCTTCAGGTCGTGCAGGAGGCCGGCGAGCATGCGGCCGATCGACGCGAGGCGATCGCGGTTGCTCTGCTCGCTGCGGCGACGCGCGGTGCCGATGGCGCCGGCGGCCTGCGCCGCGATCAGCACGAGCAGCTTGAGGTCGTCGTCGCCCCACGGCGTCTCGCCGTCGCGCACCGCGCGGCGCTGGTCGATGATCTCGATCCCGCCGATCACGTCGTCGCCCTCGACGAGCGGCGCGACGAGCAGATGCTCCGGCATCACGCCGGTCTCGCGCGCGACGTCGATGGCGTGGCGTGGGTCCTTCGCCGGATCGTCGACGACCAACGGCGTGCGGTGCGCGATCGACCATCCGAGGATGCCCGTGCCGTGGGGAAGCGTCCGCTCGATGAGGCGCGGCGCCGCCGGGCCCTGCACCGTCGAGAACCGCAGTGCACCACCGGGCTCGACGAGCGCGATCGATCCCGCACCGCCGCCGAGCACGTTGATCGCCTGCGCGAGGATGCGCGACAGCAGGTCGTCGAGATCGAGCGCCGCCGACAGCTCCTTCTCGACCTCGTAGAGCGCGTTCAGCTCGCGCGAGCGGCGCTCGAGGTCGCGCCGCGCCCGCTGGAGCTCCTGATTCTGCGAGACGAGCGAGTGGTACAGGCGCGCGTTCTCGATCGCGATCGCCGCCTGGCTCGACAGCGCGAGCAGCAGCTCCTCGTCGGACTTGTTGAACGGCCCGTCGTGCTTGTTGAGGACCTGCAGCACGCCCACGAGCCCGCCGAGCGCGCCCAGCATCGGCACGCTGAGGATCGAGCGCGTGCGGTATCCGCTCTTGAGGTCGACGGCCGGCTGGAACCGCTGATCGGCGTACGCGTCGGGGATGTTGACGATCTCGCGCGTCTCTGCGACCCAGCCGGCGATCCCTTCGCCGACCTCGAGGCGGATCTCGACACGCTCGTCGCCCTGCACGACCTTCGACCAGAGCGTGCGCCCGTCCTCGGTGACGAGGTACAGCGTCGACCGATCCGCATCCATCAGCTCGGTGACCTTGGTCATGATCAGCGCGAGCAGCGCGTCGAGGTCGCCGGCGTCGGACAGTGCGCGCGAGACCTCCTGGACCAGCGCGACCTTCTTCTGCTCCCGGCGAAGCGCGGCCTCGAGCGAACGCAGGGGGTCTGGTGCGCTTGCAGGCGCCAACCCCTTGCCGTCCGACATATCGCCATCCTAACCCACGACGCGCCTCACCCCGCTCGCCTCGTCGCGAATTACTCCATGCCGCGGCGTCGCAGGTCGTCCTCGTCCAGCCCCTCGAGGTGCCCGATCTCGTGCAGCAGCGTGTCGCGAATCTGTTCCGACAGCTCGGCGCGCGTCTTGACCGCGCGGGCGAGGTTCTTGCGGTACAGCACGATCGACGGCGTCTCGCCCTCCGCGATCTGCGCGACGTGCGGACCGTGCCCGACCGGCCCGCGATACAGCCCCAGGATCGTCGGCGGGAACGGCGGCGACACCGCCGTCAGGTCCGCGCGATCCGGAAGGTCGACGACCTCGATCGGCACGCCGCGCAGCTTCGCGTGTCGCTCGGCCGGCAAGCCCGCAAGGACGTCCGCGATCTCCTTCTTGAACTCGGCGACCGTCACCAGCACCGCCGGCGAGAGATCGCTCGGCGCGAGCTCGACGGCGCGCGAGAGCTCGCGGTCGGCCGCCGGCTGCTCGCCGAGCTGCTCGAGCGTCAGCCCCATCATCTGGTGCGAGTACGCATCGTCCGGCTGGATCGCCAGCGCACGCGCCAACGTCGCCTTCGCCTCGGAAAACCGCGACAGATCGAACAGCGCGACGCCCTTCTCGTGCAGCGCGTCGCCGCGGCCCGGCGCGAGCTTGAGCGCGGCATCGATCCGCGTCAGCGCCTCGTCGCTGCGCCCGAGGTCGTTGAGCGCCTGCGCCTCGAGTACCGCGAGGTCCGCGGCGAGCGGCGGGTTCCTGCGCCGGCGAGCGACCGCCATCCGCCGGCTACCGCGCTGCGCCAGCTCGAGCCCGAGCCGCAGCGCATCGCGCCCTCGATCCCCCTTGCCGTTGATGTAGAAGTCCGCGACCGCACGCAGCGTCTCGATGTCGTCGGGGTCGAGCGCGAGCGCCAGCGAATACGCGAGCTGCGCATCCGCATCGCGTCCCATCCCCGCCAGCGCCGCGCCCCGCAGGTGATGCGCCTCCACCGACGCCGGCGACAGATCCGCCGCGCGGTCCGCACACGTCCACGCCGCAGCGTACGCCGACGCACCGAGCTGTTTGTTCGCCGCCTCCAGCAACGCCGCCGCCCGCGCCTCGTCGTCCCCGTTCTGGGGGAGCTTGACCGGGCACTCCACCACCACCTCCTCGCGATGCGGCCGCACACCATGCCCTTCGACGTGCGCCGTCGGCTTCGCCCCACTCGCGGCCGCCGTCACGGCGGGCGTCGCCGGCGCCCGTGCCGGCATCGCCGGCAGCG
This sequence comes from Deltaproteobacteria bacterium, assembly GCA_019637375.1. GTDB lineage: Bacteria > Myxococcota_A > Polyangia > Haliangiales > Haliangiaceae > JABFXX01. The sequence continues at coordinate 20,152 of JAHBVW010000065.1, read as the reverse complement.
CCGCCTCCGACCCGGTGCAGGCGGCCATGGCGACAACGGCGAGGGCGACGCGACGCATCGAAGCGACACCATACCCAATGCGCGGGGTGAACGCGAAAACCGAGATGCGCACGTAAGTCGTGGTCAGTGCAACGGGAGTATGTAACCTGGGAGGCAATGATACCGTCGGCCGGTGCTGACGCGTCGTGGGTTTCTCGCGGGATCAGTCGCCTCGGTCGCGGCCGCGTGTGGGAAGGCGCCGACGGTCACGGGGAAGCGGCCGGTCGTGACGCATGGCGTGCAGTCGGGGGACGTGGGGAGCGGGCGCGGGAACGTGTGGGCGCGGTGCGACGAGCCGGCGCGCATGGTCGTGGAGTGGGACACGACGCCCAGCTTCGCGAGGGCGCGGCGGGTGGCGGGGCCGCTGGTGTCGCCGGAGGGAGACCTCACGGGAGCGGTGACGCTCGATGGGCTGCCTGATGGCCAGACGATCGCGTATCGGGTGCGGTTCGAGCGCGAGGCGGCGCGCGGGGCGAGCGAGTGGGTCGCCGGGCGGTTCGCCACGCCGCGCGCGGATCGCGTGCGCGTCGCGTGGACCGGTGACACGTGCGGTCAGGGGTACGGTCGCAACCCGGAGTTCGGTGGGCTCCTCGGATTCAAGGCGCTGCGCGAGGCGCAGCCGTCGCTGTTCATCAACTCGGGCGACCTGATCTACGGCGACAATCCCATCCTCCCCGAGCAGAAGCTCGACGACGGTCGGATCTGGAAGAACATCTCCAACGAGCGCGTCGCGCGCGTGGCGCAGAGCCTCGACGACTTCCGCGCTCGCTTCGCCTACAACTTCGAGGACGAGCACCTGCGGGCGTTCGCCGCCGACGTCCCCGTGATCGCGCAGTGGGACGACCACGAGACACACAACAACTGGTATCCCGATCAGCGGCTCGAGGACGATCGCTACACCGAGCGCGACATCAACCGCCTCGCGGCGCGCGCGCTCCGGGCCACGTACGAGTGGTACCCGATCACGCGCGGCCCCGTGAATCGCGTGATCCGGCACGGCCCGCTGCTCGACGTCGTCGTCGTGGACTGCCGCTCGTTCCGGTCCGCGAACGACGCGAACCTCGACCACCCGCGCGCGATGCTCGGCGGCCCGCAGGCGACCTGGCTCGTCGAGACGCTCGCCGCGTCGACGGCGCGCTGGAAGATCGTCGCGTGCGACCAGCCGTTCACGATGCAGGTCACCGACGGGCCGAACGCCCAGGAGGGCTGGGCCAACACCGATCACGGACCACCGCGCGGCCGCGAGGTCGAGCTCGCGCGGATCCTGGCCGGGCTGCACGCGCAGCGCACGCGCAACGTCGTCTGGGTCACCGCCGACGTCCACTTCGCGGCCGCCCACCACTGCGACCCCACGCGGGCGAGGTTCGCCGACTTCGATCCGTTCTGGCAGTTCATCGCCGGGCCGATCCACGCCGGCACCTTCCGCACCGATCCCCTCGACGCCACGTTCGGTCCAGAGGTCAAGTTCGAGTGGATGCCCGACGAGGGCAAAGGCAACCTTCCTCCGTCGGACGGGCTCCAGAGCTTCGGCACGATCGACGTCGCGAAGGACGCGCTCGCGGTCTCGATCGTCGGCATCGACGGCAAGTCGCGCTACCGCGTCGAAGTCCCGTGGACCGCCTGATGCCGTGGAAGATCGTCGAGAAGCGAGTCGGTCGCGCCGGCGGCGCGAAGCAGCGCGAGGCGCGGCAACGGCAATGGGATCGCAAACACGGCGAGGACGCGTGGGCGATCGGCTACCTCGTCGACGATGCCTTCGTGCTGCAGGAGCAAGCGCTCGTCGACGTCTATCACCGGTCCTACGACATGCACTTCGCACACCACCCCGATGACCTCGAGGAGCTCCTCGCCACGGCGAAGGTCCTGCGCAACCCGCACGCCGAGGCGACGACCGGCGTCGACCTCCAGGTCCCCGCGATCCTCGACCATCTCAAGCGCCACGACCTCGCGCTCCGCGGGACCGACGTCGTCGACATCGGCTCCTGGGAAGGCCGCGCATCGCACGCGATCTCGATCCGGCTCTCGCCGCTCACGATCCGCTGCTGCCTCGACGACCGCGTGAGCCTCGAGACCTGGTGGCAGGACGAGAAGTGCCTGGCGGTCTGGACCGACGACTGACCTCCGTCACTCCCGAACATGTCGTCGCACCGCGTTGAGACGGAAACGCGTCTAAAACGTTGGATTCGCAGGCTATCAAACTAACCTGGGAGCACTTACCATCGCCGTATGCAGCGCGGTGTGACGCTCGCAGCCCTGGTCATCGCGGGCTGCGCCGGAGGGCTGTACACCCCGACCCGGCCGGCGGACCCACCGGCCCTCGATGCCGCGTTCTTCGCGTCGAAGGACGAGGGGCCGCGGATGCGGGTGCACTTGATCGACGTCGGCCAGGGGGCCGCCACGCTGATCGAGTTCTCGTGCGCGGCCGTGTTGATCGACACGGGGGGCGAATCGAACAAGCGGCACGATTCGACCAAGAACCTGGTCGAGTACCTCAATGCGTTCTTCCAGAGTCGGCCGGATCTCGACAGGACGCTGGCGCTGATGGTGCTCACGCATCCGCACATCGATCACACGCGCGGGGCGCCGGTGGTGTTCGGTGAGTTCACGGTCAAGAACCTGGTCACCGACGGGCTGACGAACAGCTCCGGTGGCAAGGAGCAGGGGCAGGTGATCCGCGCGGCGAAGCGGGCGAACATCGGCGTCGAGGCGGTCGACGCGCGTGCGGTGAAGAGCGGCGGGCTGACGAGCCCCGTGATCGATCCGGTTGCGTGCGAGGACGGAGATCCGGATATCCGTGTGCTGTGGGGGTCGCCGGCGCGCACGGATGTGAACTGGCTGAAGAAGGAATACGACAACGGCAACAACCACTCCGTCGTCGTGAAGGTGACGCTCGGGAAGTCGTCGCTGATGATCACCGGTGACCTCGAGGAGGACGGGATCGACGCGATGCTCGAGCGGCACAAGAACACGAGTGCGCTCGACGCGGACGTGTACCAGGTCGGCCATCACGGCTCGTACAACGCGACGACCAAGAGCCTGCTCCGCGCGATCTCGCCGAAGGTCGCGCTGATCGCAGCCGGGCCCGCGTGGCGCAAGCAGTCGTGGAGCGCCTTCGCCTACGGCCACCCGCGTCTCGTGACGGTGGAGCTGCTCGAAGCGGCCCTGACCGGGCCGCCCCGCGGCGCCACGGTCCGCGCGCTGGGCGTCCGCGGGCGCCAGTTCGAGCCACGCGAGATGACCGCGCCGATCTACACGTCGGCCTGGGACAGCGACGTGATCGTCACGATGTTCGCGGACGGCCGCCTGGCCGTGAAGACGCGTCGCGGATCGTGAGCCGGTGCGTCAATCGACCTATCCGGCTGAAATCAGAGCTCCCTAAACTAACCTGGGACGACTCACGCGTCGGCCCAGTTGTCGGCGATGCCGACCGTCACCTCCAGCGGCACCGACAGCTGGGTGACCTGCTCCATCTCCTCCTTGAGCAGGGCGCCCACCTCCTCGGCGATCGCCGGGGGGGACTCGAAGACGAGCTCGTCGTGGACGGTGAGGAGCATCCGGACGGGTAGCTTCTCCGCGGACAGGCGGCGCACGGTGGCGAGCATGGCGAGCTTGATGATGTCGGCGCCGGCGCCCTGCATCGGCGTGTTCTGGGCGACGCGCTCGGCGGCGTGGCGGGCCTGCGGGGACTTGGACATCAGGTTCGGGATGGGGCGCCAGCGGCCGAGGAGGGTGCGGGCGCCGCCCTGCGCGCGGGCGAGGGTGACGATGTCGTCCATGAACTTGTGGATCGTCGGGAAGCGCTGGAAGTACTTGCGCGAGTACTCGGTGGCCTTGGTCCGCGTGATCTCGAGGGCGCGCGCGAGGCCGAAGTCGGACTGGCCGTACGAGAGGCCGTAGTTGACGGCCTTGGCGATGCGGCGCTGCTCGGCGGTGACGTCGGCGGCCGGGACGTCGAAGACCTCGGAGGCGGTCTGCGTGTGGACGTCGAGCTGGTCGCGGAAGGCACCGAGGAGCTTCTCGTCGCCGGAGAGGTGCGCGAGGATGCGCAGCTCGATCTGCGAGTAGTCGGCGGCGATGAGGACGTGGCCCGGCGCCGCGACGAAGCCGCGCCGGATCTCGCGCCCGAGGTCGCTGCGGATCGGGATGTTCTGCAGATTCGGGTCCTGCGACGAGATGCGGCCCGTCTCGGCGACGACCTGGTTGAACGTCGTGTGGATGCGCCCCGTCTTCGACGAGACGAGCGGCGGGAGCGCGTCGAGGTACGTGCCCTTCAGCTTCGTGATCTCGCGATGCTCGAGGATCGGGCGGATCATCGGGTGTGCGTCGATCAGCGCCTCGAGCGTCTCGGCCTCCGTCGACCAGCCGGTCTTCGTGCGGCGCACGCCCTTGGTGTCGAGGCCGAGCTTGTCGAACATCAGCTCGCCGAGCTGCTTCGGCGAGCCGATGTTGAACTCCGTCCCGGCCGCGTCGTAGACGGCGCGCTCGAGGTCGGCGATCTTGCCGGCGACGTCGTTCGACAGTCGCTTGAAGTGCGCGACGTCGATGTGGATGCCGATCCGCTCGATCTCGGCGAGCAGCAGCGCGACCGGCAGCTCGACGTCGCGGTACAGCGCCGCGAGCCCGCTGTCGTCGAGCCGCCTCGGCAGCTCCGCCGCGATCGGCAACAGCGCGTGCGCGATCGCACCGGCCCACGGCGCCGCGCGCTCGACGGCGACACCCTCGAGCGACGTCTTCGCCCGCCCCGCGATCGTGGCGCGCGTCGGCAGCAGCACGCCGCCCAGCCGCTGCACCACGGCCTCGCCCGGCTCGGACTCTTTCGTCGGATCGAGGAGGAACGCCGCGAGCATCGTGTCCTCGATGATGCCCGCGACGGCCACGCCCGCGTACGCATACGCCCGCACCACGGTCTTCGCGTCGTGGCAGATCTTCGCGACCGACGCATCCGCGAGCACCGCGTGCAGCGGCTCGAGGTCCTTCGGCGGCGGCGGCGCCGGCGCGCCGATGTAGCGGTGGTTGTACGCGACGTACGCCGGCGCCGCGTCGGGCACCGCCACGACGGCCGCGACGATGCCCGCCTTCTCGGGCCGCTCCGGATCGAGCTCGACGGTGATCGCCATGCGCCCGACCTTGCGCGCGGCCGCCGCGAGCTCCGCGATCGCATCCGCGCGCACCACGACGCGCGTGTCGGGCGCCTCGCCGACCGCCGCGATCGCCGTCTGCTCCGGCGCCGGGACGACGACGACGTCCTCGCCCGGCGGCATGCGCATCTTCACCTTCTCGACGAGCTGCCCGAACTCGAGCTCGGTGAACAGCTGCAACAGGTACGGCAGGTCCCACTGCGTGACGACCAGCTCCTCGAGCGACTTCGGCAGCGGGACGTCGTCGCGCAGCTGCACGAGCTGCCGCGAGACGCGGATGCGCTCGAGCTGTTCGGGGTCGCCGAACGGCTGCTTGATCTGGATGCGCGGCACCACCGGGTTCTGCGCGATCAGGTTCTCGAGCGAGCCGTACGTGTCGAGCAGCATCGCCGCCGTCTTGTCGCCGACGCCGCGGATGCCCGGGATGTTGTCGCTCGTGTCGCCGACGAGCGCGAGGAAGTCCGGAACCTTCTCGGGCGGCACGCCCATCTTCTTGATGACTTCCTCGCGCGTGTACGTCTTCTGGTGGAGCGCGTCGATCATCGAGACGCCCTCCCCCACCATCTGCATGATGTCCTTGTCGGCGCTGTAGATGACGACCTCCCAGTCGCGCGCGCGCGCCTGCCGCACGAGCGTCGCGATGACGTCGTCGGCCTCGACCCCGGGCACCGTGATCACCGGCCACCCCATGCCCGTGACGACCTTCGTGAAGTACTCCATCTGCACTTGGAGCTCCTCCGGAGGGTCCTTGCGCGTCGCCTTGTACGGCGCGTACATCTCGGCGCGGAACGTCTTCACTCCCGTCTTGTCATCGAACACCACGACGATGCGCGCCGGCGCCGCATCCTCCTCCATCCGCATCAGCATGCGCGTGAACACGTAGAGCGCCCCGGTCGGCATCCCCTCGCTCGTCGAGAGCCGCACCTCACGCCGCTCGCCCCGCGAGATGTTCATGAGGCCGTAGTGGGCCCGGAAGATGTATCCGTGCCCGTCGACGATGTACAGGCGCTCGCTCACGGCGGCGCACCATAGCTCATCCGGCACGGCCGCCACCCCGTTCGCCACGCTGAACGGGACAGGCATCTGTCACGAGATGCGACGCCTACTCCGGAGATCGCTACTTACGCGCGATGAGCGCCAAATTGCCGGATCGCAAGATGGAAAAACTAACCTGGGAACAAAAAACCCTAGGCTCCGGTGGCAAGATGCGAAGGTAATGCACCGCATCGTCGTCGACGCCATGGGTGGCGACCACGCGCCCGACGAGATCGTTCAGGGAGCGGCCGAGGCCTCGCTGCAGCTGGCGTCGGCGGAGATCATCCTCGTCGGGGACTCGGCGGCGGTGGGGAGGGTGCTCCCGCGGCTGAGGCACGATGGGGCGCGGGTGCGGGTGCACCATGCGCCGACGCGCGTGGAGATGGATGAGAAGCCGGCGGAGGCGCTGGCGGCCAAGCCGGATGCGTCGATCGCGGTGGCGGTGGATCTGGTGGCGCGCGGTGAGGGGGATGCGCTGGTGTCGGCGGGGAATACGGGGGCGAGCGTGCTGGCGTGCGCGCGGCGGTGGCCGATGCTGGATGGGATCCGGAGAGCGGCGCTGGCGGCGGTGTATCCGACGGAGCTGCGGCGCGGGGAGAAGGATGATCCGTTCTCGCTGATCCTCGACGTGGGGGCGACGATCGATGCGACGGCGGAGGACCTGGTCGGGTTCGCGGTGATGGGGTCGGCGTACGCGAAGCTGGTCTCGGGGAACCGGCGACCGCGCGTGGCGCTGCTGTCGAACGGGACCGAGGCCGGCAAGGGGCCGCCGGAGGTGGTGGCGGCGCACGCGGCGCTGGTGGCGACGACGGAGCTCAACTTCATCGGGAACATCGAGGGGCTCGACATCCCGCGCGGCGTCGCGGACGTCGTCGTGACGACGGGCTTCGTCGGGAACGTCGTGCTGAAGATGCTCGAGGGCGTGTCGGAGACGGTCGTGCGGCTCGCGCGCTACGCGCACAAGGAGCGGCTCGCGTGGCGGCTCGGGCTCGTCGCGCTGTCGTCGGCGATCGATCAGCTGAAGGCGATCACCGACTGGCAGCAGTACGGCGGCGCGCCGCTGCTCGGCTTCAGGTACCCGTTCATCAAGGCGCACGGGCGCTCGAACGCGCGCGCCGTGACGAACGCGATCAAGGTCGCGCACAAGGCGCTCGCCGGGAACCTGGCGGCGAACATCGCGCGCACGATGGGCGAGCTCGACGAGCGAGCGTCGCGCCGCGCGCAGGGCGTCACGACATGATGCGCGCGCTGCTCAGGCGGGTGACGCCGCTCGTGCGCGTCGGCGAGAAGATCGGCCTCCTCGATCACATCCCGCCCGGGCTCCCCGAGGGCGCGCCCCGCCCCCGCCACACGTTCCGCTGGGACCTCGACAAGACGTACCTGCGCACCGAGTTCGACAGCATCGTCGACCTCGCGAAGAGCGCGATCGAGACCGCCGCCGACAAGCAGGCGTATCCGGGCGCGACGGCGCTGCTGCGCGCGCTGCGCCAGGACGGCAACCGCATCTGCATCGTGTCGGGCAGCCCGACGCAGATGCGCCAGGTGCTCGCGGCGAAGCTCGCGCTCGACGGCGTCGAGTACGACGAGTTCGTCCTCAAGAACAACCTGAAGAACATCCTGCGCGGCCGCTTCCGCTCGCTGCGCGCACAGATCCCGTACAAGCTGCCGGCGATGCTGCGCTCGCGCATCGGCGCGCCCGCCGAGCACGAGACGCTGTTCGGCGACGACGCCGAGGCCGACGCGATCATCTACTGCCTCTACGCGGACCTGCTCGCGCAGCGCGTGTCGACGGACGTCCTCGAGCGCGTCCTCGTCGCCTCGCGCGCCTACGAGGACGACGCCGCGCGCATCCTCGAGCTCGCGCGCACCGTGCCGAAAGAGGACGCGGTGACGCGCATGTTCATCCACCTCGATCGCCGCTCGCCGCCGCTCGGCTATCGCCGCTTCGGGCCGCGCCTCGTGCCCGTGTTCAACTACTTCCAGGCCGCACTCGTCCTCTACCAGGACAAGGTCCTGTCGGCGCGCCAGGTGATCTTCGTCGCCCTCGAGATGCTCGACTCGGGCCAGTACGAGCTCGGCCACCTCGCGACGAGCGTGCAGGACATCATCCGGCGCGGCCGCGTCACGCGCGAGGTCGCGCTGCAGCTCTCCGAGGACGCGAGCGAGGCGGCGAAGTCCGGCGCGCTCTCCGGCCGCACCGACCTCCCGCCGTTCGAGCAGATCGCGCAGTCGTTCCGCCAGCGCGTCCGCGAGCTCGGCGTGATCGATGCGCCGCCTCCCACGGACGAGCCGCTCGACTACGTGCGCCTCGTCGACGAGGAGCACGAGCACCGCCGCACGCGCCGCAAGCACGGCATGTCGTAGCGGCGCTCGGGGAGGACGCGCTCGTCGATCACTCGTCGATCACTCGTCGATCACACTCGTCGATCACACTCGTCGATCACACTCGTCGATCACACTCGTCGATCACACTCGTCGATCACCGCCTTCGTCGACTGCGCGACCAGATCGCGGTCGCACTCGATCGCACGATGCTCAATACGTGACGCCGAGCGTGTCGCCGATCTTGCCGCGCCACACGTCGGTCTCGCGCGTGGTGTCGTAGCTCGCCTCGGCCCAGTGCGTGTCGCGCGCGATCGGCGCCGCGCCGTTGCGCTTGCGCCGCGCCCACGCATCGAGATCCCACGTCGTCCACACCGTCGCGCCCGGCGCGAGCTCGAACGTGACCCGGTGCGACTTGCGCCGCGAGTCGTCGAGCGCGATCCGGCGCGGCTTCTTCGCCGACGCCGCGTGCAGGTCGAACACGAGCCAGTCGCTCTGGAGCTCGTGCGCCTTGACGTACCCGACGACGCAGTGCGCGACCGTGTCGACGTTGTGCACGCCGACCTCGACGGGCCCGCGCGCCCTCACCTGCGTCGCGATCAGCTCGAGCCCTGTCGACGCCGTGTCCGTGCACGAGGTCTCGACCGGCGCCGCGATCACCAGCTTCGCCGTCGCGACGAGCCGCACCTTCGGCGCCGTCGCATCCCACACCGCCTCGACGTCGTACGCGCCCGGGGCGAGCGGCCCGCCGGTGTTGCCGGCGCGCACCGCCCACGCCGCGAGGTCGACGCGCCGCACGAGCCTGCCACCCGGCGCGAGCGTCGCATCCACCGGCACCGACTTGTCGCGCGCCTCGGTGAACCGCAGCGTCCGCGTCTGCGCGCCCGTCAGCCTCACGGTGAGGTCGTCGTGGTGGTCGCGGCCGGCGCGCACGTGCGTGCGCATCGTCACCGGCGCCGCCGAGACGTTCGCGAACGTCAGCTCGAGCGCGCTGCCGGTCGTCGTCGCCGACATCGACAGCGGGTCGCCGGCCAGCGCGGCCCGCGACATCGAGAGGATGGCGAGGCCGACCAGCAACGGGGTGCGCATCTCGCTACCAACGTCCGACCCGCCGATTCGATTCCCTGTGCTAGAACCGCAGGCCATGGCGCCGGAGCGCGGATCGATCCTGGTCGTCGAGGACGACGCGGCGATGCGAGATCTGCTCACCGAGGAGCTGGCGGACGCGGGCTATGCCGTCGAATCGACGGGGGGCGCGTCCGTCGGGCTCGAGCTGTCGCGCGCGAACCGCTTCGACCTCATCATCACCGACCTGCGCATGCCGGAGATGGACGGGTTCGACCTGATCCGCGGCGTCATGGCGCTCCCCGACCCGCCGCACGTCGTCATGATCACGGCGTTCGGCTCGATCGAGACGGCGATCCGCGCGGTCAAGCTCGGCGCGTACGACTACATCACCAAGCCGTTCGAGATCGAGGAGCTGCTGCTCGCCGCCGACAAGGCGCTCGGCGAGCGCCAGCTGCGCACGAAGGTCGCGCGCCTGCAGCGCGAGGTCGAGGAGCGCTTCGGCCTCGGCAACATCATCGCGAAGAGCCAGTCGATGCGCGACGTCGTCGGGCTCGTGCAGCGCATCGCGACGTCGACGGCGTCCGTGCTGGTCACCGGCGAGAGCGGCACCGGCAAGGAGCTCGTCGCGCGCGCGATCCACTACAACTCGACCCGTGCGAAGGGCCCGTTCGTCGGCGTCAACCTCGCCGCCGTCCCCGAGGGGCTGATCGAGAGCGAGCTGTTCGGCCACAAGAAGGGCGCGTTCACCGACGCGCGCACCGACAAGCCGGGCCTGTTCGTCGAGGCCGACGGCGGCACGATCTTCCTCGACGAGATCGGCGAGCTCGCGCTGCCGCTGCAGGCGAAGCTGCTGCGCGTCCTCCAGGACTACGAGGTGCGCCCGCTCGGCGCGACGAAGAACCAGCGCGTCGACGTGCGCGTCGTCGCCGCGACGAACAAGAACCTCGAGGCGATGCTCGCCGACGGCTCGTTCCGCGAGGACCTCTACTACCGCCTCAACGTCATCCACCTCGACCTGCCGCCGCTGCGCTCGCGCCCCGAGGACATCGTCCCGCTCGCCGAGCACATCCTCGCGACGCTGGGCGCGCGCCAGGCACCGCCGCGCCGCATGCGCCTGTCGCCCGAGGCGCAGCAGATCCTGCTCGCGTACCACTGGCCCGGCAACGTGCGCGAGCTGATGAACGTCCTCGAGCGCGGCATCGCGCTGTGCCAGGGCGAGCTGATCGCCGACGACGACCTGCCGCAGGCGGTGCGCGAGAAGCGCCCGGTGGACTTCCTCGGCGCGGCCGTCGCGCGCCGCATGACGCTCGCCGAGCTCGAGCGCGAGTTCATCGAGCGCGTCCTCGACGACGAGGCCGGCAACAAGACCCGCGCCGCGCAGCGCCTCGGCCTCGACCGCAAGACGCTGTACCGCAAGCTCGACGAGTACGCGAGGTCGGGTCCGACGTCGCCGCGACCGGGCACGCCGGTCCCCGACGAATAGCGTAGTAGGCTCGCGCGATGCGCGCACTCGCACTCACCATCGTCGCCGTCGTCGCCGTCGTCGTCGCCGCGAGCACCGCGACCGCGGGCATCCTGGGGATGCACCAGCTGAAGCTCGACTTCACGAGGCCCGGCGCCGCGAAGCAGGCGACGTGGACGAGCTCGCCCAAGCTCGTGCTCGGCCCGAAGGGGCTCGAGCTGCGCGCGCCCGGCCCCGAGGTGTTCGACCTCGCGCTGACGACCGAGCCGATGGCGACCGGCACGTCGTGGCGCCCCGCCGGCGGCGTCGGGATCACGGCGACGGTGTCGCCCGCCGCGGCGCCGGTGACGCTCGACAACGGGCAGACGTACACGCCGCAGCCCGGGCGCCTGTACGCGCGCTACAGCCCCGACGCGAAGCACTGGTCGTCGTGGCAGGTGATGGCGATGCCGACGCCGTATCACTACAGCGGCGAGCTCGCGGTGCCGCGCACGCACGCGGCGCCGTACGACGAGCTCGTCGAGAAGTACGGCAAGCTCGACGTGCCGTGGAAGTCCGACGAGGAAGCGGCCGTGCAGTGGATCCTGAAGGCGCAGCCCGACTTCTTCGCGAAGCACCAGCCGTTCGTCGGCTACGTGCAGTTCCTCTACGAGGCGACGCTCGCCGGCGGGCAGCGCATCGAGCGCCTCGACGCCGACGTCTCGTTCGGCATCGGCGGCGCGCACGTGGCGGCGAAGGACCCGAAGGTCGCCGCGAAGCGCGAGGGCCCCTGGCGCTTCCGCGCACCCTGATCCGCTCAGGCCGTCGGCGGCCGCGGCTCGCGACGCCCCTGGCGCGCGGGGTACCCTCGCGCGATGGCGAGCTGTCCCTGCGGTTCTGGTAGCGACGAGGCGGCGTGCTGCGGCCCGTACCACGACGGCGCACCCGCGCCGACGGCACTCGCCCTCATGCAGTCGCGCTACACGGCGTACGTGCGCGGCAACGTCGAGTACATCGTCGTCACGCACCACGAGCCGACGCGGCAGGACGTCGACCGCGCCGCCATCGCACGCTGGTCGCGCGATACCGACTGGCAGGGCCTCGAGATCGTCGCGACCGAGCACGGCGGCGAAGGCGACGCCGAGGGCATGGTCGAGTTCATCGCGCGCGGCGTCACGGCCGGCCGCCCGTTCGCGCAGCGCGAGCGCTCCCGCTTCGTGAGGGTCGACGACCGCTGGTTCTACGCCGGCGGCAAGATCCTGCGCGAGCCCCTACGCGCCGCGTCAGAGCCCGGCCGCAACGACCCGTGCCCGTGCGGGAGTGGCATGAAGTACAAGCGCTGCCACGGCGCCTGACGAGCCGACGAATGCTCCCAGGTTACATTCAAACACTCACAATCACTCTGTAATCTCACCAACCGCGCGATAGGCCTGCTCGATCGCGCAGTCGGTATACGCGTACGCTCCCGCGTCGGCGTTGGCGATGGCGATCCGGCCGAACTTGCGCCGGCCGAGGACGCAGGGCTCCTCGCCTTCGGCGAAGGGTGGGTCCCAGAGGGAGTTGTATTCGTACGCGTAGCCGTGGGGCCAGCGGTTGACGGTGATGGCGGTGAGGTCGCGGGCGGGGTCGAAGCCGCCCGCTGCGAGGATGCGAGTGAGGAGACTCCGGATCTCGTGTTCGAAGGTGGCGAAGGGGGTGGTGAACAGCTCGGCGCGGCCGAGGCGGTGCTGGTCGCGGGCCGGGAGGCCGTCCTTGCACGGCGTGCGGACGAGCTTGACGATGGCGGGTTCGTCGGGAGTGGAGGGGCGTGCGGTGTGGAGGCCGGTGGGGAGCTCGAGGCGCGCGCTGGTGAAGTAGCCGCCGGGGATGGAGATGGAGCCGATGCCGAGCTTGGCGAACGGGTGCCAGTTGCGGAGCGCGGCGTTCGCATAGACGATCGGGACCTTGACGCCGTAGGCGAGTGCGCGGCGCTGCGGCTCGTGGAGGTCGGGGACGAGGTAGGGGATGACGGTGTTCCAGCAGGCGAGGACGCAGCTCGCGCCGCGCACGAGGTGGGCGCGGCCGCCGCGCACGTAGGTGAGCTCGACGGCGTCGCCGGCGTTGCGCGCGCGGACGACGGTGCTGTTGAGGCGGATCCGCGTCGGGGAGCCGGGGTCGTCGAGGGTGGCGTAGTCGAGACGCGCGGTCGCGGCGTCGGCCATCGTCGAGCCGGGGAGCGCGGCGGGGACGAGCCGGCGCACGAGGAGACGTGCGACGGTCGCGTTGCCGTCGGGGAAGAACAGGCTCGGCGAGCCGTGGCGCATCTCGAGGTAGGGCGTCTTGCCGAGGCGCGGCGGCCGCGCGGCGAGCTCGCGGTCGAGGCGCGCGCCCTCGAATCCGGGGAGCTCGAGCGCCCAGCAGTCGAAGCACGAGACGGCGTCGATGCCGACGCCGAACAGGCTGTGCGTCTGCTTCTGGAGCAGCGCGATCACCTCGGGCGAGACCTTCGCGAGGTCGCGCAGGAAGTCGCGGTAGCTCAGCTTCGCGAGCGCGGCGTGCTTGCCCGCGACGTCGAGCGGCGCCCAGTAGTCGACGGGATCGCGGTAGAGGCGAAGGAGGTCGCGCTGCGCCTCGGGCGAGAGCGGCGTCTGCGCGAGCGTCGCCGCGTCGGGCGGATCGAGCTCGCCGAGGACGAGCCGGTCGGCACCGAACGTCTCCTGATCGAAGAACGTCGCCGCGGCGAGGCCGAGGTCCTTGCGTGTCGCGCGTACGAACACCTTCGCGAAGTGTTCGACGTCGACGCCGATCTCGACGAGCAGGTCGCGCGCGATCTTCGAGTACAGCGAAGGATACTCGACGGACTCGGTGCCGCCGTACGTGACGAGCGTGCCGAGCTCGTTGCGCTTGGCGTGGCCGCCGACGTCGTCGTGGTTGTCGAGGACGAGCACCTTCGCGCCCGGCCGCGCACGCCGGAAGTAGTGCGCCGCCGACAGGCCGCTGATGCCCGCACCGACGACGACGAGGTCGTACGTCTCGCCGACGTCGGCGGGCTCGCCGAGCTGCTGCCACACGTTCCCGTCGCGCAGCGCGTGCGCGTACTCGAACGAACCCGGGTGGCTCCCGCGCAGCCCGGTGAGCGCCGGTGGGTAGTAGCCGGGCGCGCGCTCGGGCGCGAAGTCGGACGCGCCCGCGTCGCCGCCGCCCTTGCCGCACGCGAGGGCGCCGACGGCGATCGCGATCCCGTCGAGGAAGTCGCGGCGCGTGAGGTGCGGCATCGCGCCGAGCGTAGCTCAGGTCACGGCTCGCACAGGTCGCACGGCAGGCAGCCCGGCCCCTGCCCGACCTGCGCGCACAGCTGGTCGGCCGACATCGCGCGCCGGTAGACCTGCAGGCTGTCGAGCGCGCCGCCGAAGCGGCTGTGCGCCGCGCCGCCGTCGCTGAGGTGACCGATCGCGAGGCCGTGCGCACCGGCGGGCGCCGGCCCGAAGACCGGCTTGTGGCAGTAGCGCTCGTGCTGGCCCGCGCCGGCGCCGGTCCAGCGCGACGCGCACAGCTCGACGCCGTCCCACGTGCACGCGAGGAACGACCACGCGCCCACGGGCAGCCGCTCGGTGTACTCGCTGCGCGCGACGCCGGTGTGCACGCACTTGTTCTGCAGGCCCACCACCGCGGAATTCGAGATCAGCATCGCGTACTGCTGCTCGTGATCGACGATGCCGTACACTCCACCGCCGACCTCGGGCAGCGCGTCGGGGCGCACCCACACGGAGATCGTGTACGCCGCCGGCAGATCGAGCGCGGCCTCGTGCGGGACGCGCGTCTCCGACGAGGCGCCGACCTGCGCCGCCGGCGACGTGCCGCGCATCGCCGCGCCCAGGCCGGTCGTCGCCGCGTCGCGCTTCGCCGGGCTGCTGTCCTCGAGCACGCCGTCGCCGACGCCGTCGTCGATCTCGAAGCACGCGACGAGCCCCGTCGCATCGGCGGTCGCGCACGGCGCACGCGCGACGGTGCCGTCGGGTGCCTGCGGCGCAGCGTCGGGCGCGTCATCGCCCGGCGGTGCGAGGCCGTCGTGCCGCGAGAACTCACACGCTCCACCGACGCCGAGCACCACGATCACCGCGAGACGATGCACGCGGGCACGTTCGCGCACGGTGTGGGAGGGATTCAACGACGATGTGCGTGCATGTGTCGATTGCGCATCTCGTGCACGCGCATGCCCGATCGGGATATCGTGATGGGATGTGGGGAGCGCGCCTCGGTTGCGTGATGTTCGTGATCGCGTGCGGCGGCGGCGGCGGCGATGACGACGACGGCCCCGGCCCGCTGCCGCCGCCGTCGTGCACCGCGACCGCCGCCGGGACGGCGACCGTCGCCGAGCCGCGGCTCGTGCACACGCTGTCGGATCGCTACCACGAGGGCTGGCTCGCCTCACCGGCGGTCGCGGACCTCGACGGCGACGGCACGATCGAGATCGTCGTCGCGCGCGCCGACCTCCTGCTCGTGTGGCACGCCGACAACACCGTCGCGTGGCGCGCCCAGGTGCCCGGCCGGATCTGGTCGTCGCCCGTGGTCGCCGACCTCGTACCGTCGCGCCCGGGGCTCGAGGTCGCCGTCGCCTCGCGCGGACAGATCGCGATGTACTCCGCCGACGGCCAGATGATGCCGGGCTTCCCGTTCACGTGGCGCGACGAGATGCGCTCGCTCGCCGCCGGCGACATCGACGGCGACGGCACCCTCGAGCTCGTCGCGGTGACGTCGAGCCCGCTCGCGGGCAACGGCCAGCGCGACATCGTGATCGCCGTGCGCGGCGACGGCAGCATCGTGCCCGGCTTCCCGCCGAACACCACGGGCGCGGCCGGCTGCGACGATGCGTGCTACGTGACCGGCGGCTACGACCAGAACCTGGCCGTCGGCGACGTCGACGGCGACGGCAAGGCGGACGTGTTCGCGACGCAGGACAACGCGTACATGTCGCTGCACGCCGGCGACGGCCGCGCCTTCGACGCCGCGCCCATCTTCCGCAACCGCACGAAGTTCTCCGGCATCCGGTGGATGGTCGACTACCGCCTCGCGCAGCAGGGCTACGCCGACCGAGAGTCCGTCGACGAACAGGCGCACTTCACGAACACCGCTCCCGCCCTCGCCGACCTCGACGGCGACGGCGTCGCCGAGCTGATCGCGCTCGGCTCGATCCAGAACGCCGCGCAGGACGATCGCGAGCGCGGCGTCGGCCTGTTCGTCGCGCATCCGGATGGCACACGCCCCGACGCGTGGCTCGCCCCGCCGCGCTTCCCCGGATACCTCGCCGGCCTGTGGGACTTCGGCGACAACCTCGTCGGCATCACGAACCAGGTCTCCGTCGTCGAGCTCGACCCGACGCGGCCCGGCCCCGAGATCGTGTTCGCCGGGTTCGACGGCAAGATCCACGCGGTCGACGCGCGCGCACAGCCGCTGTGGTCGTCGACGTACACGACGAGCGCCCAGGTGTGGACCGGCGGCATCGCGGTCGCGGACCTGTCGGGCGACGGCACGCCGGAGCTCGTGTTCGCGACGTACGGCCCGGGCGGCGGCGACCTCATCGTCGCCGATGCCGGCGGCACCATCCTCCACCGCGTGCCGCTCGGCGGGCGCGGCGCGATGGCGGTGCCGACGATCGCGGACGCCGACGGCGACGGCGACCTCGACATCGTCGTCGCGCTCAAGGACGCCGAGGACCGCACGCGCTCGGCGCTCGTGTTCGAGGTCGCCGGCTCCTCGGGGAACTGCCTGCTGTGGCCGACCGGCCGCGGCAACTTCCGGCGCGACGGCACGGTCGCGTCGCCGTAGCGCGTGTTATGAAGCACGGCCCGTGTCGCGCCGCAGCTTCGAACACGTCGTCGCCGCCGTCGCGGATCGCAAGCCCTCGCTCGAGCTCGGGCCGGTCGACATCTGCTTCCTCGTCGCGCTGCACGTGAAGGCGGAGGGCGCGAACCTGACGTCGTTCACCGAGCACCAGCTCGAGGACGTGTTCGCGCACGCCTCCGCCGTCGTGCAGCCGGAGGCCGACCAGCTGCGCCGGCGCGCGACGCACGCGATCCAGCGGCTGCGCGCGCAGCGCTTGCTGGCGCGCGTCGACGGCCAGGGCGTCGTGCGCACCGGCGAGTTCGCGCTGACACGCCTCGGCACCGCGATCGTCGAGTTCTACCTCGAGGAGGACGTGCTCACGCGCGCGAGCCTCGCGCTGCTCACGCGCAGCCTGCGCGCCGCGATCGGCGACGTGCGCGACGCCGCGCGGGTCGCGGAGACGAGCGAGCAGTGGCGCGACGGCGTCGTCGGCCCGCTCGAAGTGTCGATCGCCGAGCTCGTCGCCGGCATCGAGCGCCGCCAGCGCGGCATGGACCTGCAGCAGGAGGACTTCCAGGCCGAGATCCGGCGGCTGCTCGAGGCCGACTGGTTCGGCGCGCTCGATCGGTGCCAGGAGCTGCTCGCGTCGACGAGCGCGACGCTGCACGAGCTCAACGAGGTGTTGCTGCGCGACTCGAGCGACCTGCTCGAGCTCCTGCACGACATCGAGGAGCTCGCCGTCGCCTCCGGCGAGAAGGACGCGGAGACCGTCGCGCACCGCCTGATGGACCAGATCGATCGCAGCGTCGCGTGGGGCACGGCGCGGCAGCGCGCGTGGTCCGAGTACTACCAGTACGTGCACCGGTACCTGCGCGACGTGGTGCGCCTGGATCCGACGCGCGCGCTGACGCAGCGGCTGCGCGATCAGCTCGCCGGCGCGGGCGCGAAGTTCGCGCTCGCGTACGCGGCGGCGCCGCCGATGCGCGTGCTGCGCACGGTGGCGACGGTGCGCGACCGCCCGCCGGTGGTGCGCCCGCACAAGCCGCGCGAGAAGGACCCGACGGCGGAGGCCGCCGTGGATCCGCAGGCGATCCTCGAGGGCAAGGTGCGGCGCGCGCTCGACGGCGGCGCCGAGGTGCTGTCGTCGGTGACGCAGCAGGTGACGGCGGAGTCGCCGGAGGCCGAGCGCTTCGTCGAGGCCGGGCGCGTCGCGCACTCCGTGGCGCAGCTGGCGCGCGCGACGGCGGGCCACGAGCGCCCGTGGGTCGCCGTGGATCACTTCGAGATCGAGGAGTGGCGCGTCGGGAGCCGGGAGAAGGAATGACGGCGTACCGCGAGCTGCAGGACGTCGTGATGGACTCGAGCTTCCCCGAGCTCGACCTCGCGCTGCGCCGCGGACGCCACGTGGATCGCGAGGACTTCGCCTGGTACACGCTGCTCGTCGAGGCGCAGGACCACCTCGAGACGTTCTACCGCCGGTTCGGGTGCGAGCTCGTGCACAAGACCGACGGCTACTTCTACCTGCTGCCGTCGGGCGACAAGCTGTCGCGCCGCCAGCTCGCGCCCGGTGACATGCTCGTCGGGCAAGCGCTCGCGCTGCAGTACCTGGATCCGGCGACGATCGAGCGCGGCGGGCGGATCACGCACGAGGACGTGATCGCGCAGCTCGTGGTGGTGCTCGGCAGCGACGCGCTGATCCGCGCGTTCAACCCGAAGCGCAAGCGCCAGGACGAGCGCGTCGCGCAGAAGACGGCGCGCGCGCGCGTCGCCGAGGCGATCCGGCACCTGTCGACGCTCGGCTTCGTCGACCTGCTCGACGAGGCGCAGCTCAAGCTGCGCCCCTCCCTGCTGCGCTTCGCCGAGCCCGTGCGCGGGATGTCCGCCCCCGCGGAGGCGCTCGCGAAGCTGGTCGCCCAGGGCGAGGTCGCGCTCGTCACCGACGGTGAGGACACCGACCGCGACGGTGACGACGACCCCGACGACACCGGCGACACCGACGACGGCGCCGGAAGCGACGAGCGCGACGGAGACGAGCACGGACACGACGGAAGCAACGGACGCGATGCAAGCGACGGACGCGACGCGAGCGACAGACGCGACCCAAGCGACGGACGCGACGCGAGCGACAGACGCAACGCAAGCGACGGACGCGACGCAAGCGACGGACGCGACGACAACGCGAACGATGCGCGCGATGGGAGCGCGGTTCGCGAGGCCGAGGCGGCGCGCGCGGGGGTGGTCGTCGCGCACGAGCTGCTGGACACGCAGCGCAGCCTGCTCGATCGCAGCGCGTACGACGACGACGACGACGACGACGAGGACGAGGTGCCGTGACGCGCGCGCGGATCGCGACGCTCGTGCTGGTGAACTGGAAGGGCGTGTTCTACGAGCGGTACCTGCTCGATCGGCACGTGACGGCGCTCGAGGGCGCGAACGGTGCGGGCAAGACGACGGTGATGATCGCGGCGTACGTCGCGCTGTTGCCGGACATGTCGAAGCTGCGGTTCACGAACCTCGGCGAGACGGCGGCGACGGGCGGGGACCGCGGGATCTGGGGGCGGCTCGGGGAGCTCGGGCGGCCGTCGTACACGGTGCTCGAGCTCGACGTCGGCGGGGCGCGCGTGCTGGCGGGCGTGCGGCTCGTGCGCACGACCGAGCCGACGGTGGAGCCGACGGCGTTCCTCGTCGAGGGGCTCGGCGCGGACGTCCGCCTTTCGGACATCTTGCTCGTGCGCCGCGACGACGGCGACCACGTGCCGGAGCTCGAGGAGGTCCGCGCCGCGGTCGAGCGCGCCGGCGGGCAGATGACGACGTTCCGCGCGATCAAGGACTACTTCGCCGAGCTGTTCGAGCGCGGCGTGACGCCGATGCGGCTCGTCGGCGACGAGGAGCGCACGAAGCTCAACGAGATGCTGCGCACGAGCATGACCGGCGGCATCTCGCGCGCGCTGACGAGCGAGCTGCGCCAGTTCCTGCTCAAGGAGGAGAGCGGCCTCGGCGACACGCTCGCGCGGATGCGCGCGAACCTCGAGGCGTGCGCGCGCACGCGCAGCGAGGTCGCGGAGTCGCGGCGCCTCGAGCGCGAGATCTCCGCGATCTACGAGGCGGGCACCGAGATGTTCGCCGCGAGCGTGCACGCGACGCGCGCCGCGGCGACGGAGGCGGACCGCGACGTGCAGCGCGCGCATGCGGCGGTGGACGCGGCGGTGCGCGCGCACCGCGACGCGGAGCTCGCGACCGAGCAGCTCGGGACGCGGCGCACGATCGCCGACGAGCAGCTCGCCGCGGCGCGGCTGCTGCACGCGAC
>JAHBVW010000064.1 GCA_019637375.1 Deltaproteobacteria bacterium | reverse complement strand
CCCAGCGGTCGTCCTTCGCGCGCAGGATCGCGAACCCGGCCGGCGTCGGGGCGACGCGATGCCCGCGCGCGCGGCACCACGCCGGCAGGTCGACCGGGAGCGTCGCGGCCGTCCCGGCGACGTGGATCTCGGCGCCGCGGCGCAGCGCGCGCTCGAGGAGCAGGTGCGCTCCCTCGTCGAGCGCGAGGTCGCCCAGATCCACGAGCTCGACGCCGAGCAGCTTCTTCATGCCCGTCAGGCCGTGACGCGCGACAGCCAGGGGTCGAGGTACTTCGACCGGTCGACGGCGCGCTCGAGCAGCGCGTAGCCGGAGGTGCGGCCGGGCAGCCACGCGCGCAGGCCCTCCATGTCGAGGAGCGGGCGCAGCTGCGGATCCTCGTAGGACATCCCCTCGAGGAGCGCGCGGAACTGCGCGATCAGCTCGGCGGGGGCGCCGTCGAGGACCGTGAAGTTGCAGTGGTCGTAGGGCGCCGTCTGGTGCACGACCCTGAGCGCGTTCGGCGCGAACAGGCCCTCGCGCGCGAACGCGAGGCGGTTGCCGTCGATCACGCAGGCGGCGTCGACGGTGCCGGCGAGCAGCGCCTTCACGGCGTCGCGCTCGCCGCCGATGTGATCGCCGTGCTTGCCGGGCAGGGCGTCGTGGATGACGGTGCGCACCTCGATGCCGGCCTCGGCGAGCGACGCGATCGGGATCAGCGTCGCCTGCGGCGAGTCGGCGGCGCCGGTGCCGACGGCGCGGCCCGCGAGGTCGCGCGCGTCGCCGACGGGGCCGTCGGCCCGGACGAGCACGACGCTCGTGAGGTCGCGATCGGTGTCGCGCATCGCGATGGCCTCGGCGCGGCGGCCGCGCGCGCGCGCGGCGCGGTCGGTCTCGATCCACGCGAGCGGCGAGTTCCACGCCACGTCGATGTCACCGCGCAGGTGCGCCTCGACCTGGCGCTCGTAGTTCGTGTACAGGACGGCGTCGAACGGCAGGCCGTTCGCGGTGAAGAAGGCGCGGAAGCCCTCCCAGATCGGGACGACCTTGGCGTCGTACGCCACCGCGCCGAGGACGAGCTCTCGTCGAGTCATGACCGCTCCTAGAACAGGGGCAGGCCGCACACGGCCTTGCCGATGAAGTCGTAGAGGACGTCGGTGGTGGGGCCCATGACCTGCGCCGCGCGCGCGTCCCGGAACACGCGCTCGACGCCGACCTCCTTGCGGAACGCGGCGCCGCCGCACACGCGCATCGCCGTGTCGGTGACCTCGACGGCGGCCTCGCCGGCGGCGGCCTTGCTCTCGAGGACGCGCAGCGTGGCGTCGGCGCGGGCACCGCCGACGGCGGCGAGCGTGTCGGCGAGCAGCGCCTTGATCTTGTCGGTCTCGATGCGCATGCGCGCGACGTACGCGCGGATCGTCGGCAGCTCGGCGAGCGCCGCGCCGGCGTGCTGGAGCTTCGTGCCGCCGACGTGCGCGGCGGTGCGCGTGACGGCGGCCTCCATCAGGCCCGCGGACACGGCCGCCGACATGATGTTGAACCACGGCAGGACGGCGCCCATCATGATGCCGAAGCCGGCGCCGTCGTCGCCCAGGCGCGCGGCGGTCGGGACGCGCGCGTCCTCGGCGGTGATCGGGCACGACGCGTTGCCGCGCAGGCCCAGGCCGTCGAAGCCGGCGGGGTCGATGCGCAGGCCGGCGGTCGCGCGCGGCACGAGCCACAGCGTCGACAGCTCGCCGCCCGCGGTGGGCCGCGACGACCACACGTACGAGTCGGCGTGCGTCGCGGACGTGACCCAGCTCTTCTTCGCCGTCAGGCGCACGCCGTCGCCGTCGGCGGTCGCCGACGACACGGGCGCCCAGAAGTGGCTGCGCGAGCCGACCTCGGAGAACGCGAGGGTCGTGAGGTGCTTGCCGGCGGCGATCGCCGTGCGGACGTCGGTGGGGCCGTGCTGCTCGAGGACGGCGGTCCCAGCGTAGTGCATGCACACGATCATCGCCGTCGAGCCGCACTCGCGCGCGAGGCGCTCGACGACGTGCACGGCGGCGACCATGCCCAGGCCCTTGCCGCCGACGTCGGGCGACGAGATGAGGCCCCCGAGCCCGGCCTCGGCGAACGCCTGGATCGTCTCGGCGGGGAACGCGCCGGCCTTGTCGACGGCGACGGCGTGGGAGGCGGCGACCGCCGCGACGGTTTCAGTGACCTTCTCGTAGTCGAACATGTGGCTCCAGGCGCGCACGCCGGAGCCCGGACGTCACGCGCGGTGTGAGAGGGACCCGGTCACGCCGGGGCGATCGTGGCTTCAACGCCGGAACATCGGCGGGAACCTAGCCCAAGGCGCGGGCGGTGGCTACGGGAGCTCGTCGAGGAAGGGCGCGATGGCCGCGGCGACGCGCGCGCAGCCGCCGGGGGTGTGCGTGACGGCGTGCGACGTCTCGAGCTGGATGCCGGCGTAGCGCGCGCCGGCGTGCTCCTGGCGCAGCGACGTGCAGATCGCCGCGCCGACGCCGCCGTAGGGCTGGTTCGCGCGCACGGCGAGGCCCGCGGCGCGCAGCGCGAACAGCAGGCGCTCGGCGAGCCCGGCCTCGAACGCGTGCGCCGGGTCGTAGAGGACGCCGACGTCGAACTGCCGGTTCGGCGGATCGAGCTCGGGCGAGAACGTGTGCGACGAGAAGTGCAGCACGCCGCCGCGATCGCGCAGCCGGGCCGCGACATCGCGCCGCACGGCGTCCCAGTACGGCTCGTGGAAGCCGGCGAGGCGCGCGGCCCGGTCGCCGGCGGCGAGGCGCGCGTTCCCCGGCACGGGCGCGCCGTAGCTGACGAGCGGGATGACGTCGGCGTGCTCGAGACCGCGGTTGAGGTCGACGTACATGCGCGAGAACAGCCCCGCGTGCACGGGCAGCCCGACGTGCTCGGAGACGTGGTTCGCGATCTCGAGCGCGCCGTGGTCCCACCCGGCCTGCGAGCGCAGCACCTCGACGGGGACGCCGAGGTCGACGCCGGGAGGCAGCCGCCACGACGCGTGCTCGCAGGACAGGACGAGGCCGATCACCCGCGCCCAGCGTAGCGTGTTTCCCGGGGCGCGATGCGCAGCATCACGCGCGCCGGGCGCGTGTTTCCAGGGGCGCGATGCGCAGCATCACCCGCGCCGAGCGCGTGTTTCCCGGGGCGCGATGCGCAGCGCGACGAGCACCGCGTGCGCCTGGAACGCGGCGCCCGCGAGCACGTCGAGCATCGAGCGACGGATCGAGCGACGGATCGAGCGACGGATCGAGCGACGGATCGAGCGACGGATCGAGCGACGGATCGAGCGACGCGCTGCGCATTCTCCCGAGCTGCGCTCAGCCCTGCTTGACCGCGTCGAGGAACGCGAGGACGCGCTTCCACGCCTCGCCGGCGTGCTTCTCGTCGTAGACCGGGTTAGACGGGTTGGCGAACGCGTGGTCGGCGTCGTAGCGCAGGATCTCGGCGCGCACGCCGGCGTCGCGGAGGGCGCCCTCGAACTTCGCGACCTCGTCGAGCGGGATGCCCTTGTCGCGCGTGCCGAACACACCGAGGACGCGGCTCTTGATCGCGCCGAGCTTGGCGGCGTCGGTCACGAGCTGGCCGTAGTAGATGATCGCACCGTCGAGCTCGGGGTGCGCGAGCGCGGTCTGCAGCGACCAGCCGCCGCCGAAGCACCAGCCGACGACGGCGCGCCGCGGTGCCCGGATGCGCTCGTCGGAGGCGAGCAGGTCGAGGCCGGCGGCGATCGTGGCGGCGGCCTGGCCCTCGTCGACGGCCTTCATCGCGGCGAGCGCCTGATCGCGCTCGGTCGCGACGACGCCGCCGTACAGGTCGACGGCGAGCGCGGCCCAGCCGGCGCGCGCGAAGCGGTCCGCCCAGTGCTCGATGTTCGCGTTGAGGCCCCACCACTCGTGGATGACGAGGATCGCGGGGTGCGGGCCGGGACCCTTGGGGAGGGCGAGGTAGGCCCTGGTGCCGGCGAGGTCGATGACCTGGCCCTCGCGCACGGCGGGGCCCGCCGTCGGCAGCGCGTGCATGGCCTTGAACTCGGCCTCCGACAGCGGGCCGGTGTCGGAGGGGCGGTGGCTCGCCGGCTTCGGCGAGGACGAGCACGCGACGAGGACGGCGAGGAGGAACGCGAGCTTCATGCGCGGGACGATAGCGCGCGTCCGTCGGTGGTGCGCGGCACGATGGCCGCGGAGAGTGCGGCCGCCGCGACGACGACGCCGCCGTGCACGAGGCCGACGTGCAGCCCGTCGGCGACGCCGCAGTGCAGGTGCAGCACGAGGCCGCCGAGGCAGCCGCCGCCGGCGCCGAGCGCCGCCGCGACCCAGCGCGCGCCGACGGGGAGCGCGCCGCGCAAGAAGATCGCGCCGATCACGACGGGCACGACCGCGGCGGCGAGGCCGATCTCGAGGCACGTGTGCCCGTGGCCGAAGCGCTCCAGGCCATAGTGCCAGCTCGACGGGCCCATCGGATGGATCGCGAGGCCGAGCGCGACGAAGCCGACGGACGCGACGACGGCCGCGATCGCGGCGAGCTGCCAGCGCGGCGACACGGCGCCGGGTCTCGGCGCGAGCGCGAGGTAGCTCGGCACGAGGAAGCCGAGCAGCCAGCCGAGCGCCGTCGCGACGAGCCAGCCCATCGGCAGCTCGTCGAGGTCGCGGCGCGTCGCGAGCACCCACAAAAGGCCCGCACCGTAGACGAGCGAGACGGCGGCGAGCACGGCGAGCTGGCGCCGCGGGCGCCGCATCGGCGTCGCCGCGAGGTCCGACAGCGAGGCCTCGAGCTCGGGCGACAGCAGCGGCGGCGCCGGCGGCGGCGCGCCGGCCACCGCCTCGAGGGCGGCGTCGACGTCGAGGTCCCGCTCGCGCGTCACGGCGCGCCTCCGGTGCGCTGCTTCGCGGCCGCCTCGGGGGCCGCGCCACGTTTGCCGCCGAGGAGGCGGCGCAGCGCCTCGTAGCCGCGGTGGGCGCGCACCTTCATCGCCCCGGTCGTGGTGCCGGCGATCTCGGCGGCCTCGGCGACGCTCTTGCCGTCGAGCTTGGTCAGGACCACGGCCTCGCGCTGCGGGGCGGGCAGGGCGGCGAGCGCGTCGAGCGTCGCCTGCACGAGCTCGGGGTCGGCGCGCGGCTCGTCGCGCGTGCCGGCGGCCTCGCCGGTGAGGTCGGCGCGCTGCTCCGGCAGCTCGTCGCCCGCGCCGACCTTCACGATCGCGCGCCGATCGGCGCGGGCGTCGTCGAGAAACGTGCGGTGCGCGATCGCGTAGATCCACGGCAGCGGGTCCGCGCCGCGCACGTAGGCGCCGCGGGCGCGGTGCACCTTCAGGAACGTCTGCTGGAGCAGATCGTCGGCGCGCGCGGGGTGCCGCGTCATCTTCGCGAGGTACCCGAGCAGGCGCGGCGCGACCAGCGCGTACAGCTCGCGGAACGCGCTCGCATCGCCATCGCAGTACCGCGCCATGAGGTCCTTCGCGTCGGCCATCGCGACCGAGGGAAGATATACGCCGGCGCCCCAGGGAGGTTACAGACGCGGGATCGCGGACATCGGCCGTCGCCGCTTGCTCTCGGGGTGAGCTTTGCGGATAACACGCGCATGGCATCCGGTCGCCGCACCAAGCGAAGCGTCAAGTCCCGCCCCAAGTTCAAGCAGGCTCGCCGCCTGAAGGGGCGCCGCATCAAGGCGCGCAAGAAGGCCGCCCACAAGCGTGGGCTCAACCGCAACAAGGCGCGCCGCCGCAGCCGCGGCACGAAGAAGAAGTAGTCACGGACAGGCTGCCCACGCGATGAGCAGCTGGCCGGCGTAGTACGCGGGCAGCCCCCACGCGCGGTTCGCGAACGCACGCGTGCCGAAGCGGTCGCGCGCCACCGCGAGGTCGGAGACGAAGAACAGCGTCGCGCCGACGGCGAACACGCAGCCGCGCGGCTCGCCGAGGACGCCGCCGCGCGCGATCGCGAGGGCGCCGATCACCATCGCGCAGATCGCGCCGACGTAGACGATCACCGGGCCCTTCATCTCACCGAGGCGCGGCCACAGCATCGCGAGCGCGGCGAGCCCGACGGCGACGGGCGCGATCGCGGGTGCGCCGGCGAGCCGGAGCCAGTCGGCGGGCGGCACGACGGCGACGATCGCGACGACGTACAGGAGGTGCCCGGCGAGGAACGCGCCGAGCCCGGCGAGGAACGCGCGCGAGCCGCGCCCGAGCAGCGCCGCGTCGCCGATCGCGCCGCACACGAGGCCGGCGAAGATCCAGGAGCCGAACTCGGTCGTGGCGACGCCGCGCGTGCCGAGCACGACGAACGCCGCCGAGGCGGTCAGCTTCGCGCCGATGCGGAGGGTGGGGCGCTGCGCCCACTCGGCGTGGACGAGCGCGGCGCACGCGAGCACGCAGACGGCGACGCACGCGGCGATCACGGCGGGCAGTCCCACCCGGCGAGCGTGCGCGCGACGAGCTCGAGCCGGTCCTGCCCCCAGAACAGGCGCGTGCCGACCGGCGAGGGTCCGGAGGAGCCGTCGGCGGAGGACCCCAGCCCGTCGACAACGGTACGGGTGACGAACGTCGGGACGCCGAACACGCCGGCGTCGCGGGCCGCCGCGGTGTTCGCGGCGAGGCGCGCCTTCACGTCGGCATCGCGCGTGCGGTCGAGGAGGGCGGGGGATTCGCCGACGCCGTCGAGGATCGCGCGCAGCGTCGCTTCGTCCTCGAGGTCGCGGCCCTCGGCCCACATCGCCCGGCCGAGCGCGATCGCGAGCGGGAGGGCGCGGGCGGGATCCGCGACGAGCACGAGGCGCTGCGCGGCGACGGTGCGCTGCGGGAACCGCGACGGCATCGCGAACGGCACGCCCCACCAGCGCGCCCAGCGGTCCATGTCGCGGCGCACGTACGCCTGCTTCGCGGGCGGGAAGGCGAGCAAGGGAACGTCGTGCTGCCCGATGTCGCGGAACAGGCCGCCGAGGAGGATCGGCACGAGGCGCACGCGCGCGCCGGCCGCGGCGAGCGCGGGGACCTGCGTCAGCGCGAGGTACGCGAACGGGCTCGCGACGTCGTAGTACACGTCGACCTCGGCGCCCGGCACGGCGGCGGGGGCCACGAGCGGGTGCGGCGCGGCGCCGGCGTCGTCGGGCCCGCGCCCCGCGAGAGCGGCCTCGACCCACATCATGCGGTCCTGCCCCCAGACGAGCGGCCGATCGGGCAGCACCCACGCGGGCGCGCCGAAGATGCCGAGCGCGACGGCCTCGTCGGTGCGCCGGCGAAGCTCGTCCTTCACGGCATCCGTGTCGGCGGCGGCGAGGGCGGGGGCGGCGTCGATCCCGGCGGCGGCGAGCGCGGCGGCGAGCACGGCGTCGGACGTGATGTCGTCGCCGCGCTCCCAGTACGCGGCGTAGATCGCGCCGATCGCGGCCGGCCACGCCTCCCGCGGGAGGCCGAGGACGACGCGCAGCGCGCGCACCGTCCGCATCGGGTGCGCCGCCGGCATCCGGAACGGAATGTCGAAGAGCGCCGCCCAGCGGTGCATGTCGGCGAGGTTGTGGCGCGCCTTCGCCGGGGACAGCGTCGCCATCGGCCCGTCCCCGGCGCCGGTGCCGCGGAACACGCCGCCGAGCAGCATCGGGCGCCAATCGATGTCGACCCCGAGCGCGGGCGCGCGCCGCGACGCGAGGTAGGCGAACGGGCAGGAGAAGTCGAACCACAGCGCGAGCACGCTCCGCGGAGCATCGCGCGGCCCGCCGTGCCCGGCGAGGTGTTCCCGTGTGGTTTTGCAAGTGCTCTCGCCGATAGAACAGGGCGATCGCGCCCGCTACCCCAACCGCAGCTCACGATGGTCCTTGGGACTTTCACACGGCTGCCCTCGAGCGGTAGACTCGTCCCGTTCGACATGGCCAAGCTGGTCGACGGGTTCAAAGACGGGCGCCCGGAGCTCGGGCGCCGCACGTTCTTGGTACCCGAGAACCATGCCGAGGTGCTCGCGCTCCTGTATCACGAGCAGACCGGCATCGTCGGAGGGCTCCCCGTCGGCCCGGTGACGACCGACCCGTTCGGCGCGCACGGCATCCGCATGTATCCCGACCAGGACCCGATCGTCCTCGAGGAGACGCGGCGCTACTTCGAGAAGCTCGCCGAGCGCTTCTCGAACGACCTACCGAAGGCGTGAGGGTTCTGCTAGCCTCTCCGCAGTCTTCGAGGAAGTGGTCGTGAGTTTGCGAGGCCTGCCGACGGTGCGGGCGCTGATCCTGGCGGTTGCCGCGTGCAGCGGGACGCAGCGCGCCCCCGACCCGTGCGGCAAGGACACCGACTGCCGCGACCCCCGGGTCTGCGAGCGCGGGACCTGCGTCGAGCGGATCGCGGGATCTGCGGCGCCGGCCGATGGCGCCCCGGCGGCGGGCAGCGGGGATCTCGCGCCCAAAGCCGCGGTCGCGGGATCTCCGCCGTTCGCGATGTTCGGCGGCGATGCGCGCCACACCGGGCGGCGCGGCGGGCCCGCACCGGCGAAGGCGCCGAAGGAGCTGTGGAAGGTCGCGCTCGGCGGGCCGGTCGCCGGGTCGCCGACGCTCGGGCCCGACGGGACGGTGTACGTGGCGTCGCACGACGGTCACCTGTACGCCGTCGACGGCGCGCCCGAGGGCAAGGGTGCCGTGAAGTGGAAGCTCAAGATGGGCGACCGCTCGTGGAGCACGCCGGCCGTCGCCCAGGACGGCACGATCTACGTCGGCTCCGACGACGACCACCTGTACGCGGTGAAGGCGGACGGCGCGCTCAAGTGGAAGCTGCGCCTGGGCAACTGCGATCCGAACGGCTTCGGGCCGGAGTCGTCGCGGTGCGACGTCGACGGCGGGCCGACGATCGGCCCCGACGGCACGATCTACGTCGGCGGCGACGGCATCCACGCGGTGTGGCCCGACGGGACGCTGCGCTGGAAGCTCGCCACGGCGGAGCACGTCGCGTCGGCGCCGGCGATCGCCCCCGACGGCACCGTGTACGCGGGCAGCCAGGACGACGCGCTGTACGCGGTCGGCCCCGACGGCAAGAAGCTGTGGGAGGTCCGCACCGGCAACGACGTCGACGCGAGCCCGGCGATCGGCGCGGACGGCACGATCTACGTCGGCAGCGACGACAAGGCGCTGTACGCGATCTCGCCGGCCGGGAAGGTCCTGTGGAAGACCGTCACCGGCGACCCGATCCGCGGCGGCGCGGCGATCGGCGCGGACGGCACGATCTACGTCGGGTCGCTCGACGGGTCGCTGTACGCGATTGGGACGAACGGCGCCGTGAAGTGGAAGGTCGCGACCGCCGACAAGATCGCGGCGACTCCCGGCATCGCCACGAACCACACGATCCTCGTCGGCAGCGAGGACGAACACCTGTACGCCGTCGGACCGGACGGCACCCTGTTATGGCTGCTCGCGTTCAGCGCGGACGTCGACTCGACGCCCGCGATCGCCCGCGACGGGACGATCTACGTCGCCGGCGACGACGGGCAGCTTCACGCACTTCGATAGTCAGATCGATAACGAGATATTCATGACCACGACCGATCGGGCCAAGGCCCGAACCACGCCCCACGATTCCGAGGGGCACATCAGCCGCGAGGCGATCCTCGAGTGCCTTTCGCGCCTCGTGACCCCCGGCATCAAGCTGACCGCGCTCGCCGACGAGCTCGGCGCGCGCAAGCACCAGTACGCGCAGCTGCGCGAGGTGCTGCTCGACCTCGTCGAGGAGGGCGCCGTCACCGTGCTCGCCGGAGGGGCGTTCGCGCTGCCGCCGAGCGGGCGCGCGAGCGATCCGCAGGGCAAGCCGGCGCCGATGCCGCCCGAGCCGGTGAAGGCGGCGGGGCCGCCGCCGCCCAAGAAGGACAAGAAGGACAAGAAGGATCGGAAGGATCCGCGGGACAAGCAGAGACAGCAGGGTGCGCTGCCGTGGACCGGCTCGCGCCCGGCGCCGCGCGCCGTGAAGGCGCCGAGCGGCCCGCGCCAGGAGTACGACCCCGAGACCGGCGACATGAAGACGGTCCCGGGGTCGATGCCGGGCATCAAGGTGCCGCCCGCGCCGGTGGCGGGGGTGCGGCCGGCGCCGCCGCCGCCCGCGCCCGTCGAGGGGCGCATCGTCGGGCGCATCACCGTGCACCCGGCGGGCTACGGGTTCGTCGAGATCGAGGGCGGCCAGACGGTGTTCGTGCCCGCGAAGTACCGGTCGAACTCGCTCGACGGCGATCGCGTCGCCGTCGACACGTGGCCCGGCGTGCGCGGCACCGAGGGCCGCGTCGCGGAGGTGCTGGCGCGCGGGCGCGCGCGGCTGACCGGCATCCTGCGGCGCGTGGCGCGCGCCGTGTACCTCGAGCCCGACGATCCGCGGATCGCGTCGGACTACGGGCGCGTGGCGATCGACGACGCGCCGTCGGGCGCGATGGGCAAGGACGGCGACGCGGTCGTCATCGAGATCACGCGGTACCCGGATGCGGCGCGCAAGGAGCTCGCCGGCGTGCTGCAGAAGGTGCTCGGCGATCCCGACGATCCGCGCACGGAGATCGAGAAGATCCTCGCGTGCGCCGTGATCCCGATCGAGTTCCCCGACGAGGCGGGGCAGCAGGCGCGCGCGACGCCGCAGGAGCTGCAACCGGCGGACCTCGCGGACCGCATCGACCTGCGCGACCGCCGGTTCTGCACGATCGATCCCGAGACGGCGCGCGACTTCGACGACGCGCTGTGCATCGAGGACGGCCCGCACGGCGGCCCGCGCGTGTGGGTCGCGGTCGCCGACGTCTCGCACTACGTGCGGTGGGGCGACGCGCTCGACAAGGAAGCGACGATCCGCGGCGTGTCGGTGTACCTGCCGGACCGCGTGATCCCGATGCTGCCGATCCAGCTGTCGGCGAACATCTGCTCGCTGAACCCGCTCGTCGATCGCTGCGCGATGGTCGTGCGGCTCGACTACGGCGAGGACGCGGAGGTCGTCGACATCGGGTACGCGGCCGCGGTGATCAGGTCGAAGGCGCGGCTCGATTACCCGGGCGTCGCGGCGGCGCTCGGCGGCGACTTCCGCGGGCGGCGCGAGGAGTACCGCGCGTGGGCCGGCGAGCTCGAGCGGCTGAACGCGCTCGCGCGCAAGCTGCGCGCGCGGCGGCAGGCGAGGGGGGCGCTCGAGCTCGAGCTCAGCGAGCCGAAGGTGGTGCTCGACGCCGACGACCCGCGCCTCGTGCGCGACGTCGTGAAGGCGAAGGGCGACCCGGCGGTGAAGCAGGCGTACCAGCTCGTCGAGGAGTTCATGATCGCCGCGAACGAGGCGGTCGGTAACTTCTTCCGGCGGCGCAACGCCCCGACGGTGTGGCGCATCCACGCGCCGCCCGCCGCGGACCGCGTCGCGAAGCTCGCCGAGCTGCTCGGCGCGTACGGCATCGCGGTCGACGTCGAGGCGGCGGTGACGCCGCTCGGGATGAAGGCCGTGCTCGACCAGATCGCGGAGAAGCCGGGCGCGCAGGGGCTGTCGTTCCTGGTGCTGCGCACGCTCACGCAGGCCGTGTGGGACACCGTCCCGGTCGGGCACTTCGGGCTCGCGTCGGGCGACTACCTGCACTTCACGTCGCCGATCCGGCGCTACCCGGACCTGCTCGTGCACCGGCTGCTCAAGTACCACCTGCACCGCGACGGCCACCCGTCGGGCGGCGGCTACGCGAAGACGCCGCCGACGGTGGACGTGCTGTCGGGCCTGGCGCGCGACTCGTCGGCGCACGAGCGCCGCGCGATGGAGGCCGAGCGCGAGGCCGTCGCGATGTACCGCGCGTACCTGATGCGCGACCAGGTCGGCGCGCGCTTCGAGGGCGTGATCTCCGCGGTCACGAGCTTCGGCGCGTTCGTCGAGATCGAGTCGCCGTACGTCGAGGGCCTGATCAAGCTCGACTCCCTCGGCGACGAGCCGTGGGACTTCGACGACGTCCACATGCGCCTCACCGGCCGCAAGACCCGGCGCATGCTCGAGCTCGGCGACAAGGTCCTCGTCGAGATCAACAACGTCTCCGTCGTGCGGCGCCGCATCGACTTCACGCTCGTCGCCACCGCCAAGACCCACGTCGACGGCGAGAAGCGCAGCGTCAAGAAGAGCCGCCGCGCCGGAGCCGCTCCCGAGCCCACCGCCCGCGCGCCCATCCCGCAGCGCAAGAAGGCCGCCCGCGAGGTCGAGCGCGCCACCCGCCCCCACGTCGAGCGCGGCGCCTCCCCACGCCGCGAAGGCCCCGGCGGCAAGCTCCGCCTCGGCGTGAGCCACCGCGGCGGGAAGAAGAAGCGCTGAGTTAGCCGCAGATCTTGTGCGGATGCTCGGGATCGGACCCGACGCAGGTGACGCACTCGATGATGAAGCCGGACCCGACGGGCAGGATCTCGAGGGACTCGAGCGTCAGCTCCGACGGCGTCGGGCAGGCCGGGTGATGGCACTGGGCTTCGCAGAGCCCGACCGTCACCGACCCGCCCCCGATGCGCGTCGCCGGATCCCGGAACTCGAACACGAGCTCGCCCGCGCGCTTGCCGTCCGCGTACGACGCGAACTCCTCGCGGACCTGCACCGCACCGTCGCTCGTCATGGGCACGGGTTCACCGTTGACCAGGACTTCGATGGTTCCGGAGGGCACGGGTTCGATCTTCAGCTCCAGGACGAAGTCGGACCGACACGAACAGAGCAGTAGCCACCCGAGGCGCCGAAGTCCGTGCATGGATCCCCCCCGCCCCGAAGATACCGGTGAGCCGAGGGCTACGACAGGGTCGCGCGCGGGACGCCGGCGGGCGGGCCGTCGCCGCCGCCGCGGAGGCGGCGACGGAGCCAGCCGGCCCAGTAGTAGGTGACGGGGAGGACGACGAGGGTGAGGAGGGCGGAGGAGATGGTGCCGCCGACGACGACGACGGCGATCGGGCGCTGGGTCTCGCTGCCGATCGCGTGGGAGAGGGCGGCCGGCAGGAGGCCGAGGGAGGCGAGCAGCGCGGTCATGAGGACGGCGCGGAGGCGCTCGCGCGCGCCCTCGATGGTCGCGGTCCATGGGTCCTCGCCGCGGTCGAGGCGTGCGCGGATCGCGGAGACGACGAGGACGCCGTTCAGGACCGCCTGCCCGAGTAACGCGATGAAGCCGACGGCGGCGGACACCGAGAGGGTCATGCCGGCGATGCCGAGCCCGACGAAGCCGCCGATCAGCGCGACGGGGAGGTTGAGGAGGATGATCGTCGCGTCCCACACGGTCCCGAACGCGGCGAACAGCAGCAGGAAGACGAGCAGGAGCGACAGGGGGAGGACCAGCGAGAGACGCTTCATCGCGCGCTCCTGGTTCTCGAACTCGCCGCCCCACAGGACGTCGTAGCCGACGGGGAGGTTGACGGCGGACGCGACGCGCTCCTGCGCCTCGGCGATGAACGACCCGAGGTCGCGGTTGCGGACGTTCATGCGCACGCCGACGTAGCGCTTGCCGTTCTCGCGCGTGACGACCGCGCGGCTCGCGCCCATCGTGACATCGGCGAGCGCGCGCACCGGCACGAGCGAGCCGTCGGCGAGCGGCACGCGCAGGTTCCCGATCGATTCGACGGACTGGCGCGCCGCGACGGGCAAGCGCACGGTGACGTCGAAGTGCCGCTGGCCCTCCCACAGCTGCGAGGCCGTGTGGCCCGACAGCGCGGTCTCGAGGAGGTCCTGCACCGACCCGACGTCGAGGTTCCACCGGGTCACCGCCTCGCGCCGCGGGGTCACGGCGATCGACGGCTGCTGCGACGCGCGCACGATGCCGAGGTCGGCGACGCCCGGCACCTTCGCGATCTCGGCCTGCATCGCCTCGGCGAGGCGCTGCAGCTCCTCGATGTCGTCGCCGTAGATCTTGAGCGCGACCTGCCCGAACTGGCCGCTGATGTTCTCGGCGACGTTGTCGCGGATCGGCTGGCTGAAGTTGTACTCGAGGCCGGGGATGGCCTTCAGGTTCGTCGTCATCTGCTCGACGATGTCGTCGAGCGTGTGGATCCCCGGGCGCCACTCGTCCATCGGTTTTAGCTTCACGAACACCTCGAGGTTCGACGGCAGCGTCGGATCGGTGCCGTCCTCGGGGCGGCCGACCTGGGACAGCAGCTCGACGACCTCGGGGATGTCCTTGCGCATCGTCGCCATGATCTTCGGCGCCAGCTTGCGCCCCTCGGTGAGCGAGACCGGCGCGGGCAGCGCGAACGTCACGTACAGCGAGCCCTCGTTGAGCTCCGGCAGGAACTCGGTGCCGAGGCGCGGCGCGAGCTCGACGCCGGACCACATGAGCCCGGCCGACGCGAGGAGCACGGCGAACGGGTTGCGCATCGCGTTCGTGAGGACGGGGTCGTACGCCCGGCGCGCGACCTTCAGGATCGGCGACTCGCGCACCTTCTTGTGACGGCGCAGCGCGAAGAACGCGAGGGCCGGCACCAGCGTGAAGCTCACGATCATCGCGCCGATGAGCGCGCTCACGACGGTGTGGGCCATCGGCGCGAAGATCCGGCCCTCGACGCGCTCGAGCGCGAAGATCGGCAGGTACGCCGCGACGATGATGAGCAGCGAGAACAGCGTCGGGCGGGCGACCTCGCGCGCGGCCTGGTAGATCGAGTCGACGCGCTCCGCCGGGCTCTTGCGCTGGTACTCGTCGCCGGCGCAGTGGCCGAACACGTGCTCGACGAGGATCACGGCGCCGTCGACGATGATCCCGAAATCGACCGCGCCCATCGACAGGAGGTTCGCGCTCATCCCGCGCGCGCGCAGGTAGATGAACGAGGCCGCGAGCGACAGCGGGATCACGAGCGCGACGACGAGGGATGCGCGCACCGACAGGAGGAACGCGAACAGCACGATCGAGACGAGCAGCGCGCCCTCGCCCAGGTTGCGGAACACGGTGTCGAGCGTCGTCCCGACGAGATCGCCGCGGTCGTAGAACGGGTGGATGCGCACGATCGGCACGCGGATCGGCTCGCCGATCGTCGCGGGGGGCTTGCCGGCGGCCTGCTCGACGATCTCCACACCGTCGTCGCGCGGCACGACGCGCAGCTCCGTGGTCCCGCAGCGCGCCGCGATCGTGGTGCCGGGCGGCGGTGGGTCGACGGCGGCGCACGGCGCCGGGTACAGGCCGACGTCGCGCGTGAGCTGCCCGCCCGTCTCGTCGGTGGACTGCAGCTGCACCAGCACCTCGGTCTGCTTCTGCTGGAACGCCCACCCCACCTTGCCGTTGGGGAGCGCGCGCTCGTGGAGCTCGTCGATGCGCTCGCGCAGGGCGTCGAGCACGACCGACGGGTTCTCGCCGCGCCGCATGAGCACGATGCCCTCGACGGTGTCGTAGTTGCCCTCGCGGCTCACCACGCCCTGGCGCGGCTGGTAGCCGATCGTCACGGTGGCGACGTCGCCGACGGACACCGCGCGGCCGGCGTGGAAGCCGGCGCGCACCTTGCGGATGTCGTCGAGCGACTGGAACGTGCCGAGCGAGCGGATCACGAACAGCTGCTCGCCGCGCTCGAGGGCGCCGCCCGAGGCGTTCTGCGACGCCTTGGACAGCGCCTGGAACAGCGCATCGAGCGTGACGCCGAGCGAGGCCATCTGCGCCGGGTTCGGCTCGACGTGGACCTCGCGCACGAGGCCGCCGTACGTCACCACGTCGGCGACGCCCTGCACGCGCATCAGCGCGGGGCGCACGATCCAGTCCTGGATCGTGCGCAGCGACATCGGATCCGCGCCGCGCCCCTCGAGCGTGTAGCGATAGATCTCGCCGATCGGCGTGGCGAGCGGGCCGAGCTCGGGGTCGATGCCGGGCGGCAGCTCGGCGCCGGGGATGCGCTCCATGATCTGCTGGCGCGCGACGAGCGGATCGACGCCGTCCTGGAACGTGAGCGTCACCAGCGACAGCCCGAACAGCGAGATCGAGCGCAGGCGGTACAGGCCGGGGACGCCGTTGAGCGCGCGCTCGAGCGGGATCGAGACGCGGCGCTCGACCTCCTCGGAGGGCTGCCCGTTGTACAGCGTGATGACCTGGACCTGCGTGTCGGTCGGGTCGGGGAACGCCTCGATCGTCAGGTTGCGGTAGGCGTACCAGCCCGCCGCGGCCAGGAACGTCGCGAGGATGAAGATGAGCAGACGCGTGCGGAGCGACTGCTTGACCAGCCCTTCGATCATGGGGAGCCTCGCTAGTTGTCGAGCTGGATCTGGTTGTCGAGGAGGATGCCGCCCTGGACGACGACGAGGTCACCCGCCGCGAGCCCGGAGAGCACGGGCACGAAGCCGCCGCGCACCGGGCCGGTCACGATGGGGTGCTTCACGAGCGCGTTGGCGCTCGTCTTCTTGTAGACGTAGCTCGAGGCGCCGTCGGACAGCACGGCGGACGACGGCACCGATGCGTACGCGACCGCGTCGTCGAAGAACGACACCTCGGCGTACGAGTTCGGGCGCAGCGTGCCGTCGGTGTTGGGCAGGCGCATGCGGACCGGGATCGTGTGGCGCTCGGGATCGACGACCGCGGAGATCTGGTCGACGGTGCACTCGAGCTCCTTGCGGTTCACGGTGACGCGCGCCTTGGTGCCGACGGGGAGGGCGCCGACGTCGCCCTCGAACAGGTCGGCGACGACCCACACGCTGTCGAGATCCGCGATCGCGATCGCGAAGCCGGCGGAGGGGTCGACGTTCTGCCCGACCGCGACGTTCTTCTCGACGACGACGCCGGCGCGCGGCGCGACCATCGTGAACGTGCTCTCGCCGGCGCCGCTGACCTTCAGCGACGCCAGCTTCTGGCTCGCGAGGCGCACGGCGAGGTCGCCCTCGGTCTGCTGCTGCTGCGCCGCGGTCAGCTCCTTCGCCGGCACGGAGCCCGCCTCGACGAGCGCCTTCACGCGCTCGAGGTTGATCCGGGCGGCGTCGCGCACGACGACGGCCTTCTCGTACTCGCCGCGGAGCTCGGCGAGGTTCGGGCTCGACACGCTGAACAGCTTGTCGCCCTCGGCGACGCGCTGGCCGCGCTCGACGAGCACCGCCGTCACGCGCCCGACCAGCGGGCTGCCGAGCCGCGACGCGCGCGCCTCGTCGAACACGATGCGGGCCGGCACCGGATCCGTCCAGTGCGGCTTCGCGGCCTCCGCGGGCGCGATCCGGATCGCGCTCCACATCGCGGCGTCGCTGGTCAGCGTGATCGAGTTCGACCCGACGGTCATGCCCGGCGCCGGGGTCTGGGCGGGCGGATCGGGGCGCTTGTAGTGGCGGGCGAGCACGATCGCCGTACCGCCGGACATCGCGGCGCCGACGATGATCGCGAGACGGAGCGCGCGAGTCTTCACGGAGTCCTCCTCTGAACCGAACGGGCGAGCTGGTCGTCGAGGCCGAGGGCCTGACGGAGCTGCGAGCGCACCTCGAAGCGCGCGAACCGCACGTCGAGGACCTCCAGGAGGAGGTCCCGGTGCGAGCGCTCGACCGACAGGAGGTCGGCGAGCCGAGCCTGCCCGAGGTCGAACGCCTTGCGGGTCTGGGCGATGATCAGCGTCGAGCGCGGGATCGACTCGGCCTCGAGCTGCTGCAGGATGTGCGTCAGCGTGCGGTGCTGCACGAGCAGCGAGTCGACCGTCCCGCGGGCCTCGACGGCGTCGGCGCGCGTCTCCTGCTCGAGGGCGCGCGCGGTGGCCCGCGCCACGGCGGCGTCGCGGTCGCCGCGGTCGAAGAACGGCAGCGGGAACTGGACCGTGAGCGCGACGGTGTGGTGCTGGTTGCCGGCGATGACGAGGTTGTCGAACGTGTAGCCGACGCCGAGCGTCAGGTCGGGGATGCGGCGGTTCTCCGCGAGGCGCGCGTCCCAGTTGAGGGCGCCGGCCTCGAGGCGGGTCGCGTTGCGCAGCGGGCGCGCGGCGATCGCGGCGTCGGGATCGGGGAGCGCGGCGGGGAGCGTGGCGGCGGCGTCGAGGACGCCCTCGAGCTTCTCGGTGGAGCAGGGCGCCTGCAGCACGGCCGCGCAGTACGCCGCCGTGCCGGCGAGCTCGGCCTCGGTGCGGGCGAGCAGCATCTGGATCCCGTGCGTGTCGAGCTCGATGCGGCCGAACTCGAGCGGCGACAGGTCCTTGTTGTCGAGCCGGATCTTCTCGTTGTTGCGGAGGCGGATCGCGGCCTCGAGGTTCGTGGCGACGGCCTCGCGCTTGGCCGCGAGGTACGCGAGGCGCCCGAGCACGGACGTCGCGTTGCCGATGCGCGTCCCCAGCGCCGCGACGGCCGTCTCGCCGGCCTCGCGCATCCGCAGCTCGGCGGCGCGGCGGCGCGGCTCGCGCTTGCCGATCTCGACGAGCTCCTGCAGCCCGAACGTGAACACCGTCGTCTGGCCGAGCGTGAGGCGGCGGTCGATGCCGTCGTCGCTCGTCGTGGTCTTCCCGAGCACGAACCCGCCGGCCCCCACCGACAGCTGCGGGTTCGGCAGCACGCGCGACTGCTGGTACTGCGCCGCACTCGCGGTCACGCGCGCGCGCGCCGCATCCACGAGCGGATCGCGGTCGCGGAGCCACCGCGCCAGCTCCGCCGGCTCGACCAGCAACTGCTGCGTCGGGGCGAGTGAGGGTTGCGCTCCGACCGGTGACCACCCGACGGCGATCAACGCCAGCGGCGCGAGACGCATGCGATACAACACCGCCGCTCGCTTGACCACGAAGCGTGCCACACCCGACCGGCCCTACCTCGCGAGCTTGCCTCGCCCCCCTTCCACACCCCCTCGCAATTCTGCCCCACCGTGGGGCGTCTTGGCGGAAGTCGCTGGCAGACCGACTACTTGGAGCGGATCAGAAGCCGAAGCCACCGGTGTCGGTGCACTGGAACAGGTTCGACGCCGTCGCGGGGTAGCGATACATCCCGCTGAAGCACATCTCCTTGTTGGAGCTGTCGCCGAATCCGATCGGCGAGCCGGTGTTGTTCACGAACGTGCACGTGACTCGGATCTGATCTCCGGACTGCACACTGACCTCGGGGCTCTGCAGGTAGTAGTTCTGCTCGGCGAACTGGAACGGCTTGTCGTGGAGCACCATCGTGTTCCCGCCGCGGATCAGCTCGAACTTCTGGTGCGTCGCGATCTGGTGCATGTGCGGCCATACGGCGAACAGCTTGAAGTTGCTGTTGGCGGTGCAGCCGCCGACGACGTTCGTCGGCTGACCGTTGCCGGGAATGCTGAACACGAACTTTCCGGCGAACACCATCTCGGCCAGCGTCGGCGGAGGCGTCGCCGACTGCTTCACGAGGATCGCGGAGTCGCCCTCGATCGCGCTGTCGGTCGCGTTGAACAGGTGGAGGTTGAGGTGGATCTGCTGACCCGCGGCGATCTTGATGCCGACGTCCGTGGGAAAGTCGAGCGGCTCCGTGCCGACGCCGGAGGCGTAGAGCATCACGCGACCGAGGCTGTTGACCTGACAGTTCTGCTCGCCGTCGGCACCGTTCGCGTTGTCACCGGGCTGCGTGATCGAGAGGACCGTGTGGTGCGTACCAGCCGGCGCCTGCGCGCGGATGTTCGTGAGGTACGTGTCCTCGGTCAGCGTGATGCGAACGCACCGGTAGATCTCCTTGCCGGCCGGGATGGTCCACGTGCGGCCGATCAGGCGCGTGAAGCCCTCGGGGATCGGGGGGGCGTCGGGTGTGGTGTTGCCATCGCCCGGAGGGGAGGAGTCGGGGACATCGTTGTTCCCGCCACCGCCACCACATCCGATGAAGACCCCGAGGAGCACGGCAAGGACGGTCGACCTCATGGGGGTGGACTATAGGGGTTTTCCGGGGTCGATCGTCACGTTTCGTAGACCTCGCGCTCGATAACATGGGCCTCCTCGGCGGAGGCGGCAGCGAGAAGTGAGAACAAGTCGAGGTCGGGGTCGTTCTCGATGGTGATGTCGTACCAGCCGAGGCGGCCGGAGAGGCGTGGGTTGGCGCGGATCCACTGGGCGACGACGTCGACACGGACGGGGACGGCGTGGAGGAGCCGGGCGAGCGGTGGGCGGATGTGATCGCGGTAACGCCGGCGCTCGTTGAGGAGGGCGGAGAGGAGGGCGGCGGCCCCGACGGCGGCGACGCCGGGGACTCCCGCGACGAACGCGGCGGCGATCACGGCGGCGGTGGTGGTGGCGAGGGGGAGCCACCGGCGCGGGGTGGCGCCGGCGGCGACGAGGCCGCGCGTGAGGGATTCGAAGCGGGCGCGGGGCAGGTGGTCGAGGCGCGTGCGCATGTCGGGGAGGTACGCGCCGACGACCTCGACCATCGCGCGGGTGACGTGCGGCTCGAGCTTGCGGTACGCGCCGATCGCGACGACGGCGGCGGCGGGGTCGGCGCCGAGGCGGGCGCGGAGATCGAGCGCGAACTTCTTGCGGTGCTCGAAGTCGCGGAGGCGCCCCGCGACGAGGAAGCCCGGCAGGACGGACAGCTCCGGCGGCAAGGGGCGGGCGGCGACCTTGGTGGCGAGCGCGAGCTCGCGGTCGAAGCGCGCGAGGTACGGCACGGACTCGTAGTGAGCCTCGGCGGCGGCGCGCAGGGTGTCGACGAGCTCGTCGGTGACGGCGCGCTTCCACGCGAGCGCGACGACGCGATCGAGCGCGGCGCGCGCGAGCTCGAGGTCCTCGGCCGCGTCGATCACGAGGCGCACGTCCTCGAGCATCGCCTGCGCGCGGTCGAGCTCGCCCCCGAGGTACGCGCGGTCCCACGCACCGCGCCACAGCGCGATCGCGGCGAACCGATCGCGCACCTCGGCGAGCGCCGTCCACGCGATCGCCGCGGACCCGAGCACCGCATCGCGCAGGTGCGGCGCCCGTCGCACGGCCGGTGCGAACGCGTTCGCCGCGAGCAGCTCGGCGACGAGCGCATCCCGCGCCGCCGGCTCCGGCGCCGCGGCCGCCTTCGCGAGCAGCTCGTCGGCGCGATCGTCGTCGAGCGGTGCGACGCCGCGTGCGGCACCGCCGGCGCGCGGTTCGGCGCCACGTGCAGTGGGCGCGGTCGCATCGGCGGAGCGATCGTCGCCGAGCGGTGCGACGCCACCGGCGCGCGGTTCGACGCCGCGTGCGGCGGGCGCGGTCGAATCGTCGGC
This sequence comes from Deltaproteobacteria bacterium, assembly GCA_019637375.1. Taxonomy (GTDB): domain Bacteria; phylum Myxococcota_A; class Polyangia; order Haliangiales; family Haliangiaceae; genus JABFXX01. The sequence goes on along the minus strand of JAHBVW010000064.1, from coordinate 27,898 downwards.
GCGATCGTCGTCGGGCGGGCCGTCGGCGCGCGCGGTCGCATCGGCGGAGCGATCGTCGCCGGGCTCGACACCGCGTGCAGCGGGCGCGGTCGAATCGTCGGCGCGCTCGCCGTCGTGCGGTTCGACGTGGGCCGGTGCAGTCGCATCGCCGGTGCGCGGTTCGGCGCGGTCGCGCGCGGTCGCGTCGTCGGCGCCGCGTGGTTCGACGCCACGTGCGACGCCGGTGGGGAGAACCGCGTGCGCGTCCGCGGCTGCGGCGCTGCGCGGAGAGACGCCGTCGGCGGCTGGGCCATCGACGCGACCGGCTTCGGCGGCGCTGGCGCGATGCTCGTCGGCGGCGCGGGCGAACTGCTGCATCTCGCGGGCGCGGGCGAAGGCGTCGTGGATGCGCGCGAACTGCTCGGGGGCCTGCTCGGGGCGGTAGCGGCGGGTGAGGGCCGCGTAGGCGGCGCGCAGGGTGCGCTCGTCGGCGTCGCGGGCGACGCCGAGGAGGACGAAGGGATCGGTCGTCTCGGGGAGCTGCTGGTCACGAGGACCCGCGTCGTCGTCGGCCACGTGCGGTGACGATAGCTCCCGGAAGGGCGGGGTGGTGGGCTAGGAAATGCCGGCCGTGGACGTATGCTTGGGGCGCCATGGGGGAGCTGCGCAACGTCATCGTGTTCACGATCGGCGCGGCGCGATATGCGGTGGAGCTGCGGTGGGTGCGCGAGGTGGTGAGCCTGGGGTTCGTGACGGGAGTGCCGACGGCGCCGGGGGCGGTCGGCGGCGTGTGCAACCTGCACGGCACGATCCTGCCGGTGCTCGACGTCGCGGCGCTCCTCGACGAGGCCGGCGGCCCGCCGCCGCGGCAGGGCGATGGGGCGCTCGTCATCGAAACGGAGGGTGTGGTGTGCGCGCTCCGCGTCGACCAGGTCGACCACGTGGCGTCGCTGCCCGAGCTGCCGAGCGTCGCGGCGCCAACGGTGCTCGACGCGAGCGGCCGCACGCTCGCGCTGCTCGACCCCGCCAAGCTCGTGCGGCGCGCCGTCGAGCTCGTCGCCCGCGCCGGCGCCTCGATGCCGCGCTCCGAGATCGCAGAACCCGACGAGGCGTCGCCGTGACCGGCGAGCTCGACGTCCCACCCCACGAGGCGTCGCCGTGAGCGACGAGCTCGACTTCGATCCCGAGGAGCTGGCGATGTTGCGCCAGCTGTTCCGCGTCGAGGCGGAGGATGCGCTGGAGCTGGTGACGGCGCGGGTGCTGGCGGCGGGGAGCGCGCGGCCGAGCATCGAGGCGCTGACGGAGATGATGCGCGTGACGCACACGCTGAAGGGGGCGGCGGGGACGGTGGGGCTCGGGGCGGTCGTGGAGCTGTCGCACGGGCTCGAGAGCGCGTTCGCGGCGCTCGGGCGGGAGACCGTGCCGTGGACGGCCGCGACCGCCGATCAGATTGTCGAGATCACCGACGGGCTGCGCGGGTACCTCGAGCACGGCCCGGGCTCGCCGACGGGCGAGGCCCTCGCGGCGCAGCTGCGCTCGCAGATCGAGCAGCTCGGGGATCGGCGCCGCTCCGACACGGCGCGCCTGCTGGCCATCCCCGACCCCTCCAGCATCCGCTTCGACACGCCGATCGCCGGCGTGCCCGTCCTGCTCGAGCAGGACACGAGCGGGCGCGTCGTCGCCGAGGTCCGCGCGACCGACAGCGCGTGGATCACGGCGCCGCGCACCTCCTCGCCGACGGGGAGCGACACGATCCCGCCGATCGCGTTCGCCCACGACGACGAGGTGCGCGCCGACGCGGCGCCGCCCGAGCCGAAGACGTGGTTGCGCGTCGAGCCCGAGCGCATCGACGCGCTGATGTCGGGCGCGGGCGAGCTGCTGTTCGACCGCACGCGCATCGAGCGCCGCGTGCAGCTGCTGCGCACGCTCGCCCGCGACCTGGCGCGCACGCGCCAGACGCTGCACGACGCGCTCGGCGACAGCGGCGTCCCGACCCGCACCGCGCTCGTCGCCACCGAGAGCGAGCTCGCCGGGCAGGCGGCGCTCCTCTCGCAGACGACCGCGGCGCTCCTCGACGAGATCGAGGCGCTGCGCCGCACGATCGGCGAGCTGCAGCACGGGCTCACGCGCATCCGCATGGCCTCGGCGCGCGCGCTCATGACGCACGCCGCGCGCACGCTGCGCGCCCTCCGCCGCGCCACCGGCGTGCGCGTCGAGCTGCGCGCGCTCGGCGAGGAGACCGAGTTCGACAAGGCCGTCGCCGAGCAGCTGGTCGACCCGATCACGCAGCTCCTCCGCAACGCCGTCGCCCACGCGATCGAGCCGCCCGAGGAGCGCGCCGCGCGCGGCAAGCCGCCCGCCGCGACGATCACGATCCGCGCGCGCCAGGACGGCAACCTGCTCGTCCTCGAGGTCTCCGACGACGGCCGCGGCATCGACACGCAGGCCCTGCGCGATCGCCTCGTCGCGAACGGCCACTGGACGGCCTCGCGCGCGCAGCTCGCGAACGACGCCGAGATCCTCGATGCGCTGCTCGGCACCGGCGTGTCCGTGCGCGGCGACGCCGACGAGCTCGCCGGCCGCGGCATCGGCCTCGGGCTCGTGCGGCAGACGGTCGCCAAGCTCGGCGGCGAGGTGAAGGTGTCGTCGACCGCGCACCGCGGCACCACGTTCAGCCTGCGGCTGCCGCTGTCGACGGCGCTCGCCCACGCGATGCTGTTCAAGGTGGGCGGGCAGGTGTACGCGGTCCCGAACGTCCACGTCGTCGACACCATCTCCGTCGAGCCGAACGCGACGCACGCCGCGGTCCGCGTGCGCGCCGCGCCCGATCCCGTGCAGCTCCCGGTGCTGCGCCTCGAGCAGCTGCTCGGCCACGGCTCGCCCGCCGAGAAGCGGCCCGGCGTGGTCGTGTCGTTCGCCGGGAAGTCGCTCGTGTGCACCGTCGACAAGCTGGTCGGGCCGCGCGAGATCATCATCAAGCCGCTCGGGCCGCTCCTCGCGCCGCTCACGCTGTACGCGGGTGCCACGATCAGCGGGAGCGGCAAGGTCCAGCTCATCCTCGATCCGGCGCAGCTCGTCCGCCGCGCCTACCCCGACGCACCGTCTGCGGCGATCGGCGACAGCGGCGCCTCGTCGCTCGCCGGGCGCGCGCTCGTCGTCGACGATTCGCGCGCGATCCGCGAGGCCATGACGAGCATGCTCGGCCGCGAGGGCTGGATCGTCGACGTCGCGGAGGACGGCGCGCGCGCCCTCCAGATGAGCCGCCAGCTCCGCTACGACCTCGTCGTCACGGACCTCGAGATGCCCGAGCTCGGCGGCTTCGACCTCATCGCGCGCCTCCGCCGCGACGAGCGCTTCCGCCAGACGCCGATCGTCGTCATCACCTCGCGCGTCAATCCCGAGCACCGCCGCCGCGCGCGCGATCTCGGCGTCCGCGCCTTCGTTGCCAAGCCGATCACGCGCCGCAAGCTCCTCGAGGCGCTCGCGACCCGATGATCCTCGCGGATCGGGTACGCTCGGGCTGATGCTGCGCGCCTCCCCGCTCCGGGCGCTCTGCGCGTGCGCGTTCGCGTGCGGCGCCGCCGCCGCCTGCTACTCGCCGCCGAGCGCGTGCGGGGTCACGTGTGCGACGTCGAACGAGTGCCCGGGCGAGGCGACCTGCGCGAACGGCATCTGCGTCGCGCCCGACGGCGCGTGCGCGGCGGTCGCACTGCGCACGATCTCCGTCGGCACGCGCCACGTGTGCGCGCTCGACGGCGAGGGCGCGCTGTACTGCTGGGGCGACAACCGCCGTGGGCAGCTCGGCTTTCCGAGCTCGGCGCCGATCATCGCCGCGCCGGCGCGCGTCGGCGACCTCGCGTGGGACGCGCTGTCCGTCGGCACCGACACCAGCTGCGCGCTGCGCGGCGGCCGGATCTCGTGCTGGGGCCGCAACGACGCGCACCAGGCCTCGCCGCCGTCCGACGAGCCGTTCATCGCCGAGCCGCGCGCGGTCGACTTCCCGGCGGAGGCACCGGCCACGTTCGACCAGGTCGCCGTCGGCAACCGCCACGCGTGCGCGCTCGGCGCCGGCGAGCTGTGGTGCTGGGGCAACGGCCGCGAGGTCACGGGCGGCGCCACGCCCGACGCGCCGGTGCGCATCGGCGAGCTCGCCGACTGGACCGCGATCAGCGTCGGCTACGATCACGCGTGCGGCCTCAGCGCCTCGCTCGGGCTCGCGTGCTTCGGCGACAACAACAGCGGCGAGTGCGGCCAGGACCCGGCGGCGACGACGCTCGTCACCACCGCCACGCCGGTCGCCCTGCCGACGGTGATGGGCACGTCGACGCCGTCGTTCATCGAGGCCGGCGACGACGCGAGCTGCGTCGTCCTCGGCGGGCAGCTGTGGTGCTGGGGGACGAACGCGCACCACCTGGTCAGCGAGGAGAACGTCGGGCGCACGTTCGTGCCGGCGCAGATCGGCACCGCCGGCGACTGGGAGATGATCCGCGTCGGCGGCACGAACCAGTGCGGCGTCCGCGGCGGGATGGCGACGTGCTGGGGCACCACGAGCTTCGGCGGCAACGGCGGCGGCAAGTGGGCCGAGACGATGGGCATCACCAACGCGACGACCGTCGGCCCGGCGCGCGTCGTCGACGTGATGGTCGGCGCGAACTCCAGCGACGGCAACGACGAGATCGCGTGCCTCCTCGACGGCACGACCGCCGCCTGCTGGGGCGACAACACGCACGGCGAGCTCGGCCGCGGCAGCGCGTCGCGCCGGACATCGCCGGTCGAGGTCGCGCCCCCGAGCCCGGCCGGATCTGGCGCCACGTCGCCGCGGGCCTGCGCCACATGTGCGCGACCACCGACAACCGCGAGCTCTACTGCTGGGGCTACGACAACAAGGGCCAGATCACCGGCGGGCGCGGCGTCGGCGAGGACGTGCGGTGCACCGCGCCGCCGTGCAGCGCGGCGCGGCCGACGCGCGGCCCGAGCGAGATGCGCACCGCCGACGAGCTGTCGGTCGGCTTCGACTGGACGTGCGCGCGCGACGCCGGCGAGATCCGGTGCTGGGGGCGCGACGAGGGCAACTTCCTCGGCGCCCGGCCCGCGACGAACGGCATCGCCACCGTCGCGCAGCTCGACAACGCGAAGTGGAAGCGCCTCACCGGCGGGCACCGCGGCAGCTGCGGCATCAGCTCCGACGGCCTCCTCGCGTGCTGGGGCGACCTCGGCGGCCTGCCGCAGAACAGCGCGCTCACCGGCGAGCTCGTGGGCCTCAGCTCGATCCAGTTCGGCGACGACGCGCGCTGCTTCGCGCGCGAGGACCACAAGCGCGTGTGCTGGGGCCGCGACACGGAGGCGCGTCTCGGCAACGGCCCCGACGGGGACTACCCGAACCCGACGGTCATCCTCGTCGGCAGCGAGATCACCGCGATCGGGCAGGGGACGAACCACGGTTGCGCCGTCACCGTCCTCGGCAACCTCGAGTGCTGGGGCAACAACACGCAGGGCCAGAGCGGCACCGATCCGGTGTCCGCCTCGGTGCTGCACGATCCGACGGTCGTGCGCGGCGTGAACGGCCGCGAGCTCGCGAACTGCACGGCCGTCGCGTCGCACACCGAGCACAGCTGCGCGATCTGCGACGGCGCGGCCGTGTGCTGGGGGGCGCACCCCGAAGCCGGCTACACGGGCCGCGGCGTCGGCAACACCGCCGCGCGCCAGCAGGCGGTGCGGATCGATCTCGACGGCGGGCACCAGTTCGTCGAGATCGCGACGTACGTCCGCGGCGGCTGTGCCGTCGACAGCAACGGCGCCCTGTTCTGCTGGGGCGACGGCACCTACGGCGAGAACGGCGACGGCGGCGCGGGCTCACCCGTGCCGCTGCCGGTCACGATCATGGCGCGCTAGCTCGCGGCCTTGCTCTCGAGGACCAGCTCGGGCCGGGCGCGGTGCTCGACGACCTCGCGGGTCACCACGCACTCCTTCACGCCGGTGAGGGAGGGGATCTCGTACTGCACGTCGAGCATCACCTCCTCGAGGATCGCGCGCAGGCCGCGCGCACCGGAGTTGCGGCGCGCCGCTTCTTCGGCGATCGCGGTGAGCGCGTCGGGGCGGAAGTTCAGCTTCACGCCCTCGAGGTCGAACAGACGCTGGAACTGCTTGGCCAGCGCGTTGCGCGGCTTCCACAGCACCTCGGTGAGCGCGGCGACGTCGAGCGCGTCGCACGAGACGATCACCGGCAGGCGCCCCATGAACTCGGGGATCATGCCGAACTTGATCAGGTCCTCGGTGCGGGCCTGGCGGCGCAGCGCATCCTTGTCGTCCTCGGCGGTCGACACCTCGGCGCCGAAGCCGAGGCCGCGCTGACCGGTGCGGCGCCGGACGATGTCCTCGAGGCCGTTGAACGCACCGCAGCAGATGAACAGGATGTCCGTCGTATCGATCTGGATCAGCTCCTGCTGCGGCCGGTTGCGCGCGCCGTCGGGCGTGATCGTCGCGGTCTTGCCCTCGAGGATCTTCAGCAGCGCCTGCTGCACGCCCTCGCCGGAGACGTCGCGCGTCGGGGACGGGGTGCCGCCCTTGCGCGCGATCTTGTCGATCTCGTCGATGCAGATGATGCCGCGCGCCGTCTTCTCGACGTCGCCGCCGGCGGCGCGGAACAGCGCCTTCACCACGCTCTCGACGTCCTCGCCGACGTAGCCGGCCTCGGTCAGCGTGGTGGCGTCCGCGATCGCGAACGGCACGTCGAGCTTCTTCGCCAGGGTCTGGGCGAGCAGCGTCTTGCCCGAGCCGGTGGGCCCGATGAGCAGGATGTTGCCCTTCTGGAGCTCGACGTCGGTCGCCTTGCCGCGCAGGCCGATGCGCTTGTAGTGGTTGTAGACCGCGACCGAGAGGGCCCGCTTCGCGTTCTTCTGGCCGACGACGTAGCGGTCGAGCTCCTCGACAATCGCCCGTGGGGGCGGATACTTCGGGCGCTCGGAGGCCTCTTCCTTGGCCAGAATGTCGTTACACAGAGTCACGCACTGGTCGCAGATGAAGACTCGAGGGCCGCTGATGAGCTTCCGCACCTCGCGCCGCTGCTTTCCGCAGAAGGAGCAGTGGAACTCTTCCATCCAGCTCCAATTCTTACATGTTCGACCGCCCAGGCAATAGCCCCGCACGCTCGGATGAACGGGTAGGTCGCCGAAGTACACGCCAGGCGCGCCTTGACCCGGGAGCGACGTCGGGGAGATCACTTCCTCGGTCGTGCGCGCCATCGTGATCTGTGCCGAGCTCGAGACCGCCGGGGTGGCGGGCTCGGTCGCCACGACCCTGGGCGAGCTGGGCTGCCGCGTCACACTCGGCCGCTTCGACCTCGGCGGGCTCGACCTCGACGAGCTCGGTCAGAAGCCTCCCAACGTCGTCGTGGTCGATGCGGGAGACGATCTCCTGCGCGCAAACCGCGCGATCAAGCGGATCCGCGATGACGGACCGCTCGTCGAAGTGCCGATCCTGGTCGCCGTGACGGTGGCGAGCCTGCCGTCGCTGGACTTCTCGATCGGCTTTGACGACTTCGTCCTCGAGCCGATCGTCCCCGCCGAGCTCTACGCGCGCATGCGCCAGGTCGACTGGCGATCGGCGACGTTCGGCTCCGACGAGATCCTGAAGATCGAGGACCTGGTGATCGACATCGCCGGATATGAGGCTCGCCTCGCGGGGCGCCGGATCGAGCTCACCCACCAGGAGTTCGAGCTGCTGCGCTACCTCGCGCAGCACCGCGGACGCGTGTTCACGCGCGAGGCGCTGCTCGAGCGCGCCTGGGGGTATCGCTATGCGGGTGGGACGCGCACGGTCGACATCCACGTCCGCCGGGTGCGCAGCAAGCTCGGCGAAGCGGGTTCGATGATCGAGACCGTCCGCAACGTCGGCTACAAGATGCGCGGCTAGGGCGCTAACACAAAGTCGCAGCGTCGCGTTACAGTGGTGTTCGTGGCCGGGCGAGCCTCCATCGTCGGCGCTGCGGCGACACACGTGGGGAAGGTGCGCGAGCACAACGAGGACGCGCACTTCTTCGACGCGGACCTCGGTCTGTTCATCGTGTGCGACGGCATGGGCGGACATGCGGCGGGGGAGGTGGCGAGCGCCATCGCGATCCGGACGATCCGGCAGAAGTGGTCGAGCGACATGGTCCAGCAGGTCGCCGACGGCTGGCTCGATCAGAAGACGCCCGAGGCGAAGAAGCAGCTGTTCGCCGTCGTGCGCGGCGGCGTGATCGCGGCGCACGACGCGATCCTCGGCGAGGCGGCGCGCGACGAGGCGAAGGCCGGGATGGGGACGACGCTCGTCGGCGCGATGATCGTCGGCAACGACATGGTGTTCGCGCACGCGGGGGATTCGCGCGCGTACCTGGTGCGCGATCAGATCGCGATGCAGCTGACCGAGGACCACACGCTGCTCGCGCGCCTGCTCGCGGCGGGGATCGACGTGGACGTCTCGGGCGAGGGCTCGCGGTTCCGGAGCATGCTCACGAACGCGCTCGGGATCGGCAAGGAGGTCAAGGTCTCGACCTTCGTGGTGCCGCTCGCCGACGGCGACCGGTTCCTGCTGTGCAGCGACGGCATCAGCGAGTACGTGAAGGAGGAGGAGGTCGGGGAGGTGCTGTCGAAGCAGCCGAGCCCGGCGCGCGCGGCGCAGAAGCTGATCGAGCTGGCGCTCGACCGCGGCGGCGGCGACAACGCGACCGCGGTCGTGGTGCGCGTGCTCGAGGCGGGCGAGACGCCGCAGTCGGCGGAGATGCGCAACCGCGACGAGCGCGTGATCGCGAGCTGCGGCCTGTGGGGGACGCGGACGACGCCGCAGCAGCGGCTGCGCGCGCTGCGCCTCGCGAACGCGCGCGACTACGGGCCGAACGAGCTGCTGCCGGCGAACACGCTCGGCGACCGCGTCGCGTGGATCATCGTCGAGGGCGAGGTCGTGCAGAACCGCGGCGCCGACGAGCTCGGGCCGGGCGCGCTCGTGTACCCGGAGGCGCTCGTGGCGGATGCGCCGCTGCCGCACCGCGAGGACCTGGCGGTGACGCGGACGGACGTCCGCGCGCTCGCGCTGCGGGCGGACGACTTCCGCGAGCTGTGCGACGACGACGCGGAGCTCGGCGAGGCCCTGCTCGAGGCGCTGCAGCCGCTGATCGCGGCGCGGCGGGCGCGTCCGCCGGCGCCGGAGCGCTACTCGACGGACATGGAGATCGCCGAGGCCGCGGCGCGCCGGCTGACCGAGGAGCGCGAGGTCGCGACGCCGCCGAACCCGTCGCTCGACGACGTGCTGTCGCCGGGGCGGTCGCGCGATCCGCGCGTCGTCGAGCTCGATCAGATCCTCGGGCACGCGCCGATCCAGCCGCCGCCGGTGCGCCCGCGCGTGATGCAGGCCGCGGTCGCGCCGCCGGACGGCGGCGAGGATGACGAGGGCGACGACGACGGGGGCGGCGTGTACATCGTGAGCGCGGTGCCGCGCGACGAGGGGCTCGGGATCCGCGTCGAGACCCACCCCGACGGGGACACGCAGCCGCGCGTCGCGCGCGCTCCGCGCAGAGCTCCGGCGTCGCGCGCACCGTCGCCGGAGCTCGACGTCGAGCTCGGCCTCGCCGGTGCCGTGCCGCAGGCGATCCAGCGCGGCCACGCGACGACGCCGCCGTCGTTCGAGCGCGGCGTGCCGCAGCCCGTGCCGCTCGCCGAGCCGCGCCCGCGCGGTGCGTCGACGCCGCCGCCGTCGTACGAGCGCGGCGTGCCGCAGCCGGTGCCGCTCGCCGAGCCGCGGCCGCGCGGTGTGTCGACGCCGCCGCCGTCGGCGTACGAGCGCGACGTGCCACAAGTGGTGCCGGTCGCCGAGCCGCCGCAGGTCGCGAGCGCGGTGGAGCCGGTGTTCGCGCTCGAGGATGTCGTGGAGTCCGACGTACCGGTGGGGCCGCCGGCGATCGAGATGCCGCCGCCGCCGGCTCCGTCGCCGCCGGCGCGCGCACCGACGCCCCTGCCCGTCGATCCCGCCGATCCCGCCGAGGAGCCGACGACGCCGCCGTCGCGTCCCGCGTGGCCGGGCGCCGAGCCGGTGACGGTCGTGGAGCGGCCGATGTCTCCGGATGGCCGCCGTCCGCCGTCGACCGCCGCCGCCGCGCGCGCGGCCGCGATGGCGACGCGCGGCAACGGCCCGGCGCCCGCGAACGGCCCGGCACGCTCTGCGTCACCGCCGTCGCCGCCGGCAGCGCCGACACCACCGACACCACCGACACCGCCGGCGCGTCCGGTCGCGGTGGTGCCGCCGCTGCGCCCGCTGCCGCCGACGCTGCCTGCGGCCGCACCGCCGACGCCACCGACGTCGCCGACCTCGCCGAGCGGGCCCAAGCACGCGCGCCCGGCGACGCCGGTCCCGGCGCTGCCGTCGCTGCCGAAGCTCCCGTCGGTGCTGTCGCGCCCGGCGCCGTCGCAGGCCGCGCGCCCGGTCGGCTTCGTCCCGAAGGCCGACGCCGCGGCGGCGCCGAGGCCCGTCGCGCGCGGCTTCACCGGCGACGAGATCGAGATGGAGGCGTTCGTCGAGATCGAGGCCGAGCCGCCCGAGCACGACGAGGACACCGCCGTCATCGAGCTCCCCGGTCAGGGCGCGCACGCGAACGAGACCCGGGGGACCACGAACCCGCCGGCGCCCGACGAGCTCGACGAGGAAGAGGACACGCAGTCCCACCTCCACGCGATCACCTCCGAGGAGGCGGTCGCCGTGTCCGGCACGATCAACGTTCCCGACGCCCCGCCGCGGCGCGCCCGCCGCATCTCCGAAGGCTGGGGCGAGGGCGACGACTGACCGCCGCGGCACGCGAAGCCGCTCGAAGTCCTCCGCTCACCGCCGGGGAGGTGGCGCTGGCGGTGATGTGGAGGTCGGGCTTCTTCGCGACCGGCTCCCTCGGGTGAACCGACCCGCGCCACGTCGCACGCGGGTCGCCGGATCTCGGCGCGATCAGGGGCGCTGGTAGTCGACGAGGTCCATCACGATCTCGCCGAGCTCGGTCTGCGCCGCGACCTTGAGCGGGACGCGGTCGGCGTCGTCGGAGAGCCAGACGCGGAAGGAGCGCGACGGCTTGGTCGACTCGAGCGTGAGGTTGCGGCGCGCGCGCAGGGAGCGGCCCTCGAGCACGACGGCGCGGCGGTTGCCGAGGGCCGAGCCGATGGTCTCGGTGCCGACGTAGGTCATGTCGACGCGCCACAGGCGCTTGCCGCCGACGACGAACACCGAGCGCGACGTGCCCGGCGCCGCGCGCCACCCGCGCACGTGCGCCATCGCCGAGTGCGTGTCGTGGAGCGCCTGCGTGCCGAAATCGATGCGGAGGTTCTGCGGCGTCGCCTCCGTCGATTTCTTGAACACGACGTCGGCGACCGTGCCCTGGAACGTCGCCGTCGCGGTGATCCGCTTCGCGTCGCCCATCTCGAGCACCGTGTCGAGCTGGATCGGGCGCCCGGTCTCGGCGTCGATCACGGTCGTGGCCTCGTCGACGACCTTCTTCACGAGCGCGACCGCGCCGGCCGTCGCGGCGCGCGAGTGCACGACGATGGCGCGCCGGCCGTGGAGCTCGCCGATCTCGCCGACGGCGAGCTGCGCCTCGCCGGCCAGCACGCCCGCGAGCTTGATCTCGTAGGCCATCGTCTCGCCGGGCACGAGGCCCAGCGCCTCGTGCGCCGCGGCGGTCGCCGCCGGAGGCGCCGCCGGTGCGTGGACGGTCTCGGCGGTGGCACACCCGACTCCCGCGATCACGGCGACGACGAGCCAGGCGCAGCGCATCCCCCATGGATGAACGAGGCACGAGGGTTCGGCAAGCTCGCACGTCGATGGTAGCGTCGACCCGTGGGTACGGTCACCCGGCTCGGCATCACGCTCGGCGACCCGGCCGGAATCGGGCCCGAGATCGTGGCGGCGGCGCTCGCGACGGCGCCGCCCGCCTGGCTCTCGCGCATCGTCGTCTACGGAGATCCCGTGCCGCTCGAGCGCGGTGCGCGCGCGATGAACGTGCGGCTCCCGTCGGTCGAGGTCGTCGGCAACGGCCTCGGCGACACGGCCATCCCCGGCCGGCCCGACGAGCGCGCCGGCGCCGCGCAGGCCGGCTACCTCGAGGCCGCCGTGAGCGCCGCGCGCCGCGGCGAGGTCGGCGCGCTCGTCACCGCGCCGATCTCGAAGACGTGGGCGCGGCGCGGTGGCTTCGCGTTCCTCGGCCACACCGAGATGCTCGCCGAGCGGCTCGCGGCGCGCGACGTCGTGATGATGTTCGCCGGGCCGAAGCTCAAGGTCGCGCTCGTCACCGTGCACTGTCCGCTCGCCGACGTCGCCACCGACCTCACGACGGAGCGCGTGCGGCGCGTCGTCGAGCTCCTCGCCGAATCCATGGTGCGCGACTTCGGCCACGCCGCGCCGCGCGTCGGCGTCGTCGGGCTCAACCCGCACGCGGGCGAGGACGGCCTCCTCGGTGACGAGGACGCCGACATCATCGCTCCCGCGCTCGCCGCGCCGTGCCCGCCGGCGCAGCTCCTCGGCCCGCTCGTCCCCGACGCCGCGTTCCGCGACGCCGTCCACGGCCGCTACGACGCGCTCGTCGCCATGTACCACGACCAGGGCCTCATCCCGGTGAAGCTCGTCGACTTCGACGAGTCGGTGAACGTCACGCTCGGGCTTCCCATCGTCCGCACCTCACCCGATCACGGCACCGCCTACGACATCGCCGGCAAAGGCATCGCCCGCACCGTGTCGATGCAGCGCGCACTGTCGCTCGCCGTCGAGATGCTCGCGCGCCGCGAACCACCCACCGGCTAGTACAGCGCGCGCAGCGCTTCGGCGTCGGAGATGATGACCTTGCGCCCCTCGGTCTGGATGAGGCGCTTGCGCTTGAACTGCGAGAGCGTGAGCGAGACCGTCTCGCGCGTCGAGCCGATCAGGTTCGCGAGCTCCTGGTGCGTGATCTTGAGGGCGACGAGCGTGCCGCGCGCGTCGTCGACGCCGTACTCGCCGGCGAGCTTGACGAGCAGCTCGGCGAGCTTGGACGAGACGTCGCGGAACACGAGGGCCTCGACCTTGTTCTCGAGATCGCGGCGGCGCACGATCATGAGGCGCGTCATCGCGAGGCCGAGCTGCGGGTGGCTATGGATCAGCTCCTCGAAGTGGACGCGATCGATCTCGGAGAGGAGCGCGTTCTCGACGGACTCGGCCATCTCGGTGCGCGGGCCGCCGTCGAGGATGCAGCCGTCGCCGAACAGCTCGGCCGGGCCGTGGTAGGCGAGGGTCAGCGACTTGCCGTCGCGCGTGACCTTGCTGACCTTGATGCGTCCGCCGTGCACGAAGAACAGCGAGCGCCCCGGATCACCGGGGAGGTAGACGACGTCGCGGCGGCGGGCCTCCCGCAGCTCCACGCGCTCGGCCATGCGCGCGATCGCGTCGGGACCGAGGTCGGCGAGCAAGGGGACCTTGCGCAGGTACCAGAGGACTCGCTTGGGGTCGGGCACGGCACCGAATTGTAGCAAGCCTCTCAGATGGGCGCGCTAGGGTTGCCAGGATTACAAAGCGTCAGGGGATCAGCAGGTCGGGGTTGCCTGGGTCGGAAGCCGTGTGAATCCGGATGGTTGCATCGCGCCAGCTCGGCGATCGGGCCATGCGCTCCGCGAGCGGTGCGACGACGAGATCTTCGATCGTCCGGCGCAGGGGACGCGCGCCGAGCCGGGCGTCGTGGCCGAGCGCGGCGAGCCGGGTGCGCGCCGACGGCGTCATCTCGAGGCGCAGGTTGCGCGCGACGAGCCCGGGCCGCCGGCGCAGCTTGTCGAGCTCGAGCTCGACGATCCGCTCGAGCGCGTCGGGCGCGAGCGGGCGGAACGAGATGACCGAGTCGATGCGCCCGATCAGCTCGGGGCGGAAGAACGCGCGCACGGCGCCCGCGTGGTCGGCGCCGTCGGCGCGACCGGGACCGAAGCCGGCCGGCGTCGGATCGGCGGCGCCGAGGTTCGTCGTCATCACGATGACGGCCATGCGGAAGTCGACGAGGCGCCCGAGCGCGTCGGTCAGGCGCCCCTCGCCGACGACGCCGAGCAGGAGGTCGAACGCCGCGGCGTCGGCCTTCTCGATCTCGTCGAACAGGACGACCGACAGCGGCTGGCGGCGGATGCGATCGGCGAGCGACGTCCCCGCAGGCGACGGCGTGATGAGGCGCGCGATCGCGGCGCCGGTGACGAGCTCGCTCATGTCGACGCGCACGAGGCGCTCGGCGTCGCCGAACAGGTAGCGCGCGAGCTGCTTCGCGAGCTCGGTCTTGCCGACGCCCGTCGGGCCCGCGAACAGGAGCGCCCCGACGGGGCGCTGCGGATCGTCGAGGCCGGCCTTGAGCCGCGCGATCACGCGCGCCGCGACCTCGCACGCGTGGTCCTGGCCGATCACGCCCTTCTGCAGCGCGACCGCGATCGCGCGCGTGTCGAGCGCCCGCTCCGGCGCGAGCAGCTCGACGGGCAGCCCCGACCACGCCCCGAACGCGGCCGTGATCTCGCCGACGGACAGCTCCGGGCCCGCCGGCGCCGCTGTCTCCGGCGACTCCCCCGGCGCGATCGCGTCCACCGGATCGTTGGCCGGTGGGGCGGCGGCCGGCGCTCGCCGGCCCGGGCGCGTCGCGAGGTAGTCGACGAACGCGAGCGCCTTGCCGGGGAACGCGGAGTCGCGGCGGAACGCGCCGAGCAGCTCGACGAGCCGGCGCGCACCCTCGTGCGAGACCGCGACGGGCGGCGCCTGGCGCTGGCCGTACGGCTCGAGCAGCGCGATCGTCTCGGGCGGCGACGCCTCGTGCACGCGCACGACGCGGAGCGCGTCGACGAGCGCCGGGAAGCGCTGGCGCGCGCGCACGAGCTCGGCCTCGTCGCACTCGGCGACGAGCGACAGCTCCTTCGCGATCACCGACGGCGCGAGCAGCTCGGCGATCGACGCGCCGTCGCTCATCGGCGCGAGGAGGTCGGCGAGCCGGTCGACGTACAGCACGTCCTCGCTGTCGGCGAGCTCCTGCACGATCGACAGGCAGCGCTGCTGCCACATGCCGAGGTAGATCATGCCGGCGACGATGCGGTCCGCGCTCGTCGACCACAGGCGGCGCCGCCGGCCCTGCTTGCCGCGGCTCCGGTCGAGGAGGGCGCGCGCGAGCCGCCGCACGAGCGCGCTCTTGCCGGCGCCGCGCGGCCCGACGAGCACCAGGCTCGGCAGCCGCTTCGCATCGACGAGCGGCGCGAGCTGCGCGAACGTCGGATCGACGCCGACCACGGCGCGCAGCCGGTTCGCGCGCGCGAGCCCGACCCAGTCCTCGGCGACGGCCTCGAGCACCGGCGCGGGCGGCGCTTCCTCGGCGGCGTCGCGCTTCGCGCGCACCTTGCCCTCGAGCGGCGACCACGCGACGATCTCCTCCTCGACCTCGCGGCGCAGGTCGTACAGCGACGCGGGCGAGTCGCCGACGAGCGCCGCGAACACGAGCGAGCGGATCGTGTCGGGGACGGTGGTCAGATCCTCGGTGACGAACGTCCAGTCGAAGCGCGGCACGATCACCCGGTACAGCGGCGCGCCCTCGATCCTGACCGCGGCGTAGCCGAGGCGGATGGGCACGCGCGACCTCGAGATCACGTAGCCGCGCGGATCGGGGCGGCCCGGGTGGATTTCGATCTCGACGCGGCGCAGCTCGAGCGTGTCGTCCCACGTGTAGCGCTCGAGCTCGTCGTCGTCGTCGGCGAGCAGCGCGGCCTGCGGCGCGAGCCGGCGCAGCGCGGTCTCGGCGTCCTCGGCCATCGCCGCGGGCGGTGGCGTGTCGAACAGCACGCGGTAGCTGCGCAGCAGCACCGCCGACACGAGGCCGCCGTGGTGCTTCGTCAGGAACACGCGGAACGACGGCCGGCTCACCGGGCACCTCCCGCGCCGCCCGCATCGCGGCTCCAGCCGAGGTGCCACGCGCGGTGGATCGCCGACGGCAGGTCGCGCGCGGTGCCGCGATCGACCCAGCCCGTCGAGAAGTCCTCGATCTCGATCTGGTAGGTCTCGCCGGGGCGGATCGGCGCGCGGTACGTCAGCGTGCGCGTCACCGGCAGCAGCACGTCGGGGTTCGGCGGCAGCGCGCCGCCGTGCTCGAGGACGCGCTCGAGCTCGCGCCGCGCGGCGACGTGGCGGCGCAGCGTGTCGATCGCGGTGCCTCCCGATCCGGGGCGCACGTCGACGCGCACGACGTCGGGCTCGGCGGCGGCCGCGCGGATCATCCACGTGCCGTGGTCGCCGGCGAGCGC
This sequence comes from Deltaproteobacteria bacterium, assembly GCA_019637375.1. Classification (GTDB taxonomy): domain Bacteria; phylum Myxococcota_A; class Polyangia; order Haliangiales; family Haliangiaceae; genus JABFXX01. Next base: position 11,639 of record JAHBVW010000064.1, on the reverse strand, counting down.
CTCGCGCACGAACAGCCCGCGCAGCACGAGCGCCGCGTCGCGGGCGCGCGACCACGTGCCGCCGGTGGCCAGCCCGGCCGGGAGCGCGACGCGCTTCTCGGGGAGCTTGAAGCCCGTGGTCGGGAGCGCCGCGACCTCGCCCTGCGCGTCGGCGGTCGCGGCGTCGTCGATCCAGGTCGGGCGCGCCAGCGTCGCCGCGGCGATCGCGAGCCCGCCGGCGTCGGCGGTGTTGCCGATGCGCGACAGCACGACGGTGACGGCGTGCGCGTCGGGATCGAGGAGCTGCGGCAGCGCGCGCTCGAGGAGCAGCGCCTCGGCAATGCCCGCGATCAGCGCGTCGCGGCTCGCCGGCGACCTCACGAGCGCGGGCTTGCCCCGGCGCGTCCGCACGCGCCGCGTCCCGCCGATGCGATCGTCCAGATGATCCTCGTACAGCGGCTCGACGTCATCCTCGAGGTCACCATCGCCGGGCACGAGCACCGGCCGCACACCGAACAGCTCCCCGAGCGCGGCCACGCGCTGCTCGAGCTCGTCCAGGTAGTACGCCAGCGAGCTGTCAGGCGAGCCAATCCGCTCCTTCGCCGCGCCGCGCGCCGCGGCCAGGTGCGGCGAGGTGGCGATCCGCTCGAGCGCCCGCGCCGCGCGCGCGACCGACGGCTCGAGCCCGGCGGTCGCCACGTCGAGCGCACCCTCGAGGGCGTACGGTCCCGGCAGCGCGCCACGCTCCTGCATCGGCTCGAGCGTCGCGTGGATCGTGCCGGCGTCCTCGGACAGCCGCACGATGCGCAGGCGCGCGGGCGGCGCCGTCGCGAGCAGGTCCGTCAGGGAGCCGCCGATCTTGTCCTCGAGCCAGCGCTTGACGGTGCGCGCGCCGTAGCGCGGATCGAACGCGTCGGTGACCGCGCGCCGGCGCACCGCCGAGCCCGCGTACACGAACGTGTTGCGCTCGCGCAGGCCGCGCCGCACGAGCAGCTTCGCGAGCTCCTTGTCGACGACCTTCGCCGCGACGTCGGGCGTGAGCGGCTCGAACGGCACGACGCGGTCGATGCGGTTGAATAGCTCGACGGGGAAGAACTCGCGTACGGCGCGCGCGACGTCGGCGAGGATGCGGTCGCGCGTCTCGCCGAAGCCGATCGGCTGCGCGTTCCGCGAGCCCAGGTTCGACGTCATGATGACCACGGCGCTCGCGAAGCTCGCGACGTCGCCGGCCGCGTCGGTGAGGCGCCCCTCGTCGAACAGCTGCAGCAGCAGGTGGAGCGCCTGCGGGTGCGCCTTCTCGATCTCGTCGAGGAGCACGACGCAGAACGGCTGCGCGCGCACGCGCGACGTGAGCAGCCCCTCGGAGCCCCAGCGATCGCCGATCAGGCGCGCGACGGCGTCCGGCCCCGACAGCTCGCCCATGTCGATGCGCAGGAGGCGCTCGCCGCCGCCGTACAGGTACTCGGCGATCGCCGTCGCGAGCTCGGTCTTGCCGGTGCCCGTCGGCCCGGTGAACAGCATCACGGCGACGGGGCGGTTCGGATCCGCGAGCCCGGCGCGCACGCGCAGGATCGTGTCGGCGGCGGCGCGCGTCGCCGCGGGCTGGCCGATCACGCGCGCCGCGAACGCGGCCTCGACCTCGCCGGCGTCGAGCGGCTCGTCGAGCGAGATCAGGTGCGCCGGCAGGCCGGTCGTGCGTGCGAGGTGGAGCAGCACGTGCACCGGCGTCAGCGCCTCGGCGATCGCGCGCGGGGCCGCGCCGTGGCCCACGCCGTCCTCGGCGACGCGGCGCACGATCTCGATCGCGACGCCGGGCCGCGCGCGCCACGGGAAAAGCGCGGCGCCGAGCTCGAGCGCCGTGCGCGGCACGAACGGGTGGAGCTCGACGTTCAGCTTCGCCTCGACGGCGCGGATCTCGTGGAGCAGCAGCTGCGCCGTCTCCTCGGGAGACGCGGCGGGCACGACGACGGGCGCGAGCGCCTCCGCGAGCCCGGGCGCGTCGCGCTCGAGCCGCGCGAGCTGCTCGGGCGTGAGCTCGGCGACGAGCGCGAGGTCGCCGCGCCGCACGGGGCCGCGGAAGAAGTCGGCGAAGCTGCGCTCGCTCTGGCGCGACTGCCCGAGCCGGCCCCACAGGTGGAGGTCCTCGACCCACAGGATCGCGCGCTTCCCGTGCGCCTCCTCGAGCAGCGCGAGGCAGCGCTCCTCCCACTGCCCGAGGTACGACATCCCCGCGATCACGCGCTTGCCCGACAGGCGCCACACGTGGTGCACCCGGTCGAGGTTCTTGTGCAGCGGGTAGCCGTCCTCGACGAGGCGGTCGTGGATCCAGCGCTGGATCAGCGTGGTCTTGCCGCACCCCGGCGGGCCGACGACGGCGACCGAGCGCGGGCGCTGCCCCCCGAGCAGGTAGCCGAGGCGCTCGCGGTACGGCGAGCGCGGCACGTCCACCGGCGCGGCGGCGGATACGCGGTGCGTCTCGTCGACGCCGATCGTGTGCAGGACGTTGTCCTCGCGCGGCGCCGCGGCGGCCTGGCGCTCGGGCTTCTTCCGCGACGGCAGCCGGTCGAGCAGCGACTGCGCCTCCGTCGAGAAGGCGAGCGGCGCGAGCCGGTCCTTGCCGTTGGACAGGAGCGCCGCCGCGACCTCTTGCCCGAGGTCCTTCCAGTGGTGCCGCGCGAACACGGGTGCGAGCGCGATGACGTCGTCGCGCGTCTCGGCGAGGAACCACTCGGCGCGGCGCCGCGGGTGGTACACGAACAGGCGCTGCTCCGCGTCGCTCACCCAGCGCGGCTCGACGATCAGCGGCAGGAGGCCCTGGACGCGGCCGTCCTCGAGGCGCACGTCGACGGGTACGCGCACGAGCTCGGTGCCGAGCGGCAGCTGGAACAGCTCCTGCTCCTCGGGCGCCGCCTGGCGCAACAGCTCGCGCAGGCGCGTCACCATGCGCTCGCGCAAGCGCACCTCGCCCTTGCCGGCGATGTACGCGACGTGCCGCTGCGGGACCAGCGCGTACCACTGGTCGTCGCCCTCGTGCTTGCGCTGGTAGATGCCGACGGTGAACTCGATCTTCATCGGGGCCACTCGGTCGGCTGGTCGGCGCCCGCGCCTGCTCGATCGAGATCGAGCGCCTGCAGCGGGTGATCCCACGTCCACAGCGCCTCCTCGTCGGCGTCGGGATCGGCGAGCTGTGCGAGCACGCGCGCGACGGCGACCTCCGGCAGGCGCGCGTGCAGCTCGGACCAGGGGACGTCGACCTCCTCGCGGCCGACCTGCACGTGCTCGCCGTCGACGTGGAGCTCGCGCATCGCCGCGCCGCGCGCCGCGCGGGGCGCCGGCGGTTGCGGGATCGCGGTCCACTCGTGGTCGGTGAAGTCGGCCTTCGGCTCGAGGGCGTCGACCCACACGTGGCACGCCTCGCCGGCGACGCCGTGGAAGCGGTGGAGGCCGGCCTCGAGCGCGAACAGCACGTCGGCGCCGTGGCCGGAGATGCGCACGAGCGCGGCGCCGGGGTTCCACGCCGCCCACTTCTCGCGCACCCACGCGAGGTCGTGCGGCGGGCCCCACGGCAGCTTCCAGCTCGGGGCGTGCTCGCCCCACAGCTGCACGGTCGCGGTGAAGCCCTCGTGCGCCGCCGCGCGCAGCACCAGCTGGACCCACGCGGTGACGGCGCCGCGCGCGTCGGGCGTGTGCACGAGCAGCGTCGCGCCGGGGCCCGGCGGGCGCATCGCCGTGAGCAGGCCGAACAGGTCGCGGCGGAACTTGCGGCGCTGCACGATCGCCGCGTCGATGAGGTCGACGGCGTCGATGTCGCGCGCGAGCGCGTCGAGGCACAGCTCCTCGGCGGTGTGCAGCTCGGCCTGCGCACCGCGGCACGCGGTCCACGCGGCGAGCAGGCGCGCGTGCTCCGTCGCGAGGCGCGCGATCTCGGCGCCCGGCAGCGCGGCGCGCCGGTCCTCCGACGACTCGCTTCCGGATCCCTGCCGCAGCTTCTTCTCGCGCGCGGTCGCGAGCGTCGCCTCGAGCTCGCCGATGCGCTCGCCGACGGCGGTCGCGGCGGGGAGGGCGAGCTCGCGGTCCGTCGAGCGGCGCAGCTCGCCGAGCGCGAGCGCCGCGCGCGCGAGGCGGCGGCCGGTCGCGGCGGTGCGGCGCCACAGCGTGACGCCGACGTCGCCGGTCGCCTCGCCGAGGCGCGCACCGGCGGGGCGATCGACGCGTTCGTCCGGCGCGCGGACGGTCAGCGTGCCGCCGTGGCCCTCGGTGCCGGCGCGGGCGAGCAGGCGCGCGGCGGGTGCGAGGACGGCGTCGTCGAGGTGGCGGCGCAGCGCGCGGGCGCCGAGCTCGGCGGAGAAGCCGCGCTCGGCGAGGATCTCGAGCGCGCGCGGCGACACGTCGAGGATCGTGCCGCTCTGCGTGAAGCCGCGGCGCTCGGCGAGCCGCTGGATCGCGATCTCCGCGACCTTCGCGATCTCCGACGGATCGAGCGGGTGGAACACGACGATCTGGTCGAGGCGGTTGATCAGCTCGGGCCGGAACGCGGCGAGCACGGCGTCGCGGTAGCGGCGCTCCTCGCGCTCGTCGGCGTCCTGGGTGGGCGCGATGCCCAGGCGGCCGCGCGCGCTGCGCGTGCCGAGGTTCGACGTGAGGATGATGATCGAGTTGTGGAAGTGCGTCGTGCGGCCGCGCCCGTCGGTCAGGCGCGCCTCGCCGAGCACCTGCAGCAGCAGGTCGAACACGGACGCGTGCGCCTTCTCGATCTCGTCGAGGAGGACCACGCCGAACGGCTGGCTGCGCACGGCGGCGGTGAGGCGGCCCTCGGTGCCGGCGTCGTCGCCGAACAGGCGGCCCGCGGCCCACGGGTCGGTGTACTCGCTCATGTCGAGCCGCACCATGCGATCGGGTGCGTTGAACAGGTACGCGGCGACGGAGCGCGCGAGCTCGGTCTTGCCGACGCCGCTCGGGCCGACGAACAGGAGCGCCGCGAGCGGCTTGTCGGGCGGCTGCAGGCGCGCCTTCGCGACGCAGATCGCGTCGGCGACGCGCCGCACGGCCGGGCCCTGGCCGACCATGCGCCGGCGCAGCGCCGCGACGACCTCGGCCGGCGGCAGCGCGCGGTCGTCGGCGAGGAGCGCGATCGGGATGCCGGTCGACCACGAGAACGCGGCGAACAGCTCGGGCTCGTCGAGGACGGGCCCGGTGCCCTTCGCGCCGCGCGCGCTGTCGTGCGCCACGCGCAGCTCCTCGAGGAGGCGCACGGCCTTGCCGGGGAACGCGCGGTAGGGCAGGTAGCGGCGCGCGAGCTCGACGGCGGTGGGCACCGCGGCGGGCGCGATCTGCGGGCGGTGCGGCTGCGTGCGCGCCCAGTGGTCGACCCACGCGAGGCACGCGGCGGTCGTCGTCGCGGGATCCGTCGGCGGGACGGCGAGGCGCAGCATGCCGCCGATCAGCGACACGTCGCGGCGCTCCGCGCGATCGAGCGCGACCGGCGTGAGCTCGCCGATGACGCGCACGCGCCCGTCGACGACGTGCCGGCGCATCGCGGCGCCGATCTCGATGCCGCCCTCGGAGGGGCGGTCGGAGAACAGGGCGCCGAAGTCGTCGAAGTAGAGGACCGCGTCGAGCGTCTCGGCGGCCGCGAGCACGGCCGCGACGCGCTGTTGCCACTCGCCGAGCCCGCTCGCGCCGGCGACGAGCTCGGACACCGACGTCGACCACACGAGGTCGCGCCGCGCACTCGCGCGCCACGCGGCGACGAGCGCGCTCTTGCCGGCCGCCTCGTCGCCGACGAGCAGCACGCTGCGGCGCGCGCGCCCGCCGAGGATGCGCGTCAGCTCGGCGAGCGCCTCGTCGCGCCCGACGACGGGCGGCGCGGGATCGGGGACGCCGATGCGGCGACCCGCGCCGTCGAGCGTCGCGATCGCGAGGCGCCGGCGCTCCTCCTCGGCGAGCGCCTTGCGGCCCTTGGCCTCGCTGAGCGGCGTCGTCGCGAGCTCGACCTGGATCGGCTCGAGCGTCGACGGCGCCCACGTGAGGAGCCGGCGCCAGCCGTCGGCGTCGAGGCCGAGCGCCGTCGGCAGGACCTCGAGCGCCTCCGTCAGGCGCTCGGCGAGGTCCTCGGTACGGTGCACGTAGAGCGCGTGGTCGAGCACCGGCACGAACACCCAGTGGCCGGCGGGCGCCGCATCGGGGCGCGGCTCGGGGACCAGGATGACGGTGACGTGGATCTTGTGCGTGCGGCCGAGGCGGCCGGGCAGGTGCCTGCGCCCGACCTCGGCCTCGACGACCTCGAGCCGCACGCCCTCGGGCAAGAGGTGGCGCGCGACGGTGGTCGGGCGCGCCTCGTCGGCGAGCTCGGACAGCGCGAGCTGCAGCTCGGTGACCGTGCGGTCCTCGGCGCCGTACGCGATGACCGACGACGCCGCGACCGGCGCGAGCTCGGTGCGGTCCGGCGCCATGGCGCGGCGGTGCGCGAGCGTGGCGAAGACCAGCTTCGGATCGCTCACGACGGACCTCGCCGGACCACCGGCTCCACCGCCGGCGGCGGTACGAGCAGCGCGAGCCCGACGGCGACGATCGCGGACGCACCGACGAGGGCGACGAGGCCGTGGTCGGAGATCCAGTCGTTGACGCCCGGGAGCTCGTCGCGCGTGACGAGCACCGCCGCGAGGTTGTTCATGAGGTGCGCGATCATCGTCGGGTACAACGAACCCGAGCGCAGCGCCAGGGCTCCGAGCGCCAGACCGAGCGTGAACGTCGGCAGCGCCTGCGGCACGCTGATGTGATAGGCGGAGAACAGGAGCGCCGAGGCGACGACGGCGACCGGCGCCTTCCACGCGCCGGCGAACGCGCGCAGGACGACGCCGCGGAACATCAGCTCCTCGCAGATCGCGGGGAGGACCGCCATCGCGAGCACGGCGAGCGGCAGCGGCGGCTCGGCGACGGTCTCCGCGAGCACGCGCACGCGGTCCTTCGGGATGTCGAGCGCGACGACGACCTGCCAGTTCACGTACCAGAGCGCGGACCCGACGAGCAGCCCGCTGACGAGGTAGACGAGCGGCGCGCGGCGCAGGCCGAACGAGCGCAGCGAGATCTTGCCCTCGAGCGCGGCGACGACGGGGACCGCGGCGAGCACGACCTCGCCGAGGATGAGGCCGACGAGCGCGTGCGCGCCGTACCGCTCGCTCGCGACGGCGGTGACGATGAACGTCGCCCACCCGACGAACAGCAGGGCGACGCCGCCGAGCGGCGTGAACACGGCGGCATCGGCGGGCCTGCGGTGATACACACCGGGTGTGCGTGGTTCGCTCGGGCTCGTCATCGGGCTGGTCGTCGGAGCGGGAGGAATGTATCTCGTGCTCCGTCCACCATGGGCCGGCCGCGGCGACGAGACAGCCCCCACCGAGCCGCGCGGCTCCGCGGGGGCGGCCGGCAAGGGCAGCGGCAGCGGAAAACCACCGAAGAAGAAGCCCCCGGATCCGCGAGGTGCGTCGCGCCCGCACGGCGGCGCCGCGCGCCCCGCGTCATCCACCGACGGGGCGAACGACGAGGCGACCTTCGACGAGCCGGCCGCTCCGGCGCTCACCGACGGCGATCGGCGCATGGAGTGGCGCGGCGACGACGTCACGCTGCCGCCGCGCACCGTCGACATGGCCTCCGGCACCGAGTCGCGCACCCTCGACGACGGCGAGATCAACGCCACGATCGGCGCGCAGTCCGGCGGCGTGCGCGACTGCATCGTCCAGGGCGCGAAGGGCACCGACCTGCGCGCCTCGATCACGATCGTCCTCGTCGTCGACGGCACCGGCCGCGTCACGCGCAGCCGCCTCGAGGCGCCGCGCTACCTGTTCGACAAGGGCAACCTCCTCACCTGCGCCCAGCGCGCGCTCCGCCAGATGAAGTTCCCCGCCACCGGCGCCCCGACGAAGGTCACCTTCCCCGCCCAGCTCGGCTGAGCCACTCCCACCCCTCGTCCCTCTCCATCTCCCTGTCGCCTCGACCTTCGCCTCGAAGGCAGCGTCGTTCCGCTTCTCTCCGCCTCTCCGCGGCCGAGGGCGTGGGCGAGCGGTGAAGGAGAGGGAGAGGGTTATTCTTCCGAGAGAGCGGCGTTGAAGTAGGCGTCCTCGGGGGAGGAGAGGAAGATGTCGTAGGCGGCGAGGCCGACCGAGGAGGGGACGGTGAACTCCTGGTTGAACTTGCCGTCGGGGCCGGTGACGGCGCGCCCGAGCGGGATGGAGTTCTCGCCCTTCTTGCCGGCGGGCGCGATGTACACGTCGATGGGGTGGTTGACGAGCGGGCGCGTGCCGACGTGAATGTACGCGGCGACGCGCAGCGAGGCGCCGCGGTAGGCGCTCGCGGACCAATCGAGGATGTCGAGCCGCGGGTCGTCCTTGTGCGGATCCTTCGGCGCCTGCGGCAGCCGCGGGTCGGGCGTGATGTTCGTGCCGCCCGACGGGCCGGTGCCGCCGGCGTTCGAGCCGGTGCCGCCGGCGGAGCCGGCGCCGGGGCCGAACTGGCTGCTCGCGGGCGCCTGATCGAGCGGCGCGCGCTTGTCGTCCTTCTGCTGCTGGGTGAGGCCGTTGATCTCGCCCTCGAGCTGCGTGTAGTTCTGCTTGTACTCGGGCGGCTTCGCGAACGGGTCCTCGCCGCTCGGGCGGTGCAGCGTCTTGTCGTCGGCGCCGGTGACCTCCATGCGCAGCGCGGCGCCGCCGAGGTCGATGCGCTGCCACCGGCGCTCGGGGAACCACACCTCGACGAACGCGTGCGCCTCGTTCTCGACGAAGCGCGTCGGGATGCCGAGCGCGTTCGCCGTGATCATGAACGCGAACGCGCGGTGCCGGCACACGCCGGCCTGGCTGTCGCACAGCTCGCGGTAGACGTCGCCCTTCGACACCGGCAGCGTCTTCGCCTCGAACGCGCGGAAGTACGCGACGAGCGCGTTGAACGCCTCGCCGAGCGGCATGTCCTCGTTGACGCGCAGGTTGCGCAGCGTGATGCGGGCCTGCGCCATCACCTTCGCCGGCAGGCTCGGCTTCAGCTCGGGCGGCACCGGCATCGTGCGCGGCGTGTACGCCTTCGCGGGCAGGTTCGGCGCGAAGTAGCCGCTGTCGGCGTCGGCGAAGAACACGAGCCGGTACGTGCCCGACGCGCTCGACTCGTCGCTGCGCACGAAGAAGTTGTCGGCGCCGTCCTTCTCGAACACGAGCGGCACGCGCGGGTTGACCTCGTACGACAGGATCCGCATGTCGGGCGCGACGCTCGGCAGCGCCACGCTCTTGCCCTTCGACAGCTGGATCAGCACCGACCCGTAGAAGCGATCGCGCGCGCGGTCGTTGACGGGCCCGCCGACGGGGAGCTCGGTCGTCGCGGTGCGCCGCACGTGCAGGTTGTAGTTGTCGGCGACCGCCTCGAACGCGCTCATCCGCTTGAACGGCAGGACGTCGGGGTTGAACACGCTGACGTAGTGGAGCGTGTCCTCCTTGCCCGTGTTCGTGTCGGGCGTCATCTGCGTCTGGCGGTCGGCCGCGAAGCCCTTCGTGCCGAGCACGGGCTCGCCCTTGGGCGCCTGCTCGGGATCGTCGAGCGGCGGCTTGGGCACGACCTTCTTCCCGGCCTGGAACGCGGCCGGGTTCCCGCTCCCCGCCGAGCCGATCGTCGGCGTCTGCTGGCTGCTCGGATCGACCGGCAGGTCCTCGTGCAGGACCGGCGGCTTCGGCTTCCCCTTCTGCGCGACGGCGAGGCCCGCGATCATCCCGATCGACGCGACGACGGTCACGGCGCCGAGGCCGAAGCTGGGGGCCTTCCGCATCGGCCGATGATGACACGGCCGCGCCCACCCCGCCGCCGCGTAAGCTTGAGATGATGCCCGCGGGTGACCACCGCGGCGATATCCCCCGCAGCGTCGACCCGGATGGTCCGGGCCGACGAGCGGGCGCTGCTCGTGTCGGCGGGCGCCGTGTTCGCGCTCGCGAGCGCGGGAGCGGCGATGAGCGGCGCCGCCGCCGACGCGATGTTCCTCGCCGAGATCGGCCCGGGGAGCCTCGGCGTCGCGATGGCCGTGTCGAGCGCGCTCCTCGCGATCGTGCTCGCCGTCGTCGGCGGGCTCGCGGACCGACTCGAGCGCCGCCGCATCCTCGCGACGCTCGCGATCGTGTCGGCCGCGACGCTCGCGGGCCTCGCGGCGCTCGCCGCCGTCGCGCCCCGCGTCGCCGCCGTCGCGACGTTCGTCGGCGGCAAGCAGCTCGCCGCCGCGACGGACCTCGCGTTCTGGGTCGTGATCGCGGAGCGCCTCGACGCGCGCCGCAGCCGCCGCGTGCTGCCGATGCTCGCGGCCACCGGCGGCGCCGGCGCGGCGGCCGGCGGCCTCCTCGTGAACCTCACCGTCGGCGTCACCGGCGCCGGCGGCACGCTGCTCGCCGCCGCCGCGCTCCTCACGCTCGCCGCGCTCGGCGCGTCGCGCATGGCCGCCACGCGCCGCGTGAAGGCGCCGGCCGCGTCGATGAGCGCGCTGATCGCGCGGTCGTGGCGCGACGGTGCGCGCGCCGTCCGCCGCAACCCGCTCGCGCGGCACCTCGCGATCCTCGTGTGCATCGCCGGCGCGTTCGCCTCGTTCGCGTACTTCGCGCTCGCCGTCGAGATCGCCGCCGAGGGCGGCTCCGTCGCCCGCTTCGCGGCGCTCCTCGGCGCCGTGCGCGCGGCGGCGCAGATCCTGACGCTCGTCGTGCAGCTCGTCGTGGCGCCGCGGCTCCTCGAGCGGCTCGGGACCGGGCAGGCCCTGCTGTTCGCGCCGCTCGTCGCGCTCGCCTCCGGCGTCGGGCTCGTGATCGCGCCGGTCCTCGCGATCGCGATCGCCACGCAGGTGTCGAGCCGCGTCCTCGACGCCGGTGTCGAGACGCCCGCCGAGAAGCTCGCGCAGACGCTCCTGCCGTCGGCGATCCGCGGCCGCGTCGGCGGGTTCCTCGACGGCACCGCGAAGCGCGCCGGCGCCGTCCTCGGCGGGCTCGTCGCCGCCGCGCTCGTCGCGACGCCGCTCGCGTTCTACGTCGTCACCGCCGTCACCGCCGCCGTGTGGTTCGCGGCCGCCGCCCGCATCGCGCGCGAGCTGCCGGCGCTCGCCGTCGAGCACGCGGGCGGCAGCGCGGGCGAGCTCGAGGCCGTCGAGGCCCTCGATGCCCGCGCGATCGACGTGCTGATGCGCGAGCTGTCCGGCCCGCGCCCCGAGCGTGCCGCCGAGGTCCTGACCCGCCTGCACGAGCGCGGGCGCGTCAACGCCGTCGACCCGCTCGTGCGCGCCGTCGCTGCGAAGGGTGGGGGGCCGCTGTGGCACGCGCTGATCTCCGTCCTCGACGTCCCCGCGGAGGTCCATGGCCCGGCGGTGCTCGCCGCCGCCCGCACCGAGCGCGGCGCGGACCTCGAGCTCGCCGTGCGCGCCGTCGGCCTGTGCGGCGGCGTCCCTCCCGAGCAGCTCGCCGGGTGGCGCGCCGCCGACCACGCCGCGCTCGCCCTGACCGCGCGGGTCGCGACGTGTCGCCTCGCGGGCGACACCGAGGCCGCGTTCGCGCTCCTCGGCGACGCCGTGCGCGACACCGGGCCGACCGGTCGCGCCGCCACCGACGAGCTGTGCGTCGAGATCGCCCGCGCCCGCGCCCCCGGTGCCGGCGCCGGTG
>JAHBVW010000063.1 GCA_019637375.1 Deltaproteobacteria bacterium | reverse complement strand
AATCACGAGGGCGTACTTGCTGGCGGCGATGCCGGCGACCTCGTGGCCGGCGTCGGGCATCGACGGCGCGACGTCGCCGCGCTTCTGGTACAAGCCCCACGCGGGTGAGGCGTCATGTGAGTACACCGCGCCGGGGGGCTGGTCGGCGAGGAAGGGGAGCGCGCCGCGCGCGGCGATGCCCCAGAACTGGCGGTTCATGCCGAGGTCGGCGCCGCCGGGGGCGCCGCCGGCGAGGGCGTTGTACCAGGTCAGGGCGTGGGGCTGCGCGATCACGGTCTCGACGGCGGCCGCGCCGATGACGACGGCGCACACGCCGGCGACGGCGGCACGGCGCGCTCCGCCGAGGCGGCGCGCGGCCCATACGGTGCCGACGCCGGCGGCGATCGCGATCGAGGGGAGCGCCGGCATCCAGTGCTTCTCGGCGCCGAAGATCGGCGTCGACCCGAGGAAGAACGGCCCGAGCGACGCCCCGGCGGAGAGCACGAGCAGGAGCGTCGGGGCGCGGGCGTCGCCGAGGCGCGCGCGGTCCGCGAGCCAGCGCCACGCGCCGAGCGCGGCGGCGGCGAGCGTCGCGACGGGCACGGTGAACGCCGTCGTCACGAGGGCGACGTGCCACGGGAACGGCGGCGCGTTCCAGTTCCGCCCGAGGTACTCGAAGTTGTAGTGCACGTGCGACGTGTGGAACGCGATCCACTCGCGCGCGTGCGTGATCGGCGATAGCCACAGCCACGGCCACAGCGCGATCAGCACGAGCGGCCCGAGCACGGCGAGCGACACGATCACGCGCCAGCGATACGCGACGATGCCCGCGAGGCCGCGCGCGCGGATCCCGACGATCGCGTGGTGCAGGCCGAACGCGAACGGCAGGAGCACGGCGTTGTGCTTCGTCGCGAGCGCGAGCCCGAACGCGACTCCCGCCTGCCACGGCCAGCGCCTCCCGTCGAGGCAGCGCCAGTACGCGTACACCGCCAGGAACCACAGCGCCATGATCGGCGCGTCGAACGCCGCGAGCCCGGCGTGGAACAGCGCGCGCGGCAGGAACACCAGCAACAGCGCCGACACCACCGCCTCGGCGAGCCCCCACAGCTCGAGCACCATCGCGTAGACGAGCAGCACGAGCAGCCCGTGCAGCACCGCCGCCGGCGCGCGGTACGCCCTGACCTCGTCGACGCCGAACACGCCGTGCAGCAGTCGGTGCGACAGCCCGTACAGCGTCTTCATCAGCGGCGGGTGCTCGCGGTTGTTGTCCGTCGGGTTCGGCCCGCCGAACGTCCTCTCGATCCCCTGCAGCTCGCCCTTCGCCGTCGCGCGGCCGAGCGTCGCGCCGTGCCGCGCGAGATCGATCCACCAGTCGGCGTAGCGATCGCCGTTCTGCATGTACACGATCTCGTCGCGCGCGAGGCCAATGTCGCTCCCGTTGACGAGCACGAGCAGCGTCGTCGCGCACGCGAGCGCGAGCCCGATCAGGCGCGGCCTCACGCGCCCCCCGGACGCGAGCCCACCGCCACCACCGCGCAGCTGCATCGCGGGCGCGCGCACGCACGCGTCGTCGAGCTCCATCCATGGGGAGACCCACAGGGTCCCGTCATCGCAGCGCCTCGGCCGCGAAGCACACGAGCTTGTTCGGCCCCGCCGCGCTCGCGACGAACGTGACGTCGGCGGCGCCCGGCTCGGTCGGGATGGCGAATCGCACCCAGCCGTCGTCGACGCCGGCGACCACGGTCGTGCGCGGCACGCCGTCGACGAGGATGTCGAGGTGGATCGCGCTGCGCTCGTCGCGGCGCGTGAACACGTCGGCGATGCCGACGCCGCCGTAGAGCGTGCGCCCGAGCGGCAGCCGCGGGAAGGTCACGCGCGCCGGCGCGCTCACCGACGGCGTGACCTGGATGCACTTCTTCGGCGCGAAGCCGACCTCGGCGAGCTCGACGCGCCCGCCGCCGCCCTCCCAGCGCGCGCCCGCGAGCAGCTCGCGCACGTCGGCGAGCACCACCGCGGGCTCGCGCTCGTACAGCCGCACGGTGACGCCGCCGCGCCGGTCCTCGAGGACGGGCGTCAGCGCGGCGACCTCGGGGGCGTGCGCGCCGCGGATCGCGAGCTCCCAGATCCTCGCGTAGCGGACGTCGTCGACGCGCGCCGCCATGTCCACCGGGATCAGGTCGCCCAGGTGCAGCCGCCCGACGGGATCGGCCCACGCGGGCGCGAACACGATCAGGTCGCCCGGGCGGCGCTGCGCGCGCACGATCTGCGCCGCCTCGCGCCACGCATCGTCGTCGGGAACGGCGCGCGCATCGCGGATCGACGCGACGATCTCCCACAGCGCGACGGCGACCAGCGCGGCCGCCGCCACGAGCGACCCGATGCCTGTCCTGCGGGTCTGGGGCGACGAACGGTGGCCCCCGGGTTCCATGCACGCCGAGTCTACGTACAATCGGCCCGTGTTGCGTCTGTACGCGGCGCTGTTCGCCATCGGCCTCGTCGTGTACGGCACCGTCGCGTGGAGCCGCCTCGGCGAGCCGTCGGAGGCGCCGCACTTCATGCTCCAGGCCGACGCGTGGCTGCACGGCTCCGCCGCCGTGTCGCCGCCGCTGTCCCCCGACGACTGGGCCGTCGTCGAGACCGTCGTCCTCGACGACGAGCGCGAGGTGCGCGGCCGGCGCCTGGTGACGCGCCCGGCGTTCCGCACCCTCGGCGGCGAGGAGATCGCGCTCCCCCGTGTGCGCCGGTCGCTCGGGCACGCGGCGTACGTCTCGTTCCCGCCGTTCCCGACGCTGATCATGCTGCCGTCGGCGCTCGTGTTCGGGCGCGGCGCCACCGACGTGATCCCGACGGTGTTCATCGCAGCGCTCGTCCTCCCGCTGACGCTGCTCCTCCTGCGTCGCCTCGCCGCAGCCGGCCTGTCGCGCCGCTCCCTCCCCGACGACCTGTGGCTCGTCGCGACCCTCGCGTTCGGCACCGTCATGTTCTTCTCGTCGGTGCAGGGGAAGGTCTGGTACACGGCGCACGTCGTCGGCGTCGCGCTCGCGCTCGTCTACAGCTGGGCGTCGATCGAGGCGCGCCACCCCGTCGTCGCGGGCCTCGCCCTCGGCGCCGCGGCGCTCACGCGCACGTCGATGGCGTTCATGTTCCCGCTGTTCCTGTTCGAGGCGTGGCGCGTCGCGCAGCGCGACCCCGAGGGCGTGCGGCGCGCCCTCGTGCGGCCCCTCCTGCGCTTCGCGATCCCCGTCGCCGCGTTCGCGCTCGCCGGCATGGCCTACAACTACGCGCGCTTCTCCTCCCCAACGGAGTTCGGCCACACGTACCTCGCGCTCGGCAACTTCCAGCCCGTCTACCAGCAGAAGTACATCGAGACGTGGGGCCTCGCGCACTACCACTACCTCTCTCGCAACCTCACCGTCGCGTTCACGCTGCTCCCCGACATCTCGACGCGCGCCCCCTACATCTCGATCTCCGGCCACGGCCTCGCGATGTGGGTCACGACGCCGCTGCTGTTCCTGACGCTGTGGCCGCGCGAGAAGGGCCCGCTCCACCGGCCGCTGTGGATCACGACGGCGCTCGTCGCGATCTGGCCGTTCCTGTACATGAACTCGGGCTGGTTCCAGTTCGGCTACCGGTTCAGCCTCGACTACACGGTCTTCCTGATCGCGCTGATCGCCGTCGGCGGGCGCCCGCTCGGCAAGGTCGCGAAGGCGCTGATCGTCGCGGGGATCATCGTCAACCTGTTCGGCGCGATCACGTTCTACCGCTACCACCAGTTCTACCGGGGCGGCGCCGCGCGCGAGACCGTGATCGCGAACTGACCGCTCACGCTACGGACGGAAGGGCTGCTCGTCCTTGCCGCGCACCGGGTTCGCGAGCCGGCGCGCGACGGCGTCCTGCTCGTCCTTGGTGAGGCGGCGGACGTAGACGCCGGCGGCGTCGATCGAGCGGGCGCCGAAGAAGCCCTCGGAGACGGCGTACTCGACCTCGATGATCATGTAGGGGTCATCGCCGATCCACATCAGCTCGTGCTTGCGCGGAATGCCGACCCACGACGACAGGGTGAACTTGTCGCGCGAACCGTCGTCGTTGAGGACGACCATGGTGATGCGCTCGGTCGCGGTCACCGGCGAACCCTAGCACGGGGTCAGCTGAGACCCAGCACCGCAAGCATGTCGTAGCGGCCGGGAGGCTTGCCGACGACCCAGGCCGCGGCCCGCAGCGCCCCGGCCGCGAAGATGGCGCGCGACGTGGCGCGATGCCCGATCTCGATGCGCTCGGCGGCGCCGAAGAACGTGGCCGTGTGCTCGCCGATGACGTCGCCGCCGCGCACCGTCGCCACGCCGATCTCGCCGCGCGGGCGCGGGCCGATGTCGCCGTCGCGGGTGTGGCGCTTGACCTCGTCGTAGCTCGAGCCGTGGCCGGCGGCGATCGCCCGCGCGATCATGAGCGCCGTCCCCGACGGGGCGTCGCGCTTCGCGCGGTGGTGCGTCTCGACGACCTCGGCGTCCCAGTCGGGGCCGAGCACGCGCGCCGCCGTGCGCACGAGGCCGAGCACCAGGTTCACGCCGAGCGAGAAGTTCGCCGCCACGACGACCGGGGCCACCGCGGCGAGCGCCGCGATCGCCGCCTCGTCGTCGGCGCCCAGGCCCGTCGTGCCGATCACCGCCGGCACGCGGCGGGCGAGCGCCGCGGTCGCGGCCGCGCGGGTCGCGTCGGGAGCGGTGAAGTCGACGTAGACGTCGGCCGCCGCGAGCCCCGCCTCTAGATCGGCGGTGGCGACGACGCCCGGCACCACCGGCTCGCCGAGCCCGGCCGCGCCGGTGCGGTCCACCGCCGAGGCGATCGCCACGTCGCCGCGCCCGGCGGCGGCGGAGATGACCGCGCGGCCCATCTTCCCCGACGGGCCGAGCACGCACACGCGCGCCGTCACAGGAGCGCCAGGATCTTGAGCTCGGCGCGCAGCTGCTCGACGAGGCCGGGGGTCGCGGCGACGAGCGGGAGCCGCACGTCGGGGGTGCAGCGCCCGAGCAGCGCGAGCGCGGCCTTCGTCGGCGCGGGGCTCGGCTCGGCGAACAGCATCTGGTTCAGCACGCGCAGCTCGTGGTGGCGCTTGCGGGCGCGCGTCCAGTCGCCGTCCTTCACCGCATCCCACATGTCGCTCATCGCGCGCGGCGCGACGTTCGACACGACGGAGATGACGCCCCGCGCGCCGACGGCGTACAGCGGGAACGCCGTGCCGTCGTCGCCCGACAGGATCGAGATGCGATCGCCGACCTTCGCGACGAGGTCGCTGCCGCGCACGAGGTTGCCGGTCGCATCCTTGATCGCGACGACGTTGTCGAGCTCGGCGAGCCGCACCACCGTCTCGGTGAGCAGGTCGCACGCGGTCCGCGTCGGCACGTTGTAGAGGATGATCGGCAGCTTCGTCGACTTCGCGATCGCCTCGAAGTGCCGGTACAGGCCCTCCTGGTTGGGACGGTTGTAGTACGGCGTCACGTGCAGGAGGCCGTTGGCCCCCGCCTGCTCCGACGCCTTCGTCAGCGCGAGCGCCTCGGTCGTCGCATTCCCGCCGGCCCCCGCGATCACCGGCACCCTGCCCTTCGCCGCCTTCACCATCGCCGCGATCACGGCGACGTGCTCGTCGACGTCCAGCGTCGCCGACTCGCCCGTCGTCCCCACCGAGACGATGCCGTCCACACCCTGCTCGATCTGCCAGTCCACGAGCTTGCCGAGCGCCTCGAAGTCGACGGCGCCGTCGCGGAACGGCGTGACCAGTGCGGTGAGACAACCCTCGAACGTCGCTAGCTTCGGCATCGTGTCCTCGTCGGTGTGCCGTATCTATCCAACGTTCCCCACGGGAACGCAATTCCCGGCGCACTCTTGACCGACTCTCCTCGGGCCGCTGCGAGGCTGGATGACGCCGGGAGGCGCACCGGCTCAGCGGTCCGCGAGCCCGCGCACGGCCGCGAAGCCGCGATCGATCAGCTCGACGAACGTCGCGGATGCCTTCCGGGCCGAGCCTCCTCCCGCGAACACCCGGACCGCCTCGGCGTACGCCGTGCGCCACGTCAGCACGATCATCCCCGCGACGAGGCGCGCGAGGCCATCGGCCCGGGGACCCGCGAGCTCGACCGCCAGCGCCTCGACCGCTTCGTCGCCGATGTCGCGGACGCGCGCCTTGAGCGAAGCGCTGGCCGCGACGATCCGCCACCAGCCGACCGTCTGGTCGTCGACGCGGGCGAACGGATGCTTCTCCGCGCGCAGCCGGTCGACCAGTGCGCGGAGCGCGTCGATCGGGTCCTGCCCCTTCGGCCGTTCGGCGAGCGCCCGGTGGAGGAGCTGCTTCACCTCGTCCTCGCGGTCGAGGAAGAGCTCCTCCTTGCGCGCGAAGTAGTTGAACACGGTCATCTTCGAGACCTTCGCCGCGGCGGCGATCTCCTCGATCGTCACGGCCTCGAAGCCGCGCGCGAAGAACAGCTTCGTCGCGACGTCGGAGATCCGCTGCCTCGTCTCGCGCTTCTTGCTGTCGCGGAGCTCGCCCATGCCAACCGTAGACTAACTACAAACTTGTGCTTGACAAAATTTGTACCGAGTACAAGTTTCTCGACATGGTGCACGAGATCGTCATCGCCGGTGCCGGCCCCGTCGGGCTGTTCCTCTCCATCGAGCTCGCGGCCGCGGGCGTGCGCTCGCTCGTCCTCGAGCGGCTGACCGAGCCCGATCCCACCCTCAAGGCCGCGGCGATCGGCGCGGTGGCCGCCGAGGCGCTGGAGCGGCGCGGCCTCCGGCGCGCGCTCGAGGACGAGCATCGGGCCACGCTGGCCCTGTTCCAGCCGGCGCTGAAGGCGCGCGTCGGCGCGGCTCCCGTGAAGGCGCCCGGCGGGCACTTCGCGGCGCTGTTCCTGATCGACCAGAGCCTCCAGCGCGATCCCGGGCGCCACCTGCGCGCCGTGCCGCAACAGGCGCTCGAGCAGATGCTGGCCGCGCGCGCCCGCGAGCTCGGCGTCGAGGTCCGCCGCGGCGTCACCGTCGAAGGCTTCGAGCAGGACGGCGACGGCGTGACCGTGCAGACGAGCGCGGGCCCGCTGCGCGCGCGCTACCTCGTCGGCTGCGACGGCGGGCACAGCCGCGTCCGCAGGCTCGCCGGCGTCGAGCTCGTCGGCACGGATCCCACGATCACCGGCTACCAGGTCGTCGCCGAGCTCGACGCGCCCGACAAGCTCCCGAGGGGCTGGCTCCGCACGCCGCGCGGCCTCATCGCGACCGCGCCGGGCCGCATCTTCACGGCCGAGTTCGACGGAGCGCCGGCCGATCGCGCCGCGCCCGTCACCGCGGCCGAGGCCGAGGCGGCGCTCCAGCGCGTGAGCGGGACCGACGTCAGGATCGTCTCGCTCACCTCCGCGACGCGCTGGACCGACCACGCCCGCCAGGCCACGACCTACCGCGTGGGGCGCGTCCTCCTCGCGGGCGACGCGGCGCACGTCCACTCGCCGCTCGGCGGCCAGGGGCTGAACCTCGGCCTCGTCGACGCCGCGAACCTCGGCTTCAAGCTCGCGGCGGCGGTGAGAGGGCGCGACGACCTCCTCGACTCGTACACCGCCGAGCGCCATCCCGTCGGCGCGCGCGTCCTCGACAACACCCGCGCACAGGTGGCGCTGCTCCGCCCCGACGCGCACACGAGCGCGCTCCGCACGATCGTGAGCGACCTGATGCGGCTGCCCGAGGGCAATCGCTACTTCGGCGAGATGCTCTCGGGCACGGGCACGCGCTACGACCTCGGCGACGCCGACCCGCTCGTCGGCACGCTCGCCGTGGACCGGCGCCTCGCGCTCGCCGGCGGGGGCGAAGCGCAGCTCTACACGCTCCTCGAGCGCGGCGGCGGCCTCCTCGTCTCGCCCGCGGCGCGAACGCTCCCGGCGGGCGTGCAACACGCACACACCGACGACGGCCCGTCGATGCTGGTCCGCCCCGACGGCTGCATCGCGTGGACCGACGCATCGTCGACCTCCCTCGACGACGCGCTCGCGCGCTGGTTCTGACGGGTGGCGCTACGACTCGTGGCGCGGATCGGGCGGGAGGTTGAGGAGCTCCTCGGGGAACTTGCCGGCGATGTACGTGAGGATGTCGCGGATCGAGATCATGCCGAGGATGTGCTTGCGGTCGTCGACGATGGCGAGGTGGCGGCGGCGGCCCTCGAGGAGGCGGCGCAGCGCCTCGGCGAGCGTGTCGTCGCGCTGGATCACCATCGGGTGCGGCGTCATCACGTCGCCGACGACGACGTGGGACCACAGCGGATCGGAGTGGTCGACGCGGTTGAGGAGGTCGCGCTCGGTGAAGATGCCGACGAGCGCGCTGTCGTGCTCGACCAGCACGGCGCCGCGGCCCTTGGACTTCATCTCCTCGACGACCTTCCACATCGGCGCGTCGCTGGTGACGCGCGCCGGCGGGCGCGTACCGAGGTCCGCGATCGTGGCGGAGGCGAGCGTGTCGGCGGCGATCACTGGTCGCCTCCGAGGTCGACCATCGAGACGATGCTCGAGGTGTCGCCGCGCTGCGCGACGAGCCGCGGGGTCGCGTCGATCTCGTCGAACATCTCGCCGAGGTGGCGCATCACGTCCCACACCGTCAGCACGCCGAGGACGGTGCCGAGATCGTCGACGATGGGCACGTTGCGGAAACCCTCGACGGCCATCCAGTTGATCGCGAACGACACCGGATCTCGCGGCCGCAGCGCGCGCGGGGACGGTGTCATCACGGCGCCGAGCGCGAGCGCCGCCGGATCGGCGCGCACCGCGGCGACGCGGTTGAGGAAGTCTCGGCTGGTGAAGATGCCCGCGAGCTCGCCGCCGTCGACGACGAGGATGCAGTCGTGCACCTCGCGACTCATCGCGGCGAACGCGACCGCGACCGTATCGGTCGCCTTCAGCTTCGGTACATCTCGCGACCAGCCGATCTGCTCGATCGTCCTCTGCAGTCTGCGCATGTATCCCTCCGTCGACTCATCGACGATAGCTCAGATCCTCGAGGCGAGCAGCGCAGTTCCGTTTCGGAGAGGAAGCTCGATCGCGAAGCGTGCGCCTCCGCCCGGTGCGTCCGACACGGCGATGCGCCCACCGTGGTCTGACACGATGCGGTGCACGATCGCGAGGCCGAGGCCGGTGCCGCCTTTCGCGTGCTTCGTCGTGAAGTACGGCGCGAACACCTTCTCCTTCAGGTCGGTGGGTACACCTGCGCCGTTGTCGTCGACGTACAGCATCGCGCGGTCCCCGGCCTCGCCGAGGCGCGTGCTCACGGTAATTTTCCCGTCGGGGCGCTTACCGATCGCGTCGCGCGCATTCTCGACGAGGTTGATCAGCACCTGGTTGAGCTGGTTCTTGTCGGCATCCAGCTGAGGCAGCGGCGCCGCCAGGCGCGTCTCGACCGGCACCGCGCCCTGGTACAGCGACACCGCCGAGCGCACCGCCTCGTTGAGGTCGATGCGCTGGAACTCGGGCTTGGGCATGCGCGCGAAGTCGCTGAACTCGGCGACGAGGTGCTTCAGGCGGTCGGCCTCCTGCAGCACGGTCGTGGTCGACTCCTCGAGGATCTCGTCGAACGACGGATGCTGCTTCTTCCAGGTCTTGCGCAGCGTGTCCATCGCCATCTGGATCGGCGTCAGCGGGTTCTTGATCTCGTGCGCGAGGCGCCGCGCGATGTCCTGCCACGCCGCGATGCGCTCGGCGATCACGAGCCGCTCCTTCGACGTGCGCAGGTCCTCCATCATGAAGTTGAAGGCGCTCGCCACGGCGCCGATCTCGTCGTCGGAGCGCACCGGCACGCGGTGCTCGAGGTCGCCGCGCGACGCCGCGAGCGAGCCGACCACGAGCGCGTCGAGGTCGCGCGCCGTGCGGCGGGCGACGAGCATGCCGATCAGCACGACGACGCCGAGCGCCGCGAGCGCGAGCGCCGCCGCGAAGTACGTGAGCTGGCGCAGCACCGCATCGAGATCCTCGTCGGACACCGTGATCTCGATGAACGCGACCGGCTGCTTGTCCGCGCCGAGGAGCGGGATGCGCACGACGGGCTCGCTCGTGAACGCCTTCTTCGACGCCACGACGGGCTCGGCACCCGGCTTGGGGTTCGCGCGCACGACGCGCGCGTCGACGATCTCGTTGCGCACGCCCGCGAAGATCGCGTCGGTGACCTTGCGCGCCACCGACACCGTGATGACGCTCATCTGCTTCGACGACATCGTCGACTTCGCGACGAGCTCGCCGGCGGTGTCGGGCTCGCGGAAGATCTCGTCGAACGCGAAGTACGGCTCGCCGCGCGTGCCCTCGGCGTCCTCGCGCAGCTTCGGATCCAGCGCGCCCTCGGCGCCGCGGTTGTGCTGCGCGAGCAGGATGTAGTCGCGCTCGTGCCCGAGCTTGGGGTTCGGCCCGGTGATCGTGAGCGTGTCGAGCGACAGCGCGCGCATCACCGACTTCGCCTGCTGCCCGGCGCTGTACAGCGGGCCGCGCGGCGCGCAGTCGTTCGGCACCGTCAGCGTCTTCTTCGCCACCTCGCGGATGAGGTAGCCGACGAGCGGCTGCTGGTGATCCGGGTTGTCGGACGCGAACGACTCCGACACGGCGCGCACGCCCTGGCGGAGGCGATCGATCTCGGCCTCGATCGTCGAGCGCACCGTCGTCTGCAGCTTCGCGTAGTCCTGGCGGCGGCTGCGCGACACGACCTGCTGCGTGACCACGGCCGCGACGGAGATCGGGACCAGCGCGGCGAGCGCGAGCGTCAGCGTGAAGCGGCCGCGCAACCTCACCGGCGCGTGCTCCGCGGGCTACCGAACAGGAACAGCTCGGCGAAGCACGGCACGCCGGCCGCGTCGAAGGCGAGCCCGCGGATGTCGGTGCGGTGCCACAGCTTGATCGACCGGAACATGAGCGGGACGATCGGCAGGCGCGCCTCGAACAGTTTTTTCGCCGCCGCCGCGTCGAAGCGCCCGCTCGCGTAGGACTTCACGAGCGCGTCGTCGCGCCCCGCCGCGAACGCGTGGCCCCACCACAGCGGCGCCATCATCACGGGCGCGGCGAGCTGGCCGATCCACAGGTCGGCGTTGCCGTCGCGCACGCGCGCGGCGTACTGCGGCGCCGGCAGCGTCGCGATCGTCGAGGCGATGCCGAGCTGCAGGAGGGCGCGCGCGACGCGCAGCGCGATGTCCTTGTCGTCGGGGCGCGACTCCTCGACGAGGATCTCGAGCTTGAGCGAACCGATGCGGTCGGGCGCGAGCGCCGGCACGCGCCGCGCCGCCGCCGCGAGCGACGCCTGCGCGGCGGACAGGTTGCCCGCGGCGACCGCCGGCGACAGCACGCCGCCGCCCGCCTCCTCGGGGACCGGCACGCTCGCCGGCGTGACGTGCTCGCCCGACGTCAGCGCCGCGAGCCCGTTGCGCACGAGCGCCTGGTCGAGCGCGCGCCGGAAGTCGGGGTCGCCGGTGACGGCGGCGTGCGCGCGCCCGAACCCGACGTAGACGAGCAGCGCCTTGGGGCCCTCGACGTCGTCGGCGCGGTACGTCGGCTGCGAACCCGCGTACACCGCCGTGCCGCGCGACGAGATCTGGATCGCGTCGGTCTCGTACTGCCCGGCCTCGGCGCTCGCCGCCGTGTACCAGTGCAGCACCAGGCGATCGAGGTACACGCGCCCGGCGAAGTGGTCGTCGAACGCCTTCACCGTCAGCCTCGCCTTCGCGCGGTCGAGCGCCTCGAGCGCGTACGGCCCCGTGCCGACCGGCTTGTCGCCCGGGTCGCGCCCACCCTTGGTGATCGACGTCGCCGGCTGCGACAGCAGCGTCGCGAGGTCGACGCTCGCCGCCGTCTCGATCTCGATCTCGTCGGCCGCGACCGCACGGATCGCGCTGACCGCCGCGAGCAGCCACTTGTTCTGCACGCGCGCGCGCTCGAGCGACGCGACGACGTCGCTCGCCGTCAGCTGCGAGCCGTCGTGGAACCGCACGCCGCGGCGCAGCTGGACCTTCACCGTCGGCCTCGCCGCCCCCGCCACCGGCACCGGCACCGCCGCCGCCAGGTGCGGCTGCACCGTCCCCGGCGCCCCCATCCGGTACAGCGGGTCGAACAGCAGCTCCGCCACCACGAGGTCCGGATGGCTGCGCGCCGCGATCGGGTCGAACGTCACCGGCGCCCCGAGCAGCGTGCCCTCGACCTTGCCCGCGTACTTCGGACGCGTCTCCGCGGCGACCGGACCGGACACGGCCAAGTAGGCGATCACACATACGCCCCACCCTACCGAGGTTAAGGATCGGGCCCGGCGCGCGCCGGATCGTGTCTGCGTTGACACGCGCTTCGGACAGATCTCGGACAGATCGCGCGCGGGCGGCATCAGTCGAGCCTCATCAGGTCGAGGTGGGTGCCGCCCGCGAGGCGGATCGCGACCACGACCTCGCCCACGCCGTTGCCGTCGAGGTCGGCGGCCGCGATGCCGACGACGCCGCCCATGGTCGGCTTGCTCGTGAACAGGGTCGCGCCGCCGATCGTGGTGACCTTGACGAAGTCGCCGTCGCCGGGTGCGCCGGTGCCGGTGACGATGACCTCCGGCTTGCCGTCGCGGTCGACGTCGCCGATCTCGAACGCGACGCCGCTGGTGAACGCGTAGGTGCCGGCGGGGCGGCAGGTGGCGCCGCCCGGCTGGCACTGCTCGAGGTCGACGGTGAGCTTGCCGCTCGTCGCGAGGGTCGCGGTCGCGTGCAGCGGATAGCCCTGCGGATCGACGAGGTCGTCGCGGCACCGCTTGCCGTAGGTGTTGTCGTCGAAGTGGTTGCGGCCGGGGCGCAGCGCCGCCCGGTTGTGCGCGCAGCGCTGGAAGCCCGCGCCGCCGAGCTGCCCGACGAGCGCCTTCTTGTTCCAGCCGACGACGAGCTCCTTCGCCCACGCCGACGACGCCGCGATCAGCTGCGCGCCGCGGACGTGCACGGTGCCGACGGGATCGCGCGGCGCCGGCACCGCGGGGTCGCCCGAGAAGCTCACGCGCCCGAGCTCGGTGAAGCGGCTGCCGCGCCAGCCGAGCGCGATCACCTCGCGCGCCGTCACGGCGTAGAGCTCGGCCTTGCCGTCGCCGTCGAGGTCCGCGCCCATCAGCGCGAGCAGCGGCGCGCCGGGGTCGAACGAGATCAGCTTCGCCTGCTTCCACGTCACGGCGACCGGGACGGGCGGCACGATCTTCGGCGCGTGCCCCGCCGCGAGGTCGTCGAGCCGCGTCCGCACGTCGCGCACGAGGCGCCCGAGGTAGCCGTCGCCGTTTGCGCGCGGGTCAGCCTCGGCTGGGACCGCGGTGCACGCGCACGCGATCGCGACGCCCGCAACACGCAGGTTCACCGGTCGTACTCGCTCTCCACGTCGGTCTTCGCGGGCTTCTTGTCGCTCTTGTCGCTCTTGTCGCTCTTGTCGCTCTTGTCGCTCTTCTCGCTCTTCTCGCTCTTCTCGCTCTTCTCGCTCTTCTCGCTCTTCTCGCTCTTCTCGCTCTTCTCGCTCTTCTTGTCGCTCTTGTCGCTCTTGTCGTTCTTGTCGCTCTTGTCGTTCTTCTCGCTCTTCTCGTGTTCCGACTTCTTCGGCTTCCTGTCGGTGTCGTCGTCGTCGTACTCGCGCTCGGTCGCGTTGGACTCGGTGACCGCATCCTTGGGGTCGGCCTCGCGCGTCGGCTCGGTGCCCTCGACGAACACCTCGCTGGCGATCGTGTCCTTCGACGCACCCGGCGCCGGCAGGAGGCCCGTCGCCTTGTCGATCCTGCGCTCGACGACCTTGGGCGGCCGCGGGAAGTCCTTCTTCTTCAGGCCCATCGTCTTCACGACGTCGACGAACACCGGCACCGCCGTGCCGCCGCCCGTCTCGCGCCCCATCGACTTCGGCGTGTCGTAGCCGATCCACACGCCGACGACGTAGTCCGGCGTCATACCGATGAACCACACGTCGCGCGCGTCGTTCGACGTGCCCGTCTTGCCGGCGACCGGGATGCCGAGCTCCTTCGCGAGGTAACCGGTGCCCGACTCGACGACGGACCTCATCATGTCGGTCACGACGTACGCGACCTCGGGGCGCAGCACCTGCTCGCCCGGCGACGCCGGCGACGCGACGCCGTCGATCGAGTCGATGAACTTCGGCGGCGCGGCCACGCCGCCCGCGGCGAGCGTCGCGACCGCGTTCGTCATCTCGAGCGGCGTCACCTCGCCGGAGCCGAGCGCGATCGAGTTCGTGCTCGGCAGCTTGCTCTTGACGCCCATCTTCTTCGCGACCTCGTTGATCTTGTCGGCGGTCACGCGCTCCGTGATGATGACCGACACCGTGTTGATCGACTTCGCGAGCGCGTGGCGCAGCAGCACCGGGCCCTCGAACTTGCCGGTCTCGTAGTTCTTCGGCGTGTAGCCGCGGTCGTTCTCCGGTGCGTCGTTGCGCCGCGTTGCCGCGGTGAACTCGTACTCGGTGTTGCCCTCGTCGCGGCCCTTGTCGGCGCCGCGCTCGATCGCCGCCGTGTACACGAACGGCTTGAACGAGCTGCCCGGCTGGCGGTGCGCCATCGACGCGCGGTTGAAGCCGGCGCGCTTCGTCGAGTAGCCGCCGACGAGCGCGCGCACCTTGCGCGTGTGCACGTCGATCACGACGATGGCGCCCTCGGCGGTCGGCGGCCACACGACGCGGTGCTGTGCGTGCTTGACCGCCGGCTTCTTGCCGTCCTTGGGATCGGCGAGCGCGACGACCTCGATCACGTCGCCGCGCGCGAACCGGCCGCTCGGCGCCGCCACCACGGGGTCGCCGTCGTCGGAGATCCCCATCGCCTTGCCGAACGCCGCGGGCACGTTCGCGGGCACGTTGAAGCGCTCGTCGTCGGCGCCGCCGAGCACGATCGACGCGCGATAGCCGCCGAGGTCGACGACGACCTCGTGATCGGCGTCGTGCACCTCGACGACGACGCCCTCGTAGATCTTGTCGCGCGCCGGCCCCGCCTTCGGGAACGACCTCGTCAGCTTCGCGATCTCGTCGTCGATGCGCTTCGCCGGCACCTTGCGGCTCGGCATCCCGCGCTCGTGGCGCTTGTCGAACGCGCGCAGGTGCTTCTGCAGCGCCTTCTGCGCGTTCCCCTGCAGCTTCGGATCGAGCGTGGTCTTGATCGTGGCGCCCGCCTTGTCGAGGAACGCCTCGCCCTCGGGGCACGTCTCGATCTCGTCGGTCGCCGCGGCGGGCTCGGCGGAGGTGCCCTTGCACTTCTCCGCCATCAGCTCCTTGCGCACGAGCTCGCGCCACTCGGGCGCGCTGTCCATGCGCGGGAACGGGCTGGCGGCGACGCGCATCGGCTGGTCGATGTACTTCTGCGCGTCGGCCGGCGACAGGTTGCCGGCGGCGACCATGCCGTTGAGCACGTAGATCTGCCGCATCTTCACGCGGTTCGCCTTCTCGAACTGCTCGGGCGTCGGCTTCTTGCCCTTGGGGATGTTGCGCAGGATCTGGAGCGCGTTCGCGTACGTCTCGGGCTCCTTCGGCATCGCCGCGAGCACCGCGGCCTCGCCGGCGTCGAGCTGCGCGACGTCCTTGGCGAAGTAGTAGCGAGCGGCCTCCTGCACGCCGTAGCGCTGGTGCCCGAAGTAGATCTCGTTGAGGTAGATCGTGATGATCTCCTCCTTCGAGAGGTGATCCTCGAGGCGGCGCGCGAGGATGATCTCCTGGATCTTGCGCTTGAACGTGCGCTCGGGCGTGAGCAGCAGGTTCTTCACGACCTGCTGCGTGATCGTCGACGCGCCCTGCGTCGTCTTGCCGGCGCGCAGGTTCTGGTAGAAGGCGCGGAACATGCCCCAGTAGTCGACGCCGCCGTGCGTCCAGAACGAATTGTCCTCGGCGGCGACAAACGCATCGACGACGACCTTCGGGATCTTGTCGAACGCCACGAACGTGCGGCGCTCGTTCTTGTCCTTCTTCGCCTCCTCGAGCTTCTTCTCGAGGTTGCGGCGCTGCACCGGCGTGAGCGCCGGATCGTCGAGCTGCTTCTTTAGCTCGTCCTGCTCCTCCTGCGTGCGGCCGAACAGCTCGGCGATGCGCTGCCCGTCGGCGTCGACGATCGTCGTGACCTGGCGCGGGTGGTAGTCGGAGAGCTTGCGGTAGTCGGGCAGGTTCGGGTCGCGCCCGTACATCCAGAACACGATCACGACCGTCGAGACCGCGAGCACCATCAGCGAGACGCCGGCGATCGAGCCCCACAGGAGCAGGCGCAGCCACAGCGGCCGCTTCTTCTTCGGCGGCTTGCCGCTCTCGCCGGCGGCGGGGCGCGCCTTGCCCTTGACGGTCTTGGCCTCGGCGGACCCTCGGAACACCCTCATCGTCGAGCCCGGAGGCATATCGCGTTTGTTCTGCAAGGCGGATACCGCGTGGAAGCGTGTGTCGCCGGGATTCTCCCTCGCTTGCGTCCACGATGCCACAATGCGGCGTGTCCGGCGAGACACGCGGATCTGCTCGAGATTTCCTCAGCCGAGCGCACGCTCGAGGACGCCGATCGCGCCCCGGATCTTGAGCGCGAACCAGCGCGCGCGGAGCGTGGCGCGGCGGTCGTCGGGCAGGTCGCCGAGGCGGCCGAGGTGCTCGCGGCGGCGCGCGGCGATGCGGCTCATCGCGAGCGCGACCGTGACCGACAGGTTGTAGCTCTCGGAGAAGCCGTACATCGGGAGGCGCACGAGGCCGTCGCACGCCGCGATCGCGGACGCGGACAGGCCGGCGTGCTCGTTGCCGAACGCGATCGCCGTCGGCGCATCGACGCTGATGTCGTCAATCGACGCGGTCGCCGCCGGCGACGTCGCCCACACGCGGAAGCCCCGCCCGTGCAGCGCGGCCGCGGCGTCCTCGGGGCGCTGCCAGCGCACGAGCTCGATCCACTTGTGCGCGCCGCGCGTGACGCCGCCGGCCGCCGAGAACCGGGCCTCGGGTTGCACGACGTGCAGCTCCGCGAGACCGAGCGCCTCGGTCGTGCGGATCGTCGCGGCGGCGTTGTGCGGATCGTAGGTGTCCTCGACGACGGTGATCACCGAGGCCAGGCGCGCCGCGAGGACGCCATCGATCCGCGCGATCCGCTCCGGTGTCAGCATCGGGGCGAGCGTCGCGCACACCGCGTCCGCGCCGTGGCGCTCGATCATGCGCTGGATTGCGTCCGGCACCGCGCGCACGATACCTTGTTGGAAACGGGCGTGGCGGGAGGTGGCGTCGATGACGAGCTCGGCCGGTGACCTTGTGTATGGTGACGCGACGCCGAAGATGAGCGCGGACGTCGATCCACCAGACCGTTTCATCGGCGATCGCTACCACGTCGTGCGCGAGCTCGGCCGCGGCGGCATGGGCGTCGTGTACCTCGGGCGCGACCTCCGGCTCGACATGGACGTCGCGATCAAGTTCCGCGGCGTCACGCACGGCGACGCGACGCTGTGGCTCAAGCGCGAGTTCCGCGCGGTCGCGTCGCTGCGCCACCCGAACCTCGTCGAGCTGTACGAGCTCGTCGCGCACGAGAAGAGCTGCTACTTCACGATGGAGTACCTGCCCGGCGTCGACCCGCGGCGGTGGGTCGAGAAGCGTGCGTACGACGAGGCGGTCGTCGAGGCGATGACCGCGGGGCAGACGACGCGGTCGGCGCTGCCGCTGCAGGAGGCGCGCACCGCGATCTCGGCGGCGGACTTCGCGGCGCAGCTCGCGGTGCAGCCGCGCCCGGTGCCACAGGTGGACATGAACCGCGTGCGCACGCTGCTCGCGCAGCTCGCCGAGGGGCTCGCGTTCCTGCACGCGTCGGGCGTGATCCACCGCGACGTCAAGCCGTCGAACGCGATCGTCGTCGACGGCCAGGTCAAGCTGCTCGACTTCGGCCTCGCGCTCGAGCGCAGCCGGCAGGCCGAGGACCTGGCGCGCGAGACGCGCGTCGTCGGGACGGCGGCGTACCTCGCGCCCGAGTACCTCGATCACCTCGAGGTCAGCCCGCAGATGGACGTGTACGCGCTCGGCGTGCTCGGGTTCGAGCTTGTCACCGGCGCGCCGCCGTTCGGCGGGACGCTGCACGTGCTCGGGCGGCTGCACAAGCAGCGGGCCCTCCCGCGT
Organism: Deltaproteobacteria bacterium; assembly: GCA_019637375.1. Taxonomy (GTDB): domain Bacteria; phylum Myxococcota_A; class Polyangia; order Haliangiales; family Haliangiaceae; genus JABFXX01. Next base: position 30,898 of record JAHBVW010000063.1, on the reverse strand, counting down.
GCGAGCACGATCAACGCGGAGGTGCCGCACGACGTCGACGACCTGATCGCGCGGATGCTCGCGCACGATCCGGCGGAGCGCCCGACGGCACTCGCCGTGGCGACGATCCTCACCGGGCATCTGTCGACGCCGCGCCCGCTGCGGCTGCCGCCGCGCTTCGTCGGGCGCGAGCCCGAGCTCGCGCGGCTGAGCGCGTGCGTCGCGGACCCGCAGCCGCGCGCGCGGCTCGCGATGGTGACGGGCCCGTCGGGCGTCGGCAAGACGGCGCTCGTCGACGAGGCCGTGCACCGGGCGAAGGTGGAGCACGGCGCGGCCGACGACGCGATCGTGTGGCGCGGGCGCTGCCACGAGCGCGAGCGCGTACCGTACCGCGCGTTCGACCTCATCATCGACGACCTGGCGATGGAGCTCGCGGGCGATCCGCGGCTGGCGCGCGAGATCGAGCACGTCGCGGCGCTGTGCCGCGTGTTTCCGGTGCTCGCCCCGCTCGTGGACGCGGTGCTCGACGAGGACGCCGACCGGTTCGCGGCGCCGGCGGCGGACCTGCGCGTCGAGCGCGAGCGCGCGCTGGCCGCGATGGTGCAGCTGTTCGCGCACCTCCTGCGCGCGTCGCGCGGCATCGTCGTCATCGACGACCTGCAGTGGGCCGACGCCGACAGCCTCGAGCTGCTCGCGCTGCTCGTCGAGCGCGTCGCGCGCCCGCTCACGGTGATCGCGTCGTGGACGACGTCGCCGGCGCTCGACGCGCGCGTCGACACGGCGCCTCCGCCGTGGCCGGGCGACGGGGCGGCCGAGGCCACCGCGCCGCCGGTGCACGTGCTCCCTGCGGCGGCGACGGCGATGCTCGAGCGGCTCGGCGCGCGCGCCCAGCGGATCGATCTGTCGGTGATGGAGGAGGCCGACCTCGCGCGCATCATCCGCAACCTCGCGCCCGACCTGCCGCGCGGGCGCATCGCGGGCGCGGCGCAGCAGGCCGCCGGCAGCCCGTACCTCGCCGAGCTGATCGGCAGCGAGCTCGGCCGCGTCGAGGGCGGCGACCTCGACGCGCCGGCGCAGCTCGCGCGCGGCAGCGATCCTCCGTTCCGCGCCGGGCCCGCCCCGCAGCGCCACGCCCGCTCCGCCGAGCGGCGCCGCCTCGAGCGCCTCGAGCGCGACGAGCGCACCGTCGCCGAGCTCGCCGCCCTCGCCGGCGGCGCCGTCGGCTTCGAGCAGCTGCGCGCGCTCGCCCTCCTCCCCTCGAGCCGCCTCCACTCCGTCCTGCGCAACCTCGAGGACGCCCGCGTCCTCCGCGCCACACCCTCGCCCGGCGGCGACGCCGTCTACGTCTTCTACCACCAGCGCCTCCGCGACGCGGCCTGCGCCGCGATGGCCCCCGCCCTCCACCGCCACCGCCACCTCGACTTCGTCACCTGGCTCGAGTCCCACGCCGGCGACCCCGGCCAGCTCGCCTACCACTGGGCCGAGGCCGGCCGCCCCGATCGCGCCGCCACCTACGCCCTCGCCGCCGCCGACGCCGCCCGCGACCAGCTCGCCTGGAGCCTCGCCGCCGACTGGTACCAGCGCGCCCTCGACCTCGCCGCCTCCTCCCTCTCCGGGGTTTCGGATCACGCCGATCCTGGGGTCGATCGACCCCGTGTATCGGACAAGTCTCGGACACGCGCGGCGGAATCCCTCTCCGGGGTTTCGGATCACGCCGATCCTGGGGTCGATCGACCCCGTGTATCGGACAAGTCTCGGACACGCGACCAGCGGGCGGTGCGGGGGGAGCTGGCGGAGTGCCTGTTCCTTGGCGGGAGGCTGGGAGCGGCGGCGAGTGAGTTGCTGAGGTTGGCGGAGGAGGGGGAGGGAGATCATCGGCGCGTGCGGGCGGCGGAGGCGCTGCTGAAGCTCGGGGAGATCGAGCGCGGGATGGAGGTGATCGATGGGGTGCTGGGGGCGCGGGGGGAGGCGCGGTCGCGGTCGCGGCTGGCGTCGGTGGTGCGCGCGGCGGTGGTGGGGGTGCGGTGGCTGGCGCCGCGGCGACGGGCGCGGACGGAGCCGGTGGATCCGGTGCGGATGTCGGCGTACCGCGTGATCGGCAGCTTCCTGTCGACGCCGTATCCGATCGAGGCGCTGGAGTACGTGGTGCGGCAGACGGCGCTCGCCGCGCGCACCGGCGATCGGGACGTGCACGCGCAGGGGATGGCGATGCTCGCGGCGTACCTGGCCGCCGGCACGCTCGGCCGGTTCGGGGATCGGGCGCTCGCCGCGGCGGATCGGCTGGCCGCGCACAGCGGCACGCCGTACGCGCGCATGGTCGCCGCCGGGTGCCACGGCATCCTGTGCATGTTGCGCGGCGACTGGGCCGCGATGCGCGCGGCGCACGAGGAGGGGCAGCGCCACTGCACGCGCATCGGGCTCGAGCGGTCGTGGGAGGCGTCGTTCCTGCGCGGGTACCGCGCGCTCGGCGAGGTCCACGCCGGCGAGCCGGCGCGCGCGGTCGCGCTGATCGACGAGGCGCCCGACGCCGAGGACCTGTTCGGCCGCGCGCTGCTCGTCGCGTTCCGCGGCCGCGCGCTCGTCCTCGCGAACGACACCGACGGTGCGCGCGCGACGCTGCGCGAGCTCGACCGCGTCCCCGCGGCGCAGCACGGCATGGCGGCGCTCTACCGCGGCGTGCTCGACGCCGAGCTCGCCCTCGCCGACCGCGCTTGGGCGCGCGCCGCCTCGCGCACCCGCGACCTCGCGCGCTTCGCCCGCGCGAGCTGGCTATCCGTCCTCCCGGCGGTCGCCGCGAACATCGAGGTCGTCGAGGCCACCGCGATGCTCGGCCTCGCCGCCGCCGGCGATCGCAGCGCCGCCGCCCGCGCCGCCGCCGTCGCGCGCCGCCTCCACCGCCACGGCCGGTCCTCGTTCTACGCCGTCACGGCGCTCCGCCTGTGGGGCCAGGCCGAGCGCCTCCTCGGCAACGCCCCGCGCGCCGCCGACCTGCTCGCCCGTGCCGCCGACCTCGCCGCGTCGCGCGGCGGCCGCCTCGACCGCCTCGCCCTGCGCGCGCTCGCGGGCGACACCGTCGATCCCACCGACCCGCTCGCCCCCGCGGTCGCGTGGTCCAACGGCGGTTGATCCGGCGTACAACAGGCCATGACCCAGCCGGCCTGCGGGACCTGCACGTCGCCCATGCGGTGGTATGCGGAGTACGCCGGCTGGGGATGCGATCGGTGCCGGCAGTTCCACCCGGCCGCGCGCCCGCGCCCCATCGGCCTGTACCTCGCGCTCGGCGGCGCCGCCGCGCTGCTCGCGCTCACCGTCATCGTCCTCGCGGCGACGAGCGGCGAGCGCGACGGAGGCGGCGGCGGGCACCGCAGACACACGACCTCGCCGTCGACCGGCGGCGCGACCTACGGCTTTCACGGCGACTCGATCGACGACGTCGTCGCCGGCCTCGAGGCGTACCGGGATCGCATGTGCGCGTGCAAGGAAGCGAGCTGCGCCGACAAGGTCGAGCGCGACTTCAGGGAGTGGAAGCGACAGGTCGCGCGCAAGATCTCGAGGGACGAGCTGACGCCCCGCGCACCGCGCGCAGGATCGACCGCCTCGACGCCGAGCGCAAGCAGTGCCGCGACGAGGCCCGCGCCGTCGACACGGGCGACTTCCTCGACATGTACGAGCGCCACGCCGATCGCGCGTGCATGTGCACGACCCCGGCGTGCGCGACGCGCGTGAGCGACGAGATGACGCGCGAGATGGTCGACTGGGCGAAGCGCAACCCGGGCAGCTCGACGGCGAGGCCCGACGCCGACGCCACGAAGCGCATGGAAGAGATCGCCAGGCGCCTCGCCGACTGCCTGATGCAGGCGCAATCGACGGCCGGGACCGACCCGACACCCTGACGGACGGCTTAGGATCGGTGGGTATGGCAGCACCGAGTGTGGCGGTGATCGGCGGAGGTGTGGGCGGGTTGACCGCCGCGCACGAGCTCGTCGATCGAGGTTTCAGCGTGAGCGTGTACGAGGCGCGGGACGCCTGGGGCGGCAAGGCGCGCTCCCAGCCCGTCCCGGGCACCGGCAGCGATGGGCGGCTCGATCTCCCCGGCGAGCACGGCTTCCGCTTCTACCCGCGCTTCTACCGGCACGTCATCGATCAGATGGCGAGGACGCCGGCCGGCGCGGGCACCGTCGCCGATCGCCTCCAGCCGACCACGGAGGCCGCGATCGCGCTGATCGACGACTACACCTGGTATCGATTCTCGCGCAAACAACTCGACACGCCGTACAGCATCCTCGAGGCAGTCGAGATCTTCTTTCAGAATCTCGACTTCGACGGACAGGATGTATCGCTGTTCGGCGCGCGCCTGTTGCAGTTTGCGACAGCCTGCGATGCGCGGCGGCTCTCGGAGTACGAGGCGGTCTCGTGGTGGGACTTCCTCGATGCCGACCGGTGCTCGCTGAAGTTCCAGCGCCAGCTGCGCGGCATCCCGCGCATGATGGTCGCGATGGACAGCGTGCGCGGGTCGGCGCGCACGATCGGCACGATCACGATCCAGCTGCTCATGGACTTCGCCACGTCGGGTGCGCAGAACGACCGCACGATGGGCGGGCCGACGACGCAGATGTGGATCGATCCGTGGGTCGCCCACCTCGCGGCGCGCGGGGTCGCGCTGTACGGCAACGCGCGCGCGACGGGCATCGACGTCGACGGCAGCGGCCGGGTCACCGCCGTGCAATTCGCCGGCGGCAGCACGGCGGTCGCCGACTATTACGTGCTCGCCGCGCCGCTCGATGGGGCGATCGGCCTGATCTCGCCGGCGATGGGCGGCTTCGATCCGGTGCTCGACGTCTTGCGCACGACGGACGCCGACGACCTCGTGAGCTGGATGGTCGGCATCCAGTACTACCTCTACGAGGACGTGCCGCTCGTGCGCGGGCACCTGTTCTTCCCCGACTCGCCGTGGGCACTGACGGCGATCAGCCAGCCGCAGTTCTGGCGCCAGCTCGGCCTGTACCGCCGCACGTTCGGCGACGGCAGCGTCGGCGGGTGCATCTCCGTCGACATCTCGGAGTGGGACACGCCGGGCAGGTTCATCCCGAAGACGGCGAAGCAGTGCACGCCCGACGAGATCGCGCTCGAGGTGTGGGAGCAGCTGAAGGCCGCGCTCAACGGCGCCGGCGAGACCGTGCTCACCGACGACCTGCGCCACTCGTGGCACCTCGACGACGACGTCGACTACAGCGGCGGCCTGCCGCCGGAGAACGGCTCGCGCCTGCTCGTGCACCCGCCGGGCTCGTGGCAGCTCCGCCCCGAGGCGCGCACGCAGCTCGCGAACCTCGCGCTCGCGTCGGACTACGTCCGCACCCACACGAACATCGCGTCGATGGAGGGCGCCTGCGAGGCCGGGCGCCGCGCGTGCAACGCGATCCTCGACATGAGCGGCTCCACCGCCGGGCGCAGCGACGTGTGGCCGCTCGCGGAGCCGCGCGAGCTCGCCGCGATGCGCGCGCTCGACGCGTGGCTGCACGCGCGCGGCCGCCCGCACCTGTTCGAGATGCTCGGCATCGAGCACGCGTCGCGCGCCGCCGCGATCAGCCGGCGCGTCGCCCAGCTCGTCGGCCTCGCGCGCCTCGACGACCTGTTCGACGCGAGGTTCCGCCTCAGCTCGATGGTCGGATGGATCCTCGCGCGCCTCGGCCTGCGATGACCGGCGACGTCGAGGCCCTGTTCGCGCGACTCGAGGACGATCCCGACGACGACGCCGCCTACCTGGTCCTCGCGGATGCGCTGCAGCTGGCCGGCGACCCGCGCGGCGAGCTGATCCAGCTCTCGCACGACCTCGCCCCGGGGCGCAGGCCCGACCGGGACAGGCTCGCGCACTGGAGCGCGGGCAACCGGCAGCGCCAGCTGATGTCGGCCGATCGCGCGCGCATCCTCGGCGGGTTCGACGACGACCGCACGACCCTCACCTACAAGCTCGGGTTCGCCGACACGGCGATCGTGCGCGGCGACGCGACCGCCCCGACGTTCGCCACGCTGCTGCGCGCGCCCGAGTCGCGCCTCCTGCGGACGGCGCTGCTCCGCCTCGGGGAGGGCGACTTCCTCGCGCGCGATGCGCTCGCCGCCGTCGGTCCGGTGCCGCGCGCGCTGCGGCGGGTCGCGCTCGAGCGCCAGGCGCACGCCCGCCCGTTGCACGACCCCAGCCTGCCCGCCTTCACGCACCGCCGCTACGCGCAGTGGACGGCGCCGGCGCGCGGGCGGAGGCCCGAGCGGCGCCCCACCCTCGACGACGTCTCGCGCGTCCTCGACGTCTTTCCGCACATCCGCGAGCTCCTCGTCGATCTCGGCCTCACCAGCCTCGAGTGGGCGCCGCTCCGCTCGACGGAGCTGCGCCGCTTCACGTGGATCACGCCGTACGCCGACCCCCGCGAGGTCGCGCCGCTCGCCGCGTCGCAGCTCCCTGCGCTCGAGAGCTTCATCCTGTGGGTCGGCGCGCGCCACGTCGCGAGGGATTTCCGTCCCGACGACAGCCACACGCTGACCTTCGATCGCGCCCTCGGGCCGAGCGACCTCGCGCCCGTGTTCGCGATGCTCGACGGGTGCCGCGACCTGCGCGAGCTCGGCCTGTGCAACATCGAGCGCGACTTCGGTCGCATCGCCTCCGCGCTCGTGCAGCACCGCTTCCTCGAGCGGATCGAGGCGCTCGACGTCTCGGCGTGCGACCTCCGCGACGAGGCGAACACCCTGCACGCGCTCCTCCGGGAGCTCCCGCGCCTCGCGCACATCTGCATCGCCGGCACCACGCTCCCCGGCGCCGCGGTCACCGCGCTCGTCGCGCGCTACGCCGTCGTCGGCGAACCTGTCACGCAGTGGCAGGGCACCCACGAGCGCTATCGGCAGATCCACGAGCCCTGGTAAGCGTGCGTCAACTCGTCGCCGCTCCGCCGGGCCGGGCCGTGGTATGCGTCGAGCCGTGAAGCGGATCGTGCTCGCCCTCGTCTTCCTCGCCGGCGTCGCCGCGACCGCGGCCGCGTCCGCCGAAGGCGACGAGACGCCGCGGCCGCCGCAGCGCCAGCACGAGATCTTGTCGGACCGCCCGTCGGGCTTCTGGACCTCGAACCGCCCCGCCCAGCACGGCGCCTACCGCTGGCGGCTGCTCGCCGTCGGCTGCGTCCTCGCGACCGGCACCGGCTTCCTCCTCTTCCGCCTCCTCCGCCGCGCCGGCGCCGATCGCATCCGCGGCGGCGTCACCTCGCCGCGCACCGCCGGCACACCGCCCTCGCCGCCCGCCTCCCCCGACGGCAAGCTCCCCGGCGCCCGCGTCGTCCGCTGACGTCACGGCACGCGCCGACGGACGAACGGTCAGCGCTGGACGAGGATGCCCTCGGCGAGCAGCAGGAGCAGCAGGGCCGCGGCGAGGGCGTGCCAGAGCTCGACGCGGCGCTCGGTGGACTCGGGGGCGGTGCCGCCGCCGGTGCCGGAGGTGGGGAGCATGCTTGCGGGGGCCGGGGCGAGGTCGGAGCCGCGGGGGTCGACGTTGACGACGAAGGCGAGCTCGTCGCGCTCGAGGGTGGCGCCGGTCTGGTCGGAGCCGATGACGCGGTAGAGGCCGGGGCGGTCGGTGCGGTTGAAGCGGATGGAGGATCGGCCGGCGATGCGGTCGCCCTCGTAGGCGGCGCCGAGGTTGTCGGGGCCGCGGACCTCGAGCTTCTGGAGGTCGCCGGTGGGGAGCGCGACCGAGGAGCCGACGAGGTGGTCGGCGACGCCGAGGGCCGAGTGCTTGCGCGCGAGGTGGCGCGCGGACTGCTGGACGAGCGGCAGGAAGCCGCGGTGGATCGGGAGGTCGTTCCAGTCGCGGTCGAGCGTGGACGTGAACAGGAGCGTCTTGCCGGTGCCGATCGAGGCCTCGACGAGCGCGGCCGCGCCGTTCGTGAACCGCGCGAGGACCTTGCGCTCGGACGTGTTCGTCGTCGGGCCGAGCAGCACGATCTTGTAGAACCTCGCGTCCGCGAGGTCGGGCGCCGACGGCGGGAACGGCGTGAAGATCGGGTGGTCGGCCTCCCACTTCACGAGGTGCAGCGCGCGGCTGTCGCGCTCGTCGGGCGTCGCACCCCACGTGGTGTCGATCGGATCGCGCAGGCTCTGGGGCAACAAGGGCAGCATCGTGCGGTCGTAGGCCGCGGGATCGACGCGATCGCCGGGCGCGACGAGGATGCCGCCGCCGCTCTGCACCCACGCCGCGAGCACGGCGACGCGCTCGGCGGACAGCGCGGGGACGTTCGCGAGCACGACGACGTCGAACTCCGCGAGGTCGATCGCGCCCGGCTTGCCCTTCGCGCCCGGCTCGATGCCGGCGAGCTCCTCGGCGGTGATCGACCGCACCTGCGTGCCGCTGTCGTCGCGGTCGCCGGGGCGCAGCGCGGCCTCGAGGTAGAACAGCTCGTCCTCGCGCCGCACGGTGCGCGGATCGCCGTCCACCAGCAGCACGCGCACCTTGTCGCGCAGCGACGCGCGCACGAACCGGCGGTCGTCGATCGCGAGGGAGTCGCCCGAGATCGAGACCGACGCATCCGTCGAGCGCACGTTCGGCGGCAGCGTCGCGACGAACCGCTTGGACTTGCGCTGGCGCGCCGCCAGATCGACGCGCCCGCGCGCCACGACCTTGTCCGCGATCTGCAGCGTCGCCTCCACCGACGTCGCGGCGTCATCGAAGTTCGCGATCTCCGCGTCGAACGCCACGCCGCGCGTGCCGATGCCCGACTCCGGATCCACACGCAGGTTCGTGACCGCCACGTTCGGCATCGACGCCGGGCGCGCGTCGACCACCACCAGGCGCGGCCCGTCCTCGCCCCACACCTGCTCGTCGCGGATCCCCGTCCGCGCGACGAGCCCGATCAGGTACACGGTCTTGCGCGCGTGGCTCGACGACGCGAGCAGCTGCGCCGCGCGCGACAGCGCCCGCGTCGTATCCGCCGGCCGCGCCGCCGGCTCGAGCGCGAGCAGCTGGTCGCGCAGGCGGATGTGGTCGCGCGTCAGCTCCGTCGGGTGATCCGCACCCTCGGCGGCGCGGATGATCGCGACCTCCGCCTCGGGCCCGAGCTGCGTGAGGATGCGCCGCGCCTCCTCGCCCGCGCGCCGGATCCAGGGCTTGCCGTCGACGACGTAGCTCGACGCGAACGAGTCGTCGAGGACCAGCACCACCGCCTGCGGCCCGCGCGTGACCTGCGGGCCCTTCGTCTCGCACGAGGTGTACGGCTTCGCGAGTGCGATCGCGATCGCGGCGCACGCGATCGCGCGCACGAGCAGCAGCAGGCGCTCGCGCAGCCGGAACTTGCGCGCCGTCCGCCGCTTCGTCGCCATCAGGAAGTCGAGCGCGGCGAACTTCACGACCCGCGCGCGCTGCCGCCCGATCAGGTGGATCGCGATCGGCACGAGCAGGGCCGCGACCCCGACGAGCATCAGCGGCGCGAGGAACCCCACTACCCGACCTCCATGCGGCGATCGCGACCGCCGCCCTTCCCCGGGCCGAGCCGCGAGCGCGCCATGATCAGGTCGAGCAGCGTGCGCTCGACCGGCTGGTCCGTCGCCACGAGGTGGTAGTCGACACCCGCGTCCGCCATCGCCGACTTGCAGCGCGCGAGGAACGCCGCCATGCGCGCGAGGTAGTCGGCGCGCACGGCGTTCGGGTTGACGAGCAGCTTGTGCGCCGACTCGAGCGACTCGAACTGCGTGAGCCCGTCGTACGGGAACGCGCGCTCGTGCGGATCGATGAGGTGCAGCACCGACACGTCGTGGCGCTGCGCGCGCAGCCGCGCGAGCGTCGCCAGCGTCTCGTCCTCGGCGTCGAACAGGTCGCTCGCCACCACGATCAGCGCGCGCTTGCGCCGCGCCAGCTCGGCGATCCGCTGCAGCGCGTGCGCCGGCGACTCGTCACCGCGCCCGCCGGCGGTGACGACGCCGTCGAGCACCCCGAGCAGGTCGTGCAGGTGGTTCGTGCGCCCGCGCGGCGGCACGAACGTCTCGATCTGCTTGTCGCCGCACGCGAGCAACCCCACCTTGTCCTGCTGCTGCACCACGAGATAGGCAATCGCCGCGAGTGCCAGTCCCGCATACTCGATCTTCGGAATCGCACCGCCGCCGAACGCCATCGACGCACTGGCATCCAGCACGAGGTAGACCGTCAGCTGCGACTCCTGCTCGAACTGCTTGACGTAATAGCGATCCTGCTTCGCGTACGCCTTCCAGTCGACGTGGCGCAGCTCGTCGCCCGGCGAGTACTCCTTGTGCTGGGCGAACTCCACCGACGAGCCGTGCACGCTCGCGCGGTGCATGCCGCTGAGCGCGCCCTCGACGATCACGCGTGCCTTGATCGCCAGCGAGCCGTAGCGCGCGAGCAGCGCGGGATCGATCCCGATCGTCACGGCGAGACGACGCCGAGGAGCCGGTCGACCAGCGCGCCCGCGCGGATCCCCTCGGCCTCGGCGCGGTAGTTGAGGATCAGGCGGTGCTGCAGCGTCGGGCGCGCGAGCGCGGACACGTCGTCCGTCGACACGGCGAAGCGCCCGTCGAGGATCGCCCGCGCCTTCGCCGCCAGGATCAGGAACTGCGACGCGCGCGGGCCCGCGCCCCACGACACGGCCTCTTTCACGAACGCCGGCGCCGTCGGCGACGTCGGCCGCGTCGCCCGCGCCAGCGCCACCGCGTACTTCACGACGTGATCCGCCGCCGGCACGCGCCGCACGAGGTCCTGCAGCTGCATGATCCGCTGCGGCGACAGCACGCGCACGAGCTCGGGCCGGTGATCGCTCGTCTGCAGGCGGACGATCTCCTCCTCCTCGGACTCCGACGGATAGTCGACGTCGACCTGGAACATGAAGCGGTCGAGCTGCGCCTCGGGCAGCGGGTACGTGCCCTCCTGCTCGACCGGGTTCTGCGTCGCGAACACGAGGAACGGCAGCGGCAGGTCGTGCGTCGTGCCGCCCGCCGTCACGCGGTACTCCTGCATCGACTGCAGGAGCGCCGCCTGCGTCTTCGGCGGCGTGCGGTTGATCTCGTCGGCGAGCACGAGGTTCGCGAACACCGGCCCCTTGAGGAAGCGGAACACGCGCCGCCCCGTCGTGTGGTCCTCCTCGAGCACCTCGGTGCCCGTGATGTCGGCGGGCATGAGGTCCGGCGTGAACTGGATGCGGTTGAACGACAGGTTCAGCGTCTCGGCGAGCGTCGAGATCAGCAGCGTCTTCGCGAGGCCGGGCACGCCGACGAACAGCGTGTGCCCGCGCGCGAACAGCGCGACGAGCAGCTGCTCGATCACCTTGCGCTGGCCGATGATGCGCTTCTCGATCTCCGCGACGATCTGGTCGTGCGCCTCCGCCAGCTCCGCGACGGCGTCGAGGTCCGAGCGCGCGGCCGGCACCGGCTTGCTCGCGGCCGCGGGGTCCTCGTCGGAGGGCTGCAGGGTGGGCACGAGCTCGGTGTCCTGCTCGCGCCGGAGCGGCGTGATCTCGGCGAGCTTGGGCTCGCCGTGGCTTGGAGTGCGTGGGGTCATCAGTGCTTCAGCTGCGTACACGCGGCGCGTTCGCGCGCGGCCCGCGGGTCCTTGGTTTGAGAGTAGGCCTCGGCGAGGCCACATCGGGTAGTCGGATCGAAAGGACTCACGCGGAGCCCCTGCTCGTACGCCGTGACCGCCTGCGGCCACTCCGCCTTCGCCGCGCGCGCCATCGCGAGCGTCACCGCCGCGACGGCGTCGTGGTCGTCCGCCGCGACGAGCGGCGTCGCCAGCTCGATCGCGCGGTCGTTGCGGCCGAGCTCGACGAGCGTGCGCGCGAGCTTCCCCGACACGAACGGGTCCGGCCCGCCCGCGGCGAGCGCCTTCTCGTACTCGATCGCCGCCGCCTCGAGCGAACCGCGCGCCCGCAGCATCCCGCCCAGGCGCGCGTGCTTCTTCGCCGCCTTGTTCACGGCCTCGAGCCCGAGGTTCTCGCTGTCCATCCCGCCCTTGCCGAACTTGATGGGCTTGCCCGCGCGCGCCGGCGCCGCCGGCACCTTCAGGCTCGCCTGCCAGCCCTTCTCGACGGCGGGCCACGCGGCGCCGAGCACCTCGGCCACCGCGCGCCGCGCGCTTTTGCCGTCGCGCTGCGCCGACACCGCCTCGCGGATGCCCTTGTAGCCGACCTTGCCGTGCATCCACCCGACGAACGTGTACACCTCGGCGTACGCGAGCGCCGCCGCCTCCTGGCTCGGCAGCTTCGCCATCGACGGGTGCATCTCGTCGAACGTGATGAGGCGCCCCTTGCGCAGCCCGGCGGCGAGCCGCTCGGTCTCCGTCGCGCTCAGCTGCACGCCCGGCGCCTTGCGCCACCGCGTCTGCTCGAACCGCGCGAGGCCCTCCTGCAGCCACACCGGCACGTTGTCGTGCGAGAGCCGCGACACGATCAGGTGCGTGTACTCGTGCGCGAGCGTGTCCATCCACGGGTAGCCGAAGATCGTCGCGCGCGGCGACACGACCATCAGCTTGTTGTACTTCGACAGCGCGATCGTCCCCGTCGTCTCGATGTCCGCCTCGGTCAGCGGCGACAGCTTCGCGAGGTCCGCCGGCGCGCCGAGCAGCTCGACGCGGATCGGGTCGGCCGGTTTCAGGCCGAGGTCCTCGCCGACGGTCTCCCACGCCGCGTCGAGCGTCTCGCCCGCGAGCTGCGCGATCGTCGCGTCCGGCCCCGGCGCGTGGCGGATGACGAAGTGACCCTTCGGCGACTTCACCTCGAGGAACGTCTCCGTCACCGCGAGCGACTGGCGCGCGAGCTTGCGCGTCATCGCGACGTTGCCGTCGACGGCGCTGTCGGGGACCTTCTCGAGCAGCCTCACCGCCTGCGCGTACTCGCCCGTCAAAAACGCGAGCTCGGCCTTCAGCCACAGCACCTCGGGCGCATCCGACGCGCGCTTCTCGAGGTCCGCCGTCAGCGCGCGCGCCGCGTCGAGCTGCGCCGACTGGAGGTAGCGCTCGGCCTTCGTCACGTCGCCGGAGAAGTTGCGATCGCGCTTCGCCTCGGCCGTCGCCGCCAGCGCGACGAGGATCACCAGCGCGCGCCTCACTTGATCAGCTCCTCGTAGTAGCGCTTGAGCTGCTCGTCGTAGCCGCTCGCGCCCTTCTTCTTCATCGCCTCGAGCAGGTCCTCGCGGAAGCGCTGCGGCGGGCGGTACTCGTCGGCGCCCGGGATCTTGATCGGCTCGTCGGCGACCGCGCCCTCCTGCGCCTGGCGCGCCGCCTGCCGCGCACGCTCGCGCGCCTTCGCGAGCGCATCGGACGCCGCGCGCGTCGCCTGCCGCGTGCCCGACGGGTCCTTCGCCTTCATGCGCTCGTCGGCGGTGCCCATCTTGTCGCCGGCCGCGCCGAGCTTCTTCGCGAGCTCGGCCGCCGTGTCGCCGGGCAGCTCGGGCCCCATCGCCTTCGTGCGCTCGCCGAGCCGCTTCGTGCGCTCCTTCGTCATCGCCTGCCGCCGGCGCAGCCGCTCGAGCGCCGCGAGGTCGTCGGGCGACATGATCTTCTCCGGCTTGGGCGATAGCCCCTGCAGCTCGGTGATCAGCTCCTTCGCGACGGGCACCGACCGCACGACGCCGTCGAGCGCCTGCTGCGTCGCATCGGCCCACTTCGACTTCGGATCGTCCTCGAGCGCCGCCTCGAGCTCGCCCGCGATCGTGTCGAGGCTCGACTTCGCCTGGTGCGCCATGCCGAGCGCCTCGCCGAGGTCGCCCTCGGACACCATGTGCTCGACGTCGTTGAGGCGCCGCTCGACGATGTCGAGCTCCTCCTTCGCGAACGGCGTCAGGCCCGTCGCGTCGACGTCCTTCAGCTTCTTGCGCAGCTTCTCGACGAGCGCGCCCACCTTCTTGCTCGCCTCGCGCCGCGCCTCCTTGCCGACCTCCGCCGCCTTCTGCGCGTACGACTCGAACAACCGGTTCGCCTCCGCGGAGATGTCGTCCTGGTCCTTCGCGACGTCGCGGAGCTCGTTCATGACCTCGTCGAGCTTCTTCTGCTCCTCGGTGAACTTGTCCCCGCGCAGCCCGGCGAGCGAGCCCTCGAGCGCCGACGACGCGCGGTCCGTCTGCGCGCGGCACTGCTCGAGCTTCTGCTGCGCCTGCGCGACCTGCCCGGCGCGCACGAGCTTGCGCACGTCGTCGAGGCACGAGCTGCCCTGCGCCGCGTGCATCGCGTCGCGGTGCACGTACTGATCGAGCACGTCCTCGGGCATGCCGCGCCGGTGCTTGTCGAGCTCGGCGAACGAGCGGTCGAGCGCCCGCATCTCGCGCTCGATCTCGTCGAGCAGGCGCGCGTCCTTGGTGCGCTGGTACTGCGCGAGCAGGTCGGCGAGCCGCTTCTGGTGCGCGACGATCTCGTCGGAGACGTCGAGCAGGCCCTCCATGCGCTCGCGGTCGAGCCAGTCGGCGAGGATGATCGCATCCTCCTCGAGCTCGCCGATCATCTGTGCGTCGATGCCCGTGTAGGCACCGCGCTTCGCGGGCGCGCCCTTGGGCACGATGCGCTGCTCCGTGCCGAGCAGCTCGTCGAGCCGCCGGTGCATCTGCGCGAGCGCCTTGCGCATCGCGTCCGACGTGTGCGGGTCCTTCTCGTACGCGGCGGTCACCGCGCCGAGCTCCACGACCGCCTCGCGCAGCTGCCGCGCGAGCTCCTCGCGCGCCTCGGCGTCGTCGGACTTCATCGTCAGGCGCAGCGCCAGGTTCCGGAGCAGCTTCTCGGCGACCTCCTGCTGCCGCCCGAGCGTCTCCTCGTGGCGCTCGCGCGGGCTCACGACCTTCAGGTGGTACTCGCGCGACCGCCCGACCTTCGCGCCGCTGACGGTGTCGTTGTCCTTCGCCTCGATCCAGTAGCGGACCTCGCCGCCGCTCGGCACCGAGACCTCGGCGATGTCCCACAGGACGCGGCCCTGCGCGCGCGCCCCGATGCCGTCGAGCTGCAGCGGCTTCCTGCCGCGGTCCTTCTCGGCACCTTTGTCCGCGCCCTTCTCCGCACCTCTGGCGGGCGCCGCGTCGCGCGCGCCTGCCTCCCACACGAGCTCGGCGCTCGACAGGCCGAAGTCGTCCTCCATCACCCACGCGAGCTCGACGCGGCGCAGGTTCGACACGTCGAGCGGCTCGGCCGGCACCATGAGCTGCACCGTCGGCGCCTGGTCCGTCTCGGTGTCGATCGCGCGCGCGATGGTCTCGACGGCGCGCGAGCCGTCGGGCGACGTGATCGCGAACCGGTAGCGCGCCGACTTCGTGATCGTGAAGTGCGCGGTCACGCGATCGAGCTTGACGTCGACGGGGACGACGAGCGGCGCGCCCTCACCCATCTCGACGAGCAGCTCGCCCGACACGGCGGGAACCAGCGTGCGCGCGCGCAGCGTGACGACGGTGCCCGGCAACCCGCGCACGTCGCCCGACGCCGACTCGAGCGTGAGCGGCGGGCGCTTCGTGTACGCGGGGAAGTCGAGGTGCGCGTCGAGGTCGCCGACGAGCGGCACCGCCGACAGCTGCGCGCCGTCGTAGGGGAGCGAGGGCGCGACGACGAGCCGCTTCCAGCCCTCGGCGATCGCGGCGGGCGCGAGGACGACGGCGGCGAGGTTCGCGATCGTGCCGGCGAGCGCCCACCGCTGCGCGCGCGACAGCTGCTCGGTGGGGATCAGCGCCTCGGGCTCGACGCCGTCGAGCCGCGCGGACGTCGTCGCGAGCAGCGCCCCGACGAGCTCCTTCGACGGCGATCCCGGGCGCACCGGCGTGCTCGCGAGCTGCACCGACGACAACAGGTCCGACGCGACGTCCTGCTTGCGCGTGCCGACCCAGCGCGCGAGCTCCGCGTCGTCGCCCCAGCGCCGGCGCGGCGCGACGAGCCCGACGACGACGGCCGAGATCAGCGCGAGCACGGCGGCCATCCCGCCGATGCCGAGCACCGCGAACGCCGTCGCGCGGCGCTGCCCGACGAGGTGGCCGAGCACCGGCAGCGCGAGCGCAAGCACGGCGAACAGCGCGATCGCGTACGCCCACGCGCGCCGCGCCTCGTGGCGGTACAGGTGCGTGCGCACGCGGGCGAGGAACCGCCCGATGACCCCCTCGGAGTCGTCGACAGATGCAGGTTCGATTGCGCGAGGCTCGGCCACGACAGACACCACCGCCCGTCGTCGGTTCGGGCCCCCGCAGCATAGCGCTACCGTGGTCTTCCGACACCCCGCGACGCACATGAGCTATAACCGCCCCGGCGTGAATAAGCCGGGGCACAAAGCGTCCATCTCGACGCGTGACCCTCTCGACGACACCGAGCTCGTCCTCGCTGCTCGCCGCGGCGACCGCGATGCGTTCAAGACGTTGTTCGAGCGGTATCACCGCCGCGCCTACGCCCTGGCGTATGGTGTCCTGCGCCACCAGGACGACGCGCTCGACGTGGTCCAGGACGCCTTCATCAAGGCTCACAAATATTTAGACAAGTTCGAGGGCAACTCCAGCTTCTACACCTGGCTGTATCGCATCGTCATGAACCTTGCCATCGACCACCTCCGCAAGCACCGCCGGCAAAAGCCCGTCGAGCTCGACGAGTCGCGCGTGGAGGAGGGCCTCGACAACTCGCTACTCCCTCGAATCCTTGGAGGAAATCCCGGGCGGGCGCTGATGGACAAGGAGATCCGCGCGCGCATCGACGCGGCGCTCGACGAGCTGTCCGACAACCACCGAGCCGTCCTCGTCATGCGCGAGCTCGAAGGCCTCTCGTACGAGGAGATGGCGACCGCGATGGCGTGCTCGAAGGGTACGATCATGTCGCGGCTGTTCCACGCCCGCCGCAACATGCAAAAGCGCCTGCTGGACCTGATCGAGCACCCGTCGCGCGAGCTCCTCGAGGAGCTCGGCGTGAAGCCCGAGAATGACGACGCGCCCGCCGGGGACGTGGTCGCGACTCCCGCCGCGGCGGGGAGAGGACCCAGGACGTGAGCCGCGACGATATCGAGCTGATGCAGCACGCCGACGGGGAGCTCGACGAGCGCCTGGACGCCGAGGTGCGCGGCCGCCTCGACCGCGATCCCGAGGCGCGCGCCGTGGTCGACTCGCTCGGAGAGATCTCCGAGCTCGTGCGCGGGCGCCTCGAGCTCGCGGGCGACGCGGTCCCCGACCGCCGCTTCGAGAACATGTGGCGCACGATCCACCGCGAGATCGCCTCCGAGGCGCCCGCCGTGACGGAGGATGCGCCGAAGCGCGCCGGGCTGTGGGGGCGGATCTCGGGGTGGTTCGATCGCTACCGCGGCCACGTCATCACGGGCGCGGTGAGCGCCGGTGCCGTCGCGGCGCTCGCGCTCGTGCTGCGCCCCGGGAGCGAGGCACCGACGGCGCCGACGGGCATGAACACACCGATCATCGTGCAGCCGGCCGCGATGCGCGCGGTGCCGGTGATCGAGTCGCTCGAGACGCCGGGCGCGAACGCCGCGGTGCTCAACATCGAGGATGAAGATGGGCACGCAGCGGTGATCTGGGTAACGCCTGCGGATACTGTGGAGGGCATATGAGAGCGCCGCTTGCGGGCATCGTGGTCGCCGCGGCGATCGGCATCTGCACGCACACCCACGACGCGGCCGCACAGCCGACGGCGGTCGCGTGCTCCTTCTACGAGGTCGAGGCGACGAGCGGCAAGACGCCCTCCGTCGACTCCGGCATCGATGCGTTGCTCGCGAAGCGCCTGCAGAAGGGCGCGTTCAAGCAGTGGAATACGTTCAAGCTGCTGTCGAAGCTTCCCAAGTCGCTCGAGAAGAAGAAGACCGAGAAGCTCCCGCTCAAGCAGGGCGGCGGTCAGGCGACGCTCGTCGAGATCGTCGACAAGTCTCAGATCCGGATGACGTTCGCGATCGACGACGGTAAGGGCAAGACGCTCGCTTCGTCCACACAAACCGTCGATGCCGGTGATTGGTTGATCGTCGTCGTGGAGCAGCCGGACAAGGGCCACATCCTCGCCGGCACCTGCAAGTAGTCACGGCGCGCAGCCCGGTCTACACTTTTCCGGTTGGGGCGAGCGCGAACGACCATCGATCGAATGCACCCGTCCCCGAGGGTGTTGTAGGAAGAGCCGTGCAGTACTCGAGTGGTCCCACCACCGGAGGTCCGCAGGGCGTTCCTGCGCGCGCCACGGTGCCGGTGCAGCGAGGCGGCACGCGCGTGAAGCCCAGGCGGCGACGGCTGTGGCTGATCATCCCGCTCGTCACGGTGGTGGTGCTGGCGGCCGCCGTGGTGATCGGCCTGCTCGTGGTCTACCCGAAAGTCGGGCGGTGGATGATCCGGGACAAGCTCGGCACGCGCCTCGCGACCAAGCTCGGGCGCGACGTGAGGCTCGGAGCGATCGACGTGTCGCTCGGGCACGCCACGATCCGCGACGTCGAGATCCGCGGCCCGCTCGACGGCGACATCCCGCTCGTCCACATCGATCGGATCGAGGTCGAGTTCGACACCGTGGCGTCGCTGGTCGGGCGCGTCGAGCTCGGCGAGGTGCTCGTCGACGGCGTCGTCGTGACGATCCGGCGCGACGCCGACGGCCGGGACAACGTGCGCGACATCATCGACCGGCTGCGCAAGCCTCCCGAGGGTGAGGGCGGCGAGAGCGGCGGCGGGCGGCGCCTCATGCCGAGCGCGGTGAAGGTCACGAAGATCAAGATGCTCGTCGACGACGCGCAGGGCGGCGCGACGATGCTGGTCGCCGACGGCGACGCGACGTGGAAGATCGGCGAGATCGTCGCCGAGGCGCGCGGCGTGAAGGCGACGACGATCGCGGCGCCGCGCGCGTCGGTGCAGAAGATCGGCATCAAGAAGACGACCGGCAAGCCGCCGGTGATCACGATGGAGGGCGGCGAGATCGCGGCGTCGGAGAGCATGGCGCTGTCGGGGATCGCCGGCAGCATCGTCCCGAACGCCGACCAGGTCGGGCGGTACACGATCGACCTCACGGGCGGCTACGGCGGCGTGCCCGGCAAGCTGTGGACCGCGAAGGGCGGCCTCGACACCGCCGCGCAGACCGCGAAGCTCGACCTCGAGGCGGAGCGGTTCAAGCTCGAGCGCATCGCGGCCGTCCTCGAGAGCACGCCGGTGGTCGACTACAAGTCGACGACGATCGACACCAAGCTCCACCTCGAGGTCGACCGCAACGGCGCGAAGTTCGCCGGCGCGCTCAACATCGCCGGCCTCAACATCGGCCACTGGCGCCTCGCCGACAAGGAGGTGCACGACGTCAACCTCGCGGCGAACGTCGCCGGCAGCTTCGACCGCGGCGCGGGCCGCCTCGAGCTGACGAAGGGCGACTTCGTGATGCGCGACCTGCCGTTCTCGGTGACGGGCACGATCGAGCGCCCGCCGCACGGCCTCGTCGCCGAGGCCCCTCCCCCGCCGCCCGAGCCGGGCAAGTCGGTGGGCACACCGGTGGCGCCGCAGCTCGGCCCGATGGGCGTGAAGACGGTCGACGTGCACCTCGTCATCCCGCCGGCCGACTGCCAGCGCGTGCTCGACGCGTTCCCGCCCGAGATGGTGCCGTACATGGTCGGCTACAAGATGCAGGGCACGTTCGACACGAACCTCCGCCTCGGCATCGACTTCGCGAACCTCGACGCGCTCGTGCTCGACGGGCGCGTCGGCATCAACGGCTGCAAGGTCGTGCAGCAGCCGAAGGACGGCCCCAAGCGCCTGAAGGACGAGTTCAAGCACCACGTCGAGGTCGAGACCGGTCGCTGGATCTCGTTCGACGTCGGCCCCTCGAACGAGCAGTTCGTGCCGTTCGCCGACATCTCCCCGTACCTCGTCAAGAGCGTGATGAGCACGGAGGACTCGAACTTCTACTACCACCACGGCTTCATCGTGTCGGAGTTCCGCACCGCGCTCGTCAACAACCTCAAGCAGCGCGCGTTCCGGCAGGGCGCGTCGTCGATCACGATGCAGCTCGTGAAGAACGTGCTGCTCTACCGGGAGAAGACGCTCGCGCGAAAGCTCCAGGAGCTGTTCCTCACGTGGCACGTCGAGAACACGCTCAAGAAGGAGCGCATCCTCGAGATCTACTTCAACGTCATCGAGTACGGCCCCGGCATCTTCGGCATCGGCCCGGCGGCCGAGGCCTACTTCGGCAAGGTCGCCGCGAAGATCACGCCGAACGAGGCCGCGTTCTTCTCGAGCATCCTCCCGCGCCCGCGCCCGAGCTACCAGCAGTACTGCCAGAACAGGCTGTGGCCGCAGAGCGAGGTCAAGATCGCGAGCATCCTCAAGATCATGAAGCAGCGCGACCGCCTCACGAAGGACGAGTACGACGAGGCGATCGCGCAGTCGCCGCTCGTGTCGTTCGCCAAGGACGACACCGAGTCCGAGGACGAGTGCATGAAGCGCACGCACAAGATCATGAAGAACGCGCCGTCGACGAACCCGCTGCACTCGAACGGGTCCAAGCGCGACCGCGAGCGCGACCGCAAGAAGTAGCCGGGGGCGTCAGACCCGGGTGGTACGACTGCGCGCCGATGCCGAAGGTGCGCGCGCCGAGGACGAGCTATGGCTGCACGAGCTGCGGCCATACCGAGCTGAAGTGGCTCGGGCGCTGCCCCGCGTGCCGCTCGTGGTCGACGATGGTGGAGCACGTCGAGCGCGGGCCGCGCGGTGGGGCGGCGCCGCGCCCGAGTCCGGCGGGGATCGCCGACGGTGCCGAGCCGATGCCGATCACGGCGGTGCGCGAGCTCGGCGGCGCGGACCGGATCGCGTCGGGGATCGGCGAGCTCGATCGCGTGCTCGGCGGCGGCCTCGTGCCCGGGTGCCTCGTGCTGCTCGGCGGCGACCCCGGCGTCGGCAAATCGACGCTGCTCGTGCAGGCGCTCGCGGGGTTCGTCGGCTCGTGCGGCGTGTCGATGCGCGACGTCGCCGAGCTCCAGCGCGGCGCGCGCGACCTCGCGGCGGCGGCGCAGGCCGACGCGCAGGCCCAGATCCTGTACGCGACCGGCGAGGAGTCCGTCGCGCAGACCGCGATGCGCGCGCGGCGGGTCGGCGCCGCCACGGCGCAGCTGTCCGTCGTCGCGGAGACGGACGTCGATCGCATCCTCGCGATCGCGGCGGCGCAGCAGCCGGCGCTCCTCGCCGTCGACTCGATCCAGACGGTGTACACGCCGTCGCTCGACTCGATCCCCGGCTCGCTCGCGCAGGTGCGCGAGTGCGCCGCGCGCCTCATGCAGTTCGCAAAGACGTCGGGGACGCCGACGATCGTCGTCGGCCACGTCACCAAGGACGGCGGGATCGCCGGCCCCAAGACGCTCGAGCACCTCGTCGACGTCGTGCTGCAGCTCGAGGGCGACGGCGGCCCGTACCGCGTCCTGCGCGCGCACAAGAACCGGTTCGGCTCGACGCAGGAGATCGGCGTGTTCGAGATGCGCGGCGCCGGCATGGTCGAGGTCGCGAACCCGTCCGCGCACCTGCTCGCCGAGCGCCCGGTCGGCGCTCCCGGCTCGGTGGTCGTGGCCTCCGCCGACGGTGCGCGCCCGTTGCTCGTCGAGGTACAGGCGCTCGTCGCGCCCGCGATGGCCGGGATCGGGCGGCGCACGGCCGCCGGCGTCGACGGCAACCGCGTGGCGCTCCTGCTCGCCGTGCTCGCGCAGCGCGCGTCGTGCGACGTCCTCGACCGCGACGTGTTCGTCAACGTGGCGGGCGGGCTCAAGCTCAGCGAGCCCGCGATCGATCTCGGCGTGGCCTGCGCGATCGCCTCGTCCGCGCGCGGCCGCGCGATCGATCCGCACACGATCGTGTTCGGCGAGCTCGGCCTCGCGGGCGAGGTGCGCGCGGTCCCGCTGTGCGAGCAGCGCCTCGCCGAGGCCGCGCGGCTCGGGTTCCGCCGCGCGCTGATCCCGCAGCAGAACGCCGCCCGCCTCGATCGCGCGGGAGCCGCGGGGATGAAGCTCGTCGCCGTGGATCGTCTGTCGTCGGCGATCGCAGAGCTCTAGCGGGAGTCGTTCGCGGCACGTGGCGCGCATCGTGGCGGCGCCATGCAGAAGCTCGCGATCGCGTGCGCGCTCGCAGCGCAGGCGTGCGGCCACGTCCCCATCCTCGCCGGGACGACGTCCGCGCTGATGTCGGGCGGCAGCGGCGGCGGCGGCGTGCTGTGCGGCGGCCCCGGTGGAGAAGGCCGGGAGCCGTGCACCGACGGCGGCGGCGGCTCGGATCCGGCGCTCACGCTCGTGGCGCTCGGCGTGGTCGTCGCCGGGATCGCCGGGCTCGTCACGTACCGGCTGCTGTTCGACCCCGACTGAGGCCCCCGCGCTAGAAGCGCAGGATGAGGCGCGACTGGATCGTGTGCGCCGTGCCCGGGTCGCCGACGTTGGACACGCCGGTGCCGGTGAAGCCGAACGTGCCGCCGTTCTCGTCGGCGGGGTGGCGCATCGCGCCGAACGGGAACAGCACGCCGTAGGCGATGCCGAGCGACAGGTTGCCCGTGTTGTACGAGAGGTCGCCGTCGAACTCGGTGCCGTAGAACGGCTCGTTGCCCGGCGTCGCGACCGGCTTCAGCGCGAACGACGTGACGTTCGCGACGCGGAACTGGATCGACTTCGTCAGGTCGTACGACAGGAACGGCTTCGCGTAGACGGCGTTCGTCACCGAGCCGAGCAGGTGGCGGAACAGGATCAGGTCGATCTTGTACTCGCGGTTGAAGAAGAACTGCGTGAGCTCCTTGTTCGTCGGCGGGCCCGTGAGGTCGGCGTTCGTGATGAACGTGCGGCCCGGGATCTTGTTGTCGAACTGGCCGCCCGAGGCAAAGCCGCTCTCGAAGCCCAGGCGCAGGCGCCCGTCGAGGCCGCGCCACGTGAGGCGGCCGGTGCCGCCGAACTTGCGGATGTCGATCTGGCCCGTCAGGCCGTAGTCGTCGAGGCGCACGCTGCCGAACTGGCCCACCACCTCGGCCTCGAACAGGAACCGCCCGACGCCGAGCTTGGCCCACAGGTCCGGCGTGTACGTCTTGAGGTTGCGCACGACGTACTTCGACGGGGCGTCGAACGCACCACCGAGCTTGAAGCCGGTGAGGTTGTCGTCGAACTCCTGCGTCTTGTACTCGAAGTAGACGCCGTAGTTGAACGCGGTCTCGCCGCGGTCGACGCGGTCGCGGAACTCCTGCGGCGAGTCCATGCGCGAGATCACCGCGACCCACGCGCTCGCGTCGTCCTTGGAGTCGAGGTTCCACGGGTGGTTCTCGCGGCCGACGCCCAGGTCCGCCTGGTTCGACACGAGGCGCGTGAGCACCCAGTCGGACGCGATCATCGCGCGCAGGTTCGTGCCGGGGATGAGCGCCGAGAAGCTCGCGCGGTCGACGTTGTCGCCGAGATCCGACTCGTAGTCGTACGTCCCGTTGATCGGATCGTACGCGCCGCCGTTCGCGAAGATGCCCATGCCCCACTGGTTGGGCATGCGGCCGACCTTGATGATGCCGAGCGGCACCGCGATCTCGGCCCATGCGCGCTTGATGATGATCGCGCTGCGGTCGCTGTTGACGCCGCGCTCGGGCGCCTGCTGGTTGTTGTTGAACGCGCCGACCGGCGGCAGGTTCGTGTCGGTGAACTGGCTGAAGTCGCCGATCGCCGGCGTCGAGCCGAGGATCAGGTTGTCGTAGACGTCGGCCTGGATGTGGATCGACGTCCCCTCGTTGAGGTTGATCGTCGGCTCGAGGCGGAGGCGCATGTTCGCGCCCGACACGGACGGCGAGCTATCGCAGTCGGTGATCGTGGTCTGGCAGTGCAGCGGGCGCGGGAACGGCGCGCCGCCGAGGGCCGGATCGTCCGAGAACCCCAGGTTGAAGTTCTTGAACCAGTCCGTGCGCACGCGGAAGTAGCCGTCGAGCTCGAGCAGCTTCCACTTCTTGCGGCGGCTCTTCTGCGGGGGCAAGGCGGGGGTCGTGGGGAGGAGCCCGGGAGTCTTGGGCGCCGCTTCGGCGACGCCGTCCTTCTTCGCGTCGTCACCGGAGCTCGACGGTCCACCCATGCCGGGGCCGCCCATGCCGCCCGGCGAAATCTGCGCGTCCGCGACGGAGCTGAGGGACACAAGGACGGCGAGGGAAATTGAATAACGCATAGAAAGCACGGGGGATTTGCGCGGCGGACTATAGACAGGCCGATTCGATGGGGTCAAACGCACGGTGCGCTTTGTGGCAACCGTCCTTGAATTGGCTCGGTCCAGATCCACCACGGTATGTTGCTTGTGATGGCTAGAGACCTTGGGCGGCTCGCCCCCGTTGCCTGGCTTCTGATCGCGCTGGGTTGCGGGCCGACCGTCCGTCCTCCCGAACCGCCGTCAGAGCCGGGCTCGGTCACCAAGCAACAGGACCGCGGCAAGCTCGTCCCGAGCACGGTGGGCCGTCAGATCATGGTCGGCGAGATGTGCCCGCAGGGCGCGGGCGGGCGTCCCGCCGTCACGCCGCTCGTGATGCGCGGCGCGACCTGGACCGATGCGCAGGCCGATCTCTCCAACGTCGTGGAGCGTGGCGGTGTGCCCCGCTTCGTCGTGTTCGGCGTGGACGGAAAGCACGCGGGCATCTTCGACACGGTCGGGCTCACGGACGTCGGGCTCGGCCAGGCGGTCGCGTCCGGCACCTACACGGGCGCGGCGCCGTGCACGTCGGATGCGGGCAACGGCCAGCGCAGCGAGGAGGTGCTGTGCACGCCGGCGACCGGCGGGTGCGGGCTCGCGGTCGGCGAGCTGTCGCGCCCCGACGAGCCGCCGATGGACACGACGTTCACGATGGGCGGCGCGTGCATCTCGGGCGACGCGCTCGCGGTCGACGTCGACGGCGACGGCAAGATGGAGTCGTTCCCGCTCGCCGGCATCCTCGACGGCGTGCGCAGCCCCGCGCACGAGTGGACCGCGGCGCCGACGGCGACCGCAGCGTGCAAGCCGACGTTCCAGATCTACAACCTGCGCCTCGCGCCGCCTCCGGAGCCGGGGAAGCCGGCGAACCCGAAGCACGTCGTCACGCTGCACGTGCTCGGCGTGCTCGATCTCGACGGCGACGGCCGGCGCGAGGTCGTCGTCGCGTTCGAGTTCCCGACGGTGCGCACGATCGCCGTGTACTCGGCGACCGCGTCGCCGCAGCGCCTCGAGCTCGCGGGCGAGGGCACGTCGTTCCCGCACCTCAACTGACGAGCGCGATCTGCGACGCCGCTGTCAGGTACGACAGGTAGGCTCGTGCGCCGGGTCGCACGCGGTCGCGAGGCTCGGGCGATCGATCGCCGAACCTCGTTAGACTGAGGTCCCATGCGCTCGCCCGTCCTCGCCGTCGCCGCCGTTGTCGTGGTCGTCGTCGGGGCGTGCGCGCCCGACGACGGTGCGCTGTTGACGATCCGCGCGCCCGACGGGCCCGGCGACGTCGCGCGCCTGGAGATCGTGCTCGCGAGCTCGGATCGGTCGACGATCGCGACGGAGGATCAGCGCGTGCAACCCGGGTCGCGCGCCGAGGAGCGCGTGCGCTACTACCGCCAGCGCGCTCCGGGCGGCGTCGTCGACGGCGTGGCGCGGCTCGACGGCTTCGTCGTGCGCATCGAGCGGGAGCCGGACGTCGCGGAGGAGGAGACGTTCATCCCGTTCGTGATCGTGTACGACGCGGCCGGGGGCGTCTCCGGCATCGGGGCCGTGCTCGACGACGCGGGCGATCCGCTGCCGGTGACGATCGCGAAGGGCGCGACGTCGAAGTACACGGTCGAGATGACGCCGCTGACGGACGCGCCGAGCGATGCGCCGATCGCGCCGCGGGAGAGCGCGACGGTGACGTGCACGACCACGGGGACGTCGTGGAGGAGCGGGTTCGCGTGGCAGCCGGTGCGCGGGCCGCAGCTGCGCCTGCTGTTGCCGGAGCTCGGCGTCGAGGGGCTCGCCACCGACGCGAGCTCGCGCGAGGCCGACCTGGACTGCGACGGCCGCCGCGCCGGCCACGGCGACTGCGACGACCTGCGCCGCGAGTTCCACGAGGACGCCGACGAGCGCTGCGACGGGCTCGACACGAACTGCGACGGGCGCACGCTGTTCACGCAGGCGTGCGACCTCCCGGCGGGAGTGTGCGGCCCGCAGCCGACGACGGGCGTGCAGCTGTGCGTCGACACCGACGACGGCCACACGGGTGCGTGCCGCGCGGATGCGGCGTGCGCGTGCGGCGTCGGCACGCCGGGGCCGTGCCGGAAGTGCGTGCTCGACTTCGAGCTCGCGGCGCCCGCCGGGCTGCAGATGTGCGCGCCCGCGATCGGCAAGGTGAAGCTCGCCGAGTGCGCGAACGGCTGCCGCGTGCAGGTCGTGTCGGCGACGGGGCCATGGAAGCCGCAGGTCGCGAATGTTCCGGATGGCGCGTTCGGATCGGAGACGACGACGGCGGGCGTCGAGCTGTTCCTGCGCGTGAAGGCGACCGAGAACCCGATCCCGGCGGCACCCGCGCAGAGCGTCGGCGCCGTGTACCTCGCGGTCGCGAGCGCGCCGCAGAACCTCCCGGAGATCGTCGCGATCGACCTCGAGACCGGGTTCCAGCCCGCGGGTGATTGCGTCGAGGTCGGCAACGGCGACTTCGCGATGTCGTGCGGCGAGTAGCTGATGGCGCTACTGTGCCGGCGTGCAGCACGATGACGTCGGTCAGCTCCTGTGGGTCGGCTTCCACGGCACGGAGGCGCCGGCGCCGCTCGTCGAGCGGCTCGCCGCGGGATCGTACGGCGCGACGATCCTGTTCAAGCGCAACCTGACGTTCGCGACGAGCGGCGGCGTGGAGACGTGCGACCTCGACGCGCTCGTCGCGCTGACGCGGCAGCTCCACCGCGCGGCGCCCGACGGCACGCCCGCGCTGATCGCGGTGGATCAGGAGGGCGGGCTCGTGCAGCGCGTGCGCGCGCCGGCGACGCTGTGGCCGCCGATGCGCGCCCACGACGGGCTGCCGGCCGGCGCTGACGAGGGCGTCGCGCACGACGTCGGGCTCGCGATGGGGCGCGAGCTGCACGCGCTCGGCTTCGACATCGACTTCGCGCCGGTGCTCGACGTGCACACGAACCCGGCGAACCCGATCATCGGCGACCGCGCGTTCGGCACCGAGGCCGAGGTCGCGGCGCGCCGGGCCCTCGCGTTCGCGCGCGGGCTCGCCGGCGCGGGGATGCTCGCGTGCGGCAAGCACTTCCCCGGCCACGGCGACACGAGCACGGACAGCCACCTCGAGCTGCCGCGCATCGACCACGCGTGGGAGCGGCTCGAGCGCGTCGAGCTCTTGCCGTTCGCGCGCGCGGCCGCGGCGAAGCTGCCGATGATCATGACGGCGCACGTGGTGTTCGGCGCGCTCGATGCGACGGTGCCGGCGACGCTGTCGCGCGCGGTGATCACCGGCCTCCTGCGCGAGAAGCTCGGGTACGAGGGCGTGATCGTGAGCGACGACCTCGACATGAAGGCGATCGCGGACCACGTCGGCGTCGAGGCGGCGGCGGTCGCCGCGATCCGCGCGGGCTGCGACGTGCTGCTGCTGTGCCGCGACGAGGCGCACCAGGTAGCCGCCGAGGCGGCGCTGCGGCGCGAGGCCGAGCGCGATGCGGAGCTGCGGCGGCGGATCGGCGAGTCCGCGGCGCGCGTCCGCGCGATGAAGCGGGCGCACGCCGAGCACCGCGCGGTCCACCCTGCCCCGGCGCGCGCGATCGTCGGCAGCCGCGACCACCGGCAACTCGCCGAGCGGCTCGCGGGTCGCGCCTGAGCTCGGCGCGCGAGGCCGAGCTCGTCGCGGCGATCGCCGCCGAGCTCGATGCGGTCGAGCCGCGCCTCGGCTCGGCGCGCGAGGCCGAGCTCGTCGCGGCGATCGCCGCCGAGCTCGATGCGGTCGAGCCGCGCCTCGTGTACGCCGACTGGCTGCAGAGCATCGGCGATCCGCTCGGCGAGCACATCGTGTACGCGCACCGCGCGGCGAGCGATCCCGCGCTGCGTCGCCGCCTCGCGGAGCTGCGCGCCTGCACCGAGGCGGAGCTCGCGCTGCCCGGCCTGCCGCACACGACGATCGTCGCCTGGCACCTCGGCACCGTCGACGCGCTCGTGCTCGGCCGGCGCGCGGTCTCGGCGATCCGGGTGGCGCCGGCGTGGCTCGCGCACCGCGCGCTCCAGTTCGTGCGGCACCTCGACGTGCCGAACGACCTCCGCCTCGCCGAGAAGGTGCTCGCCGCATGGCCGCCGCGCCCGCGCGTGCGCAGGCTCGCGCACGGCAGCGTCGTGAAGCGCATGGTGCCCGGAACGCCGGCCGACCTCGCGCGCGTGTTTCCCGGTGTCGTCGATCTGGAGCTGCGCGGGAGCGCGCTGCCGGACCTCGGCGGGCTCGCCGCGCTCGCGCTCGAGCGGCTCGCGCTGCGCGTGCGGCCCGGTGGTGCGGGGACGATCGCGCGCGCGCTCGCGACCGCGCCGGACGTCGCGCACCTGGTCGTCGAGGGGGGCGAGGCCTCGCTCGCCGAGCTCGCCGATGTCTTTGACGGCAAGCTGCTACAGGGCGTGAGGCACCTGGAGGTGCGGAACGCGAGCGCGCTGGAGATCGTCGGGCGGCTGGTGGCGAGCGGGCGCATCGCGACGATCGAGAAGCTCACGCTCGACTTCCACGACGCGTGGGACGAGCGCGACCTGCTCGGGCGGTACCGCGCCGCGCTCGCCCACGTGCAGCTCGCGGTGCCGCTGTGGGCGGAGCGCCCGCCGTATGCGGTCGCCGTGCTCGGCCGCATGCTGCGCGACACGCTCGCTCGCCCCGACGACGCGATCGCGCTGTACGAGGCCCACCCGGGCGTCGCGTCCACGGACCACGTGATCGCGCTCGGGCGGACGGGCCGGCGCGGCCGTGCGATCGCGGTGCTCCACGAGCTGATCGAGCGGCACGATCGCTGGGCGGATGCGGCGGAGATCCTCGCCGCCGTCGACGAGCTCCTGCGCGACGGCGGCGACGCCGAGCTGGTCCAGCACCGCGCCCGCGCGCTGCTGTGGCTACGCGACCCGCTCGCGGCGATCGAGGCGCTCGCCGCGCTGCCGCCGAGCGCGAGCGTGCACCTGCTGCGCGGCCTCGCACAGCTCGCGACCGGAGCCACCGGGGCCGGCGAGACCGAGCTCGGCCGGCTCGCGGCGATCGCGGACAACCCGACGCACCTCGCCCTCGCATGGGGGCCGCTCGGGAAGCTGCGCGAGGTGCTCGGGCCCGGCCTCGTCGCCCCGGCGGAGATCGCGGCGGCGATCGCCGCGCGAGCGCCGCGCCGGCCGTGCGAGGTGCGCGAGGTGGATCGGCTGTGCTGCGCGGAGCTCGCCATCGTCGAGGCCGGGGCCGCGCGGGATCACGACCTCGAGATCGCGCGCATGCACGCGATCGCCGACGAGCTGCGCGCGCCACCGCGGAGCCATCACGACCTCGCGCTCGCCGTGGAGCTGCGCACCGCCGCCCTGGCGCCCGAGCTGCGCCAGCGGCTCCTCTGGGCGCACATCCTGATCCGCTCGGGCGACGCCGAGGGGCTGCGCGCGCACGCCGTGTCGGACCCTACGGACGGGTGACGTCGACCGCCGTGAACCTCGGCGCGCCCCGCTTCAGCGTGTCGAGGTACTCCTGCGCCGGCGGCGGCGGCGCGAGCTTCAGCTTGCGCACCTCGCGCACCTCGCGCACCTCGCCCACCGCGAGCAGCTCCGGGCACAGGACGACCGCGTAGACCTCGCGGGCGCCGAACGTGCCCGCGACGACGCGCTCGACGTCGAAGCGCACGACCGCGCGGATCGCGAAGATGCCGCAGTGCGGGACCTCCGGCAGCTCGGCGACCTTCGCGACGACGACGGGGTCCGCCGCCACGGGCGCGGGCGCGGGCGCCGCGGTGAGTGCGAGCAGGGCGAGCGCAGCGAGCTTCATCGCCGTAGGTGTCATCGCGGCGTCGCGGGGTGTCGCTACTTCCAGCCGACCTCGAGGCCGAGCGTCGTGCGCGCGACGGCGGGATCGGGCTCGAACGGCCCGCGGTCGGTCATGACGGCGCTGCGGTCGAGCGGCACCGCGACCTCGAGGGCACCGACGAGGCGCCCGTGCGACGAGAACGGCCACGCGACGCCGAACCCACCGCCGACCGCGACCCAGCGCCGCTCCGCCGGCATCTGCATCGTGACCATGCGCGCGATCCCGCCGAACATCCCCTCGGGGTTCGCGAGCTCGCCGACCTCGGCGAGCCCCCACGCGCGCAGCGGCTTCGTGCGCGACGCCCACCCCGCGCGCGCCGTCCACGTATCCAGCCCGAGCTCGGTGCGCTGCGCCGGCGCGTCCCCGACGACGACATAGCTCTTCTCCGGCCGCACGCGCCCGAGCGCCAGCTCGCCGAACACCTCGTCGTGCCGCACGTGCACCGCGAGCTCCCCTCCATAATTCCGCCCCGGCAGCGCCCCGATCCCCGACAACCCCGTCATCCGCACGCCCCCACCCCACAGCGGCGCCGGCTCGTCGTACGCCGCCCTCACCACCCTCGGCCTCGCCGCCGGCCTCACCTCCCCCGGCGGCCGCGTCTCCGGCGGATCCACCGCATCCCCGACGATGACATCCGCCGACGCCGTCCCCGCCACCACCGTGATCACCACGAACGTTGCGCACCTGTTCCCCATCGCTCGCGATTCTACGCTTCGCCGCGCATTTCTCGACGGAGAAATCACGTGCAACCGAACGCGAACAGTGGTGTCCAAGGTGCGCCTCATTGCCTGTGCACGCCGGCGTGCAATCGTGATGTGCGCGCAGGCGTGCAATCCCGACGCATGCAGGCGAGTCGCTCCCGACGTGCGCGCACTCGTGCGTGCGGCCGCCCCTCGCGAGGATCCCGACGCGCACGCTGTGCTCGAGCGTGCTCCCGCGGCTGCGCCTCGCCTCGATGCCCCCTTGCCGTGCTCGGACATGTCCTCGCGGGTGACCTCCTGC
>JAHBVW010000062.1 GCA_019637375.1 Deltaproteobacteria bacterium | reverse complement strand
CCTCGATGATCGCCAGCTGCCCCAGGAAGCCGGTGATCGCCAGCCCCACCAGCACCGGCGCATGCGCGCCCTGCACCGGCACCCACTGCGCCGCGGCGATCAGGCTGCCGCCGAGCGCCATGCTGCCGGTGGTCCAGAACAGCAGCGTCGCGCTCGGCTCGGTGCGGCTGATGAGCCGGCCCAGCACGTTGGACAGCGCGTAGCAAATGGCCGCCGCCAGCACCGCCAGCGCGCCGATGGACAAGAAGGCGCTCTGGTCGGGCCGCAGCGCCACCACCACGCCGCACAGGCCGACGGCAATGGCCACCCAGTGGCGCGGCGGCACCACCTCCTTGAGCATCGGCACCGACAGCATGGTGATGACCATCGGCGCGATGAAGGTCAGCGTGTAGGCCTCGGCCAGACCCAGCGTCTTCAGCCCGAAGGTGAACAGCGCCAGCATCACCACGATGACCACGCCGCGCAGCAGGTGCAGGCCCCAGCGCAGGCGCCGCCCGAACACCGCGCGCACCTCGCCGCGCCACAGCAGGTACAGGCCCACCAGCGGCATCGCCGACAGGCCGCGCAGCGCCGTCACCTGGAACGGCGGATAGGTGCCGGCCAGCACCTTCAGCAGCGCGTCCATGCCGGCGAAGGCGGCGCAGGCGGCCAGCATCGCGACGATGGCGCGCAGGTTTCCGGTAAGCGGCATCGGCGGGCGCGGCGGCGGCGCGGCGCGCGCGCGCGAGGTCCTCCTCGTCGAGCGCGGGCGGCACGGGCGTCTCGCCGCTGCCCGCCGCCGCGAGCGCCGTCAGCTGCGCGCGCATCGCCGCGCCGAACCCGACGAGCTCGAGCCCGGCGCCGCGGTTGCCGTCGACGAACACCACGCGTGCCGTCAGGCACAGCTCGTCGCTCGGCCCGCGCACCACGAGCGAGCACTCCGCGTTGATCGCGAGCGCGCAGCCCTGGACGAACACGCCGCCGGCCGTGAGGTCGCGCGCGAGCCGCGGCTCCTGCTGGAGGTCGATCACGACCATCGGCCGCTCCATCGCGTCCGATTCTACGCGACCGGGGATGGAGGAGGATGTGTGCTTCTACCGCGAGTTCGTGATCCGGTCGGCCACGACGCCGCGCGGGCCGTCGGGGTGCTTCTGCACGTACGCCATCGCCGCCTGCCGGCAGCTGTCGTCCACGGCGGCGAGGCAGCGCACGCGCACGCGCAGCCACAGCGCCTCCTGGTACTGCTTGCTGCCCTCGAGGCCGACGAAGCGGCGCAGGTAGCCGTCGAGCGTGCGCAGCGCGGCCTGCGTGTCGCCGAGGCGGAGGTGCTGCGTGACGGCGATGCTGTAGAACGCCTGCGACGCCTCCTCGCCGAGCTTCTTCTTGTCGTTGACGATGTCGAGGTACCGGCCGATCGCCTTCGCGGGAGCGGTCTCGCCGACGTCGAGCGCGGGCGCGACGAGCTGGCGGCGGATCTGCGTCTTCAGATCGGTGTTCGGATCCGCGGGCGCGGGAGCCGCGGGGCGCTCGGGCGCCGGCGGCGTGCGGTTGCCGCCGGGGCGCGCGACGCTCTCGGGCGCGGTCGCGCCACTCCCGGTCCCGGTCCCGGCGGGCTTGTTCGGCGGAGGCGGCGTCGGCTTGCGCGCCGGCTCGACGACCGTCGCCCCCATGTCGATCTCGACCTCGCCGCCGGCGCCCGGCGCCTGCACCGCGGCGAGGCGCTCGAGCTCGGCGATCGCGACGAGCCCCCGGCGCGTGGTCCACGCCTGCCCGGCGGCGAGGCGCGTCTCCTTCTGCTTGTGCACGACGCGCACGACACCCTCGGTGACGCGGACGTCGACGTCACCACGGCCGTCGCCGTAGTCGACGGAGAAGTGCGTGCCGACGACGATCACGTCGGTGTCGCCGGCGCGCACGACGAGCGGCGCGCGGTCGCCGCGCTTTTGGACCTCGAGCTCGACGCGGCCGCGCGCGAGCGCGACGAGCACGCCGCCGTCGGGGCGCGTCACCGTGAACGCCGACGCCGGGTCGCTCGCGATCGTCGCGTCGCCGAGGTCCACCGTCGCGCGCTCGCGGTCGCTGCGGATGTGCAGCGGGGCCTCGGCCGCGGCGACGCGCGCCTCGCCCGGGCCGCGCAGGCGCCACCCGATGACGCCGGCGATCAGCACCGCGACCGCGGCGATCGCGAAGCCGAGCACCACGTGCATCCGCGACTCGCGCGCGGGCCGGCCGCGCGCGGCGGCATCCGCGGCGCCGGCGACGATGCGCCGCTCGATGTTCGTGAGCCGCTCGTCGTCGAGCGGATCGACCGGAATGCGTCCGACGAGCTTCACGGAGCCACCTCCCGGTCGAGCGCGGTCGGGTCGAGGAACTGGCTGAGGATCGGGTCTTCGGCGGCCGCCGCCTCGATCCGCTTGCGGGCGCGCCACACGCGCAGCTTCGTCGCCGTCACCGACGAGCCGACCAGCTCGGCGGTCTCGGCGATCGTGCGCCCGTCGATCTCGTGGAGCGTGAACGCGAGCCGCGCCGCCGGCGACAGCTCGTCGAGGACGGCGTACAGGCGGGCCACGCCGTCGCGCGCCATCTGGCGCGACGCGCCGGGGCCCTCGTCGCGCGCCGGGGCCGCCTCGTCATCCACGAGCGCCTCGGTCGGGACGCGGCGCCCGCGCTGCGAGAGGTAGCGGTAGGCCACGCGCACGGCGACGCGATCGATCCACGTCGCCAGGCTCGCCTCCGCGCGCCAGCCGCGCAAGGACTGGAAGACCTGGAGGAACGCGTCCTGGAGCAGGTCGTCCATGTCGCGGTTGTGGCCGAGCACGCGGAACAGGCACGCGTGCACGCGGCCGCGGTGCCGGCGGAACAGCTCGCGCGTGGCGGCGGGCTCGCCGGTCAAGCACCGATCGACGAGCAGGATGTCTTCGACGTACGCCGCGGCCACGATCACTCAACACCATGGTGCACCACCCCTAGTCCACGGTTACACGGGCGTGCAACTACGTGGAATCAGGGAGCTCGTCGAGCGGTCCCGGGCACTCGTCGCGGAGGCGGCACCCCGCGCAGGCCGCGCCCGTCCACACGTGCTCGAACATCGCCTGGACCTCGTCGAGCAGCTGCGCGTCGTCGGTCGCGATGCCGAGCTCGAAGTTGCGGCGGCCCGAGCCCTTCGCGCCGAGGCCGGCGCCGGTCCAGTTCGCGCTGCCGAGGTACAGCAGCGCGCCGTCGACGACGACCAGCTTCATGTGCACGCGCGGGCAGCGGCGCAGCGCGAGCTCGCCGCCCACGAGGCGCGGGTGCTCCTGCAGCTCGGTGCGGAACGGCCCCGACGGCAGCTCGGCGTGCAGGAGGCGCAGCTCGACGCCACGTGCGGCGAGGTCGTCGAGGATCGCGAGGATCGACACGTAGCTCGCGCGGCGCCGGCGCGGCCGCGTGTCCTCGACGAGCAGCTCCTTCACGTTCGCGGTCGCGATCCACACGCTCGTGTGTGCGCGCGCGACGGCGGCGATCACGCGCTCGTAGTGGCCGCGGCCGCCGATCAGCTCGATCGCCATCGCGCGCGGCGGGCGGCGGACGTCCATCGTCGTCTCCGCCTCGGAACGCGCGAGCTTCTGCGCGACCTTCGCGAGCGGCAGGGCGCGGCGGCGCGGCGCGGGCTCGGCGAGCGCCGCGGCGACGGCGGCGAGGTCATCGCCCGCGGCGGGCGCCGCCTTCTTCTTCGTCTTGCGCCGCGCGCGCCCCGTCACAGCGTCATGCCGAGCGGCGGCGCCGCGACGACGTGGCCGCCGTCGACGACGAGCACGTGCCCCGTCACGTACGCCGCCGCGGGCGAGCGCAGGAACACGGCGGCCGCCGCGATCTCGTCGATCGTGCCGAACCGCCCGGCGGGGATCGCGGCGCGCGCCTTGTCGCCGACCTCGCCCGGCGGTGCGAGGCGCCGCATGCCCTCGGTGTCCGCGATCGGCCCCGGCGCGATCCCGCACACGCGGATGCCGAAGCGGCCCCACTCGACGGCGAGGTTGCGCGTGACCGCGTCGACGCCGGCCTTCGCGGCCGACGCGTGGATCTGCAGTGGCGTGCCGTGGTGGTGCAGCGTCGCGCTGATGTTGAGGATGAGCCCGTCGCCGGCGCGCTGCAGCGCCTCGAACGCGGCGCGCGCCGCGTTGAACGTGCCGTTGAGGTCGATGTCGATCACCGTGCGGAAGCCGTTCGGCGACAGCGCGGCGGCGGGCGCGAGGAAGTTGCCGGCGGCGCCGTTGACGAGCGTGTCGAGCTTGCCGAAGCGCTCGACGGTCGCGGTCACCGCGCGCGCGATCGCGTCCGGTTGCCGGACATCCGCGGCGACGCCGAGCACCGTGCGCCCGGTCTGGGTCGCGATCGCGGCCGCCGCGGCGTCGAGCACGTCCTGCTTGCGGCTGACGATGCACACGTCGGCGCCGAGGCGCGCGTAGGCGGCGGCGATCCCGCGACAGATCCCGGTGCCACCTCCCGTCACGATCGCCACGTGGCCGGCGAGGGCGTTGTCGCGGAACACGTCGAGAGGATTCGGCATCGCGCGATCATGCACGACCTGCGCAGAAAACCGGAACCCGCGGCGGGCAACGTTGTCTGTAGCCCCGAACCGACGGCGCCGCGCGAGCGGCGTGTCGCGTGCGCGAGCGGTGGATGCGATCCACCGCAGGCGATGCACGCGCGCCGAGCGAAATCGGGCGCCGTCACCGGAGGTCTGTCGAATGCGTTCCACTGCGCGCTGGGCGACGTGCGCCCTGGCTCTCACCATCTGCGTTCCGCTCGCGTTTGCCGGAGGCGGCACCAAGTCCGTGTCGACGTGCACGTCGTTCGATCAGGCCGACAAGGGCGAGGACAAGGTCGAGTTCACGATCCGCAACAGCTGCTCGGTGCCCATCGATTGCTCGATCAGCTGGCGCCTGGTGTGCGCGCCCGACTCGAAGAGCCGCCGCGCGGTGCACGCCGGCCGCGCGGCGATGAAGCTCGGTGACACGGCGAGCCAGTCCGCCGAGGCCTCGGCGGCCGCGTGCGGGGCCGATTCGTGGGCACTCGATAACGTCGTGTGGACCTGTCAGCCCAACAAGGACTGAGACATTCCAGCGAGTTGTGCCATGCGACTCGCGACGTAGTGCACGTTCAGCACCACGTTAGATCGTCGGGTTCTGTGCTGCGTCTGTAACACTCGAACGCCGAACCAAGCCATCGAGCCGGCACCCCGGTGGGTGTCAAGTGCTCGAACTGTCAGGGCTCGTTCGTTCGTCGTTCATCGTTACCACACGTAGTATAAGGACCCAGGACCCATGGCCGACCGCTTGGACATCGACGCGCTGCTGATCGGCAGCCTCTACGGCGAGCTCAGCGCTGCCGACGAGGCCCGGTTGCAGACGCACCTCGAGTCCCATCCCGGCGATCGCGCTGCGCTTGCCAGCCTGACCCGCGCCCGCGATGCCGTGCGTGAGAGCCGGATCTTCCAGGTCCAGTTCGAGCCGCCTCAGGCGATCTCCGCGGTGCTGCTCCAGAAGGCCGCTCACCTCGTCCCGAAGAAGGCGAAGCTGGAGGAGGTCGAGCAGGAGCGCGAAGGCTGGTTCACCCGGTTCGTGCGCGCGTTCGTGGGGCACCCCGCGATGGCCGCCGCCACGATGTTCATCCTCGTGCTCGGCATCGCCGGCACGCTGTACGTGCGCAAGGGCGACCACTTCGCCGAGCCACCTCCGCCGGCCGAGACCGCGAAGGTCGCGAAGTCCGAAGAAAAGGCGAACGCCGCCGCCGCACAAACGCCGGGCCCGCAGTCCCGGAACGAGCAGCAGCAGCTGTCGCAGGACTCGTACTCCATCACCCTCGGCGACAAGTCCGAGCTCGACGAGCAGAGGAAGGGCGGCAGCGCCGCGTCCGACGGGAGCAAGCAGGCCCGCCGCGACGTCCTCGAGGCGAAGACCGATTCCGGACCGAAGCCCAAGGACCTCGAAGACGTCAAGGCCGAGGAGATCTCCCGGCCCGGTCGCGTCGTGCAGGCCGAGCCGCCGAAGGCCCCGGCGACCACGCCGCCTCGGGGGCAGCCCACCACCGGTGATACCAGCGTCGACGCCGTGACCACGACGGGGCGCACGGAGCTGGCGATCACCGCGCAGAAGCTCGAGGACAAGGAGCGCGCACGCGGCCCCGGCAACGCGAAGGAGTCCGGCGCCACGGGCGCGGATCTCGCCGAGAACCAGCCGCGCGCGACGTCCGTGCCGCCTCCGCCTCCACCCCCGCCGCCTTCCATGGCCGGCGCCGGCGGCGGCTCGGCGACGGTCGCGCGCGGTGAGGCCGAGGGCAGCGACACGCTCGCGTGGGCGAAGCAGCAGCACGCGAAGCTCGTTGCCGAGACCCAGCGCAACCAGTGCGACGCCGCGGCGAGCATCGCCGTCGCGATCTCCCTGCGCGCGCCGAGCTACTACCAGCAGAACGTCGAGAGCGACCGCACGCTCAAGCAGTGCATCGCGTACATCAACCGCGCCCGCGAGCTCGATGCCGAGCAGCGCGCCCGCAACACCCGCAAGCGCCTCGAGCCCGAGGCCGCTCCTCCGGCTCCTCAGCCGGCACCACGCGCCGCCCCCGACCGCCGCTGAGCCGAGCTCTTCTTCAGCCGTCGCGCAACCAGGTGCGGAGCGCGCTCGGCGCCGCCGCGAGTGCGGCGGGGGAGGGTGGTGAGAGAACCGTGGTGGACTTGCTCGCCCAGAACACGAGCGGGCCGACCTTCGCGCGATGCAGGCGGAGCAGTGCGGCCGCGGCCTTGCCGGAGTACACGACGTCGAGCCGCGGCGGCGCGGCGGCGTCGGCGAAGCGCGCCATCGCCGCGAGCGCGCGGTCGGTCGGTCGGCCGTAGCCGGGGCCGAGCTCGCGGCCGTCGACGACGAGCCGTGCGTACAGCTCCGGGACGCCGATCGCGACGCGCGGACCGCCGAGTTGCTCGACGCGCGCGAGCGTCTGCGCGGCGAGGTTCGCGATGCGCAGGCGCGACGTGATCGGCCACGGCGTGACGCGGACGCCGTGCACGATCGGGACGGGCC
The DNA here is from genome assembly GCA_019637375.1 of Deltaproteobacteria bacterium. Lineage (GTDB taxonomy): Bacteria > Myxococcota_A > Polyangia > Haliangiales > Haliangiaceae > JABFXX01. Next base: position 42,774 of record JAHBVW010000062.1, on the reverse strand, counting down.
AGCGCCACGCGCCGGTCGCGTGCGCGAGCGCGAGGCCGGCGAGGAGGCCGGCGGTCGTGCACGTGCTGCCGATCGGGACGACGATCCTTCGCGGCGGCGGGGCACGCCCCGCGGCGATCTGCTCGGCGAGCTCGAACGCCGCGGACGCCGCGCCGAACGTCCCGACCGGTGTCGCGCCGCCGGGAGGCATCACGATCGCGCCGCGCTCGCGCCGCGCGACCCACGCCGCGGCGAACGGGACCTCGACGACGTTGCGCAGGCGCAGGATCGGGCACCCGGTCGCGATCAGCGCGCCGCAGTTCTCGACGGCCCACGTGCTCGACGGCTGCGGGAACACGATCGCGCCGGCGTCGAGCCCCGCCCGCGGCGCGTGCACGATCGTCGCGATCGCGTGGTTCGATCCGTACGCGCCGATCGCCCAGATCCGCTTCGCACCCTCGGCGCGCGCGTGCCCGAGCCACACCTCGAGCGTGCGGATCTTGTTACCGCCGTACGCGGTGTGCGAGGCGCCCTCGTGCTTCACCCACAGCGTGCGGCCGTCGAGCTCGATCGGCTCGAGCGGCGTCGGCCAGTCACCCAGCCGCACCCACGGCACGCGCGCGGCGAGCCGCGGCAGGTGGCGCGCGATCGCGTCCACACCTAGTGCTTGTGACTCTCGGGCACGTACTCGGGCGGGAGCGTGCCGCCGTCGCCGAACAGGAACTGCTCGCACTGCTCCTTCAGCACCTCGTGCGACTTCTTCTGGGTCAGGTCGAGCCGGTACTCGTTGACGATCTTCTTCGAGTGCTCGATCCACTGCCGCCACGCTTCGGCGGAGATCGATTCGTAGATGCGCTGTCCGAGCGCGTCGTTGAACGGCTTGAACGGCATCCCCGGGAGCGTGTCTCCGAGCTTGGCGCACTTCACCATGCGGGTCATCGCGGGGCATTCGACCAAGTTTCCCCACCGCAGACAAGGTGCGAGGTTCCGCACAGATCGCCGGTCGTCTCGGCGGCTGTGACAGACCGGTTTCGTCTACCATCGCCAAATGAGACGAATTCGCCTCGCTTTCGTCATGGTCGCGGCGTGCGCTGCTGCCTGTGGCGACGATGAACCGGGCCTCGCGGACTACTTTCCCGAGCTGCCGGACCCGACCGGCGGCAGCCAGGAAGTCTTCGCAGGTCAGGTCACCGATCCCGCGCAGCTCGTCGCGGGGCCCGCGCAGAGCGGCATGGTCGGCGACTTCTTCATCAAGAACGATCGCGCGACGTTCATCGTCCAGGCGCCCACGCGCGTGATCGGCGTGATCCCGCCGGGCGGGAACGTCGTCGACGTCGTGCTCACCAGCAACGGCCAGCAGATCGTCGACGATCACTTCGGCGAGCTCGGCCTCATCTACCTCCTCGGGCGCACGTGCGAGGCCGAGCGGATCGAGATCGTGCGCGACGGCAGCGAGGGCGGCATCGCCGCGATCCGCGCCGTCGGCAAGAGCGGCAACGACGACTTCCTCAACATCAAGGGCATCGGCGTCCTGCCCGTCGACCAGACCGTCGACCCGGACATCCCCGACGGCGTCCTGTGCGCGACGACGTACGTCCTCGCGCCCGGCTCGACGACGCTCGAGGTCCACCACTCGCTGTTCAACAAGGGGCCCGACGAGGTCCACGGTCCGATGGGCACGATCGCCGACACCGGCGGCGACACGGAGGCATGGACGAACGCGCGCGGCTTCCAGCGCGCCGACATCTCGGCGATCGCGACGCTCGGCCAGCCGCAGCCGTCGGACTTCGTCCTCTACCAAGGTCCGGGCGTCGCGTACGGCGTCATCCCGCGCCACGACGTCCCGACGGTCCACACGCAGGCGCTCATCGCCGGCGTCTCGATCCTCCTCAACGGGAACCAGTCGCTCCTCGAGATCCTCCAGCCCGACAAGTACTTCCTCCACCTGAAGCCGCACGTCGGCCTGCGCCAGCGCTACGACCTCGTCGTCGGGGTCGACGGCGCCGACATCGACGAGGTGTTCCGCAACACCGAGACGCTGCGCGCCGTGACCGGCCGCGTCGATTTCTCGGGCGGCGGCGCCGCGGCCAGGGCGCGGGTCGGCGTGTTCGTCGACGGCAACGGCAACGGCCAGATCGATGCTCCGGACTTCGACGGCGACGGCGACGGTCAGCCGGATGACCGGATTATCTCGTACATGGACGTGGGCGCCGACGGCACGTTCAGCGGCAACGTCGCGACGACCGCGGGCAACCTCCTGCTCCGGGCCGAGGTCAAGAACGTAGGCCGGTCGCAGGTCGTTCCGGTCGCGGACTCCGTGAACCTCACCATCCCGTCTCCCATCAAGGTCGACTTCCAGATCCTCGATGACGAGACGAATGCACCGATCCCGGGTCGCCTCCTCGTGATCGGCGATCACCCGGCCTTCCCCGACCAGCGCGTGTTCGAGACCTCCGATCGCCTCGACGGCGTGGTCGCTTCGCTGCACGCGATCCGCGGCACGACGACCGACGTCGGCGACGGCGCGGACCCGGCGATCTTCTTGCCCGCGGGCGGCACCTACCGCATCTACGTGTCGCGCGGCACGGAGTGGTCGATCGACAGCCTGCCGGTCGGCGGCAACGCCGACGTCAACCTCACGTTCAACCTCCGCCACGTCAACCCGACGCCGGGCTACCTCGGCAGCGACTGGCACGTGCACCAGGTCGGCTCGCCCGACTCGCCCGTGCTGTCCGACGAGCGCATCCGCTCGGCCGTGTCCGCCGGCGTCGAGATGTTCGCCGTCACCGACCACGACTACATCTCGGACCTGCAGCCGCTCGTCGAGTCCCTCGGCCTCGAGCAGGTGCTGCGCGTCGTGCCGGGCCTCGAGGTCACGCCGTTCGCGTACGGCCACTTCAACGGATGGCCGTTCGAGCCGGACGTGACGTCGGCGAGCCGCGGCGCGATCGACTGGGCCGCCGGCCCGGCGCCCGGCGTCGCGAAGATTCCCGGCGAGGTCTACCAGGCGCTGCGCGAGCGCGGCGCGCAGATGGTCCAGGTCAACCACCCGCGCGGCAGCGGCTTCACCGAGTTCCAGGCCGCGTTCCAGCGCGCGAACGTGAAGTACGACTTCACGCGGCGGATCATCTTCGGCGACTACGAGAACGCGTCGGTGCCGAACGACTTCCTCCGCCTCCCGGGCCAGTCGCTGTGGAGCGATCAGTTCAACGGCCTCGAGGTGTGGAACGGCTTCGCGATCGCCGACTCCAACGGCGACGGCCTGCGCGAGAACAAGTCGCTCGATCGCGTGATGCGCGACTGGGTGAGCATGCTGTCGCTCGGCATGTTCGTGACGCCGGCCGGCAACAGCGACACCCACACGTCGATCGCCGACCCGCTCGGCATGCCGCGCACGTACATCCGGGTTCCGGACGACTCGGCCGCCGCGCTCGCGAACGGCTCGGCGGTCGCGGCCGTGCTCGCCACGCAGACCGGCGCGAACAACACGCCGCGCGACGTCGTCGTGACGAACGGCCCGATGATCGACGTGAAGGTCGGCGGTCAGCCCGCGCTCGGCCGCGTGTTCGCCGCCGCCGGCGGCGCGATCACGGTGACCGTGACGGTGACCTCGCCCGACTGGGCCGAGTTCGACACGCTCGAGGTGTTCGCGAACACCACGCCGGATCCCGTCGACAAGACGGACAACACGATCCTCGTGCCGCTGAAGTGCTTCACCAGCCGTTCGATCGCGGCGATCTCGGCGACCGATCCGTGCAAGCTCGCGCCGCTCGCGCCGCAGGCGATGAACGTCCAGCTCGCGAACGTGCCGGGCCCGGGCAACGCGCGGCGCTTCGTGGCCACCGTGACGCTCACGCTCGATGCGCAGGACATCGCGACGCGCGCGGGCGCCACAGGTACCGACGCGTGGCTCGTGTTCCGCGCGCGCGGTGATCGCGCGATCTTTCCGTTGCTCACGAACGGTGCGATCGACACCGCGTCCAAGGCCGCGCTGCTGAGCGGCGACTTCGACGCGATCCGAACCGCACTGACGGGCAAAGGCGTACCGGCCGCCGCATTCACGACGCCGGTGTTCGTCGACTTCGACGGTGGGGGCTATCGGGCGCCGTTCGCCCCCTAGGTAGGAGGTGGGGCTCACGTCCCGCCTGATGCCCCACCGTGCTATCAAAGGGATGCCGTCATGAACATGTCGATCTGGGAATTGATGAATCACGGCGGCGGGACGATGTGGGTCGTCTTCGGCTTCTCCGTGTTGGCGGTGGCCGTCGGGATCGAGCGCTCCATCGCACAGTGGAAGTTCGTCACCCGTGCTCGCATGCTCGGCGACACCGTCACGCGGTGTCTGGCGCGGGGCGCCGTCGAGGAGGGCCGCTCGGCGTGCGAGCGCTCGCCATCGCCGATCGCCGACGTGTTCCTCGTGGGCTACGAGCGCTTCGGACGAGCCAAGCTCGAGCACGTCGCCACCGCCGTTCACCGCGAGCGCCTGCGCGTGAACCAGGACCTCCGCTCTCGCCTGTGGGTGCTCGGCACGGTCGGTGCCACCGCCCCGTTCGTGGGTCTGTTCGGCACCGTCGTCGGCATCATCATCGCGATGGGTGACCTCAACCCCGACCAGATCGTGAAGCTCGGCGACGTCGCCCGCCCGATCTCGGCCGCGCTGATCGTCACCGCGGCGGGCATCCTGGTCGCCGTCCTCGCGGTCATCATGAACAACTTCTTCAACCAGCGTGCGAACCGCATCGGCACGGAGATGAAGCTCCTGACCGACGAGTTCCTCGAGCTCCTGTCCGAGCAACCCGGGGACGTCCCGGGCAAGAAGGGCAAGAAGCTCGAGCGCGAGACCGAGGAGAAGAAGGAAACCAAGCGCACGAAAGGCGACGACGATGGCGATCGGGAAGCTGCCTGAAGCCGGCGACGATGACGGTGAAGGCGCGGGCGCCGGTGAAGGCAGCCTGTTCGCCGACATCAACATCACGCCGCTCACCGACGTGTTCCTCGTGATGGTGGTGATCTTCATGGTCAGCGCCCTCGCGGTGCAGGCCGAGCAGAATCAGCAGAAGAAGCAGGAACAGAAGAAGCAGGAGCAGGAGCAGAAGAAGGAGTCCTCGGGGCTCAAGATCACGCTCCCGTCGGGAAAGACCGCGGAGATCGACACCTCGAAGGAGTCGCTCGTCATCGAGGTCCCCAGGTCCGGCGACGTCGCGATCGGCGGCAAGCAGTGGTCCGACGCCGACATCGACAAGATCCTCTTGCGCGCCTATCAGAAGGACAAGAACACGCAGGTGATCCTCAAGGCGGACACCGAGGTCGCCCACGGTCGCGTCGTGAACTTGATGGAGCGCGCGAAGGTGATCGGCCTCCAGCGCCTGGCGATCGGGACGGCGGGCGGGAAGTAGCCCCGAGCCTTTCGATCGCACCGAGGACCGCGGTGGGATCGACGAAGGCACCGCGCGCTCGGGTGCGCGTGTAACGAAGGACGCGCGGATCCTCGTTGCGCGCGCCGTCGTCCTCGGCGCGCGTGGCATCCACGCACAGCACCACGGCGTCGATGCCGGCGCTGCGGTACTGCGCGAGCCGGTGCGCGAGGTACTCGTCGGTCGAGAACCCGACGAGCTCGACGTACGCACGCGTCCCGCGATGCTCGACGGCGAGCTCGGGGAACAAGAGCTGCTCCCCGCTCGCGAGCGGCGGCGGCTCCGCCTCCACGGTGCAGCCCCGCGCCTCGAGCTCGCCGCCGAGCCGCGCGGCGGGCCGGCGCCCCGGCCGGCGGGCCGTCTCGCTCGGGAGCAGGACGGGCGGGGCGACGTGCAGGTGGCGCTCGCCGGTCCGCAGGTCGCACGTCACGTCGAGGTCGAAGCGCTCGTGATCGATCAACAGCGGCGCGAGCGCCGCGAGGGCGTTGCCGTAGATCGTCGTCGCCCGGAACAGCGCGAGCGGCCCGGTCACGCCCAGCACGGTCGCGTCGCCGCGCCGCGAGACCGACGCGAGCAGGCCGAAGCGCTTCGCGGTGCGCACGAGCTCGTGCGCGCGATCCCACACGACGAGCTCGGCGCGGTGGGCGCGGCGCAGCGCCTGCTGGATGCGATCGAGGTTCGCGATCGCCGCCAGGTCGGCCGCGCGGGGGCGTCCGTTCGGCAGGAGGACCGGCCGCTCCATCGCGATGTCGGCCCACAGCACGCCGTCGACGTCCTCGGGGGCGATGCCGAGCTCGGCCGCGGCGGCGGTGATGCGTGCGGCGCGCGCGGCGCCGTCGAGCGCGGGCATCCCGAGCGCGGCGCCGCGCGCCATGCGGGCGATGCGTGCTCGCTCGATGCGCCCGCCGAGGCTCGCGCGCAGCGCGCGGACGATCGCGGCGACGCGCCGCGCGGGCACCCGCAGACCGGCGGCGTCGAGCCGCTCGGTGAGCATCCGCCACGGTTGACCGAGCGCGGTCTCCACGACGTCGAGGACGCGGTCGATCCACGCGGCGTCGCGCCCGTCGAACAGCTCGACCTCCAGCGCGGCGCTCACGGCCGACCTCCCGTGCGCTGCGCCCGGCGGTCGCGCGCCGCGGCGACCGCGGCCACCCAGCGCGACCGTGGCAACCGCCGACGCGAAGCGGGCTCGTTTTCCGGATCGAGCTCCGCATCCGGCTCCGCATCCGGCTCCGCATCCGGCTCCGCATCCGGCTTCGCCTCCGCCTCCGCATCCGCATCCGCATCTGGGGCATCCGGGGCATCCGGGGCGTCCGGGGCACCCAGGCCCGCGCGGCGGCGCTTCACGTAGTCGACCTCGGCGCTCTCCTCGACGACGAGCTCGTACACGAGCGCGCGCTTGCCGGCGCGCGGCCGCAGGACACGCCCGACACGCTGCACCTGGCGGCGCGCGCTCGAGGTGCCGCCGACGATGATCGCGAGGTCGGCGTCGGGGATGTCGAGGCCCTCGTCGAGGACCTGGGACGAGACCAGCGCCGTGACCTCGCCGCGCCGAAAACGCTCGAGGAGCTGCTCGCGCTCGAGGCGCCCGATCTCGTGCGTGATCGGCGGGATCAGCAGCTCGCGCGCGATCGCGTAGGCCGTCGCGTTGTCGCCCGTGAAGATGAGGGCGCGCGACGTGGCATGGCGCGCCAGCACCTGGCGCAGCGCGGCGCGCTTGCCGTGCGGATACGCGAGGAGCGCGCGATATGCGCGCCACGCGTCGAGGGCCTTGCGCCCGCCCGCGCTGCGCCGCGCGACGCTCACGAACTCTTGCCAGGAGAGGTGCGGCATCGAGCTCGCGACGGCGGCGTACGCCGCGGAGAACCGGCGGCGGAGCTCGCGGTAGCGGAGCCGCTCCTCGCCCGTGAGCGTGATCGGCACGGGGATCAGCTCGTAGTCGGCGAGCGCGTGGCCGGCGAGGTCGTGGACGGCGAGCGCGTACACGACCGGCCCGACGAGCGTGTCGAGCGCGCCACCCGGCGCCGGCGGCGTCGCCGTGAGGCCCAGGCGCGCCGGGGCGACCAGCATCTCGAGGACCTCGCGCGGGCACCACGCGCCGACGTGGTGGGCCTCGTCGACGACGACCAGCCCGAAGCGATCGCCGGCGCGCTGCGCCCAGATCGCCGCGCTCGTGTACGTCGCCACCGTGACCGGTGCGAGGTGATGCTCGCCGTCGCCGAGGCGTCCGATCGGATGCGGCCACGCGGCGGCGAGGGCGCGCGCCCACTGGTCGAGCAGGACGCGCGTCGGCACGAGGCAGAGCGCCGACACGCCGAGCTGCGCGATCGCCGCGATCGCGACGACCGTCTTGCCGGTGCCGGTCGGCAGCGCGACCACGCCGCGCCGGTCGGCGGCCAGCCAGCGCGCGAGCGCGACCTCCTGGTACCAGCGCGCCTGCGCGAGCTTCCACCCGCCGTCGAGGCCCGCCGGCCGGACCTCGTCGCGCGTCACCGCGAGGCCGCGCTCCGCGAGCCGGGCCGCGAGCTCGCGGTACCCGCACGCCGGTGCGCGCCACGCGTGCAGCTCGGCGTCCCAGCATGCACCGGGGAGCTGCGACGGGTCTTCGTGCGCGCCGTCGGGTTCGAGCACGAGCGTTCCGCGATCGAATCGAATCCGCATGCCGCGGCACGCAGCAATGCCCGTGCCCGAGCCGACTGCTTCGCGTGCGATCGGAGATCTCTCGTCGAGGACGCGCGGTCATGAGCGGCGGTGCGCGAGGCACATCTTGTCCGGGTTTTGGCCGGTTCTCGGACGATCGTCCGCCGGTCGGACAAAACCCGGACACGACGACCGCGCGCTCGGATCGGCGTCGTGGTGCGTTCACCGACGAGGATCGTCGTGATCGCGGCGCCGGGATCGGCCCGGCGCGGAACGGGCCCGGAGCTTGCTGTGCCTTTCGACCGGGTGCGCAACCCGGTCGCTCTCTGACAACTGAATCACGGTAATTCCCACAGCCGATGCTCGGCGGGCGGGCTGTTACATCGATCCGGACCGGCGTTCCATTCGATCCGGATCGAGACGCGCCTGCGCTTCTGATCGAAGTACGCAGCGCGCGGAAGCGGCTCGCTGACACAGTCGAGATCGGCAACTTTTCCCATCGGCCTCGCCCGCACGACGTCGCGTCGCACGGGCTCGCGTCTCGCATCGGCGAGCGTCAGGGTGAGGCCGTCGGCGCTCTCGGCGAGCTGGAGCGACGCGGTCGCGAGCTCGATGCGCTGGTTCGGCGGCAGGTCGGCCACCGTGCTCTCGAACGGGCTGTACCGTCCGAAGCGCAGGCGGCGGCTGACGGCGGTGGCGGCCCTCGCGATGCGACCCTCATCGATCGCCACCTTGGTCCCGGCCGCGCGCAGGTAGAGCTGCTCGGCCGTCTTGACGTCGACGAGCCACATGACGTCGACCGCCCCGTCGACCGAGACGAACGCGACCGCGTACGTCGAGACCCCGGTGCGCCCGATGCGGGCGCGCAGGTCCACGGCGACATCGCGCCCGTCCTCCGCCAGCAGCGGGAGGGCCGGTGCCCGCCCGCCGAACGCCTTCGCCACGACCGACGGCGTCGGGTCGTCGTCGGGAGCCAGCGGCGTGCCGGCGCCGTCCGGAGCCGTGCTGGCTCCCGCCACGGAGCCGGCGGTGGCACCGGACCCGGGGGCGGCGCTCGACCCGGAACCGGTCGCGGTCGCGGTCGCGGCTGCGGTCGGACCTGGCCCTGCCGAGCCGCGCGGTGTGGCGGCAGGGCCCGGTTCCGGGGCGGGGGTGTCGGAGGAGCCCGATCGAGCGGGCTCCGAGTCACCCGCGCTGCAGCCCAGCCACAGCGCCGTGACGAGGACTGCCCGCACGGAGCGTTGCATCGATGGACGCTACCATGCGAAACACCGAGCGATGCCGCTGTCACGAGGACCCGGCTGCGCGCGCGAGAACGACGGCGTGCGTCACGACAACACCTCATCCGCGCTCGCGCGAGATGGGCAAACCCTGACGCGATCGTGTTCGTCGATCGCGCACACCGTGGTGGACTGATCTCATGGAGCTGCGGACCGTCGCTCAGTATGCACGCGAGCTCAGGGCAGACCTGCCGGCGCAAGCGTTCTCTCCCGCCCGCTCCCGGGCCCTGTGGTTGCCGGTGCACGCGATCGCGATCGCGACCTGCATCTGGCTGCTCGCCAGCGGCGTCGCACCCGCGTGGACCTGGCCCTTCCTGTCGATCGCGATCGGCTGCAGCATGGCCGGCGTCACGTTCCTCGCGCACGAGACGCTGCACGGCGGCGTCGTGCGCGGGCGGTGGGCGATCCGCGTGATCGGCTACCTCGGCTTCCTGCCGTTCTGTCTGTCGCCGCAGCTGTGGACGGCCTGGCACAACCGCGTGCATCACAACCACTGCGGTCAGCCCGGGATCGACCCGGACATGTACCCGACGATCGACGAGTACCGCGCGCAGAAGCGCGCGCGCGTCATGGCCGACTACTTCAGCATCGGTCGCCGCCGCGTCCTGGGCGTACTCAGCCTGCTGTTCGGGTTCACCGGTCAGAGCACGCAGATCCTGATGAAGGCGGGGCGCGCTGGGTACCTGACGCCGCGCCAGCACCGGCGCGCGATCGCCGCCACCGTCGTCGGGTTCGCGTTCTGGGCGACGATCGGCGTGCTCATCGGCTTCGTCCCGTTCGTGTTCGCGTACCTGATCCCGCTCGTCGTCGCGAACACGATCGTCATGGCCTTCATCATGACGAACCACAACCTCAGCCCGCTGACGCCGATCAACGACCCGCTCGTGAACTCGCTCAGCGTGACGCTGCCGCGGCCGTTCGGCTGGCTGACGCTCGGGTTCGGGTTCCACGTCGAGCACCACCTGTTCCCGACGATGAGCACGCGCCACGGTCCGGCGGTGCGCGCCGCGATCCTCGCGAAGTTCCGCGAGCGCTACCAGTCGATGGGGCTCGTGCGGGCCCTGCACCAGCTCCACAAGACGGCGCGCGTGTACCTCGACAACACCACGCTGATCGACCCGCACACGAACGCGACGTGGCCGACGCTGGTGCCGGGCGAACGCGACCGCCCGGTCGGCAGCTCGTAGGTACCGCTACAGGAGCACGCCGCCCTGCGGGACGGCGCCGGCGTCCGGCGGGACGGGCAGCGGCTCGACCGCGCCGGGGCCGAGCTCGACCGGCAGCGCCGTGCCGGGGCGCGCCGGCTGACGGTCGCCGGAGGTCGCCGGCGGCTCGGGCGGGAACGCCGAGCTCCTCACGCCCATCGGGCCCGACTTGAGCTCGTCGACGAGCTTGCGCACGTAGGTCGCCCACGCCGAGGCGTTCTCGGCGTGGCGGGGGCGCTGGAGCGCCGCGGCGTCGAACTGCTTGGCGGCGTCGAGCAGCGCGTTCTGCGCGTCCTGGAGCTTGGCCGACGCGCGCCAGAACCCGACGTCGCCGAGCAGGCGCTCGATCTCCTTGCGCTGGTCGCGCCGCTCCGGGGTGCGCGCGTGGAGCAGGGCCTGGTCGAGCATCCCCGCGGCGTCGTCGATCTTGGTGACCTCGCGCGCCGTGAGCAGCACGCTCGCGCGCGTCATCAGCGTCTCGAGGTACCACGACGACAGCTCCGCTTCGTCGTCGGTCTCGCGCGGGCGGCACTCCGCCTCGGGCGGGATCTTGATCGCCTTCCACTCGGCGTCGTCGCCGAACTTGCGCGTGCCCCACGGCGGGAAGCCGCGCCCGCGCTCGGCGACCACCTGGTCCGGCTCGCACGTGAGGTAGTAGTGCCCGCTGTTGATGCGGCCGAGGAAGATCAAGGTACCGATGCCGAGCGTGGCCGCGATGACCAGCGCCCACAGGAGGATCGCTCTTCCGCTCCGGCCCTCGCCGCCGTCGTCGCGGTCGTCCTCGTCGTCACCGCCGTCGCCGTCGCCGGCCCGCCGCGCGGCCCGTGCGCGCGCCCTGGCGTCTTTCTCTTCCTTCGCGCGAGCCTTCGCCTCGACCTTCGCCGTCTTCTTCGCGTCCTTCGCGTCCTTCGGGTCCTTCGTGTCCTTCGTGTCCTTGGGATCGGGCGGCAGATCGCGGCCTCGGCGCGGCGGCACGCCGACCGCCGCACGCAGGTCGCTTTCGCGATACGTGCCCGAGGTCAGGTCGTCGGTGGGGACGTCCTCGAATGTCGGCATCGACGTCGACATCGGTGTCGGCACCGGCATCGGCGTCGGCACGGGCGTTGCCGCCGGCACGGGCGTCGGCGCCGGCTGCGTCTCGGGCGGCGCCGCGGGCAGATCGGCCTGCGCCGCCACCTCGCGGGCCGTCTCTTCCCAGGCCGCTGCCTCCTGGGCCGCTGCGGCGGCAGCGGCGGCCGCGGCCGCACGCGCGGCCGGGCTGTGGGCGGGTGGCGTCGGCGTCGATGACACGGGTGCCGTCGCCGGCGGGAGGGTCGCGGGCCGCGGCGTGCCGGGGGTCGTCGGCATCCGCGGTCGGGGCGGCGGGTCGAACAGCGGCTCGTCGAGCGGGCCGGGCTTGACGGGAGGCAGCGGCGCGTCGTCGTCGTCGCTCACGGGTGCACCCTCCGTCTCACGGCGCGACCTCGACCCGGTTGCGGCCGCGGTCCTTGGCGCCGTACAGCGCGACGTCCGCGCGCTCGATCAGGTGCGGCATGTTCTCGCCGCTGCGCCACTGCGCGATGCCGATGGAGATACGCAGGATCAGCGCGAGACCGTCGCCGACGGAGAACGAGCGCTCGCACACGCGCTGGCGCATGCGCTCGCCGACCTCCCAGGCGCGGCCGGCGTCGGCCTTCGGGAGGACCGCGAGGAACTCCTCGCCGCCGTAGCGCACGAGGATGTCGCCGGCGCGGATCGCGCCGCGCAGGCGCCGCGCGACCTCGGCGAGCACGAGGTCGCCGATGCCGTGGCCGTACTGGTCGTTGACGGCCTTGAAGTGGTCGACGTCGACCATCGCGACGGACAGCGGGTGGTTGCGGTCGACCGCGGCCTCGATCTCCTGCGGGAGGCGGGCCAGCAGGAACTCGCGGTTGTAGGCGCCGGTCAGCGGATCGGTGACGGCGACCCGGTGGAGGCGGACGTTCTCGACGTCGAGCGCGATCGTCGTCGCGATGAACCGGACGAGGTCGAGCTGCGAGGTGTCGAACGTGTTCGGCCGGTCGCTCGTCGCGGTGACGACGCCGACGCGCTCGCCGCGCGCGAGCAGCGGGACGCACAGCATCGAGGCGACCGGGGTCTGGTTCTCGGGGAGGATGAGGAAGCGCGGGTCCTGGGTGACGTCGTTGATCAGGGCGGGCTCGCCCTTCTCGACGACCCACCCGGCCACGCCCTCGCCGACGCGAAACGAGAGCGAGTGCATGCGCTCGGTGCGCAGGCCGTACGCCGCCTTCGCGAGCAGGCGCTTGCGGTCGGCGTCGAGGAGCATCACCGAGCACGCCTTGGCGTCGATGAGCTGGCAGATGAGCTCGGCGATACGAGACAGCAGGATGCCCGGGTCGAGGTCGGAGCCGATGAGCTTGCCGATCTCGAACAGTGCGGCCGGGAGCTTCTGCTGCCGGTCGGTCATCCCGCGCCCTGGACGTAGCCGATGAACGGCAGGTTCCGGTACTGCTGCGAGATGTCCAGGCCGTAGCCGACGACGAACTTGTTGGGGATCGTGAAGCCCAGGTAGTCGATCTTGATGTCGCGCTCGCTGCGCTCGGGCTTGTGGAGGAGGGAGCACAGGGCGACCGTGGCGGGCCGGCGGGTGCCGAGGTTCTCGAGGAGGTAGTGGACGGTGTGCCCGGTGTCGACGATGTCCTCGACGACGATCACGTGCTTTCCCTCGATCGGGCGCGACAGGTCCTGCGTGATCTGAACCACGCCCGACGACACGGTCGCGTCGCCGTACGACGAGATACCGATGAAGTCGACGAAGATGGGTGCCGCGATGTGACGCACGAGGTCGGCGAGGAAGATGACCGACCCCTTGAGGACGCCGATCACGACGATGTCGGTGCTGGACCGCCCCTCGTAGTCCCGCGTGATCTGGGCGCCGAGCTCGGCGACGCGCGCCGCGATGGCCTCGGCCGAAATCAACTCTGCGAAGGGCTCTTGGGTCCGGTTCCAGGAGGGCGGCGACGAGGCCATGCCGCGAATGTATCCCACGCGGGCCACACCCGTCTGATCACGGTACAATCGATCGGATGGTCGCAACGGGCCTGGACCTCGACCCGCAGCTCGGTGCGCTGCTGGGCGAGAGCACGACGGAGATCGAGGTTGCGCGCAAGAACCGGGTGTTCTGCAACCGCAACCTCCGCATGGACACGATCGAGATGATCGGGTTCGACATGGACTACACGCTCGCCCTGTACCACCAGGAGCGGCTGGAGCGCCTGTCGATCGAGCTGACGCTGCGCAAGCTCATCGACAACTACGGGTATCCGGAGCCCATCAAGGACCTCCACTACGACCCGAAGTGGGCGATCCGCGGCGTCGTCGTCGACCGGCAGAACGGCAACATCTTCAAGATGGACCGGCACGCCTACGTCGGGCGCTGCTACCACGGGTTCCGCGAGCTCACGACGGACGAGCGCAAGGCGACCTACCGCAACGAGAAGATCAACCTGTCGAGCGACCGCTACGAGTGGATCGACACGCTGTTCGGTCTGCCCGAGGCGGTGATGTACACGACGCTCGTCGACTGGGCCGACAAGCAGACGGGCACGGTCGACTACGACAAGCTGTTCGGCGACATCCGCACGGCGATCGACGAGGCCCACCGCGACGACACGCTGAAGAGCGTCATCAAGGCCGACCTGCCGAGCTTCATCGTCAAGGATCCGATGCTCGGCGAGACGCTGCACAAGTTCCGCAGCTCGGGCAAGAAGCTGTTCGTCCTCACGAACTCGCTCTACGACTACACGAACAGCGTGATGAGCTACCTCCTCGACGGCGAGCGCAAGGCGTACCCGTCGTGGCGCAACTACTTCGACATCGTGATGGTCGGCGGCGCGAAGCCGGCGTTCTTCAACGAGCAGCGGCCGTTCGTGCAGATCGATCCCGCGACGGGCGAGCCGATCACGAACGGCGAGATCAAGCACCTGTCGCGCGACAAGGTCTACCAGGGCGGCAACATCATCGCGTTCGAGCAGATGAGCGCGATCCGCGGCGAGCAGGTGCTCTACATCGGCGACCACATCTACGGCGACATCCTGCGCCTGCGGAAGCAGCACATGTGGCGCACGGCGCTCGTGCTGCAGGAGCTCGAGCGCGAGATCTCGGTGAGCGATCGCCTGGAGGCGCAGATCCGGGACCTCGACCTGCTCGATCGGCGCCATCGCAACCTCGAGTCGGAGATCGACTACCAGTCGCTGCGCCTGAAGAAGATCCAGCGCCTCCTCGACGACCCGACGTGCAGCGCGCCGCTGCGGACGCGCCTCGAGGAGGAGCGCCGCCAGACGCGGAACTCGGTCGACTCGCTGCGCGATCGCGCGGGCCTCATGGACTCCGAGGTCGACTCGCTCGAGTCGCGCATCGACCGCGCATTCAATCCGCACTGGGGCTCGTGCCTGCGCGAGGGCAACGAGAACTCGCGGTTCGGCGAGCAGGTCAACGACTACGCCGACCTGTACACGTCGCGCGTGTCGAACTTCGCGCCGTACTCACCGCTCCGCTACTTCCGCGCGCCGCGGCGCCCGATGCCGCACGAGATCTGATCCGTCACGGGGCCGGCGCGGGCGGTGGCTGCGGCTCGCGCGGCAACGACGTCGGCGGCGTCACGCCGAGCCAGTGCGCGAGCACCGTCGAGATCCGCACCATGTAGATCGTCGCGTCGTCGACCTTCTCGAGCGGCGCGTGCGGCGTGCGTTTGGGCGGCAGCATGATCACGGGCACGAAGCGGTCGTAGTCGTTGCCCGAGCCGTGCGCGGTCGCCGTCGGGTCGGCGGCGTCGTGGAGGACCCAGCCGCGCCGGGGCATGTAGAAGATCTCGCCGGAGCGCTCGGGGTCGAGCATCATGCAGATCTCGAACGCGTCGCCGGTGCGCGTGTCGCAGCGCCCGGCGAAGTCGGTGGTGAGCCCGACGCGCTCGATGCCGGGGAACGAGCGCAGCGCGTACATGATCTTCTTCATCACGACGGGCAGGTCCTTGGCCGGCTTCGCGCGGGCCGCGGCGCTGAGGAACACCGTCGGGTACTTCGCCGAGGCGATCCACTCACCCGGGCCGAGCTCGGCGATCGCGGCGCGGTTCGCGGCGTCCTTGAGCGACTCGGTCGTGATGCGGCCGCCCCTGGCGACCTCCGTCATCGGCGCGGCGCCGTGATCGCTCGTGACGAGCAGCGACCACCTGCCGGGGCCGACCTTGGCATCGAGCGCGGCGAGGAACGCGGCGAGCTGCTGGTCGAGCCGCAGCGTCATGTCCCACATCTCCCACGACTCGTGGCCCCAGCCGTGGCCGACGAGGTCGTGCGCCGACAGGCTCACGGCGAGCAGGTCGGGGACGTCGTCGGCGCCGAGCTTCTCGCCGTCGATCGCGGCGAGGGCGGTGCCGAGCACGAGCTCGTTGCCGATCGGCATTGCGTTGATGGCCTCGGCGGGGTCCTTCGTGTCGGCCGCGGCGTGCGGGAACGTCGGGCCGAAGCCGCTCTCGCCGAGCTCGCCGGGTGCGTTGTCGGCGATGCCGGACAGCTGCGCGAGCTTCGCGGGATCGAGCGGCGTCCACACGTCGCGCAGGTGCGCCGCGATCGGGTGCGCGGCGGCGTGCGCCGCGAGCCACGGCGGGACCTCCTTCGCGGTCCACGTGACCTTCGTCTTGTCGTACCAGATCGCGAGCCCCGACCGCCCGAGCATCAGGATCGCGGCGCGGTCCTTGAGCGAGACGCTCACGGCCTTCGCGCCGGTGCCCGCGGCGGCGATCGCATCGCCGAGCGCGGGGACGCGCAGCCAGCGCGCCGACGACACCGGGCCGTCGGGATCCTCGACGCTCTTCACGATCTTCTCGAGGTCGCGGTGCCACCACTGGTTCGCGAGGATGCCCGACCCCGCGGGCGGCTCGCCCGTGCCGAGCAGCGCGTGGCCCGGCGCCGTGAGCGTCGCCGGCGACGGGTGGCGGCCGCGGTGCCACTCGCCCTCGCGGAGGAGCCGCTCGAAGCCGCCGCCGACGAGCATGGGGCGCTTGTGCTCGAACGCCCACGCCGGCCACTGGTCGATCACGAGCAGCACGACGAGCCGGTTCGGTCCGGTCGCGGACGCCGGCGAGCCCGGGCCCGACGGGGGCTGGCTCGTCTTGTGGCCGGGACAGCCCGCGAGCGCGAGGGCGGCGGCGGCGCACAGGAAGCGGCGGTACGGCATGGCGGTCATCAGACGACCGCTCCGTGACACGGTGATGGCGTTCGCGACAGCATCGATGCCACGACGATGACACGCCCCGGCGTCGGTCCTACGTCGATCGGGCGTCGATCGAGCGTCGACCGGGCGTCGATCGGCCGTCGATTCAGGCGTCGATTCAGGCGTCGATTCAGGCGTCGATTCAGGCGTCGATCGGGCGTCGATCGGGGCGTTGATCGGGCGTCGATCGGCCGGCGTTCACGTGACGTTCAGGCGTCGACCGGCGTCGACGGGGTGTCGACGTTGACGCGACGTTCGGGCGTCGATCAGGCGAGCGTCGCGCGCAGGAACCACGCGTTCTTCTCGAACTCCGTGATCACGCCGGTCAGGAGGTCGACGGTGTCGGTGTCGCCGAGCTTCTCGCCGACCGAGCGCGACTCGCGCACGCCGCCCAGGTAGGCCTCGATCCGTTCGGCGACCGCCCTGGCGTGGTCGAGGTCGCGCACGGCGTCGGTGGGGTACTCCGGCAGGCGCGAGCCCTTCGCGACCTGGCGCGCCGTGCCGTTGGCGCGGCCGCCCAGGGTGACGGCGCGCTCGGCGATCGCGTCGTTGTGCAGCGCCAGCGCGATCGCGAACTGCTCGAACAGGGCGTGGAGCGCCGCGAACTGCGGGCCGCGGACGTTCCAGTGGGCGACCTTCAGCTGGCTGTGCAGATCGAGCCCATCGGCGAGGCGCTCGTCGAGGGTGCGTGCGATCTCGGTACGCGTGGCTTCGGGGAGATGGCTCGGTGATTGGTACATGGCCCAAAGCTAGTCACGCACCGCGCGCCGCTCCATGGGGGCTACGAGAGATGCCCTGATAACCTGGGGCTATCAGCGGCCCGAGATCTTGTAGATCGCACGCTCGGCCGTGTAGCGCGCCGCCACGCCGTCGGCGAGCGCGCGCTCGTACAGCGCACGGCGCTCGGGCGTCAGCTGCTGGCGCAGCCGGGCCTCGTACAGCCGCTCGTAGTAGTCGTCGGGGTGGACCTCGAGCGTGACGCGCGCCGAGGTCGCCTCGGCCGTGCGTCCTCCGGCCCACGCGCGCGCGACCACGACGCGCTCGCCGGGCGGGATGCGCGTGTCGCTGCGTTCGTGCCACTTCGCGCCGTCCCAGAAGATGTCGCGGCCGATGCGGTGCGACGCGACGGCACCGGAGATCGGGCGTCCGGCACCGTCGAGGAGCTCGATCCACAGCCACGCGGCCGGGGTCGGGTTCGTCGGCAGGTAGTGGCCGGCCCCGACGTTCGCGACCTCGACGCGCACGGTGACCTCGCCGCCCTTGTCGTGCGCCGCGCCGGTCATCGCGATGCCCTGCCGGAACGTGTGCGCGTCGTGCACGCCGAGGAACGTGTGCTCGCGGTTCGGCATGTGGCAGTGCTGGCACTGCACGCCCCGCTTCATGTACGGCCCGTCGAGCCACTCCTTGTACGTGTCGAGGAGCGGCTTGCCCTCGACGGCCGTGCGCGGCGGCAGCTGGTGACACGGCATGCAGAAGTCCGCGCGGTCGTAGAGCGACAGCGTCGCGAGCGGGTAGCCGGGCAAGGGCAGGAGCGACGGCGCGACGGGGGCGGGGCCGTGCCGCTTCCACGAGCGGACGTGGCAGCCGGCGCACGACAGGCTCTGCGCGCGCAGGGCGTCGTCGGTCTGCTGCTCGGCGAGCGGTGCGTGGCAGCGCAGGCAGGCGCGCGCCTCGCGGTCGGACATGCCCATCATCTGCGCGGCGAGCCCGGGCGAGGCGGCCTTGCGGTGCAGCGACGTCTCCCACTCGCGGTACTGCTTCGCGTGGCAGCGCGCGCACTGGCGCGCCGACAGCGACGCCTGCGCCGGGGCGAGCGAGGCCGGCGGCGGCCCCTGCGCGGGGACGGCGGCGCCGAAGATCGCGCGCTCCGCCGGGTCGTCGCCGGGCCACGAGGCCGTCGGGACGCGCGCGCTGCGGTCGAGGTCGATCGCCGCGTCGTCGAGGCGGCCGAGCCGCGGCGGGCGCGCGCGCGCCTGGAGCGCGACGACGTGATCCGAGAGCGCCCACAGGTCGCCGTCGGAGATCGCGCCGGCGTAGCCCGGCATCGAGCCGCGGCCCGTCGCGATCGCCATCGCGGCGGCGCGCCGGAGGTCGTCCGGGCCGGTGCCCGGCCGCGGCCGGTGGAGCACCTCGCGCGTCAGGTCGTACGGGCGCGTCGCGAGCCCCGGCGTGCCGGTGCCGTCGGCGGCGTGGCACGTGATGCAGCCGGCGCGCTTCCACAGCTCGGCGCCGCGCCGTGCGTCGACGGGCGGCGGCGCAGCGAGGGCGATCTGCGCGCCGGGTTTGGCTGACGGGGGCGGGCCGAACGCGCGGACCACGGCGACCAGCTCGTCGATCTGCGCGGGCGACAGCGTCGCAGCGAAGCCGGGCATCGACGTGCCGGGAGCGCCGTGCGCGATCGTCACGCGCAGGTCATCGTCCGTGGCAGGAGCCCCGACCGGCGTGGAGCGCCACGCGAAGTCGGCGGCGACGAGATCGCGCGGGCGCCCCCAGGTGTACGGCGCCGCGGGACCGCGCCCCTCTCCGGAGGTGCCGTGGCACGCGAGGCAGAACCGCTCGTACAGCGCCCAGCCCGGCAGCGACGACGGAGGTGTCCTCACCGGGGAGGGCCAAGCCGTCCACGCGGCGAGCGCTGTCGCCGCAGCGAGGACCACCACGCGTCGCACGTAACAAAGCTGCCGCAGCGCGATAAGAGGCGCCAGACCTGGCCGCGGCTCTTGTCGTCAAGCGCTGACATGACATATCCACGTCACATGATTCGCACGAAGATCCTCGGGCTCGGTAGTTACGTCCCGGACCGTGTCGTCACGAACGAAGAGCTGCCGTATCTCGACGAGCGTCACGTGCGTCAGGCGACGAAGCAGACCGAGACCGACGACGCGTGGATCCAGAAGCGCACCGGCATCAAGGAGCGCCGCTACGTCCCGAACGACGCCTCGGTCGCGACCAGCGATCTCGCGCACGAGGCGGCCAAGCGCGCGCTCGCGGACGCCAACCTCCAGGCGAACGACCTCGACTGCATCATCTTCGCGACGCTGTCGCCCGACTTCCACTTCCCCGGGACCGCGGTCGTGCTGCAGCGGAAGCTCGGCCTCGCCGGCAAGAACGACTGCGCCTGTTACGACATCCGGCAGCAGTGCTCGGGCTTCGTGTACGGCATGCAGATGGCCGACGCGTTCATCCGCACCGGCATGTACAAGCGCGTGATGCTCGTCGGCGCCGAGCTGCACAGCCACTCGCTCGACTACACGACGCGCGGCCGCGACGTGATGGTGCTGTTCGGCGATGGCGCCGGCGTCGCCATCTTCGGGCCGATGGAGACCGACGACGCGCGCGCGGGCATCGTCTACACGAGCGCGCACGCCGACGGCAACGGCGCGAACGACCTCAACCTCAAGATCTTCGAGATCAACCGGCTGCCGTACCTCGACTACGACCCGCGCGACCGCGAGCACAACCAGCTGATGTACCCGCACATGGACGGCAAGCGCGTGTTCCTCAACGCCGTGCGCGGGATGGTGATGTCGACGAACACGGCGCTCGCGAAGACGGGCATGAGCTGGGACGACATCCAGTGGTTCGTCCCGCACCAGGCGAACCTCCGCATCAACGAGAAGGTCGTCGAGGTCGCCAAGATTCCGCCCGAGAAGGTGCTGAACTCGATCGAGATCTACGGCAACACGACGGCGGCGACGGTGCCGCTCACGATCGATCACTGGCGCAAGCAGGGCAAGGTGAAGCGCGGCGACAGGATCTTGTCGTCGGTGTTCGGATCCGGCTTCACCTGGGGCGCCGCGATCTTCACGTTCTGATCGCGCGGCGAAACCAAAGTGGTACGGTGCTCGCGACATGAGCACCAAGCTTCGCGCCGGCGTCCTCGGCGCCACCGGTATGGTCGGGCAGCGCTTCGTCTCGCTGCTCGCCGAGCATCCCTGGTTCGAGCTGGTCGCGGTCGCCGCGAGCCCGAGCTCGGCGGGCAAGGCGTACGCGGACGCGGTCGCCGGCCGGTGGGCGCTGGCGCAGCCGATCCCGAGCGTGGCGAGCGGCCTCGTGGTGCTCGACGCGTCGAACGTCGCCGCGGTCGCCGCGACCGTCGACGTCGTGTTCAGCGCCGTCGACATGCCGAAGGATGCGACGGCCAAGCTCGAGGAGGACTACGCGCGCGCGGAGACGCCGGTCGTGTCGAACTGCTCGGCGCACCGGTGGACGGCGGACGTCCCGATGATGATCCCGGAGATCAACCCGCACCACGCGCAGGTCATCGAGGCGCAGCGGCGCCGGCTCGGCACGAGGCGCGGGTTCGTGACGGCGAAGCCGAACTGCTCGCTGCAGAGCTACGTGCCGGCGATCCACCCGCTGCGCGAGTTCGGCCCGACGAAGATCATCGTCGCGACGTACCAGGCGCTGTCGGGCGCCGGCAAGACGTTCGAGAGCTGGCCCGAGATGCACGACAACGTGATCCCGTTCATCGGCGGCGAAGAGGAGAAGTCGGAGCAGGAGCCGCTCAAGATCTGGGGCACGCTGCGCGACGGGCAGATCGCGAAGGCGGCCGGGCCGACGATCTCCGCGCAGTGCTACCGCGTGCCGGTCGCCGACGGCCACATGGCCGCGGTGTCGGTCGCGTTCCAGAACAAGCCGTCGCGCAACGAGATCCTCGCGGCGTGGAGCACGTACGCCGGCGCGCCGCAGGAGAAGAAGCTGCCGAGCGCACCGGCGCCGTTCCTCAAGTACTTCGAGGAGGACAACCGGCCGCAGACCCGGCTCGATCGCGACGCCGGCAACGGCCAGGCGATCACGCTCGGTCGCCTGCGTCCGGACCCGGTGCTCGACTGGAAGTTCGTCTCGCTCTCGCACAACACGGTGCGCGGCGCGGCGGGCGGCGCGGTGCTCACCGCCGAGCTGCTCAAGGCCGAGGGCTACCTGACCGCGAAGTAAGCCGAGTCGCTCGCCGGCGGAGCGCAACCGCGAGGGCGGCGAGGCCGGGGAGGATCGCGCCGGGGCCGGCGGCGGCGCCGCAGCAGCCCGAGGGTGCCGGCGGATCGCACTGCATGAGCGCCGCCGGCGGCACGGGGATCGCGGGGCCGAGCAGGCGCACGCTGCCGTCGTAGGACGCGACGACGAGGCGGTTGCCGGCGATCGCGAGGCCGGCGAGCACCGGCGTCTCGAGCTCGGTCTGCCAGATCTTCGCGCCGGTGAACAGCTCGAGCGCGACGAGGCGGCCCGAGGTGTCGGCGGCCCACACGACACCGCCGGCGATCACCGGCGACGAGGCGTAGCCGGCCTCGCGCGCGCCGCGGTAGTGCGTCGTGCGCAACGGGCCGGGCGCCGCGGTGTGCCGCCACAGCTCGGCGCCGGTCGCCGCGTCGAGGGCGACGAGGTCGCGGTACAGGGTCGGCACGACGAGGATCCCGTCGGCGATCGCCGGCGTGCCGATGGTCGCGTAGCCCCAGTCGAAGCCCGTCGGGTCGAGCTTCACGCTCCACCGCGCCTCGCCGGTCCACACGTCGAGCGCGGTGACCTCGGTCGCGCCGTTGACGAGGTACGCGGTGTCGCCGGCGATCACCGGCGAGGCGTTGACGGCGACGGCGTGGTCGCCCTCGGCGCGCCACAGCTCGCGTCCGGTGTCGCGGTCCCACGCGACGGCGCCGCCGAGCTCGCGGTGGAACACGCCGACCACGACGCCGGCGCCGATCGCGACGGACGCCAGCGACTGCGTGTTCTCGCCGGTGGGCACGGGGTCGGCGGTCCACCGGCGGGCGCCGGTGGCCGCCTCGAGGACGGCGAAGTGGCGCTGGTTCCCGACCAGGAAGTCGTCGCCGTCGGCGGCCGGTGCCGCGAAGACCGTCGCGGCCTCGGGCGGCAGGCCGGCGCCGAGCTCGTAGCGCCAGCGCACCGCGCCGGTGCGCGCGTCGAGGCCGAGCACGGCGCCGTCGAGCTGGGCCACGGCGACGACCCCGGCGGCGTACGCGGGGCCGCCGCGCACCGGGGCGACGGTCGCGGTCCGCCAGCGCACGCCGCCGGTGGCGAGGTCGAGGGCCGCGACGCCGCCGGTGTCGCCGTCGGCGAGATCGGTCGCCGTGACGAACGCCGCGCCGTCTGCGATCGCCGGGGCCGCGTGCAGGATGTTGCCGCCGACCGTGCCGGCCCAGCGCGTCGCGAGCGGCGGTGCGAGGACGTGCGGCCACGCGCCCGTGTGGCCGGGGCCGCCGCCGAGCTGCGCCCAGGCGGCGGCGGGCGCGGGCGGCTCGAGCTGCGCGCACGCGGTGAACGTGATCGTGCGGGCCGCGCGCGCGCCGGACGGCGAGGCGGCCTCGACGGACAGCGTGTGCGAGCCGGGCGCGAGCGCCGGCGTGGCGTAGCGCCAGGTGCGGCCGCCGGCGTACGCGAGCGCGACGGGCGTCCCGCAGTCGAGGCGGGCGGTCACGCGCGTCGAGGCCGCGTCGAGGTCGGCGGCGACGACGATCCCCGAGCTCGCCGGGGAGACGCACCCCGTCGTGCCCGGGGCGACGATCGCGACGCGCGGCACGTCGACGACCGTCCGGTGTTCGGACACCAGCTCGGCGGGCGAGCCCGGGACGAGCGTCACGATGCGGTAGCCGGCGGGCGTGAAGTCGAGGCCGCCCATCAGCATCGGCTCGGTGGTCAGCTCGACGAGGCCGCCGTGGTCGACGGCGCGGTTCGTGTGCGTGTGACCGCTGAGGACGTAGGCGACGCCGAGGCGGCGCAGCGTGCGCAGGATGCTCGGCACCGGGGGCGCGTGGGTGAGCGCGACGACCGTCATGTCGGGCGCCACGTGCCGGAGCTCCGCGCCGAGGTACGCGCCGATGTCCGTCTCGGACATCGCCATGTTCCACACGACGAAGTGGATGCGGCCGATGTCGAAGCTGTAGTTGTCCGGGCCGTAGTGCGCGAACCACGCCTCGCCGCCGTCGTACCAGTCGTGGTTGCCCGGGACGGGGATGTACGGGACGGCGAGGCCGGTCAGCTGCGCCTCGACGAGCCCGAACTGCTCGAGCGAGCTGCCCTGGGTGACGTCGCCGAGGATCGTGAAGAAGGCGGGGGCCGGGTGGAAGGCGACCGCGTCGTCGGCCGCGCGCGCGAGCTCGAGCGCGAACGGCTGGGCGCCCGTCATGTGCGTGTCGGCGGCGGCGACGAACGTGATCGGGCCGCGGTGCGGCGCGGCGAGGCGCGAGAGCGCGAGGTCGAGCTCGCCGTCGCCCGCGGGTGCGCGCCCCCACACGGGGCCGGGGCGAAAGCCGTCGGGCACGCGCACCCACACGATGCCGCGCGCGCCCGCCGGGACCTCGAGCTCGTAGCGGCCGTCGGCGTCGGTGACGGCGAAGCGCGCGACGTCGACGGCGACGACGGCGTTCGCGACGCCGGGCTCGCCGCGCTGCGGGCGGCCGTCGCCGTTGGTGTCGTCGAAGACGAGGCCGCGCACGGTGCGCGCATGCGCCGGGGCGGCGGCGGCGAGGAGGAGCGCGGCGGCGACCGCGAGCCTCATTCGAACGGCGACACGTCGCCGGCGGCCTGCATGGCCTCGAGCAGCGCCCGCAGCTCGCGCAGGATGACGGGCCGCTCGAAGGCGAGGTTCGTCCGCTCGTCGGGATCGACGTGGATGTCGTAGAGCTCGACGGCGCCCTCGGTCTCGATGATCTTCCAGTTGCCCTTCACGAACGCGGTGATGCCTCCCGGGTTCGAGCGGTCCTTGATCATCGCGGCGAACGCGGTGCCGTAGTTCGGCGACGACGGGCGGCGGTCGCGCGCGAGGTCGGCGATCGAGCGGCCGTCGAGGTTGCTCGGCGGCTTGAAGCCGGCGAGGTCGAGGATCGTCGGCACCATGTCGACGAGGCTGACCGTCTCGTACACGCGGTGCGGGGGGATCCCCGGCCCCGCCATCACGAGCGGCACGCGCATCTGTGAATTGTACAGGTCGGTCGAGTGGTACGCGTGGCCGTGATCGCCGAGCGCCTCGCCGTGATCGGCGGATACGATCACGATCGGCGCCTGTTCCGGAGCGCGCCCGGTGAACGCGGCGAGGACCTCGCCGAGCATGCCGTCGCTGTTCGCGAGCGCGCGGTCGTACCACTTGCGCCGCTCCTCGTCGTTGCGCGGCTCGCCGACGCCGACGGTCCAGTTGTGCGGCTCGATGAAGTGCATCCACAGGAACAGCGGGCGGTTGCTCGCCTGGCGCTCGCGCGTCGTCAGCCAGGCGCGCGCGGACCGCGCGAGGCGCACGCCGTTCGGCTCGATCACGAGGTGCTCGAGGCCGCGCGACAGGCCGGTCTTGACCTCGGGCGACCAGAAGCCGGGACAGCACAGAAAGCCCGCGGTCTCGTAGCCGCCGGCGCGCAGCCGCTCGGCGAGCAGCACGTGGCGCGGGTCGACGCGCAGCGCCCAGCCGACGACGCGTCCGTGCACGCGGTTCGGGTGCAGGCCGATCGCCATCGACGGGATCGAGCGGCGCGTGACGTTCGACGACGCGAACGCCCAGTCGAACACGACGCCGCGCTCGGCGAGCCCGCGCAGCGCCGGCATCTCCGCAGGCCCCTTGTACGGCGGCGTGCGGTCCGCGCGCATCGTGTCGATCGTGATGAAGACGATGTCCGGGTGCGCCGCGCCGGGCTGCTCGGCGGGGCGGAACGTGTCGATCGAGATGCCGCCGCGGATGTCCTCGAGGTCGAACAGCGTGTCGATCACGAACCCGGCGACGGGTCGGTCGCCCCAGATCTCGAGCGTGAGCGACGGCCGCGCGGCGAGCGCGTACATCGCCGTGGCGATCGCGGCGAGCGTGGCCGCCACACTCGCGAGCCCGCCGGCGAGGCGCGCGCGGCCGAGGCGCGGCCACGCGACGTGGACGAGCCAGGTGACGGCGAGCGCGACCGCCGGTGCGATCAGCACGGACGTGTCGAGCGGACCGAGCTTGGGCTTGGCGAACAGGCGCCACAGGAGGTAGCCGCCGCCGAGCGTGACGACCGCGGTGCCCGCGAGGATCCGGCGCGGGCGCAACAGGGACGCGCGACCGCGCCGCCGCCAGCGCGCGTCGAGGCGGCGCAGGAGGGCCGCGAACAGCGTCGTCGTCGGCCGCGCGAGCGCGACGAGCACGAGCGTGGCCCCGACGGCGACGATCGGCTGCGCGAAGCTCACGCCGATCGGCTTGAACGCCGTCCTCGCCGCGAGCAGCCACGTGCTCTGGAACATCGCCCACGCGAGCCCGAACGCGGCGAGGAGCAGCGTGATCACCCAGCCCGCGAGGCGCGGCGCACCACCGCCGTCCTCGACGAGCTCGGCCGCGAGCCTGTCCGGCTGCCATCCCGCGTACACGGCGCGCACGACCATGCTCGCGACGAACAGCGCCGGGGTCGCGAGGATGCCGAGGAACCCGGTCGTCGCGACGGTCCCGAGGACGCCCGCCACGCCGGCGCCGTCGATCGCCCCGCCGGCGAGCGTCGCCACGCACGCCGCCACCAGGCTCGGCGCCACCCACCGAGCCGCCCGCGCGAGCCGCCGCGCCGGCTTCCTCGGAGCGGCCGCGGTTGCGCTGCCCGACCTCGTCTCGGCCGTCGTCGGGGCCGTCGCGACGGCGCCGTTGGCCGGGGGCGTCGCCGGCGTCTCCGCGCGGGCCGCCTCGGAGGCCAGCGGCTCCACTGGCGTCTCCGCGTGCGCCGCGTCGAAGGCCGGCGTCTCCGCGTGTGCCGCATCGGAGGCCGACGGCTCCGCGGGGGCGGGGTCGGCGTGGCGCGGCTCGGACGGCAAGCCGAAATTGTACCGCGTGGACGGGAATGCGACGCCTTGGTAGCTTGCCGTCGTGCGGCAGGCCCAGCGCGTCGGCGGCGCGCTCCTGCAGGGGCTCGCGTACGGGGCCCTCGTCGTGACGCAGTGGCTCGTCCGTTTTCCGAGGCGGGCCGCGCGCGGCGTCGCGGGGCTGCCCGGCGCGGTGCTGCGCGGCGCGCGGCGGGCGATCGCGGCGCTCGGGGCGCTGCCGTTCGCGGTGGTGTGCACGGCGGCGCTGGCGACCGGGGTGATGTACTGCAGCAACGACCTCACCGACGACCAGCCGGCGGCACCGCGCGGCGACGGGCGCTACCGGCCGGTGATGGCGCGCGGCGACGGGCACATGCACTTCCTGGTCACGCGCTCGCTCGTGTTCGATCAGGACGTCGACTTCGACAACGACCTGAAGCTGTTCGGCGACCCGTGGGCGCAGCCGCGCACGGTGACCGGGCGCAAGAACGTGATGCAGCAGGTCGGCCCATCCATCGTATGGGCGCCGGTGCTCGCCGGCGCGCACGGCGCGGCGGTCGTCGCGAACGCGTTCGGCGCCGACATCCAGACGCACGGCTACACGATGTTCCACCAGCGCATCCTGTTCGCGACGAGCGTGCTGTTCGGCTGGCTCGCGATCGCGCTCGGCATCGCGTCCGCGCGGCGGCTCGCCGGCGGGCGGTGGGCGCCGGCGTGGGCGGCGGTCGCGGCGCTGCTCGGGACCTCGCTCACCTACTACGCGACGTACATGCCGAGCTACGCGCACGCGATGGACGCCGCCGCGTGCGCCGCCTTCCTCGGCTACTGGCTGCTCACGCTCGGCGACACGCGCGTCCGCCGCTACGTCTGGCTCGGCGTCCTGCTCGGCATCGCGACGATGGTGCGCCTCCAGGACGTGGCGCTCGGCGTGGTCCTCGCGCTCGAGATCGCGCTCGCGGCGATCGCCCAGATCCGCCGGGGCGCGCCGCGCGTGGCGCTCGGGCTCGTCGCGCGCGGCGCGCTGTGCCTCGCGATCGCGCTGGTCCTGTTCTCGCCGCAGCTGTACGTGTGGAAGCAGTTCTACGGCTCGTACGTGACGACGCCACAGGGCCCGGGGCAGATGCGCTACGGGCATGCGATGGTGCTCGAGCTGCTGTTCTCGTCGCGCAACGGCTGGCTGTCGACGCACCCGATCGCGTACCTCGGCACGATCGGGCTCGCCGTCGGCGCGATCGGCGGGCCGCGCCTGGGCCCGCACGTGCGCCTGGTGTCGATCGCGCTCCTCCTCGCGATCGCGACGCAGGTGTACACGAACGCGATCACGTACGAGTGGTGGAGCGGCGCCTCGTTCGGCCAGCGCCGCATGTGCTCGGTGACGCTGCCGATCCTCGTCGGGCTCGCGCTGCTCCTGCGCGCGGTGCACCTCGCCGTCCGCGCGCGCATCCCGAGCGTCGCGCAGCAGGTGATCGCCGTCGGGGTCCTCGGCTACCTCGTCGCGTGGAACATGAGCTGGGTCGGCAAGCTGCGCCACGGCAAGCCGGCCGGGCGCAACAACGTGCCGTCGTGCTGCGGCGACGTGCCGGCGCCGCTGTCGTGGGTCGCGCGCCCGGTGTACGACGCCGTCGGCAACCCGTTCGCACTGCCGGCGAGCGCGTGGTTCGCCGTGCGGAACGGCGTCGAGCTGCAGCGCTGGGACCGCGTCGTCGGCAACTACCCGCTCGTGCCCGGCGTGCTCGGCTACGAGGACGGCTCGTACCGTCGCGCGACGGCGTCGTGGAACCTCGCAGGGCCGGGCGGCGCGCCGTATCTCCTCGGCGGCTACGGGCCGCCGCAGCGCGCGGGCGGCATCGAGCTCCGCTGGACGACGTCGGAGCGCGCCGAGGCGCTCCTCCCGATCCTGATGCCGGAGCCGCATCGCGTGACGATGCCGATCGCCGCGAACGTCGCGCCCGGCGAGACGCTCGACGTGACCGTCTCGTGCAACGGGCGCGAGGTCGCGCGCGCACGCCTCGGCGACCGCTGGACCAACCTCACGTTCGACACCACCGGCGACCTCGGCGAAAATCGCATCGTCGTCGAGAGCGCCGTCGCGCCGTACCATCCGAGGACCTCGCTCCCGATGATCCCGCCGCCTCCCGACGGCGCCTCCGCCGGCGTCGCGATCGGCGTCTGGCGCATCGGCTTACCGCCCTAGGAATCGCTCGGGCGGGTACGGGCATCCAAGAGGTCGATGGATGCCGGCCGGCGGCACGGCCGCTCTGGAGCCAGACTGGAGATGGTGCAACGATGAGAAAGCCACACGTGGTGATCCTCGGTGCGGGGTTCGGCGGGCTCACGGCGGCGCGCCACCTCGCGAAGGTGCCGGTGACGGTCACGCTGATCGACCGCCGCAACCACCACCTGTTCCAGCCGCTGCTCTACCAGGTCGCGACGGCCGCGCTCAACCCGAGCGACATCGCCTATCCGATCCGCGCGGCGGTGGCGAAGCAGAAGAACACGCGCGTCCTCCTCGCCGAGGCGACGGGCATCGACGTCGACGCGCGGGTCGTCCACCTCGACGGCGGCGACCTCGCGTACGACTACCTGATCGTCGCGACGGGCGCGACGCACTCGTACTTCGGCAAGGACTGGGGCAAGGTCGCGCCGGGCCTCAAGTCCGTCGAGGACGCGCTCGAGATGCGGCGCCGCATCTTCCTCGCGTACGAGGCGGCCGAGCGCGAGATCGACCCGGAGAAGCAGCGCGAGTGGCTGACGTTCGCCGTCGTCGGCGGCGGCCCCACGGGCGTCGAGCTCGCGGGGGCGCTCGGCGAGATTGGCCTGTACACGCTCGCGAACGACTTCCGCGCGATCGATCCGAGCAACGTCCGGGTCCTCCTGTTCGAGGCCGGCGACCGCGTGCTGCAGTCGTACGCGCCGAAGCTGTCCGAGGCCGCGAAGGAGGCGCTCGAGAAGCGCCAGGTCGAGGTGCGCCTCAACACGATGGTCACGGGCATCGGCGACTCGGGCATCACGGTGAAGGACGGCGGAGGCGAGGAGCACATCGGGACGCACACGGTCCTGTGGGCCGCCGGCGTGCGGGCGTCGCGGCTCGGGGCGAGCCTGGGCGTGGAGCGCGACAAGGCCGGGCGCGTCCTCGTCGAGAAGGACCTGTCGATCCCGAACCACCCGGAGGTGTTCGTCATCGGCGACCTCGCGCGCATGATGAACGCGGACGGCACGCAGGTGCCCGGCGTCGCGCAGGGTGCGCTGCAGGGCGGCAAGTTCGTCGCGAAGATCATCGCGTCCGAGGTCGCCGGGAAGTGCGCGCGCCCGGCGTTCGCGTATCACGACAAGGGCAACATGGCGACGATCGGCCGGCTGTCGGCCGTGATCGAGACGAAGCGCTTCGCGAAGTCCGGCTTCCTCGCGTGGATGCTGTGGTGGGCGGTCCACATCATGTTCCTCGTCGGGTTCCGCAACCGGCTGCTCGCGATGTTCCAGTGGGCGTGGTCGTGGGTGAGCTACACGCGCGGCGCGCGGCTGATCACGGGCTCCGTCGGGAAGCTGCCGGCCCTGAGCGCGATCACGCCCGACGGCGAGCCGGCGACGCACGGCGCGCAGGAGGTCATCGCCCTGCCGCCGGACCTGTGCGCCGCCGAGCGCGCGGCGGCCAGGCCGAAACCGAGCGAGACCCACGCCCCGGTGTGAAGGTCACTGGGCCATCGTCTCGATGTGCCTCAGCTCGCCGTCGCCGGCGGGCACGTCGAGCGGGACGGTGCGCTCGTCCTTGAGGACGGGGTTCGCGAAGTGGATGCGGTGCGGTCCGACGGTGAGCTCGCCGGTCCACGGCGTCAGGTGCTGCGTCGGATCGCCGTCGATGCGGATGTAGGCCCACGGCTTGGCGTTGATCGCGACGCGGCGCTTCGGCGCGGGTGCCTCGGCGCTGCCCGCGCCGGTCGGTCGCGGGGCCGTCCGCGGCGGCGTCTGCACGGCGGCCGGCAGGGCCGGAGGTGCGGGCAGGGGCTCCGCGGCGTGCGGCTGCTCCGACACCGTCGCGATCCGCTGCGGCGGCGCGTCGGGGCTCGTGGATCCCGCCTCCGCGACGGGGGCCGCGCTCGGCTCGCCGTTCGGCGCGGGCTCCGCGTCGCCGGCGGGGCCGCGCATGAACGCGATGGCGACGGCGATCAGCGCGACCGCGGCGGCGGCGGACAGGGCGATCGCCACCGTCGGCATTCCGCGCCGTGCGGGGGGCGCCTCCGGTGTCGGGGCGGGCGGAGGCGGGGGCGGAGCCGGAAGCGGCGGCGGTGGCGCCTCGACGAGCTCGAGCGCATCGGCCTCGTCGCTGGCGGTCGCGAGCAGCGAGCGCTGCGTGCCGGTGCCCATCGCCGCGTCGTCGTCGAAGAAGCTGACGAGGGGATCGGCGTCCGGCGAGCCGTCGCCCAGCGCCGGCAGGCTGCCCGTGTCCTCGCGCTCGCCGTCCCACACGGCGGCGACCCAGGCGGCGAGGCGCCGGGCGGGCGCGTCGCCCGGGTGCGCGGCGCGCTCGGCGACGATGTAGCCGTCGAGCTCGTCGAGCATCGCGCGCGCATCGGCGTAGCGCTCCTCCGCCCGGGGCGACGTCGCGCGGTCGACGATCGCCGCGAGGGCCGGTGCGACGTGCGCGCCGTCGGGCCACGGCGGCAGCTCGCCGCTGCGGGCCTGCGCGAGCAGTGCGTCGCGGTCGTTGCCGGTGCGGGCGCGCGCGCCCGTGAGCGCCTCGCGCAGCAAGAGGCCGACCGCGTAGACGTCGGTGCGGGCGTCGATCGGCTCCTTGCGCGCCTGCTCGGGCGCCATGTAGGCCGGCGTCCCGAGGAGCCGCGACGTCTCGTCGCCGGCGAGCGCCGCGATGCCGAAGTCCGTCAGCTTGACCTCGCCGGACCACGACACCAGCACGTTGCGCGGCGTCACGTCGCGGTGAACGATGCCCAGGTTCTCGCCGTCGCGGCGGCGGCGGTGCGCGTAGTCGAGCGCCTGGCAGCACTCGGCCGCGACGAACGCCGCGACGACGTGCGGCATGTGCGGCCGCCCGGTCGCGACGCGGGCGAACGACGAGCCGAGGTCGCGCCCCTCGACGCGCTCCATCGCGAAGTACACCTGGTCGCCGGCGCGCCCGAAGTCGAACACCGGGACGATGTTCTGGTGCGTGAGGCTCATCGACAGCCGCGCCTCGCGCACGAACAGGTCCAGGAACTCGACGTCCGTCGCGCGCTCGGGCCGGATGCGCTTCACGACCAGGAGCTTCTCGACGCCGGCCGCGCGCCGCCGCGCGAGGAACACCTCGGCCATCCCGCCCCGCCCGAGCGGCCGCAGCAGCTCGTAGCGTCCCAGGGCGCGGCTCATCACGTCGATGATAGCGCGCGGTTGACCCGTCGGCCTACCGGGGTCGACAATCCTCGACGGTGAGGGGCTCTCCTCGCGCGGACCACGCCCGGACCGCCCGCAGCTCGCTGCGGGTGACCGTCCGACATGCGGACATCCTGCGGCTCGCCGTCGCGATCTCGGTCGCGCTGGGGGTCGCCGGCGCGCGCGAGCTCCGCGCGGCGCCCGCCGCCGACGTCGTCGTGGTGTGGGCGCCCGGCGCCGACCGCGCGCCGCTCCTGGCCGTCGGGCAGGAGCTCGGCGTCGGCGTCATCGACCGGACCCCGGAGGCGGCGCCGCAGCCGGACACGGGCGCGCTGGTGCGGCGCGGTGTCGCGGCGTACGACGCGCTCGACTACGACGCGGCGTGGACGGCGCTCGAGAGCGCGCGCCAGCTCGCGGACCGCACGGGCGCCGCCGGGCTCGCGGCCGCCGAGCTGTCCGACCTGTTCCTCTACCGCGCGCTGGTGCTCGAGCGGCGCGGGAACACGCACGGCGCGTGGGACGACCTGGTGACGGCGATGGTCGTCGACCCCGTGCGCCGGCTCGACCCGGTGCGGTTCTCGCCGAAGATCCTCGACGAGGCCGAGCGCGCGCGCGCCGCGGCCCTCGCGCGGCCGCAGGGCGCCGTCGCGATCGACGTCCCGGCGGGGTGCGCGATCGCGATCGACGGGCGGCCGTTCGACGGAGCCGCGCCGCTGCTCGCGGGCAGCCACTGGGCGAGCGTCGCGTGCCGCGACCGGCAGCCGTGGGGTGGGCACATCATCGTGACGGAGGCGCGCACGACGATCGCGCCGCGGCTGGTCGCGCTCGCCCCGCCCGGCGACGACGACGTCCTCGTCCAGGCCCGCGCGGCCGGCGCGCGCGGCGTGATCGTCGCCGAGGTGCACGGCGGGCTCGCGACGGCGCGCCTGATCGGGCTCGACGGCCGCGAGCGCTCGCGCCGCACCGTCGCGGTCACCGGCGACCTCGCGCCGCTCGCCCGGGCCATCCGCGCGCTCGCGCACCCGGCGCGCGAGGCCGCGCCGCCCTGGTACCGCTCGCGCTGGGCCCTCGCCGTGGGAGTCGCCGCGGCCGCCGCCGCCGTCGCGATCCCGCTCACCGTCGGGCTGACCGGCGACCGGTCCCCGCGGCACGCGGTCATCGGGGGCCCGCGGTGAGGCGCGCCCTGTTCGCGCTGCTCGCGGCGTGCGGCGCCGACCCGGTGTTCGTGCAGCCGGTGTACGACGAGCCCGTCCCCGAGGACGTCGAGGCCGTCGCGCGCGGCCTCGACGCGCTCACGCTGTCGGTCGCGCACGCGGGCAGCGTGCAGGACCTGGTGTCGCTGAGCTTCTCGCCGGGCGAGACCGTCGAGCTCGCGAACGTCCCGTTCGACAACGACCTCGTCGTGCACCTGTCGGGGCGCATCGGCGGAGGTGACGTCGCGTACGGGCGCACCTGCGTGTTCGGGCTGTCGGCGGGCGGGCCCGTGCCCGAGCCGCACCTGTTCTTCTCCCGCAGCGTGAAGTTCGCGACCCTGCCGTTCGCGACCCCGGTGCGCACCGGCGGCCTCGCCGTGACGTTCACCGACGGCAGCGCGCTGATCGCCGGCGGGGCGAACGCCGCGGGGACGGCGAACCGCACGCTCGAGCGCTTCGATCCGCGCACCGGCGCGCGCACCGAGATCGCGACGCTCGGCGCGCGCGTCGGCGCCGTGGCGGCGATGCTCGGCGGCGACCTCGCGCTGATCGGCGGCGCCGCGGACGGCGGGGGCGCCGACTTCGTCGAGATCATCGACGCCGACGACCCGGCGTCGACGCGCGTGTCGAGCGTCGCCGACACGCGCCTCGCGATGGCGCGCATCGAGCTGACGGCGACGACGCTCACCGACGGCCGCATCGTCGCGATCGGCGGGCGGCCGCCCGGCTCGCCCGCGATCGCACCGTCGGGCGCGATCGCCGAGATCGCCGTGGTCAGCGGCGCCGCCGAGATCCGCGAGCTGCGCGCGACCCTCGCGCACCCGCGCGCCGGCCACACGGCGACGCGCCTCGGCGACGACGTCGGCGCGCCCGTGCTGATCGTCGGCGGCTTCGGCCCCGGCGCGAAGCCCGTCGAGGTCGCGGAGCTGTGGAAGCCGCTGTCCGGCGAGCTCGCAAACCCGGTGACGTTCGCGCCGAAGATGAAGGTCCCGCGCCGCTTCCACCAGGCCAGGCTGATGCCGGACGGCAGCCTCCTGATCGTCGGCGGCCTCGACGGCGCCGGCCAGCCGGTGCGCACGCTCGAGCGGTTCACGATCGACGAGGGCTTCGTGATCGTCGGCGAGCTCCCCGACGACGCCGGCGTCCTCGACTTCACCGCCACGACGCTCCCCGACGGCCGCGTCGTCCTCGCCGGCGGCCGGCTCGACGCCGCGGACACGATTGGCGTCGACAGCGCCTTCATCGCGCGCCTCGACGTGATCGACGGTGCCCTCGACGTCGTCGCCACGGACAAGCTCGCCACACGGCGCGCCGGCCACCAGGCGACCCTCCTCTGCGACGGCACCGTGCTCGTCACCGGCGGCACCGCGGCCGAGAGCCCGGCCGAGCGCTACAACCCACCGCTCCTCGGGCGCCGCTGACGGGCCCGGTTAGCGCGCGAGCCGCACGAGCGCGAGCCGGGCCGCCGTCGTGCCGTCGCCGGCGAGCGTGATGCCGGCGAGGACGACGCGCCGCCGCGAGTCGATCGCGATCGCGCGCAGGGCGCCGATCGCCGTCTCGGTCGCCCAGCAGCGCTCGTACGCGCCCGCCGGCGACACGCGCGCCGCGACGAAGTGGCCGTGGTGGTCGCCCGCGACGGTGACCGTACCGTCGGGCGCGGCCACGATCGCGCTCGCCGCGACCCCGTCGGGCAGCCACACCGTGCCGCCGACGCCGTAGCTCGAGTCCTCGCCGGCGTCGTCGAGCGCGTACAGCAGCGCCGGCTGATCCTCGGCGATCACCGCGCGCCCGCCCGGCTGCGCGATGATCCCGGAAGGGACTGCGCGCCCGCGGACCCCGAACGCACGATCGAGCGCGCCCCCGGCATCGAAGCGGGTGATCCGCAGGGACGACAGCAGCAGGTGCCGGCCGCGCGCGTCGACGGCGTACCCGCGCACCCCGGCGTCGCCGACCGACGCGCCGGTGCCGAATGCGGGGTCGGGTGTGCCCTTCGCGTCGAGCCGCGCGATGCGGCCGTGCTCGAGGGCGACCGCGATGCCGTCCGCCGGCGCCTGCGCCGGTGCGATCGCGACGGGGACGCCGGCCGCGAGCAGCGCGACGCCGTCGATGCCGAACGTCCCGTCGAGCGCGCCCGCCGCCGTCAGCCGCGCCACGACGGCCCGTGCGCCGACCGTGCCGGCGACGAGCACGTTCCCACCGCCGTCGATCGCGACGGCGCGCGCGACGGTGTTGAGCCCACCGCCGACGGGCGCGGCCGCGATACCGCCCGCGCCGAACGACGGGTCGAGGCGGCCGTCGGGCAAGAAGCGCACGACGACGAGCTCGTCGCCGTCGAGGTACGGCCGCGCGGCCAGCACGATCTTGTCGTCGGCCTGCACCGCCGCGGCGAGCGGCTCGAGCAGCGGCTCACCGTCCCCTGCGACCACGGTCCCGCCGTCACCGAACGTGGCGTCGAGCTCGCCCGTGCAGCTCGGCAGCGACGGCGGCGGCTCGGCAGGAGGCTCCGGCAGCGCGCACGCGCCGACGACGAGAAACACGGACCTACGCCACATCGAGCCGTGACCTTCGCCGGTCGAGCCTGCCTCGGCAAGCGAGTTCTCCCGAGCGCGTTCCGCCGCCGCCGCGTCGAAGGTCCGGCGCTCGTCGATCTCTCGCTCTCGAACGCCGGCGTGCACCGTCTGCTTCCACTCCGCTCGTCGATCGATCGCGAATCCTCGTCGACCCCGACTGCCGCGTGAGCGACCTGGAGCTCGTCCTGCGCATCGTCGTCGGCACTCCTCGACGACGAAGGGCCTGCTCGACCAGCTGGGTTCATGTTTCGGCGCAGCGCCAGAACATCGCTCGCCCGACCTGCACGCCTTGCGCGGCCGACAGCGTGACGATCGACCAGCCGCTGCCGAAGGCGACGATGCTGACGGCGCGCAAGCTGTCGTCGCACGAGCCGGCGACCGACGGCGCGCCGCCGAGGCGCACGAACGGCACTGGCGATGCACCTCGATCGCACGTGCGGAACCTACATCTCCACGTTGTCCTCGCCGGCCTGATGCTCGCCGGCGCCTGCTACACCACCCCGAGCGGCTCCGGCGCCGCGATCGGCGCGGTCGCCGGTGGCGTCGCCGGCAGCGCCGTCGGTGGCGGCGCGGGCCTCATCCTCGGAGCGGCCGCCGGCGGCGCCTTCGGCTACACGGTCGGCCGCTCGATGGAAGAGGCCGACCGACGGCGAGTCGCCTATGCGCTGCAGGCCGGCGAGCCGGTCGTCTGGCGCAACGCGCACACCGGCAACGTGTACCGCGTGCAGCCGATGGACTCGCGCTACCAGGGCGGCCGCGAGTGCCGCGACTTCCGCGTCATCACCGAGGTCGACGGCCAGGCGAACGAGGTCTTCGGAGTCGCATGCCGCCGGCCCGACGGCCGCTGGGAGGCGGTGTCCGGCTGAGCCGCGTCACGCCGTCGCGCGGGCATCGCCCTCGACGAGCCGCGCCTCGGCGCCGCGCCTCGATCTCCAGGCGCGCGAAGCTCGGCGACGACCACGTCGCGAGACACGGTGTTCCGGTCGCCGCGCACCGGATCATCGTGGCGCCGGGATCCGGACGTCGAGCCAGATCGGCCAGTGATCCGACGTGTGGAGGCGGCGCTCGACGCCGCCGCTCGACGAGCGGAGCCCGCGCGTGAACACGGCGTCGAGGCGCTGGTCCTCCGGCGAGCCGTGCCAGGTGTCGCCGAAGTAGGCGGTCGGCGTGGCGAACCCGATCGCGCGCATGTACTCGTCGAGCGCGTCGGCCTGCGACGTCGAGGCGACGGCGTCGAGCGGCCGGATCGGGATGCGCTCCGCGAACCAGACGTAGTCGTTCGTGTTGAAGTCGCCGAGGACGGCCGCCGGCGACGGCAGGTCGATCACCGCCGGGCGCAGCTGCAGCACGCGCTCGGGCACGTTGAGGCGCACGTCGAGGTGGACGTTGACGACCCGGATCGGTCCCCGCGCGGTGTCGATCGTCGCCCGCAGCGCGACGCGCGCCGCCATCTCGAGGTCGCCGGCGCCCTCGTCGCGCAGCCGCAGGATCTGGACGTCGCGCAGCGGGAACCGCGACACGAGCGCGACGCCCTCGAGGTCACCGTCCTGCACGTACGCCGGCAGGAACGCGTAGCCCATGCCGAGGCGCTGCGCGAAGTCGGCGGCGTCGGCGGCCGGCGCGCCGGCGCGGCGGCGGACCTCCTGCAGCGCGATGACGTCCGCGCTCGCGAGGTCGGCGTGCCCGGCGAAGAACGCCGCGTCCTCGTCGACGTCGATCCCCTCCAGCACGTTGTACGACACGACCCGCAGCCGCTCCGGCGGCGCGGGCGCGGGCTCGACCTGCACCAGCTCGGGCCGGAACTCGCCCTCGAGCTGATCCCACGGCGTCCACACCGGCGGCGGGCCGTCGTTGACGTCGGTGCACGCCGCCAGCGCGCACGCGACTAGAACGTCCAGCCGGCCGCGATCCCGAACCACGGGAACACGCCTCCTCTCCCGGCCACGCCGTGCACGTACGCGCGCACCAGCAGCTGCCCGCGGAACTCGTACCCGCTCGACACGATCGCCCCGATCCCCGTCGACGAATCCCCCGCCCACTCCGGAACGTGCGCGTCGCTCCACACGTGCGCGAGCTGCACGCCCGCATCCGCGAACCACGCGCTCCTCCCGCGCTTCAGCAGGTAGTACGACACGTACGGGCTCAGCGACAGATACCGCTCGCCCTCGAGCGAGTGCCCCGACACGACCCCGCCGACGACGATCCGGCTCGCGAGCCGATGGTCCGCCCCGAGCCCCCACAACCCACCCTTGCCGAACGCCTCGACATAGACGCTCGTCGCGCGCTCCGCCGCCGCACTCCGCACCGCCACCATCCCGCACACGAGGATCGCGACGCCGCGCACGCCTCCCCCCTCTGCACCCCCCATGCCCCCTCCCACTCCCTCCGCCCGCGGAGT
Source organism: Deltaproteobacteria bacterium (assembly GCA_019637375.1). Classification (GTDB taxonomy): domain Bacteria; phylum Myxococcota_A; class Polyangia; order Haliangiales; family Haliangiaceae; genus JABFXX01. Next base: position 4,744 of record JAHBVW010000062.1, on the reverse strand, counting down.
TGCTCGCGCTCGCCGGGGACGCCCCGCCCGCTGCGACGCCGATGGCCGCGCGGCGCGCGGGGCGGTGGGAACAAGGTCTCCTGCTCGCGCCGTACGACGACGTCATCCAGAAGCGCGCGCCCGACGGTTCAGCTGCCTGCCTGCTTCGGCGGGGCCTTCAGGCCGTACTTCTCCATCTTGTAGATCAGCGCGCGGCGCGAGAGGCCGAGGCGGCGGGCGGCGCGGGTCTGGTTCTGGGATTCGGCGTCGAGGGCGGCGACGATGGCGGAGCGCTCGACCTCGGCGAGCTGGCCGCGGACGTCGGAGGTGGGGGTGATGGGGCGGACGCGTTGGGATTCGTCGCCGAGGCGGTCGGGGAGATCGGTGGTGTGGATGGCGTCGCCGCACAGGACGAGGGCGCGCTCGATCGCGTTGCGGAGCTCGCGCACGTTGCCGGGCCACGCGTAGCCGGTGAGGGCCTCGCGCGCGTCGGGCGCGAAGGCGGGAGCGGGGCGGCCCTGCTCGGCGGCTGCGACCTTCGCGAAGTGCTCGGCGAGTGGCAGGATCTCGTCGGGGCGGTCGCGCAGCGGCGGGACGGCGATGGTGAAGCCGCCGATGCGGTACATGAGGTCCTGGCGGAAGCGGCCGGCGCGGACCTCGGCGTCGAGGTCGCGGTGGGTGGCCGCGATGACGCGCGCGTCGGTCGGGACCTCGGTGGTGCCGCCGACGCGGGTGACGACCTTGCGCTCGAGGACGCGCAGCAGCTTGGCCTGGAGCGGCAGCGGGATCTCGCCGATCTCGTCGAGGAACAGCGTGCCGCCGTCGGCGGCCTCGAAGAAGCCGATCTTGCGGCGGTCGGCGCCCGTGAACGCGCCGCGCTCGTAGCCGAACAGCTCGCTCTCGAGGAGCGTCTCGGGGAGCGCCGCGCAGTTGAGCTTGATCAGCGGGCGCTCGCGGCGGCTCGAGCGCTTGTGGATCGCCTCGGTGACGAGCTCCTTGCCGACGCCGGTCTCGCCGAGGATGAGCACGGTCATCGCGGTGTCGGCGATGCGGTCGACGAGCGTGTACACGCGCCGCATCGCCGGATCGACGACGACGGCCTGCGCCTCGACGGCGGGCAGCGCGGCGGCGTCGGGCGAGGCGCCGGTGCGCAGCGCGGCGCGCAGGCGGCCGACGAGCGCCTCGACGGTGGTGCCGTCGTCGGGCGCGCACGCGACGGCCGAGCGCACGGTCGCGCGCGCCTCGCGCACGAGCTCGGGCAGCCGCGCGATCGCCGCGGCGCCGCTCGCACGCTCGAGCTCCGGCAGGAGGACGAGGTAGTCGTCGCCCGCGTCCTCGCCGATGAGGTCCATCGGCCGCAGCGCGCGGGCGATCGCGGTGACCGCGATGTCGGCGGCGTCGCCGCCGGTCGGGTCGGTGATGCGCAGGAGCGCGAGCGTCAGCGGGCGGCGGTAGCGGACGGAGCGATCGACCTCCGCCGCGAGGCGCGCCTCGGTGGCCGCGGCGTCGGCGACCGGCGAGCGCGTGCGCAGCCCGCTCGACAGCCCGACGACGGCATGGATCGGACCGATCGAGATCTCGTCGCCGCTTGCGAGCCGGCGCGCACCCTTGATCAGCTCGCCGTTGACGCGAGTGCCGTTGCGGCTCCCGAGGTCCTCGACCTCGATGCCGTCGCCGGTGCGCCGAACCTTCGCGTGGAGACGCGACACCTTCTCGGTGTCGACGTGGATCGTCGCGCCGCGCGAGCGCCCGAAGGTGACATCGGTGTCGCGCGGCAGCTCGACCACACGGGAGCTCGCGTCCGGTGCATCATCATCGATGTGGATCACCAGGAACGCTCGCGGGACACTCGCGCGCCCGAAGTAGGTCTCGGCGTCCTGGGTCAGCGGCTCCGTCATGTACGAAGCCTGCACATCCAACAAGCCGTGCGCAGTGGGGACATCACTTCGTTCGCCACGTTAGCTCGCTTTCGAACACGATCCGAGCTGGTACGCACGATGCACCCAAGGATCATGCCATGAGGTGGGTGCTCGCCGCCGCGTTCGCGCTGGCCGGATGTCCCGGTCCCGGCGACGGCTCCACCGTCGACGCGCCCGTCGATCCCCAGAAACTCGGAATCCACCTCGCGTGGGCGACGGCGACGGCGATCCCCGGCGCGGTCGACAACGAGGTGACGATCTCGTCGGCGCGCCTCGGCCTGTCGGACGTGCGCGTCATCGGCGACGCCGGCCCCGGCGACCCGCGCACGCAGCTCGCCCGCCTCGTCCTCGCGTGGGGCCGAGGCGCCGCGCCGCAGACGTACACGTTCGTCGACGCGCCGACCGGCCTGTACTCGCGCATCCGCTTCGAGCTCGAGGCGGACGCCGCGACGCCGGCGGCGTACGAGATCCTCGGGACGGCGCGCATCAACAACGCCGACGTGCCGTTCCGGATCTCCGACACGAAGGAGCTCGACGTCAACGTCAGCGTCAAGCGCGTGATGCTGCCGCCCGGCGGCGATTGCGACCTGAGCCTGACGCTCGACTTCGAGAAGGTGATCGAGCGGGTCGAGTTCGAGATGCTGCCGCTCGTCGACGGGGTGCGCGTCCTCGACGAGAACAGCCCGCGGATCAACGACGTGCGCAAGGCGGTCCGCATGGACCTCTTCCGCAAACCAGAGAACGAGCAGGGGAGCTGACCGTTCGCATCGCTCGCGACTGACGCCTACCAACTCGGGAGGAACGATGAAGCCTTGTCTTATGATGCCGATCTTGTTCGCCGCCGCCGCGTGCGGTGGCCCCCTCGATCCGGGCGCGGGTGACGACCCCGGCGGGGGCACGCGGACGCTCGTCGTCACCGGCAGCGTGCAGGCGCGCAACCGGCTCGTCAACGCGCGCACGAACGCCGAGTTCGACACCGACGTCAGCGTGCGCGTCACGCTCAACGGTCAGAACGTCTCGACGGGCACGGTCACGATCTCGACGGCGTCGGGGACGGTGCCGCTCGTCGCCGATCGCGACAACGGCCGCTGGAGCGCCCGGCTCCCCGGCTACGAGGAGGTCTACCTCCTCGACATCCAGGCCGGCCCCGACGAGGTCACCGGCGTGCGCGTCGACGGGCCCGACCCGTTCACGTTCACCGCACCGACGGCGGGCGCGACCGTCGACGCCACGATGCCGATCTCGGTCACGTGGTCGTGCGACGACACCGCGGAGTCCGCCGCGATCCGCGCCGACGAGCTCGACGCGCTCGCGATCGCGGACACCGGCAAGTTCAGCCTCCCTCCGCGCTCGCTCCGCACCGATCGCGACAAGCCGCGCGCGAACACGCTCCGCATCACGCGCACGAACCACCTCGCGCCCGCGGGCGCCGCGGGTGGCTCCGACTTCGCGGTCTCGATCACGAACGAGATCGACGTGCTCGCGGCGGCCGATCCCACGAAGTGACCGACGAGGACGACGAGGTGATCGACGAAGTGGCCTCGTGCTGCGCTTCGTATGCTGTCGCCCACGAGGTGACGCACGAAGCGACGACGAGGTGGCCGACGAGGTGATCGACGAGGTGGCCCTCGAGGTGACGCACGAGGTGGCCGACGAAGTGATCGACGAAGTGTCTTACGAGGTGACGCACGAAGCGACGACGAGGTGACCGACGAGGTGATCGATCACGCGAGCCCGACGAGCTCCTCGAACGCCGCGTAGTAGCTGCGCCGGAACGCCGCGAGGGTGGCGGCCCCGGCGCTCGCCCGGTGCGTGACGAGGTTGCGCACGGCGGCGAGCGTGTGCAGGCGGTGCGCGAGGCCCACCGTCTTCTCGCTCTTGCCGCCGCTGAGCTTCATCAGGTTGCGGAACCCCGACGGGTGGTCGACCGCGAACAGCACGAGCATGCGCGCCCACTCCGTGACCGACAGCGGCGAGTCGAGCCGCTTGCGCCGGCGATCCTGTAGCTCGCGCACGGCGTTCGGCACCGCGCGCAGCGGGATCTCGACGCGCGCACCGCCGACCTCGACGGGGTCCTTCCACTTCGGCTCGAGCCAGCGCTGGTAGCCGGGCCAGTTGCCGCCGATCACGCGGTCGACGTAGTCGAACAGGCTCGACGGCTCGCGCTGCAGGCCGGCCATGCGCGGCCCGAGCCACGCGTGGACGTAGTTCTCGAGGACCTTCATCCACAGCGTGATCGGCGGCGACAGGTCGGCGCCCGCCGTGTTGCCCGTGGTCTGGAACAGCGACTCGGCGGTGCGCAGGCTGCCCACGAGCGAGTTGAAGCCCGACAGCTTCGCGAGCTGCGCGAAGCTCGGGAACACCGCGACGATCTCCGCGTCGACGTCGCCGATCGACGGCGGCGCACTGTCGTGCGCGACCGCGGTCTCGAGCTTCATGCGCAGGAGGGGCTCGAACGCCGGGTCGTCGGCGCCGACCTTGGCGAGCGCGGCGTCGATCGCCGCGGCGAGGTCGGCGGCGTGCGGGCGCGCGATCGTGATCGCCGCGGCGAGCGAGCCGCGCGCCGTGGGATCGCCGTCGCCGGCGACGAACGCGATCGCCTGCGCGAGCGCGCCCGGCGTGCCGAGCCGGAGGAGGCCGGTCGCGGCGCGCTCGTGGACCGCCGGGTCGTCGTCGCGGAACGCCGCGAGCAGCGCCGCCTCCGTCGTCGGATCGGCGAGCCGCCCGAGCGCCCACACGGCGGCGCCGCGCACGGCGGGCGCCGGATCTTCGACGAGCGGCACGAGCGCCGCCGCGGGGACGGCGCCGCCGAGCAGGCCCGCGAGCTCGGCGCCGGCCTCGCGCAG
>JAHBVW010000061.1 GCA_019637375.1 Deltaproteobacteria bacterium | reverse complement strand
ACGGACGGCTGGCCGCGCCGGTGGACGGGGCTGGGACCAAGGCGCACTCACGGCGCGGTGCCGTCCAACCCCCCCCTCAGAAAAAACGTGGAGAGCGCGATCATGGACGCAGCTGCCGCGCTCGATCCGCACCTCAAAAATGCAAGTGATTTCAGTAGGTTACGAAGTTAGATCGCGAAAAATTTGACTCCCCTACACCCGTTCAGTAGCGTTCCGCACCATGCAAGGCCTCACGAAGCGTCAGGAGCAGACCCTCGACTTCATCCGCAAGTGCATCGAGGAGCACGGCTACCCACCCACGCTCCGTGAGATCGGGGAGTTCATGGGGATCCGCTCCACCAACGGAGTGAATGATCACCTGCGCGCCTTGGAACGCAAGGGTTACCTCCGGCGGGAGGACATGAAGAGCCGCGCGCTGCGCGTGGTGGACCCGACTGACGGAATGGGGCCCGGCGCGAGCGCACCGGCGAATGACCCCGCGCCCAGCGCCTCATCCGAAGACACCCTCGAGATCCAGGTGCTCGGGCGCGTGGCAGCGGGCCTGCCGCTGCTCGCGGAGGAGAACGTGGTGGACACCGTGCGCATCGATCGCGCGCGGGTGCGCAGCAACGGGCGCTCCGTGTTCGGCCTCCGGGTGCACGGGGACTCGATGATCGAGGCGGGGATCTTGAATGGGGATCTGCTGTTCGTGCGGCAGCAGAGCAACGCCACGCGTGGCGACATCGTGGTCGCGCTCATCGGCGACGAAGCCACGGTGAAGTACTACTACCCCGAGAACGACTACGTCCGGTTCCAGCCAGCGAACAGCGGGATGGCGCCGATCCTGGTGCGCGCGAGTGACTTCCGCGACACCATGCTGCTCGGCGTGGTGGTCGGGTTGTACCGCGATATGTGAGCTGGCTCGTCGCCGGCGACCAGCGGGGGCAATGCCAAGCGGCAGGCGAGGCCAAGCGGCAGGCGAGGCCAAGCGGCGATGCCCGGCGACGGGCGGGGCTCGACAGCTGAGCCGCAAACTTCCACCCGGCAATGACACCATCAGGTCACCAGCGGTGGGTGGTTGACGCCTGACTCTCGCGGTTGCTAGCGTCCGACTGGGTTCGGCCCACGGCCCCGGCCGCGCAGTGCCGCCGAGAGCCGCGCCCCCCTCCGACCGGTCCACTTCCGCTCCTCGTGAACAGCAAGGCCATGTTCAAGCGCTTCAGTCGTGACTCTTCGAGCGGCGCGTCGAGCTCGCCGACGGGGAACCGTCGTTTCCTCGCGGTGAGCAGCACCGCCCTGCTCTCCTGCCGCCGAGCCCTCGCCGCCGGTCCCTTCGCCATGAAGCTCGCGGTGAGCCTCACGCTGGTCGCCGCGGTGGCGCCCAGCGTGGGCTGCGGCAACACGCTGTACGCCATCTCGGCGAACGCCGCCTCCTCCAAGCTCGAAGAGGCGCGGGAGCTGAACGCAGAGCAGTACGCGCCCTACGAGTATTACCTCGCGAAGGAGCACTTGGAGAAGGCGCAGAGCGAGGCCGCCGAGGCGGACTACAGCGACGCCTCGAACCTGGCTGAGGCCGCGGAGGGTTACGCCGACAAGGCGATTCGGCTCTCCCGCGAGGCGCGGCGAGGAGCTGGCCGATGAGGTCGAGGCGTGAGTCGCGCGTGAAGCGTCGGGGTCTATCGCGTGGGGCCTGGTGGCTGTGTCTCCTGGCGCTCCCGCTCGGGTGCAGCCAGGGGCCTCGGCTCAAGGGACAAATCGCGGGGCTGGAGGAGATCGCGAAGCAGGCCGAGCGTAACGGCGCGGTGCGCTGCGCGCCGCGTGAGCTGGCGATGGCGCAGAGCCACCTCAAGTTCGCGCAGATCGAGCTGGAGCAGGGCTACCTCTCCAAGGCGCAGCGCCACCTGTGGTTGGCGGAGCCGAACGCCCACGCCGCCAACTTCCTCTCCCCCCCAGAGTACTGCACGGATCGCGGCATGGTGGAGGTGGCGGTGCCCAAGCCGCAGCCCAAGCCTGGCGATCGCGATGGGGATGGGTACCTCGACACCGAGGACGCTTGCCCCGACGAGCCGGAGAACTTCAACGGCTACCAGGATACGGACGGCTGCCCTGACGATCCGGATACGGACGGCGACGGCATCCCGGACTCGCGCGACCAGTGCGTGCTGCAGCCGGAGGACAAGGACGGCTACCTGGATGAGGACGGCTGCCCCGACCTCGACAACGACCTCGACGGGATCCCGGACTCGGAAGACAAGTGCCCGAACGACCCGGAGGATCCGGATGGCTACGAGGATCAAGACGGCTGCCCTGACCTCGACAACGACGGTGACGGCGTCCCCGACCTAAAGGATCAGTGCCCGAACACCATCGGCTCCACGACGGAGGAGCCGCTCGGCTGCCCGAGCAAGCCGGCGCTGGTGGTGGTGACGGACTGCGAGGTGAAGATCACCCAGCAGATCCACTTCGAGTACAACAAGGCCACGATCCGCAAGGAGAGCCACCCGGTGCTCGACGCGGTGGTGGACGTCCTCCAGAAGAACTCCGCCATCAAGCTCGAGATCCAGGGCCACACCGACGACCAGCCGCTCACCCCGGGCGGCAAGTTCGCCGACAACACCGCGCTCTCGCAGGCGCGCGCCGAGTCGGTGAAGGCGTACTTCGTGAAGAAGGGCATCGAGGACGCGCGCCTCCTCGCGAAGGGCTACGGCGACACCGCGCCCGTCGAGGCTCCGGCCGGCCTCACCGGCGCCAAGCTCGACGCCGCGCGCAACAAGAACCGCCGCGTCGAGTTCAAGCTGGTCGAGCAGGCCGCTCCCGCGACGCCCTGAGCGCTAGCGCCGACCCTAGGAGATGCGGTCGGCCAGCGCGAGGCCGCAGCCGCCGGTGGCGCCCACGAGGGCGTCGTACTCGGCGCGCGCGGACGGATCCGGAGTGGCGCGGACGGCGCGGATCAGCGTGTTCTTCTTCGTGTGCGCGTCGGCGATGAACTCCATCGGCGTGGTCGCGTAGCCGGCGGCGCGCAGGAGGAGGACGCGCATGGCGTCGGTGAGGTGAGCGGCGAGCTCGCGGCGCAGGTGGGGCGTGCGGTGGATCGGCGCGAACGCGCCGTCGCGCGCGGAGGCGCGCTCGGACCAGGCGCGGGCGAGCTCGGCCTGGCAGCAGGGAGCGACGGCGATGAGCTCGGCGCCGGTGCGGACGCCGAGCGCGATCGCGTCGCACGTGGCCGTGTCGCACGCGTGCAGCGCGAACACGCCCTGGATCGGGCCGGACGGCGCGGCGGACGGAGCGCCGGATGGAGCGCCGGACGGAGCGCCGGATGGAACGGTGGACGTGGCGGCGAACGCACGCTGCCACGCGGCGGACACGTCGAGCTCGCCGAGCGCACCGGCCTCGAAGCGCACGACGTCGTCGAGCTCGGCGAGCTCGCAGCGCCGGCGGCACTCGGCGATCACCTCGGGGTTGCGGTCGACGCCGAGGACGGCGACGCGGCGGCCGTCGCGCCGCGCGCACCACGCGACGAGGAGCGTGAGGTAGCTGCGCCCGCAGCCGGCGTCGAGCAGGCGGACCTCGTCGTGGCGCGCGGTGAGCTCGTCGAGGGTGCGCGCGAGGAGCCCGACCATGTGGTTGATCTGGAGGAACTTGCGGACCTGCGGCGGCGGCATCGTCGCGTCGCGGTGCAGGAGGCCGAGCGCGCGCAGGAGCAGCGGCGCGTCGCCCGGCAGGATCGCGAGGCGCTTGTCGCCGGCGACCTCGCGCGTGCGCTCGGGTGTCCAGTGCCGGTGTGCCGCCTCGGCGAACGCCCGAGCCCAGCGTGTGCGGGTCGCGTCGCCCACGCGCGCAGCTTAGCGCTAGATTTCGACCGTGCGTCGCCTCGCTGCCACCGCCGTCGCCGCCGCCGCCGTCGCCGCGGGGTGCTCGAAGTCCGAGCGCGCGCCCGAGAGCGCCGACCCGGCGAGCGGCTTCTGCACGATCCGCGCACCGGGCGACACCGGCCCGGCGATGACGTGGCCGCCGCTGCAGGGCAAGCCACCGGCGCCCGCGCCGCGCTGGCGCTGGGTCAACGTGTGGGCCACGTACTGTAAGCCGTGCGTGACCGAGCTGCCGCGGATCCCGAAGTGGCAGGACCGGCTCGCGTCGTCGGGGATCGCGGTCGACCTCACGTTCGTCGACGTCGACGCCGACGACGGCGACGTCGCCGCGTTCCGCCAGGACTACCCGGACACGCCGATGTCGCTGCGCCTGGCCGATCCCGACACGGCGATGCCGGCGTGGTTCAAGACGCTCGGGCTCACGGGGTCGCCGACGATCCCGCTCCAGATCTTCATCGCGCCGTCGGGGAAGATCCGCTGCGTGCGCGCGGGCAGCGTCGAGGAGCCGGACTACGCGGCCGTGGAGGCCCTGCTGAAGGCGGGCTAGAGTCGACCCATGGTGCGTGCCGACGACCTCGCGAGGCTGCGTGTGAAGGACGAGCAGGGCGCCGACGTCGAGCTCGGCGCCCTGTGGCGCGACCGCACGGCCGTGCTCGTGTTCGTGCGCCACTTCGGCTGCATCCACTGCCGCGCCCACGCCGTCGGGCTGCAGAAGGACCTCGCCGCGATCGCCGCGAAGGGGGCGGACGTCCACGTGATCGGCAGCGGCACGCCGAGCTTCATCGCCGGCTTCCGCGAGGAGACGGGGTGGACCGGGCCGATCTACAGCGACGCGTCGCTCGCGGCCTACCGGGCGGCCGAGCTCAAGCGCAGCGTCGCGCGCACGCTCGACCCGCGCTCGCTCGGGAAGGCGCTCGCCTTCCTCCGCGACGGGCACCGCCAGGGCCGCACGCAGGGCGACAACTGGCAGCAGGGCGGCGTGCTCGTCGTCCGGCCCGGCGGGGCGGTCGCCTGGCATCACGCCTCGGACCGCCCGGGCGACAACGCGACCGGGGCGCAGATCCTCGCGGCGCTGTAGGGCGGTAGGCTCGAAGACCGATGCACACGCTCAAGATCGTCCAGGTCGGGAACCCGACGCTGCGCGCGCGCGCCAGGGCCGTGACGCTCGAGGAGCTCGCGACGCCGAAGCTCCAGGACCTGATCGCGCTCATGCGCGACACGATGCGCGAGGCGCCGGGCGTCGGCCTCGCGGCGCCGCAGATCGACGAGTCGCTGCAGATCGCCGTGATCGAGGATGCGGCCCCGCAGCGCGCCGGCCTCCAGCTGACGCCCGAGCAGCTCGCCGAGCGCGAGCGCCGCGACGTCCCGTACCACGTGATCGTGAACCCGACGCTGTCGTTCGTGTCGTCGACGGGCGCCGAGGTCCCGGCGCACGACGAGGAGAGCGGCGCCGCGCCGCACGCGATCGACGCCGTCGACGACTACATCGAGGCGTACGAGGGGTGCCTGAGCTTCTCCGGCTTCATCATGGTCGTGCCGCGCGCCCACCGCGTGCGCGTGTCGGCGCTCGACGAGCGCGGCGCACCCGTGCAGATCGACGCGACCGGCTGGTACGCGCGCATCCTGCAGCACGAGATCGATCACCTCCACGGCATCGTGTGCTGCGACCGCATGGACGCGCGCACGCTGTCGACGCAGGACAACCACGCGCGCCGCGGCCGCCCTAGGAAGTAGCCGTCGAGAACTGCGGGTGCGCGGCGACGAGCTGCTCGAGGGCGGCGCGCTCGTCGGCGGACACGTCGGGCGGGAACGGCGCCGTCGAGCGGGCGCGCCGCGCGAGCCAGGCACGGTCGAGGAGCTCGTGCCCGGAAAACGAATGGAGGAGCGCGATCGTCGTCTCCTGCTTGGGGCCCGACGGCGCGCCGCGCGCGACGGAGAAGCCGGCGGCGAGCATCGCCGAGCGCACCGCCGTCGAGCACGAGTACGTGAACAGCTCGACGGGGCGGCCCCGGTCGGCGTGCGCGCGCAGGCGCCGGAACGTCGCGAGCGACCACATCGGGCGGTCGACCTTCTGCGAGAACGGGTCCCAGAACACGACGTCGGGCGGCGCGAGGTGCGCGAACCCGTCGAGGAAGTCGCCGCGCTGCAGCGTCCACGCGAGGCCGTCGCGCCGGTACGCGCCCGCCGCGGCGAGCCGGTGCGGCGCCTCGTGGCGCAGGTGCGCGAACGGCTTGCCATGGTCGAGGGCGAGCAGGAACGCGTCGAGGTCGCGCTCGAAGCTGACCAGCTCGACGGGCGCGTGCGCGAGGCCCTCGAGGCGGCGCACGAGCGCCATCGCGTTGTGCCCGGCGCCGAGGCCGACGTCCCACACGACGAGCGGCGCGCCGGCCGGATCCTCGACGGCGCGCGCGAGGAGGCGCGACTGCGCGACGTAGATGCGCGCGGCCTCGGCGTCGGGGGCGTTGACCGAGTGCATGATCTCGCCCGACGGGACGTGCCGGATCGACGTGTGCCCGTGCGTCGAGACGTGCAGCGCGAACGCGCCGCGCTCCGTCGGGCGCCGCGGCTTCTTCACCGGTGCGGGGCCCGGTGCGTGGTCGGCGTCGGGGATCCCGAGGACCTCGCGCTGCTCGCGGTAGAACGCGGCGAACACATCGGCGGCGATCGCGCGCTGCATGGCGCGGGCGAGCTCGAGGTAGTGGCGCAGGTTGTGGAACGCGAGCAGCTGCCAGCCGAGCGGCTCCTTGCAGCGCACGAGGTGGTGCAGGTACGAGCGCGTGTACGTCGTGCACGCGGCGCACGGGCACGCGGGGTCGAGCGGCCGCTCCGACGCGAAGTACGCGCCGCGGCGCAGGTCGACGCGCCCGCGCGACGTGAACGCGATGCCCTGCTGCGCCCACGCCGTCGGCAGCACGCAGTCGAACATGTCGATGCCGCGGTGCACGCCCTCGAGGATGTCGAGCGGCGTGCCGACGCCCATCAGGTAGCGCGGGCGCTCCGCGGGCAGGAGCTGTGCGACGAGCTCCGTCGTGTCCTCGCGCTCGGCGCGCGTCTCGCCGACGGCGAGGCCGCCGATCGCGTAGCCGGGGAAGTCCATCGCCGCGAGCGCGTCGACGCTCCGCCGCCGCAGATCGAGGTGGCACGCGCCCTGGACGATCGCGAACAGCGCACCCGGCGCGCCCTCGGCCGCGGCGCGCGACCGCGCCGCCCAGCGGTGCGTGCGCTCCATCGCCTCCGCCGCCTCGGCGTGCGACGCCGTCGACGGGATGCACACGTCGAGCGCCATCATGATGTCGGAGCCGATCGCGCGCTGCATCGCGATCGAGCGCTCCGGCGTGAGCAGGAGCGGCCCCTGCTGCGTCGGCAGCATCGCCCCCTCCTCGGCGATCTTCGACCGCAGCGAGAAGATCTGGAAGCCGCCCGAGTCGGTCAGGATCGCGCGCGGCCACGCCATCCAGCGGTGCAGGCCGCCGGCGCGCGCGAACAGCTCGGGCCCGGGGCGGACGAGCAGGTGGTACGTGTTCGCGAGCACGATCGGCGGGTCGAGCTCGAGGAGCTGCGCGAGCGTCTGCGTGCGCACCGTCCCGCGCGTGCCGACGGGCATGAACGCGGGAGTCGGGATCGCACCGTGCGACGTGTGCACGGTCCCGGCGCGGGCGTGCGAACCCGTCGCAGTGACATGGACCTCGAACCGCACGCGCGCTTTGTACCGCACGCCCGCGCCCGGCGCGTTGATCCGCCGCGCCCCGCGAGCGTAAGGTCGCCGCCATGATCGCGATCCGACGCCTCCACCGGGCTCTCCTCGCTGCGGTCCTCGCCGTCGCGGCGTGCAGCGGCCCGCCCAAGAAGCAACCCGACGTCGTGCCGCCGGGAGGTGGCTCGGACGTCTCCGGACCCGGCTCGGGCACGGCGCCGCCCGTCGCGAAGGCCCGGGCCGTCGAGCAGCCGCCGCTCGTGCCCCGGCCGCTCGCCGAGGACCCGACCAAGGTCACGATCCACCGGCTGTCGAACGGCATGACCGTGTTCCTCAGCCCCGACAAGGAGCAGCCGTCGATCGTCGCGCACGTCGCGGCGCGCGCCGGCAGCGGCAACGACCCGAAGCAGTCGACGGGCCTCGCGCACTACCTCGAGCACGTGCTGTTCAAGGGCACGAGCAAGCTCGGCACGCTCGACTACGGCAAGGAGAAGCCGCACCTCGACCGCATCGCGCAGCTCTACGCCGACCTGCGCAAGCCGGGCGCCGACCGCGACAAGATCCTGAAGGAGATCGACGCCGAGACGCAGAAGTCGGCGGAGTACGCGGTGCCGAACGAGCTCGACCAGCTGTACGCGCGCATGGGCATCACCGGCCTCAACGCGTTCACGGCGAACGACGCGACGGTGTACGTCTCGGAGATCCCGAAGAACCGCGTCGCCCAGTGGGCGCGCGTCGAGGCCTCGCGCTACGTCGACCCGGTGTTCCGCCTGTTCTGGCCGGAGCTCGAGGCGGTGTACGAGGAGAAGAACCGCTCGATCGACAACGCCGCGTGGCGCACGCAGGAGGCGTTCCTGCGCGCGCTGTTCCCGAACCACGGCTACGGCTGGAGCAGCGGCATCGGCGAGATCGACCACCTGAAGAGCCCCGCCTACCAGGACATGGAGGCGTTCTTCCAGCGCTACTACACGCCGCAGAACATGGCGATCCTGCTCGCCGGCGACGTCGACGAGTCGGTGCTGCCGGTGCTCGAGGCCGAGTTCGGCAAGCTGTCGCGCCCCGCGGGCGACGCGTTCGAGGAGGGCAAGGTCACCCCGATGACGGGCGGCCGCGTCGAGGTCAAGGTCACCGTCCCGTCGGAGGAGGGCGTGCTGCTCGGCTGGCAGCTCGTGCCGGCGACGCACGCCGATCGGCTCGCGATCGAGCTGATGGACCTGCTGCTCCTCGACGGACAGTCCGGCATGCTCGCGCGCGACCTGCTGCTGCCGCAGAAGGTCGCCGACGCGGGCTGCAACCCGACGTTCCAGCGCGAGGCCGGCTACTACGAGCTGCACGCCGACGCGCTCGACGGGCAGAAGCACGAGGACCTCGAGCGCCTGCTGCTCGACCTCGTCGCGAAGCTGCAGCGGGGCGACTTCACCGACGGCGACGTCGCGACGGCGATCCTGACGGCGGAGATCAACCAGCAGCGGCTGATGGAGTCCAACAACGGCCGCATGTCGCTCATGCAGGGCGCGTTCATGGTCGGCGAGCCGTGGACGAACGTGGTGTCGAAGATCGAGCGGTTCAAGAAGATCACGAAGGCCGACATCGTCCGCGTCGCGAACCAGTACCTGGCGAAGAACTTCGTCGTCGTGAAGAAGGTGAAGGGTGCGGAGAAGCCGCCCAAGATCAACAAGCCCGGCATCACCGCGGTGAAGGTCGACCCGACGCGCCGCAGCGCGTACGCGACGGCGATCCTCGACATGCCGGTCACGCCGATCGAGCCCGTCGCGATCGCCGAGGGCACCGACTACACGCGCGGCACGCTGCCGACGGGGCAGCTCGTCAGCGTCGTCAACAAGCGCAACGGCCTGTTCACGCTGTCGCACGACTACGACGTCGGCCGCACCGACGAGAAGCTCGTGTGCATCGCGCTCGAGGTGCTGAAGGTCTCGGGCGCCGGCAAGCGCACGGCGGAGCAGGTCACGCGCCAGCTGCACGAGCTGGGCGTGTCCGTCGACACCGGCTGCGGCAAGGACGGCTCGTCGATCACCGTCAGCGGCATCGACCGCAACCTCGAGGCCGCGATGACGCTCCTGCGCGAGTGGCTCGCGGACCCGCTGATGGACGACACGACCGTGAAGGCGGCCGTGCAGAAGGTGCTGACCGATCGCGCGAACGCGCTCACGACGCCGCAGTCGATCTCGGCGGCGGCCGCGGCGTTCGCGCGCCTCGGCGACCGCAGCGACTTCCTCGTCACGGCGACGAACAAGCAGCTCGTCGCGACGACGCCCGCGCAGCTGAAGAAGGTCCTCGCGAGCTTCCTCAAGTGGAAGCACCGCACCGCCTACTTCGGCCCGCGCGACGCGAAGGCCGCGTCGGGGGCGATCGTGCTCGGCGACGGCAAGGTCGCGACGGCGGCGCGCCGGACGATGAAGTACCGCGCGCCGAACCAGGTGTTCCTCGTCGACCAGGAGACGGCGCAGACGCACGTGTGGCTCGTGTGGCCGCGCAAGCCGGCGACGGACGCCGAGCGCGCGGTCGGCACGCTGTTCAGCGAGTACGAGTCGCCGATCCTGTACCAGGAGGTGCGCGAGGCGCGCGGCCTCGCGTACACCGTGTTCGGCGGCTACGGCGCCGGCGGGCGCAAGGGCGACGACGGCGCCGTCAGCGCGTACGTCGGCACGCAGGGCGACAAGACGCACGACGCGCTCGAGGCCGTGCTCGCGACGATGAAGGCGCCCGTCGACGACACGCGCCTGCAGCTCGCGAAGGACACGCTCGCCCAGGGCCACCGCGTCGATCGCATCGCGCCGCGCGCGATCCCGAGCGTCGTGTACGCGTGGGAGGACCAGGGCGAGAAGTCGGACCCGCGCGACGGGCGCGTGAAGCGCACGCTCGCGGTGACGAAGGCCGACCTCGAGAAGTGGATGAAGGAGGCGCTCGCCGGCCCGGTGATCGTGTCCGTGACGGGCGACCGCAAGAAGCTCGACGAGGCGAAGCTGAAGAAGCTCGCGAACATCACGGTCGTGCCGACCGCGAAGCTGTTCGGTTACTGAGGCGCCGCGAGGCGGCGCCGCGCCTCGGCGACGGCGGGGTGCTCGAACGACGCGCCCTGCCACGCGTCGACGAGCCGTTGCCAGTTGCCGCGGTCGTTGCTCCACAGCATGCAGTCGGGGAGCAGGATCGCGCGGTAGGTGTGGTAGACGCGCGGCGCGAGGACGCCGGCGCACGCGCGCGCCGCACCGTCGGGATCGCGGCGGGCGAGGAGCGTGCGCGCCAGGTGGTGCGAGACGAGCATGTCGATGTCGCCGCCGGCGGGCACGCCGAGCGCCTCGCGGTAGTTCCCGACGGCGTCGTCGGAGCCCTCGCGCGACTCGGCCCACAGCGCGCGCCCGTACAGGCGCACCTCGGGCTCGGGGTAGGTCTCGTACATCGCGGACTCCTCGCGCCGCTGCCAGCCGAGGAGGATCCACAGCGCGGCGCCGAGCGGCGGCGGCGTGCGCGGCGCGGCGGACGGCGACGGCTCGCTGAGGTCGGGCGTCGGCCGCCACAGCGCGAGCGCGAGCGTGCGCTGGCGGCTCGGCTTTTGGCGCACGAACGCGAGGTACTCGTCGAGCTGGCCGCGGTACAGGAACTGCTCGGCGTACGCCGCGAAGCCGCCCCACTCGCGCGTGTCGATCGGCCACTGGTCGAGCGCGCGCTTCGCGACGGTGCGGGCCGCGTCGAGGTCGCCGGCGAGCGTGAGCGCCTGCGCGAGGCAGATGTCGAGCTCGGGGATCGGCTCGCGCTCGCGTGCGGTGCGCGCGATGCGCGCGGCCTCGTCGTAGCTGCGCTCGGCGAGCGCGATCCGGCAGGCGACCGCGTCGGCGGCGGCCGCGTCGACGGTGCGCAGCTGCGCGGCGAGCGGCACCAAGCTCGCCGGCTCGCCGCGCGACAGCCGGTACTCGATCACGTGGTGCAGCGCGACCTGCCAGCGCGGATCGGCGGCGAACGCGGCCTCGAGCGTCGCGGCGCCCTCGACGATGCGCTGGCTGTGCCACAGCATCTCGCCGCGCATGTAGATCAGCTCCGGCGCGCGCGCGACGTCGGCCGGCAGGCTCTCGAGCATCGCGGCGGCCTCGGACTCGCGGCGCTGCACGGACAGCTCGATCGCGCGGATCATCGCGCGCTGCACCGGCGACAGCGGCGCGTCGGTCGCGCGGCGCAGGACCTCGTCGACGGAGGAGCCGTCCCACCACTTCGTCATCGCGCGCAGCGCGAGCGCGTCCGGATCGCCGGGGTGCGTGCCGAGGTAGTCCTCGAGGACCTGGCCGGCGCGCTCGTGCTCGCCGCGCTGGGCGAGCGTGAACGCCTGGGCGAGGCGCGGATCGGGCGGGCCGCCGCGCAGCCACAGGTACGCGGCCGCCGCGCCGCCGGCGAGCACGATCAGCGCCGCGAGCGCCACGATCGGCCAGTGCCGGCCCGACGACGCCTCGCCGGGCACCGCCTCGGTCCCGGGGGCCTCGCTGCGCCGCGTGCGCAGCGGGCGCGTCGCGATGGCGCCCGGAGGAGGAGGAGGAGGAGGAGGAGGAGAAGGCGTTGCCTCGGCGAGCTCGGGCGGCGCCTCGTCGAGCGCCGCGAGCGCGGCGGCGGCCGACGCGTGCCGGTCGTGCGGATCCGCCTGCAGGCAGCGCTCGATCACGCGCGCGAGGTTGTGCCGCGGGCCGCACGCGGCGCGGACCCGCGCGAGCGCGCGCTCGCTCGGCGACTCGAACGCGACGATGCGGTCGCCGACGGCGAGCTCGTACAGCGTCGCGCCGAGGCCGTACAGGTCCGTGCGCCCGTCGATCGCCGCGCCGCGCACCTGCTCGGGGGCCATGTACGCCGGCGTGCCGAGCCGCTCGCCGGTCTGCGTGAGCTCGCCGTCGAGGAGGCGCGCGACGCCGAAGTCGATCAGCGTCGCGTGCCGGTTCTCGAGGTTGACGATGATGTTCGACGGCTTGATGTCGCGGTGGACGACGCCGGCGGCGTGCGCGGCGCACAGCGCCGACAGCAGCTGGCGCGCGACCGCCTCGACGAGCTCGACCGACAGCGGCGGCGGGAGGTCGCGCAGCGACATGCCCTCGACGAGCGCCATCACGAGCCAGCCTGCGTCGGGGTCGACGTCGTGGACCGCGACGATGTTCGGGTGGACCAGGCGCGCGGCGGTGCGGGCCTCGCGCACGAAGCGCTCGCACGGGACCACGCGGTCCTCGCCGCGCAGCTCCAGCTCGAGCACCTTCACCGCGACGTCGCGGCCGAGCGTGGCGTCGTGCGCGCGGTACACGCGCCCCATGCCGCCCTCGCCGAGGACCTCGCCGAGCCGGTAGCGCGCCGGGATCGGCACGGCGCGGTCGCGGTCGTGCCCGCGCGCGCTCGGCGTGTCCGGAATCGTCCGGTCCTCACGATCGCCCGCCATCTCGCTTCACAAATCATACGATCCGGCCCCGGGACCGACGAGAAAACGGGTACGTCTCGGGGTGTTGAGCGCGATGTGGTGACCGTGCCGACACGCCGGGCTGCTATCGTTCGTCCTGGCGTGGTGAGACGGACGTCTCCTCCGTTGCAGACCGACGCGATCCTGAAGGTGATCGAAGAGCGTCAGGTGCGTGTCGTGTACCAGCCCGTCGTCGACCTGGCGACGCGGAAGACGTTCGCGTACGAGGCGCTCGTGCGCCCGACGACGAACGCGTTCGACAACCCGCCGAGCATGTTCGCCGCCGCCGTCGCGAAGGGGTGCACGGGCGAGCTCGGGCGCCTGATCCGCGAGCTCGCGATCGCCGCGTGCCCCGACTTCCCGCTGTTCCTCAACATCCACCCGGCGGAGCTGAACGAGCGCTACCTCGTGCAGCCGAACGACCCGATCTTCAACCACGAGAAGGACGTCTACCTCGAGATCACCGAGGCCGTGCCGCTGTCGCACTTCCGGCTGTGCCAGAGCATCCTCTCGGAGGTCCGCGGGCGCGGCGTGTACCTCGTCGTCGACGACCTCGGCGCCGGGTACTCGAACCTCAAGTACATCGCCGACCTCCACCCGCGCGTGGTCAAGCTCGACCGCGGGCTCATCGCCGGGCTCGCGCGCGACACGCGCATGTTCAAGCTCGTGTCGGCGATCGTCGTTTTGTGCCAGGAGCTCGACGCGCTGGTCGTCGCCGAGGGCATCGAGACGGTCGAGGAGCTCGGCGCCGTGTGCGACGCCGGCGCGACGTTCGGCCAGGGCTACCTGCTCGCGCGGCCGGCGTTCCCGCCGCCGGCGGCCGTGTGGCCGGAGGAGCTGCGGGCCCGGGCGCGCCTCACCCGGCGGTCGCTGCGCCGGCGCCGGTAGGTGGTGGGGGATCAGGTCTCGCAGGTGGAGAGTCCCCACCGGCGATCCGCGCGATCCAACCCCGCGATCGCACTCCAAATCTGCGTGTTTGCGCAACTTGTGCAACGGGACTGGCTACTTCGGTTGCCGGTACAGCGGTTGCTCCAGGTGAGCGCATGCGTCACCTGGCCCTCGGCTGCGGCGTGCTCGGCGTCCTCGCCGCAAGCGCGTGCGTCGTCCCGGATCAGCTCCACGAGGTGGAGCAGGAGATCGTCGGCGGACAGTCGGCCCAGATCAGCGAGTTCCCCACGCTCGGCCGGATCGAGGACAACCAGGGCTGGTTCTGCGCCGGCGTCCTCATCGACAAGGACTGGGTCCTCACCACCGCCGGCTGCATGCTCGGCTCGGCCGCGAACAGCATCAAGGTGCGCTTCGACGACACCAACGCGAACGACAACGGCGGCGGCAAGGCCGTCACGATCAGCGCGATCCAGCGCCACCCGCAGTTCAACGAGAACGCCTGGGGCAACGACATCGCCCTCCTGAAGCTGACGAGCTCGCTCACCGACCGTAACCCGACGCCGATCCTGCGCAGCCCCGTCGCCGTCAACACCACGACGACGCAGGCCGGCTGGGGCGACACCGGCTCGAGCACCGGCAACCTGCGCAAGCTCGTGACGCCGACGAACGACTGCGCCGACATCGGCTTCTCGAACAAGGACTACCTGTGCTTCAACGCCGCGGACGGCACGGCCACGTGCTACGGCGACGGCGGCGCGCCCGCGTACGTCACCGTCGGCGGCAAGACGTTCGTCGCGGGCGTCGCCTCGGGCGGCACCCAGCAGTCGTGCACGGCCGGCTACAACATCTTCACGTCGGCGCCCGGCATGGTCGCGTTCATCGACCAGTTCGTGCCGAAGGTCGTCGACCCGTCGAACCCGGACCCGATGGAGCCGACGCCGGAGCCCGACCCCAACCCCGCCGATCCGGTCCGCCCCCAGCAGGACCCGAACGCGGGCAAGGACTTCACCACCGGGGGCTGCAGCGCGGGCGGCACCGCGCCCGGCGGCTGGCTGCTCGCGATCGGCGGCGCCCTCCTCGTGCTCCGCCGCCGGCGCCGCGCCTGATCCTGGTACACCACGCCATGCGCACGTTCGCGATCGCCTTGGCCACCGGGGCCGCCCTCGCGGCGGGATGCGCCGGCTCACCGCCGGCCGGCACCGACGACGCCTCTCCCGGCGGCGGCGACGGTCGGCCCACCGACGGCCGCCTCCCCGACGGCGCGAGCGGCCTCGAGCCCGGCTCGCTGAACGTGTCGTGGATGCACGGCTCGCAGAACTGCAACCAGAACGCCGATCCGGCGATCCAGCTCCACAGCTACAACGCGACGACGCACATCCTGCGGCAGAACAAGTGCAACACGTTCGAGGCGCCGTTCGTGTACGTCCTCGTCGGGGCGACGTCGGCGCTGATGCTCGACAGCGGCGCCACGCAGGCGACGGCGCTGCGCACCGCGGTGACGCCGCTCCTCGGCGGCAAGCCGCTCCTGGTCGCGCACTCGCACGCGCACGGCGACCACGTCGCCGGCGACGGCACGTTCAACGGGCAGCCCGGCGTGACCGTCGTCGGGCGCACGCGCGCGGCGGTGCAGGCGGCGTTCGGCATCGCGACGTGGCCGACGGACGCCGGCACGCTCGACCTCGGCGGCCGCGTCCTCGACGTGCTCGCGATCCCCGGCCACGAGGCGCAGCACATCGCGATCTACGACCGGCAGACCGGCCTCCTCCTCACCGGCGACTCGCTCTACCCGGGCCTCCTGTTCATCAACGACTGGGCGACGTACCGCACGAGCATGGCGCGTCTCGCGCAGTTCGCCGCGGCGCACCCGATCGCGCACGTCCTCGGCGCGCACATCGAGATGACCGCGACGCCGAAGGTCAACTACCCCTACGGCACGACGTTCCAGCCGAACGAGCACGTCCTCCAGCTCGCGGCCGCGCACGTCGCCGAGCTCGACGCGGCGCTCACCGCGCTCGGCCCGACGCCGCCGGCGCAGCCGGTGCCGCACGACGACTTCGTGATCGATCCCCGGTAGCGAGCGCGCGTCAGGGCGCGGGGCACGCGCCGGCGGGGCCGGCGTAGTCGTACGGGAACGTGCGCGTGGTCGTGACGATCGCGCGCGTGCCTTCGCACGCGGTGAGGCCGGCCTTGAGGAACCAGCCGTCGAGGAAGTCGACGAGGTCGACGCCGGCGCGCCCGACGGGGCGCAGCGTCGCGGTCCGGAGGTACTCGCCCTGCACGGACAGGACGTCGTCGTGCACGCCGTCGAACGGGTCGTCGTCGTCGGGCCCGGCGTCGCCGAGGTCCCACAGGACCTGCGTGACCGTGTCCTCGGAGATGCGCTGGTCGAGCGGCTGCGCGGGGTTCGCCTTCGTGACGTCGCGGTCGGAGTTCCACCCGAAGCCGCCGTCCTTGTTCGTGTCGATGTAGACGGGCTCGTCGCGGATCGCCATCGCCCAGTACGTCGAGAAGCCCTCGGACCACGCGAGGCGCGGATCCGTCGGCGCGCCGCCGTGGCTGCCGCCGGGGCTGTCGCTGCGCCCGTACTTGTCCTCCACGTAGT
The DNA here is from genome assembly GCA_019637375.1 of Deltaproteobacteria bacterium. GTDB lineage: Bacteria > Myxococcota_A > Polyangia > Haliangiales > Haliangiaceae > JABFXX01. The sequence continues at coordinate 35,054 of JAHBVW010000061.1, read as the reverse complement.
GCCCGGTCTCGTGGAGGATCACCGTGTCGTCGTAGCCGTCGTCGTCGCTGGACGAACCGAGCAGGTGGATCGCGTTGCCGTCGTAGTACGTGCCGTCGTTGCTGCCCGAGCTCCAGAACACGGTGAGCGGCACCGGGTTCGCGACCCCGTACACGCTGCGCACGCGGTCGAGCGTGTGGAGGCACACGTCGAAGATGTTGAACGCCTGGGCCGCCTTCGACGCCTCCGTGACGAGGACGTCGTGGGCGGTGTCGAGGCCGGCGCGAAAGGCCTGCCCGCCGAAGCCATGGATCAGGTTGCCGGGCTTGGAGATCGTGAGCGGCCGCGCGGCCGTCGTGCTCTGCGCGACGACGAGGATGTGCACGTCCTGGCCGCCGAGCGCGTCGAACGACAGCGCGTACGCGCCGTCCTCGCCGGTGGTGCCCTCGGCGAGCATCGTGCCGGTCGCGTCGTCGAGCACGGCGACGCCGACGGCGCGCGCCGGCATCGGCACCGCCGCGCCGACGACCGCCTTGTTGTTCTCCAGCGTCGCCGGCCGGTCCTCGTAGCGCACGATGCCGCGGACCTCGTACGTGCCGGGCACGCCGACGATCGACGCGTCGGGCGGGGGCGGCTCCGGATCGCCGCCGCACGCCGCGAGGCACGCGAGCGCCGCGAGCCGGCGCATCACCGCGCCTCCGACACGCGGCGACCGCCGGGGAGCGTGCGGATCGTCTCGGGGCTCGGCGCGGCGATCGGCGCGGCTCCGACGCGCAAGACGGCGGCGCGCCGGCGCGACCCGCCGTGCGTGTCGACGGCGGCGGACCCGACGACGTCGGCGCCCTCGCCGGCGGCGATCGGCACGTGCACGCGGAACGTGCGCGTCGCGCCGGCCGGGGTGGTGCCGACGCGCTGCTCGCGACCGGCGACGCGCAGCGTGAGCCCGGCGACGTCCGCGGTCGGCGTCGCGACGATCGTCACGTCGTACCCGCCGCGCGCCGGGCGGGCCTCGAGGCGGACGTCGACGGGCGCGGTCGGCTTCGGTGGGAACCGGCGGTCGGCGTCGGCGACACCCATGTCGCCGAGCGCGAGGAGAGCAAAGACGGCGAGCGCGAGCTTCACCCCGCGACAGTACCGCGCCGGCGGTGCGCCACGGCCGAACACCGCCTCACCGGAGCGCGCGGCGTCGGCGCCTCACTTCGGCGTGATCGCCACGCGGGGATACAGCACGATCTCGATGCGCCGGTTCTTCGCCTTGGTCTTGCTGACCGGGCGGTACTGGCCGAACGCGACGGCGGCGAGGCGCGTCGGATCGACCTTCGCGTCGTCCTGCAGGTAGTGCACGACCGTCAGCGCGCGCGCCGCCGACAGCTCCCAGTTCGTGACGAACGCGAGCACCGCGTCGCTCGCGTCCCCCGGCTTCTTCTTCGCGCCCGGCGGCGGTGCCTTCGCCTTCGGATCCGCCTTCTTCTTCGGGTCGACCTTCGCCGCCGCCGCCGCCTTCGGGTCCGCCTTCTTCGGCACGTAGATGGGCTGGTCGTCGGTGTGGCCCTGCACCCAGATCTGCTTGTCGACGTCCTTCAGCGCCGCGCCGACCTTCGCGAGCACCTCGCGGCCCTGCTCGGTCAGGTCCGCCTCGCCGACGGCGAACAGGATCTGATCCACGAGCTCGAGCTTCACCGCCCCGTCGGCGGTCGTGACCTCGCCGGCCTTGCCGACGGCCTCGGCGAGCTTGTCCTGCAGCGCCTTCTCGGCGGCGGTGCGGTCGGCGTCGCTCTTGCGCAGCGAGTCCGCCGCGTCTTTCTCCCGGGTCAGCGCCTCCTTCGTCTGGGCGAGCTCCTGCTCGAGCTGCGCGATGCGGGGGTCGGCCCTGGGCGCTTCGGGCGCGGGCTTCTTGCCGCCGCACGCGACGACGAAGCCGAGTCCCAGCATCACGAGCGCGAGCTGCCGGTTCATCATGGCGAGAGCATACGCCCGCGGTGACGCCCGCGGACTGACATCCGCGTCGCGGTTGTTCGAGACATCCGCGGGTGAGCGCGCGCAACACGACGAGATCGCATGCGCGCGTGTGGCGCGCGCGTTGCGATTCGTGCGCCGCGGAGGTCGCGATGAGCTTGCGATTCATGACGCCCGTGTGGGCGATCGCTCTTCTTGCGTGCAGCGCCGGCTACGGCGGCGGCGACTACGGCACCGTCGACGGAAACCCCGGCGGCGGCGTGGGCGACGCCGGCACGCTCGGCTGCCTGTCGTCGAGCGAGTGCCCCACGGGCTTTGTCTGCAACGAGTTCGGCCGCTGCGAGCAACCGCCGCCGCCGCCCGGCGACGGCGGCGTGCCGCCGCCACCGCCGGAGACGGAGACGAAGATCAGCGCGCCCGTCAGCTCGCAGCGCTTCGTCTACGTCGCGATGACCGCGCAGGACGAGCTCGCGCGCATCGACGGCGCCACGCTCGCCGTGAAGGCGACGCCCGTCGGAGAGGCGCCGAAGGTCGTCGCCGCGATCCCGCACGGCGACGGTGCGGTGGTGCTCGACTCGCGGAACGGCACGATCACCGTCGTGCGCCCGGCCGGCGACACCGACACGATCCGCGTGCTGCCGACGCTGGTCAACCTCAACCGCATCGACGTCGACCCGAGCGGCCGGTTCGCGGTCGTGTGGTTCGATCTCACCAAGGCGATCCAGGAGGGCGGCGGCATCGGCGGGATCGGCAGCTTCCAGGACGTCACCGTCGTGTCGCTCGCGCAGGGCACCGAGCGCGTCGTGAACCTCACCGTCGGCTTCCGCCCGCGCGAGGTCCAGTTCGACGCCGCCGGCAACCGCGCGTTCGTGATCACGCAGGACGGCGTGTCGGTGATCAACCTCGGCGGCGCGATCTTCGCCGGGCCGAGCATCGTGCCGCCCGTGCCGGTCGCGGACCCGGCGGTCGCGCCCGAGGACCTCGAGGTCAACGTCGTCGCGACGGGGGCGTTCGCGGTCGTGCGCCAGGCGAACAGCGCGAAGGTCCGCGTCGTCGACCTCGTCGCGCAGCCCGGCCTGGCGCGCGAGATCACGCTCGCATCGCCGGCGACGGACATCGACCTCGCCCCCGACGGATCGCGCGCCTACGTCGTGCAGCGCGCGGCGAAGAAGCTGTCGATCGTCGACGTCCCGGCCGGCGCGATCGACCCGAGCGGCATCGTGACGCTCGACCTGTCCGACGGCACCATCGGCTCGTTCACGCTCAGCCCCGACGGCAAGCGCGCCCTCCTGTTCACGAACGCGACGCTCGACGAGCGCGTCACGATGGTCAAGCTCGACGAGCCGGGCTTCCCGCACGTCACGTTCCCGCTCAAGAAGGCGGTGCGCACGATCGGCATCTCGCCCGATTCGCGCACGGCGATCGTGATCAACGCGAAGGCGTTCGGCGATCCGAACACCGCCGGCTCCGTCGACGAGTTCATCGACCGCAGCTTCGGCTACACCGTGCTCGACCTCGCGACCGGCTTCGCGAAGCTGCAGGTCACGCCCGTCGACCCGGGGTCGTTCGCCTTCTCGCCCGACGGTGCGAAGGCGTACGTCGCGCTCGACGGCGGCGATGCCGACGTCGCGACGCGCGCGCTCCAGGTGATCACCACGCAGACCGGCGTCGTGATCACGAAGCAGCTCGGCTCGCCTCCGTCGGCGGTCGGCATCGTGCCGTCGGCGAACGCCGCGTTCACCGCGCAGCGCCACCCGCTCGGCCGCGTCTCGTTCATCGACCTCACCACCGACCAGGTCCGGACCGTCACCGGCTTCGACCTCAACGGCCACGTCGTCCACTAGGAGCCTCCCATGCGTCACCGTCTCGCCATCGCCCTCGCCGCCGGGGCCGTCGGCGCCGCCGCCCTGGCGTGCGTCTCGGCCTGCACCGACGAGCGCCCCATCCTGTGGGAGCGCCCGCGCACCGTGCTCGGGCCGATCCCGCTGAAGTCGCAGATCGCCTACGTCGACTCGGCGCTCGACCGCGTCACGCTGCTCGACCTCGCGCCCGACGCGCCGGCGATCCGGCACAAGTCGATCGGGCGGCGCGCGATCCTCGCGGTGCCCAGCCCCGACCGCCACGACCTCTACGTCATCACCCGCGGCGAGGAGGCGATCCTCGAGGGGCAGATCGATCAGCCGCCGCGGCTGTGGGCGATCGACACGATCGACCTCGACCGCCCGGCGGTCGCGTACGACATCGGCTCGCCGTTCGACCGCATCGCGGTGTCGCCGGACAACTCGATCGCGGTCGCGTACTTCTCGGCGGCCGGGCCCGACGCGGCCGGGTTCTTCCGCAACCCGAACGAGATGGCGATCATCGACCTCGCGCGGCCGCCGAGCGCGACGAACCCGACGCTCAAGACGATCCGGTCGTTCGGCTCGGTGCCCGAGGGCGTCGCGCTGACGCCGCCGATGATCGTGCCGGGCGACGCCGAGGGCGTGCCGCGCACGTTCGCGTTCGTCCTGTCGCCGAACAACCTGACGGTGCTCGACACGTCGCACCCGACGCGGCGCGAGATCTCGATCCGCCTCGACCTCGGGGGCACCGCGGTGATCCCGCGCGAGATCGTGTTCGCGCCGAACACGGCGAGCGCGTACGTGCGCAGCGACAACGCGCGCGACGTGCTGCAGGTGCACCTCGTCGGCGTGCCGCCGGAGCGCCCCGAGGCCAACGACTACCGCCCGCAGCTCGCCGAGCTCGGCGCTGGCGGCGGCCCGACCGACATCGCCGTCTACGACGACCACGGCGGGCGCCGCTACGTGCTCGCGTCGACGCCGAACACGAGCGAGGTCGTCGTGATCGACGCCGACACGGCGCAGTTCCGCTCGATCCGCGTCGCCGGGCCGATCGACCGCATCCTGCTGTTCCCGTCGGGCGGCGACGCGCCGCCGCGCAAGGCGCTGTTCGCGTCGATCGGCACGAGCGGGCGGACCGTGCACGTGCTCGACCTCGAGAACATCCAGGACCCGCTCACGCAGGCGAAGATCCGCACGATCGCGCTCGACAAGGGCGTGCGCGACGTCGTGCCGGTGCCGGGGCGCGAGCTCGCGATGCTCGTGCACGACGACCACCGCACCGTGCTCGGCCTCCTCGACATGGAGACCGAGTCGACCTCGCCGCTGCTCGGCGTCGGCAAGCTCGACTCCTACGACTTCTCGCCGGACGGCTCGTACCTGATCGGCGCGACGGCGAAGATCGGGCGCGTCGGCTTCGTCGCGCTCGACAACCTGCACCCGACGGACTTCCGCCTCGACCAGCCGCCGTCGCGCGTGCTGTCGACGGCCAACGCGAAGATCTTCGTCGACCATGGCGACCCGTTCGGCCACGCCACCGTGATCCCGTCTCCCACCGCGACCCGCGCCGACGCGATCGTGCTCGCCGGGTTCCTCACCGCCGATCTCCTCGACGAGGCACCATGAACACGACGACGACGACGACGCTGACGCTCCTGGTCCTGTGCGCGGGGGCCGGCGCCGCGCCGGCCGACACCGCGAACGAGCTCGAGCTCGGCTCGTGGGGGCGCGGGCTGCGCACGCCGAGCGCGAACGCCGTCACCGAGAGCAACCTCGGCGGCGCGCAGCTCGGGTACGCGCGCCAGCTGCCGCTGTCGCCGATGCCGGACCTCACGCTGTGGGCCGTCGGGCGGTTCGCCTTCGGCACCGCGAGCGGGACGATGTTCACGACGATGGAGACCACCGTCGACTACACGGAATTCGCGGCGGGCGTGCGCGCGCGCTACCGGCTCCACGACCACGTGCGCATCGGGGCGCGGGCGGACCTCGGCCTCGCGCGCACGGAGCTCGACATCTCCGATGCCAGGCACACGTACAGCGACCTCGGGTGGGGCCCGACCGCCGGCGCCGCGGCGCAGCTCGAGCTGCTCGCGGTCGCGCGCCCCGGCTTCGAATTCGGCATGCGCCTCGAGCTCGGCTACGTCGCGAGCGCCGCCGTCGCGCTGTCGCCGCGCGCCGCCGACACGAGCGAGGAGGGCACGATCATGCTGCCCGTCGGGCGGTCCTCCCTCGGCCACCTCGACCTCGGCGGCCCGTCCTTCGGCCTCACGTTCTTCGGGCAGTTCTAGGAGCGGGGCGGATCGCGCGGGCGAGCTCGGTCGCGAGGTTGCCCTTCTTCGCGATCGCGACCGCGGGGAGGCCGAGCCAGGACGCGAGGCCGCGCAGCTCGGCGGCGAGGGCGCGCGCGACCACGCGGGCGGGTTGCCCCGGCTCGAGGTGCGCGGCGTGGACGCGCAGCGTGCCGGCGGCGCGGTCGGCCTTGACGTCGACGCGCGCGACGAGCTGGTCGCCGAGGAGGAACGGCAGCACGTAGTAGCCGTGCACGCGCTTCTCCTCGGGCGTGTAGATCTCGAGGCGGAACACCATGCCGAACAGGTGCTCGGTGCGCTCGCGCGCCCACACGAGCGAGTCGAACGGCGACAGCAGCGCGGCGCGGGCGCCGTCGGCGACGGCGTCGACGGCGGGGGCGGTGTCGGCGTCGCGGTGCACGTACGCCGGCTTCGACCAGCCGGCGACGGTGACGCGCCGGAGCGTGCCGTCCTCGACGAGCGCGGCGATCGCGGGGCGCGCGGCGTCCGGCTTCAGGCGGTAGTAGTCGCGCAGGTCGCGCTCGGTGCCGATGCCGAGCGCGCGGGCGCCGCGGGCGACGAGGGCGCGCTGCGCGTCGGCGACCGAGGGCGTCGTCACCGCGAGCACCTCGGGCGGCAGCACGCGCGCGGGCAGGTCGTAGAGCCGCTCGAACGAGCGCCGCGCGGCGGTCGTCACGGCGCCGCTCCAGAACAGCCACTCGACGGCGACCTTCGCGTCGGACCAGCCCCACCAGCCGCTCTTCGCCTTGGGGCCGCGCGGCTTCATCGGCACGTCGAGGTCGCCGGCGCCGATCGGGCCCCGGTCCTCGATCGCGGCGAGCACCTTGCCGACGAACGCCTTGCGCCGGCCCATCGCGCGGATGCGCCCCCACGCGTCGTGGCGCGCGGCCTCCATGCGCCAGCGCAGCAGCGGCTGCAGGTCGACGGGCAGGAGCGACGCCTCGTGCCCCCAGTACTCGAACGCGACGCGCGGTGCCTCGTAGGCGAGGCGGTCGAGCAGCGCCGGCTCGTACGCGCCGAGCCGGCTCCACCCGACGAGGTAGTGCGACCGCGCGATCACGTTGACCGAGTCGATCTGCACGGCGCCGAGGCGCTCGACCATGCCGCGCACGTGCTCCGCCCCGGCCGCGGCCGGCCGCGGACCGGCGAGCCCCTGCGCCGCGAGCGCGATCCGGCGCGCCTCGGCGAGCGAGAAGTCTGCGGTCGTCGCCTTCACCCGTTCACCCGCGCGGTGACGATGGGCACCACCCACAGCGCGTAGCCGTCGGGATCGCGGATGCAGTCGATCGTCGCCTGGAAGCGCGCGCGCACGTCGTCCTGGCTCCACCCGAGCGCGGCGGCGAGCGGCTCGACGTAGCCGTCGCGCCACGCCTCGAAGATCGTCGCGAACGTGTCGCGCGGCACGCGCAGCGTGTCGACCATCGCGTAGTGGTAGCGGATGTCCGTCACCGGCAGCTTGCGCAGGTGGTGGTACGCGTTGCGCCCGATGAACAGGTCGGTGCCGCTCGCGGCCGCGTAGGCGCGCGGCGCCGCCCGCCAGAACGCGTTGACGTCGAGCCGCGCCGGCGCGGCGTGGATCATGTCGTAGTCCTCGGGGATCAGGTGCAGCGTGCCGCCCGGGCGCGCGACCCGCACCATCTCGGCGAGCACGCGCTCGGGGTGCGGGATCGCCTGGAGGACGTGGCGGCACACGACGAGATCGAACGCGTGTGCTGCGAACGGCAGCTCGAACGCGTCGGCGCGCCGGAATTCGAGGCGGTCGGCGAGGTCGGCGTAGCGGGTGCGCGCGAGCGCCAGGTGGTCCTCGAGGAGGTCGACGCCGATCACGTGCGCCGTCGGGAACGCGCGCGCCAGCCGCGAGGCGATCTCGCCGGTGCCGGTCCCGACGTCGAGGATCCGCGGTGTGGGCGGCAGCGCGTGCGCCCGGACGATCGGCTCCTCCTGCGGCCAGATCGCGTCGGCCTGCGCCGCGAGGTTGCGCACCATCGACGCGTCGGCCATCTGCTTGGCCTGCGGGTTCCGGTCGTCCATCCCCGGGAACTTACCGCCGCCGCAACCCCGCGGCTTGCATGGGCTTGCGGTCGGACGAGATCAGCTGTCCCCCCAGATCGGCGGCACAGCGTCCTATCCTCGTGATCACCAGCCTGGCGATCCACGAACCCACCACCCGCGACGCCGCGGTTCGGTACCTCGTCGACCACGCGAGTCGGCGCGGGTTCGCGATCGCCGTGGACCTGCTCGGCGACCGCGGCGAGGCCGAGGACGCCGTCCAGGAGGCCCTGCTGCGCACGCTCGCCGGCGTGCACCGGCTGCGCGACCCGGGCGCCCTCGAGGGCTGGTTCTTCCGCGTGCTCGCGAACACCTGCGTCGGCGTCCTGCGCCGCCGGCGCGTCGCCTCGGCGTTCGCGCGCCTCCTCGGCCGCACCGAGCCGGCCCAGCCACCCGTCGAGGGCGGCGACCACGCCCGCATGCTGCGCGAGCTCGACCACCTCCCCGCGATGCAGAAGGCCGCGCTCGTCCTCCGCTACGGCCACGACCTCCCCCTCGAGGAGATCGCCGCGATCCTCGACGTCGGGACCGAGACCGTGAAGACCCACCTCAAGCGAGGCCGGGCCCGCCTCCGGGACCGCCTGGGAGTGAACCATGACGAACGATGACCACGACCCCGATCTCGCTCGCACCGAACGCACCGATCTCAGCGAACGCTCCGATCGTCCCGATCGCTCTGATCTCGCTGAACGCTCCGATCTCGCCGATCGCTCCGATCGCTCCGATCGCTCCGATCGCTCTGATCGCTCCGATCGCTCCGATCGCTCCGATCGCTCCGATCGCTCCGATCGCTCCGATCGCTCCGAGCGCTCCGATCGCGACGAGCTCGGCCGCCGTGTTGCCCATGCGATCGCGGCGCGCCGGCCCGAGCCGGCGGCGGGTTTTGCCGAGCGCCTGCGCGTCGCGGCGGCCCGGCGCGTGCGGCCGGTGTGGCTGATCCCCGTGATCGCCGTCGCGGCGGCGGCGACCGTCGCGCTGTGCCTCCTCGCGTGGAGCTCGATCACCGCCGGCGACACGCCGCTCACGGCGCTGGTCGCACCCGTCCGGCCGGCACCACCGGCGCCGCCGGCGCCGGTTGCCGACGAGCCGCCGCTGCCGGCGGGTCCGGTCAAGCTCCGGCCGGTGCCGGTGCCGGATCCGTACGAGCCCTACCAGTCCGTGCTCGACGGCGAGCTCGCGGGGCTCGGCCTCGACGCCGCGGCCTCGAACAAGGTCATGCGCATCATCGCCGACTACCGGCGCGTGGCCCTCGAGCACCAGACGGCGCAGAGCGAGGCGATGGCGAGGGTGCGCGATCAGCTGGCGCGCCCCGACCCCGACACGAACATCGTCCTCGCCGCGCACGCGCGCGCGCTCGCCGCGGAGACGGCGTACCGGCGCGCGACGCTCGCCGGGCGGATCGACGTCCGCGGCGCGCTCACCGCGCCGCAGCGCCGGCTCGTCGACGCGCGCGCCGCGAAGCCGGCGACATCCCCGTCCACCACGCCGGCGCCGCGGCTCGCGACGCTCCGCGTCCAGACGACGCCGCCGGGCGCGTACATCACCGTCGACGGCCGCCCCGTCGGGCGCTCGCCGGTCGCGGTGCAGCTCCCGCTCGGCGCCATCGACATCCGGGCCTCCCTGCGCGGGTACGGGATGTCCGGGCTGCCGTACCAGCTGAAGGAAGACTCCACGGTCAAGATCAACCTCGTCCCTGATCCGCCCCCGGTCGTGAAGACGGGGAAGGGGAGGCTGAGCATCACGTCGGATGTGCCCGCGGACATCAGCGTCGACGGCGCTCTGATGGGCAAGACCCCCATCACCATCGACGTCGCGACGGGGCGCCACTCCGTCTCCGCGTCCGGGGGAGGTGACGTGGAGAACCGCACGGTCTCCGTCGAGGACGGCGGCGTCGTGCACCTCAAGTTCTTCGCCGGGCCCTGACGGCCCGGCTTGCGAGGTCGCGCGCGGCGTGGTCTCGTCGGAGCGTGTCGCTCGCCGAACGCAAGGCCGCCCTGATCCGCATGGCGCGCAGCACCGTCGCGATCCCGCTGCGCGACGAGGCCACGCGCTGCACGATCTGGCTCAAGCTCGAGTACCTCCTCCCGTCGGGCTCGACGAAGGACCGCGTCGCCGCGTTCATCCTCGGCCACGGCGTCGAGACGGGAGCGATCACCGAGGAGACGATCGTCGTCGAGGCGTCGAGCGGCTCGACGTCGATCTCGCTCGCGATGGCGTGCGCGGTGATCGGCGTGCGCTTCCGCGCCGTGATGCCCGCGAACGTCAGCCGCGAGCGCAGCCTCATCATCCGGCGCTACGGCGGCGAGACCGTGCTGACGCCGGCCGCCGGCGGCGTGCTCGGCGCGATCGAGGAGACGCGGCGCATGGCCGCCGCCGACCCGCGCGTGTTCCTCACGCGGCAGTTCGAGAACCAGCTCAACGCGCGCGCCCACCAGCGCGAGACCGGTCCCGAGCTGATCCAGCAGATCGGCACCACGATCCACGGCTTCGTCGCGGGCGTCGGCACCGGCGGCACGCTGATGGGCGTCGCCCGCGCGCTCCGCGAGGCCGGCCACCCGACGCGCATCGCGCGCGCGATCCCCGAGAAGGGCACCGCGTGCTTCGCGGGACAGCCCGAGATCTGCGGCGGCATCCCGGGCATCGTCGACGGCCTCTCGACGATCCTCGACCCGGCCGAAATTGTCCTCGACGAGGACATTCACGTCGACGAGCGCGAAGCGATCTCGGCGAGCCGCGAGCTGTGCCAGCGCGGCCTCCCCGTCGGCCCCTCGAGCGGCCTCAACCTCGCCGCCGCCCGCATCCTCGCGCGCCGCCTCGGCCCCGATCGCACGATCGCCACCGTCCTCTGCGATCGCATGGAGCGCTACTTCTCCACCGACCTCTTCGGCGACCTCGAGCGCGACAGCTGAGACGTTTCGCACGTCACTGCAGTTCGCGGCGCACGCGCGGGATCGTGCGTTTTTCACTGAAGCTCTCCGAACGATTCGTGTAGGGTCGCGCTCCCAAAACGCTCGAGCTTCAACTGAGGAGAGATGATGCGCGCCTATCCACTCTTTGCACTTGCTCTGCTGCTGCCGGCTTGTGGCTCCGACGACGGTCCCGGCGATGTCGCAGGCGTGTTCCCCGAGGAGGCCTTCCTCGGGCGCAAGGTTCGCGTCGAGGTCACGGGCGATGCCACCTCGTGGAATGCGAACACCACGCTCAACTTCGGTGACGGCATCACCGTGGGCGCGATCGAGGTGGTCAGCCCGTCGGCGCTGCAGGTCGATCTGACCATCGCCGCCACCGCGCCCGGCGGCGCGCACGACGTGACCGTGACGGCCGGTAGCGACGTCCTGACGCTCCCCGGTGCGTTCACGCTCAAGGCGCCGCTGATGGTCGAGGCGGCGTCCAGCTTCGAGCAGGGCGGGTTCGGCGAGATCCTGATCACGAACCTCGACCGCCTCAATCCGTTCGATTCGTCGACCAACGCGAACGGCGATTTCCTCCTCACCGTCGACAACGCCGATTCCGGTGTGGCGCTGTCGGTGATCGACGTCACCGACAACACGATCACGCTGTCGGCGGGGATCGACGTCCTCGCGACGACGACGGGCGCACTCACGATCTCGAGCAGCGGCGTGGTGTCTCCCGCCGATGCGGTTCCGGTCAAGGCGCGCACGCCGCAGCCGATCACCGTCGGCACGCCGGCGAACTTCACGATGGCGGCCAACGGCAGCCTGCTCGAGATCACCGCGGCCTCGGCCGGCATGCTCCACATCGAGCTCACCACCACGGACACGGCGAACGCGGACTCGCCCGCGTTCGGGCTGGTGCCGACCAGCGGCAAGCTCGACGACGTGCTGATCGTGCACCAGAACTTCGGCGGGCGCGCGGCGCTCGACAACCGCGTCGTCGCGGCCGGCGACAAGTTCTACCTGATCGCGTTCGAGAACGGCTTCTTCGGCGCGCCGGGTTACCAGGCGAAGTTCGAAGCGCGCATCGTGGATCTCACGGGCGTCACGGCCGTCACCGACACGGGCACGAACGACACGCCGAACACCGCGCAGGTGCTCAGCGGTGTGGTGGCGCAGTTCGACGGCGTGCTCGCCAACGCGAACGACAAGGACTGCTTCAAGATCAACACGGGTGCGGCGAACAAGCGCATCCACGTGTTCACCACGGACGAGAACGGCGCGAGCGACACCGTGATCGAGGTCTTCGGCAACGACACCGAGCTCGCGCCCCTGCTCGTCACGAGCGACGACGCCGACTTCGGCGAGGACGTGGTGACCGGCGTCCTCGCGGCGCCGATCCTGCGCTCGATCTGCGTGAAGCCGTCCGAGTTCGCGCCGACGGGCTTCACGAACGCGCCGTACAAGGCGTTCGTCGTCATCGAGTAGCGGCGCTACCGGACCCGACCACACCGGTTGCCGGTGAGTGTGGTGTCCGGTAGGGGAGAGCGGTAACCCCGCAGGAAGTCGTGGTCCGACCACGCCGCGGGTAAGGCACGGCACGTGCTCGAGGCGGGGTCATGACTCGGAGCTTCGCGCTGTTTGCCTCGGTCGGACTCGTGTTCGGTATCGGATGTGCGGACGATGACAACGTCGGCATCGACGAGGAGTGGGGGATGGAGGGGCCGATGTCGCCGACGCCGGCGCCGGGCAAGGAGGACTCGGAGCTCCGGCGCGGGCTGCTCGTGAACACGGACACGACGCGGACCCAGGTGTGGACGGCGCGGAACAAGTGGGAGGACACGGATACGCCGGCGGCGAAGAAGGCCGGCCTCGCGTGGGGCGAGAACAGCGGGCTCAACTGGGACCTGAAGTACACGAAGTGGATCGAGTCGCTGCGCTGGATCCCGTCGGTCGATAACTTCTCGACGACGGTCGAGCTAACGACGCCGTGGGGCAAGAAGCTGCCGTCGCCGATGCTCGAGTGCGCGGAGACGTCGATCTTTTTGCGCATCACGTTCGCGGCCTGGTACGAGCTGCCGTTCTTCCTCGAGGCCGTCGACGGCCAGGGGAGCCGCGTGTACTTCGGCCACAACGGCGTGCGCACGCAGGCGGGCCGCTACGCGTCGACGCCCGAGTTCGCGATCAAGTACAAGGACCACACGTCGACGTGGACGCAGGCCGCGGCGTGGCCCGCGGACGCGACGCTCGCGGGCAAGCGCGTCGCCGGCGGCGTCGACAACCAGCTCGAGCTCGCCGACGGCAAGGGCTTCGGCGCGTACCTCGACGAGATCCACCTCAACAAGCGCGCCGGGTACTTCACGATCCTCGCGCTCGACTACCTCGGCTCGGTGAACCTCGCCGACCCCGCGAACGCGTACAACCTCCTGCCCGACGCGGTCCGCCCGGGCGACACGCTGATCGAGCGCTGGCAGCGCAACGGCATCGGCCACACGCTCGTCGTGAAGGAGGTCGCGGCCCTCCCCGGCGGCAGCAGGGACATCACGACGATCAGCGGGTCGATGCCGCGCCGCCAGGGCGTGCGCCAGTCGGGCCAGTCGTCGAAGAGCTACTTCACGAGCAACTACACGGGCGGCGTCGGCGCGAACAGCGCCGGCGACGAGTACGCGAAGCTCGGCGGCGGCATCAAGCGCTGGCGCGTGACGAAGAACGTCGGCGGCTACTGGACGAACACGTGGATGGCCGGCGACGAGGCGAGCTGGATCAACTCGACGGACTACGCGCGCATCGCGGCGCGCCCGGGGCGCTTCGAGCAGATGCTCGGCCAGGTGTCGCCGCAGCAGCAGCGCGACGAGCTGCTCATCCAGATCCGCGACGCGCGCCGCCACCTGACGCAGTTCCCGGCGTCGTGCTCGGCGCGCGAGCGCCGCGAGCAGGCGTTCGCCTCGCTGTACGAGCTGGCCGGCCGCGCGTTCGGCATGTCCGAGGCGCAGGTCGACGCGACGTACCGCGAGGAGGCCGACTACGTGTTCGCCGAGCTCGAGTACACGAAGTCCAAGACGTGCTGCTGGAACTCGTCGACGGCGGGCATGTACGACATCATCATGGACAAGGCGCGCGCCGAGAAGGCGGCGAACGACGCCGCGGGCGTGTGCCGGGCGCCGACGGTGTTCAAGTCGCGCACGGATGGCTACGCGCTGTGGCAGACGCACGCGATGCTCCTCGGGCGCGGCGCCGAGTGGCGCGCGTGGAGCGAGGACGAGGCGTGCACCCAGCGCAACGTCGCGCAGGACACCGAGGGCGGCGGCGCCGCCACCGCCTACTGCGCGCTGCCCGCGGGCGGCGGCGCGAGCTGCACCGACGCGATGGAGCCGAACAACGCCCGCGCCGAGGCGCGCAGCGTGACCGGCACGGTGGCGAACCTGCGCGTGTGCGCCGCCGACGACGACTGGTTCAAGATCGCGAACGGCGGCACCGTCCGCATCGAGTTCACGCACGCGAACGGCGACCTCGACCTCGAGGCGTACGACGCCGCCGGCAACCGCGTCGGCACGAGCTTCGGCACCGGCAACTCCGAGTCGGTCACCGTCCCGGCCGGCGGCACGGTCCGCGTGTTCGGCTACAACGGCGCGCAGAACAGCTACAAGCTGATCGCTCCCTGAGCACCCGGAGCGCCCCCGGGGCGCGCCTCACTCCGGCGGTGAATCCAGCCGGACGACGCCGCCGGTGACCCGGCGCACGAGGTCGACGGTGTCGACCACCGCGGACCACGGGACCCCGGCATCCGGCGCGACCCTCACCTCCATCTCCGGCGCTCCGCCCGCGCGGCGCAGCGCCGCCGCGATCGCCGCCGCATCGCCGAGCGGCACCCCACCGTCGACGCGCACCCGCCCATCGACGGCGAGCTCGACCACCCGCACGCGCGCCCTCGGCGCCGGCGCGTCACCGCTCGTGGCACCCCCCTCTCGGTTGTGGAGGACCGGCGCGGCGTTCGCGGGCGCATCGCCGATGACGACGCCGAGCGCGGCGAGCGTGTCGCCGAGGACGATGCCGGCGAGGCCCGCGATCACGAGGATCAGCGCGTTGCGGCCGAGGCGTCGCAGAGAGCCCACGATCCACGGGTACCAAACCAGGCGCCCGGCGCGCGCCCGCGCGGACCCAACGCCGAGTGTCAGCGCATCGCCCGCGGTCGCGGTCGCAGTCGCAGGCGGCGGCGCGAGCGCAGGGCGAGGCCGAGGGCGAGCGCGGCGGCGCCGAGGCCGGTGGGGCCGCCGGTGGAGCAGCCGCCGTCGACGGGGTCGTTGTTGTCGCCGCCGCCGCCACCGCCGCCGGTGTCGCCGGCGAGGGTGATGTCGGCGCACTGGTAGTAGAAGGAGTTGTAGGGGACCTGCGTGGTCATGATCTGCATCAGCTGCAGGGTGCAGTTGTCGCAGGTGATGTTCGGCAGCGTCACCTCCTGCGTGTAGTGGCCGCCGGTCTTGTCGGCGATCGGCTCGACGAGCGTCGACGGGAAGTTGTCGTTCGGGTTGTTCGGGTTGACGAACACGTCGTTGCCGTCGTCATCGAACGCGATGCGGTAGTGGCCGGGGTGGTCGACGGTCTCGTCCCACTCGACGGTGATCTTCTGGCCGGGGGTGAACGTCGTCACCGTCGCGCCGCGCGTCGAGCCGGTGCTGCCGCAGGGGCCGGCCTTCTGCTCCGTGGTGCGCGGCGGCGGGTACCGCAGCGCGATGTGCGCCGCGGCGGGCGTGGAGGCGAAGATCAGGGCTCCGGCGACGAGCGTGCGCGTGCGCATCTCGCGAGCATATCGCGGGGGCTCGTGCTGCGGCTTGCCGATCACGCTCCGCCGCCGCGCCGGTCGCAACGGGCGCGTGCGGACCGAACGGAGCCCTCGCGCAGCCTCGCCGCGCGAGCCCCGAAGAGGGACAGCCCTAGTGCTGCGGCTTGCCGATCACGACGGGCGCGCAGGTCGACACGCCGGCGCCGACGATCGTGCGGTTGTTGGTCGGGCGCGAGTCCATGATCTGGCCGGTCGCGGCGTCGAGCTGGTAGACGGTCGTGAACGTCTCGAGGTCCTTGGCGAGGAAGATGTAGAAGCTGCCGCCGTGGAACGCGAACGCCCACGCGGTCGGGTCGCCGGCGAGCTGGTTGAGCGGGAACGTCCTCACGGCGTTGCCGGTCGCCTTGTCGAGCTGCGCGACCTTCGAGCCGCTCCGGTCGGGGAAGAAGCCCCACAGCTCGGCGCTGCCGGTGCCGGTCAGCTCGGGGTTGCCCTGGATCGTGCCGACGGTCTGCGCCGTGAACGAGTTGATGTCGAGCCGCGCGAGCTTCGACGTCGCCGACACCGGGCCGATCGCGCCGCCCGCGACGAACAGCGTGTCCTCGGTGCCGCCGGCCGCGTTCGTCGAGAAGCCCATGCCGAACTGCGCGAGGCCGTTCTGCGCGGACCACGGCGACTTCTGGCACGCGAGCGACGTGGTATCGACCTGGAACAGCTCGCCGGAGCTGTACAGGACCCACGCCGTCGCGTTGCGGTCGATGCCCATCGAGAACGGCGTCGCGCCGAACGACGCCGGGCAGCTCAGCCGCCCGAGGTCGTTGAACGCCTTCTGGACGGGGTCGAACTTCGACAGCGTGTTGTTCGAGTCGACGACGTAGATGAGCTTCGCGGCGTCGGAGCAGTTGTCCTCGTTGCCGGTGACGGCGGCATCCGGGCCGTCGTCGTCGTCGCCGCCGCCGCCGGGCCGCGGCGGCGCACCGCACGCGACGAGCAGCGCGAGGGAGGCGGAGACCAAGGACGCACCGAGGATCTGGGAGGCCCGCATCGGCGCGAAGCTACACCCGGTCGGGGCCGGGGTTGCACCGAAAAAAGCGAGGTACCGTGTGCGCCGTGTCCACGCGGACCGTGATCCGAGGCGACGGTGTGGCGTACCTGCACGATGCGGGGACGCTGCCCGCCGACCACGCGATCATCACGTCGCTGCCCGACACCTCGGAGCTCCCGGAGCTCGGCTTCGACGGCTGGCGGCGCTGGTTCGTCGACGTCGTCGCGCTCGCGTGCCGCGCCGTCGCCGGCGACGCGGTCGCGATCTTCTACCAGACCGACATCAAGCGCGACGGCCGCTGGGTCGACAAGGGCCACCTGGTGATGTGCGGCGTCGACGCCGCCGGCGCGCACGCGCTGTGGCACAAGGTCGTGTGCCGCGTCGCGCCGGGCGCCGTCACGTTCGGGCGCCCGGCCTACGCGCACATGATCTGCGCGAGCCGGGACCGGCGCCTCGACGCCGGCGCGTCGACCGCCGACGTCCTGCCGGGGCTCGGCGAGATGTCGTGGTCGCGCGCGATGGGCCGCGCCGCGTGCGACGTCGCCGTGCGCTTCGCCGCGTCGACGGGGGCGACGACGATCGTCGATCCGTTCTGCGGCCTGGGCAGCGTCCTCGCCGCCGCGAACGCGCACGGCCTGGCGGCGATCGGCGTCGAGCTGTCGCGCCGCCGCGCATCCCGCGCCCGCCGGCTCGGCCTCGGGCTAGAGGGAGCGCCAGTGGGCGACGATGCGCGCGAGGGCGGCGAGGCGGCGCCCGCCGCGACCCACAAGAGCGAAGGGAGCGCCGAGGGGGGGAGCGGCGAAAGGAGCGGCGAAGGGAGCGGCGAAGGGAGCGGCGAAGGGAGCGGCGAAAGGAGCGGTGGCGAGCGGTAGCGACGCGGCGTAGTCCTCGATCGCGCCGAGGCGCCGGCTCTCGACCCGCTGCGCGGCGGCGCGCAGGTCGACGCGCTCGGCGGGAAGGACGCCGCCGGCGGCGGCGAACAGGTTCGTCGCGTAGTGGCCCCAGCTGCCGACGACGTCGCCCGGGCGCAGGAACGCCGCGAAGCGCGCGAACAGCTCGGGGCGCGGCATGCCGGCGCGCAGGACGTCCTCGGACAGGCCGGTATGGAAGGTCGTCGACGGGGACATCCCGAGCTGCGGCGCGGCGATCGCCTCGAACGTCTCGCCGGTCGCCGGGCGGTGCGCGATCCAGTGGACGAGCTCGTCGGTCTTCTCCGAGCCACCACCATCCCGATAGGGCCAGGCGTTCGCCTCGCCGGCGATGAGGACGAGGTCGGCGAAGCGCGAGGTGACCGCGGCGGGGAGCTTCTTGCGCGGGTCGGGCGGCGGGCGCTCGTTGCGCAGGCGGCGCTGCGGGCGCGCGGCCTGACACGCGAGCTGCGCGTCGACCATCGCGTCGAGTGGCGCGAGCAGCGCGCGGAACCGGTCCGCGTCGCCCTCGAGCGCGCCGAGCACGTGCATGAGCGCCTCGATCGTCGAGCAGTACGCCGCATCGGGCTCGCGTCGGATGCGGTAGCGCGACGGCTCCGGCGTCACGAACGCGTAGCGCGGCAGCGCGTGCAGGATCGGGTTATCGCGGACGACCGTCTTCGCCTGCGACCACGTGCCGTCGACGACGACGAGCGTCACCGGCCCGGGCGGCGGGTCCGCGAGGATGTCGCGCGCGCCGCGCCCCGGGTAGAGCAGGATCGGCGTGCGCCCCGGGTCCGCGATCGCCGCCGCCAGCGCCGCGTGCCCCTCCCAGCGCACGCCGACGTGGAGCTCGGCGCTCGGCAGGCACAGGCTCGCCATGCGCGCGGTGCCGATCGGCATGTCGCGCTCGCGCGGGTGCTGCAGGATGACGACGCGCGTCCGCGTCGGCAGGTGCGGCAGCGCGCGGCAGTAGCAGACGGTCGTCGGGCGCCGACACCGCCCGCACACGGAGCGTGGGGTGCGCTCGCTCGGCGGTGTGACGGCTTCCACGGCGGCAGCGTAGCGCGCCGGCGGGGATCCGTGCGTTGCTAGCCGGCATGTCCCGGATCCTCGCGCTCGCGCTCGCCGCCGCCGCCGCCACGGCCACCGTCACCGCCGCCCCGCGCCCGGCCGGGGCCGACTGCGCGATGTTCGGCCTCACCCCGCGCGTCGTCAACGGCAAGACCGCCGCCCTCGTCGACGGCGAGGGCGGCCTCGTCGTCGCCGCCGTCTCCACGCACGCGAGCGAGATCCCGATGGGCGACGTGACGGTCCAGAAGGGCTGGATGTTCGACGTGCGCGGCAAGCGGACCGCCGCCACCGTCGAGCAGCTCGCGCCGGGCCTGTCCGTGTACCGCCTGCCGTCGCCGCCGTCCGATCTCCCGCTGCGCGACGAGAAGGGCGCGTCGCTCGGCACGCTGCGCCGGGGCGTCGCCGGTGCGCCGCGCCTCGCCGCGCCGAAGGTGCAGAAGATCGAGCACGTGAGCGTGCACGGCCGCCGCTCGGCGTCGCACGTCGCGGTGACGCTCGACGGCGACCCTCCCGCCGACGCGCTCGTCATGGTCCTCGCCGACGCGACCGGCCTGCCGCGCTCGTGGAGCCTCGTCGATCACGCGAGCGCGACGAAGCAGACGCAGATCCCGTTCGCGACGCGCGACTGCGTCGTCCTGCCGAACGGCACCCGCGAGACGAAGGCGAACGACAAGGTCCTCGTCTACTGGATCGACGCCGCCGGCCGCCGCTCCAACGCGACGAAGGCCGTCACGGTCGGCCTGCCCTGAGAGCGCAGCGAGGGCGCGAGGAAGAATGCCCGGTCCGCCGGTGCTGCCTGGAGGAGGATGATGACCATCCAGCCGGCGAACGCGGGCACTGGAGTGAATCGGCCGGCGCCGCGGATCGTGAAGCGCTACCCGAGCGCACACCCCGGTGCGCACCGAACCGATCGCGCGCGCTGCCGAAGCAGGCGGTGATGAGGAAAGACGACGAGCGGGAGGACCGCGGGGTCCGCCCCGACCACATCACCGTGGAGCTGCCGAGCGACTTCATGGTCCCCGCGCGCTTCGCCCGCTCCGAAACCTCGCGCGAGCTCGTGCTCGCCCTCCTGCGCGACGCCAAGGCCGAGGCGGACTAGCCCGGATCATTCACCAACACGTCGGCTGCGACCGTCGCGCTCCGGGCAACTCGAGGCGTACGGCCGGTTCTCACTCGGTCCGTACGGCAAGTACGACCTCTCGCTCCGCTTCCGGGCGTGCGCCTCGATCTGCCTCGGATCGCTTGGTCTCGCTCGACGTCTTGGTGAATGATCCGGGCTAACCGCCCGAGCCGGATCCGCCGCCCGGGGGAGCGTCGGAGATGAACGGCGGGAGCTCGACCTGGACGGAGAGGCTCTGCGTCGCGGGCGCCGCCGCGACGGTGACGGTCTTGCAGAACGCGAGCAGCGAGTCGCCGTGGCGCTCGGCGTAGCCCATGACGGCCATCATCTCCTTCACCTCGACGGGGAACGGGACCGCGCACGCCGTGTAGGTGCCGGCGACCAGGTTCTGGAACGCGAGGGGGCGCCCCGGCGGCGCGGCCGTCATGGCCGAGGTGCCGGGGCCGGCCCCGGCCATGCGGAGGTCGAGCTCGTTGAGCGTCCTCGCGGTCAGCGTGCCCGACACGATCCGGCCGGTCACGACGCCGAGCGTGCCCGCCTTCGGGACGGCCGTCATCTCGAGCGTGATCGCGCCCTCCTCGACGGCGAGGTCGACGTGCACCTCGCGCCCGGGCGGCACGTCGACCTGCTTCGAGTAGAAGCGCATCCCGCGCATCGGCATGCCGCCGCCCATCGCCGACACCTTGTACGTGTCGGGCGCGAGCCGGTCGTAGCGGTACGCGCCGTCGGGGCCGGTCGCGACGCCGAAGATCGCGCCCGGCGACGTGGTCGACTGCACCGACACGAACACGCCCTCGGACGGCTTGCCCTCGCTGCGCAGCACGCCCGACAGGGAGCCGAACTTCTCGAGCGTGAGCGTCAGCTCGGTCTGGCCGGGCATCACCGTCGGCAGGCGGAGCGCGCGCGAGCGGCCGATCGTGTCGTGCTCGGCGACGATCGTGAGGTCGCCGTCGGGGAAGCCCGACAGCGAGAACGCGCCGCGCTCGTCGGTGGTATCCGACTTCGTGTTCGCCCCCATCGGGCCCATCGGCTGGTTGCTCTGCGTGCCGTTGCCGAACATCATCCGGCCGGCGGACACCTTCGCGCCGGCGACCGGCTGGCCGTCGGCGAGCACGACGCCCGAGATGATGCGGCCCTTCACGACGGTGACGGTGCCGAGGTCCACGGTCTTCGACGACTCGACGGTGGCCTCGACGACGCGCGTCTGGAAGCTCGGCCCGCGGACGGTGATCTCGTACTTCTGCGGCGGCAGCGCGTCGATCACGAACGTGCCGTCGGTGCCGAACGACTGTCCGCTCATCCCGACGGAGACCGAGAACTGCTGCGGCGCGGTGCCGTCGGCGAACGCGACGCGCCCCTTCACCGCGCCCTCGGGCGGCAGCACGATGCGCAGGTTCGTGTCGCCGGTCTTGGCCGGCGTGCCCTCGCCGAAGTTGCGCCGGTTGCGGCCCGCCGACGCCGCGGGCGCCGCCGTCACCGTGTAGTCGCCGGGCGCGAGCCCCGTCAGCGTGAACTTGCCGCCGGCGTCGGTGAGCTCCTGCGGGAAGCCGCGCAGGCGCCACTGCGTGATCGCGACCTCGCCGCGCGCGCTGTCCAGGTTCGGGCCGGCCGACACCTGCACGCCCTCCATCGGGTTGCCCTGCGGATCGACGACGATCCCGGCGATCGATCCGGTCACGTCGACGACGAGCGTCACCTCGGCGTCGCCGTTCGTGGTGTCGACGGGCATCGTCTGCGACGAGCCGCTCTCGTGCAGCGCGACCGCCGACATCGGCTTGCGCGGCACGCCCTTGATCTCGAACGTTCCCTTGGCATCCGTGAACGCCTGGCGCGGCCCCTCGGCGATCATGCGCGCGCTCGCGACGCCGACGCGCACGCGCGCCGACGCGAGCGGGTTCTTCGAGCCGTCGACGACGCGCCCGCGCACGACCGCGCCGGGCGCCATCTGGATCGTCACGTTGTCGCGCGCGGTCCGCCCGTCGAGCGTGACCAGCGCGGACGTGCCCGGCGCGAGGTCGCCGTGCGTCGCGATGAAGCGGAACGTGCCCGCCGGCAGCGCGTCGAACGCGAAGCTGCCGTCGCCGCCGCTCATCGCGGCGTCGAGGCGGTCGTTGCTCTGCTGCGTCCAGTCGGAGGCGCCGGCGTAGCGCACGCGCGCACCGGCGACGGGGGCGCCCTTGTCGTCGAGGACGCGCCCCGACACCGCGGCGCCCGCGACGAGCGACAGCTTCGCCTCGGCGTCGCCGGCGCCGACCTGTACCCACGCGAACGCGCGCGCCTTGCCCTCGGCCCACGCGGCGATCTGGTAGCCGCCGGCCGCGACCGGGTTGAACGTCGCGATGCCGCCGCGCGCCGTCTCGCGCTGCTCGTCGAGGCCGCGCAGCTCGACCGTCGCGTCGATCGGCTTGCCGTCGGCGGTGACCGTCACGGTCAGCTTGCCCGCGGGCCTCAGGCGCAGGACCACGGGGTCCGACTTGCCGGTCAGCTTCGCCGTCACGGGGCCGGCGACGCCCGACGGCGCGCGCGCGATCAGCGCGTACGACCGCCCGACGAGGCCGTCGAACGCGAAGCCGCCGTCGGTCTCCGTCGTCGCCGTGCGCGGCGGGTTCGAGCCGAGCACGACCGTGGCGCCGCCGACCGGGTGCTCGTCGGCGTCGATGACCTGGCCCTCGAGGCGCAGGCTGCCCTTCGGATCGTCGTCGATCATCACGCGCGGCGCGGCCTCGAAGCCGCCGCGGCCGCCGCCGCCCGGATCGCGCGCCGCGGGCGCCGTGCCGGGCGCGGCACCCGAGCCCTTCGCGGCCGCCTGCGCCGCCGGCGCGTTCGTCTCCTCCGAGGCGCCGCCGCGCTTCCACAGGAAGGCGACGACGGCGAGCACCACCGCGACGGCACCGAGGCCGATCCACCAACGTTGCTTCATGGCCAGCGACTCCTTCGAGCTTCCTTGGGTCGGGTCGGTGCGTAGCACGGCGCGTCGTGCGTCTCCAAGGAGGAGCGGTGATGCGCGCGGATGCGTTGTTGACTCGGAGTCAATCGCACATGTAGTCGCGCCGGCCTCCGAGGAGGATGCGACCGCAGAGGCAGAAGTCCGCGGGAGCCCGTGGCGGCGTGACGGTATGGCGCGCCCACCTGCAACACGATTGCATTTCAGTTCTGTTCGCCGCGGCGCGCGAGATGACAGGTGCTATCCGGTGTGAAGTCAGCTCCAGACGACTCGGGCCGACTGCGACGGGGCGCAGGTCTCACCTGCGCCGCACCATCGCGCACACCGCCCGACCGCAAACGTGAGATCGCTTGCGCACGCGGCGCGCACCGATCCCAACGGGCGTTCACGTTCGCAGGAGCTCACCGAGCTTGCAGCGTTCGGGGAGCGCGGTTGCACAACATGCGCAACGTCACATGGCACCGCCCGTGGAACTCGCGGCACGCATGTCGAAGCGCTCGCGCGACCGCCTCCTGTACCTGTTCGCAAGCTCGCTCGCGGGAATCGTCGGCTGCCATCAGGCCGACGTGGGTGGGATCGAGGTGAAGGACGATCCGACGGGGATCCCGATCGACGTGGAGGAGGCGCTCGCCGATCTCCCCGACGTCGAGGTGCTCGAGGCGACGGCCGACGGCCTCGCGATGTACCTCGTCGGCGACATGGCGAAGGTCGGCGGCGTGCAGACCGACGACGCCCCGGCCGCGAGCGCCGCGCTGATGCCGGCGCTGCCCCGCGTGCTCGCGCCGTTCCGCCTGGCCGCGTCGGACCTGGCGCTGCGCAAGATGAACGTCGACGACGGCGGCGGGCGCCACTTCCGCTACCGCCAGGTGCACGACGGCCTCGAGGTCGTCGGCGCCGAGCTCGTCGTCCACGTCGACGTGAAGGGCTCGGTCTACGCGGTCAACGGCAACGCGCGCGGCGACATCTCGCCGTCGCTCGGCGCCCACGCGATCTCCCAGGCGACCGCCGAGAACGGCATCCGCAACGACGGCCGGTGGAGCGGCCTCGCAGCGACGGTGTCGCGCCTCGTCTACCTCCAGACGCTCGACGGCCGGCTCCACAAGGCGTACGAGACGACGGTCGAGGGCCTGCGCGGCAAGAACCCGGTGCGCGACCGCGTCTACACGGACGTCGACGACGGGCAGATCGTCGCGGTGTACCCGCAGATCCACTTCGCCGAGAACCGCCGCGTGTACACGGCGAACAACAGCACGTCGCTGCCGGGCACGCTGCGCCGCAGCGAGGGGCAGGCCGCCGGGAACGACGTCGACGTCAACGCGGCGTACGACAACACGGGCCTCGCGTACGAGGCGTACAAGAACTTCTGGAACCGCGACTCCTACAACAACGCGGGCGCGGAGCTGCGCTCGTCGGTCCACTACAGCAGCAACTACTGCAACGCGTTCTGGAACGGGACGCAGATGGTGTACGGCGACGGCAGCGCCTCGCAGGGCTGCGCGCCGCTCGCGCGCTCGACGGACGTCACCGCGCACGAGCTCACGCACGCCGTGACGGAGAACGAGTCCGGCCTCGTGTACAGCGGCGAGCCGGGCGGCATGAATGAAGCGATGTCGGACATCTTCGGCGCGTTCGTCGAGGCGTGGGCCGACGGCGGCAAGACCGGCACGCTCGCGGTCAGCAACGACACGTGGCTCGTCGGCGAGGACATCATCTCCGGCGGCCTCCGCAAGATGTGCGACCCGAAGGCGGACGGCGCGTCGGCGGATCAGTGGACGTCGACGGTCGGCAACCTCGACGTGCACTACAGCTCGGGCGTCCCGAACCTGATGTTCTGCCTGCTGTCGAGGGGCGGCACGCACCCGCGCAACGCGACGGCGGTGAACGTGCCGGGCATCGGCATGGCGAAGGCGATCCGCATCATGTACGAGGCGCAGACGAACATCCTCACGTCGAGCGCGAAGTTCGCGAACGTGCGCACGGCGATGGAGCAGGCGACGGTGAACCTCGGCTACGACCAGGCCACGAAGGACGCGGTCGGTTGCGCGTGGGCCGCGGTCAAGGTCGGCACGGCCCCGGCGACGTGCGGCGGCACCACGCCGCCTCCCCCGCCGGCGGGCGACGGCGTGCTCGCGAACAACGTCCCGCAGACGAACCAGTCCGACGCCACCGGCGGCCAGCGCTTCTGGAAGATCGACGTGCCGGCCGGCCAGACGTCGCTGACGATCTCGATCAGCGGCGGCACGGGCGACGCGGACATGTACGTGTCGTTCGGCACCAAGCCGACGCTGACGTCGTACCAGTGCCGCCCGTACCTCGACGGCAACGCGGAGACGTGCACGTTCGCGCCGCCGCAGGCCGGCACGTACTGGGTCATGCTGAACGCGTACACCGCGTACAGCGGCCTCACGATCACCGGCAAGTACGCCGCCGACACCGGCGGCGACCCGTTCCTCACGAACGGCGTCGCGGTGACCGGCATCGCGGGCGCGGCGAGCTCGGCCGGGTACTGGCGGATCACGACGCCCGCCGCGAAGAAGCTGACGATCAAGATCAGCGGAGGCACCGGCGACGTCGACCTGTACACGCGGTTCGGCAGCCGCCCGACGACGTCGACCTACGCGTGCCGCCCGTACCTGACCGGCAACACCGAGACGTGCACGACGAACAGCACGCAGGCCGGTGACTACTACGTGATGCTGCGCGGCTACACCGCCTACAGCGGCGTCTCCCTCATCGCGAGTTACTGAGCGACGATCCCGGCGCCGACGAGCAGCGCGACGACGATGCCCATGAGGCTCTCGCCGGCGATCAGGCCCGAGGCGACCGGGACGACCATCCCCTGGTGGCGGTGGTGCTGCATCCTGTGGGCGACGAGGGCGCCGAGGAACATCGAGATGCTGTTGGCGGCGGGCACGACCATCGCGATGCCGAGCCCGTTCGCCGACGGTACGAACCGCTTGATCCGCGCGGGCGCGTAGCGCTCGAGGATCGCGAGCGAGGTGCCGAGGACGACGCCGATGAGCGTGGCGACCTTCGCCGAGTCGTGGAGCGCGTCGAGGCCGTTGACGAGCGTGCGCGAGATGCTCTCCCACACGAGGCACGACGGCGCGGGCCACTCGGTGTCGCCGAGCACCGCCGGATCGGGGATGAGGATCTTGAAGGCCGGGACGATGAACATCGCGCCGGCGACGACGCCGACGAGCTGCGCGTAGACCTGGTGGCGCGGGCGCGCGCCGAGGAGCCAGCCGGTCTTGAGCGTCGTCAGGAGGTCGGCGGCGTGGAGGCCGATGCCGCCGGTGACGTTCGCCGACATGATGTTGCCGTTGATGTTGCCAGGCGTCACCGCGCCGAACGTGATCTGCGTGACCGGGCCGAGCGCCTTGGTCGGCGTGATGTCGGTCTCGCCGGTGACGCGCGACGCGATGAAGCCCATCAGCACGGCGAGGACGACGGCGATGACGCCGGCCCACCACGGGATGCCGAACAGCCAGCCCATGAGGAGGATGATCGCGGGCGCGAGGAGGAAGTAGCCGGCGGGGAACCACCAGCCGGGCGACTCGACGGCGGCGATGCCGTGCTCCTCGGGCTGCGCGGTCCCGCCGTCGCGGCGCACGAGCTTGCCGAGGCCGGAGAACGAGCGGCCGAGCGCCTTGTAGTCGAGCGCGAACGACACCAGGCCCGCGCTGACGAGGATCGCGGCGCCCGGCCACACGGTCCACTTCGCGATCTCCTTGTACGAGACCTCGGCGATCCAGCCGTGGCTCTCGAGGACCGGCGCGAGGATGCCGTACGTCGCGAGGCCGCCGACGAGCAGCGACCAGCCGGTGCGGAAGCTCATGAGCGCGCCGGCGGCGAGGAGCACGACCTCGGTCTTCAGGTAGATCGACCAGCTCGCGAGCGAGCTGCCGGCGACCGAGACGGGGAGCGCGAGCTTGTCGGGGAGGATCTTGAAGATGCTGACGAGCGTCTTGATGCCGGCGCCGGCGAGGGCGGCGTAGAGGAGGCCGCGGAGCTTGCCGGAGCCCTCCTTGCCGGCGTGGATCGTGGTGATGGTCTCGGCGGTCGCGGTGCCCGTCGGGAAGGGGAGCGCCTCGCGGTTGATGAGCTGGCGCTTGATCGGGATCGCGACGAACACGCCCATCGCGGCGATGACGGCGAACCACAGCATCATCTGCGGCGTGCTGGGGAGGGATTCCTTCGGGTTGCGATCGAGGAAGAACGTGCCCTCGAGCGCGTTCCACAGCTCGGGCGTGAGCATCGGCGGCACGAGCACCATGAGGAGCGCGCCGTAGGCGGCCATGTTGCCGCCGGCGGTCATGTAGCCGGCGCCCGAGGCGACGGTGGTGAGCGCGTTGTTCTCGAGCGGACCGAGCGGCGTACGGACGAGGCGCGCCTTGCGCAGCGCCTCGAAGACGCCGAACGCGAGGATGCAGGCGGTGAGCGTGACCCCGAGGCTCCAGCCCGTCTTGAAGAAGACGTACAGGTTCGACAGGCACATGACGGCGCCGATGAGGACGCCGACCACCACGCCGCGCAGCGTGAGGTTGGGCTCCTTGGGTCGGTAGGTCTCGGAGAGCCAGCGCTCCTCGGGGTCCTCCGTGGCGGCGGTCCGCGGGTCGACGTCGAGCCGCAGCTTGGAGTCATCCTTGGCCATTGCGGCGCGGACGTTAGCAGCAACGCGCCGCGACGCGTGGTGTGAGGTGCCGGGTGCTGAGGAAGCTTCGCAGCCCGGTCGGGTAGGTAAGGGCGCAGAACGTTGCTCGTGTCAGAGGGGCGGGGCAAGGTAGCCCTCCCATGGAGACCAACACGACGATCGACACCACCGAGAACCAGCACGACGCGCCCGTGGCGCGCTTCGCCGAGCTCCAGGCCCTCGTCGCCGGGATGGCGGCGGACTTCGAGAAGTTCTATCGGGGCAACAACAAGGCCGCCGGTACGCGCGTGCGCAACTCGATGCAGGAGCTGAAGAACCTCGCCCAGGCGATCCGGACCGAGGTCCAGGCGATCAAGAACGGCGGCAAGCCCGCGGCCGCCGGCGAGGAAGGCGCCGAGGCGGCCGACAGCGACGACGTTCAGTAGCTCGTCGCACGCAAAGCCTGCGCGCCACCCCAGGACGTTCAGGGGAAGGTCCAGCGGACGGTGCCGGTCGCTGCATCGCGCGCGTCGATGCGGCCGCTGTCGGTGACGAACAGCGTGTCGCCGCGGAGGCGCAGCATGCGGAGCGAGTGGGTGCCGGCCGGGACCTCCCAGCGGCGCGCGCCGTCGGCGAGGGCGAAGCACGCGAGGTTCGGCTTGCTGCTGGAGTTGTCGGGGTAGTAGGCGGCGCACACCTGCGTGTCGCCGACGGTGACCGCCTCGGGGGAGCGCTCCGCGGCGGCGAGCGGGTCCTCGGGGATCGCGATCTTCCAGCGGGCGTTGTCCTTGTCGTCGAGGAGGACGAGGTGCGGGACGCCGGTGCCGCGGTCGCGCGTGCCGGCGAGGACGCGGCCGCCGGGGCCCTCGTGCACGGCGTCGCTGGAGCTCGCGCTGAGGCCGTGCTTGCGGCCGAGCGCGTAGGGATCGGCGACGCGGCGCGCCGCGGAGGTGCGCGGCCGGCGCTGGTCGTCGGTGGGGAGCACGTTGCACGAGACGACGCCGCGGCGCTTCGGCGGCGGGGGCGGCTTCTTCTTCTCGACGGCCTGCCCGAGGACGTCGGCGAACGTGGCGTCCTCGGCGCTCGCGGGCTTGCCGTCGCTGCGGCGCAGCGGGCGCTCGACGTCGTCGGCGCCGACGGCGATCACGGTGGAGGCGGTGCCGTCGCACAGCGCGGTCACGCGCTCGTCGAGCTGGGTCTGCCAGGCGGTCGCGCCGCTGGCGAGGCGGATCGCGCGGACCTGGCCGCGCGGCGACGCGAATAGCAGCAGGTCGCCGGCGAGCGCGAGCTTGCCCTGGTAGGTCTGGGTGTACGTGCCGAGGGACTCGCTCTGCCACTTCTTCGCGCCGGTCTTGCCGTCGAGCGCGATCGCGTAGACGAGGTCGCCGTCCTGGATCCGGCGGCCGCGGCCGATCACGTCGACGGTGCCGTCGCCGTCGACGTCGGCGAACAGCGCCGCGTCGGTGCCCTGCCACTCCAGGCCGTCGGCGTCGATGCGCCGGCGCGCGCTCGCCGCCGTCGCGGTCGAGCTCGACTCCGACGTGGTGGTCGTGGTCGTGGTCGTCGTGGTCGTCGTGGTCGTCGTCGCGTGGTGGACCGCGGCGCGGACGAACAGCGTGATCGCGACGGTGAAGCCGATCGGCATCAGGATGCCGAGCAGCACGAGGACGCTCGCGGCGGAGTTGCGCTGCTGGACGGCGACCTGGACGGGGCGGTGCGGCGCGACCGGCGGCGGCGGCAGCACCGTCTGCCACACGCGCGTGCGGCGCTGCACCCGCGACGCCGTCCCGCAGTACTCACAACGGACCTCGTCGGAGAGGCCGACGACGTGCACCCGCGCACCGCAGTGCGGACAGGTGACGAGGATGGCTTTCACGGCGCCATCGTACCGCAGCGCGCGATCCGCGGTAGAACGCGCGCATGTGCCGTAACATCCGCACGCTGCATCACTTCGAGCCTCCGACGACGCCCGACGAGATCCGCGCGGCCGCGCTGCAGTACGTGCGCAAGGTCAGCGGCATGACCAAACCGGTGAAGGGCGGCGAGGCGACGTTCGAGGCCGCCGTCGACGCGATCACCCGGGCCACCGCCTCGCTCCTCGACCTGCTCCCCGCGCGCGGCGAGCCGCGCACGCGCGAGAGCGAGAAGCTGAAGGCCAAGGCCCGCTGGGAGCGACGCGAGTCGCGCATCCGCGGCTGAGATCGTTGGGACACCAACGATCGATCGATCGCCGGCGTCTCCCGCCCCATGGGGTGCGTGTAGGTGATGGGCGCCGTGCGCGCACGACACAGGGGCGGAACTCGGCCGAGGCGGACGGTGAGGTGCGGTACCGGTGTTAGCATCGCGGCGTGGAATCGCCGCTCCACACGATCGCGCTGATCGACGACCCCGACCTGCTCGGGCCGCCGGCGGACCACATCCCTCCGCGCGACGAGTTCATCGGCATCGTCGGGGCGGACCTCGACGGCAAGGCCGCGGGCCTCCTGCGGATCTTGCTGGCGAAGCTGCGGACCGAGGCGGACGTGCCGCTCGCCGAGCGGCTCGTGATGATCGAGCAGCTCGGGCGGTTCGTCGTGGCCGGGCCGTCGATCCTCCACACGAACGACCGGCACCCGACGCTCGCGCGGCTCGAGCTCCTCGTGCGCGCGCTCGAGCGCATCCCGGCGGCGCAGCGCCGGTTCGAGCAGACGGTGCGCTCGACGTTCGGCGAGATGCGCGCGATCAAGCTGTTCGGCGAGATCGGCCTGCCGAACGACCGCGGCCTCCTCGCCGAGACCACCGACCGCCTGGCGCGCCGGTTCCTGCCCGAGCCGCCGAACAACGCGGAGATGTGGATCCTCGCGAGCCGCATCGTGCGCTCGGTCGACGACCTCGCGTGGCTCGGGCCGGCGGCGGATCCGCTGCTCCAGCGGCTCGCCGTCGCGGGCGGCAAGGCGTGGGAGCCGCTGCGCTCCGCGATCCTCGACGCGATCGGCCTCATCACGACGCGCATCGCGGCGCAGGGCATCTCCGAGGCGCTGCGCAGCCGCGCGCGGCACGAGGACGAGCACGGCGTCCTGCGCGGCGGCGGCGTGCGCGACTCGCCGCTGTACCGGCTCACGCGCGCGCAGCCGGCCGAGATGCCGGCGCTGATCGACGCGTCGCGCCGGCACCTCGACCTCGTGCGCATCGCGCTCGAGGAAAAGGGCGTCTCGATCGACGTGGTCTACGCGATCGACTCGATCGAGCGCGGCCTGTCGCGCATCGAGCTCCTCCTGCCGTTCGTCGGCGGGCCCTCGTCGGGCACCGCCGACGAGCGCGCCCCGTACGAGATCCGCGCCGTGATCGCCGCCGTCGGGCACGCGCTCGTCGGGGGGCGCAGCTTCCTCCAGCTGATGAGCGACAACCTGCGCCTGCTCGCGCGCAAGGTGATCGAGCGCGCCGGCCGCACGGGCGAGCACTACGTGACGTCGACGCGCCGCGAGTACTGGCGCATGATGTCGACGGCGGCGGGCGGCGGCGTGCTCACGCTCGGCACCGCGATCCTGAAGTTCTTCGTCAAGTGGGGCTCGTTCCCGCTGTTCATCGACGGCGCGCTGTCGTCCGTCGTCTACGCGGGCAGCTTCGTCGTGATGCAGCTGCTCGGCTTCACGCTCGCGACGAAGCAGCCGTCGATGACGGCCGCCGCGCTCGCCGGCACGATCCGCGACCGCGCCGGGCCGGGCATGCTCGACGAGCTCGTCAAGCTGATCGCGCGCATCGCGCGCTCCCAGTTCGCCGCCGCGCTCGGCAACGTGTCGGCCGCGATCGTCACCACGCTCGCCTTCGACTTCATCTACACACGCGTGACGGGGTCACCGTTCCTCGGCGCGGAGGCGGCCGCCGGGATCGTGAAGTCGTTCGATCCGATCGGCTCGTGGACCGTGCCGTTCGCCGCGCTCACCGGCGTGATCCTGTGGGTGTCGAGCCTGTTCGCCGGCTGGTTCGAGAACTGGGTCGTCTACCGCCGCCTCCCCGAGGCGATCGAGCACCACCGCTGGGGCAAGCGCCTCGGCAAGAAGCGCATGGCGAGGCTCGCGCGCTTCCTCGAGCGCGAGGCCGCCGGTTTCGGCGGCTCGGTGTCGCTCGGCACGATCCTCGGCATGACGCCGGTCGTGTCGAAGTTCTTCGGCCTCGGCCTCGACGTCCGCCACGTCACGCTGTCGACGGTGTCGCTCACGCTCGCGATGTCGTCGGTCGGCATCGACGGCGTCGGGTGGCAGGCGTTCCTGCTCGCGTCGTGGGGCATCGCGATCATCGGGCTCCTCAACTTCGGCGTCAGCTTCGCGCTCGCGCTCGTCGTCGCCCTCCGCGCCCGCGACGTGCCGCGCGGCGAGCGGCGCACGCTGCCCGGCGCGGTGTTCCGCAAGTTCCTCCGCCGGCCGTTCGTGTTCTTCTACCCGCCGAAGGACGAGCCGGGCGCCGCGGACGCCCACCACCACGGCAACGGCGCGCACTGACGGCATTTCCGCCCTGCCGTGATTCGCGGCGCCCCCGGGTGTTAGACTCGAGGTTCGGATGTCGGGAATCAGCAAGTTCGCGCTCGGCGGGCGCCTCGGTGAGGGACGCGTCGGTGAGGTGTTCGAGGCCGAGAACCGCGAGACGCGCGACCGGGTCGCCGTGAAGCTGTTGCGGCTCGAGCCGAGCAAGCTCCACGAGATCCAGGGGTTCTACAACGACGTCCGCACGATCCGGCCGATCACGAACGCGGGCATCGCGAAGGTGTTCGACGTCGGGCAGTTCGACGACGGGCGCGCGTACGTGATCACCGAGCTCCTCACCGGCGAGTCGCTCGCCCAGCGCCTGCAGCGCGGGCGGTTCTCGACGACGCAGACCGCCGACGTCGTGCAGCAGGTCGCGCGCGCGCTGATGGCCGTGTCGGGCGTCGGCGTCGTGCACCACGCGCTCAAGCCGTCGAACCTGTGGTTCGTGCCGGACCCGGATCGCGCGAGCAAGGAGCGCGTCGTCGTCGTCGACTTCGGGCTGGCGAAGCTCGTCGCGGCGAAGCTCGAGTACGGCGCGCCGCAGTACCTCGCGCCGGAGCAGTGGACGGGCGCGCCAGCCGGCTCGTCGGTCGACGTGTACCAGCTCGGGCTGCTCGCGTTCGAGATGATGTGCGGGCGGCAGGCGATCAAGGCCGACACGCACGTGCTCGCGCGCGAGAAGCACCTGAAGGAGGTGCCGCCGTCGGTGCGCTCGCTCGTGCCCGACGCGGGCGCGACGGTGGACCGGCTGATCGCGCGCATGCTCGAGAAGAACCCGACGGATCGCCCGAAGTCGCTGCGCGATCTGGCCAAGCTGTTCGACCTGCTCGTCGGGCTCGAGGCTCCGCTCGGCGAGACCGTGCACGACGAGTAGCTCGCGGTAGCATCGACGCCATGACCCGGCTGCCGCTCGTTGCCGTGCTCGCGTCCGCCACGATGTCGTGCGGCGACGCCGACAAGGTCGAGAAGCTCGAGAGGCAGGTCGACTCCCTCGAGGAGGACCTCGCGCAGGAGCGCAAGGAGCGCCGGCGGGCGGAGCGCAAGGTCGAGGGCCTGCGCGAGGAGGTCGACCGGCTGAAGGACGTCGAGAAGCGCCTCGACGACATGCGCCGCAAGGCGGATGCGCTCGCGGCGCGGCCGGCGCCGACGCCCCCGCGGCGCACGGATCCGGATCCCGACAAGGTCTACGGGGTGCCGGTGAACCTCGCGATCCTCGAGGGCTCGCCGGCGGCGAAGGTCACGATCGTGTGGGCGTACGACTACGCGTGCCCGTTCTGCGAGCGAGCGCGCGGGACGATGCTGGAGCTGCGCCGGAAGTACGGCGCGGACGTGCGCATCGCGTACGAGCAGTTCGTCGTCCACCCGACGACGGCCGGCGCCTCGGCGCGCGCGGCGTGCGCGGCGTCGCGCCAGGGTCGCTTCGCGAGGTTCGACGAGGTGCTGTGGGAGAAGAGCTTCAAGGCGCGGCGCTACGACGGCGATCACTGCTGGACGAGCCCGGCGGGCTGCCCGGTGATGAACGACCTCGCGCGCGAGGCCGGCCTCGACCCGTTCCAGCTGCAGCGCGACATGTCCTCGTGCGACGTGATGATCCGGGACCAGGAGCGCAGGCTGCGCGACTTCGGGATCAGCGCGACGCCGACGTTCTTCATCAACGGCCGCTACATCTCGGGCGCGCAGCCGCTCGCGAGCTTCGTGAAGATCGTCGACGAGGAGCTGATGAAGGCGTCCGACCGGATCATGCTCGGCACGCGCGCGGCGGACTACTACCAGCAGTGGGTGATCGACCGCGGCCTGGCGCGGCACGATCCGCACGGGCCGTAGCTCCGCCGGCTCAGAACGGTACGGGCGAGGACAGCTCGAGGCGCGCGCCGGTGTGCGGGTGGTCGAACGCGATCGACGCGGCGTGGAGGAGCATGCGGTCGTGCGCCGCGGGTGCGAGGCCGTAGAGGCGATCGCCGGCGATCGGCGCGCCGAGGCCGCCCGCGCCGGCGGGGTGCGCGGCGTGGACGCGCAGCTGGTGGGTGCGTCCGGTGTGCGGGGCGAGGAGGACGCGGGTGCGGTCGCCGTCGCGCGCGAGGACGCGCCACGTGGTGACGGCGGCGAGGCCGTGGATCGGGTCGACGATCTGGCGCGGGCGATCGTCGAGGTCGACGCGGAGCGGGAGCTCGATCGCGCCGGCGTCGGCGGCGAGGCGGCCGTCGACGACGGCGACGTAGCGCTTGTCGACGAGGCGCTGCTCGAACGCGCGCTGGAGGGCGCCGCGCGTCGCGGGATCGAGCGCGGCGACGAGCAGGCCGGAGGTGTCGAGGTCGAGGCGGTGCACGAGCTCCGCGGAGGGGAAGCGCCGGCGCAGCCGGACGATCGCCGAGTCGCGCAGGCGCCCCGAGCGCCCGGGGACGGACAGCATGCCGGCGGGCTTGTCGACGACGACGAGGTGGTCGTCCGCGTGGATGACGCGGGGCTCGTCGTCGCCGAACGCGAGCGTGCCGTGCAGCGGCGGCTCGTCGGCGGGGAGCCCGCGCAGCGCGTGCCCGAGGATCGGCCCGCACTTGCCGCGGCACGCCGGGTACAGCTGCCCGTCGCGGCGCCCGCCGGTCGCCGGCGTCGCGCCGAGCCAGATCTCGGCGAGCGCGATCGGCCGCAGCCCGGCGCGGTAGGCGTGCGCGAGCAGCTTCGGCGCGGCGCAGTCGCCCGCACCTCCCGGCGGCTCGGCCGGCGCGAACAGCTCGCGCAGGCTGCGCCGCTCGCCGCACGCGTCCGCGAACACGTAGCCGTCCTGGATCCGCACGAGCAGCTCGCGCGACCGCGCCGCCTTCCGCGCCTCGAGCTCCGCGATCGCGCGCTCGCACGCACCGGCGCGCGGCTCCACCTCCGCGCGCTCCGCCGCGTGCGCCGCGTCGAGCCGCCTCCGCTCCGCGGTGTCGCCGCGGCTCTGTCGATCCAGCTCCTCGTCGGCGCCACCCGCCGCGCGGGCCTCGCGACGCGCGGCGCGGTTCGCGCGGTGCCGCGCGCGCAGCGCC
>JAHBVW010000060.1 GCA_019637375.1 Deltaproteobacteria bacterium | reverse complement strand
CGGTGGCCGAGCGCGCGCCGGACGCGGCCGTATCGCCGGTGCCGGTGGAGCCGCGGCTGCCGGAGCCTACGCCGGAGGAGCGCGTGCTCGGCGACATCCGGCTCGTCGAGGAGGCCGTCGAGGACGGCGACTGCCGCGCGCACGAGCAGCTGCGCGCGCGCGTGGTGGCGGGCATCGCGGCGCTGCCGGCCGCGTCGCGCACGGAGGTCGAGAGTGCGTGGCGGCTGCCGAGCCTGGCGCCGTGCTCGAAGCGGACGGTGCTCGACGAGCGCAAGGTGTACGCGATGCCGGCGCGCGGCTCGGTCGCGTTCGGGCCGGCCGACGCGCCGGTGACGATCGTCGTCGGCGGCGACCACGGTTGCAGGTACTGCCGCGCGATGAAGCAGTCGATCGCCGAGGTCCGCGCGCGGCACCGCGACGACGTGCGCGTCGTCGTGCGGCCGCTGATCATCCACGTGGACGCGACGGTCGCGTGGTACGCGGCGTGCGCCGCGGCGCGCCAGGGCGAGGCGGCGTACGACGCGATGGATGCGGCGCTGTACGCGCGCTTCCTCCCGTCCGACGGTGCGGCGGCGACCGCGCCGCGCCGGCCCGCCGATCCGGTGCGCTGCCACACCGGCGACGCGGGCTGCCCGCAGCTCGTCGAGCTCGCGCGCGAGCTGCGCCTCGACGCCGCGCGCTTCGCCGCCGACCTCCGCGCGTGCGGCGCCGAGGTCGACGATGCCAAGCCCGACTGGGACCGGTTCGGCGTGATGGGCGCGCCGACGACGTTCGTCAACGGGCGGCCGACCGTCGGCGTCGTGACCGGCGACGAGCTCGAGGCGACGGTCGCCGCGGAGCTGCGCACCGCGAGCGAGCGCATCGCCGCCGGGGCCGCGCGCGCGAGCTACTTCCAGGAGGCGGTGCTCGCCCGCGGCGCGAATGCTCCCGAGGCCGCGCCGCCGCCGCGTGCGCGCGACGCCGTCTCGCAGCGTATCCTGGTGCGCCCGCCGCACGGGCAGGAGGCCTACGCGAACGTGATGTCCCTGGCCTATCGAGCGAACGGCGTGCCGCGCACGGACGCGGAGGCGTACGCCGCGCTCGCGACCGCGCTCACCACCGACGACGCCGGGCGTGCGCGGCTCGCGAAGCTCGACGGCGTCGAGGTCTCGCCGCCCGCGCGTCCGCTGAATCGCATGATGTCCGTCGAGGCGCGCCGCCTCACCTCGCGCCTGGCGATCGGCGAGGTCGGCATCGTCGGCAGCGGCGGGACCTCGGGGCGCTGGTACGTCGTCCAGCGCGTCCCCGCGCCGCCGCCGGATCCGCTCGAGAGCCACGACATCCTCGCGCGCCCGGTGAAGGTCACGCGGGCGAAGGTCACGCAGATCCTGTTCGAATGGAGCGAGGCCTCCCGCAAGGGTGCGCCGCACGCGCAGCGCACGCGCGCCGAGGTCGAGGCGGCCGTGCGCGACGCGCTCCGCCGCATCGCCGGCGGTGAGGCGTTCGCGGCGGTCGCCGGCGACGTCTCCGACGATTCGAACAAGGGCAAGACGGCCTTCGAGGTCGTGCCGAGGGCGATGGTGCCGACGTTCGAGAAGCTGTCGTTCCGGCTCGACGTCGGCGAGGTCGGCGTCGTCGGGTCTCCGTACGGGTTCCACATCGTGAAGCGAGTCGAGTGATGGTCGAAGCTGGCATGCACGTCGGGAAGTACGAGCTCAAGCAGGAGCTCGGCAAGGGTGGCTTCGGGATGGTGTTCCGCGCGCGCGACACGGCGCTCGGGCGCGACTGCGCGCTCAAGTTCCTGCTGCCGGAGCACACCGAGAAGCAGGACCTCCTGCAGCGCTTCCTCCAGGAGGCGCGCACGGCTGCGACGATCGTGCACGGCGGCATCGTCACCGTGTTCGAGTGCGGCGTCGTCGAGGAGGGCGAGGCCGAGGGGATGGCGTACATCGCGATGGAGCTCCTGCAGGGCGAATCGCTCGCCGCGCGGCTCGATCGCGGGCCGCTGCCGCCCGAGCTCGCGATCGAGGTCGCGCGCCAGGTCGCCTCCGCGCTCGGCGCCGCGCACGCGGCCGGCATCGTCCACCGCGACCTCAAGCCCGACAACGTGTGGCTCGTGCCCGACGTGGCGAGCGCGATCGGCCTGCGCGTGAAGGTGCTCGACTTCGGGATCGCGAAGCTCGCCGAGGGCCACGCGACGGGCGTGCAGACGCAGACGATCCAGATCTTCGGGACGCCGCACTACATGTCGCCCGAGCAGTGCCGCTCGACGGCGGGCGTCGACGGGCGCACCGACATCTACGCGCTCGGCGTGATGCTGTTCGAGATGCTCGCCGGCGGCCGCCCGTTCGAGGGCGTGCCGGCCGTGTTGATCGCGGCGCACCAGTTGCTGCCGCCGCCCGCGCTGCGCACCGTCAAGCCCGAGGTGTCCGCGGACCTCGAGGGGCTCGTCACCGTGATGCTCGCGAAGGAGGCCGACGAGCGCCCGCGCTCGATGGACGACGTCATGGCGCGCCTCGAGCCGATGCGGCGCACGACCGGCAACCTCGCCGCCGTGTCGTCGAGCCCGTCGCTGCCGGCCGCGTCGAACAGCTGGCGCCCGGCGACGCCGCCTCCGGCCACGCCGGCCCCGGCACCACGGCCGACGCCGGTCCCGGGCTCGGCGGCCGACGCCACCGCCACGCGCGATCTGCGTCCGTCGGCCGCACCCGCGCCGGCGCCGGCGGCGACGGCGCCGGCGTCGCTGCCCGCCGGGACGGCGCCGCCGTCGATGCCCGCGGGGACCGCGCCGCCCGCGCCGGTCGGCACGGCGCCGCCGGAGCCTGCGCCGGTCGCGCGCGGCGGGCGCCCGAAGCTGTGGCTCGCGCTGTCGCTCGTCGCCGTCGCCGGGATCGCGGCCGTCGTGATCGTGAAGGTGACGTCGTCGTCGCAGGACAGGCCGGCCGTCGCGGCGAAGCCGGACCCGGCGCCCGACGCGGCGATCGCGGCGAAGCCGGCCGAGGTGCCGGCGCCGACGCCCGCCGCGCCCCCGACGAAGACGCCGCCCGGCAAGCCGGATCCGGCGAAGGTGTACGCGATGTCGGTGCAGGGCGCGCCGTTCGTCGGTGCGCCGGCCGCGCCGGTGACGCTCGTCGTCGGCGCCGACCACGCGTGCGTGCCGTGCGGCGAGGTCCAGGCGGCGCTGCAGGCGGTGCGCAAGCGGTACGCGCTCGAGGACGTGCGCATCGTGTACAAGCCGAACCTCGTGCACGCGGCGTCGCGCCCGAGCGCGTACGGGGCGTGCGCGGCCGCGAAGCAGAAGAAGCTGCTGCCGTTCGACAAGGAGCTGTGGTCGTGGGAGCTCGGCGCCGCGCTCAAGGCCGGCGACAAGCTCGGCGAGAGCTTCGATCCCGCCGGGTGCTGGGAGACGCGCACCGGGTGCCCGTACATGAACGAGCTCGCCGAGAAGCTCGGCCTCGACGGCGACAGGTTCGCCGCCGACCTGCGCGGCTGCGCGCGCGAGGTCGAGGCCGCCGTCGCGGACTGGCGCCGCCTCGGCGTCACGACGACGCCGGCGTTCTTCGTCAACGGGCGCTACCTCGCCGGCAACGCGAAGCTGTCCGCGTTCGAGCGGCTGATCGACGCCGAGCTCGCGCTCGCGCACGAGCGCCTCGCCGACGGTGGCGCGGCCGAGACCTACTACCAGGACTGGGTGATCGACAAGGGCATCGCGGCGCCCTGAGGCGCTACTCGCTGCACGCCTTCGTGCGCGCAGGGATCTTCTTGCCCGGGTTCATCAGGTTCGACGGGTCCCACATCAGCTTCCAGCGGCGCTGCCACTCGAGCACCTGCTCGGACTGCTCCATGCGCATGTAGTCCCGCTTCGTCGTGCCGATGCCGTGCTCTCCGGACAGCGTGCCGCCGAGGGCGATCGTGTGCGCGAACACGCGCTCGGCGGCGGCCCACATCTTCGTGCGCACGGCGGGGTCGTCCGGGTCGTCGTGCGAGAGCAGGTTCACGTGCAGGTTGCCGTCGCCGGCGTGGCCGAACACCGCGGTGTCGATGCCCGTCTCGAGGGAGACCTGCTGCACGCGCGCGATCATCTCGACGATGCGGCCGCGCGGGACGCAGATGTCCTCGTTGACCTTCACCCGGTACGCTTCCTTCAGCGACGGCGAGATCAGGCGGCGCGCCTCCCACAGCGCGCGGCGGTCGGCGGGCTCGTGCGCCGCGAGGACGTCGAGCGCGCCGAGGTCGTCGCAGCGCACGCCGATCTTCTCCATCATCAGCGCCATCGCGTCGGGCTCGCCGTCGACCTCGAGGAGGACGACGG
This sequence comes from Deltaproteobacteria bacterium, assembly GCA_019637375.1. Lineage (GTDB taxonomy): Bacteria > Myxococcota_A > Polyangia > Haliangiales > Haliangiaceae > JABFXX01. The sequence goes on along the minus strand of JAHBVW010000060.1, from coordinate 48,901 downwards.
CGCCGGCGTTGGCCGGGAAGCGGTAGCGGCTCTTCGGGCGGACGTGATCGATCGAGCTCTTGTCGGCGATCTCGAGGACGCGCGGCCGCAGGCCTTCGCGGAGCAGCGCCGAGATCGCGGCGCCGGCGCCGGCCATGTCCGCGAACACGGCGAGCACGGTCGCGGCGGCGGGTGGGTTCGGGAGGAGCTTCACGACGAGCTCGGTGATGACGCCGAACGTGCCCTCGGTGCCGACGAAGCCGGCGACGAGGTCGTAGCCGGTGACGCCCTTCGCGGTGCGGCGGCCGCAGCGCAGGACCTCGCCGCCCATGAGCGCGACCTCGAGGCCGAGGATGTACTCGCGCGTGACGCCGTACTTGAACGCGCGCGGTCCGCCGGCGTTGGTGGCCGCGTTGCCGCCGATCGAGCAGAACGCGAGCGACGCCGGATCGGGCGGGTAGAACATGTGCTGCGCCTCGACGGCCTCCTGGAGGACGCCCGTGACGACGCCGGGCTCGACGACGGCGACCAGATCGCCCGCGTCGATCTCCTTGATCTTCGTCATCCGCTCCGTCGACAGCACGATGCCGCCGGGGACGGGCAGGGCGCCGCCGCACATGCCGCTGCCGGCGCCGCGCGGCGACACCGGGACCGCGCGCTCCTTGCAGATGCGCAGCACGGCGGCCGCCTGCTCGGTCGACTCGACGAGCACCGCGCACGCGGGCGGGTGAAACTCGGGGAGCGGGCTCTCGTCGCGCCCGTAGTCGTCGAGCCGCTCGTGACCGGGGCCGATGACGGCCGCGCTGCCGAGCTCGCGCTCGAGGATCCCGGCGATGTCGGTCACGACGGGGAGAGTATGCCGATCAGACGGAGAACGACGAGCCGCAACCGCACGTCGTCTTGACGTTCGGGTTGTTGAACTTGAAGCCCGCGCCCTGGAGGCCCTCGACGTAGTCGATCTCCGTGCCGACGAGGTACATGAGGCTCATCTCGTCGACGACGACCTTCACGCCCTGGATCTCGATCTGGCGATCGACCTCGGCGATCTCGTCGAAGTAGAGGTCGTACGAGAAGCCCGCGCACCCGCCGCCGACGACGCGGAGGCGGAGCGCCATGTGGCCCTCGATCGCCTCCTGCTCGCGGATCTCGTTGACCTTCGACGCCGCGACCGGCGTGATGCGGACCATCGACTCCGGACCCTCGGGGTCGAGCATCGGGGTGGAGGACGACGATGACGTGGAAGTGGCAGGAGCGACGTCAGTCATGTGCAGGGCGCACCTTACCCTCACGTGAGGGTCATGGCAATCTCGGCGCGTGCCGAGCTTTGACACGCTGCTCCGCGAGATCCGCGGAAAGACCATCGAGATCGAAGTCGCCGCGCTCGAGCGCGAGCTACTGGGCGCAGGCCCCGCGCTGATCGACGTGCGGGAGCCCGACGAGAACGCGCAGGGCATGATCCCCGGGACCACGCACATCCCGCGCGGCTTCCTCGAGCTGCGCATCGAGCGCGCGGTGCCCGACCGCGAGGCGCCCGTCGTCGTGTACTGCGCGAGCGGCACGCGCTCGGTCCTCGCGGCGCGCAGCCTCGTCGAGCTCGGCTACACGAACGTGCGCTCGCTCGCCGGCGGCTTCACCGGCTGGAAGCGGGCGGGGCTGCCGTGGGAGCAGCCGCTCGCGCTGCGCCCCGACCAGGAGGCGCGCTACTCGCGCCACACGCTGATCCCGGAGGTCGGCGTCGGCGGCCAGCTGAAGCTGCTGAAGGCGAAGGTCCTGTGCATCGGCGCGGGCGGGCTCGGGTCGCCGTCGAGCATGTACCTCGCCGCCGCCGGCGTCGGGCGCATCGGCGTGATCGACGACGACGTCGTCGACGCGTCGAACCTCCAGCGGCAGATCCTGCACGCCACGGATCGCGTCGGCACGCCGAAGGTCGACAGCGCCGAGGCGACGCTGCGCGGGCTCAACCCCGACGTCGTCGTCGACAAGCACCGCACGCGCATCACCTCCGAGAATGCGCTCGCGCTGATCGGGGGCTACGACGTCGTGATCGACGGCGCCGACAACTTCGCGACGCGCTACCTCGTCAACGACTGCGCGCTGCGCCTCGGCAAGCCCGTCGTGCACGCGTCGATCTTCCGCTTCGAGGGCCAGATCACCGTGTTCCCGGCGAACGGCGCACCCTGCTACCGCTGCCTGTACCCGCAGCCGCCGCCCGCCGAGGAGGCGCCGTCGTGCGCCGAGGCCGGCGTGCTCGGCGTCCTGCCCGGCATCATGGGCGTGCTGCAGGCGACCGAGGCGATCAAGCTCGTCCTCGGCCTCGGCGACACGCTCGCCGGCCGCCTGCTCGTGTACGACGCACTGAAGACGCGCTTCCGCGAGCTCAAGCTGCGCCGCGATCCGAAGTGCCCGACGTGCGGCGACGGCGTCGAGCGCGCCGCGATCCCGCTCATCGACTACGAGCAGTTCTGCCGCGGCCCCGCGCACTGACGCGCTGGTCGTCGTCGTCGCCCTTCGCGGCAGGGGCGCGGCGCGGCGCGGCCGCGAGCCATCTGTTGCGCACACGGCATCGGCGTCGATCCGCGCGGCGCTAATCGCCGGGGCGCATGAGCCCGGTGCCGCTGCTGCTCCCGCTGCCCTTGCCGGGCGGTGGCTTCGTCCCGCTGCCCTTGCCGGGGTACGGCGGCGGCAGCGACGGGACGGGGTCGAGCTCGACGCCGATCGTCGTGTTGTTCTTCACGACCAGCTCGGTGACCTTCTTCTTGTAGCCGGCGAGCTTCAGCTCGAACGCGACCTTCGCGTCGCCGACCGGCCACCGGAACTGCGCCGGCGTCTTGCCGAGGGTCGTGCCGTCGGGTGCCTTCACCGTCGCACCGGCCGGCGTGCTCTCGATCGTCAGCGTGACCTTCTCCTCCTCTTTGTCCTCGACGGCAACGACGGCGCTGCCGCTACCCGTGCTCGCGCTGCCGCTGCCCGCGCTGCCGCTGCCGTTGCTCGCACTGCCGGCGCTGCCCGCGCTGCCGGCGCTGCCGGATCTCGGCTCGCGGCCGCTGCCGTCCGCCGGCTTCGCCGATCCGCGGCTGCTGCCGTCCGCGGGCGGCTTCTCCTTCGCGCCGCCGCCGTCGCCCGGGCCCTCGACCGTCGTCGCGGCCTGCCTGGGGTGGTCGTCGTCGCCGCCGCCGAAGTAGGCCACGGCGAAGATGCCGCCGCCGAGGCCGAGCACGAGGCCGAGCACGAGGACGACCGGCCACACCTTGCGCGGCGGACGCGACGAGTAGCCCATCGGCGTCGCGATCCGCATCGTGTGGTTGACCGGCGCCGTCGGGTGCGCGAGCCCCGGGACCTGGATCGCGCCGGTGCGCGGCGCAGCGGTCGCGCCGGCGACGATCGTCGCCGCGCTCGACGGCGCCGGCGGGAACGAGGCGTTCGCCGGCAGCGGCGCGCCCATGCCGATGCGCGTGCGGTCCTGCCCCCCGGCCGCGGCGGCGGGCGCGACGTGCACGGCCTGCGTCTTGGCCTGCTGGAGCGCCGCGACGTGGGCCAGCACCGCGCGCGCGTCGACGGGCGCGGCCCCCGGCGCCACCGAGCGCGCCGGCGCCATCGGCGGCGAGCCGCGCAGGTACGCCTCGGGATCGACGAGCGCCTCGCGCAGCGCGAGCATCGTCGGGAACCGACCGTCGACGCGCTTCGCGAGGCAGCGCAGCACGATCTGCTCGACGCTCGGCGGGATCTGCGGGTTGATGCCGCGCGGCGCCGGCGGCAGTTGCGTCACCTGCTTCACGAGCACCTCGCCCATCGACTCGCCGCTGAACGGCAGCACGCCCGTCAGCATCTGGAACAGCAGCACGCCGAGCGCGTAGATGTCCGTGCGGTGATCGAGGTTGCCCTTGCTCTCGCACGCCTCGGGCGACATGTACTGCGGCGTCCCGAGGAGCACGCCGTGCGCCGTCTTCACCGCCGCGCTGCCGCCGAACATCTTCGCGAGGCCGAAGTCGAGGACCTTCACGAAGTCGCGGTCGCCGAGCCGGCTCATCAGCATGATGTTGTCGGGCTTGAGGTCGCGGTGGACGACGCCCGTCGCGTGCGCCGCGGCGAGCGCGCTCGCGATCTGCGCGCCGATGTGCAGCGCGCGCATCACCTCGAGCACGCCCTCGTGCGTGAGGACGGACGCGAGCGTCGCGCCCTCGAGGTACTCCATGATGTAGAAGTGGTCGTTCTCGGGCGTGACGCCGAAGTCGTGGATCTCGACGATGTGCTCGTTGCCGATCTTGTTGACCGCGCGCGCCTCCTGGAAGAAGCGCTGCACGACCTCCTTGTTCCCGGCGAGCTCGCGGTGGATCACCTTGAGCGCGACGCGCTTGCCGATCAGCGGGTGCTCGGCGAGGTAGACCGCGCCCATGCCGCCGGTGCCGATCTTCGACAGGATGCGGTAGTTCCCGATCGATTGGCCCGACGCGAACAAGCGCCCCGATTGTAGCGCTAACCGCGCGTTCCGCGCCGCGGATCTCGGCTATGCTGGCGGCGATGTGGATCGTCCTCGGCGCCGGGCTCGCGATCGCGGTGGTCACCGCGCTGCTCGCCGCCCGGGCGAGCGCCGCGGAGGCCGCGCGGGTCGCGCGCCGCGCCGTCGACCAGGCCCGCGCCGAGGTGTCGGCCGAGACCCGCGCCGCCGAGCTCGAGGCCGCCGCCGCGCGCAGCGCGATCGAGACCGAGGCGCGCCGCGAGGCGCTCGACGCGCGCACCGTCGCCGAGGATGCGCTCGCCGCGAAGGAGGCCGCCGTCGAGCGGCGCGCCGAGGCGATCGCCCGAAGCGAGGCCGACGCCGCGACGCGCGAGGACGCGCTCGACCTGCGCGAGGAGCAGCTCGCCGCCGCGCAGCGCGAGGTGCAGTCGCGGCGCGACCGCGCGAACGGCCTCGAGCAGGATGCGCGCAGGAAGCACGAGGCCGCGCGCGGCGAGCTCGAGCAGCGCGCCGGCGTCGCCGCGGCCGAGCTGATCGAGCGCCTCGGCCAGGCGTGGATCGACGACGCGAAGGCCAAGGCCGCCGCGGCGCTGCGCGCGATCGACCAGAGCGCCGCCGATCCGTCGCACGACCGCGAGGCCAAGCGCGTCATGGAGATCGCGGGCGCGCGCTACCAGCACCACTACCTGACCGAGCGCGCGATGAACAACCTGCGCATCGGCAAGGACCTCGTCGCGATCCTCCTCGACCAGGGCGGCACGCTGCACGCGGCGCTGCAGCGCGTGGCGGGCGTGCAGCTCCTCGTCAACGACGACCAGGACGCGCTGCGCCTCGACGGCCTCGACGGCGTCGGCAAGGAGTTCGCGCGGCGCGCGATAGGCAAGCTGATCAAGAAGCCGCAGACCATCGACGATGCGCGCAAGGATCCGGATGGCTGGGCGGCGCGCGGCCGCGAGCACCTCGACCAGGAGATCCGCTCGCTCGGCAAGCGTGCCTTCCAGGCGCTCGGCATCCCGAAGGCGCACCCCGAGATCGTCGAGCTCGTCGGCGCGCTCAACTTCCGCACGAGCTACACGCAGAACCAGTGGTGGCACGCCGTCGAGGCGTCGTACCTCGCCGGCATGATGGCGGCCGAGCTCGGCCTCGACGAGAAGCTCGCGCGCCGCGCGACGCTCATGCACGACATCGGCAAGGCGCTCACGCACAAGATCGAGGGCTCGCACGCCGTGATCGGCGCCGACATCGCGCGCCGCCTCGGCGAGCACGAGGTCGTCGCGAACGCGATCGGCGCGCACCACGCCGACGAGCCGTGCAACTCCGTCTACGCGTACCTCGTCGCCGCCTCCGACGCGATGAGCGGCGCCCGGCCCGGCGCGCGGCGCGAGCTCGCCGAGGGCTTCACCGCGAAGATCGAGGACCTCGAGCGCATCGGCCTCGCGCGGCGCGGCGTCATCGACGCGCACGCGGTCCACGGCGGCCGCGAGCTGCGCGTGTACGTGCGGGAGCGTGACGTGGACGACGTCGCCGTCGTCGAGATGTCGTCGGAGATCGCCGCACAGATCTCGGAAGAGATGACGTTCCCCGGACAGATCAAGGTCACGGTCATCCGCGCGTTCGAGGCGAGCGCGACCGCCAACTGATCGCAGGCAACCCGATCCGGGAGTCGCGGCGTCGTACCGCGCGAGTACGGAAGACCGTGCTTGCATCGGGTCGCTTCTCTCCGGGGCCTCGATGCAGCCGAGAAGGACGAGTGACGGCGTCCTTCTCGGCTTTTTACTTTTTCGGCTCCGATTTCACCGACCTGCTGGCCCTGACGTAAACGTAAGGGTTGGCCTTGACACCTACCCTCGAGGCCCGCATAGTCCCGTCGTGACTCGCTAAACCTTACGTACGCGTTAGGTTTCGTAACATGGCGGAAGCAAAAGAAGAGCTGATGCGCGTCGGAGAGCTCGCGAAGGCGGTCGGCAAGACCGTTCGCGCGATGCACCTCTACGAGGAGCTCGGCCTGCTCGAGCCGCGCGCGCGCTCGGAGGGCGGGTTCCGCCTGTACGGCCCCGAGGCCGTCGACCGCATCCACTGGATCGTGAAGCTGCAGGCGATCGGCTTCACGCTCGCCGAGATCCAGGGCTTCGTTCGCGACTTCCAGGGCGCGGGCTCGGGCCGCGAGGCCACCGCCCGCGTGCGTGCGCTGTTCACCGAGAAGCAGGCGCAGATCCGCGAGCAGATCACGCAGCTGCAGGTGATCGAGAACGACCTCAGCGAAGCGCTCGCGTACCTCGACTCCTGTCAGACGTGCACCGATGACTACGCGCCGACGGCGTGCGGCGTGTGCGACCACCACGGTCATCACAAGGGAGAGGCGCCGCCGCTGTTCGCGGGGCTGACGCCGTCCCGGCGCGAGGGACGAGAAGACAACAAGCCCTTCGACGTGCCGGTGACCGTCCTCTACCGAGAAGACCGAGAAGGAAACAACTGATGACTGCCGCGACGAAGCCCATCGAGATCCCGGTCCCGACCGGCGTGAAGCTGCCCATCTTCCTGGACAACCACTCGACGACCGCCGTCGACCCGCGCGTCGTCGAGACGATGATCCCGTTCTTCACCGAGCACTACGGCAATGCGGCGAGCCGCAACCACGTGTTCGGGTGGACCGCGGAGGCCGCCGTCGAGAATGCGCGCGGCCAGATCGCGGCGCTACTCGGCGGCGACGCGAAGGAGATCGTGCTGACGTCGGGCGCGACGGAGTCGAACAACCTCGCGATCAAGGGCGCCGCTTCGTTCCTGAAGAAGCAGGGCAACCACATCATCACCGTCGAGACCGAGCACAAGAGCGTGCTCGACACGTGCAAGCGCCTCCAGCGCGAGGGCTTCGAGATCACGTACCTGCGCCCGGCGAAGGACGGCCTCGTCACGCCCGAGCAGGTCGTCGAGGCGATGACCGACAAGACGATCCTCGTCAGCATCATGGTCGCGAACAACGAGATCGGCGTCGTCCAGCCGATCGAGGCGATCGGCGCGGCGGTGAAGGCGCGGAACCCCAAGGCGCTGTTCCACACCGACGCCGTGCAGGCGTTCGGCAAGGTGCCGTTCGACGTCGAGAAGGCCAAGGTGGACCTCGCGGCGGTGAGCGCGCACAAGCTGTACGGGCCCAAGGGCATCGGCGCGCTGTGGGTGCGCCGCAAGCCGCGCGTGCGCATCGACCCGATCATCGACGGCGGCGGTCACGAGCGCGGCATGCGCAGCGGCACGCTCCCGGTGCCGCTCATCGTCGGGTTCGGCAAGGCCGCCGCGCTCGCGATGGACGAGATGGCGGCCGAGACGCTGCGCGTGCGCGCGCTGCGCGACCGGCTGTACCGCGGCATCACCTCGCGCCTGACCGAGACGTACGTCAACGGCTCGCTCGAGTGCCGGCTGCCCGGCAACCTCAACATCTCGTTCGCGTTCGTCGAGGGCGAGTCGCTGCTCATGGCGCTCAAGGACATCGCCGTGTCGTCGGGCTCGGCGTGCACGTCGGCGTCGCTCGAGCCGAGCTACGTGCTGCGCGCCCTCGGCGTCGGCGACGAGCTCGCCCACACCTCGATCCGCTTCGGCATCGGCCGCTTCAACACCGAGGCCGAGGTGGACTACGTGATCGAGCTCGTCGCGCGAAGCGTCGAGCGGCTGCGGTCGCTCTCTCCTCTGTGGGAGATGCACCAGGACGGGATCGACCTCAACTCGATCCAGTGGACCCCTCACTGATCAGGAACTGCCCATGGCGTATTCAGACAAGGTCATCGACCACTACGAGAACCCCCGGAACGTCGGCACGTTCAAGACCGAGACGGACATCGATGCCGGCGAGGTCGGCACCGGCCTCGTCGGTGCGCCGGCGTGCGGCGACGTGATGCGTCTCGAGATCCGCGTCGTCGACGGCACGATCGCCGACGCGCGGTTCAAGACGTTCGGCTGCGGCTCGGCGATCGCGTCGAGCTCGCTCGCCACCGAGATGATCAAGGGCATGACCCTCGATCAGGCGGCGCAGATCAAGAACACGCAGATCGTCGAGGAGCTCAACCTCCCGCCGGTCAAGATCCACTGCTCGGTCCTCGCCGAGGATGCGATCAAGGCCGCGATCGAGGACTACAAGAAGAAGCGCTCCAAGTAGGAGTTGTCATGATGAGCACTGCAACCGACAAGACCGCGACCCCGGCTGCGCCTCCTCCGACCCCGGAGAAGAAGGTCATCTCGAAGAAGGAAATCGAGATCACGGCGGCGGCGGCCGAGGAGATCGCGAAGCAGCGGGCCAAGCGCAACACGCCCGACGCGATCATCCGCATCGGCGTGCGCGGCGGCGGGTGCACGGGCTTCACCTACGTGTTCGAGTGGGCGGAGCAGCTGCGCCCGACCGACCACAAGTTCGAGGCGTACGGCGTCGCCGTCGTCGTCGATCCGAAGAGCCTCGTGTACCTCGGCGGGATGCAGCTCGACTTCGTGCGCGGGATGATGGGCCACGGCTTCAAGTTCAACAACCCGAACGCGAAGGGCGCGTGCGGCTGTGGTGAGTCCGTCAACTTCTGATCCGTTCGGGCTGCTCGGCCTGCCGCCGCGGTTCGACGTCGATCCGGCGACCCTCGAGCGCGCGTTCTTCGAGCGCTCGAAGGAGGTCCACGCGGACAAGTTCGCGACGGCGCCGGCGGCCGAGCGCGTGGCCGCGCTGTCGCGGTCGCGCGCGCTCAACGACGCGTACCAGCTGCTGCGCCGCGAGGCCTCGCGCGCCGAGTACCTGCTCGCGCGGGCCGGCGTCACGATCGGCGCGAACGAGCGCGTCGATCCCTCCCTGCTCATGGAGTTCCTCGAGGAGCGCGAGCGGCTGTCGGAGGCGCGCGTCGCCGGCCGGCTCGCCGAGGTCGAGGAGCTCCAGACCAAGATGCGTGCGCGCCGCGCCGAGGCGATGGCCCGGGTGCGCGCCGATTTCGCGGCGGAAGCGCCGAAGCTCGACGACATCAAGCAGCAGCTGATCCTGCTGCGCTACGTCGATCGCTACCTCGACGAGTGCGACGCCGCACTGGACGACTGACATGCTGCTGCAGATCGCGGAACCCGGGGAGTCCAAGGTCAAGGACGCGTGCAAGAAGCGCGTCGTCGGCATCGACCTCGGCACGACGAACAGCCTGATCGCGCACGTCGCGGACATGTCGCCCGCCGTCATCGACGGTGCGGGCGGCCCGCTCGTGCCGTCGGTGGTGCACTACGGCGCCGACGGCGCGATCGAGGTCGGGCGCGCGGCGCAGGCCCACGCCGTCGCGTCGCCGCGCGACACGCTGGCGTCCGTGAAGCGGCTGATCGGCCGCGGCGCGAAGGACCTCGCGTCCATGCGCGCGATGCTGCCGTACGACATCGAGGGCGACGACCGCGCGGTGACGCTGCGGGTCGCCGGCGGGCGCGCCGTGTCGCCGGTCGAGGTGTCGGCGGAGATCCTGCGCGAGCTGCGCGCGCGCGGCGAGGCGGCGCTCGGCGGGCCCATCGAGGGCGTCGTGATCACCGTGCCCGCGTACTTCGACGACGCCCAGCGCCAGGCGACGCGCGATGCCGGCCGGCTCGCCGGGCTCGAGGTGATGCGCCTCCTCGCCGAGCCGACCGCGGCCGCCGTCGCGTACGGCCTCGACCGCGCGATCGGCGGCACCTACGCCGTGTTCGACCTCGGCGGCGGCACGTTCGACATCTCGATCCTGAAGCTCGTCGACGGCGTGTTCGAGGTGAAGGCCACCGGCGGCGACTCCGCGCTCGGCGGCGACGACCTCGACCGCGCGATCGCGACCGCCGTCCTCGGCGAGGCGCCGCAGGACCCCGCGCACATCGCCGCGGCCGTCGCCGAGGCGCGCCGCGTGAAGGAGGCGCTCACCGACGCCGAGACGGCGACGTTCGACGCCGCCGGCGTGCGCCGCGACGTCGCGCGCGCGGACCTCACGGCGTGGGCGAGGCCGCTGCTCGAGCGCTGCGGCAAGGCGTGCCGGCGCGTGCTCAAGGACGCGGGGATCGAGAAGGGCCAGCTCGACGGCGTGATCCTCGTCGGCGGCTCGACGCGCTCGCCGGTCGTGCGCGACTACGTGGCGCAGGTGTTCGAGCGCGCGCCGCTCGGCGACCTCGACCCCGAGCAGGTCGTGGCGCTCGGCGCGGCGGTCCAGGCCGACGTGCTCGTGGGCGGCCAGCAGGACGTCACGCTGCTCGACGTCGTGCCGCTGTCGCTCGGTCTCGAGACGATGGGCGGCGTCGTCGAGAAGCTGATCCACCGCAACACCACGATCCCGACCGGCGCGACGCAGACGTTCACGACGTACGCCGACAACCAGACGGGCTTCGACATCCACGTCCTGCAGGGCGAGCGCGAGACGGCCGACGCCTGTCGCTCGCTCGCGCGGTTCACGCTGCGCGGCGTGCCGCCGATGATCGCCGGCATGGCGCGCGTGGAGATCACGTTCCTCGTCGACGCCGACGGCCTCATGAAGGTCATGGCGAAGGAGCTCACCACCGGGATCGAGTCGTCGATCGAGGTGAAACCGAGCTACGGCCTCTCCGACGAGGAGGTCGAGCGCATGCTCGTCGAGTCGTTCGAGTATGCCGAGGACGACCTCGCGCGGCGGAACCTCGCGATCGAGCGCATCGAGGCCGACCGCATCCTCGCGGCGACGCGCGGCGCGTTCGCCACCGACACCGCGCTCCTCGACGACGACGTCCGCGCGGCCGGCGAGGCCGCGATGACCCACCTCGAGGCGACGGCGCAGGGCAGCGACCACCACGCGATCCGCGCGGCGATCGAGGCGCTCGACGTCGCGACCAAGCCGTTCGCGCAGCGGCGCATGAACCGCGCGATCGCCGCGCAGCTCCAGGGCGTCGCGCTCGAGGACGCCGCCCGCCGCGTCGGCGCCGCAGACGAGACGAAGTAGCCATGCCCAAGGTGACCTTTCGCAACCCGCACGCCCTCACGGTCCTCGACCCCAGGTCGATCGACGTCAAGAAGGGCACCTCGATCCTCGACGCCGCCGAGGAGTGCGGCGCGCGCGTCGGCCACGCGTGCGGCGGCAACCTCGCGTGCTCGACGTGCCACGTCTGGGTCCACACCGGGCTCGACTCCCTGCCGGAGGTCGCCGACAAGGAGAACGACATCATGGACAAGGCGTTCGACGTGCGCCCGGAGTCGCGCCTCGCCTGTCAGGCGCGCGTCGCCGACGAGGACGTCGAGGTCGAGATCACCGAGGAGAGCCACCGCGCGTGGCTCGACGAGAACCCCGAGGAGCGCAAGCGCGCCCGCGGCTGATGCCGGGCCGCGCATGGGTGGCTCATCGCCGGATGCGCGCGCCAGCGGTCGACTGCGGCGACCGCGTGGTCATCATCGCTACCAGGACACGACGCGCTGCTGATCGGACGGCTCCCAGCACGAGTCGGTGCCGGTGTAGGCGACCGTCACGACGGCGATCGCGCGGTCCGGATCGACCGCGGCGGCGCGGAGGAAGTGCGGGTTGCTGCACGGCTCGCAGTCGGTGCACAGCTTTTGCTCCGGCGCGAACCAGTCCTTGGGGATCTTCGTCGAGACGAGCGTCGCGGCGCCCTTCGCGATGCGGAGGTCCTTCTCGCCGAGCTCCACGGTCGTGCTGTTCGCCGGGTTGTTCGCGCGCCGGCTCTCGCCGTACGACTCGCCCTCCTCGACGGTCATCTTCGGCAGCGCCACGAGGTCGTACTTGTCGTGCTGCGCGACGAGCCACGCGTTCGCCGTTTGGACGCGGGTCGGGATCAGCGCCCCGTTGGTCTCGGCGTTCTCGCCCTCCTCGTACTCGTCGGCCGTGAGCACGACGTGCTCGGCGACCTGCCGGTCCTGCCGGTTCTTCACGATGAAGCGCAGGTTCTGGTAGCCGCGCCCGCCGTCGCCGTCGTGCTGGGCGATGATCACCGTCGTGCCGTCGCGCGACACGTACGGGAACGTGGCGTACCCGAAGTGCCGGTCGTGCTCCTCCGCGGTCTCCCAGCTGATCTTCGGGGCCGGGCCCCTGGGGCCGCCCTTCACGTTCGACGGGATGGCGGAGCTCGACGAGCCCGAAGAGCCGCACGCGGCGAGCGCGGCGGCGACGAACAGATAAGCGATCCTCATGTCGGCTCCAACGTACGGTGGCCCAAGATCATGCCGCCCTTGTCGCCTGCGACGCGCCGGCGCGGCCGGCATCGCGGGTGCTATTCGACGAGCTTCAGGTGGCCGTGCTTGCGGCGCGGCTCGTCGCCGACGGGCGGCGGCGTCGTCGGGGACGGCGCGGTGGGGGCGGTCGCGGGCGGCGCGACGGCGGGGACTTCACCGCCGCCCGTGAGGACATCCTCGGGGACGTCCTCGGGCCACACGGTGCCGCGCTGCTCGCCCTCGACCATCGCGGCGTAGACCGCGGTCCAGGGCAGGATGCAGCGGAACGGCTGGCCGCTGAACGTGAGCGTGCCCGCGATCGCGGTGTCGTCGACGGTGAGGTCGGTGATCGCCGGGCTGAGGTTGTGACCGAAACGCAGGACGAGGCTCGCGTCGGCGCGGAAGCGCGGCGGCACGCTGACCTCGCTGCGGCGCGCGTCGACGTGGACGAGCACGGGCCCGCGCGCGAGCAGCGCCTCGAGCGTGCGGCGCTTGTCGGGCGCGCTCGCGTCGTCCTCGTCGCGGAGCGCGTCGATCGACGCGACCTCGTGCGCCGGGCGACCGACGAGCTGCACGAACTCCTCGTCGGACATGAGGCCCGCGTCGACGGCGTCGCGCAGGATGCCCTCGGGGCGGTCGCCGGCGGCGGCGGTGACGCGCTCGACGGTGCGCTCGCAGCGCGCGGCGTGGCGCAGGACGGCGCCGTGGGCGGCGAGCGCGGAGTGCGCACCGCTGCGCCAGCGGGCGAGGGCGCGCTCGACGTCGACGAGGGAGGTCGACACCCGGTGCTCGATCAGGGCGGTGACGACCGCCTGAAGTCGGGCCAGGGTCTTCGGATCGCGCTCCAGCATGGGGGGCTCTTACTCCGGGTGTGGCCGATGGTAAAGCCCATCCTCTCACATCGTGCGGATTATCTCGCAGGCTCGACGAGATCCGCGAGCAGCGCGACGACGCGCTCCGGCACGGCGACCGCCGCGAAGCGCGCCAGGTCCACGACCGCACACACGACCCGACCCCGTGCGCAAACGGCGCGCGGCACGCGCTCGTCGGCGGCGCGCGCGACGACGTAGCGGAAGTCGACGGACTTCTCGCCGAGCCGCGCGATCGAGACCTCGACCTCCGCCGTGTCGCCGAAGCGCAGCGGTGCGACGAACTCGCACTCGGCGCGCACGGCGGGAAAGCCGACGCGGTCCCTGTCCAGGAGGTCGACGTACGCGCGCGCGCCGAGCCGCTCGCGCCACAGCTCCTCGAACGCGAGGTGGAACAGGTGAAAGAACCGCGGGTAGTAGACGATGCCGGCGTGATCGACGTCCGCGAACCGCACCGGGGTCGACCAGACGAACGTCACGGCGCCACCGGGAGCACGACGCGCACGCCGCACGACGCCGGGACGCCGGGGCAGGGCGGCGCGAGCTTCTCGAGCTCGATGATCACCTTCGCGCGCGGGTACAGCTCCTGGATCTTCGCGCCGATCGCACCGGCGAGCGCCTCGAGCAGCTTGAACGTCGACTTCGTCCCGAGCGCGACGACGATCTCGCTCACCTTCCAGTAGTCGACGGTGTCGGCGATGCGATCCGACGCCACCGCCGCGGCGAGCGGCAGCTCGAGCGCGAGGTTCACGCGGAACCTGCGCGTGCCGCGCCGCTCGGCGGCCGTGTAGCCGTGGTTGCCCTCGAACTCGAGGCCTCGAACAAACACGCACTCCATCGTCGAGAAGGCGGTCACGGCGGAAAGCTACACGTGCACCGGGTGCGAGCGCCACGTATGCTCCGCGGATGTTCGGCCGGATGTCTGGAACGGTGATCATCTCCGTCGGTGGTTTCCTGGCCGCGTGCGGCGGCTCGGGGACGACGGCGACGGCGACGCCACAGACACCGAAGCCGGCCGCCGACCAGCTCGTGATCTCGGCGGCGGGCGTCGGGCCGCTCACGGCGCAGACGCCGGCGACGCTGAACGCGCTGCGCGAGCGCCTCGTCGGCTATGACGTGAGGCCCGTGAACCGCACCGAGGGCCTCGAGTACGTCGTGTCGAAGAACGGCGAGACGGTGTTCTTCGTCATCCCCGACCCCGATCAGGACGGCAAGATCCTCAACGTCCACGTCACGAGCGCGAAGGCGGTGATCCAGGCGCACGCGTGGACGATCGGCAAGACGCTCGGCACCGCCGATGCGAGGACGTGCGAGTGCTGGGGCGACAAGCCGACGTGCTACCAGAAGGGCGACTTCGTCGCGGCGTCGTTCGATCGCTCGTGCGACGAGTACGATCCGGACATCCGCCAGCGCCTCGCGAGCGTGCCGATCGCGCGCCTCGTGTGGAGCCCGAACGCATTCGACGGAGACCGCGGCGACGACAACGATCCGAACAGCGGGCCGTGACCGTCGTTCGAGCACACGCCTCTCGGCGCAATCGCCGCTCCAGCGCGGTCGGAGCGGTCGCGCTGACCGCGCGCTCAGTCGCAGGGTCTAGCTAGTCGTCGGCGTTGCGGCACTTCGCCTCGGCGACGCACCTGCCGGCGAGGTCCGCGCCCGTGCACATCGAGCGCAGCTCGACGGCGCGGAGGAGGTCGGTGTCCTCCTCGCCGCGGAACTCGCAGCAGCACCACGACGTGCGCTGACCGCGGCCCTTGCCGGTCTTCGGCTGCGGAGACGCGGCCCACTTCGGCTCGCGCTCGTCGACGAGCCCCTGCCAGTGGCGGTAGCGCGTCGGGTACGCCTTCTTGTCATTCCACCGCACGAGCCACAGATCCGCGGTCGACTCGGTCGGCCCGTTCGACTCGCAGCGCAGGACGACGCGCTGGCGCGGCGCCTTCCACAGCTCCGCGCCCTTGTCGCACGCGACCTTCGTCGACACGACGACGTGGCGCTTGCCGCCGCCCCACACGACGAGCCGGTGCGCCGACACCGGCGCCGACGGCGTGGCGCGCACGTCGACGAGCGTCGCCGTCACCGCGCCGACCGGCAGCTCCCACACGATCTCCACGGGCGGCTCGTGCCGCGTCTCGCCGTCGCCGAGCGCGAGCTCGGTCTGCGCCGGAGCCGCGGCGGATCCCGAGCCGCTGCCCGCGGCCTCGACGGCCTTCGCCGGCGCCGATCCGCCGGATCCCGATCCGGCGGGCGCAGGGCTCGCGTCGTCCTTGCCGCCGCACGCGCACGCGAGCGCCGCGGCGATCACCACCACCCGGTGCATCGGGGAGCTAGCCGGCCTCGTCGAGCTCGGCGTCCTTCACCTTCATCAGCTTCTTCTTGATCATCTGGCGCTTGAGCGGCCCGACGAAGTCGACGAGGAGCTTGCCGGTGAGGTGATCGTTCTCGTGCAGGAGGCACCGGGCCATCAGGCCCTCACCCTCGATCTCGAAGATCTCGCCGTCGAGGCCCATCGCACGCACGCGGGCGCGCAGCGGGCGCTTCACCTTGATGTAGATCTCGGGGAACGACAGGCAGCCTTCCTCGCTGTCCTGCTGCTCCGTCGAGGTCCACACCACCTCGGGGTTGATGAACGCGACCGGCGGATCGGTCGGCTCGCGCCCGGCGAGCTTGGGCTCGACGATGAACATCCTGCGCGGGTCGCCGATCTGGAGCGCGGCGATCCCGAGGCCGTTCTCGGCGTACATCGAGTCGACGAGGTCCTGGTACAGCGCGCGCACGGATTCGTCGATCGCGACGATCGGGACCGACGCTTGCCGGAGACGATCATCGGGCCAGACGACGACTGCGCGCACCGCCATAGGCGCCACCATAGGAGGGGGCGCCGAGATTGACAAGCCCTCCGGCGAGGGCCATACACGCCCAATCCCATGATTACGCGGTACTCCGAGGCCCGCCTGCCGACGTCGCACGGCGAGTTTCGCATCGTCGTGTACCGCACCGGCACGCCCCCCGGTCCGGGCGGCGCCGCGCTCGGTGTCGTCGAGGAAGAGCACGTCGCGATGATCCTCGGAGACGTCGCGGGCGCGGGCGTCCTCGCGCGCGTGCACAGCTCGTGCTTCACCGGCGAGGTCCTCGGAAGCCTGCGCTGCGACTGCCGCGCGCAGCTCGACGCCGCGCTCGCCCGCATCGGGCGCGAGGGCCGCGGCGTCCTCGTCTACCTCGTGCAGGAGGGGCGGGGGATCGGCCTGGGCAACAAGGTGCGCGCGTACGACCTGCAGGACGGCGGCCACGACACCGTCGATGCGAACCTCGCGCTCGGCTTCGACGCCGACCACCGCACGTACGACCTCGCCGCGGGGATCCTGCGCGATCTCGGGGTCGCGAGCGTGCGCCTCATGACGAACAACCCGAAGAAGCTGGGCGGCCTCGAGGCCGCCGGCGTCGTCGTCGACGCGCACGAGCCGCACTGGGTCGAGGCGTCGCCCCACAGCGCCGAATACCTCGCGGTCAAGCGCGACAAGCTCGGCCACATCGCCTAGGAGGCGAGCAGATGCTGAACGAAACGTCCGTCAAGGAAGCGCTGGGCAAGGTCACCGACCCGATGCTCGGTGCCGACATCGTGTCGTACCGCGTGCTGCGCGGCGTGGAGGTCCAGGGCGACGACGTGCTCGTCAAGCTCGACATCCCCACGCACGCGTATCCGAAGCAACAGCTGCGCGAGCTCCAGAAGAAGATCGAGGACGCGTGCAAGGCGGCCGGCGCCAAGCGGGTCACGATCACGTCCGACGTCGTCACGGCGTACCTGCCGGCGCCGAGCGACAAGGCGATCCTGAAGGGGCCCAAGAACGTCATCGCCGTCGCGGCGGGCAAGGGCGGCGTCGGCAAGTCGACGGTCGCCGTCAACCTCGCGCTCGCGCTGCACCGGCACGGCGCGAAGGTCGGCCTCCTCGACGCCGACGTCTTCGGCCCGTCGGTGCCGACGATGCTCGGCGCGCCGGAGGTGCCGCCGCAGGCGAGCAAGGAGTCGCGCATCATCCCGGCCGTCCACCACGGCCTGAAGGTGATCAGCGTCGGCTTCTTCGTCGACAAGGAGGAGGCCGTCGTGTGGCGCGGGCCGATGGTGCACCGCCTGCTGCAGCAGTTCCTCGGCGACGTCGACTGGGGCGAGCTCGACTACCTCGTGTGCGACCTGCCGCCGGGCACCGGCGACGTGCAGCTGTCGCTCAGCCAGCTGATCCCGATCGCCGGCGCCGTCATGGTCACGACCCCGCAGGAGGTCTCGATCATCGACGTCGTGAAGGGCATCGCGATGTTCGAGAAGGTCGAGATCCCGATCCTCGGGATCGTCGAGAACATGAGCTACTACAAGTGTCCGGCGTGCGGACACACCGACGAGATCTTCAGCCACGGCGGCGGCAAGCGCCTCGCGCAGGAGGTCGGGACGCAGTTCTTCGGCGAGATCCCGATCGACACGCGCATCCGCTTCGGCGGCGACGCGGGCGTGCCGATCGTCATCGCGAGCCCCGACTCCGAGAACGCGCTGCGCTTCATGAACCTCGCCTCCGCGATGGCGATCAAGGTCGCGCAGAACGTGCTGTCCAAGCCGAAGCGCTCGCCGCGGCTCGCCGTCATCAAGTAGCGGCGGCGGCGCTCACCACGCCGGGACGACCTCGAGGCCGGCGTCGAGCTGCATGTGGCCGTGCGCCGCGAGGCGCGCGAGGTACGCCTCCGGCGCCGACGAGCACGCGCCGGCGATGATCGCGCGGTGCCGCGCGTCGACCCACTGCTGCGCGCCGAGGGCGCTGCACGCGCCCTTCTCGCGCGAGCGCCCGCCGACGCGGTAGCGCGCCTCGTGGGTCGCGAGGTCCCACGCGATCAGCGCGCCGGTGGCGTAGCCGGCGAACGCCGTCCTCCCGTCGCGGCTGACCGCGAGGGACTTCACCGTGCCCTCGGCGGCATCGAGCGTGGCGACGAGCTTCCACGCCTGGGTGTCCCACAGCTTCAGGAGGCCGTCGTCGGCGCCGGTCAACGCGAGCTTGCCGTCGGGCGCGAGCGCCGTCTCCCAGATCGTGCCGCTGTGCGCGGCGAAGCTCGCGACGTGCTCTCCCGAGGGCAGGCGCCACGCATCGACGAGGCCGTCCTGGCTGCCGGTGATCACGACGCGCCCGTCGGCGCTGATCGCGGCGGCGAGCAGACCCTCGACGGTGGACGCCGTGAACGTGTGGCGCAGCTCGAGCTTGTCGCTCCAGACCTTCGCCTTGTTGTCGAGGCCGGCGCTGAGGAGCGTGCCGTCGTCGGCGAAGTGCATCGCGTAGATCTGGTGATCGTGCAGCTTCACCGTGGGCCCGATCGCGCCGCTCGCGAGGTCGACGGAGATGACCTCGCCCTTCATGTGGCCGCCGACGAGCCGCGCCCCGTCGGGCGTCGCCGCGGCGAAGCTCATGCGCAGCGGCAGCGGCGTCTTCTTCACGAGCGCGCCGCGCCGGTCGTACTCGCGCAGCGCCTGGTCGTCGCACGCCGCGAACAGCCGGTCGCCGACGAGCTGCGGGCTGTCGATGCAGCCCGCGCCGATCGACACCTGGAGGAGCTCGGTGCCGGTCGCCGCGTCCCACACGCGCACCGTGCTGTCGCCGCTGCCCGACACGAGCCGCGTGTCGTCGCGCGAGATGCGGAGCGAATCGACCAGCGAGGCGTGCCCGACGGCGTCGAGCAGCCGCGGCAGCGCGTCGAGGTCCCACACGACCGCGATGCGGTCGCGGCCGGCGACGACGAGCCAGCGCCCGTCGCGGCTGAACGCGACGGCGTTCGTGCGCTGCCGGCCCGTGTCGAGCGCGGCGACGAGGCGCTGCGTCGACGCCTCCCACAGCGACACGAACGGGCTGTCGCCGGCGGTCGCGATCACGCGGTCGTCGCGGCCGATCGCCGCCGCGTGCACGCTGTGGTCGGCGGTCCAGCCGACCGGCGCGCCCTCGGCGGCCCACAGGTGGATGCCCCAGTCCCAGCCGGTGCTCAGCACGTACCTGCCGTGGCTCGGGTACGCGACGACGCGGATGCCGCCGATCGTGTGCGTGCCGAGCTGGCGCGACGCCCCGGTCGCGAGGTTCCACACGAGCGCGCGCCGGTCGTCGCTGCCCGACGCGAGCTCGGCGCCGTCGGGCGAGAACGCGACCGAGTACACGCGCTGCGTGTGGCCGGCGAGCGCGGTGGTCGCGCCCGTCGCGAGCGTCGTCACGCGCACGGTGTGGTCGTCGCTGCCCGAGGCGAGGCGGGCGCCGTCGGGCGCGTAGTGCAGCGACCAGATGCGCTGGTCGCCGTGCCGCAGCTCGCCGAGGGGTTGTAGATCCGGGGCGTAGCGCACGATCGTGCCGTCCTGCGCGCCGACGGCGAGCTCGCGCCCGTCGGGGGCGAACGCGACCGCGGAGAGCCCGTGTGTGGCCTTGTGCGACGCGAGCTCGCGCCCGTCGGCGAGCGACCACACGCGCAGCACACCGTCGGCGTCGACGG
The DNA here is from genome assembly GCA_019637375.1 of Deltaproteobacteria bacterium. Taxonomy (GTDB): domain Bacteria; phylum Myxococcota_A; class Polyangia; order Haliangiales; family Haliangiaceae; genus JABFXX01. The sequence continues at coordinate 28,953 of JAHBVW010000060.1, read as the reverse complement.
TGGCGACGCGGTCGCTCGCCGGTGCGATCGCGGCGCCCTCGATCGACGCGCGGTGCTGCGCGAACCGGAGCGCCGGCACGATCGCGCGCGCCTCGGCGAGGCCGGCCGCCCAGCGCGCCTCGGCCGTGTCGTGCTGCACGCGCGCGCCCGCGTAGAACAGCGCGGCGGGGCCGTACTTGCGCTGCTGCTCGGCGGCGCGGCCCTTCTGGACGAGCGCGAGGGCGAGGCTCTCCCGCGCGCGCGCCGTCTGGCCCCGCGCGTCGTCGCGCGCCTGCTCGGCGTCGCGGGCCTCGCGGTCGGCGGTGTCGCGCTCGGCGATGATGCGGTTGACGCTGATCGCGGCGCCGACGACGAGCACGGCGAGCAGCGCGGCGCCGACGGTGACGGCCGCGCGGTGGCGGCGCAGCCAGCGCACGAGCAGCGCGCGGCGATCGTAGTGGTGCGCGCGCACGAGCTGCCCGGCGGTGAAGCGGCGCAGGTCGTCGGCGAGCTCGCGCGCGGTCGGGTAGCGCTCGTCGGCGCCGCGCGCCATCGCCTTGCCGATGATGGCGACCAGCTCGGGCGGCGCCGCGGGCTCGAGCTCCTCGACGGGCGTCGGCGCGCGCAGCTTCACCATCGCGAGCAGGTGCCCGACGCTCGCCGGGCGCAGGTCCGCGTACGGCGCCGCGCCGGCGACGAGCTGGTAGAGGAGGGCGCCGATCGCGTACACGTCGGCGCGCTGATCCGCGGGGACGCCGGCCGCCTGCTCGGGCGGCATGTACGACGGCGTGCCGAGCACGTCGCCGTCGAGCGTGCCGTCGCCGGCGGGCGCCCCGACGTCGACGACGTCGACGACGTCGTCGGTGTCGACGGTGCCGGTCGCGACGTCGTCGGCGCCGAGCTCCTTCGCGAGGCCCCAGTCGATGACCACCGTCTCGCCGAACTTGCCGACGAGCACGTTCGCCGGCTTGAGGTCGCGGTGGATCACGCCGCGGTCGTGCGCGTAGGCGAGGGCGTCGGCCACCGCGACGATGTCGGACAGGCGCGCGAGGCGCCCGGCGAGCGTCGTCTCGGCCTCGATCGCCTCCTGCAGCGACCCGCCCTCGACGAGCTTCATCGCGAAGAACGGCTCGCCGCTCGGCCACCGCCCGAGCTCGTACACCGGCACGATCGCCGGGTGCATGAGGTTCGCGGTCACGCGGGCCTCGCGCGCGAACCGGCGCGCCAGCTCGTCGGCGTCGCCGATCATCTCCTTCAGCGCGACGACGCGGCCGGTGCGCACGTCGCGCGCCTGGCTGATCTTGCCGAGCCCACCGCGCGCGAACTCGCGCAGGCGCACGTAGTTGGTCGGGTCGACGACGGGGAGCGCCGCCGCCGCGCGGCCCGCCTCGCCGGTCACCAGCGCGAGCGTCGCGTCGAGGCCGCTCGCGAGCGCCAGCGTCGGGGCCGCGACGTCGACGGGCGCGGCGAGCGTCGGCTCGGCTCCCGAGGTCGGCGCGACGGTGTCGTCCAACCCCGGGTCGCGCTCCGCCATCTCGCCCGAGCTTAGCGCTTCACGGGCCGTAGCAGGTGAACGCGCCCGGCGACTCGGTGCCACACGGGATGCGCGTCATGCACTGCAGTGGCCCCTCGCCGCAGTACGTCGCCTGGCACTCCTCGCTGCACGCGTTGCCGGGGCACTCGGCGAGGCGCGGCGCACAGAACGTGCGCTCCCCGCAGGTGCCGTCGTACTGCTGGACGCACACGGTCTCCGGGCCGCACGCGAGGCACGGGTCGCGCGGCGGCGGATCGCAGAACGTCACCTCCCACTCGTTCTTGTCCTTGTTGAAGAAGCACGTCGTCGAGTCGCAGCAGTCGTCGAACGAGCTCACCGGCGTATCCGAGATGCAGTGCCCCTCGCACGCGGCGGGCAGCGGCGGCCGGTCGGGGTTGCCATCGCCACCTCCGGCGCCGTGTTCGGCGCACCCGAGGAGGACGAGGGAGACAGCGACAGCGATGCGGTACATGCCGCCCGTCACAGCAAGCCCCGCGCACGTTCGCGTGATGCGATTCCAGCGACTTCCGCGCGGCGCGTTGCTCTCGCAACCGGCCCTTCGCGACATCGGTGTCATGGCCCGCGCCGTGGGTCGCCGCGGCTCGAGCGACGACGCGATGCGCGGTCCACGTCGGAGGCGCAGCATGCCGGGATCACACCCGAAACGATTTCCGGATTTCAGAAAGCGAGCGCGTGCTGCGGAAAAGCCGAGAAGATTTCTGTAGCGTGATCGAGCTTTGGGTGAAGCACGATGCTGACGCTCGCCGACGTCGAGCGTGCGATCGCGAACCGGGATCCCCACCTCGGCGATGTGCTCGTGCGCTACCTCGATCAGTCCGACCCCGATCCCGGCCGCAGCGAGCTGACGGCCGATTCGTACTACGACGACGACGATGACGACGAGGACGGCGACGGCTCGCACGACGAGGTCGACGTCCCGTCGGGTGCGTTCACGATCGACCGGCTGCGGCAGGAGGTGTCGGGAAACCTGCACGGCAAGAACCCGACCGAGCGCAAGCTCGCGCGCCGCGAGGCGTTCGCGTCGGCCGCGGCGTCGCCGTTCGCGCCGCCGCGCCTGCGCCTCGGCAAGCTGCTCGTCGAGCTCTACGAGCAGGGCGATCCAGGGGCCCGCGCCGTGCTGATCGACGTGTTCGTGCGCGGCGAGATGAAGTGGGGCGTGTGGTACGCGGCCAAGACGATCTACAAGCGCGCCGAGGCCGAGCACGACGCCGCCATGTTCGGCGCGCTCGCGTATCGCTTCGACGCGATGACCCACACGCCGTACGCGCGCCGCGAGATCGGTGGCGGGACGCTCCTCTACCTGCGCCGCCGCACGTGGCGCTTCCTGCGCGAGCTCGGCAAGGCCGCGCCCGACGCGTACCCGGCGTTCGCCGTCGAGGTCCTGCGCCACTACCGGTCGGGCCACGGTGGCTACTCGACCTCCTCCTGGGTCGCCGCGCACATCTGGGGCCACGGCAACCTGCGCTACGCGCGCTCGTCGGCCGTGTTCACGCCGCCGACGCACGGCGATCCGATGGCGGCGCGCGCGTTCCCTGCCGCGTGGAAGCTGACGCCGGCGCCGCTCCTGCGCCTGCTCGAGGCGTCGGAGAACGACGCGGTGTGCGACTGGGCGATCCGCTGCCTGCGCGCCGACCACGCGCTCGCGCTGCGCGCCGTCGAGCCGGCGTGGCTCGCGCGCCTCGGGCGCCGCTCCGTCGGGGCGATCCACACGTTCGTCGTCGCGCTCCTGGGCGAGAGCCCGGAGCTGCACCAGAGCAAGCTGCGCGAGCTCGGCCTCCACGAGGTCGTGATCGGCCTCCTGCGGTCGCCGTCCGAGGAGGCGCGCACCTACGCGCTCGACTACGCCGCCGCGCACGGCTCGGACATCTCGGCCGAGGACCTCGTGTCGCTCGTCGAGGGCGGCGAGGAGGATGTGCAGAAGTTCGCGTCCGCGCGCCTCGAGGCGATGCCCGGCGCGAAGATCGGCGTGGCGCTCCTCCTGCGGCTCCTCGGCAACGACGCCGCGACGTGGGCCGGCGCGAAGCTCGCGCAGTCGGCGAAGCCCGCCGACGTCACGGTCGCGCAGTTCATCGACACGATGATCCGCAGCGACGAGGCGTTCCAGGCGCTGCTCAAGTTCTTCGGCGACGGTGCGGGCATCCCCACGGGGCACTGGACCGCGTTCCTCGACGACAAGCGCGTCTCCGAGGACAGCTGGCAGTACTCCGACCAGATCGAGAAGGCGTGGGAGAGCCTCGGCAAGCGGAGCGCGCGCGACATCGGCATCGCGTGGATCCAGCGCGCGCTCGAGAACAGCGACCACCAGGACCACATCGAGGGCTGGCTCGACGAGGGCAAGCTGTCGGGCCCCGACCTCGACATCGCGTGGCTGAAGGGCCTCGTCGGCAAGCCGAGCGTGCGCGCGACCGCGCTGCGCCTCCTCGCGGATCGCCGCCACGTCGCGCCGGCGCGCGTTGGCCTCACCTGGCTGCTCGACCTCGCCCGCTCGCCCGACGAGGCGATCTCGCAGTTCGCCCAGCGCATGCTCCTCGAGAGCTTCGAGCCCGAAGACTTCGCAGCTTCCGGCGGGTCCGGAGAAGCCGCCGGCGGAGGACCCGCCGGACGAGAAGGCGATCGCAAGAAAGGCGTCGCGCGTCTGTGGGAGCTCGCGTCGGGCAAGAAGTCGCCCGAGCCGGTGCGCGCGTTCGCGGCGACGTACCTGAAGGCGCACCACCCCGAGCTCGGCAAGCGCCTCCCCGAGGCGAAGGCCCTCGGCATCACGCCGCGGCTCGGGCCCGAGGCGTACGCGATGAGCGTCGTGCGCCCGCTCGCGAACGACGACCGCGCCGACGTGCGCCGGCTCGCGTGCGCGATCATCGGCGAGGAGCTCGTGCGCTGGGGCGATCAGGACCTCGCGTACGAGCTCGCCGGCGCGCACCACGCCGAGCCGCGCGGGCTCGGCGGGCGCATGCTCCTCGGCATCCTCGTCGAGGGCGACGTCGCGCGCGTGCCCGCGGCGTGGATCGACGGCCGCCGCCTGTTCCAGCTCGCCGAGAGCGGCCACAAGGCGGCGCGCGAGGTCGCGCTGACGCTGATCCGCCGCCTGTACGAGCAGGTCGGCGGCGCCGAGCGCCTCGCGTGGCTGATGGACAGCCCCGAGCGCGACGTGCGCCTGTTCGCCGTGCGCCTGTTCTGGGACCGCCACCGGCCCAAGCCCTGGCCGGCCGGCTACGCGCCGCGGAAGAACGTGGGCGCGGCGATCGGCACCGATCGGTTCGCCGACCTCACGTCGCTGCGCCAGTTCGCGCGCGTCGTGCTGTTCGGCCTGCCGCCGGGCCGCGTCGGCGAGCGCGACCCGCTGATCGAGGGCGCGCCCCGGCCGGAGCGCGCGCTGCCGGCGAGCGTCGCGAAGCGCCGCCTCATCGAGGCGATGCGCGACGTCGCGCTCGAGGACGTCGAGCTCGCGAAGGCGATCATGCCGATCCTCGGCGAGTTCAGCGCCTCGACGGCGAAGGGCGAGTGGCAGGCCAGCGTGCAGGCGGTGACGGCGCTGCGCGCGACGCACAAGGAAGCACTCGGAGGCGCTGCGTGACGAACGGTACCTGGACCGAGCGCCTCGAGGCGATCGCGGTCGGCCGCGAGGTCGTCGCCGTCGGCGGGCGCCGCGACGCGGCCGGCGTGACGAGCTCGGCCATCCACGTCTTCCCGACGTCGCTGCTCGAGGGCAAAGGCACCGGCTGGAGCCTCGAGGCCGGCACGGCCATCGCCGCGCTCGCGTTCGCGGGCGACGAGCTGCTGTTCTCCGGCGGCGACGACGGCACGCTCGCCGCGTGGGACGTCACCGGGCAGAAGCGCCTCGCGCAGCTGTCGCTCGGTGGGGTGATCCGCGCGATCGCGCTCGATGCGAGCGTCGCGCGCGGGGATGCGGGGACGATCGGCGTCGGCACCGCCGACGGCGCGCTCCACCTGGTGAAGGTGGCGTTCGCGAATGCGGCGCCGTCGCTGTCGGTCGCCGCGAAGCACGCGCTCTCCGACGGCCCGATCACGGCCGTCGCCGCGGACCCGGCCGGCCTGTGGGTCGCCGGCGGCGCCGACGGCCAGCTGCGCGTGATCGGCGCCGACGGAAAGCCCCGCGCCATCGCACCGGGCGGCGACGGCGGCATCCGCGCGGTCGCGTGCGTCGGCGACGGTCGCGCGGCCGTCGCGTGCGGCGACGGCTCGCTGCGCCTGTGCTTCATCGTCGGCGACGTCGAGGCGACCGACCGCTCGGGCGATCACGGCCACGAGGCGGCCGCGCGCGGGCTCGTGCTCGGGCCGCTCGTCGTCGACGATGCGGGCCGCGAGCAGCCGCGCCGCGCGTTCACCGCCGGCGAGGACGCCGCCGTCAAGGCGTGGTTCCTCGACGGCAACCGCCGCCCGCGCACGCTCGAGCTCGCCGCGCTCGGCCCGATCACGGCGATGGCGTTCGCGCCTGGACCCGTGGCGAAGGTCGAGAAGGCCGCCGGCCGGCTGTGGCTGTGCTCGACGCGGCGCAAGGTCGCCGCCGTCGCGATCGGCGCGGACCTCGATCCCGTCGACAGCACGCTCGTCACGATCGGCTCCGTCCTCGACGGCTACGAGGCGTCGCTGCGCGATGCCAAGGCCGCGGTCAAGGTCAAGCTCGAGATCGTCGCGCGCCTCGCGGACCTCGCCGAGGCCGAGGCGCGCGTGCTGCTCGACTACGCGCTCGGCAACGCGCCCGCGGAGGTGCGCGTCGCCGCGACGCAGGCGATGGTGCGCTCGCAGCGGCGGGCCAGCCGCCCGGCGCTGCGCGGCGCGCTCGACGCGGCGCAGCCCGAGCTCCGCCTCGCCGCGTTCCACGCGCTGCGCGACCTCGAGACCGAGCAGCCCCTGGCCGCGATCCGCGCCGGCCTCGCGTCGCAGCACGACGACGTGCGCGCGCGCGCCGTCGACGCGCTCGTCCCGCTCGCGAAGTCCTCGGTCATCGCCGCCGGCCTCGTCGCCGATGCGCTGCGCGATCCGCACGTCGCGGTGCGCCAGGCCGCGTTCACGGCGCTGCTCGCGATCTCTCCGGATCCGCTCGACGCCGTGCGCACGGTGCTCGCGCGCGGCGTGCCGGGCATCCGGGCGCTCGCGCTCCTGCACCTCGGCTTCGTCGTTCGCACCGAAGATCCGTCATCTTTCGGCTCGGCTCCTCCGCCGGCGGGCGGGGGGCGCCGGCTCGCCGCCGAGGCGTTCGACGATCCGGACCCGGGCGTGCGCAGCGCCGCGTTCATCGCCGCGCTCCTGCAGCGGCCGCGCCTCGCCGCGCGCCTGCTGCCGCTGATCCCGACGATCCAGGCGCAGGTCGGCAAGCTCGCCGAGCAGCTCGCGATGCCGCTCGCGCTGCCGCCCGACGACGGCAAGGTCCTGGGCGACGAGCAGCTCGAGCCGCTGTTCGCGCAGCTCGCCTGCCGCAACCCCGACGCCGCGAGCCGCGGTGCCGGCTGCCTCCTCGCGCTCGGAGATCCGCGCGCGATCGGCGCCGTCCTGCAGCTCACGCGCGAGCCCGATCCGGCGCTCCGGCGCGGCGCCACCGCGAACCTGGTCCTCGCGCTCGCGACGTGGCCCGACGACGATCGCCTGGCCGCCCGCCTCGCGTGGCTGCTCGACGACGGCGACAAGGACGTCCGCGACTTCGCGTTCGACGCGCTCGCGAAGACCGCCGCCGCCGGCGGCCCCGCCGCCGAGCTCGACCTCGCCGAGCTCGCGCTGCGCACGAGCCAGGAGGATGTGCGCGTCCGCGCGCTGCAGATCCTCGTCCGCGTCGGCGTGCCCGGCGGTGACGCCGAGACCCACGCCCGTGCGAGCGGCCTCCTCGGCGATGCGCTCGACGACGAGGCCGCGAAGGTGCGCGGCGAGGCGTTCCGCACGCTGTGGGCGTGGCACGCGTCCGCGCCGCTCACGCCGCTCGGGCGCGGCGCCACCAGCCGCCACGCGGATCTGCGCACGCAGGTCGTCGCCGAGATCGATCGCCGCCGCCAGGCGAAGCAGTCGAGCGCGGAGATGGACGCGCTGCTGCTGAAGCTCGTCGGCGACGCCGTCGGCGCCGTCGGCCTCGCCGCGTACCAGGCGCTCACGCGCCAGCCGGATCCCGACGCCGCCAAGGACGCGGTGTTCCCCGCCGAGATCCACGTCGCGGCGATGAGCTCCCCGGCGCCCCAGGTCCGCGCGGCGGGCTGCCTCGGATCGAAGAAGTCGCCGGCCTCGCAGGTGCGCGCGCGCCTGGTCCAGCTCGTCAAGGACGACAACCCGGTCGTGCACGACGCGGCGATCGAGGGCCTCGACGCGGTCGCGCCCGGCGACGCCGAGGGCTTCGCGCTCGCGTTCGCGTCGATCTTCTACGAGCTCCAGGTCCACGCGTGCGAGCTGTGCGGCAAGCGGCGCGACGAGAAGGGCATCGCCCCGGCGACGCGCCTCCTGTCGATCCCGAAGACGGACGTCAACCGCCCGCACGATGCGCACCGCCAGCGCGCCGCGCGCGCGCTCGCCGACATCGGCTCGGCGTCGAGCCTGGCGTTCCAGCAGGGGCTGATCGAGGACGAGGATCCGATCGTCCGCGAGATGGCGGCGCGCGGCATCGCGACGCTCGCGCAGCCCGGCAACGACAAGGCGCTCCACGCGCTGCTCGCGCTGCTCGGCCACAACGACCTGCCGGTGCGCTCGTGGGGCGGCGAGGGCCTCGCGAAGCTCGGCGACCTGCGCGCGCTGCCGGTGCTCGCCGGCACGCAGCGCCACGACCATCGCCCGCTGCGCATCGGCGCGATCGTGGGCTTCGTCGCGCTCGGCCCCGACGGCGTGCGCGGCCTGCGCCAGGGCCTCGAGGACCGCGACCGCGAGATCCAGGACCTCGCGCTCGCCGTGATCGTCGCGCGCGACGTCGCGCTCCAGGAGGCCGGCATCGCGCCGGACCTGCTCGTCGACGCGATGGCGAGCCCGAGCGCCGAGATCCGCTTCGTCGCGGCGCGGCTGTTCGAGCGGCGCGCGTCGGGCGAGGTGCTGTCGCCCGACGTCGTCGGCGACTTCGTCGGCCCGAAGAAGCCCGACAAGGCCGCCGACATGAAGGACTGGCCGGCGGCGCCGCAGCGCGCCGCCGTGCTGCAGGTGCTCGCCGACGCGATCGCCTCCGACGAGCCGAGCCGGCGCTACGCCGCCGCGCAGGTGCTCGCGCTGCGCACGCAGCCGCTCACGTTCTGGCGCGAGGCCCAGCGCCTCGCCGGCCCGGCCGCGCGCACGCCTGCGCCGCACACGAGCTTCTCGACGGAGAAGCGCACCACGCGCCGCCGGGGCTGGCTGCGCCGCCTCGTCAACAACTCGGGGTCATCGACAGACCGCCGCGACCCCGAGGCCACCGAGCTCGAGTCGCTCGCGAAGATCTTCGTGCGCGTCGGGCGGCCGGTGTCGGCCGACCAGGCCGCGGCGCAGCGGCTCGTGTTCGGCACGTACGCGGGCCTCGTGCGCCAGGCGCCGGCGCGCGGCGAGGCCGACGAGACGCACCGCGTGCGCCGCGACGCGATCGGCCGGCTCGTCGACCTCGCGCGCGAGGAAGCGGTCGGCGCCGACGCCGTCTTGCCGGTGCTCGGTCACGCCGTCGGCGACCCGCACCACCTCGTGCGCCAGGCCGCGATGGCCGCGCTGCGCTCGCTGCACCCCAAGGGCGCGCTCGCGCCGCTGCAGCTCGCGATCAGCGGCGCGCCGGACCTCGGCATCGCCGCGATCGACGAGCTCGTCGGGCTCGCACAGGCGGGCGACGCCGCGGCCGCCGCGCTCGTGCGCCGGGCGCTCGACGCCGACGAGAAGGACGTGCGCGAGCACGCCGCGCTGCGGTTGCCGCGCCTGTACCCGGCGGGCAGCTACGAGCCGCAGCTCGTCGCGGCGCGCAGCCGCCACGGCGACGTCCGCCTCGCGGCGGTGGGCGAGCTCGCGACCGCGGGCGACCCGTCACCCGCGATCACCGACGCGCTCGCGGCCGCGCTCGGCAGCGAGCACGCCGACCTGCGCCTCGCGGCGGCGGTCGCGCTCGCGAAGCGCGGCAACCCGATGGGCATCGAGGTGCTCGGCGCGTTCCTGCGCAGCGAGGACAACGCCGAGGAGGCGCTCGAGGCCCTCGTCGGGCTCGCCGACAAGCCGGAGTCCGCGGCCGCCGCGGCCGAGGTCGTCGCCGCGCGCCTCGACGACGATCCGGATCGCACGGCCGACCGTTACGAGCTGATCTCCGGCCTCTCGCGCATCGGCAGCCCGGCGGGCGCCGCGTGCCTCGTGCGCCTCGTCGCCGACGTGCCGACCGGCAAGGAGAGCGACGCGGAGGAGCACGCCGACGACGTGCTGAGCGCGCTCGAGCGCTGCCTCACGGATCGCACGAGGAAGGCGCAGCAGCTCCCCGACGGGCGCACGCGCACGCGCTTCCGCGAGCAGCTCGCGCTGCCGCACCTCGCCGAGGCCGCGCGCAGCCCGCTCGTGCAGGTGCGGACGGCGGTCGCGAAGTTCCTCGGCGACGTCGACGACCGCGGGGCGGAGGACGTCCTCGCGCGCCTGCTCGGCGATCGCCAGCCCGACGTGCGCGTCGCCGCCGCGTCGGCGCTCGCGCTGCGCGCCGAGTACGTGCCGGGCGCGACGCTGATCGCGCTCGAGGCGGCGCGGCGCGGCGGTCGCCGCGAGCTCGTGCTGCCGGCCGCGCTCGGCCTCGCCGCGCGCAAGCGCCCCGAGGCGTTCCAGCCGCTCCTGCTCGTCGCGAAGGCCGGCGAGGAGGACGAGCCGGAGCGCGCGATGCTCGCGCTCGGCTCGCTCGGCGACCGGCGCGCGCTCGATCACCTGCTGCCGCTGCTCGAGCCGGCGCCCGACGACGAGCTCGCGATCCGGCACAAGCCGGTCGCCGTCGAGGCGCTCGGCCGCCTCTTGCCCGGCCTCACCGGGGACGAGGCCGCCGACGTGCGCGCGAAGGTCGAGCGCTACGCCCTCGCCGCCGAGGGCGCGCTCACGATGCGCGCGCTCACCGGCCTGCGCTACGCGGGCGAGCTGTCGATCCTCGAGCGCGTGGCGATGGACCCGATCGCGATCGGCAGCGCGCGCCGGCACTCGATCGAGGAGCTCGGGCTCGCGCGCTCGGAGCGCAGCGAGGCCGTGCTGGCGACGCTCCTGTCCGCCGACGACTGGAGCATCCGCAACGAGGCGATGACCGCGCTCAAGAAGGTGCTCGCCGGCGACCGCACGCGCGTCAGCATGCACGCGCTGCTCGTCGAGTACGACCACATCAGCGAGCCGGCCGCGCGCTACCTCGCCACCGACGGTGATCCGGCGGTGCTCGTCGGCAAGCTCGGCGCGGTGAAGAGCGCCGGGACGCGGCGCGACCTGCGCGAGGGCGTGATCCGGCGCGGCGCGCTGCCGCAGCCGGAGCTGATGGCGGCGCTCGGCGACGCCGAGCCCGCGGCGCGCACCGAGGCATCGTGGATCGCGGGCAACGCCGGCGAGGCCGCGCGCTCGCTCGGCGATGCGATCGCGGCGTCGGTCGCGCGCTCGTCGGTCGCCGTCGCGGCGCGGCCCGCCAACAGCGGCAACGACGAGCTCCGCGACCGCGAGCTCGAGGCCCTGCAGGCGGGGATGTGGGCCGCGCGGCGCGTCGGCGCGGCCGGTGCCGTCGCCGTCGAGGCCGCGGCGCTCGCCGCGATCGCGAACGATCAGGCTCCGGCGGACCTGCGGCGCGAGGCGGCCGCCGTGCTCGCCGCGGCGTCGTCGAGCGCCGGGCTCGCCGAGCTCGGCAAGCGCGTCGGCGACGGCGACCGCGAGATCCGCGCGCTCGCCACCTCCGTCCTGGCGGCGAAGCAGCCCGCCGGTGCGGCCGCGGCCGTGCGCGCCCTCGGCGCCCGCGCCGACGCCACGACGATCGAGCCGCTCGCCCTCGCGGCGTGGCGCGAGCTCGCCAGGCCGATGACGGCCGACGCCGGCACCCGCACGTGGGCGCTCGCGGTCAGCCTCCACGGCCGCCGCGTCGAGGAGCTGCTCGCGATCGCGACCGCCTCCGGCAGCGATCCGGGCCGCCTCGCCGCGATCGGCGCCCTCGGCCGCTTCGTCGACGACGAGGTCCTCGCGGCCCTCGAGAAGATCCACAAGGACGAGCGGGAAGAGGACGCGATCCGGCTCGCCGCGTGGAAGTCGCTCAAGCGGATCCTGCGCGCGAAGGCGAAGCACTACCCCGAGGGCCAGGACAAGGGCCCCGAAGGTCGCGGCGGCGGCGGTGGCGGCAGCAGCTCGGACGATGACGACGACGACGACGACGGCGAGAGCGCGTCGTACGACGACGACGACGGCGACGGCGATGACGACGACGATGACTCCGACGACGAGGTGAGCGACGACGAGTCGGACGACGACGACGACTCGGACGACGACGACGACGACGATTCGGACGACGACGATGATGATGAGGATGAAGAGGACGACGACGACGAGGACGACGACGACGACGGTGGTACCGTCCACGCGTCGAGCGGCGGCGGGCAGCTGGTGAACCTCGGCCCGAAGGAGTCGGGCAAGATCTACCTCTGCGGCATCCAGCGCGACGACAACCTCATGTACTACGTCAAGGGCGGTGACGTCTGGGCGACGCCGCGGCTCAAGCCCGGCGCCGCGAAGGGCAAGGCGTTCGTCGTCGTGAGCGCCGGCATCGAGATGGACTTCGAGAAGTTCCTGTACTTCGTCGACGGCGACGGCGACATCTCGCGGAAGGCGCGCCAGATCGCCCGCGACGACGATGACGACGACGACGAGGACGAGGAGGACGACGATGAGTGACAACCTCACCATCCCGGTCTCGTTCGGCCCGACCGCGGTCAAGGTGAACCCGGACGGCGGCATGCGGGTGTCCATCCCGACCGACGGCGAGCGCGCCGGTGCGCACCTCGCCGCGCGCCTGCATCGCCCCGGCGTCGTGCGCGACGCGCTGCTCGCGATGGGCGACGTCCTCGCGAGCGACCTGCGCCGCAAGGCGACCGACCGCGCCGACTACCTCGCGTACCTCATCCAGCGCGGCAAGGGTGTCGGCAAGGCGGTGTGGGACGCGCAGAAGGAGTACCTCGCGCTGCAGTACGGCGTCGCCGCGAAGCAGGACGAGTCGATCGACCCGGTCCTCACCGTCGGACCCGAGGCGCTGCGGCTCGAGCTGATGTCGCGCGACGAGGCGACGTACGCGCAGCTCACGCTGCGGCGCCCGGCCGCGCTCGTCGACGCCGATCACCCCGGCGACGCGGGGCGCGCGTACGGCTCGACGTTCGTCGACCTCGGCGCCGCGCTCGCATCGATCGCGCGCGTGCGCAGCTACCGCCCGACGACGTTCGACTTTGCGCCGGCGCGGAGCGGCGCGAATGACAACGACCCGAAGGCGGCGCGCTCGCGCACCGTGCCGATGCGCTGGCTGCGCGCGTTCGGCCAGATGCAGGCCGCGACGCTGCTCGCCGCCGAGCGCTTCGAGCTCGCGCCGATCGACCTGTACAACGTGCTGCTCACGCTGCGCATGCGCAAGGCGCGCACGGCGCCGCGCGGCCTGCGCTACGAGCTCGTGCCCGGCGAGCCGCCGCGCCTGGTGCTCGAGCCGTGGGACCTCGTCGTGCGCGGCACGGGCGGGCCGTACCAGGGCTCGCAGCCGCGCGTGATCCGCACGTGGGGCCGCCAGCGCCTGAGCGTGCTGTCGCGCATCCTGCCGCACGCGCGCCGGCTCGACGTCGCGATCGCGGGGCCGGGGCTGCCGGCGGTCTACGTCGTCGACCTCGGCGACGCGACGCTGTCGCTCGCGCTGAGCGGCTGGACCGACGCCGGCTGGGCCGGCATCTCGACCTTTGACCTGCTCGCCGCCGACGACGACGCGCCGGCGATCGACGCCGCCGTCGCCGCGTGCGCGACGCCGCAGACCGACGCGCAGCTCGCGGCCAAGCTCGGCCGCTCGCGCACCGACGTGCGCCGCACGGTGCTCGCGGGCCTCGCGCAGCTCCGCCTCGGCCACGACCTCGCGACGGGCGAGCTGTACGCGCGCCCGCTGCTCGCGACGCCGGTGCCGGCGTCGGCGCTGAAGTTCCGCGACGCGAAGGAGGCCGCCGCGCACCGCCTCCTCGGCGAGGCCGGCGCGATCGCGCTCACGAAGGTCGCCGACCAGGGCATCGAGGGCCGCGCGATCGAGGGCCAGGTCGTCGACGCGAAGGCGCACCGCACGTTCTACCCGGCGTTCACGATCGACCGCGAGGGCCGCACGTCGTCGGCGTCGTGCACGTGCAATGCGTTCCGGCGCTCCGGCATCAAGGAAGGGCCGTGCGAGCACATGGTCGCGCTGCGCGTGCAGTTCGCGCGCGAGCAGGCGCAGCTCGAGGCCGCGCGCGAGACGCCCGAGGGCCGCGCGCAGATCACCGCCGAGACGCGCATCCTCCTGCGCCGCACGGCGAAGGGGGCCGAGACGTTCCGGCTGTCGCTCGACGGGCGCACGGTGACGTCGCGCTTCGGCCTCGGCGGCGCGCTGCGCATGCAGCGGCAGAAGTTCGATTCGAATCAGGACGCGCGGAGTGCGTACTTCGCACGTCTCGAGGACCTGGGCGCGAAAGGATGGCTCGATGCGACCCAGGACTGACCATCACCACCACGAAAGGACGCAGTCCACACTTCGTTTTGTTTCGGAGAAGGAGTCGAGGAGATCGTTAGCCAGCACTTCGGTGCAAGAGCGGCGTCGCGCCGCTCGGGTACAATTACTGGCCATTCTCCACAAGGTAGGCTGTTCTTGGTCCGCTCGCGCGCGGGGCCCCATCGCGCACTGCTCAGCTGGACCAACCACACCACCGCGGTTTGAGCAGTGCGCGATGGGGCCCCGCGCGCGGCGAACCGGTGAGCCTACCGTGTCCCATGAGGGAGGTAGCGACCCTCGACTCCTTCTCCGATCTTTGTCTGTGACTCACTCCTCATCTGTTTTGGAGGAGGACTCGAGATCGTTAGCCAGCACTTCGGTGCGTGAGCGGCGTCGCGCCGCTCGGGCAAAATCACTGGCCAATCTCCACAAGGTAGGCTGTTCTTGGTCCGCTCGGCCGGAGGGCATCATGTTCGACGCCTCAGCTGGACCAACCACACCACCGCGGTTTGAGGCGTCGAACATGATGCCCTCCGGCCGGCGAACCGGTGAGCCTACCGTGTCCCATGAGGGAGGTAGCGGTCTTCGAGTCCTTCTCCACCTTTTCCATCGTGTGCAGTCATGACTGAGCCCGCGCTGACATGGGCCGACGTCGCAGCGGCCGGCGGGATCCGCGAGTGGGTCGACGCCGAGGTCGCCCGCCAGGGTCTCGCATCGACCGGCGTCCCGCCGAACATGACGGACGCCGAGAAGAAGCTGTTCAAGGCGCGTCGCGACGAGGAGCGCCGCGTCCGCAAGGAGCTCTACAAGCGGGCGTGGTCCGCGTACAAGCGCGCGCACATCGTCCACCTCGGACCGGGCGTGTTCTGGCACGACACCGCCGACGTCGATCGCTTCGATGCCGACGACCCCGAGAAGAAGCGGCAGGACAACGCGCTGCCCAAGCTCGCCGACGTCGAGGCGTTCGCGAAGGCCGTCGGCGTCGACATCCCGCGCCTGCGCTGGCTGTCCTACCACCGCGAGGTCGACTCGGGGACGCACTACCGCCGCTGGACGGTGCCCAAGCGCGACGGCACGGCCCGTCTGATCTCGGCGCCCAAGCCCGACCTCAAGCGCATCCAGCGCTGGATCACGACCGAGGTGACGGAGCACCTGCCGGTGCACGGCGCCGCGCACGGCTTCATCACCGGCCGCTCGATCGTCAGCAACGCGCGCGTCCACGCGGGCGCGCACGTCGTCGTGAAGCTCGACATCCGCGGGTTCTACCCGACGGTGACGATGCGGCGCGTGAAGGGCCTCCTGCGCCGCGCCGGCCTCGGCGAGCAGGTCGCGACGCTGATGGCGCTGCTCGCGACGGAGTCGCCGCGCGAGGAGGTCGAGACGCACGGGAAGGTGCACTACGTCGCGATCGGCCCGCGCTCGCTGCCGCAGGGCGCGCCGACGAGCCCGTCGATCACGAACGCGCTGTGCCTGCGGCTCGACTGCCGCCTCGCCGGCCTCGCGCGCAAGCTCGGCTGCCGCTACACGCGCTACGCCGACGACTTGACGTTCTCGTGGCACGGCGACGGCAAGGCCGCGATCGGATCGCTCCTGCGTGCGACGACGATGATCGTGCGCGCCGAGGGCTTCGAGATCCACACGAAGAAGACGCGCGTGATGCGCAAGGGCGCCCGCCAGAAGGTGACCGGCCTCGTCGTCAACGAGGCCCAGGGGCGCCCGACGGCGCGCGTGCCGCGCACGACGCAGCGCGAGCTCCGCGCGGCGATCCGCAACCGCGAGCTCGGGCGGCCCGGCAAGGGCGAGTCGCTCGAGGAGCTCAAGGGCATGGCCGCGTTCATCATGATGACCGACCGCGAGCGCGGTCGCGCCTTCATGGAGCGCATCGACAAGCTGATCGCAGCCCGCGAGGTGAAGTGATGAGCGACTGGACGGTACATCTCGAGTTCGAGGAAGGAACGTCGAGCAAGTTCTGGCGCGCCCGCGTCGAGGGCAAGACGCTGTACGTCAACTACGGCAAGATCGGCTCGAACGGTCAGACGCAGGTCAAGGACTTCGCGAACAGCGGCGACGCGAACAAGGAGTACGACAAGCTCGTGCGCGAGAAGCGCAAGAAGGGCTACGTCGACAAGGGTGGGACGGAGGAGGAAGAGGACGAGGATCTCGAGGAGCAGGGCGACGAGGGCGAGGAGGAGGAGGACGAGGAGGAGGAGGAGGAAGAAGAAGCGCCGCCTCCGAAGAAGAAGCCCGCGGCGGCCGCGAAGCCCGCGGCGGCGGCGCCGGCGCCCGCACCCGCGGCGGCCAAGCGCCCGCCGGGGACCAAGCTGTCGCTGCAGGCGGGCCCGCGCAAGGTCGAGACCACGCTGTGGCTCGAGGGTACGACGGTGCGCATGGAGTCCACCGAGGCCTACGCGAACCCCGACGCTGCGAAGAAGGCCTTCGAGCGGCTCAAGAAGACGCTCGGTGGTGAGGGCTACGTCGAGGGATAGGGTGCTCTACAATCGTCCGGATGGACGATGAAGCCGAGGCCGAGGAGGCCGAGAGCCCGGCGCTCGAGGACGGTGACTCCGTCGAGGTCGAGGGCTCGAGCAGCACGTACACGCTGACCCGCCACGGCAACGTGTACATGTGCACATGCCCGGCGTGGAGGAACCAGAGCCTCGGCGTCGACCTGCGCACGTGCAAGCACCTGCGCGCGTACCTCGGCGACGAGCACGAGGCGGTGCGGTGCGGCGCGACGTCGGCGTCGCGCGCGGCGACCGTCGTGCGCGGCAGCGGCGGCGGGGGCGGCTCGTCGGGCGGGCGCGCGGTGAAGAAGGAGACGGCGCCGCCGGTGCTGCTCGCGCACAAGTGGGAGGTCGACCACGACCCGACCGGGTGGTGGATGAGCGAGAAGCTCGACGGCATCCGCGCGTACTGGGACGGCGAGACGTTCGTGTCCCGCAACGGCAACGTGTTCTACGCGCCCGACTGGTTCACGACGGACCTGCCGGCCGACACGCTCGACGGCGAGCTGTGGGTCGGGCGCAAGATGTTCAACAAGACGACGAGCATCGTGCGCGCCGGTGCCGCGAACGCCGAGTGGCGGTCGGTGCAGTACGTGATCTTCGACGCGCCGAACGCGAAGGGCGGGTTCGAGGACCGGATCGCGCACGCGAAGAAGGTCCTCGAGCGGGCGGGGGCGCCGCACGCACGGGTGCTCGAGCACGACCCGTGCGCGGGCTTCGCGCACCTGCGCGAGGAGCTGCGGCGCATCGAGGGCCTCGGCGGCGAGGGCCTGATGCTGCGCCGCCCCGGCTCGAAGTACGAGGTCGGGCGTTCGCAGACGCTGCTCAAGGTGAAGACGTTCCACGACGCCGAGGCGCGCGTCGTCGGGCACTCGCCGGGCACCGGCAGGCACAAGGGCCGGCTCGGCGCGCTGATCTGCGAGCTGCCGAGCGGCATCCAGTTCAACGTCGGCACCGGCTTCAAGGACGCCGAGCGCGAGAACCCGGTGAAGATCGGCGCCGTCATCACGTTCCGCTACCAGGAGCTCACCGAGGACGGCGTGCCGCGCTTCCCGGCGTGGGTCGGCGAGCGCATCGACGTCGACCTCCCCGCGGCTGCGCCCCCGCCGAAGCCCGCCCCGATCCGCGGCGAGGCGCCGAGCGACGAAGCGCCGCCGCCGCCGAAGTCCAAGCAGGCCGCGAAGGCGAAGGTGCCTCCGCCTCCGCCTCCGCCTCCGGACGAAGAAGCAGAAGAGCAGGAAGAACCTGCCGACGACGACGGCCCGTACGCGAAGTACGGCGCCGTTGCGTGGCGGCAGAGCCTCGTCAACGACGACGAGGACAAGTTCTGGAAGATCGAGGTGCGCGGCACGCACCACTTCGCGACGTTCGGCAAGAACGGGAGCCCGGGGCAGGTGCGCCTGTCGAACCTGGGCGTCGCGTCGGCGGCGAAGTCGGATGCCGAGAAGCGAGCGATGCAGAAGCGCAAGGAGGGCTACCGCATCGTGAAGTGACCGTGAGGTGGGTACGACAACCACGCCGTCGAGCACCGCACACCCATCGGACACCCACGCGGCGCGGCGAGATGTGCGATCGTCAAGATGGGCGATCGCGTCGGCGTGGCGGGGCGCTTGCAGTCATCGTCCTCGGGGGAATCATGCATCACAGACTCGCGGCGCTCGCCGCCGCCATCTCGCTCACCGGCTGCTCGTTCTTCCTCACGCAGAACCCGCCGGAGCGCACGAGCCCGCCGTCGGCGATCCCACCGGAGTGCACGGCGCAGATGACGTGGCCCACCGTCGACGCGATCATCGCCGGCCTGTCGATCATCGCCGTCGTCGGCGCGATCACGCAGGGCGAGGACACCACGCGCACGGAGAACCGCGGCTCGGCGATCGCGTCGAGCCTCGTGCTCGCCGGCGTCGCCGGGGCCGGCGCCTACGTCGGCCACAACCGCGTGAAGAGCTGCCGCTTCGCGCAGAACGAGTTCAACGCCGCCTACTACCGCAACGGCGGCGTCCCCGGTCAGCCCCCGTTCGCCGGCGGCCCCAACAGCAACGGCTACGCCGACGCCCCCGAGAACACGCCGCAGCAGCCGCGCGCCTACGTCCCCCAGGGCCCCCAGGGCCCCCAGGGCCCACAAACGCCCGCGCGCCCGCTCGCCACCGAGGGCGACGTCTGCAACGCCGAGGTCGTGTGCGGCCTCGGCCTCGTCTGCGCGTCCAACCTGTGCGTCAAGCCGCCGCCGAGGAAGTAGCCGCTCGTCAGCGGCGCCGCTCCATGACCTGCATCGCGAGCAGGCGATTCCGACGGGCGCTCCGAGGAAGTAGCCGCTCGTCAGCGGCGCCACTCCGTGACCTGCATCGCGAGCAGGCGATTCCGACGGGCGCTCCGAGGAAGTAGCCGCTCGTCAGCGGCGCCACTCCATCTGCTCGCGGAGCTGGTCGCCGCCGGTCACGAGGAAGCCGAGCCGCAGGTAGAGCGAGCGCGCGCGGTTCGTGCGCAGCACGCTGAGGCGCACGGGGAGGATGCCGGCGTCGTCGAGGATCGCGCGCAGCGCTGCGCCGCCGACGCCCTTCTTCTGGAACTTCGGTGCGATCGCGAAGGCGTCGATGTACCAGTGGTGGCGGCGGTCGACGATCGACACGTAGCCGACGTCGCGCGCGCCGGCGGCGCCCTCGGTCGCGATCACGACGCACGTCGCCGGCGACACCTCGCTGCGAAACTGCGCGCGCAGCCGCTCCGCGGTCCAGCCGTAGCCGACGAGCGCCACCGGCCCGAGCGCGGCGACGTGCACGTCCTCGATCCACGTCCGCTCGTCGGACGTCGCGCGCCGCAGCGTCACGCGCACCGTCGAGGACATCACCTCAGTTCACGGCGCCGTCGCACGGAGCGAGCTCGCACAGGAGGTGGCTCACGTGCCCGAGCGTCCGCTGCAGGCGCGCCATCGGGTCGCACGACTCGAGCAGCTCCTGGCGCGCGTCGGCGTCCATGATCAGCGCGGCGGCGACCGCGTCGGCGCACGAGCCCGGCGACTCGAACGAGCGCACGAGGTCGCGCAGCTGCGGGCCGCCCTGATCGATCACCTCGGCGAGCCGATCGCACAGCGCGATCAGCCGGTGGTGCTGCGCGCGCGCGTCGGCGTCGTCGTAGCCGGCGTCGTCGAGCACGCGCGCCTCGACGCACCGGTACGTGCGCGCGCCCGCCGGCAGCTCGCGCGCGATCTCGACGCGGGCGACGCCGCGGAGGAGGAGGGCGAAGCGCCCGTCGGGCAGCTCCTCGGAGCAGATGATCTTGCCGACCCCGACGCGGTCGTACACCGGCGGACGGCCGTAGTACGACGTCTCGTACCCGGGGCGCAGGCGCGCGATGCCCATCATGTGGTGCGACGCCAGGCAATCGCGTGTGAGCTCGCGGTAGCGCGGCTCGAACACGTGGAGGGGCATGAGCCCGCCCGGCAACAGCACGCAGTTCGGCAGCGGAAAGATCGGCAGCGAGGACAGCGCGTGGGGTTCGTAGGTGTCCCGCATGAGCCCTTGCATCCTCCTCCTTATCCGAACACGTCGATGCAGGTGCCGGTCAGCGCGGCCGGCGCTCCGTCCGGCGCTGGCGTCGCGAGGTACAGCGCGGTGCTCGCGATGTCGTCGGGGGTCATGTCTGGCCTTGCACCAGGCAACCCCTCGCGGAGCATCGCCGTGTCCACGCTGCCGGGACAGATCGCATTCACCGAGACCTTAGCAGCGCGGAGTTCCTCCGCAAGCGCCCGGGTGAAGCCCACGACGGCGTGCTTCGCGGCGCAGTACGCCGCGAGCAGCGGCGTCCCCTCGCGGCCGGCGCGCGATGCGATGTTGATGATGCGCCCGTTCGGGCCGTGCCCGACGAGATCCGCGAGGAACGCGCGCGTCACGTGGAACGTGCCGTCGGCGTTGACGGCCATCACGCGGCGCCATCCCTCGTCGGTGATCGCCGCGGTCTCCGAGCGCAGCACCGCACCCGCGTTGTTGACGACGATGCGCACCGGTGGCATGGCGCGGCGCACGGCGTCCGCCGCGCGGACGACCGCCGCCGGGTCGGCGACGTCGCACACGAACCCGCGCGCGCGCCCGCCCGCCGCCTCGATCTCGCCGGCGACGCGCCCGAGCGCGCCCTCATCGCGCGCCCACAGCGCCACCTCCGCCCCCGCCGCCGCGAGCCGCATCGCGATCGCCCGCCCGATCCCACGGCTGGCGCCGGTCACCACCGCCGTGCCACCCGCGAGCAACCCCGTCACCGGCCCACCTCCGTCGAGGCCGGCCTCGCCTCGCCGCCGCCGCAACCGAGCCGAGCCGTTCGTGCGCAGTCGGCGGGGTCTCGTCTTCGTCGGCGAGCGTCTGCGACTGCGTCATCGCGCCCGATGCGATCCGCGCCGCGAGCACCCCCACCTACGACGTGCGGGGCGCCCTCGGCGCTCGTGTCGACGCTCGAGGCGAACGGCGCTGCGTGCCGGAGGGACGTCATCTGGGCGGCTTCTTCTTGTCGAGCGCCTTCAGCTCGGCGGGCTCGTCGTCGCCGAGCTGCTTGCCGCTGCGCTGCGCGGCGGCGTCGAGCGGATCGACGATCGTGTTCCACGGGAACGGCATCGTGGCCGCCTGGCACTGGAACGTCGCCTTGTTCTGGTCGTCCTTGACGTCGAACGTGTACACGGGGTCCTGCTTCTTGCCGCTCCCCGTGCAGTCCCTCATGTTCGGCCAGCCGGCGCCGTCGATCTGCCGCCAGATGTCGTCGAACTCGCGCGGCGTCATGTTGCGCGCGTCCTCGACGCGCGTGCCGCTCTTGTCCATCTTCCAGCGCTGCAGGCGCGGGCCGGCCTCGGCGCAGTCGAGCAAGACGCCGAGCTCCTGGCCGGCGAGGTGCTTCGCCGCGGTGTAGCTCACCGAGCGGTCGTGGCACTTGAACGGCTGTATCTCGCGCCGCGCCCGTTCCTGGTCGCTCGCGCCGCACGCGGCGACGAGCACGACCGCGAGCGCGGCGGCGAAGCTACGCATAGTCCGCCGCGAGCGAGGCGCGCAGCTCCTCGGAGCCGTCGACGCGGTGCCGGTAGCTCGGGTGATCGATCTCCATCGCGATCGGCGTCCCCGGCGTGCGCAGCGCGGCGAACACCTCGGCGTCGACGACGAACCGGATGTACTGCACCGCGGAGATCTTGTCGTCCGTCGAGCGCCCCGGCTCGAACGACGCGCGGACCGCGTGCCCGCCGATGTGCAGCACGACGTGCTCGTCGAGCCCGACCAGCTCGCGCAGCGCGACGTACGGGTCCGCGTCCGTCGGCAGCTCGATGAACAGCGTCGCCGACAGCGAGCCCTCCGTCGGCATCAGCTCGTTGTACACGGCGATCTCCGCATCGATCTGGTCGTCGCGCGTCAGGTTCTCCGCGCGGCACATCTCCTCGATCTGCAGCGTCAGCGTGTGCCGGTTCTCGAACACCATCGCCACGCGGTCCCCGACGAGCACGCGCCGCGGGCGCTTCAGCGCGATCACGCGGTTGCGGTAGTCGTCGCGGATCGTCGCGTACAGCGCGGGACCCTTGATGTCCCGTCGGGTGATCGGTCGGACGAGGCTCATGCGGCCTGTCTACCACGCATGCGGAGATCCTAGCTCCGCGCCGAGGCGAGGCGCCGGGAAACCGCAAGCCAAACGCCCGGCGACGGCGACGCGGCGCCTGCGCACCGTCCCGCTTGACGCGCGCCCGATCGTCGTCTACCGGAACCCGCCGCGAGAACGCATCGCCACGGCTGGGTCGTGGGGCGGCAGCCTGCCTCGCGGCGGCGCGCGCGTCGTCGAACCGAGAAGCGGCTAGCTACTTCGCGAGGCCGTCGAGGCCCTTCTGGAACCGGCCGGCGTGCGAACGCTCGGCGCGGGCCAGGGTCTCGAACCACTCGGCGATCTCCTCGAAGCCTTCCTCGCGCGCCGTCTTCGCGAAGCCCGGGTACATCTGCGTGTACTCGTAGGTCTCGCCGGCGATCGACGCCTTCAGGTTCTTCACGGTGTCGCCGATCGGCTCGCCGGTCGCCGGGTCGCCGACGCGCTTCAGGTAATCGAGGTGACCGTGCGCGTGCCCGGTCTCGCCTTCGGCGGTGTCGCGGAACAGACCGGCGATGTCCGGCTGGCCCTCGACGTCGGCGACCTTGGCGAAATAGAGGTAGCGGCGGTTCGCCTGCGACTCACCCGCGAACGCTTCCTTCAGGTTTCCGTGCGTCTTGGTTCCCTTGAGCTCGGCCATGACTACTCCTCTCCGATCTGGATGCGGCGTTCGTACCACCGCACCCCGAAGCCAGCAACGGCCCGAGCGAGCTACCTGGCGCTCAGATACGCGACGAGCGCATCGACCATGTCGTCGGCGGCGGCCTTCACGAGCGGCATCTGCCCCGGCGCGACGTCGTTCGCGATGATCGCGAACGCGATCGGCCGCGCCGCCTCGACGGCGACGTAGCCCGACAGCGACGACACCTTCTCGAGCGTCCCCGTCTTCGCGCGCACGCGGCCGTACGCCGGGCGGCCCTTCCAGCGCCGCGCGAGCGTCCCGTCGACGCCGCCGACGGGGAGCGACGCCATCAGGTCGGGCCCGATCCGGAAGTCCTTGTGCGCGACGCCCAGCAGCTTGACGAGCTGGCGCGCGCTCACCTCCGACGACGCGAACAGGCCCGAGCCGTTGTCGGACCGAAAGCCGCTGACGCCCACCTTGCCGAGCTCGGCGACGAGCGCGGCGACACCGTCGGCCCACGTGGCGGGTGCCGCGCCCTTCTTCGCCTCGGCGCCGATCGTCTTCAGCACGGTCTCGGCGACCGTGTTGTCGGACGCCTTGTTCATGAAGCGCAGCACGTCCGCGAGCGTCTGGCTGTCGTGCGCGGCGATCGGCTTCGCGCCCGTCGGCACCGTCCCCGACGCGACGCCGCGCTTGATCCGGATCCCGTGCTCGGCGAGCGCCTTCCGGAACACCTCGCCCGCGAGGCGCGCCGGATCGTCGACGCGCTTGCGCAGGTCCCAGCTGCCGCGCCCGTCGCGGATCACGCCCGTCGCCTCGATCTCGAAGCGATCGCGCACCGTCTTCGCCTCGATGCGCAGCCGCGACGCGCCCTCGCGCGAGCTCGTCACCTGGTCCTTCACGATCTTCACGTAGTCGCACTCGGGCGACACCGTCACGCGCGCCTTGCCCGCCGCCTCGGCGACGACCGTCACCGTGACCGCGCCGCGCGCGACGGAGAGCGCGGCGACCGGCGCGCGGAACCCGGCCTGCTCCCACGGCTGCTCGGAGAAGTGCGGCGGCTCGTACTTGTCGTCGAAGTACGACGCGTCGATCACGAGCCGCCCGTCGACGGCGTGGATCCCCGCGGCCGCGACCTCCTCGGCGAGGTGCTGCAGCTGCTGCACCGTCAGCATCGGATCGCCGCGCCCGCGCAGGTACAGGTCGCCGGCGACCGTGCCGTCCTTGTCGATCTTGCCGGTCGCGTGCACCGACGTGCGCCAGCGAAAGCCCGCGCCGAGCGTGCGCAGCGCCGCCACGGACGTCAGCAGCTTCGCGTTCGACGCGATGTTCATGCCCTTGTCGGCGTCGCGCGTCGCGAGCTCCTGGCCCGTCGTCAGGTCGACGACCACGTACGACAGCCGCGCGCGCAGGCGCGGGTTGATCGCCGCCGCGAGCTTCTCGGTCAGCCACGTCGAGCGCTTCGCGGGATCGGCCGGCGCGACGAGCCCGCTGGCGCTACCGGTGCCCTCGTCGTCGTCGTCGTCCTCGGGCCCCTTGGCCTGCGCGGTGGCGGCGATGGTGCCGATGGCGGCCGCCGCGATCGCCGTGACGGCGACAAACCTTCGTGATCCCCTCACCATCCCACGGTAACACGTAGCTTGCAGGAATGATTCGGTCCCACCTTGCGAGTGAGTGCTCACTCAGCTAAGTAGAGGCCGTGGCGCGCGCGGCTCCGATGGCTCCCGATGCCCGGCGGGCCAGCATCATCGCGGCGGCGCTGCCGCTCCTGCGCCAGTACGGGCGCGAGGTCACGACCGCGCAGCTCGCGATGGCCGCCGGCGTCGCCGAGGGCACGCTGTTCCGCGCATTCCCCGACAAGGAGGCGCTGATCGAGGCCGCGATCGCGAGCGCCTTCGATCCGCGCCCGACCGAGGCCGAGCTCGCGCGCATCGATCGCACGCTCGACCTGCGCACGAAGCTGATCGAGGCCGCGGAGATCCTGAGCCGGCGGATCGGCCACATCTGGCAGCTGATCGCCGTGCTCCGGCTGACGCCGCCGCCGCTGATGCAGCGCCCGCCGCCGCCGCCCGACGACGTCTCGCTGCGCGCCGCGCTCGCCACGCTGTTCGAGCCGCACGGCGCCGAGATCCGCTGCCCTCCCGAACAGGCCGCGCGCCTGTTCCGCGCCGTCGCGTTCGCCGGCGCGCACCCGCGCATGACCGACCAGCCGCTCACCCCGCACGAGATCGTCTCGCTGTTGCTCGACGGGATCCGCACGCCCGAGGAGGAACCCTGATGCTGTGGCGCCTCTTGCGCACGTACCTGCGCCCCTACAAGAAGGAGCTCGCCGCCGTCGTGGTGCTGCAGCTCCTGTCCACCGCCGCGACGCTCTACCTGCCGAGCATCAACGGCAAGATCATCGACCGCGGCGTCGCCGTCGGCGACACCGGCTACATCTTCGCGATGGGCGGCGCGATGCTCGCGATCGCCTCGCTCCAGATCGCCGCGTCGATCGCCGCCGTGTTCTTCGGCGCGCGCATCGCGATGTCGTACGGCCGCGACGTGCGCGCCGCCGTGTTCCACCACGTCGGCAAGCTGTCCGCGCGCGAGGTCGGCACGATCGGCGCGCCGTCGCTGATCACCCGCTCGACGAACGACGTCCAGCAGGTCCAGATGCTCGTGCTGATGAGCGCCACGATGCTCGTGACCGCGCCGATCATGTGCGTCGGCGGCATCGTGATGGCGCTGCGCGAGGACCTCGCGCTGTCGAAGCTGCTGCTCGTCTGCATCCCGGTCCTCGCCGCGAGCATCGGCACGATCATCGGGCGGATGATCTCGAAGTACCGCGCGCTGCAGCCGAAGATCGACGGGATCAACCGCATCCTGCGCGAGCAGATCACCGGCATGCGCGTCGTCCGCGCGTTCGTGCGCGAGCCCGCGGAGGCGGCGCGCTTCGGGGAGGCGAACGGCGAGCTCACGGAGATCGCGCTGCGCATCGGGCGGCTGCAGGCGCTGATGTGGCCGACGGTGATGCTCGTGTTCAACGCGTCGAGCCTCGCCGTCCTGTGGCTCGGCAGCTACCAGATCGACGACGGCGTCCTCGAGATCGGCGCGCTCACCGCGTACCTCGCGTACCTCATCCAGATCCTCGTCGCCGTGATGATGACGAGCTTCATGTCGATCATGATCCCGCGCGCCGCGGTGTGCGCCGAGCGCATCGTCGAGGTGCTCGACCTCGTGCCGCGCATGGACCCACCCGCGCGGCCGCTCGTGCCGCCGCAGCCGACCGGCGTCGTCGAGCTGCGCGGCGTCGAGTACCGCTATGAAGGCGCGAGCGCGCCGGTGCTCGCCGACATGTCGTTCGTGGCGCGCCCCGGCGAGGTCACCGCGATCATCGGCGCGACCGGCTCCGGCAAGACCACGCTGCTCGAGCTGATCGCGCGGCTCGCCGACCCGACGGCGGGCGCCGTGCACGTCGACGACCTCGACGTCCGCCTCCGCGATCCCGAGGAGCTGTGGGCGCGCATGGGCATGGTCCCGCAGCGCGCGTATCTGTTCTCCGGGACGGTCGCGTCGAACCTGCGCTTCGGCGACCCCGGCGCGACCGACGAGCAGCTGTGGCGCGCGCTCGAGCTCGCGCAGGCGAAGGACTTCGTCGAGGCGATGCCCGAGAAGCTCGAGGCGCCGATCGCGCAGGGCGGCACGAACGTCTCCGGCGGCCAGCGCCAGCGCCTCGCGATCGCCCGCGCGCTCCTGCGCGAGCCGGCGGTGCTGCTGCTCGACGACGCGTTCTCCGCGCTCGACCTCGCGACCGAGGCCAGGCTGCGCGCGGCCCTCGCGCCGCGGCTCGCGAAGACGGCGACCATCGTCGTCGCCCAGCGCGTCGCCAGCATCCGCAACGCCGACCAGATCCTCGTCCTCGAGGGCGGCCGGCTCGTCGGCAAGGGCACGCACGCCGAGCTCGTGACGGGCTGCCCGACGTACGCGGAGATCGTGACCTCGCAGACCGAGGAACAGGAGGCGGCAGCGTGAGCGGCAAGACTCCACCGGCGGGAGGCTCGCAGCGCGGCGGAGGTCCGCCGCTGCGCGGCCCGATGGGCATGATGGGTCCGCCCCAGAAGGCGAAGCAGTTCGGAGCGTCGGCGCGCCGGCTCGTCGGGTTGCTCGCGCCGCAGCGGCGGTTGATCTACGTCGTCGTCGCACTCGCGCTCGCGAGCGTGTCGCTCTCGGTCGCGGGGCCGAAGATCCTCGGCCGGGCGACCGACCTGATCTTCGAGGGCTTCTTCGGCGCGCGGCTGCCGGCGGGCCTGTCGAAGGCCGAGGCCGTCGCGCAGATCCGCGCCTCGGGCAACGAGCGCACCGCGGACCTCCTCGACGGGATGAACGTCGTGCCGGGGAGGGGCATCGACTTCTCCGCGCTCGCGCAGATCCTCGCGCTCGCGATGGGGCTGTACGTGGCCGCGTCGCTCCTCATGTGGCTGCAGGGCCACCTCCTCAACCGGGTCGTGCAGCACACGATCAAGCGGCTGCGCGCCGACGTCGACGCGAAGCTGATGCGCGTGCCGCTCGCGTACTTCGATCGCCAGCAGCACGGCGAGGTGCTGAGCCGGGTCACGAACGACATCGACAACGTCGCGATGGGCCTGCAGCAGACGCTCAGCCAGGTCCTGATCGCGGCGCTCACGGCGCTCGGGATCCTGGTGATGCTCGTCGTGATCTCGCCGCTGCTCGCGCTGATCGTGCTCGTCACGGTGCCGCTGTCGGTCGTGGCGACGGCGAAGATCGGCAAGCGCGCGCAGGTCGCGTTCGTCGCGCAGTGGAAGCACGTCGGCCAGCTCAACGGCCAGATCGAGGAGGCGTTCACCGGCCACGCGCTCGTGAAGGTGTTCGGCCGGCGCGCCGCCGTCGAGGAGAAGTTCCGCGCGAAGAACGGCGAGCTGTTCGACGCCGGCTACCGCGCGCAGTTCGTGTCGAGCCTGATCATGCCGGCGATCAACTTCGTCGGGAACCTGACGTACATCGCGATCGCCGTGGTCGGGGGCCTGCGCGTGTCGTCGGGCGCGATGACGCTCGGCGGCGTGCAGGCGTTCATCCAGTACTCGCGGCAGTTCTCGCAGAACCTGAGCCAGCTCGCGCAGGTCGCGAACATCCTGCAGTCGGGCGTCGCCTCGGCGGAGCGCGTGTTCGAGCTCCTCGACGAGCCCGACCAGTCGCCCGAGCACGACGGCGCGCTCCCGCGCGAGCTGCGCGGCGAGGTGCGCTTCGAGAATGTGTCGTTCCGCTACAACCGGGAGGCGCCGCTCATCGAGGACCTGTCGCTGGTCGCGTCACCCGGGCAGACCGTGGCGATCGTCGGGCCGACCGGCGCCGGCAAGTCGGTCTTGCTGGCGCTGATCGCGCTCCAGTTCCGACGCTATCCGGATTCGCAGGTCTACATCTTCGATATGGGCCGTTCGGCGCGCGCCGCGACGCTTGCGATGGGCGGCGCGCACCACGGGCTCGGGCTCGGCGGCGACGCCGGGGAGACGATCGCGTTCCAGCCTTTGCGGCATATCGACCAGCCCGACGAGCGCGCCTGGGCCGCCGAATGGATCGGAGCGCTGCTCGCGCATGAGAAAGTGCTGGTGACGCCAGAGGTCAAGGAAGCCGTCTGGTCGGCGCTGACAAATCTCGCGACCGCGCCGGTCGAGGAGCGGACGCTCACCGGCCTGTCGCTGCTCCTGCAATCCATGCCGCTGCGCTCGGCGCTCGCGCCCTACACGCTTGAAGGTCCGTTCGGGCGGCTGCTCGACGCGGCCGAGGACGATCTTCGCGTCGCCGACGTCCAGTGCTTCGAGACCGAGGCGCTGATGGGATCGGCGAGCGTGGTCGCGCCGGTGCTGACCTATCTGTTCCATCGGCTTGAGGAGCGCTTCACCGGGCGGCCGACTTTGCTCATTCTCGATGAGGCCTGGAAATTCCTCGACCACCCGCTGTTCGCAGCGCGGATCAGGGAATGGCTGAAGACGCTCCGCAAGAAGAATGTTGCCGTCCTTTTCGCGAGTCAGAGCCTCGCCGACGTCGCCGACAGCGGGATTGCACCGGCGATCATTGAGAG
>JAHBVW010000006.1 GCA_019637375.1 Deltaproteobacteria bacterium | reverse complement strand
CGCGCTCGTCGTCGTGCGCGCGGTGCTCGGTGCGGGCGCCGGCTCGCCGAACGGGCTGCGTGGTGCGGGCGGGGGCTCGCCGAACGGGCTGCGCGCGCTCGTCGTCGTGCGCGCGGTGCTCGGTGCGGGCGGGGGTTCGCCGAACGGGCTGCGCGCGCCCGGCGACAGGGTCGTGGTGCGCGCGGCGCCCGACGGGGGTGCCGACGGTGTGGTGGAACGCGTGCGGGGCAGGAGCGGCGTGCCGTCGGGGCCGACGGGGTACGGCTCGGTCGCGGCGCCGGGCGCGCCGAGGTCGAGCGGCGCCGGTGCGGGCAGGCGTCCGCCGCCGCGCTCGGGCAGCGAGATCCCAACGCCGGAGGCGCCGAGCGCCATCCCGCTCGTCGGGATCGGCGTGTTGCGGATCGGGATCGTCGCGCCCGGTGCGCCGAGGTCGAAGTCGCCGGCCTCGACGTGCGCGTGACGCGCGCCCACCTCGCCGGAGCCACCGGCCGCGCCGAGGTCGAGGTCGACCGACGGCCCGGGGACCCTGATCGCGGCGTTCGACGGCCCGGCGGCGCCGAGCGCCACCGCGGACGGCCGCTCGCGCTCGCCGAGCGGCGGCGGGTTCGACGCGGCGGCCGGGCGGTCGACGCCGAGCGGCGCCTTCGTCGTGGCCCCGCGCGCCGACAGCTGGTCGCGGCGGTCGTCGTGCTGCTGCTTGGTCCGCTCGATGACCGGGCCGAGCTTCCCCGACGACGGGCGCGTCCCCGGCGCCCCGGAGGTCGGCCGCGCGCGCGGCGTCCCGCCGGCGGGCGTGGGCTCGCCGGCGCGGCTGCTCTCGACGGGCGGCAGGTTGATCAGGCCCGACCGATCGCGCTCGCCGTCGGACGGCTCGACCGTCACGCGCGCCCCGATCGCCTCGAGGTCGCGCGCGTAGACGTTCGCGGTCTTCTCGTCGATGTTCCCCTTGACCCGGAAGCGCCCCTTCGCGAGCCGCCCGAGCAGGTCGCTCGTGACGAGCCCGTAGCGCTGATGCATCGCCTCCGCGAGGCGGCGCAGCGCCTCCGGACTGTCGTCGATGGGCCCATCGACGAACACGTGGAACAGTCCCATGCCGCTCAATCATCCCACATCCCGACGCGGGACGAGACATCTCTCGCGGCGCTCCGACGAGGACCGCGCATTTCCCCGCCACGAGCGCACCTACAGGTGCGCCGTCAGTCGTCGGTGGGCGGGGGGACCTTCGCCGACGCCTCGTTGTAGCCGTCGCGGGCGCGCGCGTTGTCGGGATCGAGCTGCAGCGCCTTCTTGAAGTTCGCGGCGGCCTCGGTGTTGTTGCCGCTGCTGAGGTAGGCCTCGCCGAGGAGCGTGAAGATGCGCGCGCTCTTCGCGAACCGCGACGCCTTGTTCAGGTGCGCGATGGCGTCGCCGAGCGCGCCCTGGCGCAGCGCGATCTCGCCCTGCCCGATGATCGCGACGACGTTGTTCGGGTTGAGGTCGATCGCCTTCTTGAAGTTCTGCGCCGCGTTGACGGTGTCGCCGTTGCTGAGCTGCTGCGCGCCCAGGCTCGCGAAGAACTCGGCCTTCTTCTCCGGGTGCGCGCCGTCGTCGGGCTGCTGGTTGTACGGGTCGAGCGGACCGTCGCGGCCGCTCACGCCCTGCGAGCCCGTGCCGGCCGGGTCCTTCGCCGGCGGCGTCGGGTCCTTCAGCGGCGTCGGGTCCTTGCCCGGGAAGCGACGGATCTCGTCGCCGCCCGGCACCACGATCCCCGTCGGATCCGACGTGCGCGGCGTCTTGCCCGCGGGCGTCCTGTCGGCCACGACCGCCGTCGCGGGCGTCTTGCCCGTCGGCTTCAGGTCCTTCGCGTTCGGGTCCTTCGCGTTCGGGTCCTTCGCGTCCTTCGCGTCGGCCTTGACCTCGGGCGTCGCCTCCGCTCCCTCGATCACGGTGCTCGGCGCCGCATCGACGACGACCTGCGGCGCCGTGCCCTCGGCGACCGGGTTCTTCGCCGGCGCGCCCTTGTCGTTGCCGCCGCGGGTCATCGCGAACACGATGCCGCCGACGAGCAGGAGGCCGACCACGCCGATGAGGATCGGGCCGTTCCGGCGCCGCGGCACCTCGTCGTAGAACGACAGGTCCGTCGTGCTCGGGGACACCGACTTGCGCGCGCGGCGCCGCGCCGGCTCGGCCTCCGACGCCTCCGAACCGGCGTCGCCCTCGTCGTACCAGACCTGCGAGACCGCCTTCTCGTCGCGCGCCTGATCGCGCCTTTGGTCGCGCGCCCGCGGCGCGTCGTCCTGCGCGTCCTCGCCGAAGCCGCCCGACCACGACGCCTTGCGCGGCCGGCTGCCGGTCGGCCGCTTCGCGCGCGGCGCGGCGAGGCGCGTCTCGCGCGCGTCGTCGTCGTCCTCGTGGTCGTCCTCGTGGTCGTCCGCGTGGTCGTCCGCCGCATCGCGGTCGTCGTCGCGGTCGTCGCGGTCGTCGCGGTCCTTGCGATCGTCGTCGGCGGGGCGCGCCTTCGCGGGGCGGGGCGAGACGATCACGCCGGCCACCGGCTGCTGACCGTCGGGCTCGGCGATCACCGACGGCTCGGCGGCGATCGGGAGCGCGGCGGACACCGGTACGCCGACGCGCGGCGTCCCGGTGCGCTTGCGCAGGAGCTCCACCGAGTCCGGCGTCTTCGCCGCCGGCAGCCCGCGCTGGGTCGTCTTCGAATCCGGCGCCGGCGATGGCGCCGCCACCGGCGGCTTCTCCACCGCCGTCGGCATCGGCCGCGTCTCCGCCGCCGACTTCGCGACCGGGGCCGGCGTCACCGGGGCCGCGGGCACCGGCATCTCGGGCAGCGCGAGGCCCATCTTCTGCATCACGCGCGACACCGACGGCGGCGGGATGCTCTCGCGCCGGCGCGCGACCTCGTCCTCCATCACCTCGCCGGTCTCGAGGCCGCGGCGCAGCGCCTCGACCATGCGCGTCGTCGTCGCGAACCGGTTCTCCGGGTCCTTCGCGAGCATCTTCGCGACGGCCGCCTCCATCCACAGCGGCACGCCCGGCCGGCGCGTCGGCAGCGGCGCCGGCGCCTCCGTCACCTGCTTCGTGAGGATGTCGAACACGCGGCTGCCGGAGAACGGCGGCGCGCCCGTCATCACCTCGTACGCGACGCAGCCGAGCTGGTAGATGTCGGCGCGCCGATCGATGCGGTCGCCGCGCGCCTGCTCCGGCGACATGTAGCGCGGGTCGCCGAACGTCATGCCGAGGCTCGTCGACGCCGCCGACGCGTCCGTCTCGACGAGCTTGGACAGCCCGAAGTCGAGCAGCTTGACGAAGTTCGCCTTGCCGCGGCGGTTCGCGAGGTAGACGTTGCGCGGCCGCAGGTCGCGGTGCACGTAGCCGATCGCGTGCGCCTCCATGAGCGCCTCGCCGACCTGGATCAGGATGTCCGCGGTGCGCTCGATCGACAGCTTGCCCTCGCGCGCGAGCACCGCATCGAGCGTCTCGCCCTCGAGCAGCTCCATCGCGAGGTAGAGCCGCCCGTCCGGCGTGCGCCCGAAGTCGTGGATCTCGACGATGTGCTCGTTGTCGATCTCCGCGACCGTGGTCGCCTCGCGGCGGAACCGCTCGACGGCCAGGTCGTCGCGCGACAGCTCGTCGTGCAGCACCTTGATCGCGACGCGGCGGCGCAGCGTCACGTGCTCGGCGCGGTAGATCGTGCCGGATCCGCCCTGCCCGATCAGCTCCTGCACCTGGAAGCGTTCGCCGAGCAGCTTGCCGACGAGGGCGTCGCCGACCGCCTCGCGCACCTTCGGTCGACCGCAGTTCGGGCAGAACAGAGCGGAGTCGGCGTAGGCATGCTGGCAACCGGCGCAGGTGATCGCGTTCATGTCATGTGCGGGCATGGTCGTGGCTTGACGGACGACCCGTGGCTACGAGCATAGCAAAGCGATGCTTGCATGCCCGTGGCAAAACCGCGTCTTACGTGATCGCCTTCAGCTTCACGAGCGCCTCGACGAGCTCGGCTTCGGTCACGAGTCCCTTGGCAACCAGGACGCTGATCAGCGCGGTCAAACGCAGCTCGACGTCGTCGGGCGGGTGTAGCGACATCAGCGGGATCTGTGCGGTCACCGACGTCTCGGACTCGGTGATGTCCAGCGGGAGCGCACCTTTGCCACGCGCCGTGACGAACATCGTGGCCCCGGGGTTCGCGGGCCGGCTCACGACCGCCGTGTTGATCTGCCGGTAGCCCTTCTCGACGAGCTCCTCGATCGCCGACAGGGGCAGCGTCGCGACGTCGATCTCGCAGCGCGCGTGGTGCTCGACCTCGGCGACCGCCGTCGTGTCCGTCGGGTCGGCCATCGCGAGGCGCACGACCTTCGTCGCGCCGTCGGTCGCGATCGCGAGCGGCAAGACGCGCAGGCGCGCGCACGTGTCGCGCGGCAGGAGGCGCAGCGCGTCGGGATCGATCTGCACCTCGCCGGGATCGATCAGCGGCACGCGCGTCTGCTTGCGCAGCGCCGCCACCAGCTGGACCTCGTCGACGCCGAGCTCGCGCACGAGCACGACGACGAGCGGCTCCTTGCGCTCCTCTGCCATCTTGCCGGCCTTCGCGGCGGTGGCCTTGTTGATCAGGCCTGCATCGATCGCGATCTCACCCAGCGTTTTCGGCAAGACAACCTTCCGCGTGCACCCGACAAGATTCGAACCTGTGACCTTTGGCTCCGGAGGCCAACGCTCTATCCAGCTGAGCTACGGGTGCGTAGGTGCGCTGTTCTACCCGCGGCGGCGCGGAGAAACAAGTGCGACCGGGAGGGGGCGTCCGACGCGGCCTCACGTACCATGCGCCATGGCGATCGACTACCTGCTGGGGGTCAGCTGCGAGCCCCAGCGGTCGCTCGGCGCCGAGCGGCTGGTCGCGCTGCACCGGACGCGCATCCTCGCGCGGGCCGCCCTCGCCCGCATGCGCGACGACGGTGAGGACCGCCCGCCGTCGGAGATCGCCGTACAGATGACGACGCACCGCCCGGCCGGCGAGCCCTCCGCCCGCGGCGTGACGCTGCAGGATCTGCTCGACGAGGCCGCGCCCCTGGACGACCTCGCCCCCCACTGCGCCGGGTGCCCCGCCGGCCTCGGCGGCGGCGAGTTCGCGTGCCACCGCCGCATCCGCTACCCGATCCCCGAGGACGCCGAGGCCTGGCTCATGGCGCGGCTGCCGGCGCGGCTCGAGTGCACCGCCGGCGCCCTCCTCGCGCGCGGCCTCCACGAGTTCGGCTGGGACGGCGCGCCCGCCGCGAAGCTGCGCGGCAGCGGCACCACGTTCTTCGAGTCGCGCGCCCCCTACGGCGTGCGCTGGAAGAGCGAGGACGGCGTCCTCGAGGTCTCGAGCGACCAGGTGTTCCAGATGATGTTCATGGTCGGCCACCTCGCCCCGACCCACTCGATGATGGTCGCCCTGTTCTGCGGCGTGATCCCGCACGACATCTCGCTCCACGACCTCAAGGACCAGGCCGGCCGCCGCCGCGCCCTCGACGCCGCCGACCTCCCGCCCGAGCCCGACCCCGCGATCGAGCAGCTCGCCGCGTTCCTCCGCACCCTCGCGATCGCCGCTCGCCACGAGCTCCAGGTCTTCATCGACGGATAGAATCCCTCGCCGATGCTGTCGTCTCGCATCGCCATGTCTCGCAACGGTCGCTGGGTCGTCGTCCCGGCGGGCGCGCACCTCGACCTCATCGACCTGCTGGGGACGGCGCGGCGGCGGCGGGTCGTCGCGAGCGCGGGCGCCGACACCTCCGTCGCGTTCGTCGGCCCCGAGCTGTGGATCCTGCGCGACCGCCGCGTCCGGCGCCTCGCCCCGGCGACGCTCGAGCCCGCGGGCGACGACCTCGAGCTGCCCGCGAGCGGCGCGCGCATCCTGCCCGGCTACAGCGCCGCCGCCCACGACGCGGCGATCCTCGGCGAGACCGCCCAGCGCATCAGCGTGCGCGACGCCGCCGTCACGATCGACGAGATCCGGCTCGGCGAGCGCGAGGAGGTCGTCGCCGTGCACGGCAGGCGCATCCTCGCGTACGACCGCCGCGTGCTGCGCGCGCTCGACCGCGGCCGCACCGAGGCGTGGCGCGCGCGCGCCGTCGCCGGCGAGCTGCTCGGCGCGAGCGTGATCCTCGGCGGCAAGGCGATCGTCGTGCTCGCCCGCGGCGCCGCGAACGCCGCCGTCGACCACGCCCTCATCCTGCGCGCGAACGGCGCCCTGATCCACAGCGTCGACGTGCCGCGCGTGGAGCTGTGGGCCGTCGCCGAGGAGCAGGGGCACGCGTTCGCGATCGGCGTCGACGGCCGCCTCAGCCGCGTCGACCTGCGCTACGCGCGCGTGACCGCGACCGTGCCGCCGCCGATCGCCGTGCGCGAGCTCGCCGTCGACCAGGACGGCCGCTACCTCGTGCTGGTCGGCGCCGGCGCCGACGACGACATGCTCCACGTCGTCGTCGGCAGCGTGTTCCGCAGCGAGGCGCCCCCGCCGGGCACCACCGCGGAGCTCGACGACCGCACCCAGCTCGACGAGCCGCCGCGCACCGACGCCGCCGAGGGCGAGGCGCCCGCCGTCGAACCCGCCGAGGAGCCCGCCGCGATCGTGGTCCCCGACCTCCTGCCGCTCGCGCTCGGCCCGCTGCCGCCCGGCCCGCCGCCGTCCGCCGGCGGCGAGTCCCCGTACCAGTCCGCGCGCGACCACCTCGACGCGCTGCTCGACGTGGTCGCGGCCCGCACCGCCCTCGCGATCGCCGACGCGTGGAACAGCGGCCGCCTGTCGCCGGCCAACAGCACCGCGCGCCCCTACGAGATCGAGGTCAGCGCGCTCCTCGGCGAGAGCGGCGGCTTCGCGACCGAGCAGCTCGCCGAGACCAAGGCCCGCGTCGAGCAGAAGCAGCGCGAGGCCGCCGAGCGCGCCCGCGCCAGCGCCGCCCGCGGCATGCGCCTGCCGTTCCCCGAGCTCGCGCGCGAGGTCGGGTTCTCCGCCGTCGGCGCGCAGGTCCTGCTCGTGACCGCGGCGCCCGCGCTGCGCGGCGAGATCACGCGCCTCTACGGCGTCCTGTCCAACGACCCGCACCGCCCCGTCGTCGATCGCTTCCTGATCGAGCAGATCGTCGCCGGCGGCCGCAGCGCGCTGCGCGACCAGATCGCGCGCGAGCTCGCCCCCGACGCGCCGCTGATCCGCCACGGCCTGATCGAGGTCGATCACGGCTCGTCGTCGTCGCTGTTCGCGCGCCTGACCGTGCCCGACGCGCTGCTCGACCGCCTGCGCGGCCTCGCGCTCGCCCGCGCCGACGACACCTCGCGCGTCCGCGCGACCCACGAGACCACGCTCGACGAGCTGTACATCCCCGACGCGATCAAGCGCGACCTCGTGCTCGCCCTCGCCGAGCCGCGGCCCGCCGGCGATCCGCTGCGCCTCGTCCTGCGCGGGCGGCGCGGCAGCGGGCGCCACGCCCTCGTCGCGGCGATGGCCGCGCGCGTCGGCCGCGAGCTCGTCGAGATCGACACCGCCCGCTTCCCGCGCGCGCCGAAGGAGCTGGTCCCCGCGCTGCGCGCCGCGCTGTTCCGCGCGAGCCTCCACGGCGTCATCCCCGTGCTGAGCGGCCTCGAGCTGATCGACGCCGCCGACACCGACGTGCTCGAGCGCGTGCGCCAGGTGCTGCGCGTGCACCCGGGCACCGTCGTCGTGCGCGCGTCGCCGGAGGGCATGCTGCCGCTCGACCCGGGGTTCGTGTCGATCACGCTGCCGCTCCTCGCCGAGTCGCAGCGCGCCGGCGCGTGGCAGCACCTGCTCGAGCGCGCGGGCCTGACCGGGGACGCCTCCGAGCTCGCCGGCCGCTACCGCATCGCGCCCGGCATCATCCGCCGCGTGATCGAGCGCGTGCGCAGCCGCGGCGTCTCGCCGGAGCCGGCCGGCGACGCGACCGCGGTCCTCGACGAGCAGGTCCGCCAGCACGTCGCGACCCGCCTCGACCACGTCGCCACGCGCATCCCGCGCCTCGCCTCGTGGGAGGACGTCGCGCTGCCCGAGGAGATGCTCGACAGCCTGCGCGAGTTCATCGCGCGCTCGCGCTACCGCCGCACCGTCTACGACACGTGGGGCTACGACAAGAAGATCTCGACGGCGCGCGGCCTGACGGCGCTGTTCTACGGCCCGCCGGGCACCGGCAAGACCATGGTCGCCGGTGTGATCGCGCGCGAGCTCGGCCTCGACATGTACCGCGTCGACATCGCGCGCGTGGTGTCGAAGTGGCTCGGCGAGACGGAGAAGAACCTCGGCGAGGTGTTCGACGCCGCCGAGGACGGGCAGGTGCTGATCCTGTTCGACGAGGCCGACTCGATGTTCGCGAAGCGCACCGACGTGAAGACGTCGAACGACCGCTACGCGAACCTCGAGGTCAACTACCTCCTCCAGCGGCTCGACTCGTTCGAGGGCGTCGCCGTGCTGACGTCGAACCTCGACGGCGCGATCGATCCGGCGTTCAAGCGCCGCCTGTCGCTGCGCCTGCAGTTCCCGTTTCCCGACGAGGAGGTCCGCCTCCGGCTGTGGGCCGCGCACGTCACGCCGCAGACGCCGACGAGCTCGGACTTCGACTTCGGCGACCTCGCGCGCCGGTTCCCGCTGTCGGGCGGCTACATCCGCAACTGCGCCATCCGCGCCGCGTTCCTCGCGGCCGGCGAGGGCGTGCCGCTCGCGCAGCGCCACCTGCTGCGCGCGATCCAGCTCGAGTACCGCGAGCTCGGCAAGCTGTCGACGTCGAGCCGGATGGAGTAGGGCTAGAGCGCGTCGCCGACGAGGTACCGCGTCGCCGACACGTACGCGCGCTCGAACAGCTCGGGGAAGCGCGTGCGCAGCTCGGCGCGGATCGCCTGGACCTCGGCGAGGATGTCGTTTGGCAGGCGGATCTCGCCGAGCCGCGCGCCGCCGGGCAGCGCGCGGACCTCGCAGATCGCGGCGCCGTTGTCCGCGAACGCGGCGAACGCGAACTCCGACGGGCCCCACGCCATGAGCGGCTGCACGTTGCGCCGGAAGTTGAGCAGCTTCGCGCACTCGAGCAGCGCGGCGTCGACGCCCGACCACGCGGAGCGCACGGCCTCCGTCAGCATGTGCTGCCCGAACACCAGGCGCGGGCGGATGCCGCGGCTGCGCTCGGCGACGATCGGCGCCGCCCGCGCGAGCTCCGCCGCGATCTCGCCGGCGACCGCGAGCTCGAGCGACGCGAACTCGCGCCGGTCCGCCATCGGGTGCATCACGATCCACAGCCGGCGCGCGTGGCTCACGAACAGCATCGGATGCTCGGGGCGATAGCCGGCGCCGCACGCCGGGCACGTGCGCTGCTCGAAGGTGCCCTCGAGGATCGCCTCGACCTGCACCGGGATCGTGTCGGCGTCGATGCTCGAGAACAGCGTGCACGACTCCGTCGCCCCGCAGCCGGGGCAGGTCGCGAGGCCGGGGGCGAGCTGGCTCACTGCGATCCCGGGACGTCGCCGTAGTACTTGAGCGACGGGTACGGCTGGTCCGGCGAGAACCGCACGCCGGTGAACGTCACGCGCTTGGTCCCCGCCAGCGCCATCGTGCGACGCGCATCCTCGACGACGGTGCGCCGCCCGGCCTCGGGCAGCCACGCCGCGATCGCGTCGGGCGACAGGTCCGGGTAGTCGATCTTGAAGCTCGTCGAGGCCTCGCCGCGCGTCACGCTCGTCGACACGAACACCGTCGTGTCGTCGGCGCCGCAGCAGCGATCGTGCTGCGCCCGCCACACGGCGCGCGCCTCGGGGTGCGTGCCGTGCAGCTCGAACACGCGCTCGATCCGCGCCGCGACGTCGGCGCGCGACGCGGCGGTCACCCACTGCGAGCAGTACAGCTTGTGGTGCACCGGCCGGTCCGGGCGGAACGCGGCCGACACGAAGTGGATCGTGTCCTTGTCGAGCGCCGACGCGAAGTCGCGCACGCGGTCGCGCGGCGCCGCCTCGAGGTCGAGGTGATCGAGCACCGCGCCGACCTGCGGGCGCCGGCGGAAGTAGATCGCGGCGAGCGGCTCGAGGCCGCGCGCCGTGCGGTGCCACTCCGCCTTGAAGAAGCCGCGCTTGTGCTCCATCCAAGCGGCGAGCGCGGCGTGGTGCGCGACCGCCTCGGCGGGGAGCTCGAGCCGCTCGAGCGCGAGGCGCACGCGGTCGGTGAACTCCGGGCCCTCGCCGTGGGTCATGAAGCCGACGGGCGCGCCGCCGGGACCGACGATGATCTCGGCGTAGCGATCGAGCCACGCGGCGAACAGGTCCGTGAGCGCGAACGCGGGGAGCGTATCGTCGGGGAGGAGCTGCGCGACCGCCTTGCGGACCGCGTAGCGCCCGTCGATGGAGTCCGGATCGGCGGTCACTTGGACGACTTGGTGAGCTTCGCCTCGTGCTTTGCCGTGAGCGCGATGTCGTTGCGGGTGATCGCCTCGGGGCCGCCGCCGGCGCCGCCCGGGCCCGTCTCGCGGTGGGCGGTGAAGAACACGATCGTGCCGCTGCCGTCGGGGGCGAGCTTGACCTCGGGCGGCGTCATGCCGTTCTCGCGCACGGCGATCACGCGGTGGTTCATGCCGTACGACCACGCGAGCTTCTCGGCGAGCTTGTCGCCGACCTCGTCGAGGTTCGCGCCGGGCTTCCACAGGCCGAGCTCGCCGGCGAGGATGCCGAGGTTCTGCGCGGCGTCGACGAGCGTCCCGTCGTCGGTGATCCACGCGCGCGCCTCGCGGCTGTGGTCGCCGGGCCGCAGCCACACGGTGAACGCCCACGCCTTGCCGGCGGTGTGCGTCTGGATCTTCGCCGTGGCCTCGTCCTGTGGGCCGCCCTCGACCTGGTCGA
This sequence comes from Deltaproteobacteria bacterium, assembly GCA_019637375.1. GTDB lineage: Bacteria > Myxococcota_A > Polyangia > Haliangiales > Haliangiaceae > JABFXX01. Next base: position 227,745 of record JAHBVW010000006.1, on the reverse strand, counting down.
CGCTCACCTTCAGGACCTTCGCGGCGTACGCGTGGATCGCAGCGCGGTGCTTGAACTCGCTCATCTTGGTCTTGTCCGGATCCTTGGCTGGAGGTTTCGAGGGAGCAGCCGGTGTCGTCGGTGTCGTCGGCGTTGGGGCCGACGACACGGGTTTGTCGCACGCCGCGACGAACACCACGGCGGCCGCGATCGACGACGTCATGCGCATGGTGCGCACTATGGCACGACTCACATACCCGGATCGCCGGCCGCGCGGCCGCGGCTCGCGCCGCCCGGGCGCGCGCCCGCTTCCTCGGTCTGCGCCGACGGAGCCTCGCCGGGCGTGCTCGGGGCCGCCGCGCCGGTGCCCGCCGGGGCCATGCCGCGGTTGTGGACGTGATCGCGGATCCACTGGCGCCAGTCGCCGTTGCGGACCAGGCGGCCGAGGTCGGCGTCCGTCGTCGTCGGCTTGCCGGCCTCCTCGTAGAACACCGTGTACGCCTCGGCGAAGAATTCCGTCGGCGCGTACAGGCCGTAGTCGGCGACGCGGTCCGACACCACGGCCTCGTTGTGGTGCTGGAAGCGCTTGTACCAGAAGCTGATCGAGAACCGCAGGCCGTTCGCCTGGTGCAGCTTCGTCGGCTGCGAGTAGAAGTTGTCGCCGAGGGCGAGGCACTGCTCGGCGGCGTCGATGACGCCGACCTTCTTGTCCTTGTTGACCATCACCGGGTCGGTCGCCGGCAGCACGGCGAACATCGACTTCTTCTGGTTCGTCACGTGGTCGACGATCGTCGCCTTGATCTTCGCGCGATCGGCGTCGCTGATCTTGGTGCCGTCGTTCGGCGTCCACGCCGACTCGCCGCCCATCGCGGTCACCCACGTGTCGAAGCCGGAGTCGCCGGAGCCGAGCACCCAGCCGCCCTTCGCGTAGAAGCCCTTGGTGTCGCAACCACCGCCGTCGAGCGAGTGGGCGATCTCGTGGCGCACCGTCGCGTTGAGCCAGTTGATCTTGCGGCGCCCCGAGCCGTCGGTCGGATCGAGCACCGTGCCGCGCCCGTGGTCCTTCGCGAGGTTGTTCTCCATCTCGTACGTGTTGCCGGTGATGTTCTTCACCGTCACGTTCTCGGCGTCGGCGCCGCCGCGGTCGAGCGCGAGCGCGTCGCCGATGTGGAAGCGCGTCGGCTCGTCGACGACGACGTTCTTCTGCCCGGCCGCCGCGGCCGCCGTCAGGGTGACGGCGTAGCCGCCGTTGTTGCCGGCGGGATCGCCGGTGCTCGCGTTGGAGCCGACGGTGAAGTTGCCGCCGCCGTAGGCCGCGCGGTTGATCAGGTTGCCCTGGTTCGTGAGCGACAGCCGGTTCCACACGCCCGAGCGCGAGTCCTGATCGGGCAGGTTCTTCATCTCGGTGTGGATCGCCTGGAGGAGGTTGATCGGCCAGTTGCGCGCGGCGACCGCGGGGCTGGGCGCGCCGTTGTCGCCGCCGTTCGTGGTCGCGGCGACCGCGGCCGCCGACGTGACCTGCACGTTCCAGTACATCGCGAACGCGCGCTGCACGCGGATGGCGTCGACGCCCGCGACGATCACGCCGTCGAGCATCGTGCGCTGCTCCTTGATCGCGCCGTAGTCGTCGAGGCGCTGCTGGAGCTTCGCGTCGTTCTCGGTGACGAGCACCTTGAACGCGTCGTCGGCCGAGCCGCCGCCCTGCGTGATCTTGCGCGCGATCAGGCCGCGGAGGTGCCCGAGGCCCTCGGAGTCGATCCTCGCCATCAGGCCGGGGTTGTTCGAGATCGCGATGACGTCGGCGCCGCTCGCCTTGCCGATCGCGTCGGTGAAGTACGCCTCGTCGGCGCCCCACCCCGACATCGCGTACTCGAGCTTGGTCGCGAGCGGCACCTGCAGGCGGTCGAGGCACGACTTCAGGAACGCCGTGCTCAGCGTCTTGATCATCGCCCGCACGAGCGCGGCATCCTTGCCGACGCGCTGGAGCTCCTCGGGCGTGGCCCGGTCCATCGACTTCTTGATGTACGCGTTGTCGTTGCTGAACCAGCCGCTCATCGCGACGCGGATCTTCTTCTCCAGCGGCGCGTTGATCATGTCGAGCACGCGCTCCATCTCGGAGACGGACAGCTCGTCCTGCAGCTCGTCGAGGAGCTTCTTGTCGGCGACGACCGCATCGATCTCGGCGATGCTGGCGCGCTTCAGGCGATCGAAGATCGCGGCCTCGTCGGTGCCCCACCCCTCCATCGCCTTGCGCAGGTCGGCCTTGATGTCGAACTGGATCGCCTTGGCCTGCACGCTCGACGACGCCGACGAGCTCGCGCCCGACATCTGCGACAGGAGCGGCGAGGCGTCGCGCCCGGCGACGACCTCGTCGGCCACCGCGTCCGCGTGCTGCTCGTACTGATCGCCGACCTGACCGACGCCGCCCGCCAGCGACACGCCGGCGCGCTGCTGCACGACGTGCGCGGCCTCGTGCGCGGCGGTGTGGAGGTCCGGCGTGCCGCCGAACGCGACGTTCTCGCCGGTGGCGTACGCGTTGGCGCCGAGCGCCTCGTTCGCGTGCGCCGCGGCGGCACCGGTGTGCGCCTGCACGCCGGAGATGTCGTGCTCGCCGAACGACGACTGGATCTGACTCATGAACGGCATCGACGAGCCGCCGCCCGACACGCCGGCGGCCGCCGTCGCGTGGACGTCGCCCGCCGCCGACGGGCCATCGCCCTTCAGCTGCACGGCGCCGCCGCCCTTGCCGGGCGTGCCCGCCGAGCTCTCGCTCTCGGAGGCGCGCCCGTCGGGGGCCTCCTTGCGCTGCACGGCCCCGCCGCCTCCGCCGCCGCCCATGCCGAACGCGCTCATCAGGCCGGCGTCGGCATCCCAGGCGCCTGCGCCGCCGCCGGCCCCTTCCTTGGCCTGCACGGGTGACGGTCCCGGCGCAGCGCTGTCCCCACCACCTGCCCCGCCCGGCTTCTCGCTCTGCTTCTGGACACTCGGATCGCGATCGGTTTCGGAGGCTTCTCGTTGAAGGCGGTCCACGGCAGGCCATCATACGGACGCCGCGGGTAAACCACTTCCATCGTCGTGGAAGATCCTGCACGACGCTCGCAACGACGCGGGATCGTTGCGTTACGCGGACTCGACCTGGACCGTGTATTCGCCCTCGGAGCCCTCACCCTGGCCGATCGAGGCCTTGCCCAGGAACGGAAACGGGATCTCGGTGCCGCCGCCCAGGTGCTTCTCCTCGTGGACGACGACGTTGAGGACGGAGCTCTCGGTGACCGCGCCCGCGTCGGCCATGTCGCCGAACGACATCTTCACGACGCCGGCGACGTTCTGGCGCGCGGTGACCGACGTCGACGGGCCGATCTTCGTGATCGTGCCGCTGACGAGCATCGTGACGTCGTCGCCGATGCCGTCCTTGCCGATGTCCTTCTGCCCGGCGCCGCGGATCGCCTTCACCGTGACCTTGAACTGCGGCGGCCTCTGCCCGAGGGCCTGCGTGATGAAGCCGGCGCCGCGCGGGTACGTCTTGCGCGCCTCGGGGAGCAGCTGGAGCAGCGTCCACGGGGACTCGCGCAGCGCGGCGTCGAGGGAGTCGAAGCGCGCGAACAGGTTCGCGTAGTTCTTGGTGTCCTCGATGATCGCCTCGGTCGCCACCTTCTTCGTGATCGCGTCGCGCTTGGGATCGGGTGTCGCGGTGCCGTCGGCGGCGATCGGCGTCTCCCAACTCAGCGACCAGCCGAACGGCGCGAGGCCGAAGCGCTGGTTCGACGCGCCCGCGCTGTAGACCTTGAAGCCGGCCGACGTGTTGAACTCGTCGGAGCCCTTCAGCGCGACCAGCACCTTGCCGTCGGGGAGGTGCGTCGGGACGACCGCGCCCGGGCGGTCGATCATGCGCACGACGCCGGTGAACGTGTTGCCGCTGCCCGACCAGTCGCTGAGCTTGCTGCCGGCGACGCCGTCGGGGTTCGCGCCCGGGTCGGGGTTGCCGCTGTAGAACGGCGCCTCCGTCGGTGCGAACGCGGGCGCGCCGGCCTCGTACGTGCCCTCGGCGGCGTCGCGGGTCTGGTTCATCGTGCGCGCTTCCTCGGTGCGCTGGCCGTCCTTCTCGTAGACGGCGATGCGGTTCGAGGACAGGAGCGTCTGGATCGGGCCGAACTTGACGGACTTGTCGCCGAGCTTCTTGTCCTTCGGGAGCTCGAGCGAGACCTTGCTCGTCGCCTCGATGACCGGGCTGCGGACCTTCACGGACTCGCCCCGCTTCTCGGAGGTGAGCTGGCCCTTGTACGAGATCGCGAACGGCTCCGCCTTCAGCCACTCGTCGGCGAGGTAGTCGATCTCCTTCGCCTCGTCGCGCAGGATCATCGCGCTCGTCGGAGCCGGCGCGGAGGGTCCGGGTTCCGGACGCTGTGGGCGCGCCGGCGCGACCGCGCGGGTCGCGGCGTGCCGCGCTTCCTGCTCGAGCGGATCGTCGCGGTGGCTGACGCCGCCGGCGGCGGTGCGGCCCTCCTGGGCCTGCACGACGTGCGCGAGCTCGTGCGCGAGGAGCTCGTCGTTGTCGGCCGTGAACGCGCCGCCGGCGAAGAAGATGTCCTCGCCGATCGTGAACGCATTCGCGCCGAGGGCGCGGCACGCCTCGGCGGCGACGGCGTCGGTGTGGATGCGGACGCGCGCGAAGTCGGCGCCGAGGCGCTCCTCCATCGCGGCGCGCTGCGCGGCGGGGAGCCCGCCGCCGCCGCGGCGGCGGTCGAGGGCCGTGCGCACGGCGGGGTGGTCGCGATCCGCATCGTCGGTGTGGGCATCGCGGTAGATGCCGGCGGCGCGGCGCTCGCAGGCGGCGGCGAGCGCGGGGCCGGGACCGCGGGGGAACGGCCGCGCGGCGGGCGGCGTGCGCGGGGGAAGGCCGAGCGCGGGACCCGCGACGTGCGGCGGCACGTGCGCGAGGAGGTCGTCGATCCAGGAGATCGGGGCCGCGCGCTGCACGAGCTGCGCGAGCATCTCGCGGACGGCGCGCGCATCGGCGGCGACGAGGCTGCGCGCGAGCACGGCCGGATCGCGCGTGGTGCGCGCGGGCGCGTCGAGGAAGGCGAACGCGCTCGCGAGCGTGCCGTCGACGGCGCGCTCGGCGCGCTCGGGCCGGTCGCGGCGCTCGAGCATCCAGCGCGCGTAGGCGAGCGCCGCCTCGGGGGTGAGCGCCGCCGGATCGGCGTCGACGAGCGCGACCTTGCCCGGTGCGATCGCGTCGCCGCCCATCGCGACGACGTCCTGGGTGGCGAGGTCGCTCGCGCGGAGCTTCCCCGGGGATCCGGGCTGAGGCGGGAGGTCGTCCTCGGTGTCGTGGGCCGCGCGCCGGCCGGATTCGTTCAGCAGCTTTTCCACGAGCGGTACATCATACCCCGCGGAGGTGTCCCCGCTTCCTACGCGGGCGGGCCGACCTGGATCATCGCGTTCGCCCCGATGGAGATGCGCGGGCGGGTGCCGCGGTAGGGGTGCACGAAGTGCTGGAGGTACCCCGGGAAGATCACGAGCTGCCCGGTGCGCGCCGGGAGGTCGAGCGCGCCCGAGAACAGGTCCAGCCCCGGGACGGCGGGCGCGGCGCGGCGCGGGTCGACGAACGCGAGGCGCCCGGCGTCCGGCAGGTCGGGCGGTGGCGGGTCGCCGGCGTCGACGTAGTAGGCGGACGACCACGTCGCCGCCGCGTGGTCGTGGAGGAGGGTGTAGTGCCCGTCGTCCATCACCATCGCCCACGCCGTGAGGGCGAGCTTGAGCGGCGGGACCTGGGGGAGCCCGCGCGCCTGCGCGAGCTCGTGGGTGGCGCGCAAGAAATGCCGGCCGAGCATGTCGCTCAGCTCCCGGAACGCCGGATCCGGCCGGCGCGCGAGGTCGGGCACCGAGTGCCACGAGCCGCGGTTCGACACGTGCAGCCCGGGGTCGCGGGCGCGCTCGTCGAGCAGCTTCGCGGCGAGGGCCGCGTTGAGCTCGTCCGTCCCGGGGACCTGGAACACGAGGATCGGAGTCTCGAAGACGGCGAGGAAGTCCACGCACGGCGAGCATACGGCGCGACGTTCGACCGCGCGCGCCGCCCGTCGCATCGTTTGCGCCGCGCCGCGCGTGGGTCTACGGTCGGCTCCTATGGGGCGAAAGGAAGACGCGCTCGAGTATCACCGCCGCGGCCGCAAGGGGAAGCTCGAGGTCGTCCCGACCAAGCCGCTGGTCAGCCAGATCGATCTGTCGCTCGCGTACACGCCCGGCGTCGCCGAGCCGTGCCTCGAGATCGCACAGGACGAGGACAAGTCGTGGGAGTACACGGCGCGCGCGAACCTCGTCGCGGTGATCTCGAACGGCACGGCCGTGCTCGGCCTCGGCGACATCGGCCCGGCGGCCGGCAAGCCCGTCATGGAGGGCAAGGCCTGCCTGTTCAAGAAGTTCGCCGACATCGACGTGTTCGACCTCGAGATCGCCGAGAAGGACGTCGACAAGTTCGTCGACATCGTCGCCGCGCTCGAGCCGACGTTCGGCGGGATCAACCTCGAGGACGTCGCCGCGCCGGCGTGCTTCGAGATCGAGGAGAAGCTGCGCCAGCGCATGCGGATCCCGGTGTTCCACGACGACCAGCACGGGACCGCGATCATCTCGGGCGCGGGCCTCCTGAACGCGGCGGCGCTCGCCGGCAAGCAGCTCGCGGAGATCAAGCTCGTCGTGTCGGGCGCCGGCGCGGCCGCGATCGCGTGCGTCGAGTTCTTCATCCAGCTCGGCATCACGCGCGAGAACGTCGTGCTCGTCGACAGCAAGGGCGTGATCCACCGCGGGCGCACCGACCTCAACCGGCAGAAGGCGAAGTTCGCCGTCGCCGACGACGGGCGCCGCACGCTCGCCGATGCGATGCGCGGCGCCGACATGTTCATGGGCGTGTCCGTCGCGAACACGGTGACGCAGGACATGCTGCGCACGATGGCGGACCGGCCGATCGTGTTCGCGCTCGCGAACCCCGACCCCGAGATCTCGTACCCCGACGCGATCACGGCGCGCCCCGACGCGATCGTCGCGACCGGGCGCAGCGACTTCCCGAACCAGGTCAACAACGTGCTCGGGTTCCCGTACATCTTCCGCGGCGCGCTCGACTGCCGCGCGACGACGGTCTCGGAGGCGATGAAGCTCGCCGCGGCGCGCGCGCTGGCCGAGCTGACGCGCGAGCCGGTGCCCGACTCCGTCGTGATGGCGTACGGCGGCAAGTCGCTGAAGATGGGGCCCGACTACTTCATCCCGAAGCCGTTCGATCCGCGCGTCCTGTGGTGGGTCGCGCCGGCGGTGGCGCAGGCCGCGATGGAGTCGGGCGTGGCGCGCATCAAGTTCGACATCGCGGAGTACCGCGAGCGGCTGATGTCGAAGGGGTCGAACGCGGCGTACTCGATCATGCGCACGATCACGAAGGAGGCGCAGCGGGATCCGAGGAGGATCGTGTTCCCGCACGCCGCGAACCCGCGCCTCCTGCGCGCGGTGCAGCAGATCGTCGACGAGGACATCGCGAAGCCCGTACTGCTCGGGCGCCCCGCGGAGATCGAGGCGCTGTGCCTCGAGATGTCGCTCGACCTGATGTCGCGCGTCGAGATCATCGACCCGCGCGTGACGCCGAACCGGAGGTACGCGGAGCGGCTGTACGAGCTGCGGCAGAGGAAGGGCGTCACCCAGCACGCGGCGCAGGCGCTGGTCACGAAGAGCGACTACTACGCGGCGATCATGGTCGAGCGCGGCGACGCCGACGGCATGGTCACCGGATTCCGGCTGAACTACCCGGAGACGGTGCGCCCGCCGCTCGAGATCCTCGGCCTGTCGCCCGGGGCGAAGGTCGCCGTCGGCATGTACATGATGGTGCTGCAGAACTCGGTGAAGTTCTTCGGTGACACCGTGTTCAACATCTTCCCCGATGCGGAGACGCTCGCCGACATCACCGTGCAGATGGCGGACGCCGTCCAGGGCTTCGGCGTCACGCCGCGCGTCGCCATGATCTCGTACTCGAACTTCGGGTCCGTCCGCCATCCGGACGTCACGCGCATCCACCGCACGATCGACCTCGTGCGCGAGCGCCGCCCGGATCTGGAGATCGACGGCGAGATGCAACCCGAGCTCGCCCTCGACCCCGCGAAGCGCCAGCAGTCCTACGGCTTCTCGCGCCTGACGAGGTCCGCGAACACCCTCGTCTTCTCGTCGCTCGCCTCCGGCAACGCCGCCTACCAGGTCGCCAAGGTCCTCGGCGGCGCCTCCGCCGTCGGCCCCATCCTCCTCGGCGTCGCCCGCCCCGTCGCCGCGATGCAGAACGAGGCCACCGTCGAGGAGATCGTGAACATGACCTCGCACGTGGTGCTGAAGGCCCAGCAGATGCGCCGCGACCAGAAGCGCGCGTAGCCCCGTCGCGGGGCGTGGTGCTATCCTTGCGATCGTGAGTCGTTCGGTCGCCGAGGTCTTCGATGATGCGCTCTCGCTCGGCGAGGACGATCGCGCGCGACTCCTCGCCCGCCTCATCGAGAGCCTCGACGGCCCAGCGGATCCCGACACCTCCGCGGCGTGGGAGGCCGAGGTCCAGGGGCGCCTCGACCGGATCGATGCGGGGGAAGCGACCTTCCACTCCAAGGAAGAGTCGATCGCGCGCCTCCGCGAAGCCGCGCGCCGGCGGTGAAGCGACGCCTCGTCATCGACGCCGCCGCGACCGCCGAGGCCGCGGCGCAGGCGGCGTACTACGCGACCGAGGCGAACGAGAGCGTCGCACGGCGGTTCGTCGAGGACGATCCTCGCGATCTACGACGCCGACCGGTACGCCGGCTCCAGCTACCCTCGCGTGAGGTTTCGCGTTCCGATCAAGCGCGTCTTCCTCGAGCGATTCCCGTTCGCGGTCGTCTACTTCGTCGAGGGTGACACGGTCACCGTGGTGGCCGTCGAAGCGCTGCGGAGGAGACCGAAGTACTGTCGCCCTCGTCTGCAGACTCGATGATCACGGCGTCGCACACTCCGGAACATAGGAATCCGGAACTCCGGAGCTGATTAGACGGATTGACGTTTTGGAGTGAGTGAGGTTGCTTGTCTGGCTGGATTTCTTATTCTCCAGCACGAGATGGCCACTCACCTGCCCGTGGTCGGTGGATATGTGGAGGGGTTCGGCAAGACCTGTCGAACCGACGATTGGAAGTCCGGGCCGCTGATCACGTTGATCGTCTTTTCGACGTTCGTGATCTACACGACCTGGGCGGCCCTGCAGGGCAACCACTACTTCCACGATCCGTACCTCAGCCCGTTCTACTCGCCGGTGCTGTACACGGATCCGTCGGTGGCGGGGGCGGCTCCCGCGAGCCACGCGTGGATCGGGACGTTCCCGTCGTGGTGGCCGGCGTTCGTCCCGCTGTCGCCGGCGATCCTGATCCTGGTGTTCCCGGGGTCGTTCCGGTTCACTTGCTACTACTACCGCAAGGCGTACTACCGCGCGTTCGCCGGGTCGCCGCCCGGATGCGCCGTCGGGCCGCTCAACGCCAGGCGCAGGTATCGCGGCGAGACGGCGATGCTGGTCTTCCAGAACCTGCATCGCTATGCGCTCTACTTCGCGCTGATCTTCATCCTCATTCTCGGGTGGGATGCGATCCAGTCGTTCCGCCCGCCCGGCAAGACGTTCGGGGTCGGCGTCGGCAGCGTGATCCTCACGATCAACGTGGTGCTCATCGCGGCGTACACGTTCGGGTGCCACTCGTTCCGCCACCTCGTCGGCGGCCGCAAGGACGTGCTCGGCCACTGCGGCGAGCCGTCGCTCGCGAGCAAGTCGTGGACGAAAGCGACCTGGTTCAACGAGCGCCACATGCAGTTCGCGTGGGCCAGCCTCATCTGGGTGATGCTGACGGACGTCTACATCCGCCTCGTCAGCCACGGTGTCATTCGCGATCTCCATACCTGGTAGACCCCATGGCCATCGACGTCTCCGAGATCCAGACCATCGACCACGACGTGCTGGTGATCGGCGCCGGCGGCGCCGGGCTCCGCGCCGCCATCGAGTGCAGTGCGCTGAAGCTCGGCACCGGGGTCATCTCCAAGAGCCTCCTCGGCAAGGCCCACACGGTCATGGCCGAGGGCGGCATGGCCGCCGCGATGGGCAACGTCGACCCGCGCGACAACTGGAGGGTCCACTTCCGCGACACGATGCGCGGCGGCAAGTTCCTGAACGTGTGGCGCATGGCCGAGCTCCACGCGAGGCAGGCTCCGGATCGCGTGCGCGAGCTCGAGGCGTGGGGCGCCGTGTTCGACCGCACGCGGGATGGCCTGATCTCGCAGCGCAACTTCGGCGGGCACCGCTACCCGCGCCTCGCGCACGTCGGCGACCGCACCGGCCTCGAGCTGATCCGATCGCTCCAGGACCACGGCGTCCACACGGGCATCGCGTTCCACATGGAGGTCACGGCGCTCGAGCTCCTGAAGGACGGCGACCGCATCGCGGGCGTGCTCGCCTATCGCCGCGAGACCGGCCGCTTCATCGTGTTCCGCTGCAAGGCCGTCATCCTCGCGACGGGCGGCGGCGGCAAGGCGTGGCCCGTCACGTCGAACTCGTGGGAGTACACCGGCGACGGCATCGCGATGGCGTACGAGGCCGGCGCGGAGCTGATGGACCTCGAGTTCACGCAGTTCCACCCGACGGGGATGGTGTGGCCGCTGTCCGTGCGCGGCATCCTCGTCACCGAGGGCGTGCGCGGCGACGGCGGGGTCCTCAAGAACAACCGGGGCGAGCGGTTCATGTTCGACTACATCTCCGAGCGCTTCGCGCCGGAGACGGCCGACACCGTCGAGGAAGCGAACCGCTGGCTCGAGGGTGACAAGCAGGCGCGCCGCCCGCCCGAGCTGCTCACGCGCGACGAGGTCGCCCGCGCGATCACCGCCGAGGTCAAGGCGGGCCGCGGCTCGCCGCACGGCGGCGTGTTCCTCGACATCGCCTCGCGCCGCGACGCCGACTTCATCAAGCGCAAGCTGCCGTCGATGTACCACCAGTTCAAGGAGCTGGCGGAGGTCGACATCACGAAGGAGCCGATGGAGGTCGGCCCGACGCTGCACTACTTCATGGGCGGCATCCGCGTCGACGCCGACACGCAGCAGACGACGGTGCCCGGCCTGTTCGCGTGCGGCGAGTGCGCCGCGGGCCTGCACGGCGCGAACCGCCTCGGCGGCAACTCGCTGTCGGACCTGATCGTGTTCGGCAAGCTCGCCGGCGACGGCGCGCAGCAGTACATCGCGGGCCTGTCCGCGACGCCGAGGGCGCCGAACGAGCAGATCGAGCGCGGCGTGCGCCGCGCGACCGAGGTGCTCCACCGCGAGAAGGGCACGAACCCGTACCTCCTGCACGAGCGGCTGCAGGACACGATGAGCAAGGGCGTCGGCATCGTGCGCACGAAGGGCGAGCTCGCGACGGCGATCGAGGAGCTCGAGGCGCTCAAGCAGGACGCCGAGGAGATGAAGGCGCCGGGGGCGAGCCAGTACAACCCGGGCTGGCACGAGGCGCTGTCGATGCGCTCGCTGCTCGTCACCTCCGAGGCGGTCACGCGCGCGGCGCTGATGCGCGAGGAGAGCCGCGGCGCGCACACGCGCCTCGACTTCCCCGGCGAGAGCGCGGAGTGGGTGAAGTACAACGTCATCGTCAAGCGGGGCGACGGCGGCGCGATGGACGTCGAGAAGCGGTTGCGGCCCGAGGGGCCCGCGGACCTCGTCGCGATCGCCCACGCGAAGATCGAGGACCTCGAGAGCGGCAACGTCGGCGGCGTCACGTAGGAGGCAACCCATGAGCAAGCGCACGTTCAAGGTCTGGCGCGGCGACGCGAACGGCGGCGACTTCGCGACCCTCGAGGTCGACGTCGATCCGGGGATGGTCGTGCTCGACGTCCTGCACCGCATCCAGGCGCACCAGCACAACGACCTCGCGCTGCGCTGGAACTGCAAGGCCGGCAAGTGCGGCTCGTGCTCGATGGAGATCAACGGGCGCCCGCGCCTCGCGTGCATGACGCGCATGAACATCTTCGGCGACGACGAGACGATCGTCTGCCAGCCGCTGAAGACGTTCCCGGTGATCAAGGACCTCGTCACCGACGTGTCGTGGAACTACGAACAGAACCGGCGCATCGCGAAGTTCCAGCCGAAGCCGCGCGAGTCCGACGGGACGTACCGCATGTACCAGGAGGACGTCGATCGCGTGCAGGAGTTCCGCAAGTGCATCGAGTGCTACCTGTGCCAGGACGTGTGCCACGTCCTCCGCGACCGGCACGGGCGCGAGGAGAGCACGTTCGTCGGGCCGCGCTTCATGATCCGCGTCGCGTCGCTCGAGATGCACCCGCTCGACACGGGGGACCGCGTCCCGGAGCTGCGCGAGGAGTTCGGCTCGGGCATGTGCAACATCACGCGGTGCTGCACCGAGGTGTGCCCCGAGCACATCAACATCACCGACAACGGCATCATCCCGATGAAGGAGCGCGTCGTCGATCGCTACTTCGATCCGATCGCGATCCTCGGGCGCAAGCTGTTCGGGATCCGCAGGCGCACGAAGGTGAGGACCGAGGTCGCCGGCGGCGACGGGGACGGTAGGTGACGCCGTGGACCTCGAGCTCAAGCGGATCTCGCCCGACGGCATCCCGGCAGCGCTCGAGAAGGCAGAGCGGTACCGCCTCCTCAACGAACCGGCGCAGGCCGAGAGCATCTATCGCGACGTGCTCGCCGTGGACGGCGACCACCAGGTCGCGCTGCGCCAGCTGATCCTGGCGCTCACGGACCAGCTCGGCGCGCACGGCGCCGCCGGCGCGGCCCGGGAAGCGCGCGAGCTGGTCGCGCAGCTGGACGACGCGTACGACCGCGCGTATTACACGGGCATCGTGTTCGAGCGCGAGACGCGCACGTATCTCGAGTGCACGAACGTCGTGCGCTCCGCGGCGTACGAAGGGTTTCGTACGGCGATGGAGTGGTACGAGCGCGCCCAGGCGCTGCGACCCTCGGTCGCGGGCACCGACGCCGTGCTGCGCTGGAACAGCTGCGTGCGCGCCATCGCGCGCGAGCGCCTTGGGCCCGCCGAGGCCGAGGCCGAGCACGAGCCACCGCTCGAATGACGGGAATTCCGCGACCCGATGGCGGGTCATGGACACGGTTGGATTCACCATGAACGCGATCGAGATCGAGAATCTCTCCAAGAATTACGATAAGATACGCGCACTTGCAGGGGTGAGCTTCACGATCGAGCCCGGTGAGGTGATCGGCCTCCTCGGGCCGAACGGCGCGGGCAAGACGACGCTGATGAAGATCCTGACCGGCTACCTCGAGCCGGATGCGGGCGAGGTGCGCGTGCACGGCATCGACGTCGTGGCGGATCCGATCCACGCGCAGAAGCGGATCGGCTACCTGCCGGAGAGCGCGCCGCTCTACCACGACATGCTCGTGCAGGAGTACCTCGAGATGCTGGCCGCGATGCGCGGCGTGAGCTACGGCGACCGGCGGGACCGCATGCGCGAGGCGATCCGGGCGACGGGCCTGGAGGACCGCGTGGTGCAGCGGATCGGGACGCTGTCGAAGGGCTACCGGCAGCGCGTCGGGATCGCGCAGGCGATCATCCACCAGCCGGACATCTTGATCCTGGACGAGCCGACGACGGGGCTGGATCCGACGCAGATCGTCGAGATCCGCGACATGATCAAGCGGCTCGCGGGGAGCACGAAGACGACCGTGCTGCTGTCGACGCACATCCTCAGCGAGGTCGAGGCGGCGTGCGAGCGGGTGCTGGTGATCATGGAGGGCGCGCTGCGCGCGGACGCGGACCTGGAGGAGCTGCGCAGCTCGAACGCGGCGGTCGTGGCGATCGAGGCGAAGGCCGATGGCGTCGAGCGGCTGCTGGAGAAGGTCGAGGGGGTCGCCGGCGTCGAGCGGCTCGGCGACCCGGCGGGGGACTTCCAGCGCTGGCGCGTGACGTCGCGGACCGCGCAGGACCTGTGCCCCGAGCTGTTCGAGGCGCTGCGCACGAGCGGCTGGAGGATCGGCGAGCTCCGCCCGGATCCGAAGACGCTCGAGCGCGTCTTCCGCGACCTCGCGGCGGGGGCGACGGCGGAGGCGGCCGGGGCGACGCGGAAGAAGCCCACCACCGATAAGCCGAAGGTGAAGAAGACCAGGCCGAAGGTCGAGAAGGTCGAGAAGGTCGAGAAGGTCGAGAAGGTCGAGAAGGTCGAGACGACGGACGCGACCGAGAAGGAAGCGGCCGAAGTGAAGGATGATGTGAAGTCGGAGGCTGCGTCGTGAGTGCTATGGCGATGAGCTTGTCGAGGGCGAAGATCGAGGCGGGAGGGAGAGGGAGAGGGAGATGGGAGAGGGGAGGTCGGGCGTGATCTGGACCGTCACCAAGAAAGAGCTGCGCGGGTACTTCAACTCGGCGGTCGCGGTCATCTTCCTGGCCGCGTTCCTCGTCGTGGCGATGTACACGTTCTTCTGGCGCGAGAAGTTCTTCGCGCGCGGACTGGCGGACCTGAGGCCGCTGTTCGAATGGATGCCGAAGCTGCTCATCATCATCGTGTCGGCCCTCGCGATGCGGTTGTGGGCCGAGGAGAAGCGCACGGGCACGCTCGAGGTGCTGCTGACGCTGCCGATCCCGCGGTGGAAGCTCGTCGTCGGCAAGTTCGTCGCCGGCCTCATGCTGATCGCGGTGGCGCTCGGCCTCACGCTCGGGCTGCCGATCACGATCGCGCAGATGGGCAGCCTCGATCCGGGGCCGGTGTTCGGCGGCTACCTGGCGGCGCTGCTCCTGTCGGGCGCGTACCTGTCGATCGGCATGTGCGTGAGCGCGGCGACGGACAACCAGATCGTCGCGTTCGTCGGCACGGCGTTCCTGTGCGGCATCGCGTACGCGATCGGCGGGGACGGCACGAGCGAGCTCGGCCGCTTCCTCGGCACCGGGGCGCGCTTCGAGAGCGTCGCGCGCGGCGTGCTCGATCTGCGCGACCTCGCGTACTACGGCAGCATCATCGCGATCGGCATCTCGATCAACGTGCTGCTCCTCGAGCGCGCCACGCGCAGCTCGGGGCCCCGGGCGCGGCCCAAGCGGATCGCGTCCCTCGTCACGGTGGCGCTCGTCGTCGCGAACTCGCTGCTGCTCAACGTGTGGCTCGCGCCGGTGTACCGCGCGCGCATCGACCTCACGAAGGACGGCTCGTACAGCCTGTCGTCGTCGACGCGCAACATCATCACGAACCTCGACGAGAAGCTGATCATCCGCGGCTACTTCTCGGAGCAGACGCACCCCAAGCTCGCGCCGCTCATCCCGCAGGTGCGCGACCTGTTCGACGAGTACCGCATCGCGGGGCGCGGCAACGTCGACGCGGAGATCGTCGACCCGACGGACTCGCCCGAGCTCAAGCGCGAGGCGAAGGACCGCTTCGACATCCAGCCGGTGCCGCTGCCGTTCGCGACGGACACGCAGCGCTCCGTCGTGTCGTCGTACTTCGCGATCGCGATCCAGTACGGCGACCAGCACGTCGTGATCCCGCTCGGCGACCTGATCGCGCAGCGGCGCGGCGTCACCGACGTCGAGGTCACGCTGCGCAACCCCGAGTACACGATCACGAAGGCGGTGAAGAAGCTGGTCGCGCAGTTCTCGAGCGTCGACTCGCTGTTCGCCGGTATGAACGGTAAAGCGCAGCTCTACGCGATCATCACGAGCCACGTGCCGAAGAGCGTCGCGCCGGCGCTCGCGGCGTGGAAGAAGGTCGCGCCGGAGATCTCGAAGCTGTCGGCCGGCAAGCTCGACATCGTCGACATCGCGCCGACCGACGAGCAGGTGCTCGAGATGCGCGACAAGTACAAGGTCCAGCCGCAGCTCGCCGCCGACGAGAGCGGCCGGCCGATGCTGTACTACTTCCGCTTCGTGCTGCAGATCGGCGGGCGCAAGCTCGGCGTGCCGCTGCCGGCCGAGGAGATCACCGAGGCGAACCTCAAGAAGGCGATCACCGAGGCGATCCGCAAGGCGGCGCCCGGGTTCACGCGCGTCGTCGGCCTGTGGTCGCCGCCGGCGCCGCAGGCGGATCCGATGATGGCGCAGATGGGTCGCCCGCCGCGCCGCCCGCAGTCGTTCGACGGCCTGCGCGAGTCGCTGAGCGGCACGTACGACGTGCGCGACGTCGACCTCGCGCAGCGCATCCCCGACGACGTCGACCTGCTGCTGCTCGGCGGCCCGGCCGACCTCGACGCGAAGGCGGTCGAGCACGTCGACCAGTTCGTGATGCGCGGCGGCGCGCTCGTCGTGCTCGCGGGTCGCCAGCGCTTCAAGCGCATGGCGCCGCGCACCGGCATCGAGCTCGAGAAGGTCAACACCGGCCTCGAGGCGGCGCTCGCGAAGTGGGGCGTCACGCTCGGCGACACGATGGTGCGCGACCCGAAGGGCTTCGGGCTGCCGATGCCCGTCGTCGAGGACCTCGGCGACGGCCAGCTCGTCGAGTCGTTCCGCGACGTCAAGTACGACACGTTCCTCATGATCGACGGCGGGCAGCTGTCGTCGTCGAGCTCGATCACCTCGGGCCTGAACGGCGCGGTGATGCCCTGGAGCGCGCCCATCACGGCGGTGAAGGTCGCCGAGGGCGACAACGCCGAGCTCGAGGAGCTCGTGCGGTCGTCGCCGCGCGCGTGGGCGTCGGCGTCGACGCAGGTCACGCCGGACTTCCGCGCACATCCGGACCTCGGCTTCGCCGGGCCCGGCGAGGAGGACAAGCAGGGCGAGCAGATCGTCGGCGTCGCGGTGCGCGGCAGCTTCCCGAGCGCGCTCGACAAGCGCACCGAGCTGCCCGGCAAGGCGGCCGCGGGCGACGGCTCGAACGCAGGCGAGAAGCAGACGGTCGCCGAGCGCTCGCCCGACGACACGCGCATCGTGGTGTTCGGCTCGTCGGACTTCGTGTCGGACCTGATCATGGGGCTCGCCGACGACATCGGCGCGGACTTCATGCTGTCGAACCGCGAGCTCGTGCAGAACGCCGTCGACTGGGCGCTCGCCGACACCGACCTCCTCGCGATCCGCTCGCGCAACAGCGCGGCGCGCGCGCTGACCGTCGACGTCGACGAGCGCACGAAGTGGCGCAACATCAACCTCGGCCTCGCGAGCATGCTCCTCACGTTCGTCGTCGGCGCGGCCGCGGGCCGCCGCCGCACCGTCAAGTCCGTCATGGAGGGCCGCTGACCATGATGCTCACACGGCTCCACAAGATCCTGATCGGCCTCCTGGCCGTGCAGCTGCTCCTCGTGTTCGTGTTCGTCGTCGGCGGTGGCGGTGGCTCGTCGTCGACGGTCGAGAAGCCCCTCCTCGCCGGGTTCGACGCGGCGAAGGTCACGCGCATCCAGGTCTTCGGCCCGGGTGTGGATGCGGCCAGGCCCGTCGACCTCGTGAAGAAGGGCGCCGAGTGGACGCTCGCGTCGGGCTACGACTTCCCCGTCGAGCCGAAGCACGTCGAGGACCTGCTCGGCGCGATCGGCAAGATGGCCGCGGCGAGCCCGGTCGGCACGAAGGCGGCGCGCCACCGCCAGTACAAGGTCGCGGACGACGAGTTCGAGCGCAGGCTCGTGATCGGCGTCGAGGGCGGCGGCGACACGACGGTGTACGTCGGCGGCAACGCCGGACCGCGCCGCACCGCGGTGCGCCTGGGCGGCGACGACCGCGTGTATGCGGTCACCGGCCTGTCGGCGTCGGCCGCCGGCACCGACCCCGGCGCGTGGATCAAGGCCGAGTACACGAAGGGCGCGACCGACGACGTCGCCGCGGTGACGATCGTGCACGACGGCAAGCCGCCGATCGAGCTGAAGCGGCTCGCCGTGGACAAGCCCGATGCCGGGTCGGGATCCGACACCGCGCCGGATCCGCTCGCGCCGAAGTGGGCCGCGTCGATCGGCGGCGCGCCCGTCGAGCCCGGCCCGAACGAGAAGCTCGACGCCGACACGATCGAGCAGGCCGTCGGCGCGGTCGTCAACTTCAACGCGTCGGCGCCCGGCGATCCGAAGCGCGACGCGTCCAGGCCGGCGGCGACGATCACGGTCGTCCGGAAGGCGGACAAGATCGGCGCGTCTCCGACGACGACGTTCGACGTCATCGCCGACGGCGAGCGCTACTGGCTCAAGGCGCGCGACCTGCCGCGGGCGATCCTCGTCGAGAAGTCGCGCCTGACGTCGGTGATGGAGCTGACGCGCGACAAGCTGATCAAGAAGCCACCACCGCCGGCCCCGAAGCAACCCGACGAGCCCGGCCCCGGCGGGGACGAGCTCCCGCCCGTGCCGCCGCCGCCCTGAGCTACGGGCGCACGAGGCGGCGCACGCCGGCCGCGCTCGCGACGAGGACGACGTCCGCGCGGCGGACGAACAGGCCGGTCTCGACGACGCCGGGGATGTCGTGCATCGCGCGGTCGAGCGCCGCGGGGTCCGGGATCAGGCCGCAGCGCACGTCGTAGATGTAGTTGCCGGCGTCGGTCTTCACCGCCGCGCCGTCCTTCTGGCGCAGGATCGGGTCGCCGAGGCGGGCGAGGTGGGCGCGCGTCGCCAGGTGCGCGAACGGCAGGACCTCGACGGGGACGTGCCACTTCGTGCCGAGGCGCGGCGACAGCTTGGAGTCGTCGACGATGATGACGTTCCGCACCGCGCTGTAGTTGACGATCTTCTCGCGCGTCTGGGCGCCGCCGCCGCCCTTGATGAGGTCGAGCCGGTCGTCGACCTCGTCGGCACCGTCGACGCAGACGTCGATGTCCCACGGGCCGTCGTCGGGGAGGAGCGGGATGCCGAGGGCGGTCGCCTGGGCGCGGCTCGCCTCCGACGTCGGGACGCCGGTGTAGCGGCGGCCCTGCGCCACGGCCTCGCCGACGGCGTCGATGAAGAAGCGGGTCGTCGAGCCGGTGCCCAGGCCGATGATCCCGCTCTCGGGGAGCTCGTCGAGGGCGGCCCGGGCGGCCGCGCGCTTGGCGTCGTCGATCGTCATGCTCACGGAGTCAGTATCCGCGAAGTGACAGCGCTATGCTCGCGGTCGTGGCCGACGATAGCGCGACGGAGCTCCTCCCCGCCGCCGACGACCACGTCGCGCCCCCGAGACCGGAGCCGCCCGCGCCGGGCGACCTCGTCGGGCGCACGCTCGGGAAGTTCACGATCCTCGAGCGCCTCGGGCGCGGTGGCTCGGGCGAGGTGTTCCGCGCCGAGCAGGTCCAGCTCGGCCGCTCGGCGGTGATCAAGGTCCTGCGCCGCGACCTCGACACCGGGCCGACGCGCATCGATCGCTTCCTGCGCGAGGCGCGGCTGGCGTCGCGCCTCGACCACCCGTACGCGGCGCACATCTACGCGTTCGGCGCCGAGCCCGACGGCGTCCTGTGGATCGCGATGGAGCACGTGCGCGGCGCGACCCTCGACGAGCTCGTCGCGCGGCGCGGCGCGATCCCGCCGGCGGTGTTCGGGCCGCTGTTCGTGCGGCTGTGCGAGGTCGTGCACACGGCGCACGACCTCGGCGTCGTGCACCGCGACATCAAGGGCTCGAACGTCATGGTCATCGAGCGCGCCGGGCAGCTCTTGCCGAAGCTGATCGACTTCGGCATCGCGAAGGCGACCGATGCGCCGGCCGCGCGCGGGAGACCGCGGCCGCCCGCGCACGGCACACCGGAGCCCGGCGACGCGCACCTCACGATGTCGGGCTCGACGCTCGGGTCGCCGCACTACATGGCGCCCGAGCAGTGGCGGTCGGCGGCCGACGTCGACGCGCGCGCCGACATCTACGCGCTCGGCGTGCTCGCGTACCGCTGCGTCGCCGGGCGCCTGCCGTTCGCCGACGTCGACCGCGCCGGCCTCGCCGACGCCCACATGATGCAGGCGCCGCCGCCGCTCCCCGCGTCGGTGCCGCTCGCGACCGCGGACGTCATCCTGCGCGCGCTCGCGAAGGAGCCGCAGCGGCGGTGGCCGACGGCGCTCGCGTTCGGCGAGGGCATGCGCCGCGCCGCCGCCGGGGCCGCGCCCGAGGCGGTGCCGATCCTCGAGGCGGCGACGCGCGACGTCTGGTTCCGCGGCGGGCCGCAGCCGATCGCCGACGCCGTCGCCCGCCTCGCGCGCGCGTCGACCACCGTCGAGGCCGACGCGGCGCTGCGCGAGCTCGTCGCGATCACGTGCCGCTGGCTCGCCGTCCTCGGGCTCGCGCAGCTCGGCGCCGAGGGCACGCGCGCGGTCGGGCTCACCGACCCGGAGCCGCCCGAGGCGCGGCGCCGCGACGATCCGCGCCTGGTGGGCGTGCGCGAGGCCGCGCGCGCGGTGATCGGCGGCGACGACAGCGCGCCGTGGGTGCGGCTGGCGCGCGCCGCGGTGGCCGCCGTCGAGGCGCCGGTGCCCGGCCTCGTCGCGGCGATCGCCGGCGCGGAGCTGCTCGAGCAGCTCGCCGACCGCCTCGACGATCGACAACTCGGCGTGGCTCGCGACCGCGGCCCGCCGGCCGACGAATTCACGGCGCCGGGCGCGCGCAGCGGCTCCCGCGCACCCGGCGCGCGCTCCGGCGAGTACGCGCGCTTCGCCGACGAGCTCGCGGCGCCCGACGGGCAGTCCGGAGGCTACCGCCCGGCCGGCCGCATCAGCGACGAGTTCAGCGCCCCGAGCGCGCAGTCGGGCATGTACGCGCCGGTGTCGGTCGGCGACGCGACGTACCGGCCCGCGAAGTCGCCGTCGTACCCGCCGATGGCGGCGCCCGGCTCGTACCCGCCGTCGGGGGAGGCCCCGCGCCCGCCGGCCGACGCCGACGAGCGCTCGGTGAGCGGCGTGCGCGGCGCGAAGTACGCGCGCACGGCGGCGGGCCTGGCGTTCGACATCGGTGCGCTCGCGGATGCGCTCGCGCCGCTCGAGACGATGCTCGCGTACCAGCTCGTCGTCGGGCGCGACGTCGGCGCCGAGAGCTGGCAGGGGCCGCGGCGGCGCGATCGCGAGCGCGTCGTCGTGTGGGGCGAGCCGCTCGCCGACGGCGAGGTCGCGCTGCTCGACGCGACGGGGCGCGCGGTGACGCGGCTCTCCCCGCTCGTGCAGGTCGTGGCGCCGCTCCCGTCGGCGGAGCCCGAGCTGTTCCTCCTGTGGCGCAGCAGCCGCGGCGCCGCGCGCCTGGTCGCCGCACCGTGGGGCTTCGAGCGCGACGATGCGATGGCCGCCGAGGCGCTCGCGGTCCTCACGACGGAGGACGGCGACACGCTCGCCGAGGCCGGCGACGATCGCTCGCCGTACCCGGGGCTCGCCGCGTACGGCGCCGGCGACGCGGATCACTTCGTCGGGCGCGAGCGCGAGGTCGAGGCGCTGACGAACCGGCTCGTGCGCGCGCCGCTGATCGCCGTGCTCGGCCCGTCGGGCGCCGGCAAGAGCTCGTTCCTGCACGCCGGCGTGCTGCCGCGCCTCGCCGAGCACTACGAGATCATCACGATGCGCCCGGGGCGCCACCCGCTGCACGCGCTCGCCGCGCTGCCGCCGATCGCCGCCGCCGTCGGCGCGCTGCCGCCGCCTCCTCCCGCCGGGAAGCGCCGCGCCTCGACGGCGCCGGGGGCGCCCGCGACCGCGCACGGCAGCGCCGACGACACCGCGCACGACGAAGCCCCGTCGTCGGGCTCGAGTCGCGAGGCCGACGACGCCGCGATCGTCGCGCGCCTGCGCGAGCTCGGCGATCGCGCGCCGCGCGGGCTCGTGATCGTCATCGATCAGCTCGAGGAGCTGGCCACGCTGTGCGCGGATCCCGTCGAGCGGCGCCGGTTCGCCGGCATCCTCGCGGCGGCCGCCGACGGGCCGAGCGCCCCCGTGCGCGTCGCCGTCACGCTGCGCGACGACTTCGCGACCGTCCTCGAGAGCGAGGAGCCGCTGCGCGGCAAGTTCGAGGTGTTCGTGCTCGCGGCGCCGTCGCCCGAGGCGCTGCGCCGCATCCTCGTCGAGCCGGCGCGGCGCGCGCAGGTCGCCGTCGACGCGCGCGTCGTCGACGACATCGTCGCCGAGGTCGCGGGCCGACCCGCGTCGCTGCCGCTCCTGTCGTTCACCGCCGCGCGCCTGTGGCAGGACCGCGACCGCGCCGCGCGCCGGATCACGCACGACGCGTACCTCGCGCTCGGCGGCGTCGCCGGCGCGCTGTCGACGTACGCCGACCAGGTGTACGGCAGCCTCGCGCGCCGCGACCAGGACGTCGTGCGCGACCTGTTCTCGCGCCTGGTCGCCACCGACGGCACGCGCATCCCGGCGCCGCGGGCCGAGCTCGAGCAGCTCCCCCACGCGCGCGGCGTGCTCGCGCACCTGATCGACGCGCGCCTGCTCGTCGTGCGCGACGACGGCGGCGACGTCGTCGAGATCGTGCACGAGTGCCTCGCCGAGCGCTGGCCGCGCCTCGCGCGCTGGCGCAGCGAGGACGCCGCGGATCGCGCGCTCCTCGGCGACGTCCGCGCCGCCGCGCGCCGCTGGCAGGACGGCGGCCGCCGCCCCGACCTCCTGTGGCACGGCGAGGCGCTCGCCGAGCTGCGCCGGCTCGTGCAGCGCTCGACGGCGCTGACCGAGCTCGAGCGCGCGTTCGCCGACGCGGGCGACCGCGCCGAGCGCCGCCGCCGGCTCCTCCGCCGCACGCTGCTCGTCGGCGCGATGGTCGGGCTCGCCGGCGTCGCGCTCGTCATGGCGTACCTCGGCGCCGCGGCGAACCGCAGCCGCGCCGAGGCCGAGGACAGCGCCGGGCAGGCCCGCGAATCGGCGCGCCTCGCCGAGGAGCGCCTGACCGCGAGCCTGATCGCGCAGGGCAAGCGCGAGCTCAACGACAACCGCGCGATCGCCGCCCTCGCCTACTTCGGCGAGGCGCTGCGCCGCGGCGCGGACTCGCCGGCGCTGCGGCTCATGATCTCCGTCGCCGCGCGCGGCTGGCCGGACGAGGTCGCCGTCCGCCGCGGTGCGAGCATGACGCACGCGGAGAGCTCGCCGCGCGGCTGGGCCGTGTCGGCCGACGCGCAGGGCCGCCTGCACTGGTGGAGCGCCGACGGCGCGGTCGTCGCCGAGCAGGCGACGGACCTCGGGTTCATCACGTCGCTGTATCGCCAGCCCGACGACCGGCTGATCGCGATCGGGCGCAAGGGCCTCGCGGTGATCGATCCGGCGACGCGCGAGGTCGCGCACCGGTTCGCGCCGAAGAGCGAGCCGATGATCGCGCGCCTCGGCCCCGGCGCCGACGAGATCTCGACGGTCGAGCACGACGGCGTGCGGGTGTACGACCTCGCCGGCACCGAGCGCAGGAAGCTCGCGCTCGCCGCGCGCGCGCCGCAGGGCGAGCCGCACTACGACGCCGCGGGCACGCACCTCACGTTCGGCACGAACCGCGACGTCGAGGTCATCGACCTGCGCGCGATGACCTCGCGCACGATCGCGAAGAACACCGACGGCATGCTCGCCGGTGCCGCCGACGGCTCGGTCGCGGGCTACGTCGACACCGACGGCGTCGCGCACCTGCTCGCCGGCGACGGCGCCGAGCTGCGCACGTTCCGCCCGGCGAACCGCCCCTACATGCTCGTGTTCTCGCCGGCGGGCGACCGCATCGGCGCGGTCGCCGAGAACACGATGCTGGTCCACGACGCCGCCGGCAAGCCGCTGCACTCGGTGCCGCTCAAGTCGACGCTCGTGATGATCGAGATCCGCGGCGACGACGTGTGGCTCGGCACGACCGACGGCGTCGTGCAGCGCTGGCGCCGCGGCACGCTGATCGCGTCGCTGCCGTCGCAGCTCGGCGACCTCGCGCAGTTCCACGTCGGCGACAAGCTCGTGATGAGCGTCGGCATGGACGGCGCGTTCGTCGCCGTGCGCGCGAGCGCCGAGCAGCTCCGCCTCCAGCCGCGCCTGTGCGACCAGGTCGACCTCCAGGTCGAGGGCATCGCGACGATCTACCGGTGCGCGGATCGCAAGGCGCACGTGTTCGTCGGCGCCGCGGAGGTGGCCGTCGTCGACGAGGACGACGCGGGGGTCGTCGCGCACCACGCGGCGTCGCGGCGCACCGCGCTCGGCGGGCGCACGCACATCCGCATCTACGAGGGCCGGCGCGGCGACGCGACGACGGCGCACGACCGCGACCACGAGACGCAGCTCGCGTTCGAGGACGCCGCGCACCTGCTCGTCACGCGCCCCGAGGAGGACGACCACGGCGTGTGGCGCTGGACGTTCGCGAGCGACCGCTGGGAGCGCGTCGCCGCCGTCAAGAAGGCCGGCCCGGTCGCGACGGCGGCGGGCGGGATCTTCGTCGGCACCGGCGACCACCTCGTCGTGCGCCTGCGGCACGGCGCCGAGGCGAGCAGCGTCGACGTCGGCGCGCGCCCGCTCACGCTCGCCGCGTCGCGCGACGGGCGCTGGGTCGTCGCGTCGCTGCAGAACGGCGTCGCCGCGATCCTCGACGGCGAGACCGGCGCGCTCGTGCGCCAGCTCGAGCAGACCGACTCGCTCGGCGGCACCGCCGCGTTCGACGACGCGGGCGACCTCCTCCTGCGCCCCGGCCGCGGCACGATGACGATCTGGGACCGCGCGAGCGGCGACAACCTCGTGTGGAACCTCGACCTCCTGCGCTACGCGGCGAGCGCGCGCTTCGACGACGCCGGCCGCCTCGAGGTCAACACGTGGGACGTCGGCGTCCTCGACCTCCGCCGCGACACGCGCCCCGCGGCGCAGCTCCTCGCCGACATCGACTGCAAGGTGCCGCTGCGCGTGATCGGCAGCCGCCTCGGCCCCGCCGTCCCCGCGTGCGACGCACGCCGCTAGGTCACATCGGCCGGGTCTCACGCCGCGAGGGCGGCGAGGCACGGCGCGACGACCTCGCGCATCGCATCGGACCACGCCGTTGGATCGGTGCCGACGCCGTGCGCCGCGAGATCGGCGTCGCGCGCGGCCGGGCGGCCGAGCGCCGCGAGCTCGCCGCGCAGCGCCTCGAGGATGGCGGGTTCGCGGCGCACGCACCACGCGACGATCGCCCACGCGAGCTCGGCGTGGCGCGCCTCGTCGACGGCGATCTCGCGCAGCGCACCCGCGATCACCGGGTCGAGCGCGCGCTCGCCCGCGTAGGCGGCCTCGACGGACGCGGCCGTCTCGTTGACGCAGCCGTCGACGAACGTCTCGCGCGCGAGCTCGGCGAGCGTCGCCGGCGGGCGCAGGCGGCGCGCGGCGGCGAACGCACCCGGGCGCAGCGCGACGCCGGCGTAGGCCGAGGCGATCGCGAAGGCGACGCGCGCGTGGCGGATCTCGTCGAGCGCGGCGGCGTGGGTCGCCGCGAGCAGCTCGGGCGGGGCGCCGGACGCGAGCAGCGCGTTCGCCAGGTTCGCGAACGACGCGACCGACGCGTGCTCCATCTGCGCCGCCTCGAGCCACGCCGCGGCGAGCCGGTCGCGCAGCGCGCGCGGCAGACCCTCGACGCACGGCGCGACGTCCGCCGACCAGCCGTCGCCGGCCGCGATCGCCGCGACGCGCGCCTCGCCGTCGACGCGCGCCGCGCGGCCCTTCACCGTCGGCCGGAGGCGCTCGAGGACCTCGTAGCAGCACTGCCGGTCCTCCTCCTCGTAGGACGCGAACGGCCGCATCTCGCCGTCGAGCCGGATCGCGCTCGGGCACGCCGCCGCCGTCGCCGCCGGGTACGCGGTGCCCGATGGCGGCGCCGGGATGCATCGGTGCCCGACGTGGAAGCCCGGCCGCGGGGTCACCGGGTCGGCGGGGCCGACGTGCAGCGCGGTGCACGCCGAGTAGCAGCACGCCCTGGGATCGTCGAGGCCGAGGTAGGTGCGGTACCCGTCCGTCGCCGGCTGATCGAACGCGTACGAGGAAAAGTCCGCGGCGTGCGCGGACACCGCCGTGACGTGGAGGTGCGTCTGATCGATCGTCGCGAGGCTCGGCGCGCCGGGGCCGCAGCGCGGGCGCTGCTCGTCCTTGCCGCACACCGTCTCGACGATGGCGTCCTTCGGGCAGCGCGACGGGTCGAACGGGGTCGGAGCGCCGGCGACCTGCGGCGGCTTCACGGGGTCGACCGGCGCCGGCGCCGTCGACGACCAGCAGGCCGGCAGGCCCATCGCGAGGAGCATCCGGTGGCGCAGTGAGGCGAGACGCATCCGTTCAGTCTCGCGTCACGATCCACGCGGTGCAATCGAATCCGCCCGACTTGCCCCGCTCCTCGGAGAACGCGTACGCTACCCGGGTGATCGAAGACGAGCCAGGCGCCACCACCGAGCAGATCGACCGGGAGGCGCCGTTTGGCGACCGCGTCCTGCTCGTGATCGACGGCGCCGCCCTGCAGGTGATGCCGCTCCCCGGTAGCGGCTCCCTCACGATCGGCCGCGCCAGCAAGGCGGATGTGGTCATCGACTCGGGCTCGGTCTCGCGCCACCACGCCAACCTCATCGTCGGGACCGACGTCGAGGTCGAGGACGTCGGCAGCTCCAACGGGACGTTCGTGGACGGTGCGAAGCTGCCCACGAACACGCGCGTGAAGCTGCTGATCGGCGTGCCGTTCCTGATCGGCGCCGTCACCGTGATGGTGCAGACGCGCGCCGGCTCGCGCCGCGAGTCGACGCCGGTGTCGAGCCAGCTCGCCGCGCTCGAGCAGTCGGCCGCGCGCATCGCGATCGGCAAGCTCGCCGTGATCATCGTCGGCGAGCACGGCGTCGGCAAGGAGCGGTTCGCGGAGCGCATCCACGAGATGTCGCCGCGCCGCGCGCAGGCGTTCGTGCGCATCAACTGCGCCGCGATCAGCGAGCCGCTGCTCGAGGCCGAGCTGTTCGGCATCGAGGCGCAGAACAAGGCCGGCCTGATCGAGCTCGCCGACGGTGGCACGGGCTTTCTGTCCGACGTCGACCAGCTGCCGGCGGGCCTCCAGCAGAAGCTGCTGCGCGTCCTCGAGGACGCCGCCGTGCGCCGCACCGGCTCGGCGCGCGCGCGCCCCGTCGACGTCCGCTACATCGCATCGACGACGAAGGACCTCGCCGCCGAGGTCGACGCCGGCCGCTTCCGCCGCGACCTGTACTTCCGGCTCGCGGGCGCCGCGTTCACGATCCCGCCCCTGCGCGACCGCAAGGACGAGGTGCTGCCGCTCGCCGAGCAGTTCATCGCGTCCGCGGCCGGCCCGCTCGGCCGCGGGTTCACGTTCGACGAGGAGGCCCGGCAATGGCTGTCGTCGCACGACTGGCCCGGCAACATCCGCGAGCTGCGCAACGCGTGCGAGCGCGCCGTGCTGCTCGCGACGGGCGCGGTGATCGAGCGCCACCACCTCACGATCGACGACCCCGCGAAGCGCGCCGGCCCGCGCTTCCGCAACTCGCCGACGATCCCGCCGCCCACCGGCGTGTTCCCGATGAACCCGCACGCGCCGTCGGCGGCCGACATGCCGTCGCAGGTGCGCGCCACCGTTGCCGAGCTCGAGAAGCAGCGTATCCTCGAGGCGCTCGACCGGTGCGCGGGCAACCAGACGCGCGCCGCCGAGCTCCTCGGGATCTCGCGGCGCACCTTGATCAACCGGCTCGACGAATACGGCATCGCTCGCCCGCGAAAGCGCGAGGAGTGATCAACCCCGGCCTTCAGGGCGGGGGTCACGGCAACGACCACAGAACAGGAGCTCCTCGATGAGCGAGCGCGTGATCCGGCTTTACTCGAACACCTCGAGCTTCATCGCCGGCGGAGGTCGCGACGCCGAGATCCACACGCTGCACGAGGTCGGCGCGCGGCCCGGCGAGCCCGTGAAGCTCGTCGACGACAAGACCTCCGAGGAGGTCGGGCTCGCGCTCGCCGATCCGGAGAACGGCAAGCTCCGCGTGCTCGCCGTCGCCTCCGACGGCTTCCCGAAGATCGACGGGGCGCTGCTCGGCTGGCGCGTCGAGCGCGCGCTCGCGTGGCGCAACCAGCTCGGCCTGACCGGGACCGATCGCGCGTACCGCCTGCTCCACGGCGCCGGCGACAACGTGCCCGGCTTCACGTGCGACGTGCTCGGCCGCGTCGCCGTCGTGTACGTCTACGCGGAGGGGCTGCGCGCCGTCGGCACGCTGCTCGCCGAGGCGGTGATGGGCTTCGCCAAGCTCGACGGCGCCGTCGTGAAGGTGCGCGCGCGCGGCGGTGCCGCCGACGTGCAGCAGACGACGATCGGCAAGGTCGAGGAGCACGCCGTCGTGAAGGAGCACGACATCCCGTACGAGGTGCATCCGCTCGGCGGGCTCAACGTCGGCCTGTTCACCGACATGCGCGAGCACCGGCGCGACCTCGCGCGCGTCGCCGCCGGCAAGCGCGTGCTCAACCTGTTCTCGTACACGGGCTCGCTGTCGCTCGTGTGCGCGCGCGCCGGCGCCGCGACGGTGACGTCCGTCGACACCTCGGCGGGCGTGCAGGCGTGGGCGCAGGGCAACTTCGGCCGCTCCAACCTCGACTGGCGCGACAAGCGCTGGAAGTTCGAGACGGGCGAGGCGTCGCGCTTCCTCGCGCGCGCGATCCGCGACAAGGAGCAGTACGACCTCGTGCTGATCGATCCGCCGTCGACGTCGTCGGCGAGCGGCATCCCGTGGGCGCTCGGCCGCGACTACCCCGAGCTGATCGCGCAGGCCGCCGCGGTGATCCCGACGGATGGCCTCCTGTGGCTCGCGTCGAACACGCACGAGCTCGGCTCGCTGTCGAAGCTCGCGCACAAGGGCGTCCGCCAGGCGAACAAGTCGTGCACGATCCTCAGCATCGGCGGGCTGCCGCCCGAGTACCCGACGCCCGCCGTGCAGCAGCACGACCGCTACCTGCAGGTCTGCCTCCTGCGCATGTCCTGATCGGCGCCACGCGGCTGCCCTATGCTCCCCGCATGGACCAGGGCAAGGGCAAGGGCGTTCTTCTCCGTCCCGTCGTCCCGTCGATCGACCACGAGCCGACGCTCGTCGACCGCACCGACGTCGTGCACCGGGGGAGCGACACGCTCGACGCGACGATCCCGCGGCCGCGCGTGGAGCTCGAGGCGGAGCCGGCGAGCCCGCGCGATCCGACGGCCCCGGTGGGCCCGGTGGGAAAGCTCGATCGCTTCGGCCTGGGCGACATCCTCGGGCGCGGCGGCATGGGCGAGGTCGTGTCGGCGGGCGACGACGCGATCGGGCGCAAGGTCGCGATCAAGCGGCTGCGCGCGGAGACGCCGGCGCCGCACCAGGTGACGCGCTTCTTGCGCGAGGCGCGCATCCAGGGCCGGCTGCAGCACCCGGCGGTCGTGCCGGTGCACGAGCTGCACGACGACCCGGCGCGGCCGTACTTCGTGATGAAGCAGCTCACCGGCGTGACGCTCGGCCAGGTCGTGAAGAAGCTCGCCGCGGGCGACGCCGAGACGCAGCGCCTGTTCCCGCGGCAGCGCCTGCTGCGCGCGCTGGCCGAGGTGTGCCTCGCCGTCGAGTTCGCGCACACGCGCGGCGTCGTGCACCGCGACCTCAAGCCGGCGAACATCGTGCTCGGCGACTTCGGCGAGGTGTACGTCCTCGACTGGGGCATCGCGCACGTGATGCGCGAGCGCGCGGCCGGTGGCTTCGCCGACATCGAGACGTACGACGACAAGCTCGTCACCGACGGCATGGTGCTCGGCTCGCCGGGGTACATGTCGCCGGAGCAGATCCGCGTCGACCCGTCGCTCGACGGGCGCAGCGACGTGTACGCGCTCGGCTGCCTGCTGTTCGAGGTGCTCGCGCTCGAGCCGCTGCACGAGAGCGGCATCGCCGGCATCGCGCTCGCGCTGACCGGCGCCGAGGCGCGGTTCTCGCGGCGCGTGCCCGACCGCGAGGTGCCGCCCGAGCTCGAGGTGATCTGCGTGCGGGCGACGCAGACGGATCGCGAGCACCGCTACGCGACGGCGCGCGAGCTCGGCGACGCCGTGCAGGCGTTCCTCGACGGGGACCGCGACGTCGCCCTGCGCAAGCAGCTCGCGCTCGTCGAGCTCGCGAAGGCGCGCGCGGCGCTCGAGCGCGACGACCGCCCGGCCGACCGCAGGATCGCGATCCGCGCGGCCGCGCGCGCCCTCGCGCTCGATCCCGCGAACGGCGAGCCGGCCGACCTCGTCGGGCGCCTGATGCTCGAGCCGCCGCGCGAGGTGCCGGCGGAGGTCGACGAGGCGGTGGCGCGCGTCGACGACGATGCGATGTTCAACGCGCGCAAGCTGATCGTGCAGGCGGCGATCGCGTACCTCGCGTTCTTCCCGATCATCTACATCATCGGGTTCCGCAACGCCGGCTTCCTCGCGACCGGCGCCGGGATCGCGGCGCTCATGGGGATCCTCGCGGCGCGCGCGACGCGCGACCACGTGCGGCTGATCGGCCTGACCGGGCTCGTCGGGAATTGCCTGATGACGGTGCTGTTCGCGTGGGCGGTGACGCCGTTCCTGGTGGCGCCGAGCCTCGGCGTGATCACGGCGATGTCGCTGTCGACGCACCCGCGGCTCGCGAAGGGCTGGGTGATCGCGGCGGCGGTGTCGGCGTCGATCCTCCTGCCCGTGCTGCTCGAGGCGGCCGGCGCGCTGCCCGCGAGCACGCTCGTCGACGACGGCCTGTTGATCCTGCGCACGACCGCGACCAGCCTCGATCGCCCGACGACGACGGTGGCGCTCGTCCTGTACGTGATCGCGATCGTGGCGATGTCGGTCATCCTCGGCAAGAGCCTCACGAACGATCGGCGCGCGGCGCAGCGGCTCGTGCAGATCCAGACGTGGCAGCTGCGCCAGCTCGTGCCGCAGCTGTCGCCCGGCGGCTCCGAGACGATCGCCGCGGTCCGCGCGTGACCCCTGCCCGCGCGCCGCGCTCGGGACGCGAACCCGGGAGCGCCGCGTCGAGCCTCGTTCGCGACGCGCGGACCGGATCCACGCTCCGCGCGGCGGGAGCACGCTCCCGCGACGGGATTCCCGGCCGCTACACGGGTGTGGATGTTGCTGCCGCTCGCACCATGAGACTCGCCGCCGCCGTGTGCTTGCTCGCCGCGTGCTCGAATGACCCGCCCGGGCAGGCCACGCCAGACCCGACGATCTACGACCCGTATCCGCCGAACGTGCTGCCGCCGGATCTCGACGCGGAGATCCAGCGCGTGCGGGCGGAGAACGCCACGATCTTCGAGCGCACGGTCGCCGAGTGGCACGCGCTGCCGCCGCTCACGCCGGTCGGCAATCCGCCGGTCTTCCAGGGCAGCGGCTACAACTCGATCCGCGTCCTCGGCACGCTGATGAACTTCGACGAGAACATGTCGATCCACAAGGACCGCGCCTGCAGCTTCTGCCACATGCCGTACGCCGGGTTCAACGGCCCGATCCCGTCGCTGAACCTGACGGCCGTCGCCTACCCCGGCAGCGCGCAGTACCGGCTCGGCAAGCGCATCCCGCAGCGCTATCCGTACGCCACGTTCTTCCCCGTGCTGGCCTACAACAGCGATCAGGGGCTGTTCTTCGGCGGCAACTTCTGGGACGGGCGGTCCACGGGCTACATCCTCCAGAGCCCGAACGCGCAGCAGGCCCAGCACCCGCCGGTGGACCCGAACGAGCTCGGCTTCGCGGACACCGCGTGCATCGCGTACCGCCTGTCGCAGGCCGAGTATCGCCCCCTGTTCGAGGGCCTGTTCGGTCCGGGCTCGCTCGCGATCGCGTGGCCGCGCGACACGGAGGCGATCTGCGCGACGCCCGCCGGTGCGGCGAGCTTCGGCGGGAACACGACGCCGATCGAGCTGAGCGACGACGATCGCACGAAGGCCAACGTCGTGTACCAGCACTGGGGGCAGGCGATCTCGCTCTACCAGAGCTCGACGCACGTCAACGCGTTCTCGTCGAAGTTCGACGCCTTCCTCGCGGGGCAATACACGCTCACGCCCGACGAGCAGGCCGGCTACGACCTGTTCCGCGGCAAGGCGAACTGCAACTCGTGTCACCTCGACGGGAGAGGGAGCGCGGTCGGCAGCACGGATACCAGCGCCGCCGCCGACGTGACGCCGCCGTTCACGTGCTTCGGCTACGCGAACCTCGGCCTCCCGCTGAACCCGGCGGTCGCGATCTTCTACGAGTCGACGCCCGACGCGGTCGGCTTCACGCCGAACCCCGACGGCTTTTCGTTCCGCGACCTCGGCCTGGGCACGTTCCTGCGCAGCGGCCCCGGATCGGCCGCGAACCCGAACTCGGACTGGACGCCGTTCGCGCCCGGCGCCGACGGCGCGATGCAGGTCCTGACCGTGCGCAACGTGGCGCTGACGCCCGCCGCGTGCCCGACCACCGACGCCGGCCGCGTCGACGCGCAGGGCGCGCCGGTCCCGTACTTCCAGAAGGCGTTCTTCCACAACGGCTACGCGAAGAGCCTCAAGCAGCTCGTGCACTTCTACAACACGCGCGATCTGTTCGCGTACCCCGTGACCTCGGGTCACTGCCCGACGGGCACCACCGAGAAGGTCGACTGCTGGCCGCAGCCCGAGGTGCCGAACAACATCGACATGACGTTCGGGAACCTCGGGCTCACCGAGCGGGAAGAGGACCTGATCGTCACCTTCATGGAGACGCTCACCGACGGCTTCACGACACCCTTCCCGAACGCCGACACGTTCACCGGGACCTGCGCCACCGGCGGCTCGGCCGCGACGCAGGGCAACGACCACCTGATCGCGGCGCCCCCGCTGCCGCCGTGCGCCGCCGACATCTGCGGCGTGCCGCCGCTGCCCGGACCCGCGACGATCCCGTGAGGAGAGCCGATGTTCCCCAAGGTCACGATCGCGGCGACGATCCTCGTCGCCGCCGCCGGCATCACGAGTACGTCCGCCGGGCTGTTGCCGAAACGCCCCGCGCGCCCCGCATTTCGCACGCCGCCCGCGCTGGAGCTCGCCCACCACGGGATCGCCGTCCTTCGCTGGTCGATGGACAATCCGGGCGGGACCGACGTGCACCACGGTGTGGTCCGGTTCGGGGACGACCCCGCGCGCCTCACGCAGGTCGCCCGTTCCCCGAACCGGATCAATCGCGGCCACGCGACGACGACGTTTCGCGTGCGCCTCACCGGCCTCCGGCCCGGGACGACGTACTACTTCCGCGCCGCGGCCGTCGACGGCAAGGGCGCCCCGGACGGCGCCGAGAGCGGGCTCGGCACGTTCACGATGCCCGGCGCCGGCGAGCGCTTCCCGGCACGCTGATCGGCTACTACCCGTAGTGGCGAGCAGATCCCGGGCACCAGATATCTAGCGTCTCGAAGTTGCGCGGCGGATCTCGAACCCGCTAGAAGAGATCCAGCCGAACCACTTCCATCCACATATCCATGCTGGTGCCGGGGCGCATGCGCCGGCTGAAAAGGGAACCCGGTGCGAATCCGGGACTGCCCCGCAGCGGTAAGCGAGAACGACCTCCACAGAAGCACTGACCTCACGGTCGGGAAGCGTGGACAGTAGGTGCCGCCAGGCAACGCTCGCGAGTCCGAAGACCTGCCCGTGTGGACGCATCTCACGTTCTCGAGAGGAGGAACCGATGCACAGCGAGCACGTCACCGTCATCGCCGATCGCAGCCACGAGCGCGACTCGGCCCCGCAGACCACCATGCGGGTCACCAAGCGCAACGGCACGACCGAGCCGGTCGACCTCAACAAGATCGTCCGCGCCGTCAGCCGCTGCTGCACGGGCCTCCGCGACGTCGACGCGATGCGCGTCGCCACGAAGACGATCAGCGGCCTCTACGACGGCGCGACGACGAGCGAGCTCGATCGCCTGTCGATCCAGACCGCCGCGTCGCTGCTCACCGAGGAGCCCCAGTACGGCAAGCTCGCGGCGCGGCTGCTCGCGACGTACCTCGACAAGGAGGTCCACAACCAGGAGATCCACTCCTTCACGCAGTCGATCGCGACCGGGCACCGGCTCGGCCTCGTCAACGAGCGGCTCGCGCACACCGTCGCGACGAATGCGCGCAAGCTCAACGACACGATCGATCCCGCGCGCGATCGCGAGCTCGAGTACTTCGGCCTGCGCACGCTCCACGACCGCTACCTCCTCAAGCACCCGCAGACGCGGCTCGCGATCGAGACGCCGCAGCAGTTCTTCCTGCGCATCGCGTGCGCGCTGACGGAGACGATCGGCGACGCGATCGAGCTGTACCACCTGATGTCGACGCTCGAGTACCTGCCGAGCTCGCCGACGCTGTTCAACGCGGGCACGTCGCACGAGCAACTGTCGAGCTGCTTCCTCCTCGACTCGCCGGCGGATCACCTCGAGTCGATCTACCAGCGCTACACCGACGTCGCGCTGCTGTCGAAGTTCTCCGGCGGCATCGGGCTCGCGTACCACCGCGTGCGCTCGCGCGGCTCGCTCATCGAGAGCACGAACGGCCACTCGAACGGCATCGTGCCGTGGCTGAAGACGCTCGACGCGTCGGTGTCGGCCGTGAACCAGGGCGGCAAGCGCAAGGGCGCGGCGTGCGTGTACCTCGAGCCGTGGCACGCCGACG
Organism: Deltaproteobacteria bacterium; assembly: GCA_019637375.1. Lineage (GTDB taxonomy): Bacteria > Myxococcota_A > Polyangia > Haliangiales > Haliangiaceae > JABFXX01. Next base: position 193,333 of record JAHBVW010000006.1, on the reverse strand, counting down.
TCGAGGCGTTCCTCGAGCTGCGCGACAACACCGGCGACGAGGCGAGCCGCACGCACAACCTCAACCTCGCGAACTGGATCCCCGACCTGTTCATGCGCCGCGTCGAGGCGAACGGCGCGTGGAGCCTGTTCGACCCGAAGCGCGTGCCGCACCTCCCGGACCTGTGGGGCGAGGCGTTCGACCGCGCGTACGAGGAGGCCGAGGCGGCCGGGCTCGCCGCGAAGGCGATCCCGGCGCGCGACCTGTACGCGCGGATGATGCGCACGCTCGCGCAGACCGGGAACGGTTGGATGACGTTCAAGGACGCGTCGAACCGCGCGTGCAACCAGACGGCCGTCGCCGGGCGCACCGTGCACCTGTCGAACCTGTGCACCGAGATCATCGAGGTGACGAGCGCCGACGAGGCCGCCGTGTGCAACCTCGGATCGATCAACCTCGGGCGCCACGTCGCCGGCGACGCGTTCGACTTCGCGAAGCTCGCGCGCACCGTGCGCACCGCGATCCGCCAGCTCGATCGCGTGATCGACCTCAACTACTACCCGATCCCGGCGACGCAGCGCTCGAACCTCGCGTGGCGCCCCGTCGGGCTCGGGGTCATGGGCCTGCAGGACGTGTTCTTCCAGCTCGGTTGGGCGTTCGACGCCCCCGAGGCGCGCGCGCTGTCGGCGCGGATCGCCGAGGAGGTCTACTTCCACGCGCTGACCGCGTCGGTGGAGCTCGCCGCCGAGAAGGGCGCGCACCCGGCGTTCGCCGAGACGCGCGCGGCGCGCGGCGAGCTGCAGTTCGATGCGTGGGGCGTGGCGCCGGCGGACCCGGCGCGCTGGGACGCGCTGCGCGCGCGCATCCGCGAGGTCGGGCTGCGCAACTCGCTCATGATCGCGATCGCTCCGACGGCGACGATCGCGTCGATCGCCGGCTGCTACGAGTGCATCGAGCCGCAGGTGTCGAACCTGATGAAGCGCGAGACGCTGTCGGGCGACTTCATCATCATCAACCGCTACCTCGTCGACGCGCTCAAGCGCCTCGGCCTGTGGACCGAGCACACGCGCACGCGGCTCCTGCGCGCCGAGGGCTCGGTGCAGAGCCTCGTCGAGCTGCCCGAGGACCTGCGCGCGCGCTTCCGCACCGCGTGGGAGGTGCCGATGCGCTCGCTGATCGACATGGCCGCCGAGCGCGGCGCGTTCATCGACCAGAGCCAGTCGCTGAACCTGTTCGTCGAGAGCCCGAACATCGGCGCGCTGTCGTCGATGTACTTCTACGCGTGGCGGCGCGGCCTCAAGACGACGTACTACCTGCGCTCGCGCCCGGCGACGCGGATCGCGAAGACCACGGCCGAGATCCCGGCGGCCGCGGCCGTCGCGTGCTCGCTCGAGAACCCCGAGAGCTGCGAGGCGTGCCAGTGAGCGGCGAGGTCGCGACCGCGATGTTCGCGGGTGGGAGCGGGCCGTCGGCGAGCGCGCGGCCGGCGCGCCTGCTCGACCCGGGCATGTGCCTGACGCTGCGCCCGATGGCGTACCCGCGGTTCTTCGAGATGTACCGCGCGGCGATCAAGAACACGTGGACCGTCGAGGAGGTCGATTTCGGCACCGACCTCGCGGACCTCGCGAAGATGACGCCCGCCGAGCGCCACCTCGTGCAGCGGCTCGTCGCGTTCTTCGCCACCGGCGACTCGATCGTGGCGAACAACCTCGTCCTCAACCTGTACCGCCACGTCAACGCGCCCGAGGCGCGGATGTACCTGTCGCGCCAGCTCTACGAGGAGGCGCTGCACGTCCAGTTCTACCTGACGCTGCTCGACACCTACGTCCCCGATCACGCCGAGCGCCAGCGGGCGTTCGCCGCCGTCGAGAACATCCCGTCGATCAAGCAGAAGGCCGACTTCTGTCAGCGCTGGATCGACTCGATCTGCGGCCTCGAGCGCCTCGACACGGCGGCGCAGCGGCGGCAGTTCCTGCTCAACCTCATCTGCTTCGCCGCGTGCATCGAGGGCCTGTTCTTCTTCGGCGCGTTCGCCTACGTGTACTTCCTGCGCTCGAAGGGCCTGCTCCACGGCCTCGCGGGCGGCACGAACTGGGTGTTCCGCGACGAGAGCGCCCACATGGCGTTCGCGTTCGAGGTCGTCGCCACGATCCGCGCCGAGGAGCCCGAGCTGTTCGACGACGGGCTCGAGCGCGACGTCCGCGCGATGCTCGCCGAGGCGATCGAGTGCGAGGCGCAGTTCGCCGCAGATCTCCTCGCCGGCGGCGTCGCCGGGCTGTCGATCGGCGACGTGCGCAGCTACCTCGCGTACTGCGCGGATCAGCGGCTCGCGACGCTCGGGATGGCGAAGCAGTACGGCGCCGCGAACCCGTTCGGCTTCCTCGCGCTCCAGGACGTGCAGGAGGTGACGAACTTCTTCGAGCGCCGCGTGTCGGCGTATCAGGTCGGCGTCGAGGGCGAGGTCACGCTCGACGCCGCGTTCTGACGCGGCGCCGGCTCAGCGGCGAACGATCACGTCCGCGCAGTGGCCCTCGCCGTTGATGTGGCCGACGGTCGTCGCCTGCAGCGTGATGTACTGCGCGAGGTTCACGATGTCGGCGCCGGTCTGCGGGTCGCGCTGCGAGCCGACCTGGTAGCGCGCCTCGCCGCGGATGTCGGTCGCGGCGAGCTCGGCGAGCGAGATCGTGCCGTCGGGGGTGCTGCCGTCGGCGCCGTCGGCGTCGGCGACGAGCTGGAACGCCACGGCCGGCTCGGGAGACGTGGCGTCGTCGTAGAACAGGTGATCGGCGTGGATCGTCGACTGCATCTCGACGGTGTTGCCGTCGACGGACCGGTCCATCTCGCAGTGCGCGTACGCCATGTCGAGCTTGAAGCCCCAGTCGATCGCGCGCGTCTCGGCGCCCTTCGTCGCGGTGCCGCGCACCCAGATCGAGAAGCCCTCGTTCGTCATGTCGTCGAAGTCGCCCGCGGCCGCGTTGACGTTCGTCGCGGCCGCGCTCGGCGCGATGCGGTAGCCGTAGTGGTCGTAGAAGCCGCCGGGCGCGGCGAACGACGCGAGCTCGTAGCCGGCGCCGTTCGACGGCCGCGCAAGATCGACGACGAACATCGCGTCGGGGCCGACCTCGGCGCCGCCCTCGCCGGCCTTCGCCTTCGGCGTGCCGATGGAGACGAGGAACGCGTCGAACGAGACGCTCCAGCCGTCGCCGAACACGTCGGCCGGGATGCCCTGCTCGATGAAGTCCTCGCCGTAGGCGGTGGCGGTGATCGTGCCGCTCTGCTCGTCGGAGCAGGCTGCCAGGGCGAGCGCGGCGGCGAGGGAGATGCGAAGCGTGGTGGTCATAGCGTCTGGACTCCGTACTGGTCGTGCGTCTGGATCGCGCGACGGATGATGTTGTGCTCGGGCTGACCGGGGCGGATCGCGATCGCGCCGTCGGCGGTGGTGGGGAGGGTGAAGTAGTCGACGCCGTCGAACGGCGTGTCGCCCTCGACGGGGTCGGTCGGGTAGAACTCGAGCGCGAGCGTCTCGGTCGAGGCCTCGGTGATGACGTCGTGGAACACGGCGCCGATCACGCTCGTGTCGGGCTCGACGTCGAGCAGCGCGTCGAACGGGCGCGTCGTCGCGTCCTTCGTGATCGTGCCGGTCAGGTGGAACGCGTGCCCGACGAGCGGGTCGTTCGCCGCGAGGCCGTCGCGCGCCGACGCGGCGCGGATCGCGAAGTTCGCGCCCTGGTAGTCGCCGACGATGAGGCGGCCGAGGCCGAGCTGGGGCTGCGCCCGGCCGTTCCACTCGAGGATGAACTCGCCCGGCAGCTCGCCGGTGACCTCGCCGCCGGCGCTGTGGCCGGGGTGCGGCGCGGTGCCGACGACGCGCGCGGCGGCGTCGCCGTGCATCTCGCCCTCGATCGTGAACTCGATCTTCGCGACGGCGATCCTGACGCGCGTCAGGCTCACCTGGTAGCCGAGGTCCGTCGCGGCGGGCGCGAGCGCCGCCGGCGACGTCGTGACGGGGAGGTCGACGGTCGCAGCTTCCTCGCTGCCGCTGCACCCGACGAGGGCGAGCGGGACAAGTAGCGGGTAACGCATGGGGCTCCTAGAACTGGACCGACGCGCCGGCGCGGACGCCGAACGGGCGGCCCGGTGAGATGTGGACGCGGGGCAGGCTGCTCTCGGGAGCAGACAGGTCCCAGCGCGAGGCGAAGTGGTACTCGCCCTCGTTCCAGTCGGTACCGAGGAGGTTGTCGACCTGGAGCGAGAGCATCCAGCGACCGCGCGTGTACGCGCCGATCGCATCGAACACGGTGGACGACGCGGCGGTCGCACCATGGATGAGCGGGCGGGGGCCCAGGAAACGACCGGCGACGCCGGCCGACCACGGGCGGGCGTCGAGGCGCGCCTCGGCGCTCGCGAGGATGCGCGGCGCACCCGGCACCGGGTTGTCGGTGACGACGAAGCGCGCGTCGACGAGCGTCGCGTCGCCGCGCACGGCGAGCCACGGCACCGGCTTCGCCTCGACGAACACCTCGGCGCCGTAGCGCCGGCTGCCGTCGAGGAGCGCCGTGAGGCCCGACAGGTGATCGAACACGGCCTCGCGGTCGATCCACGTCGCGAAGCCGGTGACCCCGGCGGAGATGCGCTCGCCGCGCAGCTCGGCACCGGTCTCGAGGGCGTTCGCCACGGTGATCTCCGGATCGCCGCCGTCGTACGTCGTGGCCATCATGTTCTCGCGCGACGGGCGCTGCGTGAACGCGCGGGCCTCGGGCGGGCGCACGCCGCGGCCGGCGGCGACCGACAGCGTCAGGTGCTCGCCGCGCCACGCGACGGCCGCGCGCGGCGACACCGCCGCGACGGTGCCGGCGCCGCTGCGCATCGCGTCGAGGCGATCGGCGGCGTCGACCATCATGGCGTCGACGCGCGCGCCGGCCGTCGCGAGCCAGCGCCCGTCGCGCACCTGCGCGCCGGCCCACGTGCCCGCGCTCGTCGTCGCGGCGGAGGTGGAGCGCTCGTTGCGCCACACCGCGCCGCGCGTCGAGATGCGGTCCTCGTACTGCTCGAGCTGATCGCGCAGCACCTCGGTGCCGGTGAGCAGGCGCACGTGCCTGGACAGCGTGTGCCGCCACGCGACGCGCGCGCCGCCGGTGATCGCGCGGTGGACCTGGCGCCGGCCGTCGCCGTACTGCGTGTTCTCGAGGTAGCCGGTGAAGTTCTCGTCGAGGTCGAGGCCGCGCCAGCCGAGGTGGGCCGAGGCGACGACCTCGTCGGCGCCGCGCTTCCACGTCGCGCCGAGGCCGCCGAGCAGGCGCTGCGAGCGCCCGCCCAGGTCGCCGGCGGGCGCGTCCATGCGATCGAAGTAGCTCGACGCGATGTCCGCGAGCGCGATCACGCCGGGCTCGCCGAACTTCGTCCAGTTGCCCGCGAACATCGGGCGCAGCACGAGGCGGCCGGCGGTCAGCTCGGTCTGCGCCATCACCGAGGCGTGCTCGGTGCCGCGGAACTTGCCGTAGCCGGTGTCGTGGAGGACGTCGGCGGCGACGAACTCGGCCTCGGGGCGGCCGGCCGGCGCGTCGATGACGTACGCGCGGTGCCGGTTCGTCGAGCCGACCTCGTAGCCGACGCGGCGCCCGCGGCTCGCGGTGCCGAGGACGAGGTCGATCGATCCGGCCGTCGCGAACCAGCCCTGCTCGAGGTCGAACGGGCCCTTGCGCGAGGTCAGGCCGTGGACCGTCTCGGGGATGATGAACCCGAGGTCGGCGTAGCCCTGGCCGTGCACGTTGGACATCTCGTTGATCGGGATGCCGTTGACGCGGATCGACACGTCGGAGCCGTGCACGGCGTCGAAGCCGCGCAGGAAGAACTGCTGTCCCTTGCCCTCGCTGCCGTGCTGGCTCATGTACAGGCCGGGCACGAGGCGGAGGTAATCGTCGGCGTTCCTGTGCGGGGTCAGCTCGAGGGCGCGCTGCGACACGACGCGCACGCCGGAGCTCGGCGTGTCGACGGGGCCGGCCGAGTCCTCGACGACGATCGTCTCGCCGGCCTGGGCCTCCGCCTCGGCCTCGGCCACGTACTGCAGGAGCTCGGCGTCGTCCGGCGAAGGCGGAGCTTCGTCGTCGGCACGCGCGATCGCGCACGGCAGGGTGATCGAGAGGACGAACAGATGTGAACGCAAGCGCAGCCCTCCACGAGGTGGACGACGGACGATCGCGGTGGCGATCGCGAGATCGCTCCGCACGGCGAGACAGCTAGGTCAGCGCCGTCGCCGGAGGTCCGCGCGCCGTCGGGCGGGCGAGCTGCGTGGTGTGCGGTGCCGCGATCGGTGCGTCGACGATCCACCACGACGCGAGCTCGACGGGGAGCGGCGCGAGCAGCGGCGGCGCCGGCGTGTGCAGCGCGAGCGCGCGGTGCGCGATGCCGGCGGCGGCGTGGGCCGGCGCGAACGGCGCCAGCTCGTCGTGGTCGTCGTGATCGACCGCGCCGTGACGACGAGGTCCGCCGTCACCGTGATCGGCGACCGCCTGCGCGAGGACGTAGGCGTGCACGGCGATCGTCGCCGCGGGGCGGGTGATCGCGTCGTGGCCGTCGCGATCGACCGCCGCGTGGTGGTGATGCCGGTTGCCGTCGTCGCCGTGACCGGCGACGGCCTGGGCCGCGGTCGGATGGGCGACGTGGCCGTGGTCGTGCGCGACCGCGGTGGGATGGGAATGGTCGTGGTGATGCCGAGGGGCGTCGCGGTGGAGCTCGATCTCCACGATCGCGCCGCTGGTGTCGTGGGTGTGGTCGCGGTGGTGGGCGAGGAGGTGGAGGTTCGGCAGGACCTCGACGGCGAGCACCCACAGGAGGCCCACGACCCACGCCGCGGTACGGCGACGGCGCATCGTGTGGAGCCCCCTGACCATGTGCGCTGATCCTACGACACAGCCCCGGCCACCGGATCGGCCATGTCGCCATCGCCGCGAAACCACGGGAGCTGCGGTCTGACGCGGTGCATTCGTGTTACGAAGGCGCGGTGATCGGATCCGCCGGTGGAGTCGCCCTCGGGTTCGCGATCGGCCTCCGCCACGCGCTCGAGCCGGACCACCTGACGGCCGTGTCGACGCTCGTGGTCGACGCGCGCGGGGCCCGGCGCGGGGCGCTGCTCGGGGCCCTGTGGGGCGTCGGGCACACGCTCGCGCTGCTCGCCGTCGGGAGCGTATTGCTCGCGACGAGCTCGACGCTGCCCGACCGCGCCGCCGACATGCTCGAGCTCGCCGTCGCCGCGATGCTCGTCGTCCTCGGCATCCGCTCGCTCGCCCGCGCCGTCCGCGACGGCGAGCGCGGCCCGGTGCACGGCCACCGCCACGGCGCTACCGCGCACGCCCACGCCGGCCCCGCGGATCACGTCCACGTGCGCGGCCGCGCGCTCGCGTGGCGGCCGCTCGTCGTCGGCGTCGTGCACGGCCTCGCCGGCTCCGGAGCCCTCACGGCGCTCGTGTTCGCCGAGCTCCCGACGCTCGGCGCGCGCGTCGCCTACCTCGCGCTGTTCGGCATCGGCTCCGTCGCGGGCATGGCGCTCGCCTCCGGCGTCGCCGGCGCGTCGCTGCACCGCCTCGCCGCGACCGGCCGCCGCCGGCGCACGCTCGGCATCGCGACCGGTGCGCTGTCGATCCTCGTCGGGATCGCGTGGGCGATCCCGCTCGTCGCCTGAGTCAGCGCCGGCGCAGGCGGCCGAAGAACTCGCGCGCGACCTCGGTGCGCGGCTCCTCGATCACGCGCGCCGGGGCGCCGTCCTCGGCGATGCCGCCCTGATCGATGACCCACACGCGCGACGCGATGTCGCTCGCGAACTGCATCTCGTGCGTCACGACGAGCATCGTCATGCCGCCCTTCGCGAGGTCGCGGATCACCTCCATCACCTCGTCGCGCATCTCGGGGTCGAGCGCGCTCGTCGGCTCGTCGAACAGCATCACCTCCGGCTCCTGCGCGAGCGCGCGCGCGATCGCGACGCGCTGCTGCTGCCCGCCCGACAGCTCGTGCGGGAACGCGCCGGCGCGGTCCCCGAGGTGCACCTTGTCGAGGAGCTCGCGGGCGCGCTCCTCGGCGCGGGCCCGCTCGATCCCGCGCACGACGCGCGGCGCGAGCGTGATGTTGTCGAGCGCGGTCAGGTGCGGGAACAGGTTGAACTGCTGGAACACCATGCCGACGCGCGTGCGCAGCTCGCGCAGCCGCACGTCGCCGCGGCTCATGCGGGGCACGAGCGTGGTCCCGGCGATCCGGATCTCGCCCTCGTCGAACGTCTCGAGGTAGTTGAGGCAGCGCAGGAGCGTCGACTTGCCGCCGCCCGACGGGCCGACGATCGCGATCGTCTCGCCGCGCTCGACGTCGGCGCTGACCTGCTCGAGGACGGCGCGCGCGCCGTGCCGCTTACAGAGCGTGCGGACGCTGATCACCCGCGAGCCTCCTCTCGAGTCGACGCGCCAGCTCCGACAGCGGGAAGCTGAGCACCAGGTAGAGCGCCGCGCACATGAGGCCGGGCAGCAGCCAGCCGCGCAGCTCGCTCGAGGCGATCGTCATGCGCTTCGTCAGCTCGATCACGGCGATCACGCTGACGAGCGAGGAGTCCTTGAGCAGCGACACGAAGTCGTTCGTCATCGGCGGCAGCGCGATGCGCAGCGCCTGCGGCACCATCACGTGGCGCAGCGTCTGCAGCGGCGACATGCCGAGCGCCCGCGCCGCCTCCGGCTGCCCGCGCGGGATCGCGAGCAGCGCACCGCGGTACACCTCCGCCTCGTACGCGGCGTAGTTGAGCCCGAGCCCGAGGACGCCGGCCTCGATCGGCCCGAGCGAGATCACCGACGCGAGGCCGTAGTAGAGGACGTACAGCTGCAGCAGCACCGGCGTGCCGCGGAACAGCTCGATGTACACGCGCGCCGCGACCGCGACGGGGAGCGAGCCGTACACGCGCGCGATCGCGAGGAGGAGGCCGAGCGGCACGGCGATGAGGAACGCGAGCACGGAGAGCTCGAGCGTCACCCACGCGGACGTGAGGAACTGCCCGAGCATCTCGGGATCGATCGCGCGCTGCGGCGCCTTCACGCCCGTGCCGGTGTCGGGCTCGGCCTGGCGGTGGTCCCACAGGCTCGCCCTGCGCAGGATGCGCTCGAGCTCGCCGTCGGCGCGCATCGCCGCGATCGCGCCGTCGATCGCCGCCTTCAGCTCGTCGTCGCCCGCGCGGATGCCGACGACGTACACGCCGCGCGCGACGTCGTACGGCACGCACGTGATCTGCGGGCGCTTCGGCGTGCAGCCGTAGCGATCCGCGATGATGTTGTCGAGGAGCACGCCGTCGACGCGGCCGCGCTCGAGGTCCTGGTACGGCTCCTCGTTGCCCTCGTAGATGCGCGGCTCGACCCCCTTCACGAGGTTGATGATGTCGACGGCCTGCGTCTGGCTGAGCGTGCCGACGGCGTGCCCCGTGAGGTCGAACAGCGACCGGTACGGATCGCCTTTGCGGATCGCGAGCGTCTGCCCGTAGATGAAGTACGGCGCCGACAAGAGGATGCGCTCGCGCCGCTCGGGCGTCGCCTCGAGCCCGTTGAGGATCACGTCGAAGTCGCCGCGCTCGAGCGACGGCACCAGGTTCGGCCAGTGGCCCTGGACGCGCTTCGCCCGGACGCCGAGGCGGCGCGCGATCGCCTCCATGATGTCGACCTCGAAGCCGATGATGCGGCTCGTGTCCTCGGGATCCTCGTAGACGTACGGCTCGCCGCCCGCGATGTCGGACCCCCACGTGATCTCGCCGCGCTGCCGGACCTCGGCGAGCGTGGCGCCGCGCGCCGGCTCCTTGCCGCAGCCGCTCGCGAGGAGCGCGAGGAGCGCGAGGAGCGCCAGCACCACCAGCACCAGCAGGCGTTGCACGCCTCGAGTATGCGCGCGGCGAGTTTGGTAGGGTACGAGCCTCATGAGCTTTCTGCGCAAGATGTTCAGCGGCAAGGTCGGCGCCGACGATCCGCGGCGGTTCCTCATCGAGGCGATGCTCGGTGCGATGGAGGCCGACGGCGACGTCACCGACGAGGAGATGACGACGCTCGAGAACAACCTCGCGCACCACGCGCTGTTCGAGGGCATGACGGGCGACGAGCTCGCGCGCATCACCGACGTCGCCGCCGACGCGATCCGCGAGGCCGGCGGCGGCAAGCAGCGCCTGACGGCGATCGCGAAGGGGCTGCCGTCGCGCGCGCAGCGCAGCGCCGCCTACGCGATGGCCTGCGAGATCTGCGTGGCCGACCGCGACCTCGCGGAGTCGGAGATCGCCTTCCTCGACGGGCTGCAGACCGCGCTCGCGCTCGACGAGACCGAGGCGAAGGAGCTGTTCGAGGCCGCGCGCAAGCACTCGGGCCTGCTCACGCTCGACGAGAAGTCGGCGCGCGTCGGCGAGCTGATGCCGGCGTTCGTGCAGTGCATGGCGCTCATGGCCGCCGCCGACAGCGAGGTCCACCACGAGGAGCACCTCGGGATGCGCTCGGTGCTGCGCGCGATCCCCGACATGGCCGTGCTCACGTCGGCGGAGCTCGACGAGGCGATCGACGTCGCGGTCGAGCGCGTCAAGACCAAGGACGCCGCCGCCGACCTCGCGACGATCGCGAAGACGATCGCCGCGACGTCGGACCGCTACTGGACGGCCGTGTACGTCATGATCGTCGCCCTCGCCGACGGCAAGACCGACTGGCGCGAGGTCGAGTTCCTCGAGAAGCTGCAGCAGGCGTTCGCGCTGACGGACGACCACATGGACGCCGCGATGAGCGTGGCGCAGCAGTTCCCGGCGATCGATCTCGGCGGCGCCGCCCCGGCGTGATCGGTTAGCCTGTGCGGGTGCGCCCCGCAGGCGTGGCCGTCCTCGCGATCGTGGCATGCGGCCACGCCCGCATCGCGCGCTACGAGGAGCCGGATCCCACGCCGGGCGACCTGTTCCCGGGCGACGTCTGGGGTGACACTCGGGGCGTGAAGACGTCGGATACCGTCGACACCCTCCATGGCGTCACCGTCCGCGATCCGTACCGCTGGCTCGAGGACGAGACCGATCCGGACGTCCAGCGCTGGATGTCCGACGAGGATGCGCAGGCGCGGCGCGTGCTGGATCGGCTGCCCGGGCGGGGCGACCTCGCGGCGCGCCTCGAGAAGCTGTTCTACTACGACGCGCTCGGCGCGCCGTCGCACCACAAGGGCCGCTTCTTCCTCACGCGCAAGCACGCCGAGCGCGAGCGCCACGTCGTGTACTGGAAGCAGGGCGACGCCGGCGTCGAGAAGGTGCTGTTCGATCCGAACACCTGGGGCGACGAGACGTCGCTCGCCGGATGGTGGCCGAGCCACGACGGCAAGCACGTCGCGTACAACGTCAGCGAGCACAACTCCGACGAGACCACGCTGCGCGTGATCGATCCGGCGACCGGCGCGACGCTGCCCGACGCGATCGCGGGCACCAAGTACGCCGCCGCGTCGTGGGCGCCCGACGGCAGCGGCTTCTACTACACCTGGGTCCCGCCCGTGTCGCCGGCGGTCACCGTCGAGGAGCGGCCGGGCTTCGCCGAGCTGCGCTTCCACAAGCTCGGCACCGATCCGGCGCTCGATCCGATCGTCCACCCGGCGACGCGCAACCCGCAGACGTTCCTCGGCGGCGGCATCTCCTACGACGGCCACTGGCTGATCGCGCAGGTCCGCCACGGCTGGACGTCGGCCGACGTGTACTTCAAGGACGCGCGCCAGCCGAGCGCGCCCTGGCGGCCGCTCGTCGTCGGCGTCGACGCGCTGTTCGACATCGACGTCTGGCGCGGCCGCTTCTTCGTCACCACGAACTGGGACGCGCCGCGCTACCGCACGTTCAAGGTCGACCCGGCGCACCCCGAGCGCGCGGCGTGGCGAGAGATCATCCCCGAGACGGATGCGACGCTGCAGGGCGTGAGCGTCGTCGGCGAGCACCTCGTCGCGACGTACCTGCGCAGGGCGGCGAGCGAGGTCGAGGTGCGCGACCTCGACGGCGCGCTCGTGCGCAAGGTCGCGCTGCCGCCGCTCGGCACGTCGGGCGGCATCGGCGGCAACCCCGACGAGGACACCGGCTACTTCGCGTACTCGTCGTTCACCTCGCCGCAGGTCATCTACAGGACGTCGATCAGGTCGGGCGCGACCTCGGTGTGGACGAAGATCGAGCTGCCGATCGACACCTCGGAGATGGTCACCGAACAGGTGTTCTACCCGTCGAAGGACGGCACCCAGGTGTCGATGTTCCTCGTCCGCAAGAAGTCGGCGGTGCGCGACGGCAAGAACCCGACGATCCTGTACGGCTACGGCGGCTTCAACGTGAGCCAGACGCCGGCGTTCGCGGCCTCGCGCGCGCTGTGGATCGAGCGCGGCGGCATCTACGCGATCCCGAACCTGCGCGGCGGCGGCGAGTACGGCGAGGCGTGGCACCGCGCCGGCATGCTGCTCGACAAGCAGAATGTCTTCGACGACTTCATCGCCGCGGGCGAGTACCTCGTCAAGGAGGGCTGGACCTCGCGCGATCACCTCGCGATCAGCGGCGGCTCCAACGGCGGGCTCCTCGTCGGCGCGGCGCTCACGCAGCGCTCCGACCTGTGGAAGGCCGTGATCTGCGCGGTGCCGCTGCTCGACATGCTGCGCTACCACCGCTTCGGCTCGGGCCGCACGTGGGTGCCCGAGTACGGGAGCGCGGACGACGCCGCGCAGTTCCGCGCACTCCACGCCTACTCGCCGTACCGGCGCGCCGTCGAAGCCGGTTCGCACCGCTACCCGGCGATCCTGTTCGACTCCGCCGATCACGACGACCGCGTCGATCCGATGCACGCGCGCAAGATGGCGGCGGTGCTGCAGGCGAACCAGCTCGGCGACGCGCCGATCCTCCTCCGGATCGAGCGCAACGCCGGCCACACCGGCGGCGACAAGGTGCGCCAGCAGCTCGAGCGCGTCGTCGATCACCTGAGCTTCCTCGAGAGCCAGCTGCGCTGAGTCGCTACCGCCGGCGGCGCGGCGCGCATTCCCGCGCGCGTGCGTGGTTGCCACATCGCGTGCGCCGCGTGCGGCGGCGCGGGAGAAGACGTGCGCGATGCCGGTGCCGTCTGGTATGTGTGACCGTCATGAGACCGGTGTCAGTCGTGATCGCGTTGGGTGTCGCCGCCGTCGGGTGCAGCGGGACCAGCAAGGGCGGGGGCACCGCGAAGGCGCCGTCGACGCTGCCGACCGGGAAGGAGGTCGTCGCGAAGCTCGAGGCGATGTCGAAGGCGCGCACGTCGTTCTCCGCCGCGACGGTGATGGACTACTGGCTCGGGCAGCAGCGCCTGAAGGGCGAGGTGCTCGTGATGGGCACCGACAAGCGCCAGGTGCGGTTCAACGCGAACGATCCGGCGGGGCTCCTCATCGCCGACATGGGCTGCAACGGTCAGGAGTTCGCGTTCAAGGACATGCGCAACAACTGCCAGCTCACGGGCCCGTGCAACCAGCAGTCGATCGCGCGCTTCCTCCGCGTCGAGCTCGAGCCCGACGACTTCCTGCACTTCGCGCTCGGCACGCCGCCGGTGGATCCGTCGGCGGACGGCACCGTCGTGTGGGACGCCAAGCGCGGCGCGATGGTGGCGACGCTGACGTCGCCGGAGGGCACGCAGAAGCTGGTGATCGACAACCAGTGGGACGTCCTGTCGAGCGAGCTCGTCGACAAGTCCGGCAAGGTCGTGTGGTCCGTCGAGCAGAGCGACTTCAAGCCGTACAAGGACGCGGCGGGCGTCGAGCACCGGCTGCCGGGGCTGACGCGGTTCAAGTCGCCGCGGCAGGAGGCGGACCTGAAGGTGGAGTGGAAGGAGCGGGTGGTGAACCCGACGCTGGCGGCGTCCAAGTTCGTGGTGCCGATGCCGGAGGGCCTGCCGCAGTGCACGAAGTAGCCGATCCGGATCGGTGATCGCTCGTAGATCCGGGACACCGACATCTCGCGAATAGGGCGCGGCGGGCCGCCGTTGCACGAGATGCGCACCGGATGCTCATGAGCCACACGCCCGAAGCCAGCAGGTGGATCGATCCGGTCGATCCTCTGGATCCGTTCGCGGGGCGCAGGCTGGGCGGACGGTTCCGGCTCGACGAGCGCATCGCGGCGGGCGGCTTCGGGGCGATCTACCGCGGCACGCACCTGTCGAGCGGGCGACAGGTCGCGATCAAGGTGCTGCACCCGGAGTGGTCGCGGAACCCCGACGTCGTCGCGCGCTTCCGGCGCGAGGCGGCGGCGCTGACGAGCCTGCGCCACCACAACACGGTCACCACGTTCGAGGCCGGCGAGACGCCGGAGGGCACGCTGTACATCGTCATGGAGCTGCTGCGCGGCGAGAGCCTGTACGCGCGCTTCTGCGACCGCGGGCCGCTGCCGCACGGCGAGGTCGCCGCGATCGCGCGCCAGATCTGTGCGGCGCTCGCGGAGGCGCACGCGCTCGGCATCGTGCACCGCGACCTCAAGCCGGCGAACATCCACCTCGAGCCGTGCTCGTCGGGAGGCGAGCGCGTGAAGGTCCTCGACTTCGGGATCGCGAAGATCCTGCGCGGGTCGGACCTCGACGACGGCACCGACCTCACGAACGCGGGCCAGATGATCGGCACGCTCGACTACATGTCCCCGGAGCAGATCCTCGGCGGGGCGTGCCACGCGACGAGCGACATCTACACGCTCGGCGTGATCATGTACGAGGTGATCGCGGGCGTGCGGCCGTTCGCCGAGGTGCCCGGGCCGGCGATGGTCGCGGCGCTGCTCACGACGTCGCCGCCGCCGCTCGCGTCGCGGGCGCGCGTCCCGGCCGCGCTCGATCGCATCGTCATGCGCTGCCTCGCGCGCGAGCCGCACGACCGCTACGCCGGCGTCGGCGAGCTCGCGGACGACCTCGCGCGCCTCGCGGCGGCGGACGCGCAGCCGACGCGCAGCTTCGCGATCTCGGCCGAGCTGGTCGCGCGCACGCGGCCTCCGTCGCAGCCCGAGCTCCTCGCGCGCGGCTCGCAGCCGGCGCTGCCGATCCGACGAGCGATCGACGAGCCCACCCGCCACTGGCGAACACTCCCGGTGCGATCCTCGCAGCTGCCGTCGAGTGTGCCGACGTTCACACTCGACACCTCCACGAACGTCTGGGTCGGACGCGCCGTGTGGATCGTCGTGATCGCGCTCGCGCTCGCGATCCTGTGGGCGGCGCGCAGCATCGTACTTGGCTAGGAGTTCCGAGCGCTTATCGCGGCTCGCTCGATCCGGATGCGCCGTCGGCTCGTAGGTCTTTTGTGAGGATGGCGCTCGGCGAAACGCGGAGACAACGCACGAGTCTCCACATGGATCTAGCTGAATACCGTCGCGTCGAGACCTGTTTCAACAGGGTCCACGCCGTGAACTGCCCCGTCTGCGCCGCCGAGCTCGAGATCGACGCCACGTTCTGCGGCGCGTGCGGGTTCCGCATGCGCGCGCGGCGCGGCTCGCTCGTCGGCGTCACGATCGACGGCAGGTACCACGTCGAGGCGCGCATCGCGGCCGGTGGGTTCGGTGCGATCTACCGCGCGCACGACGAGCACGATGATCGCGTCGTCGCGCTGAAGGTGCTGCACGGCGACCTCGCGTCCGATGCGGGGCTCGCCGCGCGCTTCCGCCGCGAGGGCACGACGCTGTCGAGCCTGCGCAGCCCGCACACCGTGTCGACGTACGCGGTCGGCGAGGCCGACGACGGCACGCTGTACATCGCGATGGAGCTCTTGCGCGGCGAGAGCCTGCACGATCGCTTCCGCGCGTACGGCTCGCTGCCGTGGCGCAGCGTGCTCGGCATCCTGCGCGGCGTATGCGCGTCGCTCGCCGAGGCGCACGCGCTCGGCATCGTGCACCGCGACCTCAAGCCGGCGAACATCCACCTCGAGCCGGACCCGACGCCGGATCACGTGAAGGTGATCGACTTCGGCATCGCGAAGCTGATGTCGGGCTCGATCTCCGACGACGGCTCGGACCTCACGCGCGTCGGCACGGCCGTCGGCACGCTCGACTACATGTCCCCGGAGCAGCTCGTCGGCACGCCGGCCGACGGCCGCTCCGACATCTTCACGCTCGGCATCGTCGCGTACGAGATGATCGTCGGCCAGCGCCCGTTCGCCGATGCGACGGGCCCGACGAGCCTCATGACCGCGCTGTTCACGCGCGTGCCGATGCCGCCGTCGGCGGTCGCCGACGTGCCCGCGGAGCTCGACGCGCTCGTCCTGCGCTGCCTCGAGCGCGAGGTCGGCCACCGCTTCGCGAGCGTCGAGGAGCTCGACGCGGCGATCGCCGAGCTCCTCGCGCGGCACCCGGAGCCGCCGCGCGCGACGCTCCTGCAGTCGCTCGCCGACGCGGTGGGCGCGAGCCCGTTCCTCGGCGAGGAGAACACCGTCCGCGATCGCCCGATCTCGCTCTCCGACCCGCGCCTGCTCTCCGACCTCGCCGACCAGGACTTCGCCCTCGCGTCGACGTCGCCGTCCGCGCCGCAGATGCCCGGTCCGGCCGACGAGGCCACCGTCGTCGAGGCGTTCGACTTCCACCCTCCCGCCGACCCTCCCGTCGAAGACGAGCCGGCGCCGGCGCCGCGCCGCACGCCCGTCGGCCACGCCCGCCAGCGCGAGCGCGCGATCCGCGCCGCGAAGACGGAGCGCCCGCGCGCCGACGCCGCGCCGGTGCAGCGCACACGCGCGACCACGCTGCGCGGCGAGCCGGCGCCGGTGCCGCCGGCGTGGCCCGCGAACCTGACGCAGCAGGTGTGGCCGCCGATCGCGCCGCACGCGCACGTCGCCGGCGCGACGCCGTTCGACCTCGCGGAGGGCTCGCGCTCGAGCGCGCCGGCGTGGGCGGAGGCCTCGTCGACGGTGCTCGGCGCGAACGAGAGCATGCCGCCGTGGCAGCCGCAGCCGACGGGCGCGCAGCCGCTCGTCCCGCGGTCCGCGCGCGGCTCGGCGCCGCCCGCACCGCAGGGGCCGCAGGCGTACCCGGCGACGGGGACGCGCCTCGAGCCGAAGATGTCGGCCGCGCGGTTCGTGCTGATCGTCGCCGTCCTGATGCTCGCCGGTGCGGGCCTCGGCGCGGCGCTCGCCTTCCTGTGATCACGCCGCCGCGTCGAGCAGCTCGCGGATCGCGTGCGACAGCGCGAGCGCGCTGAACGGCTTCTCGAGCAGGCGGTCGCCCGGCGACAGCGCCGTGTTCTTCACCGCGGCGTGCTCGGTGTAGCCCGACATGTACAGCACCTTGGTCGCGGGCCGCGCGGCGCCGATGCGCGCGGCGAGCGTGCGGCCGTCCATGCCCGGCATCACGAGGTCGGTGAGCACGAGGTCGATCGCGCCGCCGTAGCTCGCCGCGATCTCGAGCGCGCGCTGCGCGTCGTGCGCCTCGATCATGCGGTAGCCGAACGAGCGCAGCTGGCGCCCGACGGCGGAGCGCAGCCGCGCATCGTCCTCGACGACGAGCACCGTCTCGGAGCCGCGCAGCGGGGCGGGGCGCGCGGCCGGCTCGGCCACCGCCGCCGGCGCGGCCGCGTCGACGCACGGCAGGTACACGCGGAACGTCGTGCCGCGCCCGACCTCCGAGTACACGGCGATCGCGCCCTCGCTCTGCGCGACGATGCCGAACACCGTCGACAGGCCGAGGCCGGTGCCCTTGCCGACGGGCTTGGTCGTGAAGAACGGCTCGAAGATGCGCGCCCGCGTCTCGGGCGTCATGCCGCAGCCGGTGTCCGACACCGCGAGCAGCACGTGGCGGCCGGGGCGCGCGCCGAGCTCGGCGGCGTGGACCTCGTCGAGCTCGACGTTCGACGTCTCGAGCGCGAGCGCACCTCCCGCCGGCATCGCATCGCGCGCGTTGACGACGAGGTTCATCAGCACCTGCTCGAGCTGCCCGGCGTCGGCGCGCACGGTGCCGAGCTTCGGCTCGAGCCGCGCCGTCATCGCGATGTCCTCGCCGACGATGCGCGACAGCATCTTCTCGAGGTTCGTGACCACGGAGTTGAGCGCGACCTCGGTGACGTTGCGGCGCTGCTTGCGGCTGAACGCGAGCAGCTGGCGCGTCAGGCCGGCGCCGCGCGCGGTGGCGGCCTCGATCTCGTGGATCTCCGCCGCGAGCGGGTGGTCGGGGCCGAGCTCGTCGGTGACGTGCTCGGCGTTCGACATGATCACGGCGAGGATGTTGTTGAAGTCGTGCGCGACGCCGCCGGCGAGCTGGCCGATCGCCTCCATGCGCTGCGCCTGGCGCAGCTGCTCCTCGACGCGGCGCGCGGTCGTGACGTCGATGCCGATCGCGAGGATGCACGGGCGGCCGTCGATCTCGAGGCGGTGCGTCGTGAGGTCGATGTCGACGAGGACGCCGTCCTTGCGGCGGTGGCGCACGACGTCGTCGGCCGCCGAGACCTGGATTTCTGCATTCGACATCGCGAGCAGCTCCTCGCGCGTGTAGCCGTAGAGCTCGACCATCTTCGCGTTGACGGCGACGAAGCGCGCCGTCTCGGCGTCGTACACGCTGATCGGCAGCGGCGAGCCGTCGAACAGGAGGCGGTGGCGCTCCTCGGACTTGCGGATCGCGGCGCGCTCGCGCTCGCGGGCCAGGTGGTCGGTCATGTCGCGCGCGACGACGAGCACGGCGTCGTCGCCCTCGTAGGTCACGCGGCGCGCCGTCGCGTGCACGTGCACGACGGCACCGTCGCTGCGGACGTAGCGCAGCGGCAGGCCGCCGGGATCGAGCCCGCGGTGAGGCTCCAGGTGGAACGCGGCGAGGCGGGCGCGCTCGGCCGGGTGCACGAACGTGTCGACGGTGCGGCGGCCGAGCAGCTCGTCCTCGCGCTCGATGCCGAGCAGGCGGAGCAGCGACGCGTTGACCCAGCGGATGCCGAAGTCGTGCGTGCGGTCGGCGATGATGAACATCGCGTCGGGCGAGCTCTCGACGAGCGCGCGGAACGACGCCTCGGACCGCCCGAGCCGCTGCGAGAGGCGCGCGTGCTTGTTGCGCGTCTGCTGGAGCTCCTCGATGCGGCGGTTGAGCTCGAGCCGCGTCAGCTCGGCGCGGACGAGCGCGCGGCGCATGAGCGCGTGCACGAGCAGCGCGAACGCGGCGGCGGTGAGCGACGCGCACACGAGCAGCGCCGTGTGAGGCCCGTCGTTCGCGAGGAAGATCGGGACGGTCGCGGCGTTCGCGCCGGCGATCGTCGCGACCGCCAGGCGCGTATCGAGGATCACGCCCGACGACGCGATCAGCATCACGTACAGGATCGCGTAGACGTCGTCGCCGGTGACCGCGAGCGGGAGGACCGTCGCGGCGAGCGCGAGCGCGAGCATCGTCGCGGAGACCGCGTGGCACCAGCGCAGCGGGACGCGCCCGCGGGCCTGCGCGTACGCGAACGCGCCGAGCAGCGCGAGCAGGCACACGTCGATCGCGTGCACGGCGGCCGGCGGCGCGATGCCGAGCGGTCCGGCCGCCACGATGTACACGCCGGCGCCGACGAACAGGGAGGGCGCCAGGAGGCGCGCTCGTTCGCGCGCGACGGCGGCGAGGGAGGCGACGGCGGCCTGGGCCGCGTCCGAGCCTGGCCGGGACGTCACGCGCCATCATGGCTCCGCGCGCGCGGCCCGTTCGAGATGCGGCGGGGTTCGTTACCCCGGGGCTCCCTGAGCCACGCTGTCGACCGCGGGAGACAGCCGCGCCCGCTGCCTCCCGCGGGACGCGGATCGTTCACCCGGCGATGCAGGTCGCGACGCGCAGGTGCGCGAACTCGTTCGTGCACCTGATGGCCCGTTCGCTGCACCTCGAATGCACATGACGATTTCGCTCCCCACGCTCGACCTCTCGACCCTCGACACCGTGAACGGCGGCATCGACCGCGACACCTACGTCAACGGAGGCAACCTCGTCGGCAGGTACGCCGGCGCCGCCGGCGGCGCCGCCGCGGGCGCCGCCACCGTCCCCGGCACCGGCCCCGGTGCCGCCGCGGCCGCCGGCCTCGGCGGCGCCGCCGGCTACGAGCTCGGCGGCTGGGCCGGCAAGAAGATCGGCGGTGCCCTGTGGGACGCCGGCAGCTGGATCGGCGACAAGGTCGGCAACGCGATCTACGGCCGCTGAGCTCCTCCGCTACGGACCCCCAAGGCGGCTCCTCTCTCCCTCGAGAGGAGCCTTCGTCGTTCGTCGTCCCATTCGCGCGGCGCTCGAGCGATCGCGCCGCGTCTTCAGATCCGGGGGACGAGGAAGTCGGTGAGGCCGGCGGGGCGGGCGAGGCGCTGGGTGGAGACGGTGCACTTGGACGCCTCGCAGAAGGCCTGGAGGTTGGAGCACTCGAAGTCGATGGTGCAGGCACCGCCGTCGGCGACCTTGCCGGTGAGGGCGGTGCCGCAGGCGTCGGGCCAGTCGGGGCCGTTGTTCCAGTAGGAGGCGCAGTTGGGGGCCGCGGCGGTGGCGAGGCCGTCGATGCAGGTCTGCGCGGCCGCGCCGTCGTAGGCGATCGTGTTCTTGGCGATCGCGGCCTCGACGGCGGCGGCGTCGTAGTAGTCGGCGGCGCCGGTGTAGCAGGCGTTGACGTTGGGGCCGAAGGCCTGCTCGAACGTGATGCCGGCGTTGGTCGGGAAGCTCGCCTTGCACGCGAACGCGCCGTCGCACTCGGACTTGCCGAAGGCGCTCATGAGCTCGGCGGGCGTGGCGCCTTCGTCGCCGCCGCCGCCGCCACCGCCGCCGCCACCACCTCCACCGCCGCCGCCACCCCCGCCCCCACCGCCCTTGCCTCCGTCGGGCGCATCGCCGATGCACGCGGTGACGGTGAGCGAACAGAAGAGGACTGCGACGGTGGTGCGGATGATCGACATGATGACGTCGCACCGTGCAACCGAGCGGCCACACCCGCTTCGCGCCCGCCTCGCACTTCGCGCGCGCGCAACGTCGCGCATTCGATGATCGCGCGTGCACGCATCGCGCATCTCCGTGCACGGAACCGGCGTTCTCGACGGGAAATCACCGCGCTGACGCGGTGACGTCGCTCTCATGGCTAGTCCCGGAGCCACTCACACGGGCGCTTCGGGCTCGATGCACCTGGGGTCGTCGTGCTGCGCGCTGTTCACCCAGGTCGACACCGCATCGCCGATCCAGTCCCCGGTCGCCGGGATCGCGAGCAGCGCCTTCGCCGCCTCCGCGTCGACCGCCGGGTCGAGCCACGCCGCCCACGCGCTCGCATCCAGGATGACGGGCATGCGGTCGTGGATCGGGCGCACGAGGTCGTTCGGCTTGCCGGTGATGATCGTGAAGCTCAGCTGCTCGCCGGCGTCGGTGCGCAGCCGCGCCCACAGCCCGGCGAACGCGAACATCTTGCGGCCCGCGCGGTGGAAGTACACCGGCAGCGGCGTCGCCGCCTTCTGGCCCTTCACCTTCGCCTCGCGCCGCCACTCGAAGAAGCCGTCCGCCGGCACCAGGCAGCGCTTGCGCGCCATCGCGTCGCGGAACCACGCCTTCGCGAACAGCGACTCGGTGCGCGCGTTGATCATGAGCGGCGGGCGCGCGTCTCGCTTGCCCTCCTTGCCCTGCTTGCCGGGAGAAGCCCAGTGGGGGAGGAAGCCCCAGCGCATCATGTCGATCGTGCGCACGCCGTCGTGCAGCGTGATCACCGGCGCCGGCTGCGTCGGCGCCACGTTGAAGCGCGGCTTCCACCACTCGTTCTGCGGCGCCGTCCCGAGCGCGGCCTGCAGCTCCTCGGCGACGACGTCGTGCCGGGTGAGCGTGTAGCGGCCGCACATGAGGACATGGTAGCGCCGGTGCGAGGCGAGGACTCGGCGAGATCCTCAGCGCGCGCTCAGCCGGCGAGGAGCGCGATGCCGCCGCCGAGGACGAGGCCGAGCCCGCACAGGCCGACGGCGCACAGCACGACGCGGACGGCGAACGGCAGGCGCGCCGGCGTCGGGGCCGGGCCCGGCGGCGGTGCGGCGAGGTGGAGCGACGAGTCGCGCGAGCGGCCCGACCCGAGCGCGGGCAGGCGGAGCGAGGCGGCCGGCTCGTCGCCGCGCGACGAGAGGCTCGCCGCGTCGGGCCCGGGTGCGGTGGCGCGTGCCGCGTCGAGCCGGGGTGCGGTGGCCGGTAACGAGAGGCTCGCCGCGTGGAGCCGGGGGGCGGTGACGCCGGGCAGCGAGTCGGCGACGAGGGGCGGGCCGTGGGCGAGGCAGTGGTCGCACAGCTGCGCGGCGGCCAGCCGCGGCGACGTCTCGCCGAGCGACGACAGCTGGCCCGAGCGCGACGGCCGGGCCGGGAGCGCCGCGCGCGGGAGCGCCGGCGGGATCTCGGGAGAGGAGCCGAGCGCGAGTGCGGGGGACAGCTCCTCGAGCGCGTCGACGAGCGCCTCGGCGGTCGGGTGGCGCTGCGCGGGGTCGCGCGCGAGGCAGCGCAGCAGCACGGCGTCGAGCTCGGCGGGGATCCCGGCGCGCAGCGCCGACGGCGGCGCGGGATCTTCGGTGTGGAGCGCCGTGATCAGCGCGAGCGGCGTGGTCGCGTCGTGGAACGGGCGGCGCCCGGTGATCAGCTCGTAGGCGACGACGCCGAGGCTGTACAGGTCCGAGCGCGCGTCGCACGCCTCGCCGACGCTCTGCTCCGGCGACAGGTACGCGAGCGTGCCGACGACCTCGCCGTGGCGCGTGAGGCGCTGGCCGAAGTCGTTCGCGGTGCCGTGCACGATGCCGGCGACGCCGAAGTCGAGGAGCTTCACGAAGTCCGCGCGCGGCTCGTCGGCGAGGAACAGGTTCGACGGCGTGAGGTCGCGGTGCACGATGCCGCGGCGGTGCGCCTCGGCGAGCGACAGGCACGCCGCGCGCAGGATCGCGACGACGTCGCGCCACGGCAGCGGGCCGCGCGCGTCGAAGCGCTGGCGCAGGCTCTCGCCGCGCAGGAGCTCCATCGCGATGTACAGCGTGCCGTCGGCGGTCTCGCCGTGCTCGAGCGTGCGCAGCGTGTGGGGGTGGCGCAGGCTCGCGAGCGTCGCGCCCTCGCGGCGGAAGCGCTGCGCGAGCGCCTCGCTGCACGCGAGCTCGGGGTGGAGCACCTTGACGGCGACCCGCTCGTCGGTCGGGAGGCTGGTCGCCTCGTAGATCGTGCCGAAGCCACCGGCGGCCAGCCTGCGCTCGAGGCGGTAGCGGCCGCCGAGCGGGTGCACCGCACCGCCGCACAGACCGCAGAACCGCGCGCCGGGCTCGAGGTCGCGGTGGCAGGCGGTACACAGCATCGGACGACCTCTCGCTAACAAACCGCGCGCCGCGCGTAATCCGAACCACACCCCGAAACCCCGTCGCAGCTCCTCGTACGCCCTCCTCGTACGCCCGGGGCGCGCGCGTAGATCGTCGACGATCCGCGCGCCTGCGCCGCACGTACTCCGCGGGTCGGGACGCTGACGATCCGCGGCGGTCCCGGTAGGATGTCAACCCACGTGGCCGAGCAGGCTGTCCCGGTCCGCACCGTCGAGGTGCGCTCGCCGTCGCCGGCGCGCGAGGCCGGCCAGGTGATCCGCGCGGTGCTGCACATCGTGTTCTGGTCGGCGGCGCTGCTCGGGGCGAGCTGGAAGCACGCGCAGCGCGACGCGGCCGCGGGGAAGGCCGGCGCGACGCCCGCCGACGAGGTCGCGTTCCGCGATCTGGCGAGCGACGATCAGCGGATCTACCGCAACGCGCTCGAGGGGCTCGTCGAGGCCGAGGACGCGCGGTCGCGCGACAAGGCGTGGCCCACCGTCGAGGCGCTCGCGGCGCGGCGCATCCCGCCGTTCGCGCCCGATCCGCTGGATCGCGGCGCGTACGCGTGGAAGCGGCTGGAGGCGGGCGGCCTCGTCAACTACGTCGGCACGCCGGGAGCGAGCGGGCACCCGACGTTCCTCGTCGTCGCGCTCGAGCCGCAGCCCGGCGAGCCGGCGGATCCGCAGGCCGTCGTCGACGAGACGCACCACCGGCTGGCGGACGGCACGATGATCCACGTGTCGATCTGGATCGGCGGTGCATCGCCGGGCGCGCCGATCGCGCAGCCCGCGTACGAGGACGGCTGGCGCCGTGTCACGATGGGCACCCGATGAAGCCTCTCGTGATCTTCATCGCCCTCGGCATCGCCCTCGGCATCGCCCTCGCGCTGGCCGCGTGCGGCAAGGCGGATCCGCCGGCGCCCGCGCCGGCGCCGGCGACCGACGCCGGCCCGCTGCGCATCGGCGTGACGCTGCACCCGTACTACGCGTGGACGGCGAACGTCATCGCGGGCGTGCCCGGGATGGAGGTCACGAACGTCCTCCCCGGCGAGGTCGACGCCGGGAGCTACCAGCCGTCGCCCGGGGACATCGCGAAGATCGCGAAGCTCGACGTGCTCGTCGTCAACGGCATCGGGCACGACGACTTCATCGGCGACATGGTGAAGTCGTCGGGGAACACCAGGCTCGTCACGATCGCGGTCAACGAGGGCACGCCGCTGCTCGCGGGCGGCCACGGCGAGGCGAAGAACTCGCACACGTTCATCTCGTTCACGAACGCGATCCAGCAGACGCGCCTGATCGCGAGGCGGCTCGGCGAGCTGCGCCCGCAGCACGCCGACAAGCTGCGCGCGAACGCGGCGGCGTACGCGGACCGGCTGCGCGGCCTGCTCGGCACGGCGTCGCAGCAGCTCGCGAAGGCGAAGGTGAAGAAGGTCGTGACCGTGCACGACGGCTACGCGTACCTGCTCCAGGAGCTGGGGATCACGCTCGGCGGCGTGGTGCAGCCGTCGCACGGCCTCATCCCCTCGGCGAAGGAGCTCGGCGAGATGATCGACCTGATGAAGAAGGAGGCGGTGACGGTCGTGCTCACCGAGGAGGACTTCCCCGACAAGCTGCTCGCGCCGCTGCGCGAGGCGACGGCGGCCCGGGTCTACGTGATCGGCCACGTCGCGACGGGCGCGTACACGCCACAGAAGTTCGAGGTCGAGATGCGCACGAACGCGGACACGCTCGTGAAGGCGCTCGTGACCGACCCGGAGTGAGCATGCGCGAACGCAGATCGCTCCGCCCCGACCGCCGCCGTGCCGCCGCTTGCGTGACGAGCGCGGCGCCACACACGCTGGGGAGCGAGCGAGCGTGAGCAAGCGCAAGCACGGCGCGGCGAAGGCGAGGCTCGACGGGCCGCCGGCGATCGAGCTCGAGCGGGTGACGATCGCGCGCGAGGGGCGCACGGTCGTCGACGGGGTGTCGCTCGCCGTCGAGCCGGGCACGATCCACCTCGTGATCGGGCCGAACGGGGCGGGCAAGAGCACGCTGCTGTCGGCGGTGCTCGGGCAGACGCCGTTCCGCGGGCAGATCCGCACGAGCTTTCGCGGCAACGGCGTCGTCGGCTACGTGCCGCAGACGTTCGTCGCGGATCGCACGCTGCCGATCACGATCGCGGAGTTCCTCGCGCTCGGCCGGCAGCGGTGGCCGGTGTGCCTCGGCATCTCGCGCGGCGCGCGCGCGCGGATCGGCGAGATCCTCGAGCGCGTCGGGCTCGCCGGGATGGAGCGCCGCCGCATCGGCGAGCTGTCGGGCGGCGAGCTGCGGCGCGTGCTGATCGGCAACGCGATCGACCCGGCGCCGGAGCTGCTCCTGTGCGACGAGCCGGCCACCGGCCTCGACCCCGACGCCGTGCTCGAGCTCGACGAGACGCTCGTCGGGCTGCGCGCGGACAGCGGCACGACGGTGCTCATGGTCTCGCACGACCGCGCGCAGATCCGGCGCATCGCCGACCGCGTCACGCTCCTGCACGTGAAGGTGCAGCGCACCGGCACCGCCGACGAGGTCCTCGGCGACGCGGCCTCCGAGAGGGCGCTGTCGTGAGCTGGACGTACGCGTGGTGGATCGACTTCTCGCGGGCCGTGGGGCTGCCGGAGGCGTTCCAGTACGACTTCGTCGCGCGCGGCGTCGTCGCGATCCTGATGCTGGCGCCGCTGCTCGGCGGGCTCTCGCACCTGGTGGTGGCGCGGCGCCTGGCGTTCTTCTCGACGACGCTCGGCCAGGCGGCGCTCACCGGGCTCACGATCGGCGTCGCCGTCGGCGTGCCGCTCGAGGACACGTACGTGAGCATCCTCGGGTTCTGCCTGCTCGTCGGCGTCGTGATGGCGTTCATCCGGCGGCACAGCCGGCTGCCGGCGGACACCGTGATCGGCGTGTTCATGGCGTTCACGCTCGGCCTCGGGATCTGCGTGCTCGTCGCGGCGACGCGCAGCTTCAACGTGCACCAGATCGAGGCCGTGATGTTCGGGAGCCTGCTGACGATCACCGACCGCGATCTGGTGTTGCTGCTCGTCCTGGGGACGCTGGTCGGTGCGGCGGTCGCGTGGGCCTACAACACGATCCTGGCGGACTCGCTGAGCCCGCCGATCGCGGCGGCGCGCGGCGCCCCGACGACGATGATCGAGTACGGGTTCGTCGTGATCGTGACGGTCGCGATCACGGTGAGCCTGAAGGTGATCGGCGCGCTGCTCGTCGAGGCGATGGTCGTCGTGCCGGCGGCGGCCGCGCGCAACCTGGCGCGCTCGACGCGCGGGTACCTCGTGTGGAGCATCGCGATCGCGGCGCTCGCCGGGCTCGGCGGGCTGTTCATCTCGACCGCGTGGCGCGTCCCGACCGGCGGCGCGATCGTGCTCGCGCTCTCGGTGTGTTTCTTCGTGACGCTGCCGGTGGGCCGCTTGCTCCGGTAGCTCGTACGGATCGACGTGCCACGCCGGACGAGGGTGCTGCTGGTGCTCGGCGCGGCCGCGCTCGCGCTCGGGACCGCCGCCGTCGCCGCGCGCACTCCCGCGAAGGCCACTGCCGGGAGCGGCGCCACGATGCCGCGCACGTACGTGCCCGCGGACGGGAGCGCGACCCTCGCCGCGGTGCCGCCGCGCGACGCGCGCGAGGTGCGGCTGCGCAAGGTGCTGCACGCGGAGCCCGAGCGCGTCGACGTCGCCGTGCAGCTCGCGCGGCTGGACGTCCAGCGCAACCGCACGCTGTCGGATCCGCGCTACCTCGGCCGCGCGCAGGCGACGCTCGCGCGCTGGTGGCACCTCGCCGCACCGCCGCCCGACGTGCTGCTGCTGCGCGCGGTGATCCGGCAGTCGCTGCACGACTTCACGGGCGCGCGCGCGGACCTCGACCGGCTCGTCGCCGCGGATCCCGGCGACACCGAGGCGCAGCTGACGCGCGCCGTGGTGTCGACGATCGTCGCGGACTACCGCGCCGCGCGGCAGAGCTGCGACGCGATCGCCGGCAAGGTGTCGCCCCTCGTCGCGGCCACGTGCACGGCGGCGATCGACGCGATCACCGGCCGCGCGGGAGAAGCGTACGCGCGGCTCGCGCAGGTCGTCGCGGCGTCGGACGGCGAGGCGCTGCAGCTGCGCACGTGGGCGCTGACGACGCTCGCCGAGATCGCGATCATGCGCGGCGACCCCGCGGCCGCCGTGCAGCACCTGCGCGCCGTCGTCGAGCTCGATCCCGACGACGCCTACGGCCGCGCCGCGCTCGCGGACGTGTACCTGGGGACGGGCCGCGCCGCCGAGGCGTCCGCGCTGCTCGCCGGGCGCGAGCAGATCGACAACCTCCTCGTGCGGCGCGCGATCGCTGAGCACGTGACGTCGGGCCCCGACCGCACCAGGCTCGTCGGCGCGATGCGCGACCGCATCGCCGCCGCCGCCGAGCGCGGCGACCGCATCCACCTCCGCGAGGAGGCGCGCTTCACGCTCGAGGTCGAGAACGACCCGCGCCGCGCCCTCGCGATCGCGCTCGAGGACTTCGCCGTCCAGAAGGAGCTCGCCGACGCGCGCCTCGTCGCCGCCGCCGCGTTCGCCGCGAACGACCTCGCCGCCGCCGAACCCGTCCGCACCTGGGCCACCCTCCACCGCGTCGACGACGCCCAGCTCCGCCACTGGCTCGGAGACCGCCCGTGAGGCGCGTCGCGAGCGCCGGCGAGCCGTCCTCGCCGTCCTCGCCGTCCTCGCCGTCCTCGCCGTCCTCGCAGTGCTCGCCGTCCTCGCCGCGCTCGCCGCCCTCGCCGCGCTCGCCGCGCTCGCCGCCCTCGCCGTCCTCGCAGTGCTCGCCGTCCTCGCCGTGCGGGGGCTCGTGCCGGAACCGCCTGCTCGAGGCGCTGGTCGCGCTGTGCGCACGCGTCGGCCGAGCTCGCGCGCAGCGGCCCGGCGCCGCCGTCCGGCCGATGCTCGTGTGGATCGTCCTCGCGATCTGTGCGAGCGCCGGGGTGGCGAGGGCGCACAAGCCGAGCGATGCGCACGTCGCGATCGCCGTCGACGGCGACCGCGTGCACGGATCGATCGGGATCGCGGTGCGCGACCTCGACGGGGCGCTCGACCTCGATGGGGACGGGGACGGGCGCGTGACGTGGGCGGAGGCGCAGGCGGCCGAGCCGCGGATCGCGGCGTACGTGGCGGAGCGGTTCGAGCTGAGCGGCGACGGCGCGCGGTGCGAGCTCGCGCTCGACGCGGCGGCGCTCGTCGACTTCACCGACGGCGCGTACTGGACGGTGCCGTTCCGCGCGGCGTGCGCGGGGACGAGCGCGTTCGCGCTGACGTACCGGATCCTGTTCGACATCGACGCGCAGCACCGCGGGCTCGTGCAGGTGCAGACGCCGGCGGGCAAGCAGACGCTCGTCGTGCGCGACGGGATGCCGCTCGCGATCGACCTGCCGGAGCAGGCGCGCCCGGGCGTCGCCGTCGCCGTCGCGAGCGGGGTGCGCCATGTGCTGACGAGCCCGCCGTACCTGCTCGTGCTCGCGTGCCTCGTGCTGCCGCTCGTGTTCGTGCGGCGCGCGCGCTGGGAGGCGGCCGACGCGCCGCGCGCGGTGCTCGCCGACGCCGCGCACGTGTTCGGCGGGTTCGCGCTCGCGAGCGCGTCGTCGATGGCGCTCGCCGCGGGCGGCGTGATCGACCTGCCGGCGCGCTGGATCGACCTCGCGATCGCGCTGTCGGGCCTCGGCGTCGCGGCGATCAACCTGGGCCGCGTCGTCGCGGCGCGCTGGGACCTGTCGTGCGAGCTCGGCCTCCTGCACGGGCTCGGCGCGGCGCTCGCGCTGCGCGCGCTCGACGCGGATCACGGCGCGCTCGCGCTGCTCGGCTTCGCGCTCGGCACCGCGATCGGCGGCGCCGTCGTCGTCGCGGCGCTCGTGCCGCTCCTGTTCGTCATCCGGCGCACGCACGCGTACCAGGCGATCCTGTGGGGCGGCTCGAGCCTCGCCGGCGCCGTCGCGCTCGTGTGGACGTATCGCTTCCTGTGAGCGGCGATCCGTCTACCGCGCGCCGCAGCCGCGCGCGCTGAACCCACCGACGACACGCGCCCCGCGGGTGGTACGTGCGTTGCTGTGCGGACGGGCAGGAAGGATCCGACCCATGACCCACAAGACCACGCACGACCAGCTCTCCCTCGAACAGCTCGCCGACATCACCGGCGGCGCGCGCGTCACCATGAAGAGCGGCACCGACGCCGCGCTGGAGACGGCGCTCACCACGATGCAGAGCTCGCTCGACACGCTGAAGACGCAGAACACCAGCAGCGCCAGCACGACCATGATGCTCCTGCCGATGATGATGATGATGCGCCGCTGAGCCGCATCCCGCGTTCGGCAGGCTGCAACCCGAGGTAGCCGCGCCGGCCTCTCCCAAGCGCTCGAATTCCCAGGGATCCGGGCGTGGCATACGAGGTGCTCGAGGTCCGAGAGCCACTCACCACCAAGGAAGCGACCATGTCCAACCAGCTCCCCGTCATCGCCCATGCCGACCTCGTCTGGATCACGGGTGGCGCCTCGCGCGTCACCTCCCGCTCGGGGTCGAGCGACCAGCTCACGCAGATGCTCACGCAGGTGACGTCGTCCATCAAGGACCTCGCCGCGAACAAGAACGGCTCGTCCGACATGATGATGCCGATGATGATGATGATGATGATGGGTGGTGGCGGCGGCGGCAGCGCGCCTCCTCCGCCGCCCGCGGCCCCGCCGCCGGCGCCGCCGACGATCAGCATCAGCAACCGGGTGCGCGGCTGATCGCTCAGTCGGGGAACGCGGCGATGTCGATCCGCCGCACGCGGTGGAACGGCTGACCGTCCCCGATGTTGCCGTCGGAGACCACGACCTGCGTCGCCGACGCATCGATCCCCTCGAGGCCGTAGAAGCGCGCCTCGCGCGGGCGATCGGCATCGACGAAGCCGCTCGTGCCGTCGCCGGCCACGGTGGTGACCACGCCGTTCGTCGCGATGCGGCGGACGTAGTGCGCGCGCACGTCGGTCACGTACAGCGTGCCGTCGGGCGAGCGCGCGAGGCCCTGCGGGCCGTCGTAGCGCGCGATCGCGGAGGTGCCGTCGAGCGTGCCGCGCTCGCCCGAGCCGCTGAAGTCGGTCACCACACCGGCGAGCGTCACGCGGCGCAGGCGGTGGTTGTCCATGTCCGTCACGACGAGGTCGCCGCCCGGCAACACGGCGACGTCGTACGGCTGCGCGAAGCGCGCGCCGGCACCCGTGCCGTTCGCGTGGCCCGCGACGTCGAGCGCGCCGGCGAGCGGCGTCGCGATGCCCGTGGCGGGATCGAGGATCGACACCGTGTGGTGCATGTGATCCGCCATCGCGATGCGGCCGTCGGCGAGGACGGCGAGCCCGCGCGGGCGGCCGAGGTCGCGCGCGACGACGCTCGCCGTGCGCGAGATCAGGTTGACGCGCCAGATCGTGCCGGTCGACGTCGTGTGCACGCCGAGGTCGTTGTCGTCGGTCTCGGCGTACAGCGTGCCGTCGGCGGCGAGCGCGAGCCCGAACGGGTGCTTGAAGTCGTCGCGCGCGAGGACCGTGGTCGTGGTGCCGTCGGGCGAGATCGCGCGGATGCGGCCGTTGTCGAAGTCCGCGACGACGACGTCCCGGTTCGGGAGGATGAGGACGTTCGTCGGGTTCGCGAAGCGCGCGCTGTCGCGCGGACCGTCGTCGGTGCCGTTCACCGAGCAGCCGGCGAGCGTGACCGTGCCGGGCACGAGCGGCTTCATCTTGCACGGGCCGGGCGGCGTCACGGGCGGCGCATCCGGCGACGGCGGCGGCGCGTCCGCCGGCGCATCCGGCGACGGTCCCGCGGCGCACCCGACGAGCGCCACCCACACGCACACGACCCTTCGCATCACGACCATTCTACGCCGGCCGGCGCGGTTTCCCGACGGTCGCTGCCCGATCGCTACCCGACGTCGTGTGAACAACTCTTGCGCACCTACGGCTTGATGCCGTCGCGGGCGAGGTCGTCGGCGGTGGCCTCGACGGCGGTGGTGCCGGGCGGGGCGGCGTACCAGCCGGGGTCGCCGTCGCCGGCGGGGAGCTTGTCGCGGACCTTCAGGATCGTGAACATGCCGCCCATCTCGATCACGCCGTGGGGGCCCTTGCCGCCCATCATCGAGATCGAGTTCGCGGGCTGGGTCATGTCCATCTCCGCCATCTCGCGCATGCCCGCCTGCCCCATCGTCATGTAGCCGGGGACGACGCGGCCGAGGCGCGCCTCGAGGCCGCGCGTGTCGGTGCCGATCATGTTCGCGGCGCCGTGGCCCATCTGGTTCATCGCGTGGTGGGTCATGTGGCAGTGCAGCGCCCAGTCGCCGGGCGCGCGCGCGACGAGCTCGACGGTGCGCGTGGTGCCGACGGGGACGAGCACCGTCGTCTCCGGATGCCGCGCCGGCGGCGGGACGGGGCCGCCGTCGGTGGCGACCAGGTCGAAGTGGTGACCGTGGATGTGGATCGGGTGGTGATCCATCGGGCCGAGGTTCGCGAGGCGCAGGCGGACGAGGTCGCCGACCTCCGCGACGAGCGGCGCGGTGCCGGGGAACGACTTGCTGTTGAACGTGAGGACGTTGAAGTCGTTCATCGCGAGCGGGTTCGCGCGGCGCGTACCGATCGGCACCATCCACTCGTGCGACATCAGCGCGTAGTCGCGGACGCGGCGCCCGTTGACGACGGCCTGCGGGCCGCCGCGCGGGTGCACGACGATCATGCCCATCATGCCGAGGGCGATCTGGGTCATCTCGTCGCTGTGCGGGTGATACATGTACGTGCCCGCGCGATCGAACGTGAAGTCGTAGCGGTACGTCTGCCCCGGCATGATCGCGCGCTGCGTGAGCCCGGCGACGCCGTCCTGGCCGTGCGGCAGGAGGATCCCGTGCCAGTGCACCGACGTCGCCTCCGGCAGCTTGTTCGTGACGTAGATGCGGACGCGATCGCCCTCGTTCGCCTCGAGGAGCGGCCCCGGCGTCGATCCGTTGTAGCCCCACGCATCGATCGTCAGCCCCGGCGCGATCTCGTGCTTCAGCGCGCCCGCGACCAGGTGATAGACCTTCACGCCGCCGCGCGACGTCCACGGTAGCAGCGAGCCGTTCGGCACGACCACGCTGCCCTTCCCCGCCGGTGTCGGCGGTGCCGCGGCCGGCGCCGTCGCCGGCGGACTCGGCTGCGCATGCACCTTCTTCGCGAGGCCCGCCCCGGCCACCGCCAGCCCCGTCGTGAGCAGCTTCCGTCGCGAGATCGTCATGGCTCGACGTGGCCTCCGGTCGTGGTGCTTCGCGTGGACGTCATCGGTCGGTCGTCGCCGTGGCGAGGCATCGTCATGGCTCGACGTGGCCTCCGGTCCGCGTGGTCGTCGGGGTCGTGCGGGAGGTGGGGGCGGCGCCGGCGTCGAGCTCGTCGATGCCGGCGCCGCGGCGGAGCGCGGTGGCGGCGGTCATCGCGTTCGCGTAGCGGCGGAGCGCGTCGAGGTACTGGTTGCCGGCGTCGACGAGCTCGCGGCGCGCGAGGATGAGCGAGAACGGGTCGGCGTCCATGGCGTTGTAGTGCTTGAGCGTCTCGTCGACGATCTGCTGCCGGAGCGGCAGGATCACGTCCTCGATGTGGCGCGCCTGCTGGTGCGCGGCGAGCGCGGCGACGCGGGCGGCGCGGGCCTGCGCGCGGAGCTCGACCGCGACGGCCGTGAGCTCGTGCGAGGCGCGGCTCTGCTCGGCGCGCGTGCGGGCGCGCGCACCGGCGCTCCAGTCGAGCAGTGGGAGGCCGAGGCGCAGCGCCGGGCCGACGGTGGTGTCGCCGGGGAGCTTCTCGAATGCGACGCCGACGCCGAGGTGCGGCACCACCGCGCGCAGGCGCGCCTCGGCGGCGCGGTTCGCGGCCGCCTCGACGCCGGCGTTCGCGGCGACGACGTCGAGGCTCGCGGCGATCGCGGCGGTCTCGAGGTCGTCGAGCGCCGGGGCGGCCGCGGGCGGGCGCGCGAGCCGGCCGGCGGCGGTCCACTTCGTCCGGTCTCCGGACAGTCCGAGTAGGCCGTTGAGCCGCTCGCGCGCGATCTCGACGGCGGCCTCGGCGCGCCCGGCGTCGAGCCGCGCCTGTCCGCGCGCGTCGCGGTCGCGGGCGAGCGCGAGCGCGGGCGTGTTGCCGGCGGCGTGCATGCGCTCGCGCAGCGCGGCCGCGGCGTCGGCGGCGTCGAACGCGGTGCGGCGCAGCTCGACCTCCTGCTGCGCGGCGAGCAGGTTGTGGAACGCGACCTCGACGCGCGCGGCGCGCCGCGGCGACGTCGCCGCCGCGCGCGCCCGCGCCGACGCGACGTCGGCCCGCCCGGCCGCGCGCTGGCGCGCCGCGGTGAAGAAGCCCATCAGGTTCTGCACGACCGTGAGCTCGGTCTCGACGTGCCCGCCGCCGAAGCGCAGCGCGCCGTCGACGTCGAGCAACCCGAGCGCCACCGCGAGCCCGCCGGCGGCCACGCCGATCTCCGCGAATGCGGCGCGCACGCGCGGGCTGTTCGCGAGCGCGATCCGCACCGCCGCGTCGGCGTCGAGCGGCCTGCCGAGCAGATCGTCGACGACGCGCGCGGCCGCCGCATCGTCCGCCGCCGCCTCCGGAGCGAACGCCAGCCGCCGCGCCAGCTCCGTATCCACCGGCGCGCGCAGCGCCCGCCCCGACGGCACGCACGCCGCCACGCCCGCCGCGATCCCCGCCACGATGGCCGCGCGCCGGGTCACGGCGTGTGGTGATGGTGGTGGTGGCCGCCCTCGTCCTCGGTCCGCACCGCGGGCACCTCGGGATACGCGACGACGCCGGGCCGCAGGCTCGCCGGCGGCCCCGCGAGCCGCCCCGCCGGCGCGCTCGTCCGCGCCGGGTGCATCGACGGCAGGACCGGCGCGGTCACCGCGCACCCCGCGACCGCGAAGGCGAGCGCCACCGCGAGCGCCGCGACGAGCCCTGGCCGCGACGAACGCTCCGCGCGCGCCGCGAGCGCGAAGGCGAGCCCCGGCCGCGACGAACGCCTCGCGCGCGCCGCGAGCGCCGCCGGCGCCGCGACGAGCCCTGGCCGCGACGAACGCTCCGCGCGCGCCGCGACGAATGCGCGCGCGCGATCGCCTGCACGGCGAGGGAGATGCTTCGCGATCGTCGTCATCGCCGGGCGATCACATCTCGCAGGTGCCGCTGGCGAGGTGCCCCGCGTGCATGCGCAGCTCCTTCTGCAGCGGCGCGACGTCCTCGTCGCGGAGCGCGCTGAACGTGACGCGCGCGCCGTCGGGGAGCTCGGCGACCTCGGCGGTGGAGTGCGTGGAGATCATCGTGCCCATGCTCATCGCGGGCCCGGTCGGCGCGACCGCCGCGGCCGGCGCGCTGTAGCCGAGCTCGGTCATCGGCGCGTGGCCGGCGGCGCCGTGGTGGTGCCCACCGCCGCCGCCGCCGCCGCCGGGAGGGTGGCCCATCTTGCCGTGGTGATCGTTGTGCATGTTCGCGAGCGCGGTCGCGCGCACGCGCACCGCCGGCGCGTCGCCCGTCGTGACGAACACGAGCGCGGCGCCGCGGTCCGTGTCCTCGACGGTGACCGAGGTCCCGGCGACCAGCACGGGGCACGTCGGATCGTCGGCCTTCGTGGGGCCCGGCCCGGTCGGGTCCTTCTTCGGCGGCGTGCCGCACGCGGCCGCGAGGGACAGGGCGAGGAGACAGATGAGGCGCTTCACACTCCCGGGTATCCTGCACTTTCTCGTCGGTGCCAACCCCCAAGCGCTGCGGGTTTTCGTCACGACGCCTGCGCCGCCGTGCGACCGGCCACGATCCACCCGGCGACCCCGCCGGCCACGAGTCCGAGGACGACGCCGGTCGCGCCGCCGAGGCCCGTCGTGCCGCAGCCGAGCAGGCCCGTCGGCGCGGCCGCCGCGATCGCGGCGAGCGCGTACTTGCGCGGCGCCGCATCGATCGTGGCGCGGTGCCCGACGAGCATCCCGACGAGCGACCCCGCGCCGAAGCACGCGATGATGCACGGCAGCGTCGCCGCCTGGTCGCAGCTCGTGCAGTGGCCGCCGCTCGTCAGCGCGAACACCAGGCTCGGCACGATCAGCGGCGGCAGGCCGGCGAGCGTGCCCGCCAGCGCCCCGCGCCGCCACGGCCCGCCGCGCCACGCGAGCACCGGCAGCGTCACGGCGAGGATCGTCGCGAACAGCCACGTGGTGTTGGTGGTGCGGTGCAGCCCGATCGCCAGGAGGATCAGCGCCGCGGCGATCGCGAGCGCCCCGCCGGCCGCGCGCAGGTGCGCGGCCTCGTAGGCCCGGCGCGCGCGGCGCAGCGTCGTCGCGGCCGGGTCGGACCTCGTGGAATCTCGTGGGCGGTGCGGCAGCTCAGAGCGTGCCATGGCGTGACCTCCAGGACGTGCGCAGGCGGGCGACGGCCCGCTCGAGGCGCTTGCGGAACGTGGCCGGCTCGAGCGTGCGGCGCAGCTCGTCGTCGTCGGTGATCGCCGCGACGATGACCTCGGCGTCGCGCGGCGCGAGCGTCTCGAGCGTGGCGACCGCGGCGCGCACGAGCTCGCGATCCTCGGCGAGGCCGGCGCCGTCGTGGGTGCGCTCCTCGCCGGCGCCGCCGATGGCGGCGGCCTCGGCGACCTCGCGCCGCCGCTGCACGCGCCGGCGCACGGTGCGGCACTCCCACGTCGCGTGGGTCAGCGCCCAGGTCAGCGCGTCGCGCGTGCGGTCGTAGCGGTCGAGGCGGCCGAACAGGCGCACGAGCGCCTCCTGCGCGGCGTCCTCGCCGAGCGCCGGATCGCCGAGGAAGCGCGCCGCATACCGCGTGACGACCGGCGACAGCGCCGCGAACAGCGGCTCGAGCGCCGCGCGATCGCCGTCGGCCGCGGCCGCCATCCACCGATCCAGCTGCGCGCGCTCGATCACGCCCGCGCTCTTTCCTTGAGGTGCGAGCGCGCGCTCATCGGATCAGCGGGGGCAGAACGGGCAGTCGGGGCAGCAGTCGCCGGGACAGCAGCTCGCCGACTTCGAGGCAACATCGCTCGCGACGGCGACGGCGGGGAGGGCGAGTAGCGCGAGCAGCGCGAGGCGTCGGAGGATGATCTTCATGACCATGTAGGCGCTACCCGGGCGCGGCGTGACACGTCGCTTCGTATCCCGCGTCGACCACCGCCGCGATCAGGCTAGATATCGGAGATCGTTCGGGATCGTGCACGACCGACGCCGATCCGTCGGCGAGCTTCACCTGCACCGCCGTCACGCCTTCGACGCCGCGGAGCGCCGATTCGACGTGCTTCACGCAGCCGTTACAGGTCATCCCGGAGATCGCGAGCGACGTGTTCACCGAGGCACGGTAGCACTCCGGTCGCGCGTGGCGAACCCTCGCCATCTCGACGCGCCGCTCGCGCTTCAGGCGCATATCGATACCGGGTCAGGCGCGATGCTGCGCGATCACGAAGGTTCGGACGCGCCGCGTTCGCGGCTTGCCCCTGCGGGAGAGCGGGCGCAAGGTGAGCGGCGTGGCGGAGGTCATCGTCGAGCTGCCGATCCTCGGGATGACGTGCGCGGCGTGCGTGCGGCGGGTCGAGAAGGCGGCGCTCGCGGTGCCGGGGGTGGTGCGGGCGGAGGTGAACCTGCCGCTGTCGCGCGCGCGGATCGCGCTCGATCCGGCGATGACGTCGGCGCGTGCGGCGGCCGCGGCGATCCGCACGAGCGGTTACGACGTGCCGGACGATGCGCTCGCGGCGCACGGCGGCGGTGCGCGCGAGAGGATCGCGGCGATCGAGCGCGCGCATGCGGAGGAGGCGCGCGGGCTGCGCCGCGATGCCGTGCTCGCGATCGCGGCGACCGTTCCGCTGCTCGCGATCGCGATGTCGCACGATGCGCTCGCGGGTGTGCCGGCGACGATCGCGCAGCTCGTCCTCGGGACGTTCGTCGTCCTCGGGCCGGGGATGCGCTACCTGCATGCAGGCACGCGCGCGGCGCTGCACAAGAGCCCCGACATGAACACCCTGATCGCGCTCGGCGCGGGCGTGGCGTGGCTGTCGTCGCTCGTCGTCGCGGTGCGCTGGCTCGCGGGCGGTCGCCACCATCCGCCCGCGCTGTACTTCGAGGCGGGTGCCGCGATCGTCGCGTTCGTGATGGTCGGCAAGCTCCTCGAGTCGCGGGCCCGCGGGCGCGTCGCCGACGCGGTCCGCAACCTCATGTCCCTCGCGCCGGTCACGTCGCACCGCCTGGGCGCCTCGTCGGCCGACGGCAAGGGCGCGGTCGAGGTGGATGTGGATGTGGATGCGGCGGCGCTCGCGGCCGGCGACCGCGTCGTGGTGCGGCCGGGCGAGCGCGTGCCGGCGGACGGGACGGTGATCGAGGGTACGTCGGCGCTCGACGAGTCGCTGCTGACCGGCGAGAGCCTGCCCGTCGACAAGGCGGAGGGCTCGCCGATCTACGCGGGCACGCTGAACGGCCACGGCGCGCTCGTCGTGCGCGTCGCGCGGGCGGGCGCCGACACGGCGCTCGCGCGGATCGCGCGCGCCGTCGAGGATGCGCAGGGTGACAAGGCGCCGATCGCGCGCGTCGCGGATCGCGTGTCCGCGGTGTTCGTGCCCGCCGTGCTCGCGATCGCCGCCGGGACGTTCGGCGTGTGGCTCGTGGCCGGCGCCGAGGGCGCGACCGCGATCGAGCGCGCCGTCGCCGTGCTCGTCATCGCGTGCCCGTGTGCGCTCGGGCTCGCGACGCCGGCGGCGGTCGCCGTCGGGACGTCGCGCGCCGCCGAGCTCGGTATCCTGTTCGCCGGCGGCGGCGCCCTCGAGCGGGCGAGCGGCGTCGACCTCGTGTTCGCTGACAAGACCGGCACCCTCACGACGGGGCGCCCGACGCTCGTCGCCGCCACCGCGGACCTCGCGACCGTCGCCTCGGTCGAGCAGGTCAGCGAGCACCCGATCGCGCGCGCCATCGTCGACGCGGCCCGGGCGCGCGGCCTCGAGCTCCGCCGCCCGAGCGACGCCACGGTCACGCCGGGCGCCGGGATCGAGGCGACGCTCGTCGGCAGGCGCGTGCTCGTCGGGACGCGCGACATGCTCGAGCTCGCGGGCATCACCGTGCCCGCCGTGCCCGACGACGTGCCGCGCGGCGCGACCGTCTCCCACATCGCGGTCGACGGTGGGTACGCCGGCGTCGTCGCCGTCGCGGATCCGCCGCGGGCCGACGCCGCGGCGGCCGTCGCGAAGCTGCGCGCCCTCGGCGTGGACGTCGCGATGCTCACCGGCGATCGCGCCGAGGCCGCGGCGTGGATCGCGGGTGAGGTCGGGATCGCGGAGGTCCACGCCGGCGTGCGCCCGACGGAG
Source organism: Deltaproteobacteria bacterium (assembly GCA_019637375.1). Taxonomy (GTDB): domain Bacteria; phylum Myxococcota_A; class Polyangia; order Haliangiales; family Haliangiaceae; genus JABFXX01. The sequence continues at coordinate 154,771 of JAHBVW010000006.1, read as the reverse complement.
AAGGCCGCCCGCATCGCCGAGGCGCGCGCCGCCGGCCGCTCTCCCGCCATGGTCGGCGACGGCATCAACGACGCCCCTGCCCTGGCCGCCGCCGACGTCGGGATCGCGCTCGCTTCGGGGACCGACGTCGCCGCCGCGACCGCCGACGTCACCCTGCTCCGCCACGGGATCGCCAACCTCCCGGTCGCCCTCACGCTCGCGCGCGCCACCCTCCGCACGGTCCGGCGCAACCTCGTCGCCGCGTCGCTCTACAACCTCATCTGCATCCCCGTCGCCGCCGCCGGCTGGCTCTCCCCCGTCCTCGCCAGCGCCGCCATGTCCCTCTCGAGCGTCTCGGTCCTCGTCTCCTCCCTCACGCTGCGTCGCTGGCGTCCATAGCCCCGGCGGCCCGCCCGGCACTCGCGCACGCACCGCGCCGAAAGCCAGTGCCTCGCGCTTGCCGGGCACTCGTGCATTCGCCTCCGGCGTCGCGGCCTCGCCCTCGCGCCTCTCGCGCACGCACCGCGCCGCTGGGCCGGTGCCTCGATTCTGCCGGGCACTCGTGCATTCGCCTCCGACGTCGCGGCCTCGCCCTCGCGCCTCTCGCGCACACACCGCGCCGCTGGGCCGGTGCCTCGATTCTGCCGGGCACTCGTGCATTCGCCTCCGACGGCGCGGCCTCGCCCTCGCGCCTCTCGCGCACGCACCGCGCCGAGCGCAACGGCACCTGTGCTTCGCGTGCCGCCGCCCCGCACGCGTGCTCGGCGCGCGACCGCGATCCTCCCGGGCGGGCGCTCGTCACGGCGCGTGACGCTCCGGCGCGTCGGTCGAGAGGCCGCGCCGCCGGAGGCTCCGGGGGAATGTCTTTTCTCCGTACGGGGGCGATCGCTCGGGCGAACGCGTGCAGGCGCTCTGCTCCGACGGGCGCGTCAAGGTGAGAGCTCGATCGTTTCAGCTTCGCGACGTGAGGGGGCACGCGAGGCGCGTGTGGTCCTGCTCCGACGGGCGCGTCAAGGCGAGACCGCGATCGTTTCAGCTGGCCCACACCGCGAGGTCTCCGCGGCGAGCGCACTCGTGATCTCGCGGTTGCCGCGCGGGGCCACGGCTCCTGTGAGTTCATTTGTAAGCGATGTTCGACATCTTGATTTCTGGGTAGTTTGTTGTGTATGAAATGTATGCGATCAAGTACAAGATCGGCAGTAGCGCTGGCTCGAAGTTCGCGTGCCGGGATGGGCCCTGCCTTACGCATCGCTACGGCCGCTCTCCGAGCGCGTGCGCCGCGCGCCCGTCGGAGCGGAGCCCGCCACGAGTGCCCATTCAGCTCACCGAGCAGGCGCGTGTCTGTGCGTACACTTCAAGACCGATCGCCACGCGCCACACTGCCGATCTTGTACTGAATCACATACATTTTAGACATAACCAATTACGCAGAAATCAAGATGTCGCTCAGCGCTTACAAAGCAACTCACAGGAGCCGCGCCCGGACTGAGCTTCACCTTCGGGACACAACACATGATCACAGTCTCGCCTTGACGGCCCGTCGGAGCAGAGCTGCCACCCGCGCTTCGCGTGGTCCGAAGCTGAAACGATCAAGATCTCGCCTTGACGCGCCCGCCGGAGCAGAGCGCCTGCACGCGGTCACCCGAGCGATCGCCCCGTACGGAGAAAAGACATTCCCCCGGAGCCTCCGGCGGCGCGGCCTCTCGACCGACGCGCCGGAGCGTCACGCGCCGTGACGAGCGCCCGCCCGGGAGGATCGCGGTCGCGCGCCGAGCACGCGTGCGGGGCGGCGGCACGCGAAGCACAGGTGCCGTTGCGCTCGGCGCGGTGCGTGCGCGAGAGGCGCGAGGGCGAGGCCGCGACGTCGGAGGCGAATGCACGAGTGCCCGGCAAGATCGAGGCACCGGCTTCGGCGCGGTGCGTGCGCGAGAGGCGCGAGGGCGAGGCCGCGACGCCGGAGGCGAATGCACGAGTGCCTGGCGAGATCAGAAGGCCGGCACGGCTGGTCGTACGTGCGACAAGCACGGCTCAGTGCCGGCGAGAGCTCGGGGAGGAGATCTCGCAGCCGGCAAGCACGCCGGGGCGAGAGGGGGTGCGGTAGATTGCGGGGCATGTCCGCGCCCGCGGAAGCGTTGCTCGAGGTGAAGGACCTCGTGACCGAGTTCCGCACGGACGCGGGGACGGTGCGGGCGGTGGACAAGGTGTCGTTCGAGATCCCGCAGCGCGGGACGCTGGGGATCGTGGGGGAGTCGGGGTGCGGGAAGAGCGTGACGGCACTGTCGATCATGCGGCTCATCGCGTCGCCGCCCGGGCGCATCGCGGGCGGCGAGATCCGGTATGGCGGGCAGAACTTGTTGTCGCTGCCGCCGGCGGAGATGCGCGCGATCCGAGGGAACCGGATCGCGATGATCTTCCAGGAGCCGATGACGTCGCTGAACCCGGTGTTCACCGTCGGGAACCAGGTGGGCGAGGCGGTGCGCCTGCACCAGAAGACGTCGCGGGCGCGGGCCCGCGAGACCGCGATCGAGATGTTCCGGCTCGTCGGGATCCCGTCGCCCGAGCAGCGCGTCGACGCGTATCCGCACGAGCTGTCGGGAGGCATGCGCCAGCGCGTGATGATCGCGATGGCGCTCGCGTGCAAGCCCGACCTCCTCATCGCCGACGAGCCGACGACCGCGCTCGACGTCACGATCCAGGCGCAGATCCTCGACCTCCTGCGCGCGCTGCAGCGCGACCTCGGCATGAGCATCCTGCTCATCACGCACGACCTCGGCGTCGTCGCCGAGACGTGCGACGAGGTCGTCGTCATGTACGCGGGCCGCATCGTCGAGCGCGCGCCCGTCGAGGCGCTGTTCACCGCGCCGCGCCACCACTACACCGCCGGCCTCCTGCGCTCGGTGCCGAGCTACGACGACGGCACCTCCACCGCAAGAACACGGCTCGTCGAGATCAAGGGCATGGTCCCGTCCCTCGCCGAGCTGCCCGCCGGCTGCAAGTTCGCGGACCGCTGCGCCGCCGCCGACGCCGCGTGCCGCGCCGCCGAGCCGCCGCTCGTCGAGCTGGGCCCGACGCGCGTCCGCTGCTTCCATCCGCTCGACGGAGGCGCACCACCATGAACAACGTGCTCCTCCGCGCGACCGGGGTGTCCAAGCACTTCCCGACGAAGCTGCCGTGGCCGCGCCGCGCGGACCGCACGGTGCTCAAGCGCATGTGGCACGCGGTCAGCCGCATGGACGCCTCCGTGAAGGCCGTGTCCGACGTCGACCTCGAGATCCGCACCGGCGAGACGCTCGGGCTCGTCGGAGAATCCGGGTGCGGCAAGTCGACACTCGGCCGCACGCTGCTCCGGCTCGTCGAGCCGACCACCGGCTCGATCCGGTTCGACGGCGTCGACCTCACGACGCAGAAGCCCGCGGAGCTGCGGTCGCTGCGCCGCCGCATGCAGATGATCTTCCAGGACCCGTACGCGTCGCTCAATCCGCGCATGAGCATCGGCGACGCGATCGCCGAGCCGCTCGTGATCCACCGGCTCGCGAAGACCGCCGCCGAGCGCCGCGCCCGCGTCGAGGAGCTGCTCGGCGTCGTCGGGCTGCGCGCGGACGCGGCGCGCCGCTATCCGCACGAGTTCAGCGGCGGCCAGCGCCAGCGCGTCGGCATCGCTCGCGCCCTCGCATGCCGCCCGAAGTTCGTCGTGTGCGACGAGCCCATCAGCGCCCTCGACGTGTCGATCCAGGCGCAGATCGTGAATCTCCTCGAGGACCTCCAGCAAGCCGAGGGCCTCACGTACCTGTTCATCTCGCACGACCTCAAGATCGTGCAGCACATCTGCGACCGCGTCGCCGTCATGTACCTCGGCCGCATCGTCGAGCTCGCCGACGCCCCGACGCTGTACCGCGCCCCCGCGCACCCGTACACGCAGGCGCTCCTGTCCGCCGTCCCGCGCGTCGACCGCTTCACCCGCAAGAAGCCCGCCGGCGAGCGCGTCATCCTCCAGGGCGACGTCCCGAGCCCGCTCGCCCCACCGCCGGGCTGCCCGTTCCACCCGCGCTGCCCCGTCGCCGACAAGCCCGACGCGTGCCGCACCGAGCTCCCCAAGCTCCGCGTCCTGCCCACCGGCGCGCGCGTCGCCTGCCACGTCGCGACGTAGCCGCTCAGTGCGGGATGCCGAACTGCCGCATCAGCTTCAGGATCAGCGCCGGGTCGCGGCCGAGCTCCTTGCCGATGCCGGCGAGGTCGCCCCGGTGGCGCGTGATCGCGACGAGGATCTTGTCGCGCAGGGCCCGCTCGTCGTCGGTCATCGCGCGGAAGCCGCGCGGGTCCTCGAGCGGCTCGGTGGAGCCGACGGCGACCGGCATGTGGGACAGCTCGATGCGGCCGTCGCCGGCTGCGGCGAGGGACGCGGTGAGCGACAGCTCGAGCTCGCGCAGGTTGAGCGGCCAGTCGTGGGCGTAGAGCTCGCCGAGGGCGTCGGGCGCGAACGTGACCGCGCGCTCCGGCGCGATCCGATCGAGCACCGCCGCGATCAGGAGGCCGAGGTCCTCGCGCCGGCGGCGCAGCGGCGGCAGCGCGAGCGCGTGCCCGCGCAGGGCCCCGCGCAGGGCGCCGTCGAAGCGGCCGGCCTCGACCTCGCGATCGAGGTCGCGCGATGCCGTCGTCACGAGGCGCACGTCGCCGAGCCCGGCGCGGATCCGGTCGCGCAGCGCGAGCTGCGCCCGTGGCGGTAGCTCCGCGACCTCGTCGAGGAGCAGCGTGCCACCCACCGCGCCGGCCGCCTCCGCGAGCTCCGCATCGCCGGCGGCCGCGCACGCGATCGCGACGAGCCGCCCCGCGCGCCCCGACACCGCGTGCACCGCGTGCGCCGCGGCCGCCTTGCCGACCCCCGGTTCGCCGGCGAGCTCGATCGCGCCCGCGCCGAGCGCCGCATCCGCGAGCTCGCGGAACCGGGCGGCCAGCTCGGGCGACAGCGTCGCCAGCCCGGGCGCCGGCGCGGCCGGGGCACCGTCGAGGTCGGTGTCGTCGTGCGCGTCGCCGCGGAACACGAGCACGGTGTGCCCGACGATGAACGCATCGCCGTCGGCGAGCGCCCGCCGCGCGATCTTCTCCTGCCCCATCACGGTGCCGTTCTTGGACTGCAGGTCCTCGAGCACCCAGCCGCCGTCGCCGCGCAAGAGGCGCGCGTGCCGCGTCGACATCCGCAGGTCGACCAGCGACACCGCGATCGCCGCACCCTCGCGCTCGATCCGCCGCGCCTCCGCGCGCCCGAGGTCGACGCGATCGGCGCCCGCGAGGCTGATGCGCGCGGGAGCGGCGCGCGGCGCATCACCGCACAGGCCGACGTACAGCGCGGGCTTCTTCGTGGACGCGTCGGGCATCCCGGGACGATACGCCAGCCTGCCGCCGCGTGCGGCAGGCCCCCGCGCCGCGCGCGCCCCGCCCACGCGGTAACATGCGCGCGATGGCCTCGCGTTCGGGGGAGCTCGCGATGCGGCCGCTGCCGGCGGTCCTGCTCGACCTCCACGAGGACTTCGCGACCGGCAAGCTCGTGCTGACGCGCGGGCGCGTGAGCAAGACGGTCGACCTCGTCAACGGCAACCCGGTGTCGACGGCGTCGACGCCGCGCGACGAGACGCTCGGCCACTTCCTCGTCCACAGCGGCGTCATCACCGAGGAGCAGCATCGCCAGGCGGTCGCGCGCGCCGCCGAGCTCGGCGGCAAGCTCGGCGAGGCGCTCGTCGCGCTGCGGGTGCTCACCGTCGAGCAGCTCATCGAGCAGCTCGGGCGCCAGGCGCGCCACAAGCTGGTGCAGGCGCTGCGCTGGCCGCAGGGGGCGTGGCGCTTCGACCCCGCGAACGAGGCCGTCGAGGGCATGCAGCTGCGCATGGTCGAGGTCGTGCTGTCGGGGCTGCGCGAGACGGCCGTCGACGACCTCGAGCGCCTGGCGCGCCTCGACGGCATGGCGTTCGAGCTGAGCGGCCGCGGCACGCGCCTGCGCCACGAGCTCAAGCGCGCGTTCGGCGAGCGCGTCGTGACGCTGCTCGCCGACGGCATCGAGGTCGGCGCCCTCGAGCGCGAGCTCGCGGACCGCGCCGGCGCGCGCGCGCTGCTCGACGCCCTCATGCTGTGCGACGCGATCGAGGTGTCCCACGCGCCGTCGACGAAGACCGAGCCGAGCGTGATGGCGCCGCTCCCGCAGCCGAACCTCGGGCGCGCGTCGACGCGCCCCGCGCTGTTCGACATCCTGTTCGACGACATCGGCGGCGCGGCCGACGGCGCCGCGCCGCTCGACATGGACGATGCCGACGACGGCGATCACCCGCGCGCCGACCAGTCGGGCGTGGTGTCGACGTTCGACATGTCGGAGGTCAGCGACGAGAGCGAGCACGTCGCGCACGCGCGGCAGACGCTGGCCGCCGAGCACCAGCGGGTGAAGGGCGCGGACCACTACGCCGCGCTCGTGATCGGCCGCCGCGCCCCCGCCGCCGACATCGACGCCGCCGCGCAGGTGCGCCTGGCGCTCGTCGAGCGCGACGCCGCCGCGCTCACCGACCCGCGCGACCGCGCCCGCCTCGACGAGGTCCGCGCCGCGTACCGCGCGGCGCGCGCCACGCTGCTCGACGACCGCAAGCGCGCCGCGTACGACCGCGAGCTCGCGGGCGGCGAGCTCGTGCAGGTGCCGCCCGCGATCGACACCGAGCTCAACTTCCGCGCCGCCGAGGAGATGCTCGCGCGCAAGCAGTGGTCGCAGGCGATCGGCATGATCAAGACCGTGATCGCGCGCTCGCCCGGCGAGGCCGACTACCACGCCGCGCTCGGCTGGGCCGAGTGGATGGCCGGCGGCGAGCGCCCCGAGGCCGCCGACGTCGCGCGCCCGCACCTCAACACCGCGCTCGAGATCAACCCCGACCACGCCGCCGCGCACGACTACAAGGGCCGCATCGACGCGACGCTGCGCAGCGACGACAGCGAGGCGCTGTTCCACCTCGAGCGCGCGCTCGACCTCGATCCCAACCGCGCCGAGACCGTGACGGCGATCGAGGCGCTGCTCGTGTCGCGCGGCGACCTGCGCCGCTACGAGCGCGTGCTCAAGCGCCTGCTGTTCCGCCTGCGCGGCCGCGGCAACGCCGCCGAGGGCAAGGCGTGGGCGCGCCTCGCCCGCCTGTACCTCGACTCCCTCGACGATCCGCAGGCCGCCACCGCCGCCGCCGGCAACGCGCGCCGCATCGCCCCGCGCGACTCCGACGTGCAGGCGCTCGTGCAGCGCGCCGAGACCCGCGCGCTCGCGCCGGAGCCGCTGCGCGCCGGCTGGCGCGAGGCGCTCGCCGATCCCAGCTCCGGCGCGCAGCTCGTGAAGTCGACCGAGGCGAGCGGCCACGCCGACGCGGCGTTCCTCGCGGCGGCGACGATGGTCGCGCTCGGCACCGCCGACGCGCAGATGGCCGCGCTGTACGAGGCGCACCGCACGCGCACCGCGGCCGTCTCGAGCGCGCCGCTCGGGCGCGACGCGTGGGCGCTCCTGCGCCACAAGGACGACACCGTCGAGATCGGCGCGCTGATGGAGCTCGTCGCCCCGGCGATCCAGCGCCTGTCGCCGATGACGCTCGCCGACAGCGACCTCGACCAGAGCCAGCGCCTCGACGACCTCGACCTGCCCGCGCCGTTCCTGCGCCTGCGCGAGCGCTGCGCCGCGCTGCTCGGCGTCGCGCCGGCGCCGGTGTACGCGCGCGTCGAGCTCGGCACGCAGATCCACGTGGTCGCGTGCGATCCGCCGGTGCTCGTCGCCGGCGACGACGCGCTCCGCGCCCCCGACCGCCCGGATGCCGTGTACCGCCTCGTGCGCGCGATGACGTTCCTGTGGCCCGGCCGCGCCGTCGGGGCGTCGCGCTCGGGGCGCACGCTGAAGGCAATCGTCATGGCGGTGTTCCGCGAGGCCTCCGGCGCGCGCACCGGCGCCGACGAGCCACTCGCCGCCGCCGCCGCCGCCGCGATCGAGCAGCTCCCCGACGGCATCCGCCAGCAGGCCCGCGCCGCCGCGCTCCGCCTCCTGGCGCGCGGCACCGGCCTCAACCTGTCGCTGTGGTCGCGCGCGCTGTCACGCACCGCGGACCGCGCCGGCATGCTCCTGTGCGGCGACATCCCCTCCGCGTTCGCCGGCGCGCGCGAGATCGGCGAGCTCGACCGGGACCTCGTCGAGTTCGCGTACAGCGCCGCCCACGTCCGCCTGCGCAGCGCGCTCGGCCTCGCGCGAGGCTAGCCCGGCCGGATCCGGGCTAGGGTTTCGGCTTGGCCTTGATGATGACCTGGTTGTCGCGGACGACGACCTGGAAGTCGACGCCCTTGGACTTGTACTCCTCCATGATCTTGGGCGCCTGCTTGTTGATCGTCTCGAGCAGGCGGCCGTAGGCGCCGGGGCCGGCGTTCTGGCCGACCAGCTCCTTCGCCTTCACGTACTTCGCGTACAGCGCGTTGACGTCGGCGTCGCTCATGCCCGGCGGCGGCTTCGGGCGCGTGATCGCCGGCGACGAGTCGCGCTTCACGAGGCGCGCCGGGCGGCGGTCGATCGTCGGCGTGCGCTCCCCCGGCGACGCATCGGGGACGACGATCTCCGCTTCCGGATCCGGCGCCGCGGCGGTGGGTGCAGGGCGCTGCGGCGGCCGCGGGATCTCCGGGATCGCCGGCGCGGACGGGCGCGGCGGCGCCGGCACCGACGGCATCGCGGGGATCGGCATCGTGCGCGCGATCGGCTTCGCCGCGGCGGGAGGCGTGACGACGCCTGGCGCCGGCGTCGGCGCGCGCGCCGGCATCGGCACCTCGGGCCGCGGCGTGCGCGCGCCGGGATCCGCGTTGCCGTTGGGCCGTGTCGCCGGGCGCGCCGGCATCGGGACGCCGGGGTTCGTGCCGGGCGGCACCGGCGTGCGCGGCGCCGGCGCGACCATCGGCGCCGTCTGCATGCGGCGCGCGGTGTCGCGGACGGCGACGGTGTCGGGCCCGGCGTCGACGGTATCGGGTCCGGTGTCGGGTGCCGGCGGGCGCGGGGCCGCCGACGTCATCGGCGCCGTGCGCCGGCTCGGCGGCGGCTCCGATCGATACGTCTCGGGACCGTCGTCGGCGATCGCGGCCATCGGCTGCGATCTCCGCGGGTCCGGATCCACCACGGGGATCGGCGACGACCGGCGCTGCTCGAGCGCCGGCGACGAGCGCCGCAGCGGCGCGTCCTCGCCGAGCGCGGGTGACGAGCGCCGCAGCGGCGCGTCCTCGCCGAGCGCGGGCGACGACGTCCGGCGCGGATCGCCGTCGATCACCGGCGACGAGCGGCGCATCGTCGGGATCGCGCCGGTGCTCTCGGGGGCGACCGGGCGCGCGCCGGACGCGGCCAGCTCGGCCTCGAGGCGCTGGGCGGCCTCGGCGGCGGACGCGTAGCCGGCCGGCGGCGTGCGCGTCCCCAGCGGAGGCGTGCGGGTGGCGCCCGGCACGCGCGGATCCGCCTGCGCCGGATAGCCCGCCGGCGGCGTGCGGGTCGTGCCGGGCACGCGCGGATCCGCCTGCGCCGGGTAGCCCGCCGGCGGTGTGCGGGTCGTGCCGGGCACGCGCGGATCGGCCTGCGCCGGGTGCCCCGCCGGGGGCGTGCGCGGCCCCGCCGGGACCCGGGCGTCCGGCGGCGGCTGCGGGATCGAGCGCGACTCGGTGACCTCGTCGGGCTGCTCCATCTCGGCGAGCAGGTCGCTGAGATCGACGTCCTCGGACTCGTCGAGGGTGTGCACCGCGTTCTTCGCCCGGTGGCGGTCGGCGCGCCCCTCCTCGATCGCCTTCAGCTCGGCCTCGTCGATCTCCTCGCCGCGCTCGCGCCGCTTGCGCAGCAGCAACGCCGCCTCGCGATCGCGCCGCACCTGCTCGCGCATGCGCTTGGGCATCGCGGCCAGGATCTCCTCGGGGATCTCGGAGCCGGAGCGCACGGCCTCGCGCCCGATCTTCGAGAGGTTGCGCAGGTACGTGCCGTTCTCGATCTGCCGCAGCGTCCGCCGCCAGTACGTGTTGTACGCGCCGAACTTCTGCTGCAGCGTCGCGAACCGGTAGCGCAGGGCCGTGTTGCGGATCTGCAGCTGCGCGAGGTCGCGCAGCTTGCGCTCGACGTCGGCGTGCACGAACGTCGGCGGCTGCTTCTGCATGCCGAGGAAGTACTGCTCGTACAGCGCCTTCACGCGGTCGAGGGTGTGATCGAGGCCGTCCAGCGCCTCCTCGATGACCTCGGCCTTCTCCGGCTCTTTCTCCTGCTGACCGGACTTCGAAGCCACGTACCGAGAGGATACCAGTTTCTGCTATAGCCTCGACGCCCGCATTTTCGGCGGGGTCCCCCGAAGAGTCCCCCGGAGAAGACCCGGTGTCGGTCCTTTACTTCCTCCTCCTCGTCAGCGTGCTCGTGGTCATCCACGAGCTGGGGCACTTCGTCGCCGCGAAGCTGCTCGACGTGAAGGTCCTGCGGTTCTCGATCGGGTACGGGCGCCCGCTCGTGCGCGTGAAGCTGCGCGACACCGAGTACCAGATCGCGGCGTTCCCCCTGGGCGGCTACGTCCGCATCCTGGGCATCGCCGGCGAGGACGACCGCCCCGACGACAAGCCGGACCCGCGCCTCGCGCGCGCCGTCGCCGTCCACGCCGACGCCGGCCGCAGCTTCGCCGCGCGCCCGCTGTGGCAGCGCCTGGTCATCGTGTTCGCGGGGCCCGCCGCGAACCTGGTCCTCGCGGTCGCGATCTACTTCGTGTTCTTCGTCGGGCACACGAACCTACCCGCCGCCGAGATCGGCGACGTCATCGAGGGCGGGCCCGCCGCGCGCGCCGGCCTCGAGGCGGGCGACCGCGTCCTCGAGATCGACGGCGTCGCCGTCCGCTACTGGGAGGAGATCGAGTCCGCCGTGCGCTCGTCGCCCGGCAAGGAGCTCGCCCTCCGCATCTCGCGCAACGGCAAGATCTTCGAGCGCTACCTCACGCCGCTCGCCGAGACGGTGCGCAGCCGCGACGGCGGCGAGGTCGTGCAGGGCCGCGTCGGCATCACGCACGCGCCGTTCATCCCGATCGTCGGCGTGATCGACGCCGCCTCCCCCGCCGCGCGCGCCGGCCTGCGCACCGGCGACCTGATCATCAGCGTCGACGGCCTGCCCGTCCGCAACTGGACCGACGTCAAGCGCAACCTCGGCCGCCTCGGGCGCCGCACGAGCCTGACCTACTTCCGCGGCACGCCGATGCCCGCCGTCCCGCAGGTCCAGCTGCTCGCCGCCGGCTTCGCCGACCTCGTCCCCGAGACGCGCATCGACGGCCGCCTCAAGCGCCAGACCTACACCGGCCTCGAGCACGCCGAGATGTTCGTCGCGCACGTCGACCCGGGCTCGCCCGCCGACACCGCCGGCCTCCACCCGGGCGACCTCCTCGTGGCGCTCGACGACAAGCCCGTCGCGCACTGGATGGAGCTCGACCAGCGCCTCCAGGCCGACCCCAAGCACGCGTTCAAGCTCGCGTGGAAGCGCGCCGTCGCCGGCAAGGTCGAGGTGATGACCGCCGAGCTCACGCAGGTGTGGCGCAAGCAGCGCGACGAGTACGGCCACACCGTGTCGCGGCTCGTGTTCGGCGCGCGCAACGACGTCGACCGCGGCCGCGGCGCGATGGTCGTGATCGACGGGCGCTTCGGCTACGCGATGAACAAGGCGCTCAGCCGCACCGGCGAGACGATCTCGACGATGGTCGGCGGCTTCGTGCAGATCCTCGGCGGCGACTCCCCCGGCGAGGCGCTCGGCGGCCCGCTCATGATGTACAAGGTCGCGTCGGTCTCGGGCAACCAGGGCTGGGACAGCTTCCTGCTCATGCTCGCGCTGATCAGCGTCAACCTCGGCCTCATCAACCTCCTCCCGATCCCGATGCTCGACGGCGGTCACCTGCTCGTGTTCGCCGCCGAGGCCGCGACCCGGCGCCCGCTGTCCGCGCGCACGCGCGAGCGCATCGGGTACGTCGGCCTGGTCATCGTCGTCATCATCACCATCCTCGCCCTGCGCGCCGACGTCATGCGCTTCTTCTTCTGACCCTGACTGACCCCACGATGATCGTCCTCGGCATCGATACCGCCACGCACGTCGCCGGCGTCGCCCTCGTCGACGACGAGCGCGGCATCCTCGACGAGCGCCGCCACGGCGGCGGCGGGCGCGGCGCGGATCTCCTCGTCGCCGTCGACGCCGCGTGCAAGCAGGCCGGCGTCGCCCCCGCGCAGCTCGGCGCGATCGCCGTCGGCGCCGGCCCGGGCTCGTTCACCGGCCTGCGCATCGGGATGGCGACCGCGAAGGGCATCGCGTTCGCCGCCGCGCGCCCGCTGTGGTCCGTGTCGTCGCTCGCCGCGCTCGCCCACGAAGCCGCGCGCGGCGACGGCCTCGTCGTCGCCGCCCTCGACGCGCGCCGCGGCGAGGTGTTCGCCGGAGCCTTCCGCGGCGGCGCTCCCGTCGCGCCCGAGCGCGCGATGGCTCCTGCGGACCTCGCGGCATGGGCGCGCGAGCTCGCGGCGGCCACCGAGGCGATCACCTACTGCGGCGACGCGATCACGGCGTACGACGACGTGCTCGGCGCGCTCGCCGTCGCGTGGTCGCCCGTGCGCACGCCGTCGGGCGCCGCGGTCGCGCAGCTCGCGCTCGCCGGCCCTCGCACCGATATCCTCCTCGGCGGCGCGCCGATGTACATCCGTCCGTCGGAGGCCGAGGTGATGTATCCCGACGGTGTGCCGGGCGCGCTCGTGCGGCGTCCGCCGTGATGCGCCGGATCACGGTCGTGAGCGTTGCCGGCACGATGGTCGCGGTCTATCGTTAGGGAGCCTGCCTGGTGCAGGCGGAGGTTGCGTGACAACCACGACCGAGGGTTCCAAGGAAGCACTCCTCGCAGAGCTGACCGCCGAGCATCGACGCCTCGACGAGCAGCTCCAGATCCTCGAACGGCGCCGCACGCCGACACCGGCCGAGCAGCTCGAGATGAGCCGGCTGAAGAAGCAGAAACTGCTGACGAAGGACCGGATCGCCCGGCTGTCGTAGCCGCCCGTCGCTGGCGCACGCCGCGCATGGCGTTTCCGGTGGGAGGTACCGCCGATGACCTTGGTTGGCCGAAGCCCGGACGCACGCAACGAGCGCAGCGAGCCGATCGAATTCACCCCCGAGCTCCTCGAGAAGATGCGCGCCATCGGGCTGCGCCTGGACCGCGGGGGGACGTTCTGGCACGAGGGCACCGCCGTGACGCACCCGCGCCTGCGGCAGGCGCTGTTGCGCTGGCTCGACGTGCGCGACGACGGCCGCGACATCATCCGCCTCGACCCCAAGCGCTACGCGTACGTCGACGTCGAGGACGCGCACCTGCGCGCCCGCTCGGCGCACTGGAGCGGCGACCGCATCGTCGTCTTGTGGGACGACGACCGCGAGGACGAGCTCGACTACGGCTCGCTGTGCCAGGCGCCCGACAACGCGCTGTACGCGACGGTCCGCGGCAAGCTGCGCGGGCGGATCGCCGGCATCGCGTACCATGCGATCGCCGAGCGCATCGCCGAGGCGGGCGCCGGCTTCGCGCTCGAGGCGGCCGGCCGCGCGTGGCCGATCCCGCAGAGCTCGGCGAGCGGGGACGGCGTCAGCGCGCGGACTCCGCGATGACCGCCGCGATCTCGGGGTCGGTGAGCACGCGGTTGCCGCGCTTGGCCGCCGCGAGCACGGCGCCGACGAGCTCCTTCGTCGGCTCGTAGCCGCGCTTCTTCAGCCAGTAGACGACGTTCGACTCGCCGCTGTAGTGGCCGATCTCGATCGCCTGCTCCTTGCCGAACATCCCGGCGGGCACGCCCGAGTAGATGCGGTCGGCGAGCCAGGCGTCGCCCTTGCGCTCGGCCTTGATGATCGCCGCCGCGTGCACGCCGGTGGCGGTGCGGAAGGCGTCGGTGCCGGCGAGCGGGTACTGCGGGTGGATCGGCACGTGCGTCGCGCGCGAGGCCGTCGTGCACCACTCGACGAGCTTCGTCAGGTCGTGGTCCGGCAGCTCGCCGAGGAGCTTCAGGTTGAGCAGGATCTGGTCGAGCGCCGCGTTGCCGACGCGCTCGCCGATGCCGAGGGCGGTGCCGTGGATGCGATCGGCGCCGTACTCGATCGCGAAGATCGAGTTGACGACGCCGAGGCCGCGGTCGTTGTGGCCGTGCCAGTCGATGCCGACGTCGGCGCGCCCCATGCCGTCGAGCATGTTGCGCGTGAACTTGAGGAGGTTCTTGATCCCGTCGGGCGTCGCGTGCCCGACGGTGTCGCACACGATCAGCCGCTGCGCGCCGTGCTCGACGGCGGTCGTGAACATCTTCGTCAGGATCTCGGGGCGCGAGCGCGTGGTGTCCTCGGTGACGTACGCGACGGGCAGCTGGTACTTGCGCGCGAGGTCGATCGCGTCCGCCGACAGCTTCAGCATGCGCGCGAGGTCCCAGTCCTCGGCGTACTGGCGGATCGGCGAGGAGCCGATGAAGCACAGCACCTCGATCTCGATGCCGACCTTCTGCGAGATGTCGATGATCGCCTGGACGTCGGCCTGGTGCGTGCGCGCCGCGCACGAGGCCTTCACCTTCAGCTTGAGGTCGCGGATGTGCGCAGCGATCGTGGCGACGTCCTCGACGGCGCGCGCGCCGGCGCCGGGGAGGCCGATGTCCATCGTGTCGATGCCGAGCGCGTCGGCGAGCTCGACGAGCCGCAGCTTGTCGGCGATCACCGGGTCGACGACCGACGGCGACTGGATGCCGTCGCGGAGGGTCTCGTCGAGGAACTGGATGCGTCGCCGCGGCGACAGCGGCGCGACCTTCTCCGTCGAGTTCCAGTCGTAGATCAGCTCGTGATCGTCCATGGGCGGCCTCCGGATCAGAACAGCGCGTGCAATATCAGAATCAGGACGACGGTGGCACCCACGACGATCGCCATCATCAGGAACCAGCCCAGCACCGTCGCCGCACCGGCGAGCCCCAGCCCGACGAGCCACAGCGGATAGGCCCCCACCTCGCGGCGCACCGCCGAGATCCCCGCCGCCACCGCCGTCGCCACGAACAGCGGCACCGTCAACCGCCAGTCGGGCGTCGTCCCGAGCTGCCCCGACGTCACCGCCGCGAGCAAGAACGCGAGCGCCCCGAGCACCGCCGCCACCGCCCCCACCTTGCGATGCGCCAGCCACGCCCCCTCGCTCGCGAGGTGCGCGGGCCGGGCCAGCGGTCGGTCATCCTTGGGCGCGGGCTCCACGCCGGCACTATAGCGCCCCCTCCCTCCTCGGTGCTCGCCGTTTCAGCGAGCCCGCCTCCTCGGCGCGCGATGCACGGCGGCATTGCGGACATGAGCATCCAGGTCCGCGCGCAGGTGCGTCTGCGCCGGGATCACCGGCTTGTACTTGTCGTCGAGCGCCCCGACGTAGCGCTGGAAGCTCTCGTCCAGCACCTTCATCTGCCTCGACATCTCCTTCGCCACGGCCGCCTCCACGGCCGCAGGCACGGCCTTCGCCACAGCGGCAGGCATGGCCTTCGCCACGGCGGCCTCCACGGCGGGAGGTACCGCCTTCGCCACCGCCGCCTCCACGGCGGGAGGCACGGCCTTCGCCACGGCGGCCTCCACGGCGGCGTCCACGGCGGGAGGCACGGCCTTCGCCACGGCTGCCGCCACGGCGGCGTCCACGGCGGGAGGCACGGCCTTCGCCACAGCGGCGTCGACGGCAACATCCACGATGGACACCACCTCCTCTCGCGTCGGCAACTTCGCGACCTCCGCCGCGAGCTCTTCCTTCGTCGCCAGCTTCGCCAGCTCTTCCTTCGTCGCCAGCTTGGGCAACTCCTCGTCGAGGACCGCCTTCAGGTAGCGCTTGGTGACCGGGGCATCGAGATCGTCTTCGAGGAACGACATGCCGCGGCCACAGTACACGTTCTGTGCCGCCGCAAGCGTCGAGAAGATCATGTTCGCGTGTCCGGATTCTTCGTCGAAAACGGCTAGCCCGGACGCCGTCGCCGGACGAAGCCGGACGGGCGTGGGAGAGTGCGCGCATGGCGTTCACGGCCGAGTTTCGTTGCATCGCGGGGTGCGCCGGTGGGTATGCGCTCGAGCAGGTCATCTATCGGTGCCCGAGGTGTGGGGACCTGCTGGAGGTGGTGCACGACGTGGCGGCGCTGCGCGAGCGGAGCGCGGAGGCGTGGAAGGCGCTGTTCGCGGAGAGGTGGAGGTCGGTCGACGAGCCGTGGGGGTCGGGGGTGTGGGGGAAGCACGAGTGGGTGGCGCCGCAGCTCGAGGCGCGCCACGTCGTGTCGATGCTCGAGGGCGGTACGCACCTGACGCCGGTGCCGAGGCTGGCGCGTGCGCTCGGCCTGGGCGACGTGCGCGTGAAGCAGTGCGGGACGTCGCACTCGGGGTCGTTCAAGGACCTGGGGATGACGGTGCTCGTCTCGCAGGTGGCGCAGATGATCGCGCGCGGGACGCAGCTCCGCGCGATCGCGTGCGCGTCGACGGGGGATACGTCGGCGGCGCTCGCCGCGTACGCGGCCGCCGCCGGGATCCGCGCGGTCGTGATCCTGCCGCGCGGCAAGATCTCGACGGCGCAGCTCGTGCAGCCGCTGGCCGCGGGGGCGCTCGTCCTCGCGATCGACACCGACTTCGACGGCTGCATGCGCATCGTGCAGGACCTCGCGGACCGCGAGGGCGTGTACCTCGCGAACTCGATGAACTCGCTGCGCCTCGAGGGGCAGAAGACGGTCGCGATCGAGATCGCGCAGCAGCGCCACTGGCGCGTGCCCGACTGGGTCGTGATCCCCGGCGGCAACCTCGGCAACGTGTCGGCCCTCGGCGCCGGGTTCGAGATGCTGCTCGCGCTCGGCCTCGTGGATCGCCGCCCGCGCATCTGCGTCGCGCAGGCCGAGCACGCATCGCCCCTGTACGCGAGCTACAAGGCGAACTGGGCGCCGCTCGCGCCGCAGAAGGCGCGCCCGACGCTCGCCTCGGCGATCCAGATCGGCAACCCGGTCAGCTTCGCGAAGGCCGTCCGCGCCCTGCGCGCGTTCGACGGCGTCGTCGAGATCGCGACCGAGGCCGAGCTCGCCGATGCGAGCGCCCGCGCCGACCTGGACGGCCTGTTCACGTGCCCGCACACCGGCGTCGCGCTCGCCGCCCTGACCAAGCTCGCCGCGCGCGGCGAGGTCCGCCGCGAGCACGACGTGGTCGTGGTCTCGACCGCGAGCGGCCTCAAGTTCGCCGACTTCAAGGTCGGCTACCACGAGGCCCGGCTCCCCGCAGTTCCTGCGCCCGCCCACCGCAACGCGCCGATCGACCTGCCCGACCGCTACGACGCCGTCCGCGATGCGATGCTGCGCGCGCTGGACTAGCAGGATCGTTCGCGAATTTTGTCCGGAACCTTCCGCCCGCCCGCGGGTGGAACTGCCCAGATGCTCGTCGCCCTCGCCCTCGCCTTGCCGGCCACCGAGCCGCCGCTCGACGAGCTGACGCTCCGGCGCGCGCAGCGCGGGGACGAGCGGGCGTGGCGCGACCTCGTGCGCCGCTACCAGCAGCCGGTGCACCAGCTGATCTGGCGGATGTTCGCGCGCCGCGCGCAGCACCGCGTCGAGGACCTCGTGCAGGAGACGTTCGTGCGCGTGCTGAAGGCGCTGCCCGAGTTCGACCCTTCCGGCCCGGCGTCGCTCGCCACGTGGCTGCTCACGATCGCGACCCGGCTCGCGCTCAACGAGCTGCGCCGCCCCGAGCACGCGGCGCTCGACGCCGAGCCGCCCGCGCCCGAGGCGCGCGCCGACGGCGACCTCGACCGCCGCCGCCTCGGCCACGCGATCGCGACCGGCGTCGCGAACCTCCCCGACGCGCAGCGCGCCGTGTTCGTGCTGCGCGAGTACCACGACCTCGACTACGCCGACATCGCCGCCGCGCTCGAGCTCGACCTCAACACGGTGAAGTCGCGCCTGTCCCGCGCGCGCGCCGCGATGCGCGCGCACCTCGAGACCGCCGCGCCGGAGTTCGCGCGCGGAGGTGGGCGATGACGATGTACGAAGCCGACGACACCGATGACGGCGGCGCGTCCCTGCGCGCCGACTACGACCTCGATGCGTGGCAGCCGCCCGCGGCGCCCGACGTCACCGACGCCGTCGTCGCGCGCCTGCGCGAGCCCGCCGGGCGCGCGGCGCTCGAGAGCGTGGACGAGGGCCGCGATCGCGCGCGGCGCCGCAAGCTGCTCGCCGCCGGCCTCGCGGCCACCGCCGCCGCCGGGGTCGTCGCGTACCTCGCGCTGCGCGGCACCGCCCCCGCCGGCGCGGGGCAAGGCGCGCTCGTCGCGACGGCGCCGTCGCACCTCGACCTCGGCGCGTCGTCGGCGCAGGTCGAGGCGAACACCGACCTCGCGTGGCGCCGCGACGGCCGCGACGTGCGCGTCGAGCAGCGGCGCGGCGCGGCGACGTGGTCCGTCGCCGGCGGCGACACCCTGGAGATCGTCGCCGGCGCGGTCGCCGGCACAGGTGGCGACCCGCATGCGCCGGTCGCGATTCGAGCGTCGGGCGCGAGCCTGCGCGTGGAGGTGGGTATGCATCCGGCAGAAGCGAAGGTCCTGGGAGCGAGTGCGATCGCCGCCGCGGCGATCGGCGCGGTCACGGTCATCGTGTACGACGGCACCGTCGCCGTCACGAGCGCCGGCCAGACCGTCGAGGTGAGGCCCGGCGGCACCGTCGTCGCGCGCGCCGATCGCCCGCCGTCGCCCGACGACCCGGCGGCGCGCACCGGCGACACCGACCTCGACGAGCGCCGCGCCCTCCGGGCCGCCGTCGACAAGCTCCAGGCCGAGCTCGAGACGTGCTCGAACGGCACCGCCCACGCGCCGACGCCCGTCGAGCTCGTCCTCGACGTCGTCCCCGAGGGCAAGCTCGAGCTCCGCCGCCTGACGTTCGATCCGCTCGCCAGCCCCGAGGGCCCCACCGGCGCGTCGGAGTGCATCTCCGAGCGCATCGCCACCGCGAGCTTCGGCAAGACCCGCCTCGGCGGCCGCTTCCAGCTCAACTTCCAGGTCGCCGGCGCGTGCGACCCGGCCGCGTGGAGCCGCGAGCCCGCGAAGCTCGAGAGCCTCGCCGGGCAGTGCAAGGAGGAGGACCACGACAAGCAGGCCGGCTGCGACGATGCGGCGCTGATCGCCGAGGGGGACGCGTCTACGACGAAGGGCGCCGCGAGCGCCGCACTCGCCCGCTACGAGGCCGCGCTCGCGTGCAAGGCCACCCCGTCGACGCTCGTGAAGGTCGGGCTCGCCGCGTGCGAGGCGCGCGAGGAGCGGCGCGCGCGCGAGGTGTTCGCGAAGACCTCGCCCGATCAGCAGCTCGCGCTCGCGAAGGTGTGCCTGCGCCAGGGCATCGTCCTCGAGGCGAAGCTCGCCACCGCCCAGGCGCCCGGCCGCGCGCCCGCCCCGGCGAAGGTGACGTTCGCCGACGCCGACGTCGAGCGCGCGCTGCGCCCGCTCGCGAAGGACCTCGACGCCTGCCACGACGGCGCCTTCGAGGGCACCGTGTCGCTGTGGGGCGAGGTCGCGCCGAGCGGCCGCGTCGTCGCGGTCAGCGGGGCGCCGCGCGACGAGCGCATCACGCGCTGCGTGATGGACGCCGTGCGCAAGGCGACGTTCCCCGCGGCGCCGGGCGGCGGCTCGTTCCAGGCGAAGCGCCCGTTCAAGAAGCACGCGGCGGGCTGCGCTCCCGCGCAGCTCACCGCGCAAAAGGCCGAGGGCGACCTCCGGATCGGCCGCGGCGAGTTCACCCGCGCGCTCGCCGCCTACGACAAGATCCTCGCCTGCGGCTTCGACCTCGACGCGTTCAAGAAGGGCTTCCTCGCCGCCTGCCGCAACCGCGACCGGGCGAAGGCGACGGAGTACAAGAACCTGAAGCCCGACGTGGCGCAGCGCTACCAGGAGATCTGCCTCCGCAACGGGATCGAGCTGTTCCCGGACGCCGCGCGCCCCAGGTGACGGCTCGCACGGCGTGAAATCTCGTCGAACCGGCCGCCGAGCGCGTGTTATGAGGCCGCATGCGCGTAGCGGGGCTCGCACTCGTGGCGGTCGTTTCCATCTCCTGCGGCGATGACGGTCCCAGGCCGCCCGACACCGGCGTCACGACCGAGCTGTGCAACTACGTCCCGCTCGCGCCGACGGCGCGCGCCGGCGGCACCGTCACCGCCGCGCCGCTGATGGCGGGCGCCGCCGACCGCGTGCTGCACGTCCCCGTCGGGACGGCGCTCGGCGGCTACACCGGGCGCGCGAACTTCCTCGGCTCGGCGGGCGTCGTCGACGCGCGCAAGGTCGCCCTGTCGGGGACGTTCAACCCGTCGATCGGCGTCACGGCGGCACCGCGCGTGAAGGCGCTCGCGCTGACCGCCGGCGAGGAGACGGTCGTCATCCTCAAGGCCGACATCATCTTCACGTACGAGGGGATGCTGTTCGACGTCGAGCAGCGCCTCGGCCCCGACTTCGCCGGCAAGGTCCTCATCACGACGTCGCACACGCACTCGGGCTGGGCGCAGTACACCGGGCACGGTCCGCTCAAGCTCGGCGCCGGCATCCTGCGCGACCTCGTGTACAAGCGCTTCGTCGACGCGTTCGAGGGCGTCGCGCGCGATGCCCTCGCGGCGCGCGTCCCGGCCAAGCTCGGCGTGTTCGCCGACGACAACTTCGACCCCGCCGACGTCATCAACCGCGAGCGCCGCGGCGAGAACGACGTCCTGCCGAACGGTGCCCGCGGCGACGACCACCTGTACATGATCCGCGTCGACGCGGCCGACGGCACGCCGCTCGCGATCCTCCCCGTGTTCGGCGAGCACGGCACGCTCAACGACGAGGACAACCCGTTCGCGTCGACGGACGCGCCCGGCGCGATCGAGCGCGCCCTCGAGGAGCAGTTCGACAGAAAGGTCGTCGTGATGCACATCCAGAGCGCCGGCGGCGACACCTCGCCCGCGGGCCACGGCGGCGTCGACTGTAACAACCGCCCCGGCAAGAGCGATGACCCGTGCTTCACGTGGGCCTCCGAGGAGGGCCACGGCCGCGGCGCGATCCCCGAGCTGATGGCCGCGTGGACCGCCGCCGGCCAGGCGATGAAGACCTCGCTCGAGCTCGAGATGGTCACGCGCTCCGTCGAGACCGGCCCCAAGCCCGAGACGTTCACGATCCGCGGCGGCGCGCTGTCGTACGCCCCGTTCGACCCCGCGCGCGAGCGCCCCGACGGCATCGTGCAGATCGACAACGACCCGACGCGGCTCGCGTCGCCGATCGACGAGTTCAACGCGCAGGTCGGCGCCGGCCTGTGCGAGACGGCGATGCCGATGTTCCCGGCCGCCGCGATCCCCGGCACCGAGGGCATCCTGCCGTACGGCTCGTGCCTCAAGCTCGACGTCGCGGCGCCGATCCTGGGCCCGATCTTCAACGTCGACTTCGGCGTCGACGAGAAGCACCCGGTGTGCGAGACGACGCGCACGACCGTGAGCGCGCTGCGCCTCGGCGAGTACCTGATCGGCACGCTCCCCGGCGAGGTCACGATCCTGCTCGCCGACCTCGTGCGCGAGAAGTCGCCGGTCGCGCCGAACAAGACGATCGTCGTCGGCTACGCGCAGGGCCACGTCGGCTACCTGCTCCGCCCCGAGGACTGGGTGCTCGGCGGTTACGAGCCGAGCGTCACGTTCTGGGGCCCGCTCGAGGCCGAGTACCTCGCCGAGCGGCTGCTCGACCTGATGCCGCTCGCGCTCACCCCCGCGCGCGAGGACGGCACGGCCGGCGGCACGAACCGCGTCGCGACCGCCGTCGGCGACGACCGCGACCTCGCGATCGACGACCCGGCGATGGGCGCCGGCACCGTCCCGGCCGCGATCCCGGCCGTCACGTGGGCGCGCACCGGCACCCCGGCGCAGGCGCAGCCCGCCGCGACGATCCCGCGCATCTCCGGCGTCGCGACGTACACGTGGTTCGGCGACGACCCCAAGGTCCGGACGCCGAAGGTGACGCTCGAGCGCGAGACCGCCCCGGGTGCGTTCGCCGCCGCCACGCGCCGCAGCGGGCGCGTCGTCGACGACGCCGAGCTCGTCCTCGCGTACACGCCGTCGCCGCTGCAGCGCAGCGGCCCGCAGACGCACGTGTGGGTCGTCGAGTGGCAGGCGGTGCCGTGGCTCGGCGCGCCCGGCCTCGACGCGCTCGACGACCGCGGCGGCCTGCCGCTCGGCAAGTACCGCTTCCACGTCGAGGGCAACGGCTGGAAGCTCGACTCCGACCCGTTCGAGATCGTCGCCGGCGCCGTCGGCGCACTCCAGCTCCAGCGCACCGGCGGCAACGTCACGTTCCAGGCGACGTGGCACGCCCCGAAGGGCTGGCGCCTCATGGACATGGCGCTCCCGTCGAACCAGCCCGTGCCGGTCCGCGCGCAGCAGGTCACGGTGGCGCTGCTCGGCGCCGGCGGTGCGACGCTGTTGTCGACGACCGTCACGACGGGCGCGAACGGCCAGGTGCAGGTGGCCGACGCCGCAGGGGCGCAGCAGGTGCGCGTCACCGACCGGTTCGGGAACCAGGGGACGGTCGCGCTGCCGTGACGTCCGCGCGTTCACGGTGTGAACGTGCCGGCACCTTCGAGTCTCGTGATCTCAGCTAGTTGAACGTGGTCTCGCGCTTGCTTTCCCGTCCGGTCGTGCGCCGCATGATGCTGGCCGTGCTCGTGGTCGCCGTCGGAGGCGCGGCGGTCGTGTACCGCGCGCTCCCAAGCACGGAGGCGGTCGCCTCGAGCGCCCTGCCGATCCCGCCGCAGCAGATCCAGAGCGTCTCGATCTCGCGCTCACGCGGGACCGACGCCGTCGACGGCGCCAGCGGTCTGCCGATGGCGGCCCTGCGTGGGCAGCTGAGCACGCGCGTCGGCCAGATGCTCGACGCGCGCCGGCTCGAGCGCGACCGCGCGGCCCTCGAGCGCGAGCTCGCCGACCGCGGCTACCTCGCCGCCCGCGTCGCGCCCGCCCACGTCGACTTCGCCGCGCAGGGCGGCGCGTACGTGGTGTTCGACGTCGAGCGCGGCCCGATGTTCCACCTGCGCAAGATCGACGTCACCGGGCCGGGTGCGCGCGAGGTCGGCGTCGTGACGCTATCCCCCGGCGACGAGTTCGTCGTCGACCGGATCGCGCACGCGAAGCAGGCGCTCGTGGACACGCTCGGGCGCCGCGGCGCGAAGGTCAGCGTCGAGGCGAGCCAGCACCTCGACGTCGCCGCCGCGGCCGTCGACCTGACGCTCGTCACGAAGTAGACGTATGATCCCGGCGTGGGAGCGGTCGACCAGACCATGCCCGCGCTGTTCGCACCCGCGGGCGGCGACACCGGCTTCGCACCGATCGCCCAGCTCGGCGCGGGGCCCGACGGCTCGGTCGTGCTCGCGCGGCTCGGCGAGCGCCTCGTCGAGCACCACCAGCTCGCGTTCGCGCCGGACTCGCCGCGCTGGGCGGCGCTCGAGGCGCGCGTGCGGGCGATCGGCGCCGTCGACCACCCGGCCGTGCGCACGGTGCTCGCGCTCGAGCGCGGGCCGGCCGCGGTGGTGCTCGAGGGCGACAGCTACCCGCCGCTCGCCGAGCTGATCGAGCAGGGCACCGTCGACCTCGCGCGGGCGCTGCGCATCCTCGGCGAGCTGGCGCGCGCGCTCGCGACGGCGCACCGCGTGGGCGTGTTCCACGGGCGCGTGCACCCGTGGTCGGTGTGGGTCGGGTCGAACGACCGCCCGCGCTTCGAGCTGACGGGGCTCGCGACGCGCACGGCGCCCCACGCGTGGGCGCAGCGCTGCGCGGCCCCGGAGGCGGACGGCGACACCGCGGCCGACGGCGCCGCCGACGTGTACGCGCTCGGCGCGCTGCTCGACCTGTTCGCGACGACGGCGAGCCGCAACCCCACCGACGACGTCGCCGCGATCGCGCGCGAGGCGACGGCGGCGGATCCCGAGGCGCGCCCGACGATGATCGAGCTCGTCCACCGCATCCACCGCGCGCTCGGGCCGACCGGCCGCGCGACGCTGCCCGAGCTCGACGAGCCGCGCGCCCCGAAGCCCGCCGTCGGCACGACGGTCGGTCGCTACGAACTCGCGCGCCAGCTCGGCGCCGGCGCGATGGGCGAGGTGTGGGAGGCCGCGGACGCGACGGGCGGCCCGAACGTCGCCGTGAAGCTGCTGCGCCCGGAGATCGCGCGCGACGCCGAGCTGCTGCGCCGCTTCCGCAAGGAGGCGCGCACGCTCGCGAAGGTCGGCAGCCCCTACATCGCGAACGTGATCGACCTCAACGAGGACCGCGGGCTGCACTACCTCGTGCTCGAGCTCGTCGCGGGCGGCAGCGTCGGCGCGGCGCTGCGGCGCAGCGGCAAGCTCACCGAACCGCTCGCCCTCGCCGTCGTCGCCGATGCGTGCCGCGCGCTCGCCGAGCCGCACCGCCTGGGCATCGTCCACCGCGACATGAAGCCCGACAACATGATGTTCGTGCGCGCCGGCCTCGAGCTCGAGACGTCGCCGTCGCCCGGCACGCAGCTCGTGAAGCTCGGCGACTTCGGCATCGCGCGCACCGACGACGCCGTGCCCGTCGAGGGCGCCACGCGCGACGGCGCCGTGCTCGGCACGCCCGAGTACATGGCGCCCGAGCAGTGCCAGGGCACGCAGGTGACGCCGGCGACGGACGTGTACGCGCTCGGCTGCTGCCTGTTCGCGCTGATCGCCGGCGCGCCCCCGTTCGTCGCGCAGGGCGACAACCAGATGGGCGTGATCCTCGAGCACCTCAACACGCCCGCGCCGCGGCTCGACGCGCGCGTACCCGAGTGCACGCCGGCGGTCGCCGACCTGGTCGCGACGTGCCTCGCGAAGGACCCGCGGTCGCGCCCCGCCGACGCCGCCGAGCTGCTCGCCGCGATCGAGCGCCTGTGCGACGGCACCGCCGCGCTGATCACCGCGCACCCCGCGCCGCCCGTGGTGCGCGCGTCGCTCGTGCAGACGTACGAGCTCACGTGGGAGCTCGCCGCGCCGCCCGAGGCGCTGTGGCCGTACGTGTCGAACACCGAGAAGATCAACCGCGCGACCGGGCTCGCACCGGTGCGCTTCGAGCTGGAGAGCATCGGCGCCGACGCGGAGATGACCGGCAACCAGCGCGTCGCCGGCCTGAAGATGAAGTGGCGCGAGCACCCGTACGAGTGGATCGAGGGCAGCCGCCACGTCGTCCTGCGCGTGTTCCAGACCGGCGTCCTGCGCTGGTACGTCGCCGAGGTCCACCTCGAGCGCACGGCCGGCGGCGGGACGCGGCTGCGCAACACGGTGCGCCTCGAGCCGCGCGGCCTGCTCGCGCGCCTGCTGTCGCGCTGGGAGATCGGGGTGAAGTACCGCCGGCGCCTCGACAAGGTCTACCGCCGGCTCGACCGCATCCTGTCCTCGGGGTCGGCGAGCGCGCGCCCGGAGCTCGATCCGATCGATCCCGAGATCGTGCTGCCCGGCGCGGCGCGCGCGCGGCTCGAGCAGCTCGCGGCGCGGCTCGCGGCGGCGGGCATCGAGGACCGCGCCGCCGAGGCGCTCGTCGCGTACCTGTCGTCGGCGTCGGACCAGGACGTCGCGCGCATCCGCCCGCTCGAGCTCGCGCACAAGCTCGGCGCGCCCGAGGAGGCGATGATCGACGCCTGCCTGCACGCGGCGCGCGACGGTGCGCTCGCGATGGTGTGGGACGTGATCTGCCCGTCGTGCCGGATCCCGTCGTCCGTCGTCGAGTCGCTCGCGAAGATCGAGGAGCACGCGCGCTGCAAGACGTGCAACGTCGGCTTCGACGTCGACTTCTCGCGCGCGATCGAGCTCGCGTTCCGCGCCGCGCCCGAGCTGCGCAGCGTCGAGACGCGCACGTTCTGCATCGGCGGTCCCGCGCACTTCCCGCACGTCGCCGCGCAGGTCCGCCTCGCGCCCGGCGAGCGGTTCGCGCTGCCGCTCGCGCTCGGGCCCGGCTTCTACCTGCTGCGCAGCCCGCAGGTGCCGCGCGTCCACGAGCTGCGCGTCGTGAGCGGTGGCGGCGTGCGGCGCTGCGACCTCCAGCTCGGCGAGCGCAGCGACGTCGCGACGCTCACCGCCGGCGATCAGCTGCTCACGATCGTGAACCCCGAGCCGCGCGAGGTGCTCGTGCGCGTCGAGCGCGCCGGCGACCGCGCGTACGCGCTGACCGCGGCGCGCGCGATGGCGACCGCGGCGTTCCGCGAGCTGTTCCCCGACCAGCAGCTCGCGCCCGGGCGCCTGATGTCGATCACGCAGGCGACGCTCGTGGTCGCGCAGATCGACGACGCGACCGCGCTGTTCCACGACCTCGGCGATGCCAAGGCGTTCCCCGTCGCGACGTCGTTCTTCGAGCAGGTCGGCGCGCTCGCGAGGAGCGGCGGCGGCTCGCTCGTGAAGACGTTCGGCGGGCTCGCGATCGCCGCGTTCGAGCGCCCGAGCCCCGCCGTCGAGACGGCGCTCGCGCTGCAGGCCTCCGTCGACGCGAACCCGATCACCGCCGGCCTGCGCTGCCGCATCGGCGTGCACCGCGGCCCGATGATGGCGCTCACGCAGGCCGGCCGGCTCGACTACTTCGGCCAGAACGTCGAGCTCGCGCTCGCGGTCGCCGCGGCGATGCCACCCGCCGTCGTCGGGCTCACGCAGGCGGTGTGCCGGGACCCGGCCGTCGGCGAGCGCGTCGCGGCGTCGCCCGATCTCGTCTCGGCAGGCCTCGTCGGCATGCAGCCGCTCCCCGGCGGCGGCTGGGTCCTGCAGCTGCACGCGCGCCGCGGCGGCACGACTTCGTCGCGGGAGTGAGGCGATCGGAGGCAAGCGGCGCGCTACCCTGCGGCCGATGAGCCGAGTCCCTCAGCCGAACCGCGACGCCCCCGCGAGCGAATGGAACGTCTACGCCGATGCCCTCCAGGAGGCCGGCGACCCGAGGGGCGAGCTGATCGCCCTCAACGGCGCCGTCGCCAAGGGCATGTCGCCCGCGGATCGCGACGCGTACGTCGACCGCCACAGGGAGGCGCTGTTCGGGCCGGCCCACGCGCACGCCGGCGCGTTCCGCGTGAACGCGTGGCACCACCTGTTCCCCGACGACGTCGCGATCCGGATCTCGCCTTCGGATGCCGCCGAGGACGTCGTCCGGGCGTTCCTGGCGTCGCCGCTCGCCGAGGCCCGCACGCTCGCGATCGCCGGCGTCCCCGCCGGCGGCGGCCGCGTCGACCTCACCGCCGCCGTCGCCGCGCTCGCCGCGCAGCTGCCGCCGTCGGTGCGCGCGCTGCGCTTCGTCGACGAGCGCGCCGCCGCGACGACGCTGCTCTCCTCGCGCGACTTCGATCCCGACCCGAACCTCGTGGACTTCGGCGACGTGTCGGCGTTCTGGGGCAAGGCGCAGCTCGAGGACATCTCGTTCGACGTCGCCGACTCGCACCAGCTCGCGCTCGGCGAGATCGAAGCGCCGCACCTCCGGCACTTCGCGCTGCGCAACCTGCGCCTCGCGACCACCTACGACAACGCGGAGATCGTCGACCTCCTCGGCCGCGCGAAGTTCCGCGACCTGCGCTCGTTCGAGCTGCGCCTCGTCGAGGAGTGGGGCGCGAACATCGTCGCCGACGAGGACGCCTACGTCCCGAAGTACACCGGCCACGAGAGCTTCGAGGAGCGCATGGACGAGGCCGAGGAGGGCGAGCAGTACGACAACCCGAACTGGGGCCCGCTGCGCCCGCTCCTCGAGACGCTCAAGGCGTGCCCGCTCGAGCGCCTCGCCCTGACGTCGTTCGAGACCACCGACAGCCTGTTCGAGGTGCTCGCCGCCGTCGGCTTCGCGCCCGGCCTGCAGGTGCTCGACCTCTCCGACAGCGGCACCTCCAACCCCGCGTGGTTCCGCGAGCACAAGGCGCTGTTCTCGGGCGTGAAGCGCCTCGTCCTCGAGCGCACCTCGCTCACCGACGAGCACGCCGCGCAGCTCGCCGACCTCGGCCCCGAGATCCAGCACTCGCACAGCCCCGGCGGCGCGACGTACCGCTACGTCGTCGGCCAGGAGTAGCGACCGCGTCCGTCGCGGCGTCAGTCGCGGCGGATCGGGAGCAGCGCCGTCGGGCGGTGGCGCTCGTTCTCGGGGGTGGCGAAGCGGGTGCGGCCGGCGTCGCGCCACCAGCGGACCCAGCGCTCGGCGGCGGCCTCGCGCTCGCGCCTGGGGAGGTCGTGGTGGTAACCGAAGTACTCGCCGGTGAGGCGGCGGAGGTCGTTGATCGCGCTCTCGCGGATCGCGTCCTCCTTGTGGCCGAGGCCCTCGATGAGCCACTCGATGCGGTGGCGCGGGCGGGCGGTCTCCCACCACTTGCGCCACTTCTTCTCCGACGGGCCGAAGTCCTGCGCCGTCAGCGCGACCAGCGCCTTGCGCGCGTGCTCGCCGCCGCGGTCGCCGCGCTCGATCACGCCGATCAGGTCCGCGATCGCCTCGATGTCGCCGAGCGCGACGATCGCCGTCGTCGCCGCGATCACGACCTCGGCGTCGTTCGAGTGCACGGCGCGGCGCGCGCGCACGAGCGCGTGGCCGAGGTCCTGGAGCGGGTAGCCGGCGAGCGCCTCGATCGCGCACGCGCGCACGCCGAAGTCCTGGTCGAACAGGCGCTCGGCGAGCGCGAACACCGCCGTGCGCGGGCGGAGCTCGGCGACGCACACCGTCGCGTAGAACCGCACGTCGCGCTGCGGTGCGCTCATCTTCTCGATCAGCAGCTCCGACGCGACGGGCCCGAGCCGGATGACGAGCTCGAGCAGCCCGCCGTACTGCGCGGCGCGCAGCGCGCGGCCCGCGATCGCGAAGCGGTCGATGCGCAGCTTGCCGGGGAAGCGGCGCATCAGCGCCGACAGCGTGTCGCCGAAGCGATCGAGCGCCTCGCCGATGTCGACCTCCGACTCGCTCTCCCTGGCCTCCTCGATCGCCGACAGCACCTCGTCGATGTGCCGCGTGGGCCGCCGCGCCTCGGGCGCGACGCGCTCGTCGTCCTCTTCGCCGGCCCGCTCCTCCTCCGGCTCCGGCAGGGGCGCGTACCCGGTGTCCGTCGACGGCGCGCGCCACGACTCGCCGTCGTCGCTGACCTCGTAGACCTCGGGGAAGTCGGGGCGCGACAGGCGCTTGGTCGCGATCGCCTCGGCCTCGAACTCGACGACGGGCGCGGCGGCGGGCGCGCGGTAGCCGGCGGCCTTGTGGCGCACGATCAACCGGCCGAGCGCATCCGAGGCGGCGGTCGCCATCGGCAGCAGCTCGGTGACGTCCGCGAGCCGGATGTCGCTGTGCACGCGGTGGCCGACGACGAGCGCCACGACGCGCTCGCGCAGGATGATCGGCAGGATCAGCGCCGACGGCGGCATCGTGCCGCCCATGCGCAGCACCATCGCGTCGATGCCCGGGTCGCCGCTCGTGAGCGGCCCGATGTGCGCCTGGTGGTTCGACACGACGGTCCGGAACGGCGACACCGCGTCGAGCGGGATCAGCACCGTGCTGACCGCGAGCGCGTCGAGGCCCGGCTCGGCGAGCGCGACGCGGCCGATCGCGGCCCCGCCCTGCACCGTCAGGAGGCCCGCCCAGCGCGCCCGCGAGCGCGCCGCGCGCAGGAGCGTCAGGAACACGGTGTCGCGGTCCTCGGCCGTCGCGAGCAGCTCGCGCGCGCGCACGATCGGGATCGGCGAGTCGCGCCCCTCCGTCGAGATCGGCTGCGTCGGCGGCCGCTTCGCCGCGCGCGCACCGACGCGCTTGGACGACGCACCTTCGGTGATCGCCCGCGGGATCCCCGTGCTCGGCGTGTTCACCGCGACGGCCGGTGGGGTGCGGCGACCTGCGGACCGGTCCGACGCCTCGTCCGGCGTGTGCGTCGGGATCGCGATCGGCCCCGACGGCTGCGGCCGCAGGAACGTCACGATCGGCCGCGTCACCGGCTCCTCCGGCACCCCGTCGCGCCGCGCGGGCGTCGCGGGTGTCGGGGGCGCCTGCACCGCCGGCATCGCCGCCGACGCGCGGTTCGGGTTGACGCCGATCAGCGTCTGCCGGCGCTGGCGCGCCTCCTCGAGGAGCCGATCCGCGTCGGGCGACACGAGCGGTGCCGTCGGCACCTCCGCGGCGAGCGGCGGTGCGGCGTACGCGGGCGACGGCGCGCGGTCGGAGAAGTCACCGGCGGCGAGCGGCAGCGCCGGCGTGTTCGCGTCGACGATGATCGTGCGCGCGCGGCCGACGGGCGTCGACGCCGGATCGACGTCGAGCGAGCGCGCGAGCGTCGTGAACCGCGCCGGCGGATCGAGCCCGTACGTCGCCGCGTACACGAGGTGCCAGCGGTACTCCGGCGTGATCAGCGGCTGCAGCGGGCGGTCGAGCAGGTCGGCGAGGTCCTCGAGCTCGGCGATCTCGAGCGGCGAGCACACGAGCACGCGCACCGCCTCGCCCTCGAGGGCGACCGGCACCGCGCGGTAGCGCTCCGCGAGCTCCTGCGTGATCACGCCGACGAGCACGGTGTCGCGCTGCGAGCCCTCGTCGCGCGCCGCCGGCGGCAGGCCCGACGCGAGCGCGAGGTACTGCGTCAGCCGCTCCTCGGGGACGAGGCTCATCTCGAGGAGGATCGTGTCCAGGCTGCCGCCGTAGATGACCTGGCGCTGGAACGCCTTCTCCATGCGCTTCACGCCGACCAGACCGTCGCGCACCAGGAGCGAGCTCAGTCGCGACGGCATGCGCTACCCCCGGATCACGTAGGTGCCGGCGATCCAGTCCTGCAGGGCGCGCTTCTCGCTGTCGAAGCCCATCCACAGAAAGCCGAGGAACACCGTCGCCACGCTCGCCATGTACCCGGCGCAGCGCGCCGCGCACCGCCCGGGCCCGGGCCGGTCGCCGTAGACGTCGATGACGCGGATCTTCAGGAGGCGCATGCCGATCGTGCGCCCGAGGGTGACGTGGAAGACGAACAGGTAGGCGAGGCCGATCGCGACGAACAGCGAGGTCGCCATGACGAGCGCCGGATCCGTGGCGAGCGCGAGGTCGATCCACAGGTCGACGTCGAGGGGCCGCATGTTGCTCGCCGGCAGCGCGACGCCGGCGATCTTCGACACGAGGAAGATGACGATCGCGGCGCACGGCACGACGATCGCGAAGTCGACGACCGCCGCGGCGAACCGCCGCCAGAACCCGACGACGTGCACCACCGGCGCGCGCGTCACCGACGAGCGCACGCCCGCCCGCGCCTCGTCCGCAGCCACCACCGGCGCCGTCGCCGTCGCGGATCGCGCGACGCTGGGCCGGAGCTGCTCGACGGTCGCACCCTCCGAGCGCAGCACGCTCGGCTGCGCGTCGCCGTCGTCGGCTGGCGGCTTCGACTCGCTCACGCTTCGATTTGTAGCTTGTCCCCCGACGGGAACGCAAATATGCGGAGAAGCTCGGGTTACGGATCGCCGGGCTCGGGAGCCTCGGCGGCCGCCGCGAAGATGCCGCGGGCCATCAGCGAGTGCTCCCCGGCGGCGCGCGCGGTGTAGATCGCCTTGCGGGTCGCGCGGATCGCCGCGTCGCCGGGCGCCGCGAGCGCCGCGAGCTCGATCAGCTCGCACGCCAGCCGCACCTCCCCCGCCGCCTCGAGGGCGCTCGCCCGCTCCGCCAGCCGCGCCGGCCCTCCCGCGAGCGCCGCGACCTCCCGCGCCAGATCGGCGTCGCGCGGGGGCTTGACGTGCGCCGGGTTGCCGTCCCACCAGCCGGCGTACAGCCGGTACAGGTTGCGCACGATGAACTCGGGCTCGTCGTAGGTCGGCGCGAGGTACGGCCGCGCCGCGAGCTCCGGCGGAGGGGCGACGCGCGCCAGGATCGCGTCGAGCCGCTCGCCGCGGTTGAGCAGCTCGATCACCTGCTCCACGAGCGACTCGAGGAAGCTCGCCGTCTCGTCGAGCGCGCGCCGCACCTCCGCGGCGCCCCAGATGGGCACGCCGTGGCCCGGGCACAGCACCTCCGCGCCGAGCGCCGCCATCTGGCGCAGCGCCGCGGCCCACTCGCGCGGGTAGCGCTGCACCTTCTGCGGGTTGCCGCAGTTCGGCGACGCCCAGATGAACAGGTCGCCGGTGCACAGGACGCCGGCGTCGGGCACCCACACCCACGCGTGGTCGTCGGTCTCGCCGAGCGCGTGCCGCACCTCGAACCGCCGCCCGCCGACGTCGAGCATCAGCTCGCGCGCGAACGTCTCGTCGGGCGCGCGGAACTCCGACGGGAACTTCGGGCTGGTCTGGAACTGGCGCGCGTTGATGCGCTGGTTCCAGCCGTGCGTGAGCCGGTAGCGCTCGAACCGGCGCGCCACGGCCTCGTGCGCGATCACGCGGACGTGGCCCGCGCCCGGCTCGGCCTCGTAGCGCTCGACGCCGAAGCAGTGGTCGACGTGCCCGTGCGTCCAGATCGCCGTCGACGCCGGCGCCGTCACCGCGCCGCGCAGCACCTGCCGCGTGCGCTCCGCCATGAGGAAGCTGCCGGTGTCGACGAGCACGAGCCCGTCGCCGGTCCCGAACGCCGTCACGTTCGCGAAGCTCGACACGAAGTGCGCGCGCGCCGCGACCTCCTCCGCGACGAACAGGGGCGCCATCGTGTCGAGCTTCCTGCCCTCGATCGGGCGGCCGGCCAGCAGATCCGCGGAGACGGCGCGCAGGCTGAGCATGCGCACGGATACACTACTTCGATGCGCGGGTACATCTGGGTGTCGTTGCTCGTCGTCGCGGCGTGCAGCAGCAAGCCGAAGGACCAGGAACCACCTCCGTCACCGGCCCCGGCGAGCGGGTCGTCACCGTCGTCACCGTCGGGGCCGGCAGATGCCGCGGCCGCGCCCGCCGACGCTTCCGTCGCCACGGGCGCCGAGATCGCCGCGGGCTCCGGGTCCGCCGTCGCGCCGTCGATCGAGCCCGCGGTCAGCCGCGTGTGGACCGGCAAGCTCGCGGATGCCGCCGCGTTCGAGAGCTACTCGAAGGAGCTCGGCGGCGAGCGCTTCGCGAAGTTCGTCGTCGATCTCAAGACGGACGCCATCTACTACTTCGACGTCAACGTCTACACGATCCACAAGGACTTCATCTTCAAGGAGCTCTACAAGAAGGAGCGCACGAAGGAAGCGAACCGGATCTTCGACAGGAACTACACGCTCGCGAAGACCGACTTCCTGATGGTCTACCTCGTCCACCACCTCCACCAGGACCAGTGGACGTTCGCGTTCTGGGACGGCGACCTCGTGTCGCCCGACCACGTGCGCAAGGCGTACAAGCGGATGAAGGAGACGTTCTACCTCGGCGAGAAGGTCCGCTTCCGCCCCGACTCGCCGTACCAGGAGAAGGTCGCGCTCGACACGCGCGACGTGCCGCACATCCGCAACGACCAGCTGTACATGCTCGCGGAGTACACCGCGTTCAACAAGGGCGTCTCCGTCGGCACGCTGCGCCTGATCGCGCCGGAGACGGCGGAGGCGGACCTCGTGTTCGGCACCGACGAGATCGTGCTCGTGCACCGGCCGCTCGCCGACATCACGCCCGTCGCCGGCATCATCTCCGAGACGTTCTCGACGCCGCTGTCGCACCTGAGCCTGCGCGCGAAGGGCTGGAAGATCCCGAACATCGGCCTGCGCGACGCGTCGAAGAAGCTCGCGGCGCTCGCCGGCAAGAAGGTGTTCTTCGAGGCCAAGGACGCGAGCTACGTGATCCGCGAGGCGACCGAGGCCGACGTCGTCGCGCACCAGCACCGGCTCGCGGCGCGCGCCGTCGTCGTGCCGCCGAAGGCGGACCTCGCGGCGACCGACCTCATCGCGATCGACAAGATGGTGGCCGCCGACGTCCACCGCGTCGGCGCGAAGGCCGCGAACCTGGGCGTGATCGCCGCGGCCAAGCTCGCCGGCGTGAAGGTGCCGCCCGGCTTCGGGATCCCGTACGCCTACTACGACAAACACCTGAAGGCCGCCGGCCTCGACAAGGCGATCGCGGCGATGCTCGCCGACGACACGTTCAAGAAAGACGCGGCCGTGCGCAAGGCCAGGCTCGCGGCGCTGCGCAAGCAGATCGCGGCCGCGCCGCTCGACGCCGAGACGTGCGCGAAGATCGGCACCGCGCTCGAGACGCTGGGCGGTCCCGGCACCGGCGTGTTCGTGCGCAGCTCGCACAACGCCGAGGACCTCCCCGACTTCTCCGGCGCCGGCGTCTACGACACCGTGCCGAACGTGCGCGGCAAGGCCGCCGTGTGCGACGCGGTGAAGGACGTGTGGAGCAGCATCTGGAACCCGGCCGCGTACGAGGCGCGGCGCGTCGCGGGCATCGACGAGGCGCTCGTCTACGGCGGCGTGCTCGTGCAGGTCGGCGTCAACGCCGCGGCGGCCGGCGTGATGGTCACGGTGCACCCGACGGATCCCGACGACGAGCGCCAGTACACGATCAACGCGAAGAGCGGGCTCGGCATGGCCGTCGTCGACGGGCGCAAGGTGCCCGAGTCGATGATCGTCAGCTGGTACAACGGCGGCATCCGCGTGCTGTCGCGCTCCGACGAGGACACCGTCCTCCAGTTCGACGAGCAGGGCGGCGTGCGCGAGGTCCCGAACACGAACAAGGGCAAGCCGGTGCTCTCGAACGCGATGGCGCTGCGGCTCGCGGGCGTCGGCCACCGCCTGACGCAGGTGTTCGCGAACAAGAAGCTCGACGTCGAGTGGGTCGTCGCCGACGACCAGCTCTACATCGTGCAGACGCGACCGCTCGTGAATCAGTGACTTCAGTGACGGACGCGCTTGCGGATCCGCTTCTTGCGACGCGTGGCGCCGCCGGGCCAGCAGATCGGGCAGATGGTGCCGCGGTAGCGATGTCCTCGTGAACAGGTCTTCCAGGTGGTCACGAGGACGGCTGCTGCACGCGCCGCGCCGGCCCTACGGTGCGGCGCCGTCGCGGAGCGCGGGCTCGGGTGTGCGGCTCGATCGCACCCGCACGAGCGTCCCGGGCCGGTCGGCGTCACCGTACACGGACGTCCAGCCGGGCGGCAGCGCGGGCGCCGACCACGCGAACAGGAGGCGCGCGTCGCGCGGTGCGAGGTTCACGCAGCCGTGGCTGCGCGCGTTGCCGAACAGGTCGTGCCAGTAGCTCGTGTGCAGCGCGTAGTTGCGGTCGAAGTACATCGTCCACGGCACGTCGGCGACGTCGTACGTCTCGCTCGGGATCTGCGCGCTGCTCATGCTCGAGCGCACGTGCTTCGCGTAGATGCGCGTGACGCCGGTCGGCGTCGCGTGGCCGGGCTTCCCCGTCGACACGAGCGTCACGTACACGGGGCGCTCGCCCTCGTACGCGAACAGCACCTGCTCGTCGAGGTCGATGTCGAACCAGCGCTCGCCGGCGGCGAGCCCGGGCGGCGGCGGCGCGGTCCGCGCGATGCGCACGTCGCGGCGACCGACCCACAGGCCCGGCGCGACGCGGATCCACGCGCCGTCGGTGCTCGTCTCGCGGATCGCGATGCGCTCGCGGATGCGCAGCCGCCCCGCCTTCGCGCCGCCGGGTGCGGCGTACGCGTCGACGGGCTCGAACGGGTCGATGCGGTTCGACACCCAGATCGGCAGCGGCGTGCGCTCGTCGAGCTGCACGCCCTTCCAGCGCGACGGCTCGAGCTCGTAGATGTGGTCGGCGCCGATCAGGTCGCCGCCGCTCGTGCGCCAGTAGCGGACGCCGTCGATGCGCTCGACGCCGATCGCGCGCACGGCGTGGTGGCCGCGCAGGTCGCGGCCGCGATCCTCCTGGACGTCCTCGGCGGTGCGATACGCGCGGCCCCGCTTGCGGACCGAGCCGTAGAGCGCGCGGATCGGGCGCGGATCGTCGTCGGCGAACGCGAGCGGCGGCTCGCTCTCCGTCGGCGGTCGCGCGCTCGGGACGAGCACCGTCTCGCACACCCAGCCGCGCGGCGCGACCTCGATCCAGCGGCGCGCGCAGCCGTTCCCGCGCGGCGCGGCGCGCACCGGCGCCATCCGCGTCCCCGCCCGCGCGACGCCGGCCCGCTTGTTCTCGTCGGGCTCGACGGTTGGCCTCGTGTAGACGGGAGCCTGTACCGCGAGCTCGACGCTGCGCACGTGCGGCGGATACGGCGGCTCGGGTGCCGGCGGCGGCGGGGGCACCGGCGCGCGCGCGGGAGGCGGCACCACCTGCGCCGGCGGTGACCGGGGCTCGGGAGCCGGAACCTGCGTCAACCACAGCGATGCGGGCAGCGGATCGGCGGTGTGGCCCACCGGCGAGCTGCATCCGGCGGCGACGGCGGCGGCGATCAGACGAGCGCGCATCGGGAGCCGAAAAATTCTCGCACGCACCTCCGCGGCGCGCGCCTTTTCATGCGCTACACCGAGGAGGTGGACTGCTTCGAGGACGTCCAGCGCCTCGCCTCGCCGGCGGTGCGGGAACTGCTCGAGCGCGGCACGCCGCCGCAGCGCGTGTGGGCGATCTGGACGCTCGCGCTGCGCACCGAGCAGCACGACGTGATCGCGCGCATCGGGCACGAGCCGGATCCCGGCGTGCGGCGGACGCTGGCGGTCGTCCTCGCCGCGCACCGCGAGTACGACCTGCTGCTCGCGCTCGCGCGCACCGACCCGTCGGCGGCCGTCCGCGCGTCGGCGATGGGCGTCGTCGCGCGCGTCGCGGCGGGCGGCGCGCTGCCGCCCCAGGTCGTGCGCGATGCCGTCGCCGACGACACCGCCGCGCGCATCGCCGTGCTCGGCGCGATCGACAACACGAGCCCGGACTTCCTCGTCGATCTCGCCGAGGCGTCGCTGCGCGACTTCGACTCCACCGTGCAGCTCGAGGCGCTCGAGGCGCTGCTCCGCGTCGGCACCGCCGAGGCGGTCGCCCTCGCGCGGGCGTACCTCGTCGACATCGCCGACGCGCAGCTGCTCGTCGACGCGAGCCAGCGCTGGGTGCGCATCGCCGGCAACGACGCGTGCGCGCGCGCGCTGGCCGGTGCGCCGGCGACGATGCGCGGCGTCGTGCTGCGCCGGCTGCGCGACCTGCCGTGGTCGGCGGCGGAGCTGCTGGTCGGCGACGACGACGGCCTCCTCGCGCACGCCCTCACGCGCTCCGACATCGCGATCCCGCCGCGCGCGCTCGCCGGCGCGATCCTGCGCGGCCTCGACCACGGCGCGGTCGCGCGCCTCGCGCGCCAGCTCGAGGGCGCGGCGGGCGGCCACCGCCTGCTGCGCGCCGTGCGCGACGCGATCGACGCCCCGCAGCCGACGCCCGGCACGATGCGCGAGCTGATCGACCAGGCGCGCCGCTACGCCGCGCACATCGAGATCCGCGACGCCGGCGACGTGCTCGCCGAGCTCGCGCGCCTGCACCCCGTCGAGATGCTGCTCGGCCTCGAGCACGCGGTCGCGCGCTGGGTCGCGGCCGTCGACGTGCCGCCGGACCTGCTGCCGCTCCTGCCCGAGCTGCGCGCGCACTGCGCCCCGCGCTTCGACCGCGCCCCCGCGGACCTCTCGCGCCTCGCGCTCGGCCCCGGCCCGGGGAAGCAAGCGCCCCTCTACGACGAGCTCGTCGCCGCGATCGACGGCATGCTGCGCGCTTCGACCGGCCGCTGACGCATCGGGTCGCAGCGCGGCACGAAGTAACCTCCGTCGAAGGCGCCGGGGCGCCGCGTCGGAGGCGCGGCGAGGATCGCTAGGTCGCGGTGGCGGCGCGGACGAGGGCGACGGCGATCATCGGGGCGGTCTCGGCGCGCAGGGTGCGCGGGCCGAGGCCGATCGGCTGGAAGCCCGCGCGCTCGAGCTGCTCCTGCTCGGCGGGGGTGAGCCCGCCCTCGGGGCCGCTCGCGATCGCGACGTCGGAGGCGTCGTCGAGGGGGAGCTTCGCGACGGGGCGGTCGGAGCCGGGGTCGAGGATCAGGCGGAGGCCGTCGCCGCCGAGCTCGGGGAGCGCGGCGAGGGCGTCGGAGAGCTCGGCGAACGTGACGGGCGGGACGCGCGCGCGGCCGCACTGCCGGGCGGCGGCGTGCGCGGCGGCGTTGTAGCGGGCGAGGCGGGCCTCGCGCTTGCCGTCGTCGAGCCGCACGATCGAGCGCTCCGCCGGCCACACGAGGATCGCGTCGGCGCCGAGCTCGACGAGCTTCTCGAGGCACAGCTCCATGCGGTCGCCCTTGATGAGCGGCAGCAGCACGCGCACGAACGGCACCGTCGGCGCGAGCAGCTCCGGCGCGCCGACCTGCAAGATCGTGTCGTGCTCGGTGATCCGCGCGATCGTCGACGGCGCGCGGCGCCCCTCACCGTCGACGATCTCCACCGCCTCGCCGACGCGCGCGCGCCGGACGTGCACGAGGTAGTGGTACTCCTCGCCGGTGACCACGAGCTCGCCCGCGGTCAGGCGATCCGGTTCGACGAAGATCCTCACCGCACGAGCGTAACCGACGACCACGCCGGATCGTCGGTGCTGGCGCGCACGCGCACGATGCGCAGGCCCGCCCCCGCGAACTCGTCCGCGAGGGGTTGCGCCTGCGGCGTCAGCAGCCCCGACAGGATCAGCGTGCCCCCGGGCGCGAGCCGCGCGACGAGCGCCGTCTTCAGCTCGCGCAGGACGTGCGCCTGGATGTTCGCGAGCACGAGCGGGAACTCCTCGCCGAGGAGGCCCGCCGGCGTCACGCTCGCGGCGATGCGGTCGGCGACGCGGTTCGTGGCCGCGTTGTCCGCCGTCGCGTCGACGGCGATCGGGTCGTTGTCGACCGCCACGCACGTCGCGTTCGGCCAGCGCTTGACCGCCGCGATCGAGAGGATCCCGCTGCCGCACCCGACGTCGAGCACGCGCGCCGGCGCGACGTCGCGGTCGGCGAGGTCCTGGATCTCCTCGAGGACGAGGCGCGTGCTCGCGTGCGTCCCGGTGCCGAAGGCCATCCCGGGATCGAGGTCGATCACGACGTCGTGGGGCCGGTGCGAATGCAGCTCCCAGCTCGGCACGACGACGAACTGCCGCGTGATGCGCGCGACCTTGAAGTAGCGCTTCCACGCGTCGCGCCACTCGGCCTCGGGCATCGCCGCGGCCGTGCGCACCTTCGCCGGATCGAGGTCGGCACCGCCGGCGCACCAGCGCTCGACGGCATCGCGTGTCTCGACGAGCGCGCTCGCGACCTGATCGGCCTGCACCCAGAACACGACTTCATCGCCGCGTTGCTCGGTGCCCGCCGATGCGGATGGGACCTCCGCAGCGACGAGCGCCGCGATGTCGTCCACGTCGGCAGCGCCGACGGGGATGATGACCTCGACCCACTCCACGCGACGCCGCTCAGCGCGGCGTGGCCGGAGCGATCCGGCGCTTCATCTCACGGCGAAGACGCTTGCGAGCCTCGCGTGTCTTGCGCTTGCGCTTGACGCTGGGCTTCTCGTAGAAGCGGCGACGCTTGAGCTCTTGCAGGATGCCTTCCTTGGACATCTTCTGCTTGAGGATCTTCATCGCCTTCTCGAGGCTGTCGCGAACCTCGACTTCGACGGGTTTTCCGAACGTGTTCTCCATGGGGAGCAGAGTGGGTACCTGATTAGGGTCCCCAGATCAAGTCACGCCTTGTTGTGCTTGTAGAAGAGCGTGATCGTCAGGCAGTGGAACTCCGAATCGGAGCTCTGCGTGACGATCTTGTCGACGATCTCGTGATCGGGGTGGCTGCGGATCCAGTCCGTGATCAGCTCGCCCAGGAGCTCGCGCTCCTTCGCCTTCGTTGCGGAGAAAACCTTCACACCGGTGACGTCGATCATCCGGCCATCATCTTGCGCTGGCTGCACACGTGCCACGGCTCACCTCACTCTCGGCCGATCCCAATGATCGCCGTCTGTCCGGCCACTCTACTCGGTCGAGCGTTCCAGTCAACCAAGACAATTCCAATAATGGTGAACTCAGGGTTAAGCTGTTCGCCGGGTTAGCCTTCTTACGGTCCTTGCAGCCGTAAGTCTTTGATCAAGCACACCTACATCTGGCAACCGTTTCGCGCCTTGGTAGTGTCCGCGCTCTATGAGCCGCCTGATCCCGGCGGTGTTCGCGTTGATCGCGGGCATCGCCTCTGTCCCTGGGCGCCCGGCTGTGGCCCAGCCCGCGCCGGCGCAGAAGTCCAAGCTCGCGATCGAGAAGTTCACGCTCGCGAACGGCCTCGAGGTCGCCGTCCACCCGTTCGACACGGCCCCGGTCGTCACCGTCCAGGTCTGGTACCACGCCGGTAGCCGCGACGACCCGCGCGACCGCCGCGGGCTCGCCCACCTCTTCGAGTACATGATGGGCAAGGGCTCGACGCGCGTGCGCCCCGACGGGCACGGGCAGATGATCACGAACCTGGGCGGCAACGTCGGCGCCGTCGCCGAGGAGGACTCGACGCAGTTCTCCGACACGCTGCCGGCCGAGCACCTCGACTTCGCGCTCCGCCTCGAGGCCGAGCGCATGCGGCATCTGCTCATCCGGCCCGAGGTCCTCGACGAGGCCAAGGTGTTCGCGAAGGACAAGCTGCGCCGCGAGGACTCGCTGCTGTCGCGCGGCTTCCAGAAGACGCTCGAGGTCGCGTTCACGAAGCACGCGTACGCGTGGCAGCGCACCGGCCTCGCGAAGGAGATCGACGCGATCAAGCTCGAGGACGCCAGGCAGTTCTACGACACGTACTACCAGCCGAACAACGCACTGCTCGTCGTCGTCGGCAAGGTCACCGTCGAGCAGGTCAAGGCGTCGGCGGAGAAGTGGTTCGGCTCGATCGCGAAGGCGCCCGCGCCGCCGCGCCCGTCGCAGGCCGCCCCCGAGCCGCCGCAGACGCAGAAGCGGCGCGAGATCCTCGAGGGGCTCGGCGCCTACGGCCTCACGCTCGTCGGATTCCGCATCCCGGCGGCGAAGGACCCCGACATCTACGCGCTGCAGCTGTCGTCGATCATCCTCGGCATCGGCGACTCGTCGCGCCTGAAGACGCGCCTGCGCGCCGAGGATCCCAAGGTCGGCAAGGGCCCGCTCGCGGCCGAGACGATCACCGAGGCGATCATCCGCGAGGAGCCCGGGCTGCTCGTCACGCTCGGCGTGTACGGGTCCGCCGCGGCCGCCGACCCCGTCGAGGCCGCGATGCTCGACGAGATCGGCAAGCTCGCGGCGAAGGGCCCCGGCGCGGACGAGCTCGCCCGCGCGAAGAGCCACGCCCGCGCCTCGTTCGCGTTCGCGAGCGAGAGCTCCCAGAAGTTCGCGCAGCTGATCGGCCACTCGTGGGTCCTCGTCGGCGATGCATCCGCGTTCGTGCGCGACATCGACGAGATCGAGAAGGTGTCGGCCGCCGACATCCAGCGCGTCGTGAAGAAGTACCTGTCGCCCGAGAACATGTCGGTGGTCGTCCTGCCGCCGAGGGGGAAGTCGTGAAGCGCACCCTGCTCTTGATCCTCGCCGTCGCCGCGTGCGGCCCGCCGCCCAAGGCGGCCCCGATCCCACTCCTGCCCGGCGACGGCGACCAGCACGTCGCGAAGCCGGCGACGCCGGTCAAGGACACGAACGACCTGTGGGCCGGCAAGACCGACCTCATCGCGCCGCCGCCCGCCGCGGCGCCATCGGCCGTGGCGCTGCCGCCGCTCGACGAGTGGAAGCTGGCGAACGGCCTCGCGGTCCACGTCGTGCGCACCGAGCGCGCGCCCGTCGTGAGCGTGCAGCTCGCGATCCGCGCCGGCCGCATGCACGAGCCGCGCGCGCGCCTCGGCGTGTCCGAGCTCGCCGCCGACATGCTCGTGCGCGGCACGCGGAAGCGCGACGCCAACGCGATCGCGCGCAGCGTCGACGCGATCGGCGCCTCGCTCGCCGCCGACGCGACGTTCGAGGCCACGCTGGTGTCGTGCGGCGCGCTCGCGAAGCAGCTCGGCACGTGCCTCGACCTCGTCAACGAGCTCGTCACGCAGCCGACGTTCCCCGACGGCGAGATCGCGAAGGTGCGCGACCGCATCGTGAAGCTCGTCGGCGCGCGCCTCACCGACCCGAGCGGGCTCGCCGCGGCGCACGTCCAGAACCTCCTGTGGGGCGCCGACCACGTGCGCGGCTGGGTCAACAGCGAGCAGTCGGTCGGCGCGCTCCGCCGCGACGACCTGCTCGCGTGGCACAAGCAGTGGTTCCACCCGAACAACGCGCTGCTCGTCGTGACGGGCGACGTCGACCCGAAGCGGATCCGCGCCGAGATCGAGCGCGCGTTCGGCGGCTGGGCGAAGACTCCCGTCGCGCAGCCGCCGCCGTTCAAGGAGGCCGGGCTATCGGGCAGCCGGATCCGGCTCGTCGACGCCCCGGGCGCGACGACGGCGCACGTGCGCGTCGCGCAGTACGGCATCAAGCACCAGGACCCGCACTTCTTCGACGCGCTGGTGTGGAACCACGCGCTCGGCGGCGGCGCGATCGGCTCGCGGCTGTCGCGCGTGCGCATCGGCGAGCGGCTGTACAGCGCGACGACGAGCTTCGACCGCAACGTCGACCGCGGCTCGTTCGTCGCGACCGCGGTGACGCGCAGCCCCGACGCGGTCGCGATGGCGAAGGCGATCGTCGACGCGCTCGCCCGGATGGAGAAGGACGGCCCGACGCAGGAGGAGGTGAACGCGGCGATCGCGAGCATCACCGGCGGCTACGGGATCCGCTTCCAGACGGCGGCCGAGCTCGGCTCCGCGCTCCTCGGCGCCGAGCTGCACGACTTCGGCCGCGAGTACCTCACGAACTTCCCGCTCGCCGTCGGGAAGGTCGACGTCGAGAGCGCGAAGCGCGCCGCGGGCGAGATCCTCGACGCGAAGGCGTACGTCGTCGTCATCGTCGGCGACGCGAAGGACCTCGAGCCGGCGCTCAAAAAGGAGGGCTGGCGCTTCCAGAAGGTCTCGTTCGCCGATGCGATCTCGCCGCCGGCCGTCGAGGCGTGGGACCCGAAGTCGGTCGCCGAGGCGCGCAGGCTGGTCGACGAGGCCCTCGCCGCGAAGGGCGGCAAGGCCAAGCTCGCCGCGCTGAAGGGCCTGCACA
Organism: Deltaproteobacteria bacterium; assembly: GCA_019637375.1. Lineage (GTDB taxonomy): Bacteria > Myxococcota_A > Polyangia > Haliangiales > Haliangiaceae > JABFXX01. The sequence continues at coordinate 111,787 of JAHBVW010000006.1, read as the reverse complement.
TGGTGCAGTCCGGCACGACGGCGGGCCGCGACGGCACGCAGAAGCTCGACATCGATCGCACGATCATCTTCCCCGACAAGATGCGCATCGACGCGAGCGTCAACGGCAACAAGGTCGTGATCGCGCTCGACGGCAAGACGGGCTGGCAGCTCGCGCCGACCGAGGTCGACGACCAGGGCAAGCCCGGCAAGGTACAGCTCGGCGAGATCGACTCGAACCCGACGATCGAGTTCGAGCGCTGGCGCGAGCCCGACGTGATCCTCCTGCGCGCCTCGGATCCGGCGGCGCAGATCACGATCGCCGCCGACGAGTCCATCGACGGCAACGCCGTCAGCGTCGTGCGCATGCGGTCGCCGTTCCAGGGCGTCGAGGTGTTCCTCTACATCGACAAGAAGACGAAGCTGATCCGCCGCATGCTGTACAATGACCACGGCCGCTCCGAGGCCGACGACTTCGACGACTACAAGGTCGTCGGCGGCCTGCAGATCGCGCACAAGCGCACGAGCAACAACAACGGCCGCGTGACCAGGCTCGAGGTCAAGTCGATCGAGCTCGACCCGAAGTTCGACCCGAAGGCGTGGGTCAAGCCGACCGTCCCGTGAGCTGAGGATCCAACCTTGGCTCCCGTCGCGTGCTCGTGACGAGAGCGGCGCCGTCGATGAAGAAACCTGGCGCCGATCCGAGAACGGAGCGACCGAGACGGCTCAGCGGTGGCGGGCCCGGTGCTCGCGGCTCGTCGACGAGGCGCGGTGGTGGCGGGCGTGGGCGACGCGGGTCCGCTTGCCGTTCTTCTTCGCGGGGGCGGCCTCGGCGGCGCCGCCCTCGAGCGAGGCCTTGAGGGCGGCCATGAGGTCGGGGGCCGCGGCGGCGCGCGGTGCGTGCTCCGGGGCGACGATCTCCTCGCCGCTCTCCACCTTCTCGGCGATGAGATCGCGCACGCGGCCCTTGACCTCGTCGCGGTACGCGGCCGGGTCGAACGCGTCGCGGCGCAGGGCCTCGATCACCTGCAGCGCGAGCTTCAGCTCGGCGGCCGGCACCTTCGGCGGGCGCGCGAGCTCGAGCTCGGCGAGCGGCTTCACCTCGTCGCGGTAGCGCAGCTGGTGCAGGACGAGCGTCGCGCCGTGCTTCGGCTCGTCGTACGGGCGCACCATCGTGACGTACTGCTTGCCGCGCGCCGCGTAGCGCGCGATCCCGACGAGGTCGGCGTCGATCAGCGCCTCGCGGAACAGGTGGAACGCGCGGTCGCCGCCCCTGCCGGGGGCGAGGTAGTACGCCCTGTCGAGGTAGATCGGGTCGACCGCCGCCGCCGGCACGAACGCGGCGAGCTCGATCTCCTCCTGCGCGACCGCGTCGAGCGCCTTCAGCTCCGCGGGCGCGAGCTCGACCATGCGGCCCTTCGCGACCTCGTAGCCCTTGCCGATGTCCTCGCGCTCGACGGGGCCGTGCTCGGGGCACACGTACTGCTGCTTCAGGCGCTGCCCGCACCCGGCGTGGATCATGTGGAAGTGGATCTCCTCCGAATGCTGACTCGTCGAGAAGATCTTCACGGGGATCGTGACGAGCCCGAACGAGAGGGTGGCGGTGTCGATCGAACGCGCCGGCATGCGGCGAAGGCGATGCGACGCGCGTGCCGCGGCCCGACACCGGGCGCGACGGCACTCGGCGACGCACGCAGCTCCCGAGGCACGTCGTTCGCAATGCTGCCGCGCATGAAGGTCGACGCCAGAGCTCTTCTCGCTCCGCTGTTGCTCGCCGTCATCATCGCGTCGGTCACGTGCGCCCGGAGGGTCCACACCGACCCGCCGGCCCCGGAGGTGATCGGTCCGCCGCTCGGGGAGTCGACGGTGGCGGGTCCCGAGAACTCGAGCGTCCCGCCGCCGGACTCGACCGGCGCCGTCGAGCTCAGCTCGCCGGCCCTGCGAGGCGGCGGCGGGACGCCGGTGACGGTGCCGTCCGGCGACTACAGCGGTGGTGGCGGCGCGCCTCCGCCCGGTGATTACGGCCCGGTGAGCCAGGCCGCACCGGTCGTGATCGATCCGAACCAGCCGAGCAGCGTCCCGCCGCTGGACCCGGGCGTGCCGCCGGGTGGGCAGACGGCGTACCCGCCGGGCGACGCGGGACCGCTGCCGGGCGCGCCGGGCGACACGGGTGCGCCTGGAGGAGCCCCGCCGGCCCCGTACGACGCGAACGTGCCGCCGGATGCAGGCGGTGGGCCCGCGCCCGACGCGGCGGCGCCGCCGGACGCCGGCCCGTTGCGGTAGAACCGCGGGGTGGAACCGGCGACGATCGCATCGCAGCTGCGCGAGCTCGCCATCTACTACGAGCTCGACGGCGATCGCCACCGGTCGTTCGCGTACGACCGCGCGTCGCGCGCGATCGAGGCCGCGAACGGGTTGCACCGGCTGATCGACGAGGGCCGGCTCGAGGAGCTGCCCGGCGTCGGGCCGTCGATCGCGAAGGTCGTCGCCGAGCTCGCGCGGCGCGGCACGGTCGCGGTGCTCGAGCGCCTGCGCGCGCAGTGGCCGAACATCCTGCTCGACCTGGCGATGCTGCCGTCGGGGCGCGGGACGCTCGGCGCAGGCAAGGCGCGCACGCTGTGGACCGCGCTCGCGCCGCCGGACCTCGACGCGGTCGCGGCGCTGTGCCGCGACGGCAAGATCCGCGAGCTCAAGGGCTTCGGCAAGGGCGGCGAGGCGAAGCTGCTCGCGGCGATCGAGGAGCGGCGCGCCCGCGGCGCCCGCGTGATCCTCATCGACGCGCAGGACCACGCGCGCTCGCTCGCCGCGCACCTCGCCGCGGATCCCGCGTGCGCGCGCGTCGAGATCTGCGGCCCGGTGCGCCGGTGGTGCGAGGCCGTCGAGGTGCTCGCCTACGCGGTGCAGAGCGAGGACCCCGGCGCGATCGCGCGCAGGTTCGCGGCGTTCGGGCCGCTGACGTCGGCGGGGGCGCAGGCGCCGGCGGCCCCCGACGAGCCGCTCGTCGGCCACCTGGCCGGCGGTCTGCGCGTCGACGTCTACGTCGCGCCGGCGCGCCGCTTCGGCTGGGCGCAGGTCATCGCGACCGGTTCGCCCGAGCACGTCGCGCTCCTGCGCGCGCGCGCGCACGCGCGAGGCATCGATCCGGCGACCCCCGAGGCGACCCCCGAGGCACCCGACGAGGAGCGCGTGTACGCGAGCCTCGGGTTGCCCTGGCTGCCGCCGGAGGTGCGCGACGGCACCGACGAGCTCGCCGCCGCCGACGCCGGCGACGCGTTCACCGACCTCATCGCCCCCGGCGACCTCACCGCCGCGTTCCACTGCCACACGACGTACTCCGACGGGCGCGACACGATCGCCGACATGGTCGCGAAGGCCGCCGAGCTCGGCTTTGCCGCGATCACGATCACCGACCACTCCGCCGCCGCGTCGTACGCGAGCGGGCTCGCCCTCGAGCAGCTGCGCGCCCAGGCCGCCGAGATCGCGGCGCTCGCGGACCCGCCCGCGCGCATCCTGCACGGCACCGAGGCCGACATCCTCGCCGACGGCAACCTCGACGTCCCCCCGGAGATGATCGGCGCGCTCGACGTGATCATCGCGAGCGTCCACCAGCGGTTCAAGCTCGACGAGGACGCGATGACCCAGCGCCTCGTCACGGCGATGCGCCAGCCCTACTTCAAGGTCTGGGGCCACGCCCTCGGCCGCCTCGTGCTGCGCCGCGATCCGATCGCCGTCCGCCTCGACGACATCCTCGACGCGGTCGCCGGATCGCGCGCCGCGATCGAGATCAACGGCGACCCTTACCGCCTCGACCTCGACCCCGTGAACGCCCGCCGCGCCGTCGCGCGCGGCATCAAGTTCGTCCTCTCGAGCGACGCCCACTCCGCGAACGCCCTCACCTGCGCGCGCTACGCCATCGCCATGGCTCGCCGCGCCCGCATCCGCAAGCGCGACGTCCTCAACGCGCTTCCCGTCGACGAGCTCGCGGACGCGATCCGGCCTCGTCCCGACTGACCGGGTCAGTCCGGACTGTACTGCGGCATGGCGATCAGCCAGCGCCCGTCGACGCGCACGAGGTCGATGCGGGCGCGCGACGTCGGCGAGACGACCTCGACGACGGCGCGGTTGTCGTACTCCTCGACGACCGTGACGTCGGTCGGCGGCGCGGCCTCGCTCGCGCCGAGCGAGACGAGGTTGTGCGGCGCGAAGCGCGTGGTCGCGCCGACGAGGTCGGTCGCGCGCTTGGCCTCGAGCTCGAGGCGCGCCCGCGTCGCCGGGGCCAGCATCTCGTAGACGGTGTCCTGATCGCCCTGCACCGCCGCCTGGATCATGTCGCGCACCGCGGCCTCGGGGCCGGGCTGCGAGACGCGGCAGCTGCGGCCGGCGACGGCGGCGGCGAGCGCCATCGCGACGACGATGCTCGCGCTCGCCGCGAGCCACGCGCGCCGGCCCGTCAGGGCGAGCGCCATAGCCCCAGCTTCGCGTGCACCTCGGTCATCGTCCGCTGCGCGAGCGCCCGCGCCTTCGCGGCGCCGGCCTCGAGCACCTTCTGCACGATGCTCGGATCGGCGACGATCGCGGCGCGCCGCTCGACGTACGCCCGGAAGTGCTCGAGCATCCGGCCCGACAGGCGCTGCTTGCAGTCGACGCAACCGATGCCCGCCGTCGTGCAGCCCTCGCGCACCCACGCGAGGTCCTCCTCGGTCGACAGCGCCTTGTGCATCGTGAACACGTTGCACACGTCCGGGTCGCCCTTGTCCTCGCGGTTCACGCGCTGCGGATCCGTGACCGCGCCCCGCAAGAGCTTCCACAGCGGCTTCTCCGCCGCGAACGCCGACAGCGGGATGTGGTTGCCGAGCGACTTGGACATCTTCGCCTTGCCATCAAGCCCGAGCAGCTTGGGCAGATTGGTCAGCATCGGCTCGCACTCGGGGAAGACCTTCCCCCAGCGGTGGTTGAAGCTGCGGGCGATGCGCCGGGCGAGCTCGATGTGCTGGACCTGATCTTGCCCCACGGGCACGAGCTGGGCCTTGTAGAGCAGGATGTCCGCCGCCTGGAGCACCGGGTACTCGAACAGGCCGACGTTCACATTCTCGGGCTGCGTCGCGGACTTGTCCTTGAACTGCGTCATGCGTTCGAGGTCGCCGTGGCCCGTGACGTTGTTGAACACCCAGCACAGCTCGGTATGTTCTGGGACCATCGACTGTAGAAAGAGCAGCGACCGGTCGGGGTCGATGCCGAGCGCGAGCAGGTCGGCGACCATGTCACAAACCCGCTTTGCCATCTCTTTCGGGTCGTAATCCTGTGTGAGCGCGTGGTAGTCGACCACGCAAAAAATGCAACGGTATTCGTCTTGCAGTCGGACCCAGTTCCGAACAGCCCCGAGATAGTTTCCCAGGTGGAGCTCTCCCGAGGGCTGGATGCCCGAGAAGACCGTTTTCATCGGCGTTCTGTGTACTTGTAACCGAAAAGTCCGTCAACTAGACTGTGAAGACTTGGGTGGCTTCACCGTCCGTATTACGAAGCCCTAGGAGGACGAATGAGGATGACACTGGCTAAGTGGCTCGGCGTGATGGGTCTGGCTCTGGCGACTCAAGCGTGCGTGGCCGGAACCTCGGGTGGCGTCGTCTACTCGACCACGGCGACCTCGGCAGGCCCCGGCTATGCCTCGACGACGACCACGACGGTCACCGCCTCGACGGACATCTACGAGCCCGAGGGCTACAACGTGGCCTCCGCGCCGCCCGAGCCGATCTACGAGGAGATGGCGCCTTCACCCGGTGGCGGCCACGTCTGGATCGACGGGTCGTGGCACTGGAACGGCTACGAGTGGACGTGGGGCGCGGGCCGCTGGGAGGTCGAGCCGGTCGACCAGGTCTACATCGCGCCGAGCTACGAGCTGCAGGGCACCGTGCACGTCTACGTGCCGGGCTACTGGACGGGCCGCGACCGCGTGCGTGGCTACCAGGTCCGCGACCACCGCGATCACCGCCCGCCGACGTACGCGCACCCGCGCGGCTATCGCCCGGCGAAGATCTCGACGACGCCGACGCCGACGGGCTACCGCCCGCCGCGCCAGAACAACTACGGCAACACGCCGCCGCCGCGCGGCAACAGCGGCTGGGAGAAGCCGCAGCCCGCGCACAACACGGGCTACACGCAGCCGACCCACACGACGCCTCCGCCTGCGCACAACACGGGTGGCGGCTGGCAGAAGCCGCCTCCGGCGAGCCAGCCGTCGGGCACGTGGCAGAAGCCGCCCGACAACCGCCCGCCCGCGGGCCAGCCGACGGGCTCGTGGCAGAAGCCGCCCGACAACCGTCCGCCCGCCGGTCAGCCGTCGGGCTCGTGGCAGCAGCCGCCGTCGCACACGACGCAGCCGCCCGCGGGTCAGCCGTCCGGCCGCTGGCAACAGCCGCCGCGCCCCACGCAGCCTGCGACCGGCACGTACCAGCCGCCGCGCCCCACGCAGCCGACGCAGCCCGCGACCGGCACGTACCAGCCGCCGCGCCCCACGCAGCCGACGCAGCCCGCGACCGGCACGTACCAGCAGCCGCCGCGTCCCACGCAGCCGGCCACCGGCACGTACCAGCAGCCGCCGCGTCCCACGCAGCCGGCCACCGGTACGTACCAGCCGACGCAGCCGACGCAGCCCGCGACCGGCACGTACCAGCAGCCGCCGCGCCCCACGCAGCCCGCGACCGGCACGTACCAGCAGCCGCCGCGCCCCACGCAGCCGGCCACCGGCACGTACCAGCCGCCGCGTCCCACGCAGCCGGCCACCGGCACGTACCAGCCGCCCGCGGCGACCGGGACGGGGACGTACAAGGCGCCTCCGGCGAAGGCGCCGCCGCCCAAGAAGGACGACAAGAAGTACCCGCCCGCGAAGAAGTGACGCGCGGCTGACGCGCCAGCAACTGCGACGAGAGAGGCGCCCGTGCGGCGCTCTCCTCGTTTCGGGGCGCTACTCGACGCGCAGCGCGCGCTCGAACTCTTCCGGGTTCGACGACGCGTAGATCGCCGTCTCCATCGAGATCAGGTTGCTGTTCACCAGATCGATCAGATGCTGGTCGAACAGCTGCATCGAGTACAGGTCGCGGCCCTTGCGGATGAGCTCGGGGATGTCGGCGAGGCGACCGGCGCGCACGCACTCGCGGATCGTGCGCGTGACGCGCAGGATCTCGACGGCGGGGATGCGGCGGCGGCCGTCCTTGGACGCGAGCAGGCGCAGCGACACGATCGCCTGGAGGCAGTCGCCGAGGCGATCGCGCACGACGTCCTGCGCGTCGGCCTCGAACAGACCGACGTAGCGCTGGATCGTCGCGACGCTATCCGGCGTGTGGATCGCGCTCATCACGAGGTGGCCCGTCTCCGACGCCTTCAGGCACGTCGCCGCGGTCTCGCGATCGCGGATCTCGCCGACCATGATCACGTCGGGGTCCTGGCGCATCGCCGCGGTCATCGCGTCGCGGAAGCTCTCGGTGTCCGCGCCGACCTCGCGCTGGATGATCATGCACTTCTGCGGCTCGTGGATGAACTCGATCGGATCCTCGATCGTCACGATGTGCGCGTGCCGCGTCTCGTTGATGTAGCGCATCATCGCGGCCATCGTCGTCGTCTTGCCGTTGCCGGTGGCGCCCGTGATGAGCACGAGGCCGCGCCGCGAGTCCGCGATCTCGGCGAGCACGGGCGGCAGGTTCAGCTGCTCGAGCGACAGCACCTGGATCGGGATCAGGCGCATCACGATGCCGACGGCGCCGCGCTGCCGGAAGATCGACGCGCGGAAGCGGCCGCGCTGCGCGAGCGAGTACGAGACGTCGATCTCGGTGAAGCGCCGCGTGAAGTCGACGGTGATGCTGCGGTCCTCGAGGATCATCCGCGCGATCGCCTCGGTGTCCTGCGCGCTCAGCGGCGGCACCTTGATCGCGCCGAGGAGCTCGCCGTGGAGGCGATAGTGCGGTGGGTAGCCGACTTCGAAGTGGATGTCCGAGACGCCGCGCTCGATCCCGAAGGCCAACAGCTTGTGGAACGCGTTGCGATCCATAGATCGCGCCTAGTTTAGACCGGGACGACCGGGTCCCGGCTCACCGTCGGGCGTGTTTTCGGTGGCCCCCGTCTTCCTCAGGCTCTCGAGGAGAGGCTCGCCGGGGTTCGTGCTCTCGTCGTCGACCAGCGGCTGCCACGCCGCCACCGGCTGCGAGAGTGACGCAGGCGGCTCCGTCGAGCGCGGCGCCGGGCGCTCGGCGGTCGGGATCGCGAAGTCGCTCGTGATCTCGTCCTCGGCGCGGCCAAAGGCGTTGCGCGGGATCGCGTTCTGCGAGCCGGTGCCGAACACCATGCGGCTCCCCGGCGGCGCGTGCGCGATCGTCAGCGCCTGATCCTCGTCCTCGTCGTCGTCGGTCGCGACCATCGCGGCCGCCGGCACGTTCGGGGCGACCGAGCGCAGCTCGGCGCGGATGTCGTCGCGCAGCGTCGGGAACGGCGGCGCCGGCCGGCACATGTAGTAGCCCTGGCCGTAGCGCAACCCGAGGTCGCGCAGCGCGATCACGTCCTCGACGTGCTCGATGCCCTCCGCGATCATGACGGCGTCGATGGTCTCGGCGATGTGGCGCAGCGAGCGCAGCATCTCGCGCTTCACCGTCGAGCGCGCGATGCCGCGCACGAGCACGTCGCTGATCTTGATGAAGTGCGGGCGCAGCGACATCACGGTCTCGAGGTTCGAGTGCCGCGTGCCGACGTCGTCGATCGCGACGCCGAAGCCCATCGCCGTGTACGCGCCGAGCGCGCGCTTGAACGAGGCGAAGTTCTCGATCGCGAGCCGCTCGGTGATCTCGAAGACGATGTTCGCCGGCGTGAGGCCCGCGGCGGACAGCAGGTTGCCGACCTCGATCTCGATGAACGCGGCGTCGTAGAACGACATCGGCAAGAGGTTCACGAACAGGCGGTGCACCGGCTCGAGCGTCATCGCGTTGCGCAGGGCACCGCGGAAGCACGCGCGGTCGAGCTCGACGGTGAGGTCGACCTCGTCGGCGATCGCGAACAGCGTCGCCGGCGACTCGAGGCCGGTGCCGCGCGGGCCGCGCGTCAGCGCCTCGTACGCGAAGATGTCGCCGGTGCCGAGGTCGACGATCGGCTGGTACACGGTCGACAGGCCGTCGCCGAGGATCACGTCCTGCAGCATCGAGCGGTCGCGGTGCGCCTTGCGCTCGGTCGCGTTGCGCGTCGCCGCCGCGGCATCCGCGATGAGGCGCGCGGTCAGGCGCTCGGGGCGCAGGAGCGAGTTGCCGAGCACGCGCGCCGAGCCGACGGTGATGCGCGGCTGCTCGCGCAGCACCTGGCTGACCATCGGCGCCAGCGCCTCCTCGACGGCGCGCTCGACCGCGGCCGCGAGCGCGTCGAGGTCGATGCGCTTGTGGCGCGGCCCGAGGATGACGAGGTAGCCGTCGCCGTCGCCGGTGCGGCAGATGAGGTCGGTGACCTCGAGCACCTCGCCGCGCAGGCGGTCGAGCACCGCGGCGGCGTGGTCGTAGATCTCGCTGTGGTGCGCGACGCCGAGGTCGAGCTCGACGCGGTGGAGGCGCGACAGGTCGACGAGGAGGCACGACAGCGCGCGCTCGCGCTGCAGGATCGAGGTGACCTCGTTCATCCGCTCCTGGTACGGGCGGAAGCGATCGACCTCGGGCTCGCGCATGCGGCCGAACGGGCGCGTCTGCGTGCGCGATGCGACGGTGCGGTCGTTGTCGCCGGCGGAGAACACGTGCACGCGGCCCGGGCCGCCGCGCTTGGCGCCGCGCAGCGCCGACTCGGACGCGGTGAGCAGGCCCTCGGGGTCGGCGGCGTCGTCGGGGAGCGAGGCGATGCCGATCGAGATCGACATGCGGCGCCCGCCCGGCATCTCGGCGGCGCCGACCGCGTCGCGCAGGCGATCGGCCTTCGCGACCGCCTCCGGCTTGGACGTCTCGGTGAGGAGCACGACGAACTCCTCGCCGGAGTAGCGCGCGACGACGTCGGTCATGCGGTGGTCGAGCGCGTCGTCCTCCTGGAGGACGGCGGCGATGCGGCGCAGGATGTCGTCGCCGATCTGGTAACCGAGGTCGTAGTTCACGGTCGCGAACGAGTCGATGTCGACGATGAGGAGCGACATCGGCTGGCCGTAGCGCAGCGCGCGCCCGCACTCCTCGCGCAGGCGCTCCTGGAACGCGCGGTGCGTGTACAGGCCGGTGAGGCCGTCGCGCAGCGTGAGCGCGTCGAGCTGGTGGCCCATCTGCGCGAGCTGCTCGGTCGCCGCCGAGATCTCGCGGCCGCGGGCCTCGAGCTGACCCTCGAGGACGCGCTCGTGCTCGCGCAGCTGGTGGTTCGCGAGGCGCAGCTCGGCGAGCAGGCGCGCGTTGTCGCGCTCGAGGCGGAACATCGTGACGAGCTGATCGATGACCTGGAGCAGGTCGGAGAGCTTCCACGGCTTGGTGACGACGTAGTGGAGATGACCGGCGTTGATCGCGGCGATCAGGTCGTCGGACTCGGGGAAGCCCGTCACGACGGCGCGCCGGCAGTGCGGCCGGATCTCGGCGACGCGCGCGAGGAGCTCGGGGCCGGCGAGGCCGGGCATGCGCAGGTCCGCGAGCACGCACGCGACGTCGGGGTTGTTGCGCACGTGCTCGAGCGCCTCGAGGCCCGTCGATGCGAGGAGGACGGTGCAGCGCGCGCGCAGCACGCGGCCGAGCGCGTTCAGGTTTCCTCGGTCGTCGTCCACGCAGACGACGATGGGCTTGCCCGGCTCCTCGGTGCTGAGCTCTGGCTGGACGACTGCCAATGTGCTGTCCAGTATCGGCGGATGCGCGAAAAGTGTGAAGAGGATCGCGGTGCGAGCGTGGTGTGAAAGATGTGCACTCCCGTCGGCGAATACCTACATCGCGCCGGCGACGCGCAGCGCCTGGACGACGGCGACGGCGGCCACGACTCCCGCGCCGATCGGCAGGACACGCCTGCGAGCTCCGTCGGGACCGAGGCGCCGGATGAGCAGCACCAGGCCCGGGAGCGCCACGGCGGCCGCCGCGAACGCGCCGCACGCGATGCCGCAGGACGCGACAGCCGCGTCGGCGAGGCCGGCCGCCGGCATCCCGGCGCCGTGGACGAGCCCGAGCACTCCCGCGAGCGCCGCGCGGCCGCGGGCGACAGGACGCGCAGCCGCGTCGATCGCGGCGTACGCGACGGCGAGCGCGAACATGACGCCGGCGAGCCGCGCCGGCAGCGCGATCGCGGCCGCACCGATCGCGTGGCCGGCGATGTAGAGGACGAGCAGCACGGCGGCGGCGCGGACCCGGCGCCGCGCGAGCGCCACGGCCAGGAGGAGGGCCGCCACGAGCGCGAGGTCCTCGGCGCGGGTCAGCGCGTGGCGCGCACCGTCGGCGAGGAGGTCCGCCGGGGTCGGCGCGTCGAACGCGCGCACGACGAGGATCGGCTGCGCCGCGCGCACCGCGACCGGCTCGGCGCGCTGTCCCGGCGCGTGGGCGGTGACGATCGCCTCGTGGCGGCGGTCGACGTCGAAGAACCGGCGGAAGTCGAGCGCGGCTCGCTCGATCGGCGCCCCGCAGGCGGCCGTCCACGCGACGATCAGGAAGGTGCCGTCGGCGCGCGCCGCCGCGGGGCCGCGCGCGCAGCCCTCGACGTCGAGCCAGCGCGCGACGTACGCCGGCACCGCCGTGCTCGCGACCGCGCGCTCGACGGGCGGGTTCGCGTCGGCCGGCAGTCCGAGCGGCGCGGTGACGTCGCCGGGCGCGACGGTGAACGCGATGTCGAGGCTGCGCTCGTGCACCGTGACGTCGACGTACTTCACCGAGCTCTGGTGGGCGCGCGCGACGCCGGCGAGCCCGGCGAGCCCGGCGAGCCCGACGACGAGGACCGCGAGCGCGCGGGCGACCACCACGCCCGCGTTCTACCGCGATCGCTCAGCGGATGCGGGCGCCGTGCAGCCAGACCTCGCGCGGCGCGAGCAGGGCGCGCGCATCCTTGCGAGGATCTCCGTCGAGGACGAGGAAGCTCGCGTCGCGGCCGGGCGCGAGCGCGCCGAGCGGCAGGTCCCAGTACGCCGCCGGCACCGTCGTCATCGCGGCGGCGATCGCCGCGTCGTCGAGGCCCGCGCGCCCGAGGAGCTTCACCTCGGCGGGCGACGGCCGGTCGTCGCGCAGGTTGCCCATGTCGGTGCCGTACAGGACGACCGCGCCGGCGTCGCGCAGCGCGCGCAGGTTCGCGACGGCCTCGTCGCCGCCGCCGAACGCGGCGAGCGTGCTGATCACGGCGCGACCGCTCCACGCCCGCACCGTCGCGGGCGCGAGCGGCCCGACCGGCGTGTGCGCGAGCAGGTCCGCGCCGGCGGCCGCGCCGAGCGCCGCGGACGCATCCGACAGCGCGTGCACCGCGACCTTCATCCCGCGCGCGTGGGCCGCGCGGACGGCGACGGGCACGAGCTCCGCCGCGAGCCCGTGCCCGTCGAGCGCGAGCTTGACGACGCGTGCCCCGGCCGCGGCGAGCCGCGCGACCGCCGCGCGCACGGCCCCCTCGTCGGCGCAGCCGAGGCCGTACCCGTCGGCGCCCCAGCCGTCGAGCGGATAGCCACCCGGCCGGGTCAGCATCGGCCCGGCCTGCACGACGGCGAGCCCGCCGGGCGCCGCCTCGCCGAGCGCGCGCTCGGGCGCCGCGAGGTCGACGACCGCCGCGATCCCCGCCGCCGGCAGCCGCGCCGCCACGTCCCAGTACGCGACGTGGACGTGGCTGTCGATCACCGGCGGCCACAGCCAGCGCTCCGACGCCGCGGCCGGCGCGAGCCCGGTGATCGCTCCGTTCGCGATCGCGACCGTCACCGCTGCGCCATCGGGCAGCGTCCCGCTCGGCCCCTCCCCGCTCGCACCGTTCGCACCGTTCGCACCGTTCGCACCGTTCGCACCGGGGGGTGTGGACGATCGCGGCGCGCTGCACGCCCCGGCGAGCGAGACGAGCGAGACGAGCGCAACGACCGCGGCGACGGCACGGCTCACGCAACCTGGTACGGCGCGGCGCGCCTCGCGGATCACCCTCCGATCCGTCTGCGCTGCTATGCTGCCGGCGCGTGGCCGACGACACCCCTGAAGGCACTGAGGCCGCGTGGCGCGCGGGCCGCGCGGCGTGGCCCGGGGTGGAGCTCGAGCGCGCGAGCTTCGCCGCGTACCTCGCGAAGCTCGATCCGCGGGCCGCGGCGCGCTTCCCCGAGGACGTGTACCTCGCCGCGGCGTGCGCCGCGGGGCTGCCGGCCGCGGTCGCCGCGTTCGAGCGCGAGCTGCTCGCGACGGCGCGCAGCGCGATCCGCTCGATCGATGCCGCCGACAGCTTCGTCGACGAGGCGTGCCAGCGGCTGCGCGCGAACCTGCTCGTCGGCGACGGCGACCGCCCGCGCATCGGCGACTACGCCGGGCGCGGCCCGCTGCGCGCGTGGGTCGGCGTGTCCGCCGTGCGCACGGCGCTGATGATGCGGCGCTCGCAGGCGCGCGCCCGCGAGGTGCCGGTGGATCCCGTCGACGGCGACAGCGACTGGACGCGCGCGCTCGTCACGATCTCGACCGGGAACCCCGAGCTCGAGCTGCTCAAGCGCCAGTACGCGCAGGCGTTCGGCGACGCGCTCGCCGAGGCCGTCGCCGCCCTCGAGGCGCGGCTGCGCGCCGTCCTGCGCATGAGCTTCGTCGACGGCCTCTCGATCGACGAGATCGGCGCGGTCTACGCGGTCCACCGCGCGACCGCCGCGCGCTGGATCCAGCGCGCCTGCGACACCGTGTTCGACGACACGCGCCGGCGCCTCGCCGACCGCCTCGCCCTGTCGGCGACCGAGCTCGACCGCGTCACGGCGCTCGTGCAGAGCCAGCTCGACGTGTCGCTGAGCCAGCTCCTGCCCGCGAACCTCGACGGCTGAGTCGCTCAGCGCGCGGTCGCGAGCCAGGCCTTCGCGTCGTCGGCGGACTGCTTCCACGACGGGTTGGCCTTGCCGAAGCGCGCGACCGCCTGCGCGACGAGCGCCTTGCCGCGCGCCGGATCCGTCGCGAACACCAGCCTGCCGAGGCCCCACTCGGCGGCGGCGAGGTGGCCGGGGTCGATCGCGATCTCGGAGAACAGCGCGCGGGCCTTCTCGAGGTCGACGAGGGCGCGGTCGCGATGGCCGAGCTCGGCGTGCAGCTCGCCGCGCGTGACGTACGCGTTCGCGACGTGCGGGTGGCTCGGCCCGTACGCCTTGGTCAGCGCCGCGAGCGCCTTCTCCGTCTGCGCGAGCGCCTGCGCGTGGCGGCCGAGGCCGCCGAGCGCGCTCGCCTCGTGCAGCCAGCACTCGGCCTGCTGCGACGAGGCCTCGCCGGTGTCGTACGCGATGATGTCGCACGCGCGCGCGAACCGGCGCTCGGCCTCCTCGAAGCGGCCGAGGTCGGCGAGCACGTTCGCCTCGAGGGCGAGCGCCTCGCCGTAGCGCTCGGAGCGCTCGCCGAGGATCCGGGCGACGGCGCGCGCCCCGAGCTCCGCCTCGGCGAGCGCGGCCTCGAACTTGCCGGCGTCGTCGAGCACCTGCGCGAGGTTGAGGTGCGCGACCGCGCGGTCGAGGTGCGTCTCGCCGAGGATGCGCTCCGCGATCGCGAGGGCCGCGCGCGCCTCGCGCTCGGCCTCCTCGGTGTGCCCGAGCAGGCTCAGGTTGATCGCGAGCCGGTTGCGGAACGTGACCTCGGTGCCCGTGGCCGGTCCCGGCGGGAGGTGCGCGAGCGCGCGGCGGTACGCGGCGACCGCCTCGTCGTAGCGGCCGCGGTCCTCGTGCAGGTAGCCGAGGCCCTGCGTCACGATCGCGATCAGCTCGGGCGCGCTCCGCTGCGCGAGGTCGAGCGCGCGCACGAGCGACGCCTCGCCCTCGGCGGCGCGGTCCGCCTCGATCAGCACGGCGCCGCGCGTGTACTCGAGCATCGTGACCATGTCGGGCTTGCGATCGATGCGCGCGACCGCCGCCTCCGCGTACGACACGTACTCGAGCCCGCGCGCCGGGTCGCCCGCGTCGAACGCCGCGCCCTGGGCGAGCGCGAGCCACACGTTCGCCGCGATGTAGTCGTGGTGGGCGCGCTCGGCGAGCGCCGCGGCCTCGCGCAGCGTCGCCGCGCCCTTCACCGTGTCGCCGCCGAACGACTGCGCCGTGCCGAGCAGGTACAGCGCCTCGGCGTGCACCATCGGCCACAGCGCCTTCGCCTCGTCGGCGATCGCCGTCGCCGCCGCGATCGCGCCCAGGTAGTCGCCGCGATCGCGCTGATCCTCGGCGTCGAACGCGCGGTAGCGCAGCGCCGTCACCCTGCGCCGCAGCGCCGGATCCGCCGGCACGCGCGCCGCGAGCATCCCCGACGGCGGATCCGCGCACGCGGCGGGGTCGCCGAGCAGCGCGCCCAGCTTCCTCGCGTGGCGCGGCCCGTCGGCGAGGACGTCGGCGACGAAGCCCGCGAGCTCGAGCCGGCGCGCCTCGAGGCACGCCAGGCGCTCGCCCGGCGAGCGGTGCCGGGCGCCGTCGGTCGGGCGCGCGATCGCGGCGTCGATCGCGCCGTCGATCGCGCCATCGATCGCACCCCGTGTCGCGCCCTGCGTCGCGCGCTCGATCCCGTTTTGCGTCGCGCCCTGCATCGCGCCCTCGATCCCGCCCTGCGTCGCGCCCTCGATCCCGCCCTGCATCGCGCCCTCGATCCCGCCCTGCGTCGCGCCCTCGATCCCGCCCTGCGTCGCGCCCTGCGTCGCGCCGATCGCCGCCTCGCCCGGCGCCGGCGCGCTGCACGCCGCGCGCATCTGCGCGCGCCACTTCGCCGCGACGTCGTCGAGCTTCGTCGCGATCCCACGTGCCTGCGGATCCGCCACGAGCATGGCCGCCACCGTCGTCGCCCGCACGTCGCCGTAGGCGTCGTCGAACGCGGCGTACGCGCGCGCGCACGGATCCGCCGCCGCGGTCACCGCCGTCGCGCCGCGGTCACCGTCGCCGCCGCCGAGCCAGCGCGCCCCCGCGACGCCCGCGCCGACGAGCCCGACCGCGAGCGCGGTCGCGACGCCCACCCTCCGGACCTTGTGCTCTCCCGGCGGCGGCGCCGCCGAGAGCGCCGCGAGGAACGCCGGCAGGTGCTGCCAGCGCGCCGCCGGGTCGAACGCGAGCCCGCGCTCGAGCGCGCGCACGATCCGCCGCGGCACGTCGGTCTTGCCCGGCGCGCGCGGCGGCCCGGCGAGCGCCCGGCGCAGCTCGTCGACGGAGCGCCCCGCGAACGGCCGCTCGCCGAACAGGAGCTCCCACGCCGTCACCGCGAACGCCCACACGTCGGCGCGCTCGTCGGCGACGTTGCTACTCATGTGCTCGGGCGCCATGTAGGCCGGCGTCCCGACGGCGGTGCCGGTCGCGGTCAGCCGCAGATCCACGACGACGACCGCCGGCTCGTCGGGCGCGCGCGGCTGCTGCTCCTCCCGCTCCTCCCGCTCGTCGGCGAACGCGCGCGCGACGCCGAAGTCGGTGACGACGACGCGCCCGGCACGCCCGTCGTCGCCCAGCTCGACGAGCACGTTGTCGGGCTTGAAGTCGCGGTGCACGACGCCGCGCGCGTGCGCCGCCGCGAGCCCCTCGCCCGCCTTCGCGAGCAGCGCGAGCGTCTCCCGCCAGCCCGGCGCCGCGCGCCGCACGTACGCGCCGAGCGTGTCGCCGCGCACGAGGTCCATCGCGATGAACACCGCGTCGCCGGCGCGCCCGACGTCGTGCACGGCGATCACCGCCGGGTGCACGATCTTCGCCATCAGCTGCGACTCGCGCACGAGCCGCTCCGCGAGCACGCTCGCGCGCCCCGCCAGGTCGGGGCGCATGACCTTGAGCGCGATCGACCGGTCGAGCTCGGCGTCGTACGCCGCGTACACGCGCCCCATCCCGCCCGAGCCGAGCAGCTCGCGCAGCTCGTAGCGCCCGACGCGCGCGCCGATCGCGAATTCCGGCGACGCCCCGTCGACACGCGGCTCGAGCGGCGTCCCCAGCGCCATCGTCACCGTCGCCGGCGTCGCCGCGTCCGCCTCCACCACCACGACGCCCCCGCGCACCGCCGCGATCACCACCTGCCGGCACGCATCGCACGCGTCGAGGTGCGTCGTGACCTCGCGCGCCTCCGCATCGTCGAGCGTGCGCTGGACGAGCGCGCCGAGCACGTCGTCCGTGGGACAGGCGGTCACGTCATCACCGACGAAAACGAGCGGCGTTCACTCAACCGCGATCAGGGCGCCAGATCGTACGTCCCGGCCTCGCTCGCGGTCAGGATGCTGCCGTCCGCCTTGCGGCCGATCACGATCGCCTGCGTCCACTGGGCGATGTGGTTCGCGCTCGACGTCAGCTGGAACGGCATCCGGAACGCCGGCCCCGACGGGTCCTGGCCCGCGATCGCGCGGTCCGGGAAGAACGGCGTCATCCAGATCTGCGTCCCGCCGGTCGGGCGCACGCCGAACGCGCGCATCGTCGAGAACGTCAGGAAGAACAGCGGCTCCCGGTTCGGGCCGGTGCTCTGGGCGAACGGCGTCCAGCGCGGCCACGAGTTCGTGAGGTTCGGGCCGAGGTTCGCGATGTTCAGCTGGATCGGCGGCAGCGAGCCGTCCGCCTTCACGATCCACGCCTGCGCCGACGTGTCGGCGTAGGAGTTGCCGGTCGTGCGCGTGAACGCGATCCACTGCCCGTCGGGCGACCACGACGGGTAGTAGTTCGACGCGCCGGACTGGTTCGGCACGAGCGTCTGGATCGGCCCGAACGTGTTGGTCGACGCGTCGACGGTGCGGACCACGATCGAGCCGTTGAACACCTGGAAGTCCCACGACAGCTGCGACGTCTCGACGTTCGCGAGGCGCGTGCCGTCGGGCGACAGCTCGGGGTGCGTCGCGCGCAGGCCCGGGTTGCTCGGGATGTTCGCGAGCACGCCGCCGCCCGCCGTCGCGCGGAACACCATGTTGCCCTGGAACACCGTGACGAGCTTCGTCGCGTCGGGCGTGAACGACGCGAAGTTCCAGTTCTGCGCGTTCGTGGTGTACGGCACGAGCACGCTGCGGTCGGCGACCTCGAAGATCGTGCCGCGGCCGTCGCCGCTGTCGAGCGTGAGCGCCATCTTCGTCCCGTCCTTCGACAGGCCGTGGCAGCCGAGGCAGGGCGTCGGCTCGGCGTTCATCGGGAAGTACGACGACGGCGGCACGTTCGGCAGCCCCATGTCGTAGCGGTACACGCCCTGCGACGGCGCGGTGGTCCAGTAGTACATGCCGCCGACGACGGTCTCGTTCGTGACGTTGACGTTCTGCGGCTGCGCCGTGCCTTTTTGGTCGGGCTGTGTGGTGCGCATGCCGGCGACGGTGAGCGTCAGCGGCTCGCTCGAGCTGCCGAGCGTGTACCACTCGTCGGGCGTGTAGGTGACGAACGCGTTGCCGGTCGCGGCCTTGTAGATGCGCACGTCGACGAACTGGTTCTGCAGCGCGATCTCGTACAGGTCCGCCGGCGAGCTGCGCCAGTGCACGTCGAACTCGCCGAGGTTCGGCGGCACGGTGATGTCGTGCGCGGGGTACGCGATCTGCGGCGCGAGCCCGGCCGTCTCGACGGCGCTGCCGAACAGGTCCGGAGCGTTCGGGGGCACGTTGCCGTCGAAGCGCCGGTCCTTCACGAGCACCGTGAGGCCGGTGTCACCCGACAGGCCGTCGTGGCGGGCGACCACGCGCGCGCGTCCGGAGGCGCCGCCGCCGAGCGTCAGCGTCGACCCGGAGAACGTGCCGAACGCACTCTCGACGACCTCGAACGTGACGCTCGCCGTGATGTCCTCCGGATCGGCGTCGGGGAGGAGCAGCTTCGCGGTGTACGGCTGCGACACGACCGCGCGGTTGACGACCTCGAGCGTGAGGTCCTCCGGCTCGACGCGGATCGTCGGAGCGTCGACGTCGTCGCCGCGCGGAGTGGGTCCACAGGCCGCCGCGGCGATCGCGAGCGAGAGACAGGCCAGGCGCATCCTCATCGCGCGGACGCTAACAAAGTCTGCCCGGAGTACGCGCAACATTCGACGCAACATCGAGGTCATAACCACACGGACGTACCCCGCGGTTGCTGCTACGTTCGCGCCGCATGGCTGAGTCTCGTCCTCTCGTCCTGATCATGGCGGCGGGTCTGGGCACGCGCATGAAGAGCGAGCTGCCCAAGGTGCTGCACCGCATCGCCGGGCGCCCGATGCTGCACTGGGTCGTCGGCGCCGCGCGCGCCGCCGGTGCCGAGCGCGTGGTCGCGATCCTCGGGCACAAGTCGGAGGTCGTGAAGGCCTCGCTCGACGCGAGCTTCGGCGCGAACCACGTCGAGGTCGCGCTGCAGCCCGAGCAGCGCGGCACCGGGCACGCGGTGCAGTGCGCGCTGCCGGCGATCGAGAAGGAGTCCGACGACCGCATCGTCGTGATCCTGACCGGCGACGCGCCGCTGCTCGCGAGCGAGCGGATCGCCGAGCTGGTCGCCGCGTGCGCGAAGAGCCCGGCCGGCATGGCGCTCCTGTCGACGGTGCCGCCCCGGCCGATGCCGTACGGGCGCCTCGTGCGCGACGAGCACGGCACGCTCGCGAAGATCGTCGAGCACGCCGACGCCTCGGCCGAGGTCCGCAGGATCGCCGACACGAACGCCGGCTTCTACGCGATCCGCCTCGGGCACCTGCGCCGCGACCTCGCCGCGCTGCGCGCCGACAACGCGAAGGGCGAGCTCTACCTGACCGACCTCGTCGCGCACGCGCACGCGCGCGGCGGCGCGACGGCGATCGATGCGCCGTTCACCGAGGTCGCGGGCATCAACGACCGCGTCGATCTCGCCGGCGTCGAGGTCGAGGCGCGGCGCCGCATCAACGAGGCGTGGATGCGCGCCGGCGTCACGATGGTGGATCCGTCGGCGACGTACATCGACGCCGACGTCGGACCGATCGGCAAGGACGTGTGGCTCGCTCCGAACGTCGCGCTGCGCGGCAAGACGACGATCGCCGACCACGTGCGCATCGACCTCGGCTCGGTCGTCGTCGATACGAGTGTCGCGGAGTCGGCCTACCTGAAGCCGTACTCGGTCCTCGGCGAGGCGACGATCGGCCCGCGGACGGAGATCGGGCCGTTCACGCACTGTCGCCCGGGCACGCGCATCGACGACGGCGCGCGCCTGGGCAACTTCGTCGAGACGAAGAAGGCGCACCTCATGGCGGGCGCGAAGGCGAACCACCTCGCGTACCTCGGCGACGCGTCGATCGGCGCGAAGGCGAACATCGGCGCCGGGACGATCACGTGCAACTACGACGGCGTCAGCAAGCACAAGACGACGATCGAGGCGGGCGCCTTCATCGGATCCGATAGCCAGCTCGTCGCTCCCGT
The DNA here is from genome assembly GCA_019637375.1 of Deltaproteobacteria bacterium. Lineage (GTDB taxonomy): Bacteria > Myxococcota_A > Polyangia > Haliangiales > Haliangiaceae > JABFXX01. The sequence continues at coordinate 91,409 of JAHBVW010000006.1, read as the reverse complement.
CACCGTCGGGCGCGACGCCTACGTGGGCTCCGGAACGACGGTCACCAAGGACGTCCCGCGCGGCGCGCTCGCGCTCAGCCGCACGATGCAGATCAACAAGGATGGCTGGGCGGACCGCATGCGCGAGGCGCAGGCCAAGCGCAAGAAGAACGAAGGCGGCGGCGGCGATCACTGAGGGCGCCGAGCAGGATCCGCGGTAACCACAAGGCGGGATGTACTGCTCGATCGACAAGGTGGACCTCGCGGCGAGCGTCGAGGGGCACGAGGTTGCGATCCAGACGGACCACCGCTCGGCGGCGGAGATCGACGAGGAGCCGGAGCTGTCGGGCCTGTTCGCGATGGCGCGCGTCCTCAACGCGCGCGGCCTCCTTGCCGACGAGGGGCACCCCGAGGCGGCGGTCTGCTACGTCATCTCCGGCGACGCGCCGCTCGTCCTGCGCGAGGCGCTGCGCGCCGCCGGCGGGACGCTCGAGCGCGTCGGCGCGGCGTCGCCGGTGATCCGCGCCGAGCCGGTGGCGCTCGACGAGGTCGCGGCGCTCGCCGACCGCTGGTTCGCGGCGCTCGCGCGGCGCACGGCCGGGCGCGTCGGCACGCGCGACCTCGGCATGGCGCTGCGCATGCTCGAGGACCAGACGCTCGCCGACCCGCCGGCGCGCGAGGACGAGCCGCGCTACTGGGCGCGCGTCCTCGAGCTCGCCGCGCTCACCGGCGAGCTGCTGCGCGCGAAGCACCCGTCGGGGCGGTGGGAGACCACGCGGCGCGCGACCGTGCCGTTCGGCTTCCAGCTCGGCGATCGCTCCGTCGTGTTCCCGACGAACCGGGCGCAGCGCGTGATCGAGGACGGCGCCGACGAGAGCCTGTTCAAGCTGTTGCTCGCCGCCGAGGAGTCGCTGCGGCTGTCGCCCGAGGCGGGCGGCGGGCGCGTGATGCCGAGCCTGCGCGCGCCCGACGCCGTCGAGCTCGACGAGGCGATGTGGTCGCCGCTGTTCGAGGACGCGCCCGACGGGCTGCCGGTGATCGTGTACGGCCTCGACGGCGAGAACACGTTCATGATGCTGCGCGACGAGTCGTCGGGGCGCCCGCTCGACGAGCTGCGGCGCGACGCGCTCGCGAACCTCGCGACCGAGGACGTCGAGCTCGAGCTCGTGCGCGCGGGCGACCTCACGCTCGCCGTGGTGAGCGGCAGCTTCTACGCCGCCGAGAAGCTGCTCGACCCGGCGCTGATGCAGCGGATCGCGCGCGAGCTCGACGCCGAGCTGCTCGCCGTCGCGATGCCGGCGCGCGGCGTCCTCCTCGCGACGTCGGCGATGCAGCCGGGGCTCGCGGAGCTCGTGCTGCTCGTCGCGGACCGCTACGCCGACGCCGGCGGGCGCGCGATCTCTCCCGCGGTGCTGCTCGTGGCCGACGGCGACATCGTCGGCTTCGTCGACGGCAGCGTGCCCACCGAGGACGAGGACGCGGGCGGCGACGACGACCTCGCCGCGGCGCCCGACAGCGCGGCGAGGCGCGCCGGGATCCTGCGGCGCCTGCTGGGCCGCAAGTGAAGCGGCTCGCGCTGCTGATCCTCGTCGCCGCCGCCTGCAAGTCGAAGCGCGAGGCGCCGCCCGCCGAGGACGCCGCCGAGGCGCGCGTACCTCCGGCGCCGGTCGCCGCGCAGGCGCCGGCGTGGCGCGAGCTCGCCGCGCTGCCGCACGCCCGGCCGGCGCGCACGATCGCGCTGCCGGTCGGCGACGGTCCGCGCTTCGAGGTCGCCGGGCCGGTGATCGCCGGCGACCTCGCGGTCGTGGCGTCGTCGCAGCTCGGCTTCTGCGCCGTGGACTGGCGGACCGGGCGCACCGCGTGGACCAAGCGCACCGGCGAGCACGTCGCGCCGCCGCTCGCCCACCGGCGCGGCGTGGTGCTGATCGCGCAGTGCGCGAAGCCGGTGGAGCTGCGCCCCGGCGAGCGCCTGCTCGGCTGCGTGCGCGTCGTCGGCGTGGACGGCGAGGACGCGAGCCACGTCGCGATCCGCGGCGCCGAGGGAGCCACCGACGACTTCGCCGGTGCGCGCGGCGCGCAGGCGGTGTGGGTCGATGCCCAGGACCAGCGGCGCCTGCGCACGAACGGGAGGACCGTCGACGTCGACGACGGCGACCACGTGCGCTGGCGGCGCGGCGACCAGACGATCGTGATCAACGTCGACACCGGCGCCGCCGTCCCCGCCGACGGCGGACCGCCGAGCGACGGCTGGACGGTCGCGCAGGAGGACGGCGCGCTGGTGGCGCGCTCGGTGCGCCGGCCGGCGGCGGTCCGGACGCTGCCGGGTATCGGCGTGCTCGGCGTCGCCGACGCCACCGGGGCCACCGGGGCCACCGGGGCGGGCGCGGTGGCAGTGCGCCTCGACAGCTCGCTCGAGCACGACTACGTCGCCGCGCTGACGCCGGACGCGACCGTCGCGTGGGTGTGGCCGCTGCCGGCGATCGCGCGGCCCGATCCGGTCGGCGTCGCGGTCGCGCCGGATGCGGTCGTGGTGTTCCACGACGGCGACACGGTCACGGTCCTGCCCGCGCCGGCGGTGCGGCGAATTCCAACACCGTAAGTCGCCGGATCCCGTTGCGGGCTGCTGGCCCGAAGGCTGCTTGGGCGTCCGGCATGATGAAGAAGACGCTGTTCGCCGCCGCCACCGCCGCCGCCCTCGTCGGCTGCATCATCAAGCAGGACGCGCCGCCGAGCGGCCTCGCGCGCGCCATCCCGACCGCCGAGCAGGTGTCGATCAAGCTGCCGGGCGGGCAGCAGCGGACGATCGGCGCGCTCGCCGACTGGTACGTCGCGACGCGCGGCGTGACGCGCACGTTCAACGGCGGCACCGCGTGGGTGCTCGTGCTCGTGCACACGATCGTGCAGTTCCCGGTGACCTCCGTCGACGGCGACGTCTACACGTGGGGGCCGTTCAGCGACGCGCTCGATCCCGCCGAGTACAAGCTCGACGTGCGCGATGTCGGCGACGGCACGTACACGTACCAGCTGGCGGGCCGCTCGAAGATCGACGCGGCGGCGCAGGGCTTCACGGTGATCATCGACGGCGTCGCGGATCCGCGGAACGGCGACCTCCGCGGCAACGGCAGCTTCCTCGTCGACTTCGACGCCGGTCGCCGCGTCAACCCGATCGACTCCGGCGACGCGCGCGGCTCGGTCGAGGTGAAGTACGACCTCGCGGCGCGCCACCTCGACCTGCAGCTCATGTCGACCGACGATCGCGGCAACCCGGTCGATGCGTACTACGCGTACAACGAGACCGCCGACGGCGGCGGCGACATGGTGTTCGACATCGGCGGCGACGCGGGTGGCGGTCCGGAGCTCGAGGAGATCACGCTGCGCTCGCGCTGGCTGAAGACGGGCGCCGGCCGCGCGGATGCGCGCATCGCGAAGGGCAACCTCCCGGCCGAGACTCCCGAGGTCACGGCGTCGGAGTGCTGGGGCACGACGTTCCAGCGCGTCTTCTACACGGACTCGGTCAACTTCGCGCCCACCGAGGGCAGCGCCGCGGAGTGTGCGTTCGCGACCTCGGACCTCCCGCCTGCGAAGTGATAGCAGTCAGCGTTGACTGTACCTCGGGTGCGGGTTAACACCCGCCTCGGAGGAAACAAGCATGGCCACTCTGCCCAAGGACGCGCAGGACCTGTTCGACAACCTGGTCCCGCAAGGTCTCAGCCAGTACCCCGACAAGGCGCGCGAGCTCAACGCGATCTACTTCTTCAAGATCAGCGGTGACGGCGGTGGCGAGTGGACGGTCGACTGCACCGCCAACCCGCCGAGCTGTACGAAGGGCGACGGCGGCAAGGCCCAGTGCACGATCGAAGTCTCCCACGAGGACTTCAAGACGATGCTGTCGGACCCCAACGCCGGCATGCAGCTCTACTTCCAGGGCAAGCTGCGCGTCTCGGGCGATCCGATGCTCGCGATGAAGCTCCAGCAGCTGTTCGAGATCGCGCGTCCCAAGGCCTAGTGCTTTGACCACGAGCCCGCTCGCGGAAGCGCTGCGCGGGATCCGCGTCCTCGACCTGTCGCGGCTCCTCCCGGGGCCGTACCTGACGATGGTGCTCGCCGACATGGGCGCGGACGTCGTGAAGGTCGAGGATCCGCGCGTCGGTGACTACCTGCGCGCGTTCCCGCCGGCCAAGGGCGGGCTCTCCGGTCGCTTCCTCGCGGTCAACCGGGGCAAGCGCTCGCTCGCGCTCGACCTGAAGGCGCCGGCGGGGCGCGACGCGTTCCTCGGGCTCGTCGCGAAGGCCGACGTCGTCGTCGAGAGCTTCCGCCCGGGCGTGATGGACAAGCTCCGCGTCGGCTATGCGGCGCTCGCCGCGGCGAACCCGCGGATCGTGCTGTGCTCGATCAGCGGCTACGGCCAGACCGGGCCGTACGCCCACCGCGCCGGCCACGACCTCGACTACATCGCGCTGGCCGGCGTGCTCGCGATGGGTGGCGCCGGCGGCGGCCCACCCGTGATGCCCGGCGTGCAGATCGCCGACCTCGCCGGCGGCGCGCTGTGGGGCGCCACCGCGATCCTGGGCGCGCTCGTCGGGCGCGAGCGCAGCGGCCGCGGCGCGCACCTCGACATCTCGATGACCGAGGGCGCGCTCGCGTTGCTCGCCGCCGAGCTCGGCAACCTCGACTGCGGCGCGCGTCCGACGCGCGGGACCGAGACGCTCAACGGCGGCTGGGCCTGCTACGGCGTGTACCGCACCCGGGACGATCGCTACCTCGCCGTCGGCGCGCTCGAGCCGAAGTTCTGGCTCGCGCTCAACCAGGCGATCGGCCGGCCGCCGTCGGTGGCCGAGCTCGCCGGCGATGCGGCGCAGCAGGCGCGCACGCGCGCATCGCTCGCCGAGGTGTTCGCCGAAAAGACGGCCGCCGAGTGGCACGCGATCCTGTCGCAGCACGACTGCTGCGTCGAGATCGCGATGGAGCCCGAGGAGCTGCCGGACCTGCCGCTCCACGTCGAGCGCGGCGTGTTCTTCACGATCGACGGCGGCCCCGGCGTCGGCCCCGTGCAGCAGGTGCGCACGCCCGTCGGCACGCCCGCGCACCCGACGCCACCGCCGCGCCTGGGCGAGCACTCGCGCGCCGTCCTCGAGGAGTACGGCCTGTCCCCCGACGAGATCGCCGCACTCGGCATCACCTAGCGCGCCGGCGTGCCGGGGATCTCGAAGCTGCCGCCCGGTCCGATCCCGAACGTGAACAGGAGCGGCGCCGGGTGCTCCTTGAAGTCGAAGAACACGTGGAGGCCCAGGCGCCAGCCGAACGTGTGGCGCGTCTTGTCGCCGCCGAACATGAGCGTGGTGATGCGCAGGCCGAGCGTGCCCGAGGAGTCGAGGAGGCCGAGGAAGTCGATGCGGTGCTGGCCGATCATGCCGAACCCGACCTCGCCGACGAGGCGCGTGCCGCCGGTGTCGCCGGTGGTCGCGATCACGCCGAGCGCGAGGTCGAGGCCGATCACCCACGCGATCGGGCTGCCCGGGCGGACCTCGTAGGTGTTCGTCACGGTGCGGACGTTGCCGACCGTCGAGGAGCTCGAGCCGATCCACAGGTAGTACGGGCGCTTGACGCGCGCGCCCCACACGATCCCGGCGCGCCCCATGTACACGCCGCCGAGCGGCATGCCCTGGAGCTCGGCGAACTTGACCGTGTTGCCGTCGAGCGACTGGACCGCGAGCGTGAGGCCGAGCGCGCCGCCGAGGTCGGGCGCCGCGAGGCCGTAGCCGTCCTCGACGCCGGGCTTCATCAGCAGGCCGCCGTCGACGGTGAGCAGCCAGCTCGGCGGGCGGCCCGCGTCGTCGGCGTGCGCGACGGTGGTGCAGACCAGGATGGACAACAGCGCCAGGACGAGCGACTTCATGATGGCGAGGAGACGCGCCGGCGCGGCGAGTTTCAACCGCGCGGACCGCTCGAAGCGCGCCCGTCGCTGCGCGGCGCGCGCTCGGGGCGCGGATCGCGCGCACCGCCGGTGAGGCGCCGCGCCCGGTCGGCGGTCGCGAGGGCGAGCGCGAGCGCGACCGCGGCCAGCGCGAGGAACACGATCCGCGCGCCCGGGAACAGCCCCGACAGCGTGCTCGCCAGGCGCCGCGCCATCACCACGTTCGCGATCGGCGTGCGCGGCTCCTTCGCGTCGGCGCTGTCCGCGGGGCTGTCGTAGATCGCGACGACCTGGACCTGGTACGGCACCCCGCCGGCGCGCACGTCGTGGATCAGGCGCTCGCCGCCGCTCGCCGCGTGCTCGGCGAGCGTCTCCTCGACGAGCGAGCGCGGCATCTCGTCGTTCGGCGACACGTACGTCCCGTCGGGCGCCGCGAGCGCGAGCAGCGTCGTCTCCTCGTCGCGCCGGATGCCGCGCAACAGCTCGTCGGCGGGCGAGAACTGCATGTACACCGCGCCGAGCTTCTTCTGCGTGACGAGGCCGCGCGCGAACATCATCCACAGGCCGCCGGTGACGCCGGCGCCGAGCATCTTCGACCGCGTGAACACCTCGGCGTCGGCGCGCAAGACCTGCGAGGTCGGCTGGTCGCGCTCGAGGGCGAGCAGCCGCTTCATGATCGGCAGCCCGGTGAGGTCGATGTCCCAGACGTCGGGGTTCATGCTCGTGTAGAGCAGGCGGCCGTTGCGGTCGGCGATCGCGAGGCGGCTCGAGCCGATGTCGCGCGTCCAGCTCTCCCAGTCGGCGGAGCGCAGGATCTCGCGCAGCTCGACGAGCAGGTTGCGATCGTCCTCGGCGTTGCCGAGGCCGAAGTCCGACGCGTCGTAGTGGCTCGACACGTCCTTGATCTGCGGCTGCAGGTACGCGACGTTGGAGGCGACGACGAACTTGCGCTGCAGGAGATCGACGGTGTTGTCGACCTGCTGGCCGGTGACCTGGAACGCGTCGTGGATCTGGCGCTCGACGCGGTCGCGCACGGCCCAGTCGGCGACGACGCCGAGCCCGAGCGCGATCGCGATGCCCGTCGAGGCAAGCGCGGCCCAGCGCCACGGGCGCGCGCGGTCGCGGCCGAGCTCGACGAGCAGCGCGTCCATCGTCGGGAAGCGATCGCCGGGGCGCACCGACAGGCCGCGCAGGAGGATCTTGCGCAGCGCCGCGGACACGTTCGCGCCGTTCGGCGGGCGGACCTTGCCGTCGCACACGCTGTCGCCGAGCTCCTCGAACGTCTTGCCGGGGAACGGGCGGTGGCCGTAGAGGGCCTCGTAGAGCGCGACGCAGTAGTTGAACTGGTCGGTGCGCGGATCGATGTTGCCGCCGGTGAACTGCTCGGGCGCCATGTACGCCGGCGTGCCGAGCACGGAGCCCGAGGCGGTGAGGTCGACGTCGGTGATCGCGTCGCCGCCCTTCGCGCCGGTCGTGGTGACGGCGGCGGCGGCGAGGCCGAAGTCGGTCACGCGGATGCGGCCGTCGGCGGAGACGAGCGCGTTGTCGGGCTTGAAGTCGCGGTGGATGATGCCGGCGGCGTGCGCGGCGGCGAGACCGCGCCCGGCGGCGACGTACGCCTCGATGATCTCGGGGATCGTGCGCTTCGTGCCCGTCTGCCACGTGCGCAGGCTCTGGCCCTCGACGAGCTCCATCGCGATGTACGTCTTGCCGTCGACGATGCCGACGTCGAACACGCCGACGACGTTCGGGTGGCTGACCTTGGCCATCGCGCGCGCCTCGCGCACGAGGCGATCGGTGAGCGACGCGTCGGGGCGCTTCAGGAGCTTCAGCGCGACGTCGCGATCGAGGTCGATGTCGGACGCGCGGTACACGACGCCCATCGCGCCCGAGCCGAGCTTGCCGATCAGCTGGTAGCGGCCGAGGCGCGCCTGCTCCTCGATCTTCGCCATCTGCAGGCTCGCGCCGCTCGGCCCCGGGAGGTCGGGGAGCGCGATCGCCGTCGACGACAGCCCCGTCGGGGCGGAGCGCGCGGTGGCCTGCTGCCGGCGGTGCGCCTCCTCGGCGGAGGTCTGCACCTGCTCGCGCGCGAGGACGCCGATCACCTCGCGGCAGTCGGCGCACGCGTCGAGGTGGCGGAACGCGTCCGCGCGCGCCGCGGGATCGAGCGAGTCGGACATCAGGTCCTGGACCGCGTTCGCGTCGAGGCAGTCGGAGGGCACGCGGAGCGATTGTGGCACCGCTCTCCCGGCCGCGACAGTGGCCCGGCGGCGCGCGCATGCGACAATGCCGGCGCGTGACCGCGTCGCACGTCGAACAGCTCGCCGCCGCCGGCGGCCTCGTGGTGTCGTCGCCGGCGGCGGCGCAGGCCGCGTGGGTCGCGTTCCTCGCGGCGGCGCGCGCCGCGTGGCCCGACGTCGCGTTCGACGCCGACGTGCTCGCCGAGCTCGTCGGCGCGCGCCTCGCCGGCGACGAGCTCGCGACCGCCCTCGCCGCGGCGCCCGCCGCCGACGTCGCGCTCGCGTGCGCGTGCCTCGCGCAGGAGCCGACGGCGCACGCCGCGTTCGACGCGATCCTCGGCGAGGTCGACGCCGCCGGCGCGTCGACGAAGGCGTCGCGCGACCAGATCGACGAGGTCAAGCAGCTGCTGCGCGTGCAGCTGCTCGTCCCCGGCGACAAGCCACCCGGCATCGCCGCCTACCGCGGGCGCGGCCCGCTGCGCGGCTGGGTGCGCATCACGGCGATGCGCGAGCTGATCCGCCACAAGAAGCAGCAGCTCCGCGACTTCTCCGCCGGCCCCACCGGGGACGACGGCCTCGGCGACCTGCTCGTGAAGGACGACGGCGACCCGGTGCTCGAGAAGCTCAAGCACGAGTACCGCGCCGAGTTCGCCGGCGCGCTGCGCGAGGCCGTCGCCGACCTCACGCCCGAGGACCGCATGCTGTTGCGCCAGCAGATCGTCGACCACATGTCGATCGACGAGGTCGGCGCCGCCTACGGCGTCCACCGCGCCACCGCCGCCCGCTGGCTCAACCGCGCGCGCGGCGCGCTCGTCGGCACCACCCACAAGCGCCTCGCCGGCCGCCTCAAGATGCCCGTCGAGGAGGTCGACAGCGTCATCCGCCTCGTCCAGAGCCGCCTCGACATCAGCGTGATCCGCTTCCTGCGCGACGGCTGAGTCGCTCCCGGATCGGCGCCAAGGCGCCAAGACAGAGCCAAGGGTGTCCTGGATCCGTCCGCGAAGATCAGCGCGGGTAGGTCGTGCCGTCGCCGGGCTTGTACTTCTCGCCGTACTTGTTGAGGTGCGCGGCCTCGGTGCCGCGGGCGAGCGTGAGGTCGACGGTGGTCTCGGTACCGGCCTTGATCGTGATCTTCGCGCTGACGGGCCTGGCGGCGCGGCGCGTGTAGGCGAACACGGTCCATTCGCCGGGTGGGAGGTCGGCGATCGCGAAGCGGCCCTGGCCGTCGGTGCGCGTGTGCTTCCGGTTCGGCAGGACGAGGATCGTCGCCGCCATCTCGGGGTGGATGTTGCAGTACACGTCGACGACGCCCGGCTTCTCGAACTCCTTCGACTTGGACTCGCCCAGCTTGTAGGAGCCGAGGTCGAACTTGCGCGGCGGCGACTGCGAGAAGACGTTGTGCAGGAACGGATCGCCGTTCGGGAACTTCACGGTGTCGCCGGCGGTGATCGCGACGAGGTCCGGGTTGAACTTGCGGCCCTTCTGCTCGATCGTGGCGATCGTCGAGCCGCCCTTCTCGGTGAAGCCGACGACGTACACGACGACGTCGGCGCTCGCCGGCTTGCCGTCGTCCTCGGTGACCTTCACGCGCCCGCTCAGCTTGCCGACGGGATCGGTCGCGGCGACGCGCGTGGCCTCGGCCGCGACCCGCAGCGACCCCGCCACGGCGACGAGGCCGAGGACTCCGGTCGCGAGGGCGGTCGCGGCAAGACGCATCAGAAGGAGATCCCGAACATAAACCGCGGCGCGACCTTGATGTTGGAAATCCCGACGAGCATGGCGCCGCTCAACCAGAACCGGCCCTGCGTCCACGCGAAGTTCGGCCCCGCGCCGAACCACTTGTTGCCGCCCTCCTCCAGGTTCACCTCGCCGTACGCCTCGGCGCCGAGACGGAAGTCACCTCTCATCCGCACCGAGAACCCGACGCCCGGGCGCAGGTCGATCTTCGCCGTCTCGCGCGACACCGTGCCGACGACGCCGAGGTCGACGAGCAGCTGCAGCCGCCCGCTGTCGAACGAGCCGACGAGGTCACCCTCGAGGAGGACGACGTCGCGCACCTCGACGTCGCGCTTCACGCCGACGCGGATCAGCGGCGCGAACGCCGGCTTGTCCTCGGGATCCTGCGTCACGAGCCGGTAGCGCGCCTCGACGCCGAAGCGGCGGAAGTTGTACTCGGTCTCCTTGCCCTTCTGCGCGAGCCACTCGAGCTCGACCGGGATCGCGATCGTCAGCTGATCGGTCACGCCGATCAGCGGTGCCCACCAGATCGACGACTCGCGGATCCTGCTGTCGCCGAGGTTGCTCTTCTCGTACACCCACTGCTGCAGCTCGACGCCACGCTCCGGCATGACCTCGGTGCCGTACAGCCACCCGAAGAACACCCTGCCGGCCTCGGCCGTGCGAGGACCGCTCGCGAGCACCACTATCGCGACGACGCACGCGAAGGCTTGACGCACCGGCGGAGTCTAACGCGTTCCGCAGCCGCGTACCGAGCTCTCGGGTATCGTCCGCCCATGATCGATCACACAGGCATCCAGGTCGCCGACTTCCAGCGCAGCGTGGACTTCTACACCCGCGCCCTGGCGCCGCTCGGATACTCGCTCGTCAAGACGTTCGGGCCGGTCGCCGGGTTCGGCGCCGACGGCAAGACCGACTTCTGGCTCGACGGCACCAAGGGTCCCGTCGACAAGATCCACATCGCGTTCCGCGCGAAGGGCCGCGCCGAGGTCCGCGCCTTCTACGAGGCCGCGCTCGCCGCCGGCGGCACCGACAACGGCCCGCCCGGCATCCGCGCGATGTACCACCCCGACTACTACGGCGCGTTCGTCCACGATCCCGACGGCCACAACATCGAGGCCGTCTGTCACGAGCCCTTCCTCGGCTGATCCGAGCGTCCGGAAACCGGACAGCTATGACACCGGCGTTCCGGGCGCGCGGGTTCTAGACCAGCTCGATCACGGGCTCGGCGGACGCGAAGACCTCGCCGATCGCCGCGGCGGGCAGGCCCGCGGCGCGCAGCTCGTCGACGCAGGCCGCGGCCCGCTCGGGCGGCACGCACAGGAGGAGCCCGCCGCTCGTCTGCGCGTCGCACGCGAGGCTGGCGCGCAGCTCGAGCTCGTCGCCGTCGGGCGCATCCGCGGCGAGCTGCGCCCCCGACGACCAGCGCACGAGGCTCGCGACGAACGCGCGGTTCGCGCGGCTGCCCGCGGGGCACACCTTCGCGCGCAGGTGGGCGAGCGCGCCGGGCAGCGTCGGGATGCGGTCGAGCTCGATGCGCGCGCCGACGCGCGAGCCCCGCACGATGTTGCGCAGGTGGCCGAGCAGCCCGAAGCCGGTGATGTCGGTCGCGGCGCCGGTGCCGTGGCGGTGACCGATGCGCGCGGCCGACGCGTTGAGCGTCGTCATCGACGCGATCGCCGCGGCCGCTTCCTCCTCGGAGGCGAGGCCCTTCTTGATCGCCTGGCCGATCACGCCGGTGCCGATCGCCTTCGACAGCACGAGCGCGTGCCCCGGCCGCGCGGTGCGATTGGACCACAGCTCGTCGGGCGCGACGTCGCCCGTCACCGACAGCCCGTACTTCACCTCGGGGTCGCGCACCGAGTGCCCGCCGACGACGGCGACGCCCGCCTGCGCGCACGCCCGCGCACCGCCGGCGAGGATCGCGTCGAGGACGTCGATCGAGAGCTGGTCGTCGGGGAAGAACACCAGGTTGAGCGCGAAGCGCGGCTCGCCGCCCATCGCCCACACGTCCGACATCGAGTTCGCCGCCGCGATCGCGCCGAAGGTCTCGGGATCGTCGACGAGCGGCGCGATCACATCCGCCGTCAGCACGAGGTCGCGCGCCGCGCCCGGCACGCGCACGACCGCCGCGTCGTCGGAGTGCTCGTGGTCGACGACGATCTCGGGGCGCACGCCTCCCGTTCCGGCCATCCCGTGGGGAGGCAGGTGCGCGAGGACCTGGGACAGCTCACCGAGCCGTAGCTTGGCGGCTCAACCACCTCCCCGCGCGTACTGCGTCAGGCGGATGGCTGCCTTGGCTTCGGGCGTCATGCCCGCACCCTAACCTACGGCAAGAGGATTCGCTGCTCGCCGACCTCATCACCGAGTCGCATCACCTCGGCGTTCTGCGCGAGCTGGCTCGGGATGTGGAACACGACCACCGCGCTGTAGCCGGGCCCGGTGTACAGGGCGACGACGTGGGTCACGGAGATGCCCCCGAGCGTGCCGGCGAACACGGCGAGCGGCCGCTGCATCCCCTGGAGCAACGCGGTCGTGGCCGAGATCAGCTTGAGGCCGCTCTGCTTCGCGTAGTCGGCCGCCATCTCCTGGACGGTCCCGGTGATCGTCGCCGGGCCGACGGCGATCAGGACGCCGCGGCTGTCGCGCGCGACGATCCCCGACGCGTTCTTCTCGGTCGTGAACCCGGGCGGCACGATGAACTTCACGCCGCCGCCGGGATCGACGAGCTTGCCCGGCAGCTTCGGGATCGGCTTGCCCGACTTGCCGCCCCACGGATCCGCGCTCGCGCTCGTGTCGTCGTCGCCGCCGCCGCCGGTCACGAGCTTGCCGAAGCACTTCGCGTACGCGGCCGCATCCTTCGCGAGCTTGCCCGCCAGCTTCGTGACGTCGCGCTCGCCCTTGAGCTTGTTGCCCCACGACTCGAACTTCTTGTTCAGCGCCTGCGCGCACGCGAGATCCGTGCACGCGCACATCTCGTCCTTGTACTCGCGGAACTTCGCGACGATCTCGTCGTCGGGATCCTTGTCGGTGTCGTCCTTGTCGTCGTCCTTCTCGCCTTTGTCGTCCGCGTCGCCCTTGTCGTCCGCGTCGCCCTTGTCACCCTTGTCGTCCTTGTCGTCCTTGTCGCCCTTGTCGCCCTTCTTGTCGGGATCCTTCTTCTTCGGATCCTTGTCGTCCTTCTTCTCCGCCTTCTCGGACGTGTCGTCCTTCTTCTTCGTGGCGAAGTAGATGCCGATGCCGCCGCCGGCGAGGACGAGGACGGCGACGATCGCCCACAGGAGGCCGCCACCGCCGCCGGACTTCGGCACCGCCGGTGCGGGCTGCGGCGGCGGAGCGACGACGGGTGCCGGCGGCGCGAAGTTGTTCGGCGCGGGCGTGTAGGGAGGCGGCGCCTGCGGCGGCGTGTTCGGCGCCCAGGCCGGCGACGGCTGCGCCTGCGGCGTCACCGGCATCGTCGGCCCGACGGGCCCGACGGGCGCGACGGGCGGCACGCCGACGACGGCCGAGCTCGGTGCGGTGCCCGGCGAACCCGCGTCGGCGGGGAGCGCCGCGAGGATCGCGCTGATCTCCTCGCCGAACAGCTCCATCGTCTGCGGGCGGATGTGCTGCTCCTTCGCCATCGCGCGCATGATCAGGTGATCGAGGTGCGGCGGGATCGCGAGGTCCGGGCGCCGCTGCGAGGGCGGCGGCGGGTTCTCCATCAGGTGCTTCGACAGGAGCGCCATCACCGTCGGTGCCTCGAACGGCAGCCGCGCGGTGAGCATCTCGTACATCATGCAGCCGAGCGCGTAGACGTCGGTGCGCCCGTCGACGTGGTCGGCCTTGATCTGCTCGGGCGCCATGTACTGCGGCGTGCCGAGCATGTCGCCCGCCTGCGTCATCGCCTGCTGGGTCGCGCGCGAGTCGTCGCGCAGCTTCGCGATGCCGAAGTCGAGCACGCGCACGACGTCGCGCTGCCGCCCGCGGTCCTGGAGCATGACGTTGTCGGGCTTGAGGTCGCGGTGGATGATGTTGTGCGCGTGCGCGTCGGTGAGCGACGCGGCGATCTGCTGCGCGATCGTGAGCGTGCGGCGCAGCGGCAGCGGCGCCTCGCCCTGCACGACGGAGCGCAGCGAGCGCCCCTCGACGAACTCCATCGCGATGAACAGCGTGCCGTCGGTGTCCTGCCCGTAGTCGTAGATGTTGACCGTGTTCGGGTGGCTGAGCTTCGCGACGGCCTCGGCCTCGGCCTTGAACCGGTTGAGCAGCATCGGGCTCAGCGACACGTCGGGCCGCAGCAGCTTCACCGCGACGGTGCGCTTGAGCGAGATCTGCTCGCCCTTGAACACGGCGCCCATGCCGCCCTCGCCGATCTTGCTGTGGATGCGATAGCGGCCCGCGATCTCGCGCCCCGCCATGCCGGGCGCCTCGACCGCCGCGCGCGCCGCGGTGCCGGGGTTCGACACGCGCTCGGTCGACGACGTCGCCTTGCCGCACGCGCCGCAGAACCGCGAGTCGTCGGTGTTGTAGGCGTTGCAGTGGGGGCAGTTCACGGGAGTCGGGAGGGAGTATGAACTCAGGAGCCGCCCTGTGCGATCGCCAGGGCGAAGATCGCGTACAGCGGGCGCGGCCCGCCGCGCAGGAGGCGGACCTCGATGCGATCGTCGTCGTAGAGCGCGATCACGAGCGTGCCGTCGCCGGCGCCGTCGGGGATCGGCACGAACGCGAGGTACACGCGGAGCGGGGCGCCGGCGAACGTGAGGTTCGCGAGCGCGTCCGCCTCGACGCCGGGCACCGAGGCGAACTCGGCCGCCGGCATGATGAGGCCGCTCACGGCGAGGCGGCCGGCGATGCCGTGCGCGTCGATGCGATCGACGAACAGCTTCGCGCCGTCGCCGAGGCCGACCCGCAGGACGGGGGACTCGCCGACGCGCGGGCCCTCCCACGTGCCGCGGAAGTCGCGCAGGTCGTTGCACGCCACCGTCGCGATCGTCGCGACGACGAGGAGCGTGGCCCAGCGCACGGCTCAAGGTAGCACCTGGCGGGAACGGTGCGCTACCGTAGCGGGAGATGCGGCGAACGGCGCTCGCAGTTGCGATCGCGGGATGCGTGACCGTGATCGCGCCGGCGCGTGCCGACGACGAGCCCGGGACCGGACCGTCCGCCGTCGAGGAACCATCGTCCGCCGACGAGGAGCCCAAGGGCGATCGCGAGTTCGGCCCGCTGCTCGTCATCGAGCGCATCGACATCACCGGCAACACGGCGACGCTCGACGAGGTCATCCGGCGCGCCGTACCGATCGCGCCCGGCGACATGTTGCGCGCGAGCGACAAGCGGCTCACCGAGGCGCGCTTCAAGGTCCTCGCGCTCGGCTACTTCCGCGACGTCGGGCTCGCGATGCACAAGGGCTCGCGGCGCGGCCACGTCATCGTCGAGGTGCACGTCGTCGAGCGCGGCACGGTCGTGCTCAACCGGCTGTGGTTCGGCACGAACTCGCTGACGCCGTACTGGGTCGGCGCCGACGTCGGCGAGCGCAACCTGCTCGGCCTCGGCATCGGCCTCGGCGGCGGCTTCATCTACGCGGCGCACGGCGACGTCGACGGTTCGCGCGCGCAGTGGGCGACCGAGCTCCGCCTCTCGGATCCGTCGCTGCTCGGCTCGCGCTTCGGCGCGAACGTCGCCGGCACGATCGTGCGCGGCAGCGAGGCGTACCGCATCGCCGGCACCGACGGCACGCCCGCGCTGCGCGAGCTGCGCGCGTTCCCGTACCGCCGCTTCGGCGTGCGCGCGAACCTGACGTACGACGCCGACGCGCTGACGCGCCTGTCCGCGGGCGTGCGCCTCGAGCAGATCTCGACGGAGCTGCCCGTCGCGCCGACGCTGCTGCTGCCGGACCAGCGCGTCACCGCGATCGACCTGCACCTCGATCCGGGGACGAGCTACGTCATCACCGCGGGGCTGTCGTACGACCGCGACACGCGCCCCGATCCGATCCTCCCGCACGCGGGCGCGCACCTCGCGTTCGCCGCGGAGCTCGGCTCGCCGCTGGTCGGCAGCGACTACCAGTTCGCGACGCTGTTCGGCCGCTACGAGCACTACTGGCCGAAGTACCGCGGCCGCCACGCGATCGCGCTCAAGATCGCCGGCGGCGTCGTGATCGGCGACGCGCCGCGCTTCGATCGCATCCACCTCGCCGACGTCAACCGCATGCTCACGCCGCGCGCGATGGGCATGGTGCTGTCGACGGCGGCGCCGCTCGCGCTCCTGCAGACGCGGCCCGACAAGCCGACCTACGGCGACCTCGGCGGCGCGATCACCGTCGAGTACGCGATGCGCCTGTTCCGCGGCAAGGGCGAGAATCGCGTCTACGGCGGCGACCTCTTCCTCGGCGCGGGCGTGTGGGGGCTCGCCGAGAACATCGACCTGCGCGCGCGCGACGCGACGACCTGGAGCTCGCTGCCGATCGACGTCTACATCGACGCGGGGATCCGGTTCGACACCGACGTCGGCATCTTCGAGATCACACTGGCGAACGGCCTCGGGCGGCTGCGGTGAAAGCGGCAGCGGTGGTGGTGGCGCTCTGCATCCTGGGCGGGGCGGCGTGGGCCGACGACGACACGCCCGAGCTGCAGCGCATGCGCTTCGTCGAGCGCGGCGACGCGCTCACGGTGTCGACGAAGATCTCGCAGCTGTTCGACAACCCGGCGTACAACGCGCTCGACAGCGGCTTCACGTCGACGGTCGTGATCCGGGTGTGGGTGTACCCGAAGGACTCGACGGCGCCGATCTCGTTCGTGCTGCTGCGCCGGCAGGTCGTCTACAACCTGTGGGACGAGACGTACGAGCTGCGCTTCGACGAGCCGAGCGGGCGGCGCGACTTCAAGGAGAAGCGCAAGTCCGAGGCGCTGCGCGTGCTGACGTCGCTCGACGACCTGCCGATCGCACGGCTGTCCGTGATCCCGCACGAGCAGATCTTCCTGCTCGCGGTGCAGGTCGAGCTCAACCCGGTGTCGCGGGAGACGCTCGCGGCGGTGCGGCGCTGGCTCACGCAGGGCCAGGGCGGCGGGCTCGACCGCGGCGGCGCGTTCTTCGGCTCGTTCGTGTCGGTGTTCGTGAACCCCAAGATCCCCGAGGCGGACCGCGTGGTGCGCCTGCGCTCCCAACCCTTCTTCAGGCCGACCCCGTGAAGCTCGACGCCGAACGCCGCCCGGTACCGCTGCAGCTCAAGCTGACCGTCGGGCTCGTGCTGCTCGCGGCGCTGCCGGTGCTCGCCTCGGTGTACTTCATCGGCGAGCTCGGGCGCGCCGCGGCGAACGTCAACGCCGGCGAGGCGGCCGAGCGCGTCGCGATCCTCGAGCGCGCGATCCAGACGAACCAGAAGCTGGTGTTCGAGGCCAAGCGCCTGCACGGCGAGATCGCGAACCGGCTCGCGTCGCGGCGCGGGATGCTCGCGCTCGACCCCGCGGAGATGGGCGGGCTGCTCGTCGACACGTTCGGGCTCGACGCGAGCCTCGAGCTCGAGGCCGTGCTGCGCCAGCCCGCGCAGGCCGGCCTCCGGCGCCTCGAGATCCTGCGCTCCGACGGGACGCTGTTCGCATCGGCGGAGCGGCCGCCGCTCGACGGGGAGCGCGTCGACACGCACGTCGAGGTGCCGCTCGGCACCGCGGGCTCGCAGCTGCACCTCACGTTCGACGTGTTCGACGCGAACAAGGAGATCCAGGCGCTCAAGGACACGATCGACAAGATGAAGCTGATCATGCTGTACAAGACGGCGCTGCCCGACGGGTACGCGAACGGCTTCGTCGTGATCATCGCGATCAGCAGCCTCGCAGCCGCGGCGCTCGGCGTGTGGGCGGCGCGCTTCGCGACGCGGCGGATCGACGCGCTCGTGACGACGGCGCGGCGCGTGTCGGAGGGCCACGTCGACGCGCGCGTCGAGCTGCCCGGCTCGAGCCGCGACGAGATGGCCCAGCTCGGCAGCGCGTTCAACGCGATGCTCGACAACCTCGACGAGACGCGCCGGCAGATCGAGTACCTGCAGCGCATGGGCGTGTGGCAGGACGTCGCGCGGCGCCTCGCGCACGAGATCAAGAACCCGCTCACGCCGATCCAGCTCGCGGTGCAGGAGTGCGTGACCCAGTACAAGGGCGACGACCCGCGCTTCAAGCGCCTCCTCGCCGACACCGGCGAGATCGTGATGGAGGAGATCGAGGCGCTGCGGCGGCTCGTCGACACGTTCCGCACGCTCGGCGCGCTCCCCAAGGTCGAGGCCGCGCCGATCGCGCTCGCCGAGGTCATCGAGGACCTGCGCCTCGACCCCGCCGTCGCGCCGCGCCTCACGCTCGTGCCGCCGGAGGTGCCGGTCACCGTGCGCGCCGACAAGCTCCTGCTCAAGCGCGTGCTCGCGAACCTCGTCGAGAACGGCATGCAGGCGGGACAGGAGCTCGGCAACGACGGCGGCGTCACCGTCGGCTGGAGCGAGGATGCGCGCGCCGAGCGCGTGCGGATCACCGTCGACGACTGCGGCAAGGGCGTCGACGCCGCGGCGCGCGAGAAGATCTTCGAGCCCTACGTGACGACGAAGTCCACGGGCACCGGCCTGGGCCTGGCGATCGCGCGCAAGATCGCGATCGAGCACGGCGGCGAGCTCGCCGTCGCACCGGATCCCGCCCCCACCGGCGGTGCGCGCTTCGTGGTCTCCCTCCCGCTGCGCTGAGCGCGGCGAGGCGCGGTGAAAATCGCGCCGCGTGACGCGTCTCCGCGGTCATGGTGCCGGCCGAGACGAACATCCACAGCATCGAGGTGACGCAGCTCACGGAGGAGCAGCTGCAATGGCTGCTCGAGGACTGCGAGCGCGCGGCGCTGTCGTGGCTGGAGCCGCAGCGCATCGAGGGTGGTGATCAGGACGCAGAGTCTGCGCGGTGGATGCGGCGCGCCGACGACGTGCGCGCGGAGATCCGCCGGCGCCACAGCTGACGGCGGTATCATCGCCGGTGCATGACGAGCTACGCGCGACGACACCACCAGCGCGAGCGCCGGATCGGCGCGCTCCCTCGCGACGGCGAGCTCATCATTCCGGTGAACCGGCCGATCCAGGGCATCGCGCTCGCGGGCGGGCTCCTGTTCGCGCTGCTCGCCGTGGCGCTCGCGAGCGACGGCCCGTACGAGATGTGGAAGGTCGCGCTCGTCGCGCTGCTGCCGGGTGCGTTCCTGATCGCGATCAGCGTGCGCCCGGTGCTGTCGAGCTCGCCGCTCCTGCGCGCCGACGACGACGGCCTCGAGCTCGGGCACTGCGAGAAGATGCCGTGGTCGGAGGTGCGCGCCGTGTACCCGGAGCTCCGCACGATCGGGCTGCAGGTCGAGCGCCGCCGCGCGTTCCAGCACCTGCCGCTCGGCATGTGGCTGCGCGCGCGCGTCACCGGTAGCGTGCACCTCACCGTTTCGGGCGGCGACAGCGCCGCGGTCGTGGCGTCCCGGCTCGATGCCATGCGCACGCGCGCCCGCGGCGTCGACGAGCACGGCCGCGTCCTCGAGACCGAGGACCTGCCGTCCGCGCGCGTCGTGCGCTGACGGGGATCAGCCCGGCGGGGGCAGCAGGCGGAACAGCAGCGCGTCCTGGTTCTGCGCGGCGGTCACGACGCACTGCTGGAGGTCGGCGAGCGCGCGGATCGCGGTCTCGGCGAGGATGCGGCCGTCGTCGCGGCGGCGCGGGGCGTCGGGGATCGAGCCGATGTACTTCACGAACTCGTCGTACTTGTCGAGGAGCGCCTGCGGGTCGAGGCCCTCGAGCATCGGGACGAAGTGCGCCGGGTTGACGACGACCCAGTCGCCCTTGCCGATCTCGAGGACGTCGCGGTCGGCGTAGGGCGTCGTGAGCTGCTCGTGCGGGATCGTGCCGAGGAAGCCCTCGTCGTCGGCCTGGAACTTGTGCGGGTTGACCTCGACGAAGAACGCGAACAGCTCGACGCCCTTGCGCAGGTTGCCGAGGTCGTCGTCGTCGAGCGGCGGGAACTTCTCGGGGACGCCGACGTGCAGCGCCGGCATGACGACGCGCTCGAGGATGTCGATCGCGACCGGGGCCGTCGCGCGGCGCAGCGCGACGATCTGGGCGATCGCCTCGAACAGGCCGCGGTCCTTGGTCTGCTTCGCGATCGACTCGTCCTGCTTCGCGCGGCTGATCGCGGTGACGACCTGCTCGACGACCTGGGCGTTGCCCGGGCCGAGGCGCGGGCCGCTCTCCTTGATCGCGTCGATCAGCTTCGCGACGGGCTCCTCGTTCCACAGCTTCGCGAGGCGCTGGAAGTCCATCGACATCCACTGCCCGAGCGGAACGGTGTGCAGGCGGATGTAGTGCTGCGCGAGGAAGCGGTCGAGCGAGCGGCCGTTGTCCTTCTCGGCCTGCTCCTCGTGCTGCGTGCGCACGCGCTCGATCTCGCTGACCATCTTGCGGGTCGCGCCGGAGCCCATGCGGAGCAGGACCTCGGCGAACACGAACGGCGCGATCTCGAGGAAGATCTTCGAGAAGCCGACGCGCCAGGTGTGCGGGTCGTCGCCCATCAGCAGCCAGTGACCGCCGTGGCGCCGGCGCATCGTCTCGCCGATCCAGGCGCCGAACGTGAACCACACGTCCCAGTGCTCTTCGGACTTGAGGTCGAGCTCTTCCTTGTCGCCGATCTGACCGAACAGCCACGTGTCGAACGTGATCAGCTCGAGCGACTGCGCGAGGGCGAGGGCGCCCTGGTCGCCCTCGTGCTCGGCGATCGACTCGACCGTCTCGCCCTCGGGGTCGATCAGCTCCTCGATGATCAGCTCGGATTGATCGCGGGCACGCGCGGAGAAGCGATAGGCGCCCTCGCGGAGCTCGGTCATCGCTTTCTCGAAGCGATCCCGTGCTTCTTGCTCGGCCTCTGCGAGCTTCGTGGCGCTCTCGGACTGCTTGCCGGACTCGGACACGAGCGGCAGGATATACGCGTGCCGGCCGCGGGCAATGGTCCGGGTGCGCGGATCTTCGAGAGGTTGCGCACCGCGCTGCGGGGGACCGACCGCGCCGAACGCCCCGCCCTGCCCGTCGGTGAGGCGCTGCACCCGGTCACGCTCGCCGCGATCGCGCTGCTCGTCGTCAACGACTGGTGGCTCAAGCCGCACTTCGGCCCGAGCGCGGTCACCGGGAAGCTCTCGGACCTCGGCGGGCTCGCCTTTGCGCCCGTCGTCCTGTCGGCGGCGATCGGCCTGGTCCTCCACGCCGCCGCCGCCCTCGGCGCGCGCGTCGATCCGTCGCTGTCCCGGCGCCGGCTCCTCGCGTGCATCGCCGCGACCGGCGCCGGCTTCGCGGCCATCAAGCTGTCCCCCGCCGCCGCCGGCTGGCTGATCGCCGCGACCGAGCTGTTCGGGCGCCACGCCGAGATCTACCTCGACCGCACCGACCTCCTCTGCCTCCCCGCCCTCGCGGTCGCCTGGTGGATCGGGCGCGACGAGCTCCGCCGCATCCCCCTCGGCCGCCCCGCAGCGATCCACCGCCTCCGGCGCCCGGCCTCCACCGCCCTCGCCGATCTCCCCGGCGACACCGAAGACCTGGCCGCCGCGATCGACGCCTGGGACGTCAAACGCATCGACGACCTCCTGCGCCCGACGTGACTACGCGACCACGGCCGCGATCGAGTCTGCGAACAGGATGCGCTCCAGGTACCGGTCCAGCTCCTCGGTCGACGCCTGCGCGAGAGCGTCTACGACGCAAGGACGGCCGCGAGCGAGTCCGCGAACAGGATCCGCTCCAGGCACCCGTCGAGCTCCTCGGTCGAGGCCCGCTCGATCTGAGCATCGATCTCCGGCGATAGCTTGCCGAACTTGAGCGTGAGCTGCCGGCGCAGCGTGTGACGGCGCCCTTCCGTCCCGCCATCGTCGCGCAGCTCGTCGAACGTCTTGTACAGCTTCATGAGGGACTCCTCGAGCTCTCCCGAGTCGGGCTGTGGAGCGCCGGCGACATGGGCAAACTGTAGCAGGATCGGCTCGGCGAGGAGCCGCAAGGGATCGGAGGCACCCAGGGCGACGACCTCGGGGACGGCGCGCGCGACGAGGGGTCCGCCCGCCATGAGGCGGACCAGCAGTGTCGAGCGGTCGACCGGCAGCTCGCTCGCCACGACGAGGCCGATGCGCAGCGTCTCGCCGCCGCACGTGTACACGCCCGCCGGCCACGCCGGGGCGCGGTCGAAGGCGAGCTCGGCCAGGATCCGGCGAGGCACGCCCGCCGAGAGGATCCACAGCCGCGGTGGCTCGCTGCGACCGCCGCCGGCGCGCGCGTCGCGGATGCGTTGCTGCCAGTAGCTGAGGTGCTTGGCGAGGCACGACCGGAGCTCCTCGGGGCCGGGCGGCTCGCTGTGGAGCTCGATCAGGCAGTCCTGCGACGCGAGGCGCCCGAGCAGGCCCAGCTCGGTGCGCTCCTCGGCGAACGCGGGATCCGGCTCGTGGCGAAGGTCCGCGTACATCGTCTCCGTGTTGAGCGCCTGCTGGGCGGTGGTCCGGTCCCGCCATCCGAGCGGCGTCAGCGCGCGGAGGCCGAGGTCCTTGCCGAGCTGATCGAAGCGGTTGCGCACGCACGCCCCGACACGAGCAAGCCGCGCGCCGCGCCCGCCGCCCTTGCGTCTCGCGCACCTGCGACGGTCGTCGTCCGAGACGCGGACAGCGCGTCCGCATCTCGGCCGGACACCGGACGCCGGGAGCGGCGCGCGACGACGGCAAGATCTTGTCTCGCGCGGTGGCCCGACCGGTGTAGCGTGTCGGCATGCGATGGCTTCCGCTGGTAGCGACGGCAATGGCGATCCTCGCCGGGGCGTGCGGCGAGGACGCGTGCGATCCCGCCGCCGAGGCGTGCACGATCGAGGGTGTCGTCTCGACCATCGAGATCGCCGCCGGCGTCGAGGACGAGGACACGTGCCAGAGCTGGACGCTGAACAACCCGACGGAGCTGTGGGTCAACGGCATCACGCAGCGCAACGACGGCGCGTACCACCACGCGAACTGGTTCTTCGTCCCCGACAACCTGTTCAACTTCCCCGACGGGACGTGGTCGTGCAGCCAGGCCGAGTTCAGCGAGCTCACCGCCGCCCTCCTCGGCGGCTACCTGTTCGCACTCTCGACCCAGTCCCTCGAGGAATCGCAGGCCCTCCCCACCGGTAGCGCGATCCGCATCCCGCCGTTCTCGCGCGTGATCGGCTCCTCCCACTTCCTCAACGGCAGCGACGCCACGATCAAGACCAGCATGCGCCTCGCACTCCACACCCTGCCGCGCGCGCAGGTCACGGCGAGGATGGCGCCCGCGCGCATCACCTACCACGATCTCCACCTCGACGCGGCCAAGCGCTCGTCGTTCACCACCGAGTGCCTCATCGACGACGCCCACCTGCAGCGCGTCGGCGCCCCGCTCCAGTACGAGCTCCACTACGTCCTCTCGCACTACCACCAGCTCGGCACCTACACCCGCGTCGAGATCGCCGGCGGCCCGCGCGACGGCGAGGTCCTCGCCGAGCACCTCGGCTACGGCGAGAACTTCGGCCAGCCCGTCCCGTTCGTCGACCTCGGCCAGATCAACGCCCGCGGCCTCCGCTTCACCTGCGGCTTCCAGAACCCGCGCGACGTCTCCGTCGGCTGGGGCGTCGGCGACCAGGAGATGTGCGTCGTCGCCCTCCAAGCCCGCACCAACCTCGCCTTCGACGGCTTCGTCTCCGACGGCACCTCCGCCCAGGTCGGCGTCTCCCCCGACGGTGAAGTCCAGTACCAGGGCACCTGCTCCCTCAACGCCTTCCCGTGGGACTTCGACAAGGGCGGCGGCCCACCGCGCTGACGTCAGCTCGACTCGTCGAGCGTGAGCGCCGCTTGCTCCTCGAGACGACGAACGTCCATCGTGATCAGTCCGTGTAGCTCGCGAGTGTGGCGAGCCGGGCGTCGAGGACGAGCAGGCGGGCGGCGTGTCGCTCGAGCTCGATGACGTGGTGGCCGGCGAGGGGCGAGCGCAGCGCGCGCGCCAGGTCGCGCAGCTCGGTGATCGGCACGCCGTTGACCTTCGCGACCGCGGCGCCGCGCATGTCCGCGCAGTCGGCGGTGAGCTCGTGCTCGAGCACGTGCGTGAGGACGACGATCTCCCTCCGCGCCGGTGACGGCAGACCCTCGTAGTACCAGTGCTTGATACGAAAGTCCGCCATCGCGAGCCCGCCCTCTCGTGCGGAGGCGAGCTCGTAGGTCATCGGCGCGAACACCAGGCCGCCCAGGATCAGATACCGAGGAGGGACGTCCGGTCGAGGAGGCGGGACGAGCGCGACGTAGGGCTTCAGCGGCACGGCGATGTGCTGGAGCGCGCCGTCGCGCCAGACCTCGAGAGCCACGACGTCGCCGATCTGGTGTCGGCTGACCGCGTGGGTGAAGTGAACGCGGTGGGCGCCGCACGGGATGGTTTCGTCGCGCGCGACCGCGTGGCCGTCGACCGCACAGATGACGTCGTTCTCCTCGAGGATCGCTGCGCACGAGGCGCCGTGCACGACCCGCGACACGACGGCGCCGCCCGCGGCATCGGGGAGGCGCAGGTAGGAACGCAGCGCCGGGTTCGTGGACTTCTGCGTGTAGACGCCGAGGTCCGGAACGCCCGCGATCGCACCATCCCTCGCATCCTCGAGGAACGTCGTCACGACGGCCGACGGCACGAGGTGGACGCGACCCTCGAGCTCCTGAAACGCGACCCCGAGGAGCGCTCCGTCGCTCCCGATCGCAGGTGCTCCGCTGTAGCCGGGGACCGCAGCCGCATCACTCTCGATCACGAGCAGATGCCGTTGCGAGAGCCCGTACTTGGTCAGCGCCACACCGACCACGGATCCTCGGGACGCCTCGAGCACGTCGGTCGACGTACCGGCGTTCACGCCGACGAGCGTCAGAGGTGCGCCCAGCTCCGGGAGAGCGCCGAGCTCGAGCGCTCGTGCGCCGTCCCAGAACTCCTCATCGTCGACCGTCAACACCCCGAGCTCGCGGTCGCAGTCGACGTGGAGCACGCGAGCCTCGTACTCCCCGGCTCGTCCAGCTCGCTTCGCCCTGACCCGTCGCACGTACACCAGCGAATGGGCGCACGTCAGGATCCGCCGGCCGGCGATGATGAAGCCCACGCCACCGGCGTGCGACGCCTCCTCGGTGGGCGTGACCCACGGCGTTCGAGGATCGGGAACCAGGACACGCACCGAGAACAGCACGATGCTGTCTCGAACGTCATCCATGCCGCATCCGCTCCGGCGGGAGGCGGGCGCGGAGCTCGGCGAGGCCGAGGAGGAGCAGACGCTTGAGCAGCGCGAGCTCGGCGGGGCGCCAGGTGGGGGTGTATTCGGCGCCGGGAGGGGTCATCGAGGGCAGGCTGGAGCCGTGGAACATCTTGTCGTAGATGGTGTTGGCCTGGTCATCGAGAGCCTTGTAGAGGCTTCCGAGATCGGGCAGGTCGCCGATCAGGTTCCAGGCCGGCAAGATCGAGCGGCAATCGACATCGTCGCGCGTCGACTTGCACCAGGCGTCGATCGCGTCGAGGTCGTAGGACGCCGGCGCGTCGCTCGAGACGGCCGTGCCTGCCGCGCGCGCCGCGGAGACCGAGGGGAACGTCAGGAGCCGCTTGTCGGCATCGACGACGACATGGTCGGGCGTGACGTCGTCACTCTGCCAGAGGCAGATCGTGTCGACACCGTCGATGCGAACGATGCAGACGTAGTGAGTGTCCCCGGCCATGGTGGGTGTCCGTACGCGCGGCGAGGGCGCCGCTGCGGATCGGCATCCGATCAGGGGCGCTTCTCGGCGGGCTTGGGCTTCGGGGGTGCGGTCGGTGGGGAGGTTTTCGGGGCGAGCGGGATGGGGGCGGAGGCGGGGTCGTCGAGCTCGACGACGATGGAGGCGATCTCCGAGGAGTCGTCGACGGCGGGTGTGGAGGTGATGGCGGCGGCGGTGGGAGTGAGGGTGGCTTCGGCGGCGGTCGCGATCACGGACCAGACGACGTGGACCGGGGCGTGCTGGGCGATGGCGGCGGTGCCGAGGGTGTCGACGACGATGAGCGGGTTCATGACGCCGGCGGCGAGGGTGACCTCGAGGAGCTTGGAGGTGAGCGCGTCGGGGAGCGCGTGGACGAGGACCCTGGCGTCGACCTTGGCCACGATGTCCGCGGGCGTGAGGGTGCCGTTCATGAGGCCGCTGTCGAGGCAGCGGCGGAGGTACGTGCGCGCGTCGTCGGTGGCGGCCGGGGAGCCGCCGTCGGCGACGAGGTTGGCGCGCGCGGCGCCGGCGACGACGCAGTCCCACAGGAGGTCGTGCGCGACGTGGGCCGCTAGCACGGCGGGTGTGGCCGTCGCGAGGACGGCCTTCGGCGAGATCTGGCCGGCGACGAGCGCGGTCTCGAAGACGCGCACGAGGACGTCCTTGGGGAGCGCGCCGGTCAGGACCGCCGGCGTGGCGTGCTCGAGGACGTCCGCCTCGGCGAGCACGCGCGTGTCCAGGCCCGCCTGGACGAGATCTGCAAACCACTGCGCTCGGCCGCTCGGCATGCGATCAGGATAAGCGCGTGCGCGCGCACTCCGGATGTGGAACCGCGCCGATCGATCGCGCGCTCAGGTGGCGCGCGCATCCCACAGCGGCTCCTCCTTGCCGTCCTTCCACGCCGCCCAGCGCCCCCACACGAACAGCGCATCCGACAGCCGGTTGAGGTAGTGGATGGCGAGCGGCGTCGCGGCGTCGGGGCCGGTCGCGGCGAGCGCGACGACCAGGCGCTCGGCGCGGCGACACACGGTGCGCGCGAGGTGGAAGTACGCCGACGCCCAGCCGCCGCCCGGCAGCACGAACGAGCGCAGCGCCGGGAGGTCGTCGTTGACCGCGTCGATGTCGCGCTCGAGCGCGTCGACGTGCCGCTGCTCGATGTGCGGGAGCCGCGCGCGGGTCTCCGGGTCGGCGGCGGCGAGCTCGGCGCCGAGGTTGAACAGCTCGTTCTGCACCCGCCGCAGGATCGGCACGAGGTGCGGCCCCGCGGCCGACGCCCCGAGCGCCTCGATGACGAGCCCGACCGTCGCGTTCGCCTCGTCGACGGTGCCGTAACACTCGAGGCGCAGCGACGCCTTGGACACCCGCTCGCCCCCGATGAGCGACGTCTCGCCGTGATCGCCGCCGCGCGTATAGACTCGATCGATCCGCATACCGTGAAAATACGTGATGTAACGCCCCTCCGTGCGGCGTGGCTCACACTCACCTACAGGCGATGTGAGCGGTACGTACTTTCCCCGAGACGCGCCTGAGACGAAGATGCAGCCATGATGAGGGCTCTACCGATCGCGGCCATCGTGCTGACGATCGCCGCGTGCGCGAAGGCCTCGGCGCCCGTCGAGCAGAGCGACGCTCCCCCCGGCGGCATCGACGCACGCGACATCGACGCCGCCGTGCTCCCCCCCGACGGCAACGGCTGCGGGACGCAGCCGTGCGACATCATCCCGCAGTGCGGCTGCGGCGCCGGCGCGTGCGACATCGACTTCTCGGATCTCACCGGCACCGCGTGCCGCCAGATCATCATGCAGGGCAACGAGACCGCGACGTGCAGCCTCGGCAACGCCTACTGCTCCGCCGGCTTCGTGTGCCTCGGCGGCGCCGGCGGCCGCTCGTGCAAGAAGTACTGCTCGTCGAACGCCGACTGCGCCGCGCCGCGCGGCCAGTGCGTCATCGACATCACCGCGAACAACATGCCGATCGCCGGCATCCCGTCGGTGTGCTCGTCGGGCTGCGACCCCACGAACGTCGCCGCCGGCGGCTGCCCGACCGGCTGGAAGTGCAACATCTTCACGGCGACGCACGGCGGCCAGAACTTCAACATCACCGACTGCGCGCCGCCGCCGACGACGGCCGGCACGCAGGGCGCGAACTGCAAGGTCGGCGCGGACGGCGACGACGCGCTGTGCGCCGCGAACTTCCTGTGCACCACGGTCAACGCCGGCACCAACTTCAACTGCCGCCGCACGTGCAACAACGTCGGCGCCGCGTGCCCGACGGGCGGCACCTGCATCGGCTTCAACCCGGCGTTCACCGTCGGCGGCACGCAGTACGGCGTCTGTAACTAGTGGGCGCGATCCCGCTCCAGCGCGGGCGGATGCGATCGCGCAGCTACGTCGTCGGCCGCCCGTTCACGCACCCCGACGGGTCAGCGCGCGTGAGCTCGTTCATCCAGTTGAGCTCCCACGTGGCGCCGTCGTACGAGAACGACTGCTCCCAGCGCAGGTGGTCGGCGTCGAGCACGGTCCAGTGGAAGCGGACCTTCACCGGCTTGCCGTCGTCGGTGTCCTCGCCGTAGAAGTCGCCCGTCTTGCCCTGGAAGCCGCCGACGACGGGCGGGAACATCGCGCCCGTCCTGCTGTTGACCCAGTAGATCGACCACTGCTTCTTCACGAGGTCGAAGTGGCGGAACGTGATGCCCGACCAGCCCTTCGTCGGGAACGCGACCTCGTCGACGTTGACGATCCCGCCCAGGTGGAGCGTCGTGCAGCTCGCCGCCGGGAACTCGTCCCAGTCGGTGCTGCCGACGCCGCGCTGCTTGAGCCGCTTGTTCGTGAACGTCCACGCGCCGGCGAACGCGTCGAAGTCGTGGACGTCGCCGGTCACGGTCATCGTGTAGCCGGGCGGATCGGGGAGCGCGCGCGGATGCGCCGGAGCGGCGTGGGTCCCACCGCCACAGGCGGCGGCGGTGCAGGCGAGGAGCACGTGGATTCGCATGCGCCGAGCGTGCACCACGATACCTGACAGCTCGTGTCATATATGACGGACCATGCGCGCCGCGCGGCTCGTCTCGATCATGATGACGCTGCAGACCCGCGGCCGCGTCAGCGCGCGCGTCCTCGCCGAGGAGCTCGGCGTGTCGGTCCGCACCGTGTATCGCGACATCGACGAGCTCAGCGCCGCCGGCGTGCCGATCGTCGTCGAGCGCGGCGCGACCGGCGGCTTCGAGCTGCTCGGCGGCTGGCGCACGACGCTGACCGGGCTCACGCCGCACGAGTCGCAGGCGCTGTTCCTGTCGGGCCTGCCCGGCCCCGTCGCCGAGCTCGGCCTCGGCGACACGATGGCGTCGGCGCAGCTCAAGCTGCTCGCCGCGCTGCCGCGCGCGTGGCAAGCCGAGGCCCGGCGCGTCAGCTCGCGCATCCACGTCGACCTCGCCGCGTGGTACCGCCGCATCCGGCCCGTCGCGCACCTGCAGCCGCTCGCCGACGCGGTGTGGAGCGACCGCCGCATCCGCGTCCGCTACGAGAGCTGGCGCGGCGAGGTCGAGCGCGAGCTCGAGCCGCTCGCCCTCGTCGTGAAGGCCGGCGACTGGTACCTCGTCGCGCAGCCCGCCGGCAAGCACGCACCGGCACCGCGCACCTACCGCGTCGCGTCGATCCGCACGCTCGCGACCGGGGACGCCTTCGAGCGCCCGCGCGCGTTCGACCTCGCCGCGTACTGGCTCGAGTCGACCCGCCGCTTCGAGCGCGACCTGTACCGCGCGACCGCGACGGTGCGCGTGACGCCGCGCGGGCGCACGCTGCTCGCGCTCGCGAGCAGCGCCGTCGAGGAAGCGGTCGAGCTCGCCGCCGCCGGCGCCGCGCCCGGCGCGCCGCTCGAGGTCACGATCCCGATCGAGTCGCTCGGCCACGCGACGTCGCAGCTCCTCGCGCTCGGCACCGACTGCGAGGTCCTCGCCCCGCCCGAGCTGCGCGCCCGCCTCCGCGACACCGCCGCCGCGATCGCCGGGATCCACGACGCCAACGTCACTTCGACGTCACGGGCTGGAGCTGCTGCGCGGCGACGACGATCGGCACGGCCGCGTGCGCGACGGCGTCGAGCAGCGCCTCGAGCCGGACCTCGGCGTCGCGCGCGCCCTCGCCGGGCAGCTGCGCGAACACGGCGACGAGGCCGACGACCTCGGCCTGGAGCTCGGCCGAGCCGGCGATGTCGTGCACGAGGTCGTCGTCGAGACCATCTTCGAGGGCGGCCCGCAACAGACGCTCGGACGTCGGGACGGTCATGAACGGCTCCTGGTGATCCCGAGCGAGGCGGCGACCTTGTCGAGGATCTTGTCGAGGACGTAGTACGGCGCCCCGGGAGGGCCGCCGCAGTGCTTCTGCGCGGCGGACACCGCGAGCTTCTCGAAGACGACGTGGACGAGCATGCAGCGCTCGCGATCGGAGAGGCCGGCCTTCTCGAGGATCGCCTGCAGGCGCTCGCCCGACATCTCGATCTCGACGGCCGGCAGGTGACGATCGGCGACCTCGACGGTGCGGCGCTGCCGGCGCGCGCGATCGATGACGAGGTTCTTGATCGCGCGGAACGCGTAGCCGAGCGGGTTCTCGGCGGCGGCGAACATCGGCGCGCGCCGGAGCTTCAGGAACGCGTCCTGGACGAGCTCCTGCGGATCGAGGTCGCCGGGGACGCCGCGCGCGAGGTTCGTCGCCCACGTCGTCAGGTGCGGCAGGAGGCGCACGAACGCGCCGTCGAGATCGCCCGCCGCGAGCAGCCGGCGCAGCGCCAGGTTGTGCGCGCAGCCCTCGAGCTCGCGGAGGCAGATCGCGCGCAGCGAGCCGTCGAGCTTGCGCTTGGCCGCGACGACGCGCCACGTGGCATCGACGAGCTCGGCGGCGGTGGGGCGCGGCTCGGGCGCCGCCGCCGACAGCTCGGCGGCCCGCGCGGTGAGCTCGGGGACGAAGACGTCGAAACGCTGGCGCAGGTCGTCGGTCACGTGCTCGAGGAGGAATGTATCTCGATTCGCGCACATGGCCGGGGTCTGAGAGAAGAACGCGCGAGCCGCGGCTTTTTCAAACCGCCCGGCGAGCTCGTGCGTGTGGGGCGGGCCGCGTTGAGGGTAGGATGCGCGCTCGCACGACGCAGACGCATGGCCGGGCTCGAGATCGCAGCGCTGACGCACGCCGGGCGAGTCCGTCCGAGCAACGAGGACTGCACCGTCGTCGACGCGGCGCGCGGGCTCGCGGTCGTCGCCGACGGTATGGGCGGCGAGCGCGGCGGCGAGCGCGCCGCGAGCGAGGCGTGCGCCGCGATCGCCCAGGTCGTGCGCGGCGCTCCCGCCGATGCCCCGGCGCTGCACACGGCGCTCGAGGCGGCCGGCGCGCGCATCCACGCCCTCGCCCTCGGCGCGGAGCCGCTGAGCGCGACGATCGCGGCCGTGCGCGTGGTCGCGCCCGAGGGCGTCGTCGAGATCGGCCACGTCGGCGACGTGCGCGTGTACGTGCTGCGCCGCTCGACGGCGGCGGTGGTGCCCGCGGCGGCGCCGCGCTTCAGCCCGCCGGTGGCGTCGCCGAAGGGCGCGACGCTCGTGTGCGCGACGCGCGATCACTCGTCGCTGTGCGAGCTCGTCGAGCGCGGCCACGTCGATCCCGCGGCGGTCGCGACGCACCCGCTGCGCAGCCGGATCAACCGCGCGCTCGGCGGCGGCGATCCGCGCGGCGACGTGCGCGTGGTGTCGCTGCTCGCCGGGGATCGCCTGCTCGTGTGCAGCGACGGCGTGTGGGCGAGCGTCCCGGGCGCCGAGCTCGCGCGCCTCCTCGAGGACGCCGCGGATCCCGAGGCCGCGTGCGCCGCCCTGCGCGACGCCGCGCTCGCCGCCGGCGGCCCCGACAACATCGGCGTCGCCGTCGCGTTCTGGCAGGCGCGCCGCCCCGTCGCTCCGGCGGTCGTCGAGGCGCCTCCCGTCGAGAAGATCGAGAAGATCGAGAAGGTGGAGGCCAAGGTGGAAGTCGAGCCGCTCCCGCGGGCGCTCGCCGCGTGCGCGCGCGACCTCACGGAGGCGGCGCGCCGGGGCGAGCTCGATCCGGTGACGGGGCGGCGGCGCGAGCTGCGCGAGCTGCAGTACGCGCTCGTGCACCGCACGCGGTCGAACGCGCTGCTGATCGGCGAGCCCGGCGTCGGGAAGACGTCGATCGTCGAGGCGCTCGCGCAGCACGTGGCGGCGGGCGACGTCCACGAGGCGCTCGTCGGGCTGCGCGTCGTCGAGCTCTCGCTCACGCAGCTCGTCGCGGGTACCAGGCACCGCGGCGAGCTCGAGGAGCGCATCGACGCGATCCTCGGCACCGCCGAGTCGGTGCCCGAGCTGGTGCTGTTCATCGACGAGATCCACGCGCTCGCCGGCGGCCCCGACACGCCGGCCGCCACGCTCGCGCAGGCGCTCAAGCCGGCGCTCGCGCGCGGCAAGATCCGCGTGATCGGCGCGACCACGAACGCCGAGTACGAGCGCCACCTGTCGCGCGACGAGGCGCTGACGCGGCGGTTCGCGAACATCATGGTCCCCGAGCCGACGCCGGCGGAGACACGCGAGATGCTCGCCGGGCTGCGCGCGCGCCTCGAGGGCCACTACCGCGTGCGCATCGACGACAGCGCGCTCGACGGCGCGATCGACCTGGCGACCCGCTACATGCCGGACCGCCGCCACCCCGACAAGTCCGTCGACCTGCTCGATCGCGCGTGCGCGCGGCGCATGCTCGGCGAGACCCACGCGCGCCAGCGCCGCAGCCCCGCGCAGGCCGAGCCGATCACGCGGCGCGACGTCGCGGTCGCCGTCGCCGAGCGCATCGGCATCCCCGTCGGCATCGTCGACCGCAACCTCGGCGAGGTGCTGGGCGCCGTCGAGGCGGGCCTCGCCGCGCGCATCGTGGGCCAGGCCCCGGCGCTCGCCGCGGTGAACGAGGCCCTGCGCCGCGGCCACAGTCCGCTGCACGACCCGGTGAAGCCGATCGCGTCGCTGCTGCTCGTCGGGCCGACGGGCGTCGGCAAGACGGCGACCGCGAAGCTGATCGCCGAGCTCCTGTACGGCCGCGACGCGCTCGTGCGCATCGACATGTCGGAGCTGTCGGACCACCAGGCGGTGAGCCGGCTCGTCGGTGCGGCACCGGGCTACGCCGGCCACGGCGACGACGGTCAGCTGATCGGCCCCGTGCGCCGCAAGCCCGCGTGCGTCGTCCTGTTCGACGAGATCGAGAAGGGGCACCACGACGCGCGCATGCTGCTGCTGCAGATCCTGTCGGACGGCGCGCTCACCGACGCGCGCGGCCGCCGCACGTCGTTCCGCGAGACCGTCGTCATCATGACGACGAACCTGCCGCTCGCCGCGAAGAAGCGCGTGATCGGCCTCGGACGCGACCACCTCGCGCACGACACCGACGACGTCGACCTCGCGCACCGCCAGGCGCTCGCCGCCGAGCTCACGCCCGAGCTCGTCGGGCGGATCGACGCCGTCGTCGCGTACCGCGCGCTCGACGGCAAGGACCACGCCGCGATCGTCGACGCCGTCGTCGCCGGCTTCGAGGCGCGGCTGCGCGCGCAGGGCGTCGACCCGCCGCCCGGGGAGCCCGTGCGCGCCCGCGTCCTCGCGCGCCTGGAGGCGAGCCGGTTCGGCGTGCGCGACGTCGAGCGCTTCGCCGAGCAGGAGATCAGCGAAGCGCTCTCCTCCTGGCAAGCAGGGATCGACGAGCCGCCGCGCGACGTCATGGTCGACAGCATCCGCACGCGCGTGCAGGTCGCGATGCTGCTCGTCGACGTCGTCGGCTCGACGGCGATCCTCGCGCGCGGCGGCGAGGCGCAGTTCGTGCAGCTCGTGCGCCGCCTCGCCGAGGCCGTCAAGTGCCACGCGACCGCGCGCGACCTGCAGTTCCTCAAGTGCACCGGCGACGGCGTGCTCGCGCTGTACGGCAGCGTCGACGCCGCGCTCGAGATGGGCCGCGCGCTCGGCCCGCACCGCGGCGATCCGCCGGTGCACCTGCGCCGCGTGATCCACTTCGGCCGCGTGCGCCACGGCCCGATGGGCGACTTCCTCGGCGTCGAGATGCACCGCGTGTTCCGCATCGAGGCGGTGCAGGCGCGCGACCGCATCGGCGACGACGGCGCCCCGATCCCCGACGCACCCTTCCTGATCTCCTCCGTCGCGCGCGAGCACCTCGCCGCCGACCAGCGCGCGCGCCTGCGCTCCGCCGGCGCGTTCCACCTGGCGGGCTTCGGCGAGCCCGTCGAGCTCTGGCTCTTCGAGGGCTAGCCATGCTCGCCCCCGGCGTGAACCGCTATCTCCTTCCCCTCGCGCTCGTCGCGTGCGCGCCGGCACCCGCGCCGGTCGCGCCCGCCGCACCCGCGCCGCCGCCCGCCGCCCCGAAGCCGGCGGCGTACACGATCCCGGCGCGCTCGCAGGACGTCGCGATCGCCGTCAGCACGCGCGGCGTCGCGCTCAACCGCGTGCGCCTCCCGGCGAGGCCGACCGTCGCCGACGTCGAGAAGCTCCTCGGGCGCGCCGACCGCGTCCACGACAAGCCGGCGAACATCCTCCACACGTGGGACCGCCTCGGCATCCTCCTGTACGAGCCGCACGACGGGCGCGCCGGCACGCTCGGCCTCGTCTACGTCCCGCAGGGCCGCGACTTCGATCCCGCCGCCACCTACGCGGGCCACGTGTCGGTCGACGGCCTCGGGATCGACGGCGCGACGCCGCTCCGCGCGGTCCGCACCCACGCCGGCCCCGCCGGCGGCACGTCCACCGACTCCACGACGTTCAAGTACGGCGGGGTCGAGGTCTACGTCGGCGCCGACGGCCTCGACGACCCCGTGCGCGTCGTCGAGGTCAGCTTCTACAACGAGGACGAGGCCGCGCCGACGGCGCCGGGCGGCGACGAGGTCGAGCGGTGGCAGGACGCGCTGAGCGCGTGCGAGGCCGCCGCCGGCGGCGCGCGCTGCACGACGCTCGGCATGCGCTACCAGCACGGCACGCGCCACGTGCGCCGCAGCGACCTGCGCGCCGCGCTGCTGTTCGGCAAGGGCTGCGAGAAGGGCCACGCGTTCGCGTGCACCGCGCTCGGCGTCATGCACGCGAACGGGCGCGCCGTGCCCGCGTCGCCGGCCGAGGCCACGCGCCTGTTCCGCACCGCATGCTCGCTCGGCGACACGGCCGCTTGCGCGCTGAAATCGCCCTAGCGCGGGCACTTGTCGCCGTCGCTGCAAGCGCGCGCCGGCTCGCGCGTCACCACCTGATCGGGTGCGCGCGCGAGGGTGACGATCGTCGCGCGATCTTTCGCGTCGTCGCGGCGCAACCGCGGGTCGGGCGTATCATCTCCACGGGCATGCCCGACCTGCGAAGACCCGACCCGGCGCTCGCCGCCACGCTCGCGACCGGAACCGAGCCGGGCGCCGAGCCGGCGGCGCCGGACGTTCACGGCGACGGCTCGCGCGCGGGTGCCGAGCCCGTCGACCCGCTGCAGATGACCGCCGCGACGCACCGCTCGAGCGAGCAGCCGATCGTGCGCCCGAACGAGCTCCCGCCCGGCACGCGCATCGATCGCTTCGTCATCGAGGGCCGCCTCGGCGCCGGTGCGATGGGCGTCGTGTACGCCGCGCGCGACCCCGAGCTCGATCGCCCCGTCGCGATCAAGCTGATCCGCACGTCGGCGCGCATCGACGGCCTGCGCGCCCGCCTCTACCGCGAGGCGCAGGCGCTCGCGCGCGTCGCGCACCCGAACGTCGTCGTCGTCCACGACGTCGGCGCGCACGGCGACCAGGTGTTCGTCGCGATGGAGCTCGTCCGCGGCACGACGCTGCGCGAGTGGCTCCAGCAGCCGCGCGAGCTCGCGGAGATCCTGCGCGTCCTCGTCGAGGCCGGGCGCGGGCTCGCCGCGGCGCACGCCGCCGAGCTCATCCACCGCGACTTCAAGCCCGACAACGTCCTCATCGGCGAGGACGGCCGCGCGCGCGTCACCGACTTCGGCCTCGCCCGCGCGAAGGACGAGGCCGCGCCCGAGGACGATCACCCGCGCACCGGCACGCCCGTGACGAGCCCGCTGTACGAGGCGCTCACGCAGACCGGCATGATGGTCGGCACGCCGGTGTACGCGTCACCCGAGCAGCTCGCCGGCGCGCGCGTCGGCCCGGCGTCGGATCAGTTTGCGTTCTGCGTGACGGCGTTCGAGGCGCTGTACGGCAAGCGGCCGTTCGAGGCCGCCGACATGGGCGAGCTGCGCATGCGCATCGGCGCCGGCACGATCTCGCCGGTCCCGAAGAAGACGCGCGTCCCCAGGCGCGTGCACGAGACGATCATGCGCGGCCTGTCGCCGATGCCCGAGCGGCGGCATCCGTCGATGGAGGCGCTGCTCGCCGAGCTCGACGCGGCCGCCGCCCCGCGGCACGGCAAGCGCGCGTGGGTCCTCGGCGGCGCGGGCATCGCGGCGGCCGGCATCGCCGTCGCGGCGGTCGCGATCGCGCGCGCACCCGGCGGGGACGGCGCGCCCGCCGCGGCCCCCTGCGCCGACGCCGGCGCGCCGATGGCGGCGGTGTGGAACCCCGACGTCTCGCAGCGGATGCGCACGAGCTTCCTCGCGACGAAGGGCCCGCACGCCGAGCGGCTGTGGCTGAGCGCCGACGTCTGGTACACGCGCTACGCGAACGCGTGGACCGCCGCGCGCCAGACCGCGTGCACGCGCCGGGGCTCGGGCGCGCCCGACGACGCGACGCAGGCGATCGTGCGCTGCCTCGACGTGCGCCTCGAGAAGCTCGAGCAGAACCTCGAGATCCACGTGGCGCAGACGCAGACCGCGCGCGTGCCGATGCTCGAGCTCATCCTCGATCCGATCGCGACGTGCGTGCGCGACCAGGGCGAGACCCGCACCCCGCAGTTCGACGAGGTCAGCCGCCTGCGCATGGCGATCGTCGGCGCGCAGCAGACGTGGCTGCTCGGGCAGCACGACGCCGCGCACCAGCAGATCGACGAGGTGCTCGCGCGCGCCGACGCGTTCGGCTACGGGCCGCTGCGCGCCGAGGTCCACCTGATGCGCGCGATCCTCGCGAACGGCGACCACGACGTGTCGAAGGTCGAGGCGGCGCTGCGCAAGGCGCTCAACGTCGCCGAGGCGTCGGCCGACGACCGCGCGAAGACGATCGCCGCCACCCGGCTCGCGGTCGCGCTCCTCGGGCGCGGCCAGGTCGACGAGGCCGAGCCGATGGTCGAGCTCGCCGAGTCGTCGCTCGCGCGCTACGGCACCGACATCTCCCTCGAGCCGGAGCTCCTGTTCGCGCGCGGCAAGCTCGCGGCGGCGCGCAGGCGCCACGACGATGCGGTGAAGCTCCTCGAGCAGTCGGTCGAGCTCGCCGAGGCGAACGTGCTCGCGTACGCGGATGCGCTGTTCGCGCTCGCCGAGGTCTACAAGGCGATGGGGCGCGATGCCGACGCCAGGCGCGTGCGCGATCGCCTGCAGGCGTCGATCCCGTCGGAGGGCTCGACGGAGGATGCGGTGTTGCAGGCCGGCCGCGAGCAGATGCGGCTCGTCGAGCAGTGCACCGTCGACTTCGACTCGCCGGCGACCGACCTCGCCGCCGCGGAGGCGAGGTGCAAGAAGGCCGTCGAGTCGATCGACGCGAAGTTCGGCGTCGGCAGCCAGCTGTCGGCGATGGCGCACTGGTTCGACGGCCAGTTCCTCGACATCCTCGACCGCACCCGCGAGGCGCACGAGCACTACGAGCGCGCCGCGAAGGCGTTCGAGACGCACGGCAACCAGGCGCAGGTCGCGAACGCGCGCGAGGCGTGCGGGCGCATGCTGCTCGAGATGAAGGAGTACGACCGCGCGATCGAGAGCTACGAGAAGGCGATCGCGGCCGCGAGCTCGCTCGGCCCCGTCGGCGCCGAGACCTCCGCGTTCGCGACGGCGGGCCTCGGCCGTGCGCTCGTCGCGAAGGGCAGCCACGCCGAGGCGCTCGGCAAGCTCGAGGAGGCGCTCGCCGGGTACGCGAAGATGCGGGTGCCGCCCGCGGCGGCGATGTCGAGCGCGAAGTTCGCGCTCGCGAAGGCCAAGCACGCGCTCGCGAAGACGAGCTCGGCGCGCGAGGATGCGCGGCTCGACGCCCAGCTCGCGCTGCGCTCGATCAAGGAGCACCGCGAGAAGTACAAGGCGCGGCGCACCGAGATCGAGCGCCTCGGTACCGCCAGCGCGAACCGGCGCATCGCCGAGATCGAGGCGTGGCTCGCGAGCCATTGAGCGATGGCGGCCACGAGCGATGGCGGCGCGAGCGACGGCGGCACGAGCGACGGCGGACGAGCGATGGCGGACGAGCGATGGCGGACGAGCGATGGCGGCCACGAGCGATGGCGGCACGAGCGATGGCGGCATGAAGGCCCGCGCGTGCGTCTACGCTCTTCTTAAGACAGCAGCGACAGGAAGACCTTCGATCGCTCGAGCTGCTTCTTCGTGCGGTCGCACAGGGCCTCGCGCTGCGCGTCGGAGAAGCCGTTGCGCGCGAACAGCTCGGTCGCGGTGACGTCGCCGTCCTCGCACGGGAACGTGTCGGAGAACGGGATCGTGCACGCGCGCGACAGGTGATCGGCGGCGGCGACGATCTCGGTGATCGTGCGCAGGTTCGGAGCGAGGCGCTCGCGCACGTCGGTGCGGTGGACGTTGTGGTGGGCCTCGATCGGCGTCGCGAGCGTCGCCGGGAACTTCCACTGGCGCGCGAGCCGGCTGCCGACGCGGTCGTGCGGCGCGAGCGAGTGCTTCGCCTCCGCGGCCTCGACGCTGAGGCCCTCGTTCTTGATGGAGTCGAACACGGCGCGCATGCGGGTGCCGTCGACCTTCGCGAGCGCGATCTTGCCCATGTCGTGCAGGAGGCCGGCCGTGAAGCAGGCGCCGGCGTCGGCGAAGCGGACCTCGGTCGCGAGCTCCTTCGCCGCGGTCGCGACGGTGAGCGAGTGGATCCACAGCGCGCGCACGTCGAGCCCGCCGCTGCCGAGCGTGTCGAGCACGGAGATGCTGAGGACGAGCTGGTAGAGCGTGTTGAAGCCGACGAACGGGATCGCGCGCGCGACGTCGGAGACGCCGCCCGGGATGCCGAAGTACGGCGAGTTGACGAGGCGCAAGAGCTTCGCCGACGTCGCGGGGTCGGTGCGCAGCACCTCGGCGACCTGCTGCACCGACACGTTCTTCGAGTGCACGACCTCGCCGATGCGGAGCGCGACCACGGGCAGCGTCGGTAGGCTGTCGAGCGCCTTCGTGATCCGCTGTGTCTCCATCTCCTCGGTCATGCGCACACCTCGCGATCTGTATCGGCCGTCGCACGGATCGTGTTCGGTCAACGGTGCGTTGCTTCAGAGGGCATCGAAGACCATGCCGAACACGCCCTGGATCTGCGTGGCCGTGCGCCCCTCCGCGAGGTCGGTCCCCGCGAAGTAGGTGGTGAGCTGGGCGTGCATGCACAGGCCGACGCCGGCGAACCGGCCGCAGGTGCCGGCGCTGCCGGTCGCGCCCCACAGCGTGTACGGCGAGAACACCCACGTGCCGCCGGCCGACAGGCGCAGGTGACGCGACGGCGACAGCCGCACGCCGGCGGTGGCGCCGATCGCGTTGCGGTCGAGCGCCTCGACGACGAGGCCGCCGATCGCCGACATGCGCGGCTCCTCGTTGATCGCGATGGCGCCGAGCGCCGTGATCGTCAGCGGCGACGGCCGCGCGCTGGTCATGCCGTTGCCGCCGCCGACCGCGAGGCCGTACCCGAACCGGAGCTCGGCATCGTAGAGAGGCACGTCCTCGGGGCTCGCGAACGCGTGTGGGGAGGCGGCGCACACGAGGCCGAAGATCATCGAGGAGAGGCGCACGCGCGGAGCTGCTGCGAGCTCCGTGCCGCGCGCGGCCGCGGAGTTACGGTGACTTCAGCGCGTCGGGCGCCGGGACGTCGCCAGGGTTGGCGGTCCGGACGAGGAACGACAGGCGGCGGTTCTGCGGCGCGTACGGGTCGTCGGGCACGAACAGCTGCGAGGAACCGCGCGCGAACACGCCGGTGACCTGCTTCGATGGGAAGCCGCTGCCCTCGAGGATCTCGCGGGCGGCCGCGGCGCGCTGGTACGACAGGTCCCAGTTCGACACGTGCGAGCCGGCGGCGAACGGCCGCGCGTCGGTGTGGCCGTTGATCTCGACGGGCTTGCCGAGCGAGACCAGCACCGGCGCCAGCGCGCGCAGGAAGCGGGCGAGCGGCTCGGAGAGCCGCGCCGACGACAGGTCGAACATCAGGCCCTTGCCGGAGTCGACGGCCTCGATCAGCACGCCCTCGGGCGTGACCGACACGCGCACGTTGCGGACGACCGCCGCGAGCTCGCTGTCGAGCGCCGCGAGGCGGCCGAGCTTCTCGCCGATCGACTTCGACGCGTCGAGCGACTCCTTGCCGGGCGGCGGCGGAGTCGGCGCCTCCTCGATCACCGACGGCGTGATCTGGGCGGCGTGGTTCATCGACATGTCGCCCTCGGGGAGGATGCCCGTGCGGAAGTACCTCGAGATCTCCTTGCGCGAGTTCGCGTCGGTCGACGCGAGCAGCCACATCACCATGAACAGGGCCATCATCGCGGTCACGAAGTCGGCGTACGCGACCTTCCACGCGCCGCCGTGGTGACCGTGGCCCTCGATCTTCTTGACGATCCTGCGGGCCATCTCAGCCCACACCCTGGAGGGCCTTGTCGAGCTCGGAGAAGCTCGGGCGCTCGTCGGAGAAGATCATCTTGCGGCCGAACTCGACGGCGGTCGGCGGTGCGACGCCACGCGCGGAGGCGATCACCGCCGACTTGATGACGAGCAGGTAGCGGAGCAGGTGCGTCTCCTGCGTCTCGGCGTTGTTCGCGAGCGGCTGCAGCACGCCGTAGCAGAGGAGGATGCCGAGGAACGTGCCGACGAGCGCGGCGGCGACGTGCATGCCGATCACGGCCGGCGGCGCGTCCATGTGGCCCATCGTCACGATGATGCCGAGCACGGCGGCGACGATGCCGATGCCGGGGAGCGAGTCGCCGATGTTCTTGACGAGGCCGGTCGCCAGGTGGCCCTCGGCCTTGAGCGTGTCCATCTCGGCCTCGAGGAGCTGCTCGAGGTCGTCGGGCGAGATGCCGTTGACGAGCTGCTGCAGCGCCTCGGCGAGGAACGTGCGCGCGTGGTGGTGCTTCGCGATGCTCGGGTACTTCTTGAAGATGTCGGACTTCGCCGGCTCGTTGACGTGCGCCTCGAGCGCGAGCACGCCCTGGCGCCGCGCGAGCATGAACAGCTCGTACTGGCACTTCAGGAGGTCGAGGTAGTCCTTCTGCGACGGGATGTTCTCCTTGAGCGCGGACTTGAATGCGGCCGCGACGCGCTTCTTCATCTTGCCGGGTGACGACGTGATCAGCGTGCCGATCGCCGCGCCGATGATCACGACGAACTCCGACGGCTGGATGAGCACGGGGAACGCGCCGCCCGCCATCGCGAAGCCGCCCGCGATCGCGGCGAACACGATCAAGATGCCTGGAAGAGCCATGCCCCAGACATCGGCCGCCCCGCCCGCGGATGCAGGGTCGATCAGGAGCGCGAGGTGAACGAGGTACGCGAGGTGCGTGACGTGAGCGAGGTGAGCGCCGTCGATCTTGACGGCGGCCCGCGCGACGAACCGCCCGCCAACCCGGCGGAACGATTCGCGTCCGCGCTGGCATCCGCGGTGCAGATCCGGAGCGCGTGACCCGACGCAGAGCCGCCAGCTCCACGACGCCGCTCGTCTCGACGCGCACGACGCCGCGCGACTCCACCCTCGGTGCGTACGACGTCGTCGCGCCGATCGCGCGCGGCGGCACCGCCGGCGTGTACCTCGCCGAGCACCGCACGACCGGCGAGAAGGTCGCGCTGAAGGTCATCGACCCGCACTACGCGGAGCACGCCGAGATCGTCGAGCGCCTGCTCGGCGAGCGCACCGTGTCGCAGCGGATCCACCACGCGAGCCTGCTCGACGTCCACCTCGCGGACCGCAGCGCCACCGGCGTCGCGTACCTCGTGATGGAGTACCTCGACGGCGAGAACCTCGGC
This sequence comes from Deltaproteobacteria bacterium, assembly GCA_019637375.1. Taxonomy (GTDB): domain Bacteria; phylum Myxococcota_A; class Polyangia; order Haliangiales; family Haliangiaceae; genus JABFXX01. The sequence goes on along the minus strand of JAHBVW010000006.1, from coordinate 49,707 downwards.
GAGCTCGCGGATCGCGGGCGCATCGCAGCGCCGGCCGTCCTCGCGATCGCCTCGCAGGTGGCGTGCGCGCTCGGGGCCCTCCACGCGGCGCGCGTCGTGCACTGCGACGTCAAGCCCGACAACATCTTCGTGTTGTACGACAAGCATGGCGACGGCTGGCCGCGCATCAAGGTCATCGACTACGGCGTCGCGCGCTTCCTCGACGACGCGAAGACGGCGGACTGCGCGATCGCCGGCACGCCGAGCTACATGCCGCCCGAGCAGTGGCGCGGCGAGCCGACGGCGGCCTCCGACGTGTACTCGCTCGGCTGCACGCTCCACGAGCTGCTCACCGGCGATCAGCTGTTCCACGGCACGCTCCCCCAGCTCATGCAGGCGCACTGCGAGCGCATCGCGCCGCGGCTGCGGAGTCGCCGCCCCGAGCTCCCCGAGGCGCTCGACAACCTGATCGCGCGCGCCCTCTCGAAGGACCTCGCGCTGCGGCCGGGGATGCTCGAGATGGAGGTGGAGCTGCTGCGCATCCGCGATGCTCTCGTGGCTCAGTAGCGCGTGGTGTGGAACGCGACCGTGCCGGCGGGCGTCGCGATGACGGCGCCGGGCGGTGCGGGGACGTAGACGACCGACGACGCCTCGGCGAGGTACGGCGACAGGACGTGCTGCGCGAGCGCGTCGCCGGGCGCCGCGACGGTCGCCGGTACGCCGGTGCCGTCGGCGGGCGCGGGCACCGCGTAGACGTTCGCGGCCGCGGCGAAGCGATGGCTGACGCCGCCGGCGCCCTCGAGGACGACCACGACGCCGCCGCGCTGGAGGAAGCGATCGATCGCGGCGGCCCACGGCGCGGCGTGCGCGGCGACCGCATCGCCGTTGCCGACCTGCGCGTCGACGAGCAGCACGTCGACGCCGGCGAACGCGGCGTCGGTCGGCTGCTGGCCGAGCAGGACGCTGTGCCACGGGCGGCCGATCTGCGACATGCCGCGCGCGAGCGCCGTGCTCGCGCCCGCGACGGCCGCGGGTGCGGACGTGCCGCGCCAGCGCGCGACGCCGACGTCGAAGCTCGCGCCGAGCGCCGCGGCGTTGCCGAGGAGGCGCTCCATCGCGCCGCGGTGCGAGGTGTAGTCGTGGCCGATCCCGATGATGTGGCCCGACAGCTCGCCGGCGCAGTGACCGGCGGTGCAGATGCCGCTCGCGCAGACGCGGTTGCACGCGCCGCAGTTGTCGGGGTCCGACGAGACGTCGCGGCACCCGCCGTCGCAGGCGAGCTCGGGGAGCGTGCACGTCGCGGGCTCCGGGCCGTCGGGCGGGTGCACCACGACGCCGCCGTCGGGCGCCCGCGGTGCGTCGGGCGCGCCGTCGCCACCCGGGTCGTCGGGGCGCGCGGCGCAGCGGCCGTCGAGGAGCGTGTAGCCGGGCTCGCACGCGCTGCTGACGAGCGAGTCGAAGCAGCCGGTGAGGATGAGGACGAGAGGCAGGAGGTGCTTCACTTGACGGCTCCGAGCGGGATGCGCTGATCGATCACGAACTCGACGCGGCGGTTCGCGCGGTGCGCCGCCTCGTCGCCGCCGGAGTCGCGCGGGCGCGAGCGGCCCAGGCCGACGGCGTCGACGGCCGCCGGATCGCAGCCGTTCGCGAGCAGCACGTCGCGGACGCGCTGCGCACGCACCTCGCTGAGGTGCTGGTTGTAGGCGTCGTCGCCGCGCGCGTCGGCGTGGCCCTCGACGGTTAGGTGCCGCCACTCGGGGTGGGCCTTCCACAGGCGCGCGATCTGCGCGACGGCCTCGCGACCGCGCGAACGGACGCGCACGCGGTCGAAGTCGAACAGCACGCGCTCCGACAGCACGATGCGCGAGTCGCGCACGACGATGTCCTCGGAGAGCGGGCACCCGTCGAGGACTTCTGCACAGCTCGCCTCGCGATCGACGAGGGCGTCGCGATCGCGCTCGGCCTCGCGCACCGGCGCCGGCATCGCCGCGACGCGCCGCACGGGAGGTGCGGCGGCGGCGCGCAGCGGCCTCCGCGGGCGATCGACGCCGAGCTTCACGTCGACGCCGGCGAGCACGAGCTCGGCGGTGCCGAACGCCGACATCGGGTCGCGGCTGTACACGCGCGCGTAGCGCACGCTCGGGCCGAGCTCGACGGCGCCGACGCCGAACGTCCAGCCCGCGCCGAGCTCGACGGCGGGCACGAGGTCGCGGCCGGTGATGCCGCCTCCGCCCACGCCCTCGATCCACGCGCCGCGCGCGCCGAAGCGGATCGCCGCGCCGACGGTGCCGAGGCCGCCGGCGCCCGGATCCACGACGTTGTCGCCGGGCGCGGGGCCGTTGCGCAGGATGCCCGCGCGCACGCGCAGGCCGAGGGCGACGCGGTCGTTCGACGCGTACACGCCGACGGCCGGCATCACGCCGGGCCGGAACACGCCCTCCTGCGCGTCGGAGACGGCCACCGCCGCGGGAGCCTCGGCGACGAGCCACGCGTCGGCGCGCGCTCCGCCCGAGGACAGCAACACCGCGGTCAGCGCCGCGGCGGAATGGACAGCTCGCATGCCTCGCATATCGACCGCTCGCCGCGCGGGTTGAATGCAGCGCCCTACGGCGGCGCGAGCGGCAGATCGAGGACGAGCAGCGTGCCGGCGCCGGGAGACGACGTCACGTCGACGGAGCCGCCGTGCGCCTCGGCGAGGCTCTTGATGACGTCCATGCCGACGCCGCGGCCCGACACCGCCGTGACGGTCGTCGCCGTCGAGAAGCCGGGCATGAACAGCAGCTCGACCACCTCGTTCGGCGACAGCTGCGCCGCGGCCGTCGCCTCGATCAGGCCGCGCTCGACGGCGATCCGGCGGACCTTCTCGATCGCGATGCCGCGCCCGTCGTCGCGCACGGTCACCGTCACGCGCTCGCCGCAGGGCGTCGCGGTGATGGAGATCGTGCCCTTCTCGCTCTTGCCGGCCTCGAGGCGCTCGGCGGGGGACTCGATGCCGTGATCCGCGGCGTTGCGCAGCGCGTGTACCAGGATCTCGCCGATGACGCGCCCGATCTCCGGCGCCACGAGGAGGTCGCCGAGGTCGATCTCGACGGCGACGTTCTTGCCGAGCTCGGCCGACAGCGAGCGCGCCATGCGCGGCAGGCGGCGGCCGATCGTCGCGAGCTGCGTCCACACGAGGCGCTGCACGATCGCGCGCATGTCGGCGAGGTTCGCGGGCGGGACCTCGCGCAGGCCGTCGATGGCCGCGAGCAGGTCGCGCTGGGCGCGCTCGAAGCGCAGGCTCGCGTCGTCGCGCGGGCGCGCCGGCTCGAACATCGCCGAGGCGTCGACGAGCACGGCGAGCGCGCGGCGCATCGCGAACGGGTCCTCCGCGACGAACGCGGCGATCAGGCTCGGCACGCCGGCGCCCGACATCACGCCGACGAGCCCGTCGAACGAGCCGCTGACGTCGTCGGGCGCGTCGAGGAGCGACGCGAGCGTGACGAGCACCGACGGCCCGGCATCGGACGCGGCGACCTCGCGGTAGACGTTCGCGTACAGCTCGACGTGCTGCTCGAGCGCGGCGAGCTCGCCGAGGAGGCTGCGATCGATCGGCGACTCGGAGTCGGCGATCATCGCGATCGCGTTGCGCGCGCCGGTGCACTGGATGCCGAGGGCGCGAAACTTCGCGCGATCGGCCGCGTCGGAGATCCGGTGGACGGCGCGCGCGGCGAGGTCGATCGCGCCGCGGTCGTCGCGGCGCAGGCGCACGAGGGACGCGCGCAGGTCGCTGAGCGCGTGGCGGCAGTCCGCCGACATCTCGGTCATCGCGTCGTCGACCTCGCCGCGCGGGCGCGACGTGACGACGGCGCCGCGCAGCTTGCGCAGGTCGGCCTCGAGCCCGGCGATGCTCGTGCTCCCCGCCGGGTCGTCGCTCGTGCGCAGGAGATCGAGCCGCTCCTCGATGCCGTGCGCGAGGTCGGAGATCGTGCGCAGCGACGTGCCGCGCGTCGAGCCCTTGATCGTGTGCACGGCGCGGAACATGTGGTGCACGAGGTGGCGCGCCGCCGGATCGGCGTGCAGGTGGCGGATGCAGGCGTCGCACTCGTCGAGGAGGCCGAGCGCGTCGACGCAGATCCGGTTCGTCTCGACCGGATCCTCGGGCGGCGCCGCGAGCGTGATCGCGCTCGCGCCGGCGGCGACGAACAGCGCGAGCCCCTCGATCGTCGGGCCGGGCGCGATCGGCGACCACATCACGCCGAGCACGCTGCCGTCGCGGCGGACCAGCGTCGGCGGCGCATCGGCGGCGAGCACCGGCCACGCGGCCGCGATCGCGCCGCACGCCGAGGCGAGCAGCACCTGCGCGCGCGCCGCATCGGGAGTCGTGTCGTCGACGTCGAGCGTCGCGAAGATGTCGCATCCCGCGGCGGCGACCGCGGCGATCGGCGAGGACGGCCCGAACCATGCGTCGGCGATGCGGCCCTCGGCGTCGACCACGAGCGTGGCGCCGGGGAACATCGGGACGGGGATGGGCGGCGGAGCCTGCGCGGCGGCGCGGATCACGCGGCGACTCCGAGGGGCTGGTGGAAGCCCACCTCGATCGCCCCGAGCTCCGTCGACAGGACGACGACGAGCCCGCGCTCGCCCGTGACGGCGAGCTCGGGCGGCTCGATCTCGGCGGCGATGCCGTGCGCGGCGAGCGCACCGACGCCGCGGCCGGTCAGGATGTTCGCGAGCTCGGCGGCGCCGAGCTCGTGCATCGCGGCGTCGGCCTCGACGCCCGGCGCCATCACCTCGACGAGGCGGGCGGCGATCGCGACGGGGATGCGCCAGCTCACGCCCGACAGGTCGCCGCGGACGTGGATGACGACGACGATGCCCTCGTCGCTCTCGCTCGGGCACACGTCGACGAACGCGTCGAGGCCCGTCGCATCGACGAGCGCACTCCGCGCGTCGGCGAGGAACGCGGCGATCGCGGCGGAGCCCAGGCGCTCACCGCGTGACACGCAGGAGCTCCCTCGTGGTCGTGACGCCCGAGAGCCACAGGCGCAGCGCGTGGAAGCGCATCGTGCGGAAGCCCTTCGCGAGCGCGGCCTGGCGCAGCTCGTCGAGCGGCGCGCCGCGCGTGATCAGCATGCGCAGCTCGTCGTCGACGGTGAGCACCTCGCGCACGGCGACGCGGCCGCTGTAGCCGGAGCCGTGGCAGGCGGGGCAGCCGCGCGCGTGGGCGACCTCGGTGCCGGGCGGCACCGACGGGAGACCGAGCATCTGGAGGTCGGCGGGATCGGGCGCGCGCAGCTCCCGGCACGCCTTGCACGCGGTGCGCACGAGGCGCTGCGCGACGACGCCGAGCAGCGACGGCGCGACGAGGTACGGCTCGACGCCGAGCTCGAGGAGCCGCGTGATCGACCCGAGCGCGTCGTTCGTGTGCAGCGACGACAGCACGAGGTGGCCGGTGAGCGCGGCCTCGGCGGCGAGGACGCCCGTCTCCTGATCGCGGATCTCGCCGACGAGGATGACGTCGGGATCCTGCCGGAGGATCGAGCGCAGCGCGCCCGCGAACGTGAGCCCGCGCTTGGGGTTGACCTGGACTTGGTTGATGCCGCCGATCTGGTACTCGACCGGATCCTCGACGGTGACGACGTTGACCTCGGGATCGCGGACGGCGTTGAGCGCGGCGTACAGCGTCGTGCTCTTGCCCGAGCCGGTCGGGCCGGTCACGAGGACCAGGCCGTACGGCGAGCGGACCATCTTCAGGAGCTCGGCGCGCTGCTGGCCCTCGAAGCCGATCGCCTCGAGCGGCATCGCGGCGCGCTTGTTGTCGAGGAGGCGGCACACCACCTTCTCGCCCCAGTACGTCGGCAACACCGACACGCGGAGGTCGACGTCGCCGGCGGCCGACGGCAGCTTGATGCGGCCGTCCTGCGGCGTGTGGTGCGTCGCGATGTCGAGGCCGGCGAGCACCTTGATGCGCGACACGACGGGCGGGTGCTGCTCGATCGGGCGCGTGTCGATGAGGCGGAGCGCACCGTCGACGCGGTAGCGCACGTGCATCTCGCGCTCGGTCGCCTCGATGTGGATGTCGCTCGCGCGCTGCTCGATGGCACCGGCGATGATCGAGTTGACGAGGCCGGACGCGGCGGCGATGTCCTGCTCGCTGACCGTGCCGTCGAGGGTGGGTGCGCGGCGCGTCTCGTAGAGGCGGGTGCGCGCGCGCTCGATCTCGGCGGGCGTCGCGACGACGACGGTGACGGCGCGCCGGAGCTGCCGGCCGAGCCAGTCGAACAGCTGCAGCTGCGTCGGGTCGGCGGCGGCGACCGAGATCTCCTCGGCGGACGCGTACACCGGCACGATGCGGTGCTTGACCGCGAGCTGCTCGGGGACGAGCGTCGCGAGCTCGAGGGAGAGCTCGATCGAATCGAGCGCGAGGCGGGCGAGGCGGAACTGCGCCGCCGCGGCGTCGTACAGCTGCTCGATCGAGGCGAAGCCCGCGCGCGCGAGCGCGGCCGGGCTCGGAGGTGTGGCGAGGAGCTCGACGGGGACGCGGCGCTGCGCCTGCGGCGGCGGTGCCGGCGGCGCCTTCGCGTCGGGGCCGCGCAGCTGCGACAGCCGCGTGGCGACGGAGCCCTCGGTGCGGGGCGCCGAGCTCACGACGTGCCGCCGAACAGCTTGTCGAGGTCGGCCTGCTCGATCCCGGCGTCGGGGAGCGGGCCGGCCTTGCCGGGCAATACGGTCGGCGTGAACAGACCGGCGAGCTCGTTCGCGAGCGCCGGCCCGACGGAGACGGGAACGGGAACGGCCGAGCCGCGCGGTGGGGTCCCGGCGCGCACCGGGGCCGAGCCCTCGGCGACGACCACCGCGACGTCATCGTCGGGTGCGTCCTTGTGTGGAGCGGGCGGTGGGGCTCCGCGGCGCACGTGGCAGCCCTCCTTCGCGATGAGGAGGCAGCCGCACCCGCCGCAGAAGCGGTCGTCGCCCTCGTTCGTGAAGTTGCAGCGGCGGCACACCGGCTCGAAGTTGAAGCCGCACTTGCCGCAGTAGCGGCGGCGTCCGTCGTTGTCGCGATCGCAGCTCGGGCAGATCATGGCGCGCTCCTGGCGGCGGCCTCGGGCTTGCGCTCGAGGGCGAAGCGGAACACCTGCTCGGCGCGGTTCGCGTCGAACGGCTTCAACAAGTAGTGCGCCACACCGGCGCGCTGGCAGGCGAGGATCTTGTCGCGCGTCGTCAGCGACGTGCACATGACGATGCGCGCGCCGGGGTAGTCGCGCAGCAGCTCGACCGCCGCGGTCACGCCGTCCTTGCCGGGCATGACGATGTCGAGGGTGATGAGATCGGGTCGGTGCTGCTCGTACAGCGCGCGCACCTCATCTCCCGTCGCGGCCTCGGCGACGATCGTGCACCCCATGCGGGTGAGGACCTGCCGGACCTGGATCCGGATCAGCGGGGAGTCGTCCACGATGACAGCAGTCGGCATTGGCTCTTCCCCTCGAATCGGCCGCGCGGCGCGAGTTGTAACGGCTAGTCGCCGGCGGCGGCCGCGGGCGCGGATCGGCACGGGATCGCGACGGAGAAGCTCGCGCCGCGGTCGGGGTCCTTGCGGTAGGAGATGCGCCCCTCGAGCATCTGCATCACGTACGCGGAGATCGCGAGGCCGAGGCCGGTGCCGCCGTCGGTGCCGGTGGCGAACGGCTCGAACATCGTGTCGGCGATCGAGGGCGCGACGCCCGGGCCGTCGTCGACGACGGTGAACACGACCTCGTCCTTCTCGACGCGCACGCGCACGTCGACGATGCCGCCGCGCGGCGAGGCGTTCGCCGCGTTGCGCAACAGGTTCGCGAGCACCTGCAGGAACAGGGACTCGTTGACCGCGATCTCGATCTCCGGCAGCTCGCCGACGCGCAGCTGCGCGCGCTCGCGGACGTAGCCGCCGGCGATCTTGACCACGCGCTGCACGAGGCGGTCGAGGCGCGTCGGCCGCAGGTGCACGTCGCCGTCGCGGATGAACTTGCGCATCTGCACGAACAGCTGCACGGACTCGTCGCCGGCGGCGGTCGCGTCGGCGATCGCCTCGTCGAGGCCCGGCACCTGGCCGTTCGCGAGCATCGTGATGTCGTTGAGGGCGGCGGACAGCGCCTGCATCGTCGACGCGAGGTCGTGCAGGAGCGACGACGTCAGCGCGCCGAGCGTGGCCTGGCGCATGAGCTGGTTCATGCGGTTGCCGTTGCCGAGGAGCGGCTGCAGCGACGCGACGCGCGCCTCGAGGACGCCGCACGCGCGCTGGGCGCGGTGCGCCATGTACTGGACGAGCTGCCGCGAGCTGTCGGTGACGCCGCGCGCGCGCAGGCGGAGGTCGCCGTCGAGGTCGAGCGGCAGGTCGAGGTGCCAGCCCGGGCCGTCCCGGGTGACGGAGCCGCCGGTGAACAGGTGCTCGGCGCCGTTCTCGCGCACGATCGTGCCGCACGCGATGACGCCCTCGACGGTGAGGGCGCGGCGCACGATCGCCTGGCTGAGCTCGAGCGGCGTGCGCGTGGCGTTGAGCTCCTCGTCGAACGTGCTCAGGCTGAGCGCGTCCTCGACGGAGGCGCTCAGGCGGCGCGCGAGCTCGCGCTGCTCGAGGCCGCGGCGCACGACGATCTCGATCTCGTCGTGCCACGGCTTGCCCACCTTGTAGGGGGCGTCGGGCGTCATCAGCGCGCGCTGGGCGCGCTCGTCGAGGTAACCGGTGAGCAGGACGCGCACGGCGTCGCGCTGGTGGCGGCGCGCGAACTCGAGCACCTCGATGCCGTCGTGATCCGGCATCTTGAGATCGGAGATCACGACGTCGTACTGGTGCATCGACAGCGCGTCGAACGCCTCCCCGCCGCAGCTCACGGCCTCGACGCGGTAGGTCGGCGACAGCTCGTCGACGAGCGCCTCGCGTACGTGGTCGTCATCGTCGACGACGAGGATGCGTGCGGTCTTCATCGCTGCGTTTCCTTCGTGGGGATGTCGTCCAGCCGCTCGGCGAACGACGACAGGACGCTCGCGAGCTCGGGCGGCAGCTCGCGCTTCTTCACGCCGGGCCCGCCGTCCTCCATCGCGTTCGACCGGCTGGCCTGCACGATCGCGGCGACGTTGTGCTCGATGCGGTGGGTGATCTGCGTGACGCGGGCGAGCAGCCGCTCGCACTCGCCGCGCACGTCGCCGGGGATCTGCGTCGCCAGCTTCTCGAGCCGGCGCACCGTCGACGCGAGCGCGCCGACGGGGTTGTTCAGGTGGTGCGCGATGCCGGCGACGAGCTCGCCCATCGCGGCGCGCCACGCGAGCATCGCGATCTCGTGGTTGCGCGTCTCGAGCTCGTGCTTGGTGTCGCTGAGCTGCGCGTGCGCGCGCTCGAGGTCGGCGTAGGCGGTGTAGAGCGCGGTGTGCTTCGCGTGCAGCTCCTGCTCGAGCAGCCGGCGCTCGGAGGTGTCGCGCGCCATGTAGGCGGCGAGCGGGCCGTGCTCCTCGGTGTCGACGTGGGCGACCTCGAGCTCGACGTAGATCGGATAGTCGTCACCGCGGCGCAGCGCGACCTCCTCGTAGTGACCGTGGGCGAGCAGGTCGCGCTCGGGTTCGCACGACAGATCGTCGAGCGCCATGCCCATCAGGGACCCGGGCTCGCGCGCCAGCATGTCCGACGCGCGCACATTCGACGACACGATGCGCTGCGTGCGGCGGTCGACGACGAACACCGCCTCGGCGCTCGTCTCGAACAGCAGGCCGAACACGGCCCGGGCGATCTTGTCGCTCACGGGACGTGGAATCGGCCGGCGGAAACGACCGTCAAGCTCGCCGACGCCGGCGCTACCCCACAACGTAAGCCCGCGCCGCGCCTGGATCTGCGATCGGCCCGGGCCTTGCTGCGAGGGGGATCGTGGGCATCGACCTCGGCTCCGTCGACACGCTGCAGGCGGCGATGACGTTCCATCGCGAGCGCCACACCGTGCTCGCGGGGAACGTCGCGAACCTCGACACGCCGGGCTTCCGCCCCAAGGACCTCGTGCGCACCGGGACGGGCGCGAGCACCGGGCTCGCCGCGACCTCCGACGGGCACCTCGCCACCGCCGCGACGGGTGACCTGGTCACCGCCGTCGACGACGGCGGCACCACGCAGGGCCCCGACGGCAACGCCGTCTCGCTCGAGCGCGAGCTCGCGAAGATCGACGCCAACCGCACGCGCTACGCCACGTCGTCCGAGCTCGTCTCGCGACGGCTCGCGCTGCTCCGCTACGCCGCAGGAGACGGCACCTGATGTCCAACACGATCGCCAACCGCAGCATGGACTTCTTCACCGCGATGGAGGTGTCGGCCTCCGGCCTCGCCGCCGAGCGCACGCGCATGAACGTCGCGGCTTCGAACCTCGCGAACGCGCAGACCACGCAGACCGCGGGCGGCGGGCCGTACAAGCGGCGCGACGTCGTGTTGTCGTCGGCGGACGTCCCCGGTGCGATGGGCACCCAGTTCGCCCAGGCGGTGCGCGGCGTCAACGTCGCGCAGATCACGCAGGACAATGCGGCGCCGCGCCTCGAGTACGACCCCGGTCACCCGCAGGCGAACGCGCAGGGCTACGTCGCGTACCCGAACATCAACCCCGTCGAGGAGATGGTCGACATGATCACCGCCTCGCGCGCCTACGAGGCCGGCATCACGACGATGTCGACGGCGGTGCACATGGCCGAGCGCGCGCTGGGGATCGGTCGATGAGCGGCATCGCTCCCGTCGGGATTCAGGGGATCGCGCCCGTCGAGCACGGCCCGCGCACGTCGAAGACCGACCTCGGCGACGCGTTCGCCCAGGCGCTGTCGGACGCGCGCGGCCTCGAGAAGGATGCGACGGGTCAGGCCGAGCGGTTCGCGCAGGGCGATCCGAGCGTCGGCATCCACGAGGTCGTGATCGCCTCCGAGAAAGCCAACATCGCGGTCCGCTATGCGACGACGCTGAAGAACAAGGCGCTCGACGCGTACCGCGAGCTGATGAACACGCAGGTGTGATGAACCATGGCCGACGCGAGTCCACAGGGTCCCAAGCAGGTCGTCGCACAGCTCGCGCAGCTGTGGGGGCGGCAGCCGAAGCGGCGCAAGATCGTCGCGATCGGCCTCGTCGCCGCGATCGCGCTGTTGATCGCGGCGACGTCCTTGTCGAAGAAGACGGAGGCGTGGGGCGTCGTCGCCGACGGTGCGTCTCCCGACGACGCGCAGGAGCTGCTGTCGGCGCTGCAGGCGCGCGCCGTCCCCGCGCGGCTGCGCGAGGGCAAGGTCGAGGTGATGTCGGACCGCGTCGACGAGGCGCGCGCGATCGCCGCCGCCGCCGGCCTGCCGCGCACCGGTAAGGGCTTCGAGCTGTTCGACGGCTCGAGCCTCGGGCAGTCGAGCTTCTCCGAGCAGGTCAACTACCGGCGCGCGCTCCAGGGCGAGCTCGCGCGCAGCATCACGGCGCTCGCGCAGGTCCAGGGTGCGCGCGTGCACCTCGCGCTCGGAAAGCGCTCGGTGTTCAAGGACCAGAACGAGCCCGCGTCGGCGTCGGTCGCGCTGCACCTCCACGCGGGGCAGACGCTGAGCGCCGAGCAGGTGCGCGGCGTGCGCCAGCTCGTCGCCGCGAGCACCGAGGGCCTGAGGCCCGACGGCGTCGTCGTCGTCGACAACCACGGCAACCTGCTCGACGCGGCCGAGACCGGATCCTCGGACCGGCGCGCCGAGATCGAGCGCACCCTCGCGGCGCGCGTCCGCGCGATGCTCGAGCGCGTCGTCGGCCCGGGCAAGGTGAGCGTCGTCGCGACGGCCGTCGTCGACGACCGCAAGGTGAGCGAGACGCAGGAGCTGTACGACCACGAGCACCCCGCGGTGCGCAGCGAGTCGCGCACCGCCGAGGGCGAAGGCGCGACCGCCGGCATCGGCGGCCTCGCCGGCACGCGCGGCAACGCCGCCGGCGCTCCGGCCGCGGGCCCGACGCAGGGCTCGCCGGCGAACCAGCGCGTGCAGGAGACGCGCAACTACGAGGTCAGCCGCACCGTGCGCCAGACGACGAAGCCCGACGTGCAGCTCCAGAAGCTGTACCTCGCCGTCGTCATCGACACGAAGGCCGATGCCGAGGGCAAGCCGGTCGCGCGCACCGACGCCGAGATCGCCGAGCTGACGGCGCTCGCGCGCCAGGCGGCGGGCATCGACGACGCGCGCGGCGACAAGATCGAGCTGCGCTCGATCGCGTTCGCGCCGGATCCCGAGGCGCTCGCCGCGGCGAACGCGACGCCGGCCGCGAAGGCCGAGCTCCCCGTGCCGATCGAGTACCTCGGCGCGGGCGCCGGTGCGCTCGTGCTGATCGCGCTCGCGGTGCTCGTCGTGCGCGCGAAGCGCAAGAAGCGCGAGGCCGCGCAGCGCGAGTCGAAGCTGCTCGCGTTCCCCGCACCCGTCGCCGAGCTCGAGCGCGTCCTCGACGCGCGCCCGTCGAACGAGAGCGCGCTGCCCGCGACGCCCGAGCCGCCCGCGCTGCCCGCCGGCGCGCCCGTCCGCGAGCGCGTGCTCGAGGTGGTGCGCAACGACGTCGAGCGCGCCGCCGAGGTCCTCACCGCCTGGCTGTCCGAGAGCCCGAAGGCCGCGAGCCCGAAGGCCGCGAAGTAGGAGACACCGATGAACGCCGCCCCCGCCACCGCCAAGCCCACGCCGTCGTCCTCGGCCCCGCCGCTCTCCGGCCCGCAGCGCGCCGCGATCGCGCTCCTGTCGCTCGACGAGGACGTCGCGGCGCAGGTGATGTCGCGCATGCAGGAGCACGACGTGCGCCGCCTGGTCGACGCCGTCGACGAGCTGCACGACATCGGCGGCGACGTGATCACGCGCGTGCTCGAGGACCTCGAGCGCGGGCTCATCGATCCGCTGTCGATGGTGCGCTCCGGCGGCAACAAGTACGTGCGCAAGCTCGCCGACCGCGCGTTCGGCCAGGAGAAGGCGCAGAAGCTGTTCGGCGTGCCGCCGCCGCCGTCGGAGCCGCTGCAGCTCCTGCGCAGCGCGCGCGTGAACTCGCTCGCGCAGCTCCTCGCCGAGGAGCATCCGCAGATCGCGGCGGTCGTGCTCACGCAGCTGTCGCCGAACGTCGCGGCGAAGGTGCTCGCGCTCATGCCCGACAACACCGCGGCCGACCTCACGGCGCGCATCGCCGACCTCGAGGAGATCCCCGAGCACGCGGTCGCCGAGGCGTCGGAGTCGCTCGTGCGCGCCCTCGAGGCCGCCGGCGGGCTCGCCGGGTCCGACGCGCGCGCCGAGTTCGACGGACTCGCGTTCTCGGCGGCGATCGTCAACGAGATGCCGACCGACGCGGGCGACAACCTGCTCGGCTACATCGCCGACCAGAACTCGCAGGCCGCGACGCGCATCCGCGAGGCGATGTTCACGTTCGAGGACCTCCTGCGCATCGCCGCCCGCGAGATGGGCCAGCTCCTGCGCAACGTGCAGAGCGACGTCCTCGTCACCGCGCTGCAGACGGCGACTCCCGAGCTGCGCGACCACTTCCTGGCGTCGCTCTCGCAGCGCGCCGCCGCCACGCTCCGCGACGACCTGTCGTCGTCGTCGCCGAAGCGCATCTCCGAGGTCGAGGCCGCGCAGCGCGAGATCGTCGAGGCGGCCATGCGCCTCGCCGAGGAGGGCAAGCTGACCATGCCCGCCCGCGGCAGCGACGGCTGAGCCGCGCCCACGCGACGGCGGCTGAGCCGCTCCGATGCGACGTCGCCAGAGCCGCTCCGACGCGACGGCGCGACGGTGTTCCGACGCGACGACGCGACGGCGAGACGGTGCTCCGACGCTCCGGCGCTCCGGCGCTCCGACGCTCCGACGAGACGGCCGTACCCGATCGTTACCCGAGAGCGCGGCCGACCGCTGAGGCACGTCGTCCTCGGGTCATCGGTCCTCGCCGGCTCTCCCGGACCACAGCAGGTGCGTCTCGCCACGCCGGCCCGACGGCGGATCCGCAGGATACGGCGCTTCGCCGGGACGGCGACGATCCGCGGGCGCGCACGGGTCTTGCTTGCTCGCGCGGCATGTTCGCACCCGCGCTCCGCCTCCATCGCGAGCTTTCGGTCCGCATCGCCGATGACGGCGATCGCGACGAAATCGACAATCTCCTCGCGGCGATGATGCCAGGTGCGGACATCCCGGGGCGCCGGCGATGGCTGTACGACACGAATCCGGCCGGGCGCGCGCTGACCTGGGTCGCGACCGCCGGCACCGGCGAAGTCGTCGGGTGCACGTCGTTCTTCCCGTTCAAGCTGTGGCTCGAGGGCACGACGGTGCGTGCGGCGCTCGGCGGCGACGCGTACGTCCTCCCGGAGTTCCGCCGGGTCGGGCTCGGGCGCATGCTGCACGACGCCTCCCGGAAGGCGATGCGCGCGCACGACATCGCCTGCATGTTCGGGGCTCCCGGCGCGATGAACGTCACCCCGCTCGTGAGCGGCGGATCGCGCATCGTCGGCGAGGTCGCGCGCTGGGCGCGCCCGTTGCGCGGCGTCCCCGGCCTCGTCGCGCGCACCTTCGACCGGGTCCTGCGGCCCGGCCCCGCCCAGCTCGACCCGATGCTCCCCGACGACGGACGCGTCGACCTCGTGTGGCGCGCCGCCCGCGAGGAGCAGCGCCTGTGCACCGTGCGCAACGCCGCGTTCTACTCGTGGCGCTTCCTCGACGCTCCCGGCGGCCAGCAGACGCCGTTCGTGATCGTCGCCGACGGCCTCCCGATCGGCGCGTGCGCGCTCGAGCCGATCGAGGTCGGGCGCGTGATGCGCATCGTCGACATGATCGCCATCCCCGGCGCGTGGCACGCCTGCCTGTCCGCGATCGCCCACCACACCAGGGCCACCTCGCGCGCGCGCATCCTCGACGTCAAGCTCATGGCCGGCGACGCGCGCCGCCGCCGCATGTGGCTGTCCGCGTTCCGCGAGCGCGAGACCAAGCCGTTCTTGTGCATGCGCGCCGAGGGCGGCGACCTGCGGCTCCTCGACGGCGATCGCTGGTTCTACGGCGGCGCCGACTCCGACCTCGCCGGCCTCGCCTGACCCGAAACGGCTAGAACAGGAGGACGTCGCCCTCCTGCGGGACGTCGTCGGCGATCGCGTTCGGATCGAGCTGCGCGGTGCCCTCGACCTCGAGCCAGATGCGCGCGACGCCGTCGCCGACGAGGAGCTGGATCGGCTCGATCCGGATCTCGGGGATCGGGACCATGCGCGTCGACGTGAGGACGATCGGCAGCGAGATCGAGACCTCGAGCCCGCGGCGCAGGAGCTCGTTCTTGAAGCGGCCGACGAGCTGGTTCGTGAGCTCGGCGCTCCAGCTGCGATCGAACTCGCGCGTGACCGGGTTGCTCTGCGCGACCGCATCCGTGCTCGCGGCGACGACGACCGAGCCGTACAGGCACGTGCCGAAGAAGCCGAGGATGCCGCACAGGTTGACCTCCTCGATCCGCTCGGTGTCGGTCTCCCGGCAGGACACGCCGTACGCTTCGAACAGCTCCGTCGCCTTCGCGATCAGGATCTCGCGCAGCGATTCCTCGAGAGAGGTCATTGCAATGCTCGGTTCGGCCGGCGCGGCTCGATATCCAGCCCCCTCACCGATCGCGGGGCGCGGCCGAACCACGTCGCGAGCCCATGAAGAAGATCCTCGTCATCGACGACTCGCCCACGGTCCGCCAGCAGGTGTCCGCTGCGCTCGCCAAGGGCGGCTACGGGATCGTCGAAGCCGTCGACGGGCAGGACGCCCTCGAGAAGCTCGAGCCCGGGATCGCGCTCATCATCTGCGACGTCAACATGCCCCGGCTCGGCGGCATCGAGACGCTCGAGAAGTTGCGCGCGGATCCGCAGTGGACCGCGATCCCCGTCGTGATGCTGACGACCGAGGGCCAGCCCGGCCTGATCGAGCGCGCGAAGAAGCTCGGCGCGAAGGGATGGATCGTGAAGCCGTTCAAGCCGGACCTGCTCGCGTCGGCCGTCAATCGGTTGACGTCGCCGCCCAAGGGCGCCGCCGGCTCGTCAGCGACGCCGACGAGCTAGCCGCAAGATCAGCGGGATAGCCGGGCGCGGCGGTTGCAGCCCCTCGCCGCGATGCCTCCCGACGACGATGTGCGCCCGTTCCTCACGCAGCCCGCGCCGGCCACCGCGCCGCGCGCACTCGGCGGCGTGCTGCGTGCGATCCCGACGCCGGCCGCCGTGTCGCCGTGGACGCCGAAGGGCGCCGCGGAGGCTGCGTCGGTGGCACCCGTTACACCCACCGCACCCGCGCGCGACCTGCGCGCCGAGCAGGCGGAGCTCGACGCCGCGCGCGATGCCGCGGTCGAGGCCGGGCGCGCCGAGGGCATGCGGCAGACGGAGCAGATCCGCGGGCGGCTCGGGGCGCTGATCGGCGAGCTCGAGCTCGCGCGCGCGGCGCTGTTGCCGCCGGCCGCCGACCTCATCGCCGACGCGGCGACGGCGGTGGTGACCGCGTGGCTCGAGCGCGGCGACCACAAGGAGCTGTTCGCGCCGGTCGTGCGCGGCTGGATCACGCGGTGCCTGGAGCCGTCGACGGCGCGCGTCCACCCCGACGACGTGGCGCCGATGCGCGCGGCGATCGGCGACGCGCCGATCGAGGTCGTCGGCGACGACACGATCCCGCGCGGCGACGTGAAGATCCGCGGCGGGACCCTCGAGGTCTCGCACGCGTGGGAGCCGCGGCTCCGCGAGCTGCGCGAGCTGATCGCGACGGCGATCCAGGCGGAGTCCGCGGGCGGCGAGCCGCCCCGGGGTGACGCGTGAGGCTGCGCGTCCGCTCGCCGTCGCTCTTGCACCGGGTGTCGGTGTCGCGCGCCGCCGCGCCGATGCGCGCGCTGTCGGCGCAGGCGCACGAGCGCATCGCGTCGCTCGTCCACGACTGGATCAAGCCGCAGCCGGTGGGCCGCGTCGCCGAGGTCGCCGGCACGATCGTGCAGATCGCGATGGCGGGCGCCAAGCTCGGCGACGTCGTCGAGATCGAGGCCGAGGCCGGCGACGTGCTGTGCGAGGTGATCGGCTTTCGCAACGACATCCTGCTCGCGGTGCCGCTCGGCGCGCCGCGCCGGATCGCGCCGGGCGCGACGGTGCGGCTGCGCGGCGCGATGTCGACGCTGCCGGCCGGTGACGCGCTGATCGGGCGGCTGATCGATCCGTTCGGCAACCCGCTCGACGGCAAGCCGCATCCGCGGTGCGCGGAGCGCGTGCCGCTCGACACGGGCGCGCTCCCCGTCGAGCAACGCGGCGAGGTCGAGGAGCGCTTCGACACGGGCGTGCGCGCGATCGACGGCCTGCTCACGTGCGGCCGCGGCCAGCGCATCGGCATCTTCGCCGGCGCCGGCTGCGGCAAGAGCGTGCTCGTCGAGCAGATCGCCTCGCAGGCCGACGCCGACGTGATCGTGGTCGGGCTCGTCGGCGAGCGCGGCCGCGAGGTGCGCGAGCTGATGGAGAGCAAGCGCCGCGACCGCATGGTCATGGTCGCCGCGACGGCGGATCGCTCGCCGCTCGAGCGCGTGCGCGGCGCCCTCGCCGCGACGGCGATCGCCGAGTACTTCCGCGACCGCGGGCGCAACGTGCTGCTCGTGCTCGACTCGCTCACGCGCTACGCGATGGCGCTGCGCGAGCTCGGCCTCGCGCTCGGCGAGCCGCCCGCGACGAAGGGCTACCCGCCGAGCGTGTTCGCGACGCTGCCGCGCCTCCTCGAGCGCGTCGCGCCGCGCGCCGGCGGCGGCGCGATCACGGCGTTCTACACGGTCCTCGTCGAGGGCGACGACCTGTCCGACCCCGTCGCCGACTCGGCGCGGTCGCTGCTCGACGCACACATCGTGCTGTCGCGCGAGCTCGCGGGGCGCGGCCACTTCCCGGCGATCGACGTGCTGTCGAGCGCCTCGCGCGTCGCGCGCCGCGTGGCGACCAAGCCGATGCTCGCGCTGGCCTCGCGGTCGCGCGAGCAGCTGTCGCGGCGCCGCCAGGCGCAGGAGCTGCAGTCGCTCGGCGCGTACACGCCGGGCGCGAACCCGGCGCTCGACCACGCGCTCGCGATCGGCGAGCGCCTCGACGCGTGGGCGCGCCAGGCGCCCGACGAGCCGTCCCACATCGACGCCACGGTGCGCGCGCTGGCCGTCGCCCTCGGCGAGGAGCGGGCCGCGTGAGCGGCGCGAGCGTCGACGGCGCCGTCGGCCGCATGCGGCGGTCCGAGCCTCGGCGAGGAGCGGGCCGCGTGAGCGACGCGAGCGTCAACGGCGCCGACACCCGCCGCGGCGGCCTCAAGGACTTCGCATGGCTGGCGCGGCGCGCGGCGTGCACGACCCCGCGCCGATGACGATCCGTCCCCGCGTGGTCCGAGCCCTCCGCGACGCCCGCGAGCGCCTGCGCGATGCCGCCGCCGCGACGCACGCCACCGCCACCACGGCGGTCGAGCGCTCCGGTGTGGAGCTGTCCGACTCGTGCGACCGCCTCGAGGCGTTCCTCGACGACGCGAGCGCGTCGCTGTCGGCGGCGCGCACGGTGTACGACATCGATCGCCTGCACGACCTCTCCGGCGTGTACCGGCTCGAGATCTCCGACGCGAAGGCGCGGCACGCCGCGGCGACCGCCCACAGCGAGCACACCGCCGGCGCGCTCCGCGAGCGCACCCGCCAGCTGCGCTCCGCCGAGAAGCTCGTCGAGCTCGTCGACGATCACCTCGCGCGCGCCGAGCTGCGCAGCGAGCAGCGCCTCAACGACGACCTGGCCTCGAGCGCGAAGAAGGGATGATGACGCGATGATGAGGATCTCACCGCTGTCGGAGCCAAGGACGCGCAACCCGCGCGGCACGCCCACCGTCGACGGCGACGGCGATCGCGCCGAGTTCCGCGGCAAGCTCGACGAGGCGCGCGGGCCCAGGCCTCGCCCGGCGAAGGCCAAGGCGGCCCCGCACGCAGACGAAGCACCGCAGGCACCGACGCCGACGCCCCCACCTGCGCCGACGACACCGGCGGCGCAGACGACGCAGGAGGCCGCGCCCGCAGACGGCGGCGGTCCGCTGCAGGCGCTGCTCGGTGCCGGCACGGGCGCAACCGCAGCCGGGGCACCGAAGCCGTCCCCGCCGCAGGTCGCGCCCGAGCCCGACGACGTCGAGGCCGCACAGGCGAAGGCGCAGCCCGAGCCCGCGGCGCAGGACGCGCTGACGCCGCTCGAGCAGGCGGTGCACGACCTGATCGGCCAGCTCGCCGAGGCGCGCGAGGGCCGCGGCGACGCCGACGCCTCCACCGACGACGACACCCCCGCGGAGGTCGCGTTCGCGCCGGCCCACGCGGCCGCGCCCGCGATTGCCGACGACGTCCCGCAGCCCGCGGCGAAGCAGGCCGCGCCGGTGCGCGAGGTCGCGCCCCCTCCGGAGGCGCCCGAGAACCCGAGCCACGTGCACCTGGTGCTCGACGACGGCGGCGAGCGCGTCGTCGTCACCGTCGCCGTGCGCGGCAACGACGTCAACGTCGCGCTGCGCGGGTCCGACGACAACACCGCGGCCGCGCTCGCGCGCAACGCCGCGAGCCTGGACCACGCGCTGCGGGCGCGCGGCCTCGACCTCCACGACTTCACCGCCGAGCGGGATCGCGATCCCGCCGGCGGCCACCGCCCGCCGCGCGAGCAGCGCGAGCAACACGACCACCAGGAGCGCTTCGTCCTCGAGGAGAATGTATGAGCAGCATCGACGGCATCTCGTCCACGACGGGCGGCGCCGGCACCACCGCATCGCCCGGCCTACGGGGCACCAAGGACGAGTTCCTGCGCCTGTTCATGGCGCAGCTCCAGCACCAGGATCCGTTCGCACCGACGAGCGGCGCCGACATGGTCGGCCAGCTCGCGCAGCTGTCGGGCGTCGAGCAGGCGAAGCAGACGAACGATCGCCTCGCCGAGCTCGCCGCGCAGCAGGCCTCCGCCGCGAGCGCCGGCCTGTCGAGCCTCGTCGGGCGCGACTGCAGCGCCGCGACCGGCACGTTCAGCTACGACGGCAAGGGCGCGACCCCGCCGATCGACGTGACGTCGACGTCGCCGCTGAAGAACGCGGCCGTCGTCATCACGGATGCCAGCGGCAAGGAGGTGCGCCGCATCCCCGTCGCGAACGGCGCCACGTCGGCGAGCGCCGTGTGGGACGGCAAGGACGGCGCGGGCAACAAGGTCCCGGCCGGCAACTACACGATCTCCGTCGACGCCGGTGCGTCGAGCTCGCCCGTGTCGGGCACCTGGCACGGGCGCGTCGACGCCGTCGAGCTCACCACCGAGGGGCCGCGCCTGCGCATGGGCGGCCTCCTGCTCGCCCCCGGCGACATCCGCACGATCGGCGCGACGGTCGCCGCGATCTCCACACCTCCGACCACTCCCACGCAAGGAACCGCGACATGAGCATCACGAACAGTCTCTACATCGGCATCAGCGGCCTCGCGGCGCACGGCGACGCGATCAGCGTCGTCGGCGACAACATCGCGAACGCGTCCACCGTCGGGTTCAAGCGCGCGCGCGCGAGCTTCTCCGACCTGCTCGGCGGCGAGCTCGGCGCGCAGCGCCTGGGCGGCGGCGTGCGGCTCGGCCCGAGCCAGACGATGTGGGAGCAGGGCTCGATCACGCCGACGGGCAACCCGATGGACGTCGCGATCAGCGGCGGCGGGATGTTCGTCGTGAAGGGCAACCACGCCGGGCGCCCGGGCCAGTTCTACACGCGCGACGGCCGCTTCCAGCTCGACGACAAGGGCTTCGTCGTGAACCAGCAGGGCCTGCGCCTGCAGGGCTACACGATCGATGCGAAGGGCAACCGCGGCGTGTCGCCCGGCGACCTCGCGCTCGGCGGACGCCAGAGCCCGCCGGTCGCATCGACGCTCGCGACCATGTCGCTCAACCTCGACTCGTCGGCGCCGGTGCCGCCGCCGTTCGACCCGGCGAACCCGCAGGCGACGTCGACCTACGCGACGTCGATCAACGTCACCGACTCGACCGGCGCGTCGCGCCACGTCGACCTGTACTTCCGCAATAGCGGCGGCTCGCCGGCGTCGTGGGAGGTCCACGCGATGGCCGACGGCGGCGACATCTCCGGCGGCACGAAGGGCACGCCGGTCGAGCTCGGCGCCGGCACGCTGACGTTCGACAGCGACGGCAAGCTCGTCGATCAGAACGTCTCGATCACCGCGAGCTTCACCGGCGCGACGCCGGGTCAGACGATCGCGCTCGACTTCGGCGACGACCTCGCGTCGGGCGGCACCGGCCTCGGCGGCACGACCAGCTTCGCGAGCGCGTCGACGGTCAGCGCCGCCGACGTCGACGGCCACCGCTCGGGCAGCCTCACCGACATCAAGATCAACGACGACGGCACGATCGAGGGCATCTTCGACAACGGCGAGCGCCGCGCCCTCGCGAAGATCGCGATCGCCGACTTCGCGAGCTACGAGGGCCTCGAGCGCGCCGGCGACGGCCTCGTCTCCGCGACGACGGCGTCGGGCGCCGCGCTCATCGACGCCGCCGGCACCGGCGGCCGCGGCTCGCTCGTGTCGGGCGCCCTCGAGGCCTCGAACGTCGACCTCGGCACCGAGCTCGTCACGCTGATCGCCTACCAGCGCGCGTTCCAGGCGAACGCGAAGACGGTGACGACCGCCGACGAGATGATGAACGACATCAACAACCTCAAGCGCTAGCTCTCCCTCACCGTCTCCCTCGAGGACCGCGCGCTCCGCCTCGGCGTCGAGCGCGTGTCGACGCGCGTCCTACATCGTGCGCGTCAGCTCCGGCGTCAGCGCCGCCGACAGCCGGCGCGCAACCCGAGTCGTGACGGGTACCTGGCGCGGCCCATCGGTTGCACGAGTCGCCGACGTGTCCGAGGCGCTGCTCGACCCGCAGGAGATGGAGGCGATCCAGGCCGCGATCCGCGAGACCGCGCCGCGCCGGAACCCCGCCGCACCGAGCGTCGAGCCGACGCGCCTGGCGCTCATCACCGACGACCGCATCGCCGAGGCCGCGCGCCCGGTGCTGCTCGCGCTCGCGAACCGCGTCGTCCGGATCGCGCCGCGCGCCCTGCGCCCGCACCTGCCGGGCAGCTGGCAGCTCGACGTCGCGGGCGCCGAGATCATCGACGGCGCGACGGCGAAGGAAGAGCTGCGCGGCGGCTGGACCGGCGGCATGGCCGTCGACGCCGAGGGCAACGGCGAGGAGCTGGTCGTCGCCGTCCACGGCGCCGTGATCGACATCGCCGCCGCGCGCCGCTGCGGTGCCGCCGCGCCGACGAGCGACGCGAGCCGCCCGCCGTCGGCGGTGTCGCTGCGCCTGTTCCAGCCCGCCGGCACCTCGCTGCTCGACAGCTGGACCGCCGCGTGGCGCGAGATGTACCCGCACCGCCTCGCGGCGTCGGGCGACCTCGGCATCGTGGCGCGCCTGATCGAGTCGCGCTCCGTCGTGCGCGTCGCCCTCGCGTTCTCGGGCGGCGTCGCGGGTCGCGTCCAGATCTACGCGCGCCCCGAGGTGCTCGTGCCGCGCCCCGCCGCGCTCGCCGCGTTCAAGGCGAACGCGCTGCGCATCGCGACGGCGCTCTCGAACGTGCCGGTCGACGTCGTCGTCGAGCTGGGCACCCTGCGCATGCCGCTCCGCGCGCTGCGCAACCTCGCCCCCGGCGCGACGCACACGCTGCAGGGCTTCGTCGACTCGCGCGTCCCCGTCTACTGCGGCGGCGTGCTGAAGGCGTGGGGCCGCCCGGTCGTGTGCCGGGGCGTCCTCGCGGTGCAGATCGAATCCGTCGTGCATGGCCAAGGAAGCAAGTCATGAGTGAACCGCTCGACAACGAGACTCCGAGCTTCGATCCGCAGGCGCTCGAGGCGCTGCTCCACGACGTGCCCCTCGAGGTCACCGTCGAGCTCGGTCGCATCCGCATGAACCTGTCCGAGCTCGCGGCCCGCCTCGGGCCCGGCTCGATCATCACGCTCGATACCCCCACCGGCGCGCCGCTCGACGTGCGCGTCAACAGCCGCCTCGTCGCGCGCGCCGAGGCGATCGCCGTCGGCGAGAAGTGCGGCATCCGCATCGTCGAGATCGTCGGAAAGGACGCGTGACATGAAGCTCCTGATCAGCGCAGCCGTCCTCGCCACCGCCTCGCGCGCGTTCGCCGGTGCACCCGAGCCGAGCTTCGAGCTCGTCGAGCGCGGCGACGCCGTCGAGGTCATCGCCCGCAACGTCAAGGCCGCGCGCACGGCGATCAACCCGGTGCGCTCGCGCCTCGAGGTCGAGGTCGCCAACCGCCCGCGCGCGAAGGCGCTCGTCCCGGCCGCCGGCCACAAGCCGGTCGTCATCGTCGAGCTCGACGGCGAGCCGCGCTCGCTGAGCGTGAAGCTCCAGTACAGCTACGCCGAGACCAAGGCGATGGCGCGGTTCGCGCAGGCCATCCAGGTCGGCGACGACCTCCACCTGATGTTCCCGCGCACGCTGCCCGCCGAGGGCGCGAGCGTCGTCCTCCCCGAGCCGACGCTGCCGCCCGAGCTCGCGGCGAAGATCGCGGCGCCCAAGGCCGAGACGAAGCCGGAGGTGAAGCCGGCGGCTCTCGAGACGAGGCCGAGCGCGCCGATGCCGACGCCTGCGCCTGCGCCGGCGCCGGCGGTGACGGCCGCGCCCGCGGCGCCGGCTCCCGCGCTCGAGCTGCCCAAGGACACCGGGGGTGGCCTGTCGAACCTGTCGCTGTACGCGCTGTGCGGCGCGGGTGCGATCGCCCTCGGTGCGTGGCTGGTCAAGCGGAAGAAGACGGCGCCGCCCGCGTCGACGATCGAGGTGATCGCGCAGCGCGCGCTGAGCGGCAAGGCGAAGATGGTGTGGCTGTCCGTCGGGCAGCGCGAGATGGTCGTGGCCGTCACGCAGCAGCAGGTGCGCATGCTCGGGCAGTGGCCGAAGGGCCAGCAGCCGCAGCACGCCGACGGGCCGCAGAGCTACGCGTCGATCCACCAGGCCGAGCTCGGCGCCGCGGAGCTGCCGATGGCGCAGGTCGTCGACGGCAACCGGTCGTCGGATCCGTCGAAGTCGAGCGTGGCCGGCCTGATGAAGCTGCGCGCGCGCACGTCGTCGCAGACGGTGTCGCGCATGAACGAGGACCAGGCCGCGTCGATCCTCCAGCGCGCGCGCACGTCGTCGCGCGTGCTGGCCCGCCCGCAGGTCAACGAGGACGTCGCGACCGGCGACGAGCTCGCCGACGAGATCTGGGCCCGCGAGATCGTCGCCGCGACCGGTGCACGTCGATGAACGCGCTCGCGTACCTCGCCGACGCCGCGTCGGCCGGTGCCGGGTCGGGCGTCGACCCGATCACCGCGCTGCAGAATGCGACGCAGCAGGCGCAGGCGTCGTCGGGGCCGCTCGGCGCCGTCGGCATGGTCGTCGTCCTCACGCTCGCGTCGCTGCTCCCCGCGATCGTCCTGTCGTGCACGTGCTTCGTCCGCTTCGTGGTCGTGCTCGGCTTCGTGCGCACCGGCATCGGCACGCCGTCGGCGCCGCCGAACCAGGTGCTCGTCGGCCTCGCGCTGTTCATGGCCGTGTTCACGTCCGCGCCCGTCGCGTTCGAGATGTACGACGCCGGCGGCAAGGCGTACCTCGCCGGCCAGATGGACGAGAAGCAGGCGCTCGAGGCCGCCGCGCCGCCGCTGCGCGCCTTCCTCCTCAGGCGCACGACCGAGGCCGACCTCGCGCTGTTCTACGACGTGTCGAACGCGCCGCGCCCGACCACCGTCGACGACGTCCCGCTGCGCATCGCGATCCCCGCGTTCGTGCTGTCCGAGCTCCGGACGGCGTTCAAGATCGGCCTCGCGATCCTCCTGCCGTTCCTCATCATCGACCTGCTCGCCGCGACGGTGCTGACCGCGCTCGGCATGGTCATGGTGCCGCCGCAGGTCGTCGCGCTGCCCGTGAAGCTGCTCGTGTTCGTGATGATCGACGGCTGGCACCTCGTCGTGCAGTCGCTCCTCCGCGGCGCGGGAGTCGGCGCGTGAGCACCGACAACCTCCTCGACCTCTGGCGCGAGGGCATCACCGTCGCCGTCGCCGTCGCCGCGCCGTTCCTCGTCGCCGGCCTCGTCGTCGGCCTGTGCGTCGCGGTCGTGCAGACGGCGACGCAGCTGCAGGAGAGCATCCTCGCGTTCGTCCCCAAGCTCCTCGCCGCGCTCGTCGTGATCGCGGTCGCGGGCCACTGGTCCCTCGACAAGCTCGCGCGCTACGCGCAGCAGGCGTTCACGGCGCAGGCCGAGTCGCGCCCCTCACCGGCGGGCGACGTCGCCGTCGAGCCGCCGCTCGTCCGCTCCACGCCATGACGTTCAGCGAGGGCGAGATCGGCGCCGCGATCGCGACGCTCGCACGCGCCGGCGGCCTCGTCGCGACGGCGCCCGTCATCGGCGACCCCGGCGTGCCGATGCGCGCGCGCCTGATCTTCGTCCTCGCCGTCGTCCTCGGCGTCGCCCCGAACCGCCCGATCGTCGCGTACGCCGACCTCCCCGCGACCGCGCTCGTCGAGCTCGCCGCCGGCCTCCTCACCGGCCTGACCGCGCGCTTCGTGATGTCGCGCGTCGCCGTCGCCGGCCAGCTCATGGGCATGTCCCTCGGCCTCGGCTTCGCCTCGCAGTACGACCCGCGCGCCGGCGAGTCCGCCGGCACGCTGCGCTCGATCGCGATGGCCCTCGCCGGCCTCGCCTTCCTCTCCGCCGGCGGCCTCGAGTCCATCGTGCGCGCGACCGCCGCCGCCCCCGCTCACCCCGCCGAGCTCGGCCTCCTCGTCCCCGAGCTCCTGCGCGCCGGCACCGCCGCCTTCGGCCACGGCCTCGCCCTCGCCGCTCCCATCGTCCTGTCCTCCCTCGTCGCCAACGTCGGCCTCGCGGTCATGAACCGCGCCGCCCCGGCCGTCAACGTGTTCAGCATCTCCCTCGGCGTCGTGATGATCCTCGGCGGCGTCGTTCTCCTCGCGACGTCGACGAGCTTCGTCGGCAACCTCGTCGCCGCCGCCCAGGCCGCGATCGCCGTCATCTGGACCTGAGCGCTACGCCTCGGGCGGAGCGTCGGCCGGAGCGTCGACCGGAGCGTCGGGCGGAGACGCGGCGTCGTCGGTGGGGGTGCCGTCGGGCGGCGGGAGCTTCGGCGCGGCGTCGAGATCGTCGGCGGTGCCCGCGTCGGCGGGCGCGGTCGCGCAGACGCCGGCGGGCGCGCAGTAGGCGGTCGCGCAGTCGCTGTGGCGGACGCACGGGGCGCCGGCGGGCGACACCGTGCAGGCGGAGAGGAGGAGCGGGACGAGCAACGTGAGGCGGAGCATCGGGTGGAGGCGGTGCAAGCGGCGTGCGGAGCGCACCACCGACAAGACGCGGGGTTGGCGCCGGCGATGGCGTCAGGTCCGCCGACACGCCGGCCGTTCGCCCAGCGATCCGGCGCGGTTAGCGGCGGCGCACGCGTTGCAACTGCCCGCGCCGACGTGTCCGATCCGCAGCGCACCCACAAGGCCTCACCCAAGCGGGTCAAGGACTTCCGCAAGCGCGGTGAGATCGCCCTGTCGCGCGACCTCACGTCGGCCGCGACGCTCGTCGGCGGCACGATCGCGCTGCTCGCGTGCGCCGGGCCCGCCCTCGCCGCGCTGCTCGACTTCACGAAGCAGGCGTCGAGCGCCGGCGATGGCCGCGACACCGGCGACCTCGCGCGCGCGGGGTTGCACGCGTTCACCGTCGCCGCCGTGCCCGTGATGGCGGGCGCCGCGGTCCTCGCGATCGTCGCGATCTTCGGCCAGCTCGGCTGGCCGCCCGCGTGGAAGAGCATCTCGTTCGACCTCGGCAAGCTGTCGCCGGGCAAGAACCTCCCGAACGCGTTCGGCTTCGCCGCGATGGCGCGCCGCGCCGGCGCCGCGCTCGCGAAGGTCGTCGTCGTCGGTGCGGTCGTGGTGTTCGCGCTGCGCGACGGCCTCGCGTCGCAGGAGATGTCGGCCGCCGGCATCGGCGCGGTCGCGTGGTCGGTCGTGTCGCGCGCGCTGTGGCTCGTCGTCGGATCGCTCGTCGCGATCGCCGCGATCGACTACCTGCTCGCGCGCCGCCGCATCACCAACCAGATGAAGATGACGGCCGACGAGGTCAAGCGCGAGCACAAGGAGAGCGACGGCGATCCGCACGTGAAGGGCAAGCGCCGCGCGCGGATGCGCGAGATGGCGAAGCGCCGCATCGCCACGACCGTGCCGACCGCCGACGTCGTCGTCGTCAACCCGACGCACTACGCCGTCGCGCTCCGCTACGACGAGGACAAGGACCGCGCGCCCATCGTCGTCGCGAAGGGCACGGACGAGATGGCGGCGAAGATCCGCGAGATCGCGCGCCAGAGCGGCGTGCCGATCCTCAGCCGCCCGCCCCTCGCCCGCGCGCTGCACAAGCACGTGAAGGAGGGCCGCGCGATCCCCTCGAACCTGTTCCGCGCCGTCGCGGAGGTGCTCGCGTACGTCTACAAGCTGCGCGCCGGAGGCCACTCGTGAAGTACCTGCGCGCCGGAGGTGACTCGTGAAGAAGAGCAACGGGCAGTGGGTGATGGCGCTCGCGCTCGTCGGCATCCTCGGCGTCGCGATGGCGCCGGTGCCGTCGGCGATGTTCGACCTGTTGATCGGCGTGTCGCTGTGCCTGGCGGCGCTGACGTTCCTCGTCGCGTTCTACGTCGAGAAGCCTACGGAGTTCAGCTCGTTCCCGTCGCTGCTCCTGTTCGTGACGCTGTTCCGCCTCGCGCTCAACGTCGCGTCGACGCGCCTCATCCTGACCGGCGACGACCAGCACGCCGCCGGCGCGGTGATCGCCGCGTTCGGCGAGTTCGTGATCCGCGGCAACTTCGTCGTCGGCGCGGTCGTGTTCCTGATCCTCGTGATCGTCAACTTCGTCGTGATCACGAAGGGCGCCGAGCGCATCTCCGAGGTGTCGGCGCGCTTCACCCTCGACTCGATGCCCGGCAAGCAGATGGCGATCGACGCCGACCTCGGCGCCGGCATGATCACCGAGAAGGAGGCGCGCGAGCGCCGCAAGGCGATCCAGCGCGACGCCGACTTCCACGGCGCGATGGACGGCGCCTCGAAGTTCGTGCGCGGCGACGCGATCGCCGGCCTGCTCGTCCTCGCGATCAACGTCGTCGGCGGCATCGTCATCGGCGTCCTCCAGAAGGGCCAGTCGATCGGCCACGCCGCGCAGACCTACACCGTGCTGTCGATCGGCGACGGCCTCGTCGCCCAGATCCCCGCGCTGCTCGTGTCGACGGGCGCCGCGCTGCTCACGACCCGCGGCGACGACGCCGAGCTCGGCCGCGCGCTCGGCGGCCAGCTGCTCACGCGCAAGAAGCCGCTCGTCATCACCGCCGTCATGCTCGGCGTGATCGGCCTGCTCCCCGGCATGCCGCACCTCCTGTTCCTCGCGCTCGCCGGCATCACCGGCTACGCGTCGACGCGCATCAAGGAGGGCACGTCCTCCTCCGCCGCCGAGGGTGGTGCGCCGATGGCACCCGCGCGGCCCGGCGAGGCGCCCCGCCCCGCGGCGAACGACGAGAAGGCCCAGCGCGCCGAGGTCGAGGCGGCGCTCCCCGTCGAGCTACTCTCGCTCGAGGTCGGCCTCGACCTGCTCGGCACCGTCGACGCCGCGCGCGGCGGCGAGCTGCTCGGCCGCATCGCGTCGCTGCGCAAGCAGCTCGCGCTCGAGCTCGGCATCATCATCCCGCCGGTGCACATCCGCGACGACCTGCGCATGCGCCCGGGCGCGTACCGCATCCTCCTGTCGGGCGTGCCGCTCGCCGAGGGCGAGGTCCACGTCCACCGCGTGCTCGCGATCGACCCGACCGGCTCGACGCTGCGCAGCTTCGCGGGCGAGGCGACGACCGAGCCGACGTTCGGCCTGCCCGCGAAGTGGCTGCTCCCGAGCGACCGCGCCCGCGCCGAGGCGATCGGGGCGACCGTCGTCGACGCGCCCGCCGTGATCGCGACGCACCTCACCGAGGTCCTGCGCCGCAACGGCCACGAGCTGCTCGGCCGCCGCGAGGCGCAGGAGCTGCTCGACATCGCCGGCAAGCACAACGGCAAGGTCGTCGAGGAGCTCATCCCGCACATGATGTCGATGGGCGCGGTGATGCAGGTGCTGCGCAACCTCCTCCGCGAGGGCGTCTCGGTGCGCGACATGCGCACGATCCTCGAGGCGCTCGCGGATCACGCCGGCGCGATGAAGAACCTCGACGACCTGACCGAGGTCGTGCGCCAGCGCCTGTCGCGGCGCCTCACGCGCGCGCAGCTCTCCGGCGACGGCGCGCTCCGCCCGCTCGTGCTCGACCCGCGCGCCGAGGCGCTGCTCCGCGACGGCACCGGCCGCTCGGCGCGCGCCCTCACGAAGCTCACCGAGGAGATCGCCGCGCTCGCCCGCGACCTCGCGATGCGCGACGAGCCGCCGCTGCTCGTCGTCGCGCCCGACCTCCGCCGCGCCGTCGCCGGCATCGCCGCGCGCCACGTGCCCGGCCTCGCCGTCATGAGCTACCGCGAGGTCGATCCGACGGTGCCGTTCGTGACCCGCGGCGTGGTCTCCGTCGACGCCGCCGCCGCGTAGGCACATCTCACCGCTGCGCACACAGAGGCCGCCACCGCGCGGCCTCTTCGCGTTTCGGGCGTTTTCGGCAAGTCGTCAGACCTGGCGACGCCGTGCTCGGGTAGCGGCGGGGTTTCGAGAACGATCACGAACGCTTGGCGACGGCGCGACGGTTGCACCGAGGTCCTCTCGCAGCCATGAGGATTCACAAGTTCGAAGGCGCCACCATGCGCGACGCGATCGCGAAGGTGAAGGCCGAGCTCGGCGACCAGGCCGTGATCATCTCGACGCGCCAGGTCCGCCGCGGACTCCTCGGCTCGGCGATCGAGATCTCGGCCGCCATCGACGACGTCGAGGACGCGCGCGGCCCCGGCCCGCAGCCGCTGCCGCGCGCCGAGACGCAGCGCGAGCCGGTGCAGCAGCGCCCGGTCGCCGACGACCTCGAGAAGATCATCGCGCCGCTGCGCAGCGAGATGCGCTCGCTCCGCGCGCTCGTCCGCGCGTCGGACGGTGGCGCCCGCGCGACGTCGGAGATGAAGTCCGAGATCGAGCAGCTGCGCCGCCTGCTCGAGACCATGCGCCCGGGGCAGGCGCCCGCCACATCTCCGTCGCCGTCGGGGCCCGCCGCGCCGCTGGCCCGCGAGGCGCCGCTCGTTCGCCCGAGCCATGGCAAGATCCTGATGCTCGTCGGCCCGACCGGCGCCGGCAAGACCACGACGATCGCCAAGCTCGCCGCGAACGCCGCCCTCGTCGAGGGCAAGCGCGTCCAGCTCGTGACGCTCGACAACTACCGCATCGGCGGCATCGAGCAGATCCGCATGTTCGCCGACCTCATCGGCGTGCCGCTCGCGATCGCCGAGGGCCCGCACGCACTCGCCGCGATCCTCGCCGACGGCTCGTACGACCTCACGCTGATCGACACCGCGGGCCGCAGCCCGCGCGACGTCGGTTCCGTCGAGGAGCTCGCCGCCGAGCTGCCGCAGCTCCCCGGGATCGAGGTCCACGTCGTCATCCCCGCGGCCGCGTCGGCCGCCGCGATCGACGAGCTCGTCGCGCGCTACCGCCCGCTCGCGCCGGCGCGCCTCCTGTTCACCAAGCTCGACGAGGTCGAGCGCACCCCCGAGCTCGCGCTCGCCCCGCTCCGCACGCGCATCGCGATCACCTGGGTGACGACCGGCCAGGCCGTCCCCGAGGACATCGAGCAACCGACGCGCAACCGCATCCACGAGCTGGCCACCACCGGCCTCACCCACGACAAGGCTGCCTGACCACCTCCCATGTCCGATCAAGCACGAACACTTCGCGTGATCCGCGGCGGCCGCCGCACGAACCCGCCCCTCGAGATCCAGCGCCGCGCGATCGCGGTGTCGGGTGGCAAGGGCGGCGTCGGCAAGAGCACGATCGCCCTCAACCTCGCGGTCGCGTACGCGCAGGCCGGCTCGCGCACGCTGATGGTCGACACCGACCTCGGCATGGCGGACCTCAACCTGCTCCTCGGCGTCGCGCCGGAGCGGAGCCTGCTCGACGCGCTCGGCGGCACGCCGATCGAGGACATCCTCGTCGCCGCGCACGGCATCCACCTCCTGCCCGCGCTCAACGGCAGCTACCTCCTGTCGACGATCGGTCCCGCCGCGCAGGCGCAGATCCTCGAGATGGTGAAGTCGCTCGCGACGCGCTTCGACGCGCTCGTCATCGACATCGCCGCCGGCATCGGCCAGACGCAGACCGCGTTCGCCGGCGCGCCGACCGACGCGATCGTCGTCGTCAACCCCGAGCCGCTGTCGATGGCCGACGCGTACGCGTCGCTGAAGGTGCTGTCGATGGAGCAGGGCGTGCGCCACGCGTTCCTCGTCCCGAACCGCGTGACCTCGCGCGCGCAGGCGACCGAGGTCGTGTCCCGCCTGCAGGCGCTCGTCGATCGCTTCCTCGACCTCGAGCTCACCCCGCTCCCTCCGATCCCGTCGGACCCGGCCGTCGCCGAGGCCGCGCAGATCGGCGTCCCCCTCCTCGTCCACTGCCCCGATGCCCCCGCGGCGCGCGCGATCCGTCAGCTGACGCGCGCGCTCGCGACGCTCGCTCCCACGACCGCCGACGCCAGCTGGTGGCGCTCGACGACCCGCGCGCAAGGAGTCTCTCCATGAAGGCCTACGCTGCTCAGAAGTCCATCTCCGCCGAACGCGACCGTCTCATCTCCGAGCACGTCGACATCGCCCGCCGCATCTCGATGCGCATGGCGCGCCGCTGCCCCGACTGGATCGCGCGCGAGGACCTGGTCTCGGCGGCGATGCTCGGCCTGATCGAGGCCGCGGAGCGCTACGACGCGAGCCGCAACGAGCCGTTCCTGTCGTTCGCGGAGAAGCGCATCCGGGGCGCCGTCCTCGACGAGCTGCGCCGCGGCGACATCATGCCGCGCCGCGCGCGCCAGATGGCCCGCAAGATCGGCGCGACGATCCAGGAGCTCGAGCGCACGACCGGCTCGGCGACCGACGAGGCCGTGGCCGCGAAGCTCGGCGTCTCCGTCGAGGAGTACAAGAACGACCTCGAGCAGCTCGTGCACGTCACCGTCGGCGCGCTCGAGCTCGGCGACGAGAGCTCGGCGCTCGCGACCGAGACCCACTCGCCCGAGACCGAGGCCGCGCGCCTCGAGGCGATGCGCCGCGTGCGCACCGCGCTCCCCAAGCTCGACCAGCGCGACCTGCTCGTGCTCGGCCTCTACTACAACGAGGAGCTGACCTACAGCGAGATCGCGCAGGTCCTCTCCGTCACGACGTCGCGCGTGTGCCAGCTCCATGGCCGCGCGATCGCCCGCCTCCGCACCGAGATCGAGTCGGCGACCGCCGCGCCGGTGGCCGCGTGAGCTCGGGCATCTACATCGCGTCCGCCGGTGCCGTCGCGCAGTCGACGGCGCTCGACGCGACGGCGAACAACATCGCGAACGCCGCGACCGCCGGCTTCCATGGCGATCGCATCACGTTCCGCGAGGCGCTCACGCAGGCGCGCTCCCCCGACCTCGCCGTCGTCGGCGCCGGCACCGCGCGCGTCGACTCCCAGGCCGGCGCGCTCACGCAGAGCGACAACCCGCTCGACGTCGCGCTCGACGGCGACGGCTACTTCGGCGTGCAGACGCCGAACGGCGCTCGCTACACGCGCGCCGGAAACTTCCGCCTCGACGACCAGCGCCGGCTCGTCAGCGCCGACGGCTTCCCCGTGCGCGGCGAGGGCGGCGCGACGATCTCGATTCCCCCCGAGGCCAAGGCGATCGCGATCGGCGCCGACGGCCAGGTGTCCGCCGACGGCGAGGAGGTCGGCAGGCTCGAGCTGTCGCGCTTCGCACCGGCACAGCTGAAGCGCGAGGGCGGCACGCTCCTGTCCGCGCGCGGCAACGCGCTCACCACCGGCGAGCCGCCGAAGGTCAAGAGCGGCATGCTCGAGTCCTCGAACGTCAACGTCGTGCGCGGCGTCGTCGATCTCGTGAAGGTGTCCCGCACCTACGAGTCGCTGATGCGCGTCATCCAGGGCTATCACGACATCGAGAGCCGCGCGGCGCGCGACCTCGGTGGTCCCAAGTAGGAGGTACATCGATGTTTCGCTCCCTCGCGACCGCGGCCTCCGGCATGGAGGCCCAGCAGACCAAGCTCGACGTCACCGCGAACAACATCGCGAACGTCTCGACGAACGGCTTCAAGAAGGGCCGCGCCGAGTTCGCGGACCTCATGTACCAGACGCAGCGCGCGGCCGGCGCCGCGACCGGTCAGGGCACGAACGCGCCCACCGGGACCGAGATCGGCCTCGGCACGCGCCTCGTCGCGACCGGGCGCTCGCTCGGCCAGGGCGAGCTCCACCAGACGGGTGGTCAGCTCGACCTCGCGGTCGAGGGCCACGGCTACCTCGCCGTGAAGCTCCCCGGCGGCGACACCGCGTACACGCGCAACGGCGCGCTCAAGCTCAGCGCCGAGGGGCGCCTCGTCACGAGCGAGGGCTTCTCGATCGCCGGCGACATCACGGTCCCGCCCGACGCGCAGAGCGTGACGATCGCCGCCGACGGCACGGTGACCGCGAAGGTCCCCGGCGACGCGCAGCCCGTCGAGCTCGGCCAGATCCAGATCGCCACGTTCGCGAACCCCGGCGGCCTCGCCGCGCAGGGCGGCACGCTGTTCCGCGAGACGTCGGCGTCGGGCACCGCGGTGCTCGGCGCGCCCGGCGAGGGCGGCGCGGGCTCGCTGCGCCAGGGCATGCTCGAGGTGTCCAACGTCAACGTCGTCGAGGAGATGATCGATCTCATCTCCGGGCAGCGCGCGTACGAGATCAACTCGCGCGTCATCCGCGCGGCCGACGAGATGCTCGGCCAGACGGCGCAGCTGCGATGAAGGCGCTCGCGATCCTGCTCGTCGTCGCCGGCGCCGTCGCGGGGACCGCCCGCGCCGATTCGATCGACGCGATCGTGCGCGCGCGCGTGCAGCCGCACACGCCGCAGCACCTCGGCGTCGCGCGCGTGCACGTACCGCC
Organism: Deltaproteobacteria bacterium; assembly: GCA_019637375.1. Classification (GTDB taxonomy): domain Bacteria; phylum Myxococcota_A; class Polyangia; order Haliangiales; family Haliangiaceae; genus JABFXX01. Next base: position 15,676 of record JAHBVW010000006.1, on the reverse strand, counting down.
GCAGCTCGAGAAGTTCGACGGCGACCCTGCAAAGGTCGCGGTCGAGCTCCCGCGCGAGCTGCGCGCCGGCCGCGCGAGCCTGAAGGTCACCGTCGCCGGCCAGCGCTCCGTGTGGGTGCCGGTGTCGTTCGCCGGGCTGTCCGACGTGTACGTCGCGCAGCGCGCGATCGCCGCCGGTCAGGCCATCACCGCCGCCGACGTCGCGCTCGAGCAGCGCGCGCTCGACGGCACCGCGCCCGCGCCGGGCAACGTCGTCGGCGGCATCGCCGCGAAGGCGCTCGCACCCGGCGAGGCGATCGGCGCACGCGACGTCACGCTGCCGCTCCCCCTCGCGCGCGGCACGCAGGTCTCCGTCGAGATCCAGCGCGGCACGGTGCGCGTCCGCGGCACCGCGATCCTCGAGTTCGCCGCGCGCCCGGGTGAGTCCGCCACCGCGCGCCTCGCCCAGACGCACACCCTCGTCAAGGGCACGCTGGTTGCACCGTCGACCCTCGTCGTCGGAGGAAACCCGTGAAGAAGTCGCTCGCCCTCATCGCCTTCATCGCTCTCTGCACCGCGGTCGCCGCGGCCGGCTGCGCGCCGCACATCGCGCCGTACAAGGCCAAGCACCGGAAATATGACGCCGGAAGCTTCGGCGCGCGCTCGCGGCCCACGAACGGCAGCCTCTACGCCGAGGGCTCCGTGGGCCTGTTCGAGGACGCGATCGCCGGCCGCATCGGCGACATCCTGATCGTCAAGATCGACGAGAAGGACCTCGCCAGCCGTCAAGCCGACACCAAGCTCGACAAGGCCGACGCCACGTCGTACGGCCTGCCGAACGCGGTCGGCTTCGTCGCCGCGCTGCAGAAGAAGTACCCCGACGTCGATCCCGGCAAGCTGTTCGCGTCGACCTCGGAGCAGAAGTTCACCGGCAACGGCAGCGTCGCGCGCCAGGGGCACGTGAGCGCGATCCTCCCGGTGCGCGTGATGCAGATCCTGCCCAGCGGCGACCTGTTCGTCGAGGGCACGAAGGTCGTGATGGTCGGGCACGAGGAGCACCACATCTACCTGTCGGGCATCGTCCGCAGGATCGACATCGCCGAGGACAACACGGTCCCGTCGTCGCGCATCGCCGACGCGGAGATCGAGTACACGGGCCGCGGCGACGTCAGCGACACGCAGCGCCGCGGCTGGCTGAACCGCGTGCTCGGAAAGATCTGGCCCTTCTGATGCGGACGCTCTCTACCGGCCTCGCCATCGCCGTCGCGCTCGCGGCGCTCGCCCCGGCCGCGCACGCCGACCGCATCAAGGACCTGACCACGATCGGCGGCGTCCGCGACAACCACCTCACCGGCTTCGGCATCGTGATCGGCCTCGACGGCACCGGCGACGACGCGCGCTCGCCGCTCGTGAAGAGCGCGCTGCAGAAGATGCTGAAGAAGCTCGGCGTGTCGATCGACGCGAACGACATGAAGAGCAAGAACGTGGCGGCCGTGATGATCACCGCCGAGCTGCCGCCGTTCGCGAAGCCCGGCATGGCGCTCGACATCACCGTGTCGTCGATGGGCAACGCGAAGAGCCTGCTCGGCGGCACGCTGCTCGCCGCGCCGCTGAAGGGCGCCGACCAGCGCACCTGGGCGATCGCGCAGGGCGCCCTGTCCGTCGGTGGCTTCGCCGCCGATGCGAGCAGCGGCTCGTCGGCGAAGAAGAACCACACGCTCGCCGGCACGATCCCGCGCGGCGCGATCGTCGAGGCCTCGGCCCCGACGGAGATGCCGCGCCACGAGGTCGCGCTGATCCTGAAGCAGCCCGACTTCACCACCGCGACGCGCATGCGCGAGGCGATCGGCAAGGCGCTCGGCGCGCCCGACCGCGCGCGGCTCGTCGACTCGGCGACCGTGACGGTCTCGATCCCCAAGGGCGTCGAGGCGTCCACGCTGATCGCGCAGCTCGAGGCGATCGACGTCGAGCCCGACGTGCGCGCGAAGGTCGTCGTCGACGAGAAGACGGGCACCGTCGTGATCGGCGAGGCCGTCACGCTGCGCACCGCGGCGATCACGTTCGGCTCGCTCACCGTCGAGATCGCGGAGACGCCGATCGCGTCGCAGCCCGACGCGCCGCTCGGCAAGGGCACCACGAAGGTGCTGCCGCGCAGCGACATCAAGGTCAACGAGGACCACCAGCCGATGCGCGTCATCGGCAAGGCCGCCACCGTCGGCGACGTCGCGGCCGCGCTCGCGGCGCTCGGCGCCAAGCCGCGCGACCTCGTCGCGATCCTCCGCGCCCTCCGCGCCGCCGGTGCCCTGCGCGCCGACCTGGAGACGATGTGACCGCGGCGATCGCACCCGGCGCCACGGCCGCGCCCGCCGCCAAGGACCCGGTCCAGACGGCCGCGAAGCAGCTCGAGGCGTTCTTCCTGCGCCGCCTGCTCGCCGAGGCGCGCCCCCAGGGCGGCGGCGGCATCGACGGCGGGTTCGCCGGCGACACGTTCAAGCAGATGCTCGACGAGGCCGTCGCCGACAAGATGGCGGCCGCCGGCGGCGTCGGGCTGGCCGGGATGTTCGCGAAGCAGCTCGGCGGCAAGGGCGCCGTGCAGGCGCAGCCGCAGGTCGGACCGCTCGGCGAGGGTCCGGAGAAGCAGTCGGCGAAGGACCCGAGCCGTTGGATCGAGCTGGGTCCGCAGCTCGACGGCCTGCCGCAGCTCGCGATGCCGGTGCGCGGTGTCCTCACCTCCGGCTACGGTTACCGACCCGACCCGGTCCTCAAGGTCAACACGCACCCCGGCGTCGACCTCGCCGCGGCGATGGGCACGCCCGTGGCCGCCGCATCCGGCGGCACCGTCACGCACGCCGGTCCGGCCGGCACCTACGGCAACCTCGTGATGATCAAGCACGACAACGGCTTCGAGACCCGCTACGCGCACCTGAGCGCGGTCGACGTCAAGGCCGGCCAGCGCGTCGCGGCCGGCGAGCTCGTCGGCAAGGTCGGCTCCACCGGCTACTCCACGGGCCCGCACCTGCACTTCGAGGTCCGCAAGGACGGCAAGACGCTCGATCCCGGGCCGCTCCTGCCGGGCGCCCACGGGAAGGGCCACTCCCACCGTTAACCCAGCGCTAAACAGTTCCCGTGATCGGACGAATCCTCCCTCTGAGAGGACGAAACGATGCGTATCGACCCCAACCTCGCGATCCAGCCCACCGCACTCGACACCCCGAAGTCCCAGGCTTCGTCTCCGAAGCCTGCGACCGGGCCGAGCGGCCCCGCGTCGGTCGTCGCGCTGTCGCCCGCGGCGACGGCGGCGGCCGGCCCGCAGCAGCCGTCGGTGACCGCCCGGATCGAACGGATCCGCTCGCTCCTCGAGCGCGGCGCCTACCCGATCGACCTCGACGTGCTCGCGTCGCGGATCGTCGACGACGACGCCCTGCGAGCAGGTAGACCCTCATGAACGCACCCGACCCAGATCCCTCCGACCTCCACCGCCTCCGCCTGCTCGGCGAGGAGCTGCGCGCGCTGTTCGGCGAGGAGCGGCGCGCGATCGCGGCCCTCGATCACGAGCGGCTCGAGCAGCTCGCGGCCGACAAGCAGCGCCTCGCCGAGGCGCTGTCCGCGTTCCGGACACTCGAACGGATCCCCGCGGTGCGCGACCTGTTCGCCGCGATCCGCGTCGAGGCGCACGCCACCGCCGTCCTCGCCGCGACGGCCGCCGAGGCCGTGCGCACGATGCTCGGCTACGAGAACACCGGCGCGTACGACAAGCGCGCGCGCCGCACCGCCAACCTCCCGACGGGCCGGACGCTCGTCGCCCTGTAGCGCGGCGCCACGACGATGTCGGACCTGCTGTCTCTCCTCTCGCTCGGCTCCGCCGGCATCGCCGCCCAGAACGCGGGAGTCGCGGTCGCGTCGAACAACGTCGCGAACGTCAACACGGCCGGCTACTCGCGCCAGCGGGTCGACCTCCAGGCGCTGAGCCTCCTGCCCGGCGGCGTGCGCAGCGGCGCGACGCAGCGCCTCGCCGATGACCTCCTCGCGGATCGCGTCCGCGTCGCCGGCGGCTCGCTCGCGATGTCGCGCGCGACGGCGAGCGCCCTCGGCGACCTCGAGACGCGCCTCGCGCGGACCGGCCCCACCGTCGACGAGCAGGTCGCGAACCTGTTCGCATCGTTCGGCGCCCTGTCCGCCGCGCCCGGCGACACCGGCCGCCGCTCCGATGTGCTCGCCGCCGCGGGTGCGCTCGCCGACGGCATCCGCCGCCGCGCCGCGGACGTCGCGAGCGCGCAGCAGGACTCCGACCTCCGCATCCGCGACGGCGCCAAGCAGGTGACGTCGCTCGCGAAGCAGCTCGCCGCGGCGAACCAGGCCGTCGGCCGCTCCGGCGACCCCGCGATGCGCGATCGCCGCGACCAGCTCGCCGCGCAGCTGAGCGAGCTCGTCGGCGGCCGCGCGCGCATCGGCGCCGACGGCCAGATGCGCTTCGTCCTCGACGACGGCGCCGTCCTCGTCGACGGCGACCGCGCCGCGCAGCTCGCGGTGTCGCCCGGCCCGGGCGGCCTCGCGAAGCTCGAGGTCGTCGACGGTGCGTCGCGCCGCGACGTCACGGCCACGCTCGGCGGCGGCTCCGTCGGCGCGCAGCTGCGCGTCCGCGACGTCACGCTCGCGCGCACGGCCGCGCAGCTCGACCAGCTCGCGTTCGACGTCGCCACGCAGGTCAACGCGGTCCACACCGCGAACGCCGGCCTCGACGGCGTCGCGGGCCGCCCCATGTTCACGCCGCCGGCGCAGCTCGCCGGCGCCGCCGCCGCGCTGGCGATCGATCCGGCGCTCGCGGCCGATCCGAAGCTCCTCGCCGCGGCCGCGGCCGGCGCGCCGAGCGGTGACAACCGCGGCGCGCTCGCGCTGTTCGAGCTCGGCTCGCGGCCCGTCGCCGCCGGCGGCACGTCGCTCGGCGACGCCGCCCTCGCGATCATCGGCGACCTCGCGCGCTCCGGCGCCGAGGCCAAGGCCGCCGCCGCGCGCGACGAGCTCGTCGCCGCGCACCTCGGCGACCTGCGCGACTCCCTGTCGGGCGTCGACATGCAGGAGGAGCTCGCGAACCTCGCGCGCTTCGAGCATGCGTCGCAGGCGATGACCAAGGTGGTCGCCGTCGTCGACAGCCTGCTCGGCTCGCTCATCGATCGTCTGTAGGCACCCGTGAGGTCCGCATGCGCGTCACCGGCAATCACTTGATCGAGCTCACCACCGCGGCGACCGCGCGCCAGCAGGGCAAGCTCGCCTCCGCCGCCGAGCAGGTCACGTCGGGGCTGCGCGTCACGTCGCCCTCCGACGATCCCTCCGCGTGGCTGACCGCGCAGCGCGCGAAGCTGCAGCGCACGGTCGCCGCCGGCGCGAGCGTCGCCGTGCAGGCGAGCCGCGACCGGCTCGACGAGACCGACGGTGCGCTGTCCACGATCGGCGACGCCGTCTCCCAGGTCCGCGCGCTCGCGATCCAGGCCAACACCGGGACGCTGTCCGCCTCGGATCGCGCGGCGCTCGTCGACCAGGTGCGCGGCCTCCAGGCGCTCGCGCTCGGCGCCGCGAACCGGCGCGACGTCAACGGCGAGTACCTGTTCGCCGGTGCGAACGCGCTGAACGCGCCGTTCGACGCGGCGGGTGCGTACGCCGGCGACGGCGCCGTGCGCCAGGTGCCCGACGGCCTCGCCGGGCTCGCCGCGACGACGATCCCCGGCTCGGCGCTCACGGCCGCGCACGGCGTCGACGTGCTGCCGCTGTTCGGCCGCATCGCCGACGCGCTGGCCGCGAACGACACCGCCGCGCTCGCCGCGGCGCTCCCCGATCTCACCACCGCCGTCGGCCAGGTCGCCGAGGCGCGCTCGCGCACCGGCTCCACGATGGCCGTGCTCGACGGGACGCTGCGCGCGCACGGCGCGCTCGCCGATTCCTTGACGACCGCGATCGCGCGCGCCGTCGAGGTCGACACCGTCGCCGCCGCCGGCGATCTCGCGAAGACGAGCCAGGCGCTCGAGGTCTCGCGCGCGGTGTCCGCGCACGTCATCTCGCTCCTGTCGCCGTCGACCTGAGTCGCCGATCGTCGAGGCCTATCAGGCCGCGCGAACCGGGCGAACCAGGCAGTGGGACCGACAAGGTCCGCAGTCACCAGGAGAAGCCAAACACCATGTCGATCTCGATCCTCACGAACACCGCCTCGATGGGCGCGCAGCGCAACCTCGCCGCCACCCAGAACAGCCTCACCGCGTCCATCGGCCGCCTGTCGTCCGGTATGCGCATCAACACCGCGTCCGACGACGCGGCCGGCCTCGGCATCAGCGAGAAGCTGAAGGCCGACGTGCGCAGCCTCGCGCAGGCGCAGCGCAACGCGAACGACGGCATCTCGATGTCGCAGGTCGCGGAAGGCTCGATGAACCAGATGCAGGGCATCGTCTCGCGCATGCGCGAGCTCGCCGTGCAGTCGTCGAACTCGACGCTGGGCGCGAACGAGCGCAGCTACATCCAGACGGAGTTCACGCAGCTCTCCGAGGAGATCAACCGCATCGGCTCCGTCACGGACTTCAACGGCCAGAAGCTGCTCGACGGCAGCGCGTCCACGGGCCTCACGTTCCAGGTCGGCATCCAGAACACCTCGAACGACCGCCTGTCGATGAGCATCACGAAGCTGACCACGTCGACGCTCGGCTCGACGTCGCTGCACATCGCGTCGGCCAGCCTGTCGACGGCGTCGAACGCGCAGGCCGCGATCGGCGCGTTCGACAAGGCCATCCAGCAGCTATCGCAGGCACGCGCGAAGGTCGGCGCCGCGCAGAACCGCATGCAGGTCACCGTGTCGAACCTGGCCGTCACGCAGGAGAACCTGTCGGCCGCGAACTCGCGCATCCGCGACGTCGACGTCGCCGAGGAGACCGCGTCGCTGACGAAGTCGCAGATCCTCAGCCAGGCCGGCCTCGCCGTGCTCGGCCAGGCGAACCAGATCCCGCAGGCCGCGCTGTCGCTGCTGCGCGGCTAAGCCCGCGGTGCTCCGCACGTAAGGATCCGCCATGCCCGTCGCCTTCAGCGGCCTCATCTCCGGTCTCGACACCGCCTCGCTGGTCTCCAGCCTGGTGTCCGCCGAGCGCGCGAGCGCGTCGCCGCTGCAGACGCAGCAGTCGGATCTCAACACCCAGAAGAGCATCGTCGGCAGCCTGTCGACGGCGCTCGCGTCGCTCGGCACGCTGGCGCGCGGCATGGACATCACCTCCGAGGTCCAGCTGCGCACGGCGTCGTCGAGCGACGGGCGCGTCACGGTCGCGGCGTCGTCGAGCGCCGTGGCCACCGTGCACAGCGTGCGCGTGCAACAGCTCGCGCGCGCCCAGATCGCGAGCTCGAAGACGTTCGCGACGAACGCGGCCGGGGCGGCCGGTGCCGGCAGCCTCAAGATCACGACCGCGAGCGGCGAGAGGACGATCTCGTGGACCGAGGACGACTCGCTCGACGCGATCGCCTCGAAGATCAACGACGCGAACGCCGGCACGACGGCGTCCGTGCTGTTCGACGGCACGAGCTACCGCCTGATGCTCGCCGCGACCGAGACCGGCAAGGCCGCCGCACCGAAGTTCACCGACGGCGGCGACGGCCTCGACCTCGCGAACCCCGCGAACATCACCGTCGAGGCGAGGGACGCGATCGTCGAGATCGACGGCGTCACCGTCACGCGCGGCAAGAACCAGATCGACGACGCCGTGCCCGGACTCACGCTCACCGCGGTGTCCGTGCACGGCGCCGCCGATCCCGACGCCGCGGTCAGCGTCTCGCTCGACCGCGACGGCGTGAAGTCGAAGCTGAAGGCGCTCGTCGCCGGCTACAACGCCGTCAACAGCGCGCTGCACGTGCAGCTCGACTACACCGGCACCAAGAAGGGCTCGAACACGCTGTTCGGCGACGCGACGCTGCGCCAGCTCCAGGGCCAGCTCGGCTCGCTGATGAGCAGCGCGTACGGCGGCGCCACGCTGTCGAGCATCGGGATCATGCGCGACAAGGAGGGCATGCTCACGCTCGACGAGAGCAAGCTCGCCGATGCGCTCGCGAAGAACCCCGACGCCGTGGCGAAGGTGTTCGTCACGGGCGGCTTCGCCACCTCCGTCGCGAAGCTCACGGATCAGTACACGCGCGCCGGCGACGGCATCCTCGCGGCCAAGACCGCGTCGATGACGTCGCGCCACAAGGCGCTGCAATCGCAGATCGATCGCATCAACATGAACGCCGACTCGCTGAAGACGCGGCTCGAGACGCAGTTCTCGAAGCTCGAGCAGGCGATGTCGGCGCTGCAGCGGCAGTCCTCGTACCTGTCGCGCATGCTCTAGGAGACATGATGCTGTCCCGCGCCGCCAACGCCTACCGCCGGGTCGACCTCGAGTCCGCGCCGAAGACGCACGTCCTCGAGCGGCTGTTCGACCGCTTCGAGCAGGACCTCGTCGCCGCACGCGCCGCGATCGCGGCCGGCAGCATCCAGGAGCGTGCGAACTGCCTCGACCACGCGCACCGCATCGTCGCCGAGCTGTCGGCGTCGCTCGACCACGCGGCCGCGCCCGAGCTGTGCGCGAACCTGTCGGCGCTGTACGACTTCGTCGCCTCGTGCCTCTCGCAGGCGAACCTCCAGATGGCCCCGGCCCCGCTGGATCGCGCGAGCAAGATCATGCGCGAGCTCGCGGACGCGTTCCGCCAGGCGCACGCGCGATGAGCGCCGGTGTGCTCGCGCGGCTGCTCGCCGCGACGCCCCTGCCGCCGTCGACCGACGACGCCGAGGAGCTGATCGAGACGTACCTCCTCATGGAGGAGACGCGGAAGGAGATCCTCGCGGCCCTGCCCGCCGATCCGGCGCGCATCAGGGGCACGGTCGAACGGACGATCGTGCTCGAGCTGCTCGCGCGGCAGGAGGCGTGGCGGGAGGCGATCTCGTCGGCCCAGCTGCGCCTGCGCGGGCAGCAGGTGGGCGTGCGCCAGCTGCGCTCGTACGCCGCGTCCGGCGGCTGACCGCCCGGCTCGCCTTGACGCACCCCCTCGGAAGCAGAGCTCCGGGAGGCGCGAGCGCGCTGCGGTGCGGCTGCCTCGCCCGAAGGCCCCCGCTCCTTGCTCGCTCGGGTGGTTCGCTGCTTTCGTAGAGGCGCTCTGCTACCGCCCTCGGGTGGCGCGAGCGCGCTGCGGGACGACCTCCCGCGGCTGCCTCGCTCCGAAGGCCCCCGCTCCTTGCTCGCTCGGGTGGTTCACCGCTTCGCAGAGGCGCTCTGCTCCTGACGTCCACCGCGCTGCGGGACACGACCGGTCGCCACTCGCTGCGTCGCGGGGGCCTTCGGGCGGGCGCGCCGCGGGTGACGTGAACACGATCTTCCTGCTCGACAGGAAGAGGGCGGCGTGATCTCGTGTGCGACATCAGCCTGGCTGACGCTGCGTCGGCGTCGTTGACGATCGCCGTCGACGGGAATCCGAGGCAGTTCGCGTGCTTGGCGACGGCACGGGTCTTGGAGCAAGGGTGGCCATGCTGTCCTACGGCCGCCAGACCATCGACGAAGCCGACATCGCCGCGGTCGTCGAGGCCCTGCGCGCGCCGCAGCTGACGTGCGGTCCGCTGGTCGCGCGGTTCGAGCAGGCGTTCGCCGCGTGGTGTGGGGCGCCGTTCGCGAGCGTGTGCTCGAGCGGCACCTCGGCGCTGCACCTGGCGTACGCCGCGCTCGGCATCGGGCCGGGCGACGAGATCATCACGACGCCGATCACCTTCTCCGCCACCGCCGCCGCCGCGTACTACGTCGGCGCGACCGTCCGGATCGCGGACGTCGATCCGCGCACCGGCAACCTCGCGCCTGCGTCGGTCGCGCCGCTGATCACGCCGCGCACGCGTGCGATCGTGGCGGTGCACCTGGGCGGGCTGCCCGCCGACATGGCCGAGCTGCGCGCGCTCGCGCGCAGCCGCAACCTGTTCCTCGTCGAGGACGCGTGCCACGCGCTCGGGGCCACGTACGCCGGGCGCCGCGTCGGCGCCGATGACTCCGACGCCGTCGTCTTCAGCTTCCATCCGGTGAAGCACCTCACCACGGGGGAGGGCGGCGCCGTGATCGTACGCGACGCGGCCGCGAAGAAGCGCGTCGATCGGCTGCGCCAGCACGGCATCGTGCGCGAGCCGGGTGCGTGGGCCTACGAGGTCCAGGAGCTCGGCTGGAACTACCGGCTCTCCGACATCGCGTGCGCGCTCGGCCTCGCACAGCTCTCCAAGCTCGACGGCTTTCTCGCCGCCCGCCGCGCGCTCGCGGCGCACTACCGCGCCGAGCTCGCGCGCGTCTTCCCCGGCGACGACCGCATCTCCGCGCCGCCCGAATTCGCCGACCGCGAGTCCGCCTACCACCTGTTCGCCGTCGCGATCGACTTCGCGGGCTTCGGTGTCACGCGCGACCGCGCGATGGCCGAGCTCGGCGCGGCCGGCATCGGCACGCAGGTGCACTACATCCCGCTGCTCCACCACCCGCTGCACATCGGGCGCTGTCCCGACGAGTGCGCGCGCCCGCGCCCGGGCACCGACCACTACTTCGCCCGCACCCTCTCGCTCCCGCTGTACCCGACGCTCGCCCCCGCCGACGCCACGCGCGTCGTCGAGGAGCTGCACCGCGTCCTTCTCGGAGGATCTCGATGAACGACCTGCTCCTGGCCACCGCGAACACCACCGTCCTCGACGGCAAGACCGTCCTCATCACCGGCGGCACCGGCTCGTTCGGCCGCGCCTTCGTGCAGCGCGCGCTCGCCACCAAGGCGAAGAAGGTCATCGTGTTCTCGCGCGACGAGCAGAAGCACTACGAGATGAGCCGCCAGCTCACCGACCGGCGCCTGCGCTTCTTCGTCGGCGACATCCGCGACCGCGACCGCCTGCAGACCGCGCTGCGCGACGTCGACATCGTCGTCCACGCCGCGGCGATGAAGCACGTCCCGATCTGCGAGTACAACCCGATCGAGGCCGTCCAGACCAACGTCAACGGCGCGCGCAACCTCATCGAGGCGGCGATGTCGTGCGGCGTCGAGAAGGTCCTCTCCCTCTCCACCGACAAGGCCGTCTCTCCCGCGAACCTCTACGGCGCGACGAAGCTGTGCATGGAGAAGCTCCTCGTCGCCGCCAACGCCTACGCCGGCGACCGCTGGACGCGCTTCTCGCTCGTGCGCTACGGCAACGTCATGGGCTCCGCCGGCAGCGTGATCCCGCTGTTCCGCTCCCAGCAGAAGCGCGGCCAGCTCACCATCACCGACGCGCGCATGACCCGCTTCTGGATCGAGATGGCCGAGGCCGTCGCGCTCGTGCTGCGCGGCCTCGAGCTGATGAACGGCGGAGAGATCTTCATCCCGAAGCTGCCCACCAGCGACATCGAGACCCTCGCCGAGGCCGTCGCGCCCGGAACGCCCCGCGCGACCGTCGGCATCCGCCCCGGCGAGAAGCTCCACGAGCAGCTGATCTCCGTCGAGGAGGTCCGCCGCACCTCCGACCTCGGCGACGTCATGGTCGTGTGGCCCGAGTTCCAGTTCCACACCACCCTCACCGGCTTCCGCATGGGCACCCCCGTCCCCGAGGACTTCGTCTACTCCAGCGACCGCGCCGAGCCTCGCCTCGATCTGGAGGCGACCAAGGCGATGGTCGCGCGCGTCGCGTGACCCAGGCGCGGATCCTCTTCCGCGCCGACGCCTCCCACGCCCTGGGCTTCGGCCACGTCGCGCGCATCTGCGCGCTCATCGAGGAGGTCGCGGCCGCCGGCCACGAGCCCGTCGCCCTGTTCGGCGGCGACGAGGCCGCGATCAAGTCGTGGGCGCGCGACCGCAAGCTCCCCGTGCGCGTCGGCACCTGGAGCCCGACCGAGGTCATGCAGGCCTGCGAGCACCCGCGCGTCCGCGCCATCGTCGTCGACGGCCCCACCATCGCGCCCGCGGTCCTCCCCAAGGTCCCGCCCCACGTCCGCACGATCCTCATCGACGACGCCGGCAAGTGCGGCCTCGACGTCGCCACCGCCGTCAACCACAACCTCCACGCCCCCAACCTCGCCGCCTCCTACCCCGCCGCCCGGCAGCGCCTCCTCGGCCGCCGCTACCTCATGCTGCGCAAGGACATCCGCCGCTACACCCGCGGCTCCTGTCGCCCTGCCAACAGCGCCCGCCTCCGCGTCGTCGTCACCTTCGGCGGCTCCGACCCCGTCAACGCCACCGCCCGCACCCTCTCCCTCCTGCCCCCCGACCGCCCCCTCGACCTCGTCGTCATCACCGGCCCCGGCTACCGCGACGACGCTCCCACCCTCTCCGCCGCCATCTCCACCGCCACCTCCGCCGGCCACACCGTCGACCTCCGCCGCTCCCCCGACGACCCCGGCGCCCTCTTCGTCTCCGCCGACGCCGCCATCTCCTCCGCCGGCGGCACCCTCGGCGAGCTCGCCTTCCTCGGCTGCCCCGCCCTCGCCTACCCCATCGTCCGCGACCAGCTCCTCCCCGCCCGCCTCCAGCTCCTCGACGGCCTCATCGCCGGCGGCTCCCCCTGGCTCGACACCGACGACGCCACCCTCCGCGAGCAGATGCGCTCCTTCCTCACCGACGACACCGCCCGCTCCCACCTCCGCGCCCGCGCCCTCGCCACGGCCGATGCCGACGGGGCCCGGAGGATCGTGGATGAGGCCCTCGAGGGCTTGTAGGCGCCACCGCGAGTACGCCTCGAGGTTCGTAGGTTCGTCGTCGTGCGAGATCGTGGTGGTCGACGTGTCGTCACGTACGAAGGCCGGCAGCATGAACCACGAGCGGTTCAAGAACCTCTGAACCGTGGCACTGCGCGAGTCGGCCGATTGCTCGGCGATTGCGTCGAGATTGCGCCGGCACCACCCCCAATGAATTCAAACCATTAGATTGTCTATTGCGGGACGAATTGCGTTGGGCGGGTCCGATCTACGCAATAAGCCAGCGCCCGGCTCGCGTCCGACCCTCCGTACGGAGGTTGTCTTCCTGCTTGAGCTCCCTCAAAAGGTTCTGGACCCTCCGTGACGTGGAGCGCCTGCACCCTCGGACGTCTTGGGCGATCCGCCTCGACTTCGCCGTAGCGCTCGTCGACGACGAGGAGCGTTGCACGCGCGTCGCGAACATCCTCGTCCGCCCCTGCTTCCGCGAGCTGGAGCGCATGAGCATCCATCGCGGCGACCGCTGGCTCGAGCACGGTCCTGTCACCGTCGAGCGGATGGTGCGGATCCTCCGTGATCGCTCCAACAAGGACGTCACGTTCGACACGAAGCGCAACCGCGAGATCGTGGCCACCGGCGAGATCCGCAACGGAACCTACGAGACGAACGAGGGCGCTACGAGGTTCAACAGCCACCTCGTGTTCCCTCTCGTACCGGCGGACGTGGGTGAGGTGACGGCCGCGATCTGCGAACTCGCGGACGTGCTGGACGCGGGCGCAGGGTTCGTTGCCGTCGAGCCCACCTATCCGGTGGCGCAGGAGCTCGCGCTCGGTGGCTTCGACTCCAAACCGCGTCCCGGTCTGTCGCGCCAGCGCATGCTCGAGCGTCGAGGTCGAGACCGCCACCAAGGGCGCCGTCAGGAGCTGCTCTCGGGCCCCGAGTGGGGGACGTTTCTTGGTGCCCAGCACCTGGAGAAGCTCGACCTCGAGCTGGTCCGCGCGTCAGGTGCGTTCGAGCGCGTCGTCCGCATCTCGCCCCGTCTGGCGTTCCTCCAGGTCACGGCCGACCCGGAGGCCGACGGCCGCGACGGGTTCGAGCAACTTCTCGTGGACGCTCGCGCCGCGCTCGCACCGATCATGATGGACTTGAGCGACGTCAACCTCGAGTAGCCCAAGCGGATCCTTCCGTTCACACGGAGCATGTAGCCCGGCTCCTTGCCCATCGCCGAGCGCACCGATGTAATCGCCTCGCCCTCCGAAGGGAGGTAGTCGAGTTCGTCGATGATGTCCGGCGAGACATGCGTGTGCGAGGGCGTGACTCGGCGGCTGGCGTGTCGGCCGTGGACGCGCGGTGACGATGATCAGATCATCGTCAGGATCGAAGGGAACGACGTTCGGCACGACGTCAACGGACGAAGTTCAGAGCGTGGGGAACGATGCGCCCCGTGAAGAAGTGACCAACCTCGGCGTACTGAAGTCCAGCGGCGCGCATCTGATCGAACGGCGCGCGACGCGTGGTTCCATGCCCGGCGACGCGCGCCACCCTGAACCAGTCGAGTTCATCGTCCCAGTCCATCTCGACGAGCGCCACCCATTGATCGGGATAGCGCGCGCGGATCTCCGTCCACGTCAACAACTCGGTCAACGGCTCCGGCTCCCTGTGTGCCTCGTTCATCGACTAAATCGAGTGTGTAGAGGGGAAAGTCCTTTAGGGCAAGTTACCCGGGCCGTGTGCAACATCGTGATGTCGATCAGCATCGCCGCGTCCCAATCAACGGTCGCGCGCGTCGCGTGACCCAGGCGCGGATCCTCTTCCGCGAAGACGCCTCCCACGCCCTCGGCTTCGGCCACGTCGCCCACATCTGCGCCCTCATCGAGGAGGCCCAGGGCCACGAGCCCGTCGCCCTGTTCGGCGGCGACGAGGCCGCGACCAAGTCATCGGCGCGCGACCGCAAGCTCCCGCTGCGCGTCGGCACCTAGAGCCCGACCGAGGTCATGCAGGCCTGCGAGCACCGCGCGTCCGCGCCATCGTCGTCGACGGCCCCACCATCGCGCCGCTGTCCTCCCAAGGTCCGCCCCACGTCCGTACGATCCTTATCGACGATGCTGGCAAGTGCGGCCTCAACGTCGCCACCGCCGTCAACCCTCCTGCCTCCGACCGCACCCTTTTCCTGCCTCCCGACCGCACCCTCGACCTCGTCGTCATCACCGGCCCCGGTTACCGCGACGACGCCTCCACCCTCTCCACCGCCATCCACCGCCATCCACCGCCACCTCCACCAGCCACACCGTCGACCTCCGCCGCTCCCCCGACGACCCCGGCGCCCTCTTCGTCTCCGTTGACGCCGCCATCTCTTCCGCCCCCGGCACCCTCGGCGAGTTCGCCTTCCTCGGCTGCCCCGCCCTCGCTTTCCCCATCGTCCGCGACAGCTCCTCTCCACCCGCCTTCAGCTCCTCGACGACCTCATCGCCGGCTCCCCCTGGCTCGACCGACGACGCCACCCTCCGCGAGCAGATGCACTCCTTCCTCACCGATGACACCGCCCGCTTCCACCTCCGCGCCCGCGCCACGGCCGATGCCGATCGGGCACGGAGGGGATGAAGCTCTTGTAGCCGTGTAGCATCTACATGTTGCCTTCAGGCGAAGCAGCATTGTCGCGATCAGTTGGTCTCACACACTGTCGGTGTTACGAGGCGCGCCTGAGCACAGCGGCGATATCGCGCGGTCGCGTGAGCGACGAATCGTCGGCGTAGTGGTGGTGAGATCGGATTGCGGCTCCCTAGGTAAGCGCATCGTGATCCGGATCTTCGTCGAGTACGCGGAAGGTCTGTCGCCCGCAGTGATCGCGAGGACACTTAACAAGGAAGGCGTGCCGTCGCCGCGCGTTCTCCCCCTTCGAGAGATATGGGCGCGCTCGGAGCGAGTTCTCGCGGCGTGAAATGATCTCGATCGCGCGCGACGTCGAAACCGCAACGCGGTCAACACGGACCGGCTCGCCCACGAGCAGCTTCAACGCGAGAGCCATCGCG
>JAHBVW010000059.1 GCA_019637375.1 Deltaproteobacteria bacterium | reverse complement strand
GCGACCGGTTGCGTCGGGGCGCGCGCGATGACGCGGCCGCTCCACGCCGCGGCGAGCTCGCCGATGCTCTCGGGGCGCAAGAGCAGCGTCTCGCAGCCGTCGACGAGGACGACCTCGACGGGGTGCTCGTCGGGCGTCGGGCAGATGCGCTCGGCGGTGACGAGGCGCGGCTCGCTGGCGGCGCGCAGGCCGACCTCGAGGAAGCCCCAGCGGAGGCGGAACGCGAGGTCGCGCGGCGGCGACGAGGACGGCGGCACCGCCGTCTGGTGGCTCGACACCAGGAGCTGCAGCGCGCGCAGCGGATCGATCGCCGCGGCGAGCGCGCCGGCGTCGACCTCGGGCGCCCAGCGCGCGGACACGGCGAGCGACACGGCGCCGCCGGGGGCGAGGAACTGGTACGCGTGCAGGTGGCGCACGAGCGCGGGGACGGAGATCGTGACCGTCGTGCCGCCGGCGCCGGTCTCGGCGCGGACCGTGCCGCCGGCGCGCGCGATCGCCGTCTTCACGGCGTCGAGGCCGACGCCGCGGCCCGACACCTGCGTGACCGACGCGCGCGTCGAGAAGCCGGGTGCGAACACGAGGTCGAGGAGCTCGGCGTCGCCGGCCGCGCGCTGCGCGTCGAGGCGCCCCGACGCGATCGCCGTGGCGCGCACGGCCGCGAGGTCGATGCCGCGCCCGTCGTCGGACACCGCGATCTCGAGCTGACCGTCGCCGCCGAGCGCGTGGACGCGGACGCGGCCCTCCTCGCGCTTGCCGGCGCGCGCGCGCGTCGCCGGATCCTCGATGCCATGGTCGACGGCGTTGCGGACGAGGTGGAGCACGGCGATGTCGATCGCCTCGGCGACGCGCGGCTCGACGCGGGCGTCCGCGAACAGCTCGATCGCGACGCGCTTGCCGATGCCGTGCGCGAGCTCGCGCGCGGGGCCGGCGTGGCGCGCGAGGAGCGGCGACAGCTCCGTCGACTCGAGCCGCGCGATCTCGTCGCGCAGCTGGCCCCACGCCGTGCGCAGGCGGCTCCGCGATGCCGCGCCGCGCGCCGCCAGGTACTCGAGGTAGACCGTCGTCGCGGACGCGCCGAGGCGGTGCCGCGCCGCCTCGCTCAGGCGATCGATCGCCCCGTCCGCGAGCGCGCTGCGCGGGCGGTGCGTCGCCCGCGCGCGCACGCTCGGCAGCGCCCGCATCTCGCGCAGCACGTCGTCGACCTGGCACACGAAGCCCTCGAGGTCGACGCCGCTCGCGGTGCCGTGCCTCATGCGCAGGAGCATGCCGAGGAACTGGATCGCCATCGTGACGACGAGCTCGAAGTCCTCCGACATCTCGACGTCGGGGTCGATCGCGTGGAGCAGATCCTCGAACTTCTGGCACAGCTGCTGGACGTCGCGCTGGCCGACGACCGACGAGTCGCCCTTGAGCGTGTGGACCTCGCGCAGCATG
The DNA here is from genome assembly GCA_019637375.1 of Deltaproteobacteria bacterium. GTDB lineage: Bacteria > Myxococcota_A > Polyangia > Haliangiales > Haliangiaceae > JABFXX01. Next base: position 53,103 of record JAHBVW010000059.1, on the reverse strand, counting down.
CCGCGCACGAGCTCGTCGTCGGCGCCCTCCGCGAGCAGGCGCGTCCACGCGGCCTCGACGCGACCGACGCGCTCGAGGGACAGCACGCGGTAGCGCTCGAGGAGGCCGTCCGGCAGCGTCTTCACGTGGTCACGTCTCGATCGTCACCAGGTCGACGGCGAAGCAGCTGAGCGCGGCGAGGCTGCGGCGCTGCCACAAGAGGCTCGGGTTCGAGCGGATCTTGATGCGGTACTGCTGGTCGGCGGGCAGGTCGCGCAGCTGGGCGAGCCACGCGACGAGGATCTTCAGGCACGACGAGTTCATGAACTCGAGCTCGCGCAGGTCGATCGCCACCGCCGGCACGCGCAGCCGCTGGGCCTCGACGTGCAGCTGCTTCACGAAGCGATCGAGCTCGGGGCGCGTCTCGGTGTCGGCGGTGCCGCTGAACGTCACGGCGATCGCCTCGCCGGAGAGGTACGCGGCCCGGCCCGTGAGGAAGCCGCTGCTGGCGAGGGCGGGCAGGTCGAGTGTGCTCATGGCGCCGTCTCCTTCTGCGTGACGTGCTTGACGTGCTTGACCCTCGCGCGCGCGGCGATGCACACACGGTCGGTCGCGATCTCGTACGACAGCTGCATGTCCGCCTCGGCGCGGATGCGCGCGAGGCCGAGGCCGGAACCGTCGGTGCGGTACGCGGTCTTGTTCATCATGTCCTGGTAGTGCGCCTCGGGGTCGGCGATGCGGTTGAGCTCGTCGATCATCTGGCCGATGATCGCGATGCGGTCGGGCGTCGTGCGGTTCCACGTGCGCACCGTGAGCTCGTCGTCGTTGAGCTCGACGCGCACGCCGGTCTCGCCGTCGATCGCGTACGCCACGGCGTTCTCGAGGAGCTCGTGCGTCGCGAGCGCCACGCGCATCGACGTCTCCTCGTCGTCGATGATGCGCATGTAGAACTCCTCGGTGAACTTTCGCACCGTCGAGATCAGCTTGATGTTCGGGCGAAACGACACGTGGAAGTACGGCTGTTCCATGTTGCCCTTCAGTTGGCCCTCCGCAGGAGCACGAGCGTGGCGTCGTCGTCGCGGCGCGCCGCCCAGCGGCCGACGTCGTCGAGGACCCCGTCGCGCAGGTCCTCGAGCTTGCCGTGGCGGTGGCGCTGGACCGCCTCACCGAGGCGCTCGAGCCCGAACTGCTCGCCGGCGGCGTTGCGCGCCTCGGTGATGCCGTCGGTGTAGAGCACGACGACGTCGTCCGGCTCGAGCTCGATCGTCGTCTCGGTCGTGAAGCGCGCGACGTCGGGGAGGACGCCGAGCCAGGTGCCCGGCGTCGCGACCGGCTCGGTCGTGCCGGTGCGCGCGCGCGACACGAGGAAGTGCTCGTGCGCGCCGGCGAACACGACGCGCCGGTCCTGCGCGCGCAGGAGCGACAGCGTCACGAAGTCATCCTTGATGAGCCGGTGCCGGATGTTCTCGAACAGCACGCGGTTGAGCACGGTGACGGCGTCGCGCGGGCTCGCGGTGGGATCCATCGCGACGAGCGCGGAGATCACGCTCTGGACCATCAGCATGATCAGGCCCGACGTCACGCCGTGGCCCGACACGTCGCCGATGCCGATCCAGCACCCGCCGTGGACGGGCAGGACGTCGTAGTAGTCGCCGCCGACCTCGGTCGCGGTCGTCATCGTCGCGGCGAGCTCGAAGCCGTCGGCGATGAGGCTGCGCGGCAGGATGCCGACCTGGATCTGGCGCGCGAGCTCGAGCTCCTTCTCGAGCCGCTCGCGCGCGAGCTTCTCGACCTCGAGCAACGCGGCCTGCTGCTGGGCGAGCTTGACCGACTGCTGGCTCGCGAGCTTGCGCACGTCGGACAGCGCGGCCTGCTGCGACTGGATGAGGAACAGGCAGTCGACGACCTGATCGTGCACGGCGAAGTCGTTGAGCTCGATGCCGAGGTCGCCGAGCGTCGCGAGGTCGTGGATCCACGGCGAGCCGAGGAACAGCATCAGCTCTTCGTCCTCGACGTAGAGCATCTGGCCCTTCAGCTTCAGCGGCAGCGCGAGCGCCTCGAGGACGAACACCGTGCGCGGGTACTGCCGGATCACGGCGATGTCGAGCGGCAGGGACGCCGGCCGCTCGATGCGGAAGACGTCGGGGAGGAGGTGGACGCACAGCTCGGGGCACAGGCGCTCGATCACCGGCCCGCACTGGACGATCGAGCCGTCCGCGCGAAACGCGATGTGAAACGGGAACGCCTGCCGCAACAGCAGGGGCGATAACCCGACGGGCATACGGGCCTACGCGGTGGCCTGCGACATCGTGATCGTGAACTCGTCGTGATCGCCTTCACGCGCGTGCGCGACGTCGATCGACGTGCTGAATCGGATGCCGAGTCCCTTCAGCAGTCCGCTGACCATCGGTGCCAGTCCTTGCCGCGTCGAGAAGTACTCGAGTTTCATCGTCTGCGCGTCGACGTCGACCAGGCGGAACCGAGGTGGACGGAGGTCGGGCATCGTGAGCGCGACCCGCGCGTGGAGCGCGTCGAGGTTCTTGAGGAAGTCCCGCAGGTTGCTGCCCGCGGCGCTGAGCAGGGGGCCATAGCCTTCCTGCGCCGTGTAGAGGACCCAGTACTCTCCGAACGCTTCGAGGACCTGTTCGGGCTTGAGTCCCAGTACCTCGCTCGCCGCACCGACCAGACGATACGTCACGTCGTCGGGGTAAGCGTCCATACTGACGAAAAGGTCGATATCGACTTCGGCCTTCTGTTTGATCTTGTTCCAGGTCTCCTGTCCGAACTTACTGCACACGAGATCGACAACCGCTTTGTTCACCAATCCGTACATGCCTAGCTCCCTTCCACGCGGTGGAACCGTGACCCGGCGTGATTAGACACCCGGCGACGGCGCGGGTCAACGCCAAGGGGGTGCCGCACGGCGCTGCACCCGCGACGGGAGTGGATGCAGCGTAATACGGCATGTGACGCGACTGGTTGTCTCACTGCCGATGTCCTTCCATGTCGTCGAATAATTGCATGGCACCGGCGCGTGAGACGTGGTTGATTGATCGAGCTGCCAAGGAGGAGGAGCTGTGAAGCACAAAGGTTTGGCGACGCTTTTGGGTGCTGTTGGAGTGGTGGGCTTGACGTGGGGCGTGGGGACGGCCGTCGACGCGCACGGATCGCATCCGCCGTCGGCGGCGGAGATCCAGTTCGCGAAAGAGACTAGCGATCTGATGACCAACACCGTAGTCGCGGCGCTCGTGCAGGAGATCGGCGAGACCACGCCGTCGAATGTCGCGCAGGGAAATCAGTCGATCAGTCTCATCTTCAATGACCGCAACCACGACATGCGCCTGGTCGGCCGGCTCTCGCCGCTGCGCCACAACGACTATCCGGAGGACAGGTTCGAGCGCGACGCCCTCGACGACGCGATGAGCGGCACGCCGCGGACGTCGGTCGAGCGGGTGAACGGCCAGTGGACGTACCGGCGCTCGATCCCGCTCAGCAACTTCGCGCCGCAGTGCAAGATGTGCCACAGCAACTTCGCCGCGCTGTCGTCGTCGGCGTGGGTCGGCGCGCTGATGCTGCGCATCCCGATCGGCGACGACTGATCCGGGTGTGCTAGGACAGACGGCAGGGTGCGGAGCCTCGCCGTCGCGTTCGTGATCGCCGTCGTCGCCGCGTGCGGCGGCGGCAAGCCCGTCTGCAGGCTACCGCCCGAGCTCGCGACCGCGCCGCGGGACGCACCGCCGTTCCTGTGGAAGGCGACGCGCGACGACGGCGCGACGGTGTGGCTGTACGGGACGATCCACAATGGCGGGCGCGCCGACGTGGCGGAGGCGGCGTGGCGGGTGCTCGCGGCGTCCCCGGGCTTCGCGAGCGAGCTCGGCGACACCGAGCCGGATCCCGACAAGATGCGCGCGATCGCGATGGTCGCGGGCGGGAAGGGCATCGATCAGCTGCTCCCGGCGAACGACTGGTACGACCTGCGCGACGAGCTGCGCGGCGTGGTCAAGGAGGACGTCCTGCGCCGCGCGCGGCCCTGGTACGCGATGACGCAGCTGATGTCGAAGGTCGCGCCGTCGCCGTCGCCGACGATGGACTTCGCGCTCGCGAAGGCGGCGCGCGAGAAGAAGAAGACCGTCGACGCGCTCGAGCGCTGGGAGGAGCAGCTCGGCGCGCTCGACCAGACGGTGAAGATCGCCGACCTCCAGCAGGCGATCCGCGCGCGCGGCACGATGGGCTGCGACCTCGCGTCGCTGCTCGCGACGTACCGCACGGGCGACCTGCCGGCGATGGAGCGGCGGCTGATCGTCGAGGGCACCGCGCAGCTGCTCGGCCCGCGCAACAAGCTCTGGCTGCCGCGCATCGCCGCGTACTTCGACCGGGGCGGCGGCTTCGTCGCGGTCGGGCTCGGGCACATGATCGGCGAGGACGGGCTGCCCGCGCTCCTGGCGCGCACCGGCTACAAGGTCGAGCGCATCGACCGCTGACCGGCTACGTTCCCGGCGTGAAGCGGATCGCTCTCCTCTCTGTCCTCTCTGTCCTCGCCCTGACCGGGGCGCTCGCCGGGGCCTGCGGCCCCAAACCCGCGCCGGCACCGCAGCGCGACGTCGCCGTCGCCGGCGCGCCGTCGCAAGATGGGGCGCGCGACCCCGCGCTGCCGCTGTGGAAGGCGGTCGCGCACGGCGTCCTGCCGAACGGCCTCACGTACTTCGTGCTCCCGCACCAAAAGCCGGAGAAGCGCGCGATGATGTGGCTCGCGGTCAACGCGGGCGCCGTCGACGAGGACGAGGACCAGCGCGGCCTCGCGCACCTGGTCGAGCACATGGCGTTCAACGGGACGAAGCGGTTCCCGAAGCAGGCGATCGTCAACTACGTCGAGTCGATCGGCGTGAAGTTCGGGCCCGACCTCAACGCGTACACGAGCTTCGACGAGACCGTGTACCAGCTGCAGGTGCCGACGGACGACCCGGCGATGGTCGCGAAGGGCTTCGACATCCTGCGCGACTGGGCCGGCGACGTGAGCTTCGAGCCCGTCGAGGTCGACAAGGAGCGCGGCGTCGTCCTCGAGGAGTGGCGGCTCGGGCGCGGCTTCCAGCAGCGGATGATCGACAAGCTGATCACGGTCGTGTTCGGCGACTCGCGCTACGGCAAGCGGCTGCCGATCGGCCTGCCGGCGGTGATCGAGAAGGCTCCGCGCGACAAGCTCGTGTCGTTCTACAAGGACTGGTACCGGCCCGACCTGATGGCGGTGATCGTCGTCGGTGACTTCCCCGATGCGAAGGCGATCGAGCAGCAGATCGCGAAGACGTTCGGCGACATCCCGAAGGCGGCCAAGCCGCGCGCGAAGGTGTCGCCCGGCGTGCCCGCCGCGTCGGGGACGCGCGTCGCGATCGAGACCGACAAGGAGCTGCCGGTGTCGATCGTCGGCATCGGCAACCTCGGGCCGCAGCGCCGGCTGACGAACGAGGCCGACTTCCGGCGCGGGCTGGCGGAGCAGCTGTACCAGCTGATGCTCAACGAGCGCCTGCAGACGATCGGGCGCCGCCCCGACGCGCCGTACGCGCTCGCCGGCGTCGCGATCGAGAAGCTCACGCGCCAGGTCGAGGGCTTCGCGCGGTTCGCGATCGTGAAGGGCGACGACGCCGAGGGCGCGCTGCGCAGCCTGCTCACCGAGGCGCTGCGCGTCGAGCGCAACGGCTTCGTGCCGTCGGAGCTCGAGCGCGCGCGCGCGATCATCGTGCGCAACCACGAGCAGGCCGTCGCCGAGGCGGCGACGCGGAACAGCCGCGAGCTCGTCGCCGAGCTGGTCCGCCACTTCCTGACGGGCGAGCTCGTGATCGGGCCCGAGGCGGAGCGCGACCTGGCGCTCGCGCTGCTCCCGAAGATCACGGTCAAGGAGGTCGAGGCCGTCGGCAAGAGCTTCGGCGGCGCCGAGAGCCGCGTGATCGTGGTCGCCGGGCCCGACGGCAAGCCGATGCCGGCGAAGGACCGCGTGCTCGCGATCGTCGACGAGGTCGGCAGGTCGACGATCGCGGCGTGGGAGGATGCCCCCGCGCCCGCGAAGCTGATGGACCCGCCGGCGTGGCCGGGCGCCGTCGAGAAGGAGACGAAGCTCGGCGCGCTCGGCGCCGTGGAGTGGACGCTCGGCAACGGCATGCGCGTGATCGTGAAGCCGACCGACTTCGAGAAGGACGCCGTCACGATCGCGGGCAGCTCGCCGGGCGGGCTCGCGATGGCGACCGACAAGGAGTACGCCGACGCGCGGTTCGCCGACGAGATCGCCGAGGCGGGCGGCGCGGGCGAGCTCGACGCCGACGCGCTCGGCAAGGCGCTCGCGGGCAAGCGCGTGTCGGTGTCGGCGTCGATCGACGACGTGACCGAGTCGATCCACGCGTCGGGGTCGGCGCGCGATCTCGAGACGATGCTGCAGCTCGTGTACCTGCGCATGAGCGCACCGCGCCGCGACGAGAAGGCGTTCGCGGTGTGGAAGACGAACCGCACCGAGGCGCTCGCGAACGCGCAGCGCACGCCCGACGTCGAGTTCGCGAAGCAGGTGACGGACGCGCTGTGGCAGGGGCACGCGCGCAAGAAGCAGCCCGAGGCCGCCGACGTCGCGAAGGTCGATCTCGACCGCGCGCTCGCGTTCTACCGCGGCCGGTTCGCCGACGCGGCGGACTTCACGTTCGTGATCGTCGGCGCCGTCGACCTCGACAAGCTGAGGCCGCTCGTCGGCGCGTACCTCGGCAGCCTGCCGGCGCCGAAGAAGCCCGAGAAGGAGCGCGACGCCGGCGCGCGCCGCGTGCCCGGAGTCGTGAAGAAGAGCTGGAAGCTCGGGCAGGACCAGGACAAGGCGCGCGTGCAGCTGCTGTTCCACGACGACGAGGCGTGGACGCGCGACAGGGAGCGCGACATGTTCATCCTCGGCCACGTCCTCTCGATCCGCCTGCGCGAGGTGCTGCGCGAGGACCTCTCCGGCGTGTACGGGGTCGGTGCCGGCGGCGGGATCGCGCGCTCGCCGCGCCAGGAGCGCACGTTCACGATCCAGTTCGGCTGCGCGCCCGGCGCCGTCGACAAGCTCGTCGCCGCCGCGCTCGCCGAGATCGCGACGATCGCGAAGTCGGGCATCGGGCCCGACTACCTCGAGAAGGTGAAGCAGTCGTTCGTGCGCGAGCGCGAGACCGGCATGCGCACGAACGCGTACTGGAGCGACTGGCTCCTGCGCGCCGCGCGCTACGGCGACGACCCGGCGCTCGTCCTCGATCCGGCGCCGGTGATCGCGCGCATGACGTCGGACCACGTCAAGGCCGCCGCGGCGAGGTATCTCGACGGGCGCCGCTTCTTCCAGGCCGTGATGCTCCCGGGCGCGGCGAAGTAGCTCAGCCGAGCTTCGCGGACAGCGAGATCGGCACGGCGGCGAGGGCGCGCGAGACCGGGCAGCCCTTCTTCGCGGTCTCGGCGAGCTCGTTGAACTTCGCCGCGTCGAGGCCGGGGACCGTGCCCCGGAGGTCGAGGTGGATGCCGACGATCGTCCAGCCCGGGTCCTGCTTCTCCATCGACACCGTGGCGACGGTCTGGAGCTCCGTCGGCTCGAGGCCGGCGTTCGTGATCTGGAACGCGGTGGCCATCGTGAAGCAGCTCGCGTGCGCCGCCGCGATCAGCTCCTCGGGGTTGGTGCCGGCGCGGCCGTCCTCGGACGTGAAGCGCGTGTTGACGCCGTAGGGCTGCTCCTTGAGCGCGCCCGACAGCGTCGTGACGTTGCCGTTGCCCTTGGGACCGTTGCCGCGCCAGACGGCGGTGCTCGTTCTCTTCAGCATGGGCGGCTGTATAGCTCAGAAGAACACGGTGGCATGCAGGTCGAGTCGGTTCGCCTGCGCACTCCCGACGTTCTTGTACTCCGTCGTCCACGACAGGTACTCGACGCCGAGCTGCAGCGCCGGCTTGGGCATGTAGCGCAGGACGCCGTACGTGGTGCGGTTGCGCGTGCGGTGACCGTCGGCGACGGTGCGATCGAGCGCGCTGTCGTACGAGGTGCCGAGGGCGAGCATGCTCTTGTTCGACGGGAGCCACGCGAGCTCGAACCAGCCGCCCACGCTGCGGATCGCCTTCATCTGGGCCGGGTCGAGCATCTCGTCGACCTTCTCGCCGACGCTGCCGCCGAGGTCGGCGAGGTTCTCGCCGACGTAGCCCTCGCCGAGCGCGACGAGCTTCTTCGCGACGGGGATGAACGCGTGCAGCCCGACCGACCGGCCGCGGCGCTCGCGCGCGCCGGCGCCGTTCTCGTACGTGGCGTGGCCGGAGAGCCCGACGCGGGCGATGTTGCCGCGCGCGCGCTGGCGCACCTCGACGAGCCACTGCAGCATCGGCGCCTCGGTCGCGACTCCGTCCGCCATGCCGTCGCCGTCGAGGTCCATCCGCGCGCGGGCGCCGGTCGCGCTGGCGCCGACGCCGACGTGGACGTGCTCGCCGAGCGCCTCGAGTCGCACCTGAGGCCTGCGGTCGCCGAGGTTGCCGGCGAACCGCAGCTGACCGTCGTTCTGCGCCGACGGATACAGCGGCGACGCGAGGTCCCACGTCTGGCCGGCGAGGACCTGGAGCTTGCGGTTGTAGGCGACCGACGCGTACGCGTGGCGCAGGCGCAGGGAGTTCGTGCCGTCGCCGCCGCCGAAGTCGATCTCGAGCTTGCCCTCGCCGGTGAGGCGGCGCGCGACGCGCCACTCGTCGATGCTGAGGCCGACGCGCGAGAGGCGCGGCGTCATCGCGAAGTCGCCGTCGCGCGAGGACGGCGTGTCGGTGGGGAGCACGAAGTCCGCGCTCGCGGCGTCGGACATGCGCGCGTCGTTGGACAGGACGTCGAGGCGCGCGAAGCCGTAGATCGACAGACCGGGACTGTCATCGTCGGCGGCGGCGATGCGAGGGAGCAGCACTGCGACGGCGGCGGCGGCGGCGAAGACGAACGTGATGCGCATGCGGCACGACAACGCGCCGCGATCGACTTCGATCCAAGGAATCGCAGACCGCACGTGTCGGTCGCGCGTTGGTGGCCGAGCTTCTCTTCACCGACGAATTCTCGAGGAGGTCGTGATGCTTCGTCGTCGCATCGTGTGTCCCAGTCTCCTGGCCGGACTCGCACTGTCGTGCGGTGGTCCGATCGCGCCGCGCGATCCGTTGCCGCTCGTCGCCGGACCCGAGTCCGGACCGACGAGCATGCAGGCGCGGCTCGCCGCGCAGGCGCCCGCGCCGGCGATCGCCGGCACCGCCGCCGCCGCGAAGCTCGATCGCGCGCTCGACGCGTTCGACGCGAAGCTCGGCGGGCGGCGCGGCTACCTCGCCGTCGACAAGCCGCTGTACCAGCCCGGCGAGACGATCTGGTACCGGCTGTTCGATCTGACGGCGGCGGAGCTCGGCAGTGCCGAGCCGGCGGCGCTGAAGGTGCAGCTGATCGGCCCGCGCGGCACCGTCGTCACGGAGCGCGTCGCGGCGACGGGCGAGCGCGGCGCGGGCGGCGACTTCGTGCTGGCGCCCGACCTCGCGGGCGGCGAATACATCCTGCGCGCGCACGTCGGCGACCGCATCACCGAGCGCCGCGTCGTGGTGTCGTCGTACGAGCCGCCGCGGATGAAGAAGGTGCTCGAGCTGACGCGCAAGGCATACGGGCCGGGCGACGCCGTCGTCGCGACCGTGGCGCTGCACCGCGCGACCGGCGAGCCGCTCGCCGGGAAGCAGGCCGTGGGCGTGGTCGCGCTCGACGGCGCCGAGCTGACGCGCGTGCCCGTGACGACCGATGATCGCGGCAACGCGGTCGTGAAGTTCGAGCTGCCGGCGAAGATCGCGAAGGGCGACGGCCTGGTGATGGTGATCGTCGAGGACGGCGGCGTCGCCGAGTCGGTGCAGAAGCGCATCCCGATCACGCTCGCGGACGTGAGCGTGTCGCTCTACCCCGAGGGCGGCGAGCTCGTGGCCGGCGTGCCGGGCCGCGTGTACTTCGCGGCCCGCAATGCGATGGACAAGCCGGCCGACATCGAGGGGCAGGTCGTCGACGAGCGCGGCGAGGTGGTAGCGCGCGTGCGCACGCTGCACGGCGGGCTCGGTCGCTTCGAGCTGGTGCCGCGCAAGGGCAAGCTGACGCTGCAGGTCACGCGGCCCGCCGGCATCGCGAAGAAGTTCCCGCTGCCGGCCGCGCGCGACGAGGGCTGCGCGCTGCAGGCCGTCGATGACTTCACGTCGGCGAAGGCGGACCTGCGCATCGCCGTCGCGTGCAGCTCGGCGCGCAAGGTCGTCGTCACCGGCGTGCTGCGCGAGCGGCGCGTCGGCACGGTCGCGGTGCAGGTGCCCGACGGTGCGCCGGCCGTGATCTCGCTGCCGGTCCCGGTGGGGGCGCAGGGCGCGGTGCGCGTGACGGCGTTCGACGAGGAGCTCGCGCCGCTCGCCGAGCGCCTCGTCTACCGCGCGCGCGGCAAGGACCTCGCGATCACGATCCGCCCCGATCGCACCGCGTACCACCCGCGCGACCGGGCCGCGCTCGCGATCGAGACGCGCGGGCCCGACGGCAAGCCGGTCGCGGCCGACCTCGCGGTGTCCGTCGTCGACGACACCGTGCTCGCGTTCGCCGACGACAAGAAGGCGACGCTGCTCGCGCGCATGTACCTCGAGGCGGAGCTGCCCGACCAGAAGATCGACGAGCCGAACTTCTACTTCGGCGACGATCCGAAGGCGCCGGCGGCGCTCGACCTCGTGATGGGCACGCACGGGTGGCGCCGCTTCGAGTGGAAGCCGGTGTTCGCGACGCCGCTGCCGCCGCTCGACGACCGGTGGACGTTCGACGGCGATCTGCGCGCGAAGCCGGCGCGCGCCGTCGCGGCGACGCCGCCGGCCCCGAAGGCAGTGGCGAAGAAGAAAGAGGAGGCGGACGCCGCGCCGCCGCCCGACGGCAAGTCGCGCCAGGCCGTCGCGAAGGCCGGCGAGGCGATCGTCATCGGCGGGAAGGCGCCGGTCATCGATCCGACGTCGACGACCCAGGGCCTCACGATCGACAAGGACTACATCCGGAACATCCCGATGCCGGCGCGCACGTTCGAGGCGGCGCTCGGCGCGGCCGCGGGGATGCAGGGCGACGGGTTCGGCGTCGCGTTCGCCGGGGCGACGTCGCTCGAGAACGTGTACTACGTCGACGGCGTCAACACGACCGGGCTCCAGTTCGGCTCCGCCGGTGTGCGCTACGGCTACCACGTCATCCGCGGGCCGCGCAGAAAGGCGCCGCCGGTGGCGCAGGTCGAGGCGTGCTGCTTCCAGCCCGAGCGCGTGTTCCCGCAGCCGGCGTACGCCGCGCGCTACGACGGGCCGCGCACCGACTTCCGCGAGACCGTGTACTGGAACGGGCGCGTCGCGACCGATGCGCGCGGGAAGGGCACCGTCGAATTCGTGCTCTCGGATGCGGTGACGTCGTTCCGCGCGACCGCCGAGGGTGTCGGCGGCGGCGCGATCGGGCGCGCCACGGCGCAGCTCGCGTCGAAGAAGCCGGTGTCGCTCGCCGTGAAGCTCCCCACCGAGGTCACGACGGGCGATCGCCTGAAGCTGCCGATCACGATCGCGAACGAGACGGCCGAGCCGTACGACGCGGCGATCCGGACGAGGATCGGCGGCGCGTTCCGCGTCGTCGGCGATCCGCTGCCGGGCAAGCTCGCGCTCGCGGCGCACGAGCGCAGGTCGGCGTTCCTCGAGCTCGACGTCGTCGGCGGCGGCGACAGCGAGCTCGCCGTCGCCGTCGAGGCGGCGCACCTGAGCGACACGGTCGAGCGCACGGTGCGCGTCGTCGCGAACGGGTTCCCGATGGTCGCGAACCTCGCCGGCAAGCTCACCGAGACGGCGCGCCACGAGCTGCTCGTCGGCGACATCGTGCCCGGGTCGCTGACCGGCACGCTCACGTTCTACCCGTCGCCGGTGGCGACGATGTTGCGCGCCAGCGAGGCGGTGATCGCCGAGCCGAGCGGCTGCTTCGAGCAGGCGTCGACCTCGACGTACCCGAACGCGATGGTGCTCGGGCTGCTCGAGGCGCAGGGCGACCCCGACGCGGCGATCGTCGCGAAGGCGCAGGGCGCGCTCGCGAGGGGCTACAAGCTCCTCACCGGGTACGAGACCAAGACGCGCGGCTACGAGTGGTTCGGCGGCGACCCGGGGCACGAGGCGCTGACGGCGTACGGCCTCATGGAGTTCCGCGACATGGCGCGCGTGTTCGGCGACGTCGACCGCGACATGATCGACCGCACGCGCGCCTGGCTGCGCAGCCGGCGCGACGGCAGCGGCGGCTACCAGACGAGCGCGAAGTCGCTCGACCACTTCGGGCGCGCGAGCAAGGAGGTCACCGACGCGTACATCACGTACGCGCTCGTCGAGGCCGGCGAGAAGGACCTCGACGCCGAGCTCGCGAAGCAGCGCGCGACCGCCGCCGAGACGAAGGACCCGTACCTGCTCGCCCTGTCGACGAAGGTGCTCGTCGCCGCGCAGCCCAAGGCGCCGACCACCGGGGCCGCGATCGCGCGCCTCGCGGAGCTGCAGGACAAGGACGGCTCGTGGAAGGGCGCCGACCACTCGATCACGCGCTCGGGCGGCATCGCCCTCGAGATCGAGACGACGGCGCTCGCGGCGCTCGCGCTGATGGGCTCCAAGGACCACGAGCCCGCCGTCGAGCGCGCCGTGCAGTGGCTCGACAAGCAGCGCGGCGGCGACGGGCGCTACAGCTCGACGCAGGCGACGATCCTGACGCTGAAGGCGCTGCTCGGCTACGCGAACGCCTCGCGCCGCGCCGACACCGGCGGCGCGCTCGACATCACCGTCAACGGCGTCGCGCTCCCGCGCGTGACGTGGGAGAAGGGCCGGCGCGGCACGATCGACGTCGACCTGCGCAAGCACGTCCGCCCGGGCAAGAACCTGATCTCGATCGCCCAGGTGTCGGGCTCCCCGATCCCGTACGCCGGCGCCCTCGCGTGGACGAGCACCGTGCCCGCGACGAGCCCGGCGACCGCGGTGCGGCTCGAGACCGCGTTCGCGAAGACGTCGACCCGCCTCGGCGAGGCCGTCCACGCCGACGTCACGGTCAAGAACACCACCGACAAGGGCGTGCCGATGACGGTCGCGCGCGTCGGGCTCCCCGGCGGCCTCGCGTTCCAGACCTGGCAGCTCCAGGAGCTGCGCGACAAGAAGCTGATCGACTACTACGAGACGCGCCCGCGCGAGGTCATCCTGTACTTCCGCGCCCTCGGCCCCAAGGAGTCGCGCGTCCTCCCGCTCGAGCTGCTCGCCCAGTCCCCGGGCACCTACGTCGCACCTGCATCGCGCGCCTACCTGTACTACACCGACGAGCTCGTGCACTGGGTCCCGCCGGCGACCGTGACGATCGCGCCCTGACCGAGCGGGTCAGGGGGGCGGTGGCGGTGGCGGTGTGAACAGCTCGAGCGTGTCGCTCGGCTCGATGCCGCCGCCGATCAGGATCTGGTCGTCGGTGAGGGCGAAGGCGAACGGGGCGATGCGCGGGAGCGCGGGGATGACGCCGGCGGGAGCGAGCGTGGTCGCGTCGAAGACCTCGGCGTCGGGGATGGGGGCGCCGTTCGCGTCGAGGCCGCCGCTGACGACGAGGTGGCGCCGGGTGGCGGCGACGCCGGGGCGCGCGCGCGGGGTGGCGAGCAGCGTGGCGATCGGCGTCAGCTCGCCGGTGGCGGCGTCGATGAGGAGCGCCTCGGCGTCGAGCGGGCCGCCCTTCGGCGCGCCGCCGACGACGAGCACGCGCCCGCCGGGGAGGGCGGTGATGCCATGGTCGACGCGCTGGATCCGGTCGGAGAGGACGTCGAAGCGGTTGTCGCGGAAGCGCACGACGCCGTCGGGCCCGGCGAACACGACGACGGGCTTGCGCTCGGTGTCGATCACGGTGACGGCGACGGGCGGCAGCGACGGGACGTCGGTGCGCGGGTTGACGAGGTTATTCAGGATCTCGAGCGGCGGCGTGCCGGTGACGAGGAAGTGGTTCGCGCCGACGGGGACCGCGGTCTCGCCGGCGCGCGGGAGCCCGGCCTGCTCGCCGAGGTTGCTGTAGGCGCCGTTCGGCGCGACCGTGGTGTCGAAGCGCAGGAACGTGCCGGTCGCGTCGTGGTTCGCGTCGAGGCCGCCGTACAGGAACACGGCGCCGTTGGTGCCGATGCCCAGCTGGAGGCGCTCGCGCGGCGCGGGCATCGGCTTGCCGGCGACGAGGGTGTGATCGTACGCGTTGTAGATCGCGATCGCGTCGCTCGGCGCGCCGTCGGCGTCGACCCCGCCCGCGAAGATCGCGCCGTAGTCGAGCGCGGCCCCCGTGACGTCGCCGCGCCTCGGCGTCAGCAGGCGCGGCGCGGGCGCGATCGACAGCGGCGGCGCCATGTACACGACGAGGCGCGCGTTGATCGCCGCGACCGGGAACGGCGGCGACTGCCCGCACGCGACGAGGTCGCCGGCGCCGTCGAAGCCCTCGACGATCAGCGACCCGGCGAGGCCCGACGCGTCGACGTCGAGCACGATGTCGAACCCTCCGGCCCCGTTGCGCGTCGCCTCCGCGACCGTGCGCGGCTCGGTCACGGTCAGCCGCAGCTTCGCGACGCCGTCGAGCACCGTCGACCCCGGTGCCGTCGTCAGCTCGACGGCCAGCAGCCCCGTCTGTCCGCTGCCGCACGCCGCGAGCGCCGCCGCCGCGAGCGCCGCCGCGGCGTGCCCCGCGCAGCGATCCGCACCGCTCGCCCGAGCCGACGCCGTCGCGCGCGCCGCTCGACGGTGCAGCGGCGCGTTCACGCGGGCCCTCGACGGTGCAGCGGCGCGTTCACGCGGGCCCTCGACGGTGCAGCGGCGCGTTCACGCGGGCCCTCGACGGTGCGCGGGCGCGTTCACGCGAGGAGCTCCTCGATCTGGGCGGCGGTGACGCCGGAGAGGCGCAGCGTCTTGCGCCGCGACGACGCGCCGGCGACGACCTCGACGCTCGAGCGCGCGATGCCGAGCGACTTCGCGAGCAGCTCGACGACGGCGGCGTTGGCCTCGCCGTCGACGGGCGGCGCCGTCACCGCGATCTTGATGCGGCCGTCGTGGCGCGGGCCGATCCTCGCGCGCGAGGCGCGCGGCTGGACGAGCACGTCGATGGTGACGGTCTCGCTCACTTGCCTCCGCGCCCGAGCTCGCGAGCTCGCTTGGTGGCGGTCTCGACGGCGTTGATCAGCGTCGTGCGCAGCCCGCCTTCCTCGAGCGTGTGCAGCCCGGCGATCGCGGTCCCGCCCGGGGAGGTCACCATGTCCTTCAGCCGGCCGGGGTGTTCGTCGGTCTCGAGCAGCAGCTTGGCGGAGCCCATCACCGTCTGCGCGGCGAGCCGCTGCGCGGTGCGCCGCGACAGCCCGACCTTCACGCCCGCGTCGGCGAGCGCCTCGAGGATCAGGAAGATGTAGGCGGGCCCGGAGCCCGACAGGCCGGTCACCGCGTCGAGCTGGCTCTCCTCGAGGACGACGGTGATGCCGATCGCGTCGAACAGCGTGCGCGCCATCGCCAGGTCGTCCTCGCGCGCGTGGCGGCCGGGGGCGATCGCGGTCGCGCCGGCACCGACGAGCGCCGGCGTGTTCGGCATCGCGCGCACGACGCGCAGCTCGGCCGGCCCGCCGGCACCGGCGATCGTGGTCTCGATCGTCTCGGTGTCGACGCCCGCGGCGATCGACACGACGAGGGTGTTCGGCGTGATCTGGCCGCCGACCTCGCGCATGACCTTGTCGAGGATCTGCGGCTTGACCGCGAACACCACGACGCCGGCGCCGCGCGCGACGACGCCGTTCTCGGCGGCGACGCCGATGTGATACGCGGCCGCGAGCTCGTCGCGCCGCTCCTTCCGCGGCGCCGACGCCACGATCCGCTCGTGCGACACGTGACCGCCGCGCACGAGGCCGCGGATCAGCGCCTCGGCCATGTTGCCGGCACCGATCACGGCGATCGACTGAGAAGCGAGACTCGACACGCCCCGAGTCTACGCGAAGCGCAGCCACGTCGCGATCTCGGACAGCGGCGCGACCTCGTCGATCGCGCCGGCGTCGAGCGCGGCCTTCGGCATGCCGTAGATCACGGAGGTCGCCTGGTCCTGCGCGAGCGTCTTGCCCTCCGCGCGCTTGATCGCGAGGGCGCCCGCCGCGCCGTCCTTGCCCATCCCGGTCATCACGACGGCGCAGCACCTGCGCGCGTACACCTTCGCCGCCGACAGCATCGTCACGTCGGCCGCGGGGCGGCAGCCGTTCACGAGCGGCCCGTCGGTCAAGACGATCGAGCCGGTGTCGCTGAACTCGACGTGGCGGTCGCCCGGCGCGATGAACACGACGCCGGCCATCGGCCGGTCGCCGTGCTGCGCCTCGCGCACGCGCACGCGGCTCGCCGCATCGAGGCGCTCGGCGAGCGCCGCCGTGAACCCCGCCGGCATGTGCTGCACGATCACGATCGCGCTGCGCAAGGTGTTCGGCAGCGCCGGGACGACCTCCGACAGCGCCGCGGGGCCGCCCGTGGAGATCGCGATCACGCACAGCCGCGGCAGCCCGCCCGTCAGCGTCGTGCGCGGGATGTCTCCCGCGCGCGTGATCGGGCTCGGCGGGACCGTGGCGGCGCGCGGCCGCGACTGCGCCGCGGCGACGATCTTGCGCTGCAGCTCCTCGGCGATGGTCGTGAGGTCGACCGACACCTCGCCGGCCGGCTTCGTCACGAAGTCGACCGCGCCGGCGGCCAGCGCGTCGAACGTCTCCTTCGCGCCCTGCCGCGTGTGCGCCGAGAACATCACGACCGGCGTCGGCCGCTGCTGCATGAGCGCGCGCACCGTCTCGGCGCCGTTCAGCCCCGGCATGTTGAAGTCCATCGTCAGCACGTCGGGCGCCAGCTTCGCGACCTGCGCGAGCGCGTCGGTGCCGTCGCGCGCCTGCCCGACGACCTCGAACGGCCCGGCCGCGAGCGTCTTCGCGATCGCCGCGCGCATGAACAGCGAGTCGTCGACGATCAGCACCCGGATCTTGCGCAGGTTGCCCGAGGCCCCGGCGTGGGACGACCCCGCGCTCATGCGAGCACCTCCTCGACGACGTACCCCGTGACCGGATCCTTCACGCCCTTCAGCTCGAGCCCGGGGATCTCGCGGACCCGCGCGCGCTCGCCGAGCACGTCGCGCGTCGACCTCGACACCAGCACGCCGCCGTGCGGGCACCGGCTCTCGTAGCGGTTCGCCTGGTTCACGGTGTCGCCGATCACCGTGTAGTCGCGCCGCACGACGCGCGAGCCGAGGTCGCCGCGCACGACGGGGCCCGTGTTGATGCCGATGCGCATCGCCAGCTTGATGGTGCGGTCCTGGTTGAAGATGGGCATCGCCTGCTGCATCGCGAGCGCGGCGCGCACCGAGCGCTCCGCCGGGTGCGGGTGGCCGCGCTGCTCCTCGAAGATCGCCATGATCGCGTCGCCGATGAACTTGTCGATGTCACCGCCGTGCTCCTTGACGATCGGGCACATCACGTCGAAGTAGTCGTTGAGCAGCGAGATCAGCTGGTGCGGCGAGAGCGCCGCCGACATCGGCGTGAACCCGACGAGGTCCGAGAACATCACGGACACGGTGCGCTCGTCGGCGCGGAACGCGAGCAAGGAGCCGGTCGACGCGCGCTCCTCGGCCGCCTGGCGCGCACCCTCGGAGATGAACAGCGACGACGCCTCCTTGTACGCGAGCAGGCGGCGCTCCGCGAGCGTGCGCTCGACGAGCGCGATGCACTTGTCCTGCGAGAACGGCTTCACCAGGTACGCCGACGCGCCGGCGGCGCGCATCTGCGCCATGTCGCGCTTGGAGTCGCGCGCGGTCAGCATGATCACCGGGATCTGGCGCAGCTCGGGGTCGCGCCGCAGCGCGTGCACGAGCTCGAACCCGGTCATGTTCGGCATCTCGTAGTCCGACACGATCAGCGCGGGCCGCACGGCCTGCGCCTTGTCGAGCGCGACGCGGCCGTCCTCGGCGGTCGCGACCTCGAAGCCCTGGCGCGCGAGGCAGTCCGCGACGTAGTGGCGCTGCGCCGGCGAGTCGTCGACGACGAGCACCCGCTCGCGCGACGCCGGCAGTGTGCCGAGCACGAGCGCGCGGACGCGCGTCGACAGCTCCTCGGGGATGACGGGCTTCACGAGGTAGTCGTCGGCGCCCGCGTCGAAGCCGCGCTCGAGGTCCGTGGCCTCGCCGAGCGAGCTGCAGATCAGCACCGGCACGTGCGCCGTCGCCGGGTCGTCCTTGAGCGTCTTGCACACCGCGTAGCCGTCGAGCTCCGGCATCTCGACGTCGGTGATCACGAGGTCGGGCTGGTGCGCGCGCGCGAGCTCGAGCGCCTCGCGGCCGTCGTACGCCGAGCGGACCTCGTAGCCGTCGTCCTCGAGGATGGGCACCGTGTGGCGGTGGATGAGCGGCGAGTCGTCGGCGAGCAGGATCAGGCGGCGGGCGCGCGTCGTCGCGCCGAGGACGTCGAGCACCTGCGCGTCGGAGAACGGCACCTGCAGGTAGCCGTCCGCGTCGACGTCGCGCGCGACGGCGCGGTCCGACGTCGCCACGCCGACGATGATCGTCGCGATCGGCTCGCCATGGCGGCGCAGCGCCGCGACGGTGTCGGCGAGCAGGCGGTCGGGCAGGCGGCGCGGCAACAGCGCGGCGCGCGGCGCGAGCTCGGCGAGCCGGGCCTCGAGCTCGGCCGCCGACGCCAGCAGCGTGACGGCATGCCCGAGCGGCTCGAGCGGGCGGCGCACGAGCGCACCCAGCACCGGCTCGTCGGAGATCACGACGATGTTCACGCGGCGCCTCCGTCGTCGCCGCCGCCGGTGGGGTCCTCGGCGCGCTCGTGGCCGAGGAGGCGCTTCACGACCTTCAAGAGCTGCGTGCGGTCGTGCGGCTTGGTGATGTACTCGTCGACGCCGGCGTCGAAGCCGCGCACGCGGTCGATGCGCTCGCCCATGCTCGTGACCATCACGATCGGCGCGTCGGCGTACTCGGGCATCGCGCGCAGCGTGCGCGTGAGCTCGTAGCCGTCCATGCGCGGCATCATCACGTCCGTCGACACGAGGTCGAAGCGCTTGCTCTTCGCGAGCTCGAGGCCGTGCTGGCCGTCGACGGCGACGGTGACCAGGTAGCCGGCGTCGGCGAGCAGGCGCCGCAGCGACTCGCGGATGATGTCGGAGTCCTCGACGAGCAGCACCTGCGCGGACCCCGCACCGGCCCGCGCGCGGGTGCGCGTCGCCTTGCGCGCGCCGGCGGGGAGCTCGAGCGCGCGCTGGATGATCGCGGGCACGTCGAGGATCAGCGCGACGCGGTCGCCGAGCAGCGTCGCGCCGGCGACGCACGTGACGCCCGCGAGCAGCCGGCCGAGCGACTTGATCACGATCTCGCGCTTGCCGACGAGGTGCTCGCACACGAGCGCGTACGTCTGCTTGCCCTGGTCGACGAGCACGAGCTGCAGCTCGCCGCCGTCGGCGCCGCCGTCGAGCTCGAGCGCCGCGTCGAGCCGGATCAGCGGCACGTGCTTGCCGCGCACGACGCACACCTCGCGGTCGCCGACGAGCTCGATCTGCGACGGCGAGATCGCGAGGACGCGCTGCACGACGTCGAGGGGGATCGCGAACGTCTCGCCGCCGGCGCGGGCGATCACGACCTGGATGATCGCGAGGGTGAGGGGCAGCTTCAGCACGAACACGCTCCCGTGGCCAACGGTGGACTCGACCTCGATCGTACCCTTCAGGCGCGTGACGATGGTCTGGCGCACGATGTCCATGCCGACGCCGCGGCCCGACACCTCCGACACCGTCGCCGCCGTCGAGAAGCCGGCGCGGAAGATCAGCTCGCGCGCGGTACGATCGTCCATCGCGTCGGCCTCCGCCTCGCCGACGAGGCCCTTCTCGAGCGCCTTGCGCTTGAGCTTTCCCGGATCGAGGCCGCGTCCGTCGTCGCCGATCCGGATCTCGACCTGGTTGCCGCGGTGCGCCGCCGTCAGCGTGACGACGCCCTCGGGCGGCTTGCCCGCGGCCTCGCGCGTCTCGGGCATCTCGAGGCCATGGTCGACGGCGTTGCGGACGAGGTGCACGAGCGGTTCGTCGAGCGCCTCGACGAGGAGCTTGTCGAGCTCGGTGTCCTCGCCCTCGAGCGCGAGGCGCGCGCGCTTGCCGAGCGACGCGGCGAGGTCGCGCACGGTGCGCACGTGCTTGCGGAACGTGCCGGCGACCGGGACCATGCGCAGCCGCATGACCTGCTCGCGCAGCTCGCCGGAGATCGCGTCGAGGCGATCGGTGCCGTGGTCGAGGTCGGTGGCGACCTCGCCGAGCACGCGCTCGACGCGCGACAGCTCGTCGCCGAGGTGATCGAGGCTCTGCGCGAGCTGTCCGCCGCTCGCGCCGCGCGCGTTCGCGACCCGCCGGGCGACGCCGCGGTCGGTGGCGAGCTCCGACGCGATGGACCCGAGCGACGACACGGCGCCGCGCAGCTCGTCGCGGCCGAGCACGAGCTCGCCGACGAGGTTGAGCAGACGATCGAGCTTGTCGAAGTCGACGCGGATGGTCTGGCGATCGGGCGCGGGCAGGGCGGCCCCTCCCGGAGCGGCGGCCATCGGCGCCGCGACCGACGAGGCGGTGGCGGCCGCGGTCGGAGAGACGGCGCTCGGGTTGCGCAGCCGCGCGATCACGGCCGCCGGGTCGTACGTGACCGGCGCCCGCGCGCGCGCCTGGCCGAGCATCTCGCGCAGCCCGTCGAGCGCCGCGAGCAGGGCGTCGACCACCGGGCCGTCGACGGTGCGCCCGGCGTCGCGGATCTGGCCGACCAGGTCCTCGGCCGCGTGCGCGAGGCTGTTGACGGGCCGGAGGCCCACCATCGCCGAGGAGCCCTTCACCGTGTGCATGTCGCGGAACACGTCGCGCAGGAGGTCGCCGTCGCCCGGCCTTCGCTCGATCTCGACGAGCTTGCCGGCGAGCGCCTCGAGCCGCTCGTTCGCCTCGTCGAAGAACAGCTCGACCATGTCGTCCTCGACGGTCGGCGTCCACACGAACGCACCCGCCGCGGGCGCGGCCTGTGCGAGCGGCGCCGGTGTCGCCGCCGCGGCGGGGACCTCCGCGCTCGGCAGCGCCCGCGCGTCGACGAACGCCGGCGCGACCGTCGCCGCGATCCCCGCGAGCGCCGCCGTGCGCTCCGCGATCGGCAGGCTCTCGACGCGCGCGCCCGACTTGTCCGGATGCGCGAGCTGGTGGAACGCCGCCGCGAGCGTCGCGACCGCCCCGGTCAGCGCCGCCCGCTGCTCCGCGTCGAGCGACGCCGCCTGATCGAGCGCCTTCTCGATCGCCAGCGCCAACCGCCCCACCGGCTCCGCCCCGATCCCGAGGCACGACAGCCCGATCCGGAACGCCACGTGCCCGAGCGCCGCGAGCTCCTTCGGCTCCGCCTCGGGCTCCAGCTCCGCCAGCATCGCGGCGTCGCGCCCCGCGACGGCGACGAACGTCTCCCACAGCGCCGCGCCGGCGGTCATCGGTGGTCCTCTTCGGCGCCGAGCCGCCGAGGACGCCGAGAGAGCGCCGGGGCCTGCGCCGGCACGGATGGCGCGCAGCTCATGCGTCCCCGTCCAGGCCGTGCCGGGCGAGCCACCTGCGCGCGCCGGCGCGGGTGGCGGAGATGTGGAGCGACACGCCGGCCGCCTGGGCGGCGGCGCGGGCGCGGCGCAGGACGGGGGCGAGGTCGTCGTCGAGCAGGTCGGCGCCGTCGAGGTCGACGCGCAGGGTCTCGAGGCCGATGATCGCGAGGCGCGCGGTGAGCTCGATGGTGACCTCGCGCGCCGTCGGGTGGCCGCGCAGCGCGAGCGTGTCGCCCTTGGTCGCGCGCGTGATCACCGGCGACGACGCGCGCTCGACGGCGCCGCTGTCGTCGTCCGCGCGATCGCGCGAGGCCGGCCGCGCGATCGGGATGCCCGACGGCGGCGTGCGGTTCACACCGTGCACGACGAGCACGCCGCGCTCGGCGGTGCTCGTGCGCGCGACCGACACGCCGATCACCGGCGTCGACGCGCGCGACACCGCGATCTCGCGCGGGACGGCGTTGCGCGGCCCGGTGTCCTCGTCCCTGCGCATGTAGTAGACGGCGTCGCCGGCGCGCAGCGCCTCGAGCCCGTCGACGTCGCGCAGGTTCTCGCTGTACCCGACGAACAGAAAGCCGCCCGGTGACGTCGCGGCGATCAGCCGGTCGATCGTGCGCCGCCGCGCCGCCGGCGTGAAGTAGATGAGGACGTTGCGGCACCACACGAGGTCGCAGCCGCGCGGCGTCGTGCCGTCGACGAGGTTCGCGCGCTCGTAGCGCACGAGCGCGGCCAGGTCGCGCCGCACGCGGATGCGGTCGCCGTCGCGCTCGAAGTCGGTGCGCCACGCATCGGGGACGTCGTCGAGCGCGCTCGCCGGGTACCAGCCCTCCTCGGCGACGGCCAGCGCCTCGCTCGAGACGTCCGTCGCGAGGATCGAGATCTGGACGCCGGGCAGGGCGCGCGCGAGCACGCACGCGAGCGTCACCGGCTCCTCGCCCGCGGCGCACCCGGCGCTCCACACGCGCACGGCGCGCTTCCCGCGCGCGCGCAGCACCGGCGCGACGCCGTCGATCACGGCCGCGATCTGCGAGCGGTGCCGGAACAGCCGCGTCTCCCCGACGCGCACCGCCTCGACGAGCTCGCTCAGCTCCGCCGCGCCGCGCCCCACCGCGATCAGCTCGACGTACTCGGCCGGCGCGAGCCCGGTCGCCGCGATCCGCGCCGCCGCGCGCGCCTCGACGACCCAGTCGGGCAGGTCGAGCCCCGCATGCTCCGCGAGCCGGTGCGAGATCGCCGCGACGATGTCGGCCGGCAGCGGCACGCGTCAGTCGCCCCGCGCGTCGTCGCGGGATCCGGCCGCCCCGTCGTCCGGATGCGCGCGCCGCCGCGACGTCCCCGACGACAGCTGCCGCATCTCCTTCGTCCCGCTCGCCACCGCCGGGCGCGCGTTGCCGTTGCGGCGCGGCTCCGGCTTCTCCAGCTCGCGCGCGCGGCTCGCCTGGAGCTGCTTGCCGTCGAGGTTGAACCCGGCGATCGACTCCTCGAGCTCGAACGCGAGCTCGTGCAGCCGCTCCGCCTGCACGACGGACTCCTCGGAGCCGTGCAGCATCTCGCCGGCGATGTGGCGCACGGCGTCCATGCTGCGCGCGATGTCGTCGGACACGATCGCCTGCTCGTGCACGGCGGTCGCCGTGTCCTTCACCACCGTGACGAGCTCGCCGAGGCCGTTCAGCGTGGAGGTCACGAGCTGCGAGCCGTTCAGCACCTCGCGCGTGCCGACCTCCATCGACGCGATCGCCGCCGCCGTCTGCTCCTTCACGGTCTGGATCAGCGCCTCGATGTCCTTCGCCGACTGGCCGACGCGCCGCGCGAGCGACGACACCTCGTCGGCGACGACCGCGAAGCCGCGGCCCTGCTCGCCGGCGTGCGCCGCCTCGATCGACGCGTTCAGCGCGAGCATCGACGTCTGCTCGCTGATCTGCCGGATCACCTCGACGATGTTGCCGATCCGCTTGCTGCTCTCGCCGAGCTCGCGCATCTTCGCCGCCGCGTCGTCGACCGCCGTGCGGATCTGCGCCATGCGCTCGACGGCGGAGTTGACGTCGCTCGACGACTGCACGGCGACGTCCTTCGCCTTGCCCGCGTTGCCGGCGACCTGCTGGATCGACGCCGACAGCTCGGTGACCGCCGTCGTCGAGCCCTCGATCTTCAGCGTCTGGTCCTTCAGGCCCGACAGCATCTGGCGCGACGCCGCGCTGATCTCCGCGCTCGACGCGCCGACCTGGAACGCCGCCGTCTGCACGCCCGTCGCGAGGTCGTGCACGCGCGCGAACACCTGGTTGATGTTGTCGGCGAGGTCCGACGTCTCGTCGAACGACCGCACGACGATCCGCTGCGTCAGGTCGGTCTCGCCGGCGAGCAGCTCGCGCGACTGCTTGACCATCTGCTTGATCGGTCGCGTGATCCAGAACCCGAGGAGGAACGCGATCGCGAGCGACGCGATCACGCCGCCGAAGATCTCGATCCACGGCAGCCGCTCCGCCGGATCGAACAGCGTGAAGCGGCTGCGCATGAGGATGATCCTGCCGATCACGACGGAGTCGTTGCCCCGGTAGCCCTCCTCGTTGTCCGCGAAGTAGTCGTAGTCGCCCTCGGTCATCTTCGCGACGTCGCGGATGTCGTCGCCGACCTGCATCTTCACGATCTTGTCGGCCTGGGTCGCGCGGATCAGCTCGGCGCGCTTGTCCGCCGGCCACGACGCCGCGAGGATGTTGCCGCTGTCGATGAGCGCGGCGCGCGTGCGCAGCGTCGGATCCTCGTCGGTCGACTCCGTCCACTCGTTGAGGTAGCGCTCGAGCTTGACCGCGATCAGGATGCCCGCCGCGATCGCGTCGCCCGTCGCGGAGCGCACCGGCACCGCCGACACCTGGTACGCGATGCCCTGGATGACCTGGAGGCGGTGCCCGAAGATGCTGCCGTTGCGCACCTGCCCGACGGCGGCGAGCTCGGCGAGCTGCGCCTCGGGGAACTTCTCCGGCGTCGGATAGACCAGCTTGTTCTGCGGCGTGAACACGAGGAACAGGTCGGGCTGGATCCCGTTCTTGCCCATCAGCAGCTCGTGCATGCGCTTCGCCACCGGCGAGGGCCCACCGGCCCCCGCGGTCGGGTCGGCCGCGAGCGCCGTGCGCAGCTCGGGATCCGCGGCGAGCAGCTCGGCGGTGCCCGTCATGCCGCGCCCGATGCGCTCGATGTAGCCGTCGAGGCGGCGCTGCGCTTTCTGCAGGTAGTTGCCGCGGTTCTTCAGGCGGGTCTCGTTCTTCACGACCCACACGCCGCCGATGATCATGATCGCCGCCAGCGTGAGGCAGCCGATCAGGAACTTGATGAACATCGGGAAGCGGATCCCGCGCTTGGTCATGACGGCTTGCCTTTCTCGTTCGCCAGCGCGCGCAGCGGTTCGGCGGTGAGCACGGCGCGCGCGTCGAGGACGCGCACCGTGCCGGTCTGCGTGACGGCGACGCCGAGCAGCATCGACGCGACCGCCGCGGTCACCGTCGGGGGCGGCGGCTCGAGCGGCTCCTCGATCCGGCGCATGTCGCGCAGGCGATCGACGACGATGCCGGCCATCCCCTCGGTGCGGTCGAGCACCACGATGCGGCTGCCGTCGGCGACCTCCGTGCGCGGCAGCCCGAGCAGCACGGCGAGGTCGATCGCCGGCACGATGTCACCGCGCAGGCTGAACACTCCGGCGAGGCACGGCGGCGTCAGCACGACGCGCGTGATCGGCTGCATCGGCAGCGTCTCGCGCACCTCGGCGATCGGCAGCGCGAGCTCCTGCCCGCGCAGCTCGAAGCACACCAGCTGCAGGGCACGATGACCCGAGGGTTCCACCACGGCCCCAGCCTACCCGATGTTGAAGTCTTCCTTGGGGGCCGACGCGCCGCTGCCGTCGTGGAAGCGCCGGAGCGTGTAGCGCGAGAAGATCTCGTGCGGCGGCTCGCCCGTGAGCCACTCCGCATACAGCTTCCCGACGATGGGCGCCATCATGAAGCCGTGGCCGACGAAGCCGCACGCGAGGAAGAAGTCCGGATGGTCCGCCGGGGCGCCGAGGATCGGGTTGCCGTCGGGTGACTGATCGTACGGGCCGGCCCACTGGCGCAGGATCTTCACCTCGCCGAGGATCGGCATCAGGCGCACGAGCCGGCGCGCGTACGTGGCGAGGAACTCGAGCGTCGAGCCCATCCCGTACGTCGAGCCGTGCCCCGGGACGGTCACGCCGCCGACGATCTCGCCGCGCATCGACTGGCTGCAGTACAGGCCGCTCGACAGCTCGCTCACCATCGGCTTCAGGAACGGCTTGAGCGGCTCCGACGAGCAGATCTCGTGGCGGATCGGATGCGTCGGCACGTCGACGCCGATCATCGCGGCGAGCTGCGGCGACCACGCGCCCGTCGCGTTGATCAGGCGCCGCGCCGCGACCGCGCCGCGCGGCGTCTTCACGAGGTAGCCGCCGCCCGCCATCGGCTCGATCGTGCCGACGGGCGTCTGCGTGAAGATGCGCACGCCGTGCGCCGCCGCCTGGCGCGCGTAGCCCCACAGGAACGGCCACGGGAACAGGATCCCGTCGCTCGGGTTGTACGACGCGCCGACGATGCCGGTGAGGTCGAGCTCGGGGACGATGTCGCGGGCCTGCGCCGGATCGAGCATGCGCGTGTGCACGCCGAACCGGTTCTGCAGGTCGATGTTCTTCTCGAGCCGCGCGACCTCCTTCGCGTTGCGCGCGAGGAACAGGTAGCCGCCCTGGCGGAACCACACGTTGACGCCGAGGTCGACGGCGAAGCGCCGGCACAGCTCGACGGACTCCTGCATCAGGCGGATGTTGATCTCCGTCGACCACTGCTGGCGCACGCCGCCGCCGTTGCGCCCGCTCGCGCCCTCGGCGAGGTAGCCGCGCTCGATGACGATCACGTCGGTGAGGCCGCGCCGCGCGAGGTGGTACGCGATCGACAGGCCCATCACGCCGCCGCCGACGATCGCGATCTCGGCGCGCGCGGGCAGGGGGCCCGCACCCTCGAGCGTCGCCGGCAGCCGGATCTCGCCGGAGAGATCCGCGCGGCTGTCGTCCTCCTCGTCGTCGATCGTCGGCTGCATGTCGATCTACTTGGTCTCGACGATCGTCGGCGCGTCGTCCCACGCCGCGCCGGAGGGTTGATCATCCTCGAAGCGGTGCGCGCCGGGGTCGCGCGCGAGGAGGCGCAGCGGCGTCGGCGCGAGCGGCGGGCGCGACGTGAACGGCGGGATCGCGGCCGGCGGCTGGCCGGTCAGCTTCGCGAGCTCCGTGGCGACGACGGCGAGGCACTCCTTGCCCTGGCACGGCCCCGTGCCGAAGCCGGTGTAGCGCTTGACCTCCTCGATGTCGCGGTAGCCGCGCGACACGCTGTGCGCGAGATCCGCGAGCGTGACGTCCTCGCAGCGACACAAGACGATCTTGCCGGCCACGGCGCGATCCTACGCGACCGCCGCGACGTTGGCACCGACGCGCGCACCATCGGCGGCGGCGGCGGCGGGGCCGAGGTAGCCGGTGACGTCGCCGCACGCCCACACTCCCGGCGCCGTCGTGCGGCCGTCGGCGTCGACGACGATGCGGAACCCGCCGGCCGGCGGATCGAGGACGACGCGGCAGCCCTGCTGGCGCGCGCCCTCCGAGGCCGGCGCGGGGATCGCGGCGACCGCGACGACGTCGCACTCGACCCTGCCGTCGACCGTGTCGATCGACGACGCCCACGCGCGGCCGCGCACCGTCGTCATGCGCTCGAGCGGCACGCGCGTGACCTCGGCGCCCGCGGCGGTGAGCGCGCGCGCGAGGGCCGCGACGTCGTCGCCGAGCGACGGCGCCTCGACGACCGCGATCTTGTCGCCGGCAAGGATGCCGTGGTCGACGAGCAGGCGCCCGACGGCGCGCGCGGCGATCACGCCGGGGCGATCGTTGTCGGAGAACGGCAGGTTCACGGCGTAGCCGCCCGTCGCCCAGATCCACTGCTTCGCGTAGACGCGATACAGGCGCTCGGGCGCCGACACGGCGAGCACGCCGCCGTCGTCCTCGGGGAAGTAGCCGATCGCCGTCGAGCGCGCGAGCACCGCGACCCCGGCCGCGAGCGCGCCGCGCCAGCTCGCCTCGGCGGCGCCGCGCCCCGTGCGCGGATCGGCGCGCAGCGATCCGCCGGGACGCAGCTGATCGTCGACGAGCACCGTGTGCTTGCCGGCGCGCGCGACCTGCGCCGCCGCCTCGAGCCCCGCGGGCCCACCGCCGATCACGCACACGTCGACGTCGTAGCGCTGCACCTCCGGCAGCTCGGGCGCCGCGTGCGAGGGCAGCTTGCCGAGGCCCGACAGCTGGCGCACGACCTTGTTCGCGAGGCGGTTCAGCACGGAGCTGCCCGTCATCAGCGTGTGGTGGTCCATGCCGCGCGCGAACAGGAAGTCGACGGCGCCGAGGAGGTCGATCTCCGTCGACGGGAACGCGTTCTGCCCCTCGACCTCGGCGCCCGGCGCACACGGCGCCTGGCACGCGCGCAAATTCGGCACGCCCGACAGGCGCACGAGGCAGCCGCTGCAGTGGCCCTCGAGGCAGAAGAACGTGCGCGGGCGGTGGTACTTGAGCGAGCGCGACAGCACGCGCGCGCCGCTCGCGAGCGCCGCGGCGGCGATGCTCTCGTCGCGGTAGCCGCGCACGGCCGTCTCCGAGATCCTCAGCTCGACGGCTTCGCCGCGCAGGGCATCGTGTCCCGGAAGCCTCCGCGCCACGGATCACCACATATCACGAAACGTGAAACCCAAATGGCCGTCACTTCGTTGCGGAGGTGCGACCGCGTACGTTACCGTCGGCGCTCGAAAGGACAGGGGATCTCGATGGCCACTCCAACCAGGCCGTGCCCGTACTGTGGTGCGGCGGTGCTGATGAATGCGCCGGCGTGCGGAACGTGCGGTCGGCCGATGCCGCCGATGCAGGCCGGCGCTCCCGGCGGTGCAGCGCCGGCGAAGACGATGTTCGGCTACGCGGCGCCGCAGGTGCCGGGGCGTCCGGGGCCGGGGCAGGGTTTCGCGCCGCCGCAGCAGCAGGGCTTCGCGCCGCCGCAGCCCGGTCAGCCGCCGCGCCAGGCCGGTCCATCGCAGCCGCCGCCGCCGCAGTTCGGCGGTCAGCCGCCGCAGCAGCCCGGTTTCGGTCAGCCGCAGCAGCCCGGCTTCGGCGGTCCCCCTCCCGGCCCGCAACAGGGCTTCGGCGGCCCGCCTCCCGGACAGCAGGGCTTCGGTGGTCCACCTCCCGGCCAGCAGCCGGGCTTCGGTGGTCCGCCTCCCGGACAGCCGGGCGGCTTCGGTGGTCCGCCTCCCGGACAGCAGCAGGGCTTCGGCGGCCCGCCTCCCGGGCAGCAGCCGGGCTTCGGTGGTCCGCCTCCCGGCCAGCCCAACTTCGGCGGCCCGCCTCCCGGACAACAGCAGGGCTTCGGTGGCCCGCCTCCCGGACAGCAGGGTTTCGGCGGCCCGCCTCCCGGCCAGCAGCAGGGCTTCGGTGGCCCGCCTCCCGGCCAGCCCAACTTCGGCGGCCCGCCTCCCGGACAGCAACAGGGATTCGGTGGCCCGCCTCCCGGACAGCAGCAGGGCTTCGGTGGCCCGCCTCCCGGCCAGCCCAACTTCGGCGGCCCGCCTCCCGGACAGCAGCAGGGCTTCGGTGGCCCGCCTCCCGGACAGCAGCAGGGCTTCGGTGGCCCACCTCCCGGCCAGCCCAACTTCGGCGGTCCGCCTCCCGGACAGCCGGGCTTCGGTCAGCCGCAGCCCGCGTTCGGCGGCGGCGGTAGCGGCCTCCCGGGTGCGCTCGGCGGCCTCCCCGCGTCGGCGCCCGGCACGATCTTCGGCTTCCCCGTGTCGCGCCTGCGCGACGCCGGTCTCCAGCGCACGGTGCTGCTCCTCGCGGGCATCGCGCTCGTGGTGTCGATCGTCGTCCCGTACTCGATCAGCCCGTTCGTCATCCCGGTGAAGAACTTCGGCTACACCGACACGATCTTCCCGATCATCACCGGCGGCCTGTACCTGCTCGTCGCCGCCGCGCCGCCGAACATCCGCAACCAGGTCCCGCCCGCGGTCCTGCAGTGGATCCCGTTCGTCGTCTCGTACTGGGGCATCTTCACCGCGAAGGTCGGCATGTCCGGCTACTTCGCGCTGTTCATGGCGGCGGGCGGCGCCGAGGCCGCCGGCGCGGCGAGCGGCGGCTCGCTGTACTGCCTGGGCTACGCCGTGCTCGTGTTCGGTCTGCTCGCGCGCATCGCGAAGCCGACCGACCAGACCGCGCGCATCATCATCGCGGTCGGCGCGTGCATGCTGATCCCGGACTACATCGACATCCTGAAGCTGGCCTTCCACTTCGGTGGCACGCCGATCCTGATGATCGTGCACAACCTCATCTGGTTCGTGGTCGTCACGGCCGGCGTCGCGTGCATCGCGTTCGTCGTCCCGCCGCAGAAGCTGCCGCCGGCCATCCGCGCCGTCGACAACTTCGCGCCCGTCATCGCCGCGGTCCTGATCGCGTGGCTCGTGGTGGACCTCGTCCTCATGCTCCTCGTCCTCATGGTCCACGCGAAGCTCATCGTCGCGGGCCTCCTGATCATCGCGCACGCGCTGCTCCCCGTCGTCGCGTACTTCGGCGTGCTGATGATGGCCGCGCCCGCCGCCTACGAGGAGGCGATGCGCATGTTCGGCAAGAAGGATGGCGGCGCGCCGCCTCCGCAGCAGCCGCCGCAGGGCGGTGGCTACCCGCCTCCGGGTGGTGGTTATCCGCAGCAGGGCGGCGGCTACCCGCCGCAGGGCGGTGGCTATCCGCAGCAGGGCGGCGGTGGCTACCCGCCGCAGCAGGGCGGCGGACAGCAAGGCTGGGGCTAACCAGCTGCGACGAACGGCCCTTCGGGGCCGTTTGTATTTTCGGCCTACATCGATCCCGGGCTAGCCTCGGGGCATGACGCGCTGGCTGTACGTCGTCGCCGCGATGCTTGCCGCGTGCGGTGGTGGCGGGAGTCTCAAGCGCACGGGCGAGGAGTGCATCTCCACGTCGGAGTGCGATCGCGGCCTCATCTGCGATCAGGGCGTGACGCCGCACGTGTGCGCCGACCGCGGCACCGCGGCCGACGCGCCGGTGCCCGTCGATGCACCGCCCGACGAGGTCGTGGACGCGCCCCGCGACGCACCCCGGGATGCGCCACCCGACGCACCGCCCGACGCACCACCCGACGCTCCGCCCGACGCACCGCCGGTCTGACGCGCTAGGCTTCGCGTCATGCGCGAACGCGGCCTCGAATTCAAGGTCGGGCTCCTGATCCTCGTCTCGAGCGCGATCCTCCTGGGCTTCATCTTCGTGCTCGGGAACTTCTCGCTGCGCCCGGGCTTCACGGTGCAGGTCGACTTCAACTACATCGGCTCGCTGCAACCCGGCGCGCCGATCAAGGTGTCGGGCATCAAGGTCGGCAAGGTGAAGGACATCGAGTTCTTCGGCGGCCAGGTCGATCCGGGCATCGAGCAGCGCGTGCAGGTGCGCGTGACGGCGTGGATCGAGGACCGCGCGCGCGACAGCATCCGCGGCGACGCCGAGTTCTTCATCAACACGGCCGGCGTCCTCGGCGAGCAGTACCTCGAGATCGTGCCGGGCAAGGACTGGGAGCGCCCGCCGATCCAGGCCGACGCGATCATCCACGACGACAAGCGCGTGCACGATCCGCCGCGCACGGACCTCGTCGTCGCGCGCCTCAACGAGGTGCTCGAGGGCGTGAGCGAGGTGCTGCGCGAGGACCGCGGCTCGATCAAGAACCTCCTCGCGAACGGCGCGAGCGCGGTCGCCGAGGTCAACAAGATGCTCGTCGACAACCGCGCGCCGATCGGCGACCTCATCACGCAGGGCGCGGGCCTCGCGCGAGAGGCACAGAAGTCGCTCGCGAAGGTCAACACGGGCCTGGGCGACGGCAAGATGGTCGCGACGCTGCTCTACGACGCGGATCAGACGCTGCGCACGGCGCAGTCGACGATGACGACGCTGACGCCGCCCGCGGTCGCGCTCATGACCGACGCCACGCGCGTCACGAACACGATCACCGAGGCGCGCATCGATCGCGCGATCACCGCCGCCGACAAGGCCGCGGCCGCGGCGGGGCAGGCGGGCGGGCTCATCGACAACGTCAACGGCCTCGTCACCGACCTGCGCTCCGGCAAGGGCACCGCCGGGGCGCTGCTCGCGCGCGACGAGCTGTACAGCGACCTGCGCGAGCTGATCCGCGACCTCAAGCGCAATCCCTGGAAGCTGTTCTGGAAGGAGTAGTGGCGTGAGCCTCCTCGCGCAGGACGAGCGACTGACGCGCCGGGTGGGCGCGGTGACGCTGCTCGTCCTCGGCGCGGCGATCCTGTTCATGCTCGTCGTGTACGACCGCATCGAGTGGGGCCCGCGCGTGCGCGTCGAGGTCTACTTCCGCACCACCGGCGGGCTGCGCGAGGGCGCGGCGCTGATGGTCGCGGGGCGCCAGGTCGGCTCGATCGAGACGGTCGCGCGCTCGCCGCACGGTGCGGACACGCCGCTCGGCGGTGAAGAAGGAATCGTCGTGACGCTCGCGATCTCGGCGCGCGAGGCCGGCCGCATCCCGCGGGGCGGCGACCTGTTCGTGGCGTCGCGCAGCTTCTTGTCGGAGCGCTACCTCGAGATGGGGCCGTCGACGGACGCGACGGCCGGCCCGTACCGCGGCGGCGAGCGCGTGCGCGGCGTCGATCCGCCGACGATCGACCGCGTCCTCAACCGCACGTGGCGCAACCTCCAGACCGCGCGCGAGTTCGCCCAGGTGTTGCGTCCGGAGTTCGAGCGGCTGCGCACCGAGGTGCGCGCGCTCGCCGGCACGCTCGAGGGGCTCGTACCCGACGCCGTCGGCGTGTTCTCGCTCGCCGCCGAGGTGCGCGGCCTGTCCGACGAGCTCGACAAGCTGCGCGCCGCGCTCGGCGGCGACGCCGCGTCCGCGAAGCTCGACGGCGTGATCGCGCAGGCGCGCTCGACGGCCGCGCAGGCGGCGCTCGTGTTCGAGTCGCTGCGGCTGCGCGCACACACGCTCGCGGAGGCGGCCGACGCGCTCGGCGATCGCATCGGCCTGCGCGGCCGGATCGCGCTGCGCACCGTCGAGCTCGCGATCGATCGCATGCGCGCCGCCGCGGCGAAGGTCGAGCCGATGCTCGCCGTCGTGGCGCAGATCACCGATCGCCTCGAGCGCGGCGAGGGCTCGCTCGGCCGCCTCATGAAGGACCCCGAGTTCCCCGAGGATGCGAAGGAGCTCGGCAAGATCATGAAGCGGGAGCCATGGAAGATCTTCGGCCGCCCGGCGGATTGAACGAAAGCTGCACAGCTCGTGCGTGGTTCCTGCGCTCGCGCGAACTCGGCTACCATCGCTGCGCCATGCGTGCGGGCGTCTTCGCGATCGTGCTGGGTGCATGCGGGTTCCCCGCGAGCGACGGCCAGCACGGCGCCGGCGACGCCTCGACCGGCGTGCCCGACGCCGGCGTGTGCGCCGGCGCGTCCAGGACGTGCCAGCCCGACGGCCTCACGCTGCGCACCTGCGACGCGGCGGGCGCGACCGCCGTCGACACCGCGTGCGTGTGGGGCTGCATCAACGCCGACGCCATGCACCACTGCGGCGCGCTGCGCCCGACGGGCGGCGCCGCGCAGGCGATGGACGTGTTCGCGGATCCGCGCCTCGCCGACGTCGCGCTCGCGGGCAGGATCGACGGCAACACCGGCGCGATCGCCGGGCTACGCGACCCGGGCCCCGACGTCATCGCCGGCATCGGCTTCGAGCGCCGCACGAACGCGAACGGCACGTTCGCGATCTTCCGCTTCAACAGCTTCGCCGTGACCGGCGACGTCAACCTCGGCGGCACGACGCCGATCGTGCTGATCGCGAACGGCCCGATCGTGATCGAGCGCCTGATCGACGCGCGCGGCGTGCCGGTGTGCCCGGTGCGCGCGGCGGGGCCGGGCGGCTTCCAGGGCGGCGACCGCAAGACCACGGCCGCGGGTAGCGGCGGCGGCGCCGGCGTCAACGTCGACAAGGTCGGCGGCGCCGGCGGTGGCAACGGCGGCGCCGGCGGGGCGGGCGGCGCGGGCCTCGTCGGCGGCCCCGCGTTCGGCGACGCGGCCGTCACCGTGCTCGTCGGCGGCGGTGGCGGCGGCGGTGGTGGGGGCGGCGGTCAGGCCGGCTTCGGCGGCGGCGGCGGCGGCGCGCTCCAGATCATCTCCAACACGTCGATCGTCGTCCGCCCGCAGGGCGGCATCAACGCCGGCGGCTGCGGCGGCGACAGCGGCGGCGGCGGCAACGACGCGGGCGGCGGCGGCGGCGCGGGTGGCACGATCGTGCTCGAGGCCCCGACGATCACCGTCGACGGCGGCATCCTCGCGGCGAACGGCGGCGCGGGCGCGGCGAACGGCGGCGGCGCCGCGAACGGGCAGAACGGCCTCCTCGGCAAGCTGCGCGCGCTCGGCGGCCCGCCCGCCAAGGGCGGCAAGGGCGGCGACGGCGCCGCCGGCACCGACCTCGATGGCCTCCCCGGCGTGGACGGCGGCGACGACCCGACGGGCGGCGGCGGCGGCGCGATCGGCCGCATCCGCCTCAACACGCGCACCGGCGCGATCACGCAGGTCGGGAACGCCACGTTCTCGCCGGCGCTCGGCAGCGACGCGAACACGGCGCGCGGCACGACCGCGCCCGCGAACGTGCGCTAGAAGCGCGCTAGAAGCCGGGCGTCTCCATCGGCCCCGTCGAGCGGCCGTTGATGAACTGCTGCACGATCGGGTCCTCCGACGCGCGCAGCTGGGCGGGCGTCGCGACGACGTGGACGACGCCGCGGTAGAGGAAGGCGATGCGGTCGGCGACGCCGAAGATCGACGGCGGGTCGTGCGACACGACGATCGCCGTGACGCCGAGGTTGTCGGCGAGCTCGCGGATCAGCCGGTCGATGCGGCGCGCGCTCACGGGGTCGAGGCCCGTCGTCGGCTCGTCGAACAGCACGACCTCGGGCGACAGCGCGAGCGTGCGCGCGATCGCGGCGCGTTTGCGCATGCCGTCGGACAGCTCGGCGGGATAGCGCTCCGCGTAGTCCTGCATGTAGACCTGCGCGAGCCGCTCGCGCGCCTCGGCGAGCGACGCCTTGTGCCCGAGCTGCTTGTGCTTGCGCAGCGGCAGCGCGACGTTCTCGGCGAGCGTCATCGAGTCGAACAGCGTCGAGCTCTGGAACACCATGCCGATGCGGCGCCGCACCGGCGCCAGCTCGCGCTCCGACAGCTGATCGATGCGGCGGTCGTCGAACCAGATCTCGCCGGCGTCGATGCGGAGCAGGCCGACGAGGTGCTTGATCGTGACCGACTTGCCGACGCCCGACGTGCCGATGATGAACATCACCTCGCCGCGGTTCACCGCGAGCGACATCTTGCGCAGCACCGGCTTGCCCCCGAACGCCTTGTCCACTCCCTTCCACTCGATGTACGCCATCACAGGTCACCACCCGTGAGGAACAGCGCCCCCGCCGAGATGATGAAGTCGAGGACGATCACGGCGAACGAGCTGCCGATCACCGCCGCCGTCGTCGCCCAGCCGACGCCCTCGGAGCTGCCGCGCGCGCGCAGGCCGCAGAAGCCGGCGACGACGGGGATCGCGGCCCCGTACGACACCGCCTTCACGACCATCATCACGAGGTGGCGCGGGCGCACCTGCGAGATGTCGTAGAACGTGTTGAGGTTGACGCCGAACGAGTAGTGCGCCGTGAGGCCGCCGGCGACGTACATGACCGTGCCGCCGACGACGGTCAGGAGGAGCGTCATCACCAGGCACGCGAGGAAGCGCGGCACGATCAGGTAGTCGATCGGCAGGACGCCGCTCATGCGGAGCGCGTCGATCTGCTCGGTCACCTTCATCGAGCCGATCTCGGCGGCGATGCCGGCGCCGACGCGCGTCGCGAGCATCAGCGCCGTCAGCGTCGGGCCGAAGTCGGAGACGAGCAGGCGCAGGAACTGCTGGCCGACCTGCGAGTAGTCGCCGGTGACGCGGCCGAGCTGCAGGCAGCCCTGGTACGTCATCACCATCCCGATGAAGCCGAGCGTGACGACGATGAACACGAGCGAGCGGTTGCCGACGTTGTGCAGCTGGCGCGCGAGCTCGCCGCGCGGCCGGTTGCGCCGGTGCTCGCGCGAGAAGCTGCGCACGATGCCGGCGATCGTGCCGACGTAGACGCGCCACAGATCGCCGGCCGCGCTCGCGTACGCGATCGCCGACGCCCCGACGCTGGAGATCCACGCCTTCATCCGGTGAGGTAGGTGAGGAAGAAGTCGAGCAGCATGATCGACACCGCGGCGGCGACGACGGCCGCGTTGACCGCGCGGCCGACGCCGACGGCGCCGCCGCGCACCGTGACGCCGAAGTAGCACGACGACATCGCGATGGCGGCGCCGAACGCGATCGACTTGTAGATGCCGTGCAGGAAGTCGAACGGCTTCAGGTTGTCGGCGAACGAGTAGTACATCGACGACCACTCGATGCCGAGCATGATGCGCCCGACGACGCTCGCGCCGAGCAGCGCGACGAGGTCGCCGATCACGGTGAGCGCGACGAGCATCACCATCATCGCGATCACGCGCGGCACCACGAGGAAGCGCACGGGATCGATCGCGAGCGCGCGCAGGCCGTCGAGCTGCTCGGTCACGGTCATCGTCGCGAGCTCGGCGGTGTTGTTCGCGCCGACGCGCCCCGAGAACATCAGCGAGATCAGGATCGGCCCGATCTCGCGCAGCACCGCGTAGCCCGCGCCCCAGCCGGCGAGCCCGGTCGCGCCGAACTTCTTCACGAACGGCCCGGTCTGCAGCGTCATCAGGCCGCCGGCGAAGAACGCCGTGAGCACGACGATCGGCACCGAGCGGTTGCCCATCTTGTAGAGGTTCTTCAGCAGCTCGCGGTGGTCGATGCGCGGCGGCACGAGCGCGCGCAGCACCTGGGCCGTCAGGACGACGATGCCGCCGACCTCCTGCGCGATCTGCACCGTGCTCGCACCGACGGACGCGACGAGGCCGCGCCGCGTCGATTCCGGCGCCTTCGCGGTCGTCACCGGCGGGATCCGCGGTCGCGGGGCGGGCGGCAGCGACGTGAATGCGCGCTCGGCCTCCGGCGCCTCGGCGTCGTCGCGGCGTTCCTCGCTCACGCGCCCTCGCGCTGCGGGGGGAGGTCGTCCATCGGGCCGGTGAGCTCGCCGCGCACGAACTGCCGCACGATCGGATCCGGCGCGTCGGCGATCGTCGCCGCCGGGCCGCGGTAGATGATGTGCCCGCGGTACAGGAACGCGATCTCGTCGACGAACTGCGCGAGCGCCACGACGTCGGACGATACCGCGAGCACGGCCGCGCCGGTCCGCGCCTGATCGGCCGCGAGGAGGTCGTAGATCTTCTGCGTCGTCACCGGGTCGAGGCCGGCGCTCGGCTCGTCGTAGATGACGAGCTCGGCGTCGATCACCGTCGCGCGCGCGATGCCGACGCGCTTCTTCATCCCGCCCGACAGCTCGGCGGTGAGCTTGCGCTCGCTCCCGGCGAGGCCGACCGCGCGCAGGCGCTCCGCGACGCGCTCGGCGATCTGCGCCGCCGTCAGCTTGTCTCCGGAAGGGCCACCGCGCTGCTCGAGCGGGAACGCGACGTTCTGCTCGACGGTGAGGAAGTCGAACAGCGCGTAGTTCTGGAACAGCATGCCGATGCGGCGGCGCAGCGCGCCGAGCTCGTGCTCGCGCTTGCCGGTGATGTCGGTGCCGAGCACCTCGATGCGCCCGCGGTCCGGCGCCTCGAGCCCGCACGCGAGCTTGCACATCACGCTCTTGCCCGACGCCGCCGGCCCGATGAGGCCGAGGCGCATGCGCGGCGCGAGGTCGAGCGAGACGCCGGCGAGCACCTCGTGGCGCCCGTAGCGCTTCTCGACGCGCTCGAAGCGGATCGGCGAGGCGGCGGAGGCGCTCACGGCGGGCAGATGTCCTTGCCGCGCGCGATGTACTTCGACTCGGCGTCGAGCTTCGCGAGGCGGACGAGCGCGGCGCACGCCTTGTCGTGGTGACCGGCCTTCTCGTGGGTGACGGCGAGCTCGTACAGCGCGTCGTCCCGGAGGATCGACGCCGGGTACAGCTCGGGGAGCTGCTCGAACGCGGTGATCGCGCCGCGCAGGTCGTCGAGGTCGTCGCGCAGGATCTTGCCGAGCTCGAGCTGCGCGTCGTCGAGCCAGATCGAGAAGTACGAGCCCGCGCCGAACGCGACCTCGCGCGTGGCGAGCAGGCCGCGCAGCCGCACGACGGCGCCCTTCGGATCGCCGAGCTCGCGCGAGATCCGCGCCGCGTGCCAGCGCGCGTCGTCGCGCAGGCCGCTGGTCGGGTAGTCGACGGGGATGCGGTCGTAGAACGCGCGCGCGGCCTGCGGGTTCGCGAGCTCGTGCTCCTCGAGGTCGGCGAGCGACCACACGATGTTGTCGGCGACGTCGGTGTCGGCGAGCGAGGTCAGGATCTTCTGCAGCTCGTCGGCGAGGGCGCGCGCGTTGCGGCGGCGCCCGTCGGCGAGCAGCGTGCGCAGCGCGTCGCCGGCCGGGCCCTCGTCGGGCCAGTCGGTGACGACGCGCCACAGCGCCGTCCACGCGGCGGTCGTGTCCTCGACGCGCAGGAGCAGCTCGCCGGCGCGGTACGTCGCGATCGCCGACGTGGTGGCGTCGTCGGTGACGCGCGGTGGGATCGCGAGGTACACGTCGATCGCGGCGCGCGTGCGGTTGCCGCGCTCGAGCGCCTCGCCCTCGCCGAGCAGCGCCTCCGCGCACGCGGCCTTCGCGCGCCGCCGCGGCCTGAGCTGGCCGCACTTCCCCTGCGCGACCCGGTACGCGGCGACGGCACCGTCGACGTCACCCGCGTCGCTGCGGCGCTCGGCGAGCCGCAGCTCCGACATCGTCGGTTGCGCCCCGCATCCCCAGGCGGTGGCCGCCGCGAGTATCGCGAGCGCAGCTCTCATCGGCTAGGCGGCGGCGACCGCGGCCGCGACCACCTGCGCCGCGCGCAGGCAGGCATCGCGATCGACGTCGAGGTGGGTGACCGCGCGGATGCGCTGCGCCGCCGTCGCGCCGACGAGGACGCCCTGCGCGCGGCACGCCGCCACGACGGGCTCGGCGGGGCGCTGCAGGTCGATCATCACGATGTTCGTGTGGACGCGCGCGAGGTCGATCGAGATGCCCGGGCGGTGCGCGAGCGTCTCGGCGAGGGCGCGCGCATTCGCGTGGTCGTCGGCGAGGCGCGCGCGGTGGTGCTCGAGGGCGTGCAGGCCCGCGGCGGCGAGGATGCCGACCTGGCGCATGCCGCCGCCGTGCATCTTGCGCAGGCGCCGGCACTGGAAGATCAGGTCGCGCGAGCCGCAGATCAGCGAGCCGGCGGGAGCGCCGAGGCCCTTCGACAGGCACACGGAGACGGAGTCGAAGCCGGCGGCGAGGTCGCGCTCGCTGCAGCGGCCCGCGACGGCGGCGTTCCACAGGCGCGCGCCGTCGAGGTGCGCCCGCGCGCCGAGCTCGTGCGCGGCGGCGACGACCTCGGCGAGCTGCGCCCGGTCCCAGCAGATGCCGCCGCCCATGTTGTGCGTGTTCTCGACGGCGACGACCGCCGTCGGCGACGCGTGCACGTCCTGGTTCGTGCGGAACGCGGCGCGCACCTCGGCGGCGGTGAACGTGTGGCCGGGCATCATGTTCGTCTGCGCGCCGGCGAGCGCGGCGAGCGCGCCGCCCTCGTGGCGCCACACGTGCGCGTCGCGGCCGAGGAGGACCTCGTCGCCGGGGCGCGTCTGCGCGCGCAGCGCGAGCTGGTTCGCCATCGTGCCGCTCGGCACGAACAGCGCGGCCTCGGTGCCGATCAGCTCGGCGGCGCGCTCCTCGAGGCGGCGCGCCGTCGGGTCCTCGCCGTAGACGTCGTCGCCGACCTCGGCCTCGGCGATCGCGCGGCGCATCGCGGCGGTCGGCCGGGTGACGGTATCGCTGCGCAGATCGACAGCAGACATGGCCGACAGCCTAGCTCAGCGACCGACGATGCGGTCGCCGGCAGATCACGGCGTTGGGGAGATTCGCACGCCGCCCTCTTCGCGCGGCTTCGGTGCGTCCTTGGGCGCATCCTTGGGCGCATCCTTCGGCGGATCCTTCGGGGGCGTGGGCGAGCCGAGCTCGTCGCGCACCTTGCGCTCGAGGCGCGTCAGCATCGCGATCTCGACCCACGACGGGCGATCGGCGATCTGGAGCACGAAGCGCACCTCGCTGCGGCCCTCGGCGCCGGCGTTCAGCACCTCGAGCGAGCCGCGGTACTTCTTCTTGTCCTCGGACAGCTCGAACACGACGTAGCCGCTGTCGGGATCCTTGTCGACGATGCGCGCCTGCTCGTCGACGACGAGGAACCGCACCGCCGTCGGCCACACCGACTCGCGCGTGTAGGACAGCCTCTTCTCCGACCGCCCCCACGCGGGCCCGAGCGACATCACCACGAAGACGAGGCTAGCCAGGATCCGGCGCATCCACGGCAGTCTCACCGCCGCTCCCGGGGGACGCCACTTTCTTGCGGACCGACCACAGGTCGTGGAAGGACACGTAGGGCGAGGCGAGGCCGAAGGCGCCGCACAGGACGTACCAGCCGACCTGCATGAGGTAGTGCAGGTTCGCGAACAGGTACGCCGTGACGGGCGGGTTCGTGGCGTCGAAGCCGAGGTAGAGGCCGGCGCCGAGGAGCGTGAAGTACTGGAACTGGCCGATGAGGCCGGGAGCGTTCGGCAGCATGATGCCGACGGCGCACACGCCCATCGTCGCGAACGCACCGACGACGGAGAGCGGGAGGCCGAAGGCGCGCGCGAGCACCCACACGCCGAGCCCGTTCGCGGTCCAGTAGACGAGGCTCCACACGACGAACACCGCCATGTTGCGGCGGTCGCGCAGCACGTCGAAGCCGCGCACCATCTCGAGGAGCTTGCTCTCGATGACGCTCGCGATGCGCGGCGCGATGCGCGGGAGGAGCGACAGGCGCATGCAGAAGCCGACGGTCGCCTGCGGGCGGCGGATCGCGAACGCGAGGAAGACGAGCGCGGCGGAGAAGATGCCGAGCGCCGCGTAGGCGGTCGGCATCGTCCAGCTCTCCTTGTGCGGGAGCGCGGCGAGCGCGATGAACACGAACAGCGAGACGATCAGGCCGTCGATGACGCGCTCGACGGCGACCGTGCCGAGCGCGGCGGAGGCCGACAGGTCACCGCGCTTGCGGAGCAGGCCCGGGCGCACGAACTCGCCGAGGCGCGCGGGCAGGGCGAGGATCGCCATGAACCCGACGGAGGAGATCGCGAGGAGCGGCGCGGCGGGGATGCGCACGCCGAGCGGCGCGAGCAGGTTGTTCCAGCGCAGGGCGCGGCACAGCTGCACGACGACGAGCAGCGCGACGTACGCCCCCAGGTAGGGCGCGAGGTGCGCGAGGGAGTAGTTGTCGATGACGTGGCCGAGCTGCTCGCGCGTCTCGGCGCTCGGCCACACGAGCCACACGCACAGCGCGAGCATCGCCAGCGACAGGCCGATGTTGATCCACAGCTTCATCGGTCAGTCGGGGAGGCAGCCGGCGAGGATCGCGCGCGGCGCGTGGTCGAACAGGCGCACGGTCGCGGCGTGCCCGAGCTTCTTGTCGATCCAGGCCAGGCCCTGGGCGGCCTGCTGGACGTCGCCGACCTGGTGCGCGTCGGTCGCCACGGCGGACGCGAGGCCGCTCTCGACGAGGTGGCGCGCCATCTTGGACTCGCGCCGGCCATGGAAGCCGGCGAGTGCGGGCAGGTCCACGACGAGCGCGCAGACTCTGCGCAGGGACGCGGCGAGCCCGTCGTCCTCCCACAGTGCGTGGTAGCGCTCCGGGTGCGCGAGGACGGGGAGCTTGCCGGCGCGCTGGAACTGGAACATGCGGTCGACCATGCCGGGCGGCATGAGCGACGGCGGGATCTCGACGAGGAAGGCCGGCGTGCCGCGGTACGTGGGAACGGTGTCCTCGGCGGCACGGGTGTAGAACACATCATCCCACATGTTCTCGGCGCCGAGGCGGAGCGTGGGGTGCAGCGGTCTGCGCAAACCGTCCAGCTCGGCGTACGTCGCCTCGACGCGGTCCCACGCCGGTAGGTACTGGTGGGCCTTCTGGTGCGGCGTCACGCACTGCTCGGTGACGCCGAGGGCGGCGAGCGCGTCGAGCATCGCGAGCGACGTCGAGCGATCCGGGGCGCCGTCGTCAAGGCCGAACAGCACGTGGCTGTGGAGATCGACGTAGCCCACCGGCTCGCGGGTGTAGCGCAGCGTGGAGGTGCACACAACATCGCGTTGCTGCGCGTGATCCTGCGTGATAGAGATCGAGAGTCCCGGCGGCCGGTACGCTGGGTAGAGGGACGTTCCATGGCACAGGCCGAGAAGCGCGAAAATTCGGTGTTGTTCTCGCTGCGCGAGCTGCGTCAGATCGAGGAGAACCGCGTCCAGGAAGAGGAGCGCGCCGTCCGCAGCGCCGAAGAGGCGAGACGCTTCGCCGCCGAGGAGGCCGAGCGGCGTCGCCGCGAGGCCGAGGAAGCGAAGCTCCGCGAGGAGCGCGAGGCCCAGCTGCAGATCGAGCAGGCCCGCGAGGGCGCCGAGCGCGAGGCGCGCATGCGCGTCGAGGCGGCCGAGGCCGCCGAGCGCGCGCGCCAGCAGGGCGCCCTCGAGGCGCAGCGTCTCCAGCAGGAGATGGAGCTGCGGCGCGCCGAGGTCGCGAAGAAGCGTCCGACCTGGATGCTCGCCGTCACGATCGCCGCGAGCATCGCGGTCATCGTCGCCATCCCGCTCGCCATCTGGGCGTTCGGCGATCGCGATAGCGCGCAGGCCGAGAAGGACCGCACGGCGAAGGAAGCCGACGAGAAGGTGAAGGCGGCCGAGGAGGAGAAGAAGCGGTACGCCAAGCAGGTCGAGGACCTCCGCGACCAGGTCGCCGAGCTCGACCGCAAGGCCGGCGCCGCCCTCGACGCGGCCGACAAGGCGAAGAACGTCGAGGAGCAGAAGGAAGCCATCCGGCGCCTGAAGAAGCTCCAGGACGAGAAGGCCCAGGTCGAGGCCCAGATCGCCGCCGCCGCCGCCGCGCGCGAGCGCCAGATCCGCCTCCAGGGCGCCAGCGTCAGCAAGGCCTGCCAGGACAACCCGCTCGCGAAGGGCTGCATGTAGCTCCACCCCGCTCTCCGTGGTGGTTGCTCGAAGGACGCCCCCGGCGTCCTTCTTCATTTTCGGCGACGGCCATCGTGCGCCACCTCGACGTCGAGGCTCGCGCGATGACCAACGGCTGGATGGTCACGCTGCCGGCGGTACGACGCGATGGCGTTCGTGCGGCACGGCAACTTCTCGGCGCAGCCGGCTGGACCTGCGAACGCGACGCTGGCGTCGTGCTCGACGCGGGCCTCCCCGGCGTAGAACGCGCGCGCTCGCAGAGCTCCCGACGCGGGGTGAGACTGTGCGCGGTGGGATGTCGCGCGGGCGTCCGGCGCGTCCGTTCCGAAGTAGAACGCGCGCGCTCGCAGAAGGCTCCCGACGGTGGGTTTGATCGTGTGCATTGTGCTGGTCTGAGATGCGCAGTGCACGCAAGGGCTGGTGTGGAGATCGTGGCGGCTACATGACGAGTCATGATCGTCTGTTTGGGTTATCTCCGACGGAGAACGCGATCGATCAATTGTATTTAGCGTGTGACGTTTGATGACAATAAATGACTGCGAAATCGAGTTGTCTCTGGTAGGGTGCAATCGTGATGCAGCACGGTGGAAGGCGAGATGGGGCAGGGCGGCCTCGCAAGAGCTGGCGCTCGTGCCGTGAGGTGCCCCGGCCGGTGTTCACCGGATGGCGGCCGTTCCACGTCACCCTGCGTGCGCACATGGAGGCTGTGGGGCGGCTGAGGCAGCGCGAGAACTACCACGCGATCCGGAAGGCGATGCACACGGCGTTTGCGCGCAAGGACTTCCGGATCAACCAGGTCTCGCTGGGGGTCGATCACATCCACCTGATCGTCGAGGCCGCCGACGGAGATGCGCTGAAGCGCGGGATCCACGGGTTCATGGTGCGGCGGCGCGGCGCTTGAATGGGGAGAGCGGCCCCCGCACGCGGGGAGCGGGCGCGGCTCGTGCGCGATGCCAGCGGCAAGCAGCGCGTGATCGCCGCGTCCCGGCGCGGGCGGCGCGGCGCGGTGTTCGTGGGGCGCTACCACGTCGTCGCGATCACCTCGCCATGGCAGGCGCGCAATGCGCTCCGCTACGTGCTCAACAACTACCGCCACCACGATGAAGACACCTCCTGGACGGTGGATTTCTACTCCAGCGGACCGAGCTTCCGCGGCTGGGCCGAATACCGACAATCGTCGCAGCCATTCCCGATCGTCCCGACCTACCTGCCGCTGCCGGTGAAGCCCGCCCGCACCTGGCTCCTCGCCGAGGGCTGGCGCAAGGGCGGCCCGATCAGCCTCCACGACGTCCCCGGTCACCCGCGCTGGTAACCGAATCCAAATCAAG
Organism: Deltaproteobacteria bacterium; assembly: GCA_019637375.1. Taxonomy (GTDB): domain Bacteria; phylum Myxococcota_A; class Polyangia; order Haliangiales; family Haliangiaceae; genus JABFXX01. Next base: position 8,922 of record JAHBVW010000059.1, on the reverse strand, counting down.
ATCTCACCCCGCGCCGACGCCGCGCGTTCTAACCCCCTCCCCAGCGCCCGCAATCTCCACCACCCGTCCGCACGACAGCACAACGCACGAGATCGAACCGCCGTCGGGAGCCCTCTGCGAGCGCTCGCGCTCTACTTCGGGAGGCACGCGTCGAACGCCCGCGAGACATCACACCGCACACGATCTCGCCTCCACGTCCGGAGCTTTGCGAGCGCTCGCGTTCTACTTCGGGAGGCACGCGTCGAGACATCAATGCAGCTCCCAAGCACAGCGCCACCGCAAGGCGGCCGGGCACAGCGCTAGAAAACCTGCGGCGGAGCTAGCGGGAGGTGGGGACCATGTCGCGGCAGACGGCGTCGAAGCACTCGACCTTGATGGTCTTGCCGCGGTCCTCGATCCACTTCTTGCGCGCGTCCTCCTCGGCCTTGCGCACCTTTGCGAGCTCGAGGTCGCGAAGGCGCTTCGCATCCTCGGCGGCGCGGGCGCGGTCGTCGGCCTTGCGGGCGGCCTCGACGTCGAGGATGACGCGATCGAGGCGCGCGGTCATAGCGCGGACGTCGTCGGCGAGCTTGTGCATGTCGGCGAGGGCCTCGGCGGTCTCGGCGCGCGCGACGGTGGCGTCGGCCCGTGCGGCCGTGGCCTCGCGATCGGCGTCGGCGGCGGCGCCGCGGGCGTGCACCACGAGGGCGACCATGGCGATCGCGGCGGCGACGGAGACGACGGTCACCGCGAGCATCCACGTCGGGCGCGCGCGGGACGCGGCGAGCTTGCGGGCGTCGAGCTCGCCGGCGAGGCGCGTCTCCTCGAGCGCGAACGCGGCGCGGGTGCGCTCGGCGGCGTCACCGGCCTCGAGGCGCAGCCGTACCTCGCGCTCGACGTCGAGCCGCGCGTGCTCGACGTCGAGGCGCGCGCGCTCGAGCGCGAGCCGGGCCTCGTGCTCGGCGAGCACCTTCGCCTCGGCCTCGTCGCGCGCCTGCTGCATCGCGGCCTCGTGCGCGGCCCGCTTCACCTCGGCGGCGCGCGCGGCGGCCGCGGCCTCCTCTGCGACGCGATCGGCCTCGATCTGCTTCAGCTCCTCGAGCGAGGAGACGACCGATTCCTCGTACCGGATGTTGCGCATGTCGCTGCGCCCCTACCTGCACACGGAGTTGTTGAGGCACTTCGCGTCGATCTGCACCGGGCCCTGGCGCTCCTTCAGCCACTCGCGGTGCTTGCGGTCGGCCTCGCGCCGCGCGGCTTCCGCGGCGGCCTCGCGCGCGCGGCGGTCCTTGTCGGCCAGCGCCTGCTTCTCCGACGCGGCGACGGACCGCTCGAGGGCGTCGATCTTGTCGCCGACCTGCGACTTGATGGTGCCGAGCGTGTCCTGCGCCGCGCCGAGTGCCGCACCGTCGGGCTTGAACGTCGCGCTCTCGATGACGCCGTGGTTGACGCCGGTCTGGGTGCGCGCGTCGTCGGCGGTCCTCGCCGCGTTCGCCGCGAACAGCGCGGCCGCGCCCGCGACGGCGACCGCGCCGAGCGTCACCGCGATCATCCAGCGCGGGCGCTTGCGCAGCGCCTCGTCGCGGGCGAGCTGCGTCTCGGCGTACGTGCGCGCCGTCTCGAGCTCGACCGCGGCCCGCGCGCGCTCCGCGGCCTGTGCCGCCTCGAGCTCGAGCCGCGCTTCGCGCTCCGCCGCGAGCCGCGCGCGCTCTTGCTCGAGCCGCGCCTCGTGCTCCGCCTGGACCTTCGCCTCCGCCTCCTCGCGCGCTCGCTGCACCGCCGCCGCCTGTGCCAACCGCTTCTCCTCCGCGGCGCGCGCCGCCGATGCGGCCTCCTCGGCGATCCGGTCGGCCTCGATCTTCTTCAGCTCCTCGAGCGACGCGAGCAGCGACCCCTCGTACGGCACGTTCCGCATGCGGGTTGGACACCGGTCGCGCGGCGCGCATTGCACGCATTCTGCGCGTGCAACCGCGTCAACCTGAAGGTGTCTACGCCGGCTTCAGGGGCACGCGGTGGCGGTGACGGCGCGGATCGTGTTCGCGAGCTCGGCGCAGTTCTTCGTCAGCGCCGCCCGCGCGGCGGCGTCGAGCTTCTTCCACGCCGCCCACGACCGCTCGAGGTCCGCGCGCAGCTCGTCGCGCTTGCCGCCGAGCTTCGCGCAGCTCGCCGCCTGGTCCGCGGCGGCCCGGTATGCGACGCACTCCGGCGGGAGTCCGTCGACCTTCGCGGCGGGCGCCGCCTGCGTCCCGGTCGCCGCCGGCGCCTCCGTCGCGCTCGGCTTCGGGGGAGCGTCGGGCCTGTGCGCCGCCGGGGCGGCCGGCCGGTCCTCGCTGCGCCGGTCGCCGCAGCTCGCGACCAGCGCCGCGACGAGCATCAGCTTCCACATCGCCGTGCAGTCTGTCACGACCCTTGAAAGAACACCTACGGGGGCTCAGGATCGAGGTCCGTGAAACGACCAGCCCGCCTGCTCCTCGCCGCGCTCGCCTGCGTGCTCGCCGCGTGCGTCCACCGCGAGCCGCTGACCCCGACCGCCGGCTCCGCGCCGGCCGTCGAGAAGATCGACAAGGCCCAGAAGGCCGAGGCGCCCGCCGCAGGGACGGGTGCGGGCGACGACCCGTGGCAGACGGTCCCCGACCCGACCGCACCGCCCGACCTCGGCGAGGCCCACGCGCTCGCCGACAAGGCGTGCCCCAAGGTCGCGCGGCCGTACTTCTACCGGATCGAGAAGGGCGGCAAGACGTCGTACATGCTCGGCTCGCGGCACCTCGGCGTGCCGCTCTCGAAGATGCCGGAGAACGTGCGCCGGCAGATCCGCGCGTCCAAGCTCCTCGTGTTCGAGGTCGCGCCGGGCGACGAGTCCGACGAGAAGCAGCCGGACCAGCCGCCGCTGTCGACGCAGCTCGGGCCGCAGCTCTGGGCGCACTACAAGACGCTCGTCGGGTCGGCGAACGCCGACGCGGTCGAGCACGGCCCGCCGACGACGGCGATGCTCGTCCTCATCGCGCTGTACGAGAACAAGGTGGCGGCGCTCGACCTCGAGATCGAGCGCGTCGCCGCCGACGCGAAGATCCCGACGCAGGGGCTCGAGAGCGCGCAGTTCCAGGACCGCCTGCTCCACGAGCTGATGAACACGCGCATGCTGAAGGCCGCGATCGCGGGGACGCCGGACCGCAAGGCGCTCGAGAAGCAGTCGTTCCACGACGTCGCCGAGTACTGCGCGGGCACCGACGAGGAACCGGGCACCGACGCCGAGGGCCGCAAGCAGCTCAAGGCGGGCGGCTTCACCGACGTCGAGATCGACGCGCTCGACGAGAAGCTCGTCTACGCGCGCAACCGCGACTGGATCCCGAAGCTCGAGAAGATCTTCGCGAACGGCGACGTGATGGTCGTCGTCGGCGCCGACCACCTGGTCGGCAAGAAGGGCGTGATCTCCGCGCTCGCCGGGCGCGGGTTCAAGACGACGCGCGTCCCGGCGCAGTGATCGGCGGCGGCGGTCCGACCGCAGGTCGCGCTTGACGTCCGCGCGCGGGTTCGCTACGCAAGGAGAGCGATGACCCTGATCGGAGACGATCCGCTGGAACGCACCTGACGCGGCCGCTGGGCCTGCCGGGGTGACGTTCCACTTCCAGGGCAGGGCCAGCGAGGATCGTCAGATGGAACGGATACGGTCGAGCGAGCTCGGTGCGCACGTGGGCGAACGCGTGCGCGTGGCGGGGTGGCTGCAGTCGCTGCGGCGGCTGGGCGCGGTCAGCTTCTTGGTGGTGCGGGACGGGTGGGGCACGGTGCAGGCGGTGGTGGCGGACGACGCGCGGCTCGCGCCGCTGCGCGAGGCCGGGTGCGAGGTGGAGTCCGTGGTGGAGGTCGAGGGCACCGTCGTCGCGAACGCGCAGGCGCGCAGCGGCGTCGAGTTGCACGCGCCCGACGTGCGCGTGGTGTCGGCGGTGACCGAGGCGCCGCCGGTGCGGCTCGACAAGAAGCTGGGCAACGCGCCGGTGCCGACGCTGCTCGCGCAGGCGGTGGTCGCGAACCGGCACCCGTCGCGGCGCGCGATCTTCCGGCTCGGCGCGGCGGCGATGCGCGGGTTCCGCGGGGCGCTCGATGCGCGCGGCTTCGTCGAGATCCAGTCGCCGAAGCTCGTCGAGGGCGCGACCGAGGGCGGCGCGAACGTGTTCGAGGTGAAGTACTTCGAACGGATCGCGCACCTCGCGCAGAGCCCGCAGCTCTACAAGCAGATCATGGTCGGCGTGTTCGAGCGCGTGTACGAGGTCGGGCCGGTGTTCCGCGCCGAGCCGCACGACACCGCGCGGCACATCAACCAGTACACGTCGATGGACGTCGAGCTCGGCTTCATCGACGGGCCGGGGGACGTCATGCGCGTGCTGACGGAGGTGCTCGCCGAGATCGTGCGCGAGCTCGGCGCGGCGTGCGCGGCGGAGCTCGCGCAGCTCGGCGCGGTGCTGCCGGCGGTGCCGGCGCGGATCCCGGAGCTGCACTTCAGCGAGGCGCAGGCGCTGATCGCCGGCGCGCTCGGCGAGCGGGAGCGCGATCAGCCGGACCTGTCGCCGGAGGGCGAGCGCTGGCTCGGGCGGTGGGCCGTCGAGCAACACGGCAGCGACTTCCTGTTCGTCGTCGGGTACCCGATGGTGAAGCGCCCGTTCTACACGCACCCGGATGCGGCGCGGCCGGCGTACTCGGCGTCGTTCGACCTGCTGTTCCGCGGGACGGAACTCGTCACCGGCGGGCAGCGCCTGCATCGGTACGAGGACTACATCGCGGCGCTCGCGGCGCGCGGGATGCGGAGCGAGCCGCTGGCGGCATACCTCGATGGATTTCGGTATGGCATGCCACGCCACGGCGGGTTCGCGATCGGGCTCGAGCGGCTGCTGATGCAGCTCGTCGGGCTGCCGAACATCCGACTCGCGGTGCTGTTCCCGCGCGACCTGACGCGGCTCGCACCGTAGCGGGTTAACACTCGGGTTGTCCGCGCATTACCTACATCGCTGTGAAGTTCGCGCAGGGATTTCGTCGAGGTACAATGTCGCGAGCAGCGACAGCCCGGGGTGTGCTGGTTGCTGCCGCGGTTGATGAGTTCCTCGGGGACCAAGATGAAGGCGTTGTGCGTCGCGACGCGATGCTTGAACGTCGATCAGTTCATCGCGACGTATCACCCGTTCTGCGACGAGACGTCGTTCTTCGTCGCGACGCAGACGACGCGGCCGATCGGGCTCGAGACCGCGTTCTCGATCCAGCTGTCCGACAACACGCCGGTGCTGCGCGGGCTGTGCACCGTCGCCGAGGCGTGGACGACGTCGGCGAACCCGTTCAAGCGGCCGGGGATCCGGCTCGCGATCCGGCGGCTGACGCCGGATAGCGTCGACGTGTTCGGGCGGTTGACCGCCGCGCGGGCGGCGCGCGCCGAGGTCCGGCGCACGACGACGCAGACGCTGGATCCTGTCCGGGTGGCGGACATCTCGACCGGCGTGCCGACGGTGCAGATCCCACCGGTGCGCGAGGTCACGGCCCCGCGTGTGAGTCCGCCCGCGGTGGGGCGCGTGCCGACGCAGCCCATCCCGAAGCCGATCGGCACCGTCGCGCGCGGCGACGGCGACGACGCCGCGGCGGGGGCAGCGGGTTTGCCGCCGCCGCCGCGCAGCTCCGTCGCGATCCCGGTCGTCGCGCCGGCGGTCGCGCCGGCGAAGGGCTCGGCCCCGCCGCGCGGCTCGGCGGTCGCGCCGGCGAAGGGCTCGACCCCGCCGCGTGGATCGGGCGTCGTTGTGGCTGCACGCGGCACGGTCGCGGCGACCAAGCCGGCGACCGTGATCACGGCGGGTGCGAGCGCCGCGAAGGCGGCGAGCTCGGCGGGCGCGAGCTCCGCAACGACGGCGAGCGGCTCGGCAGGCGCTGGTGCCGCGCAGACGCATGCGGGTGCGCCTGGCGCGGGTGCCGCGAGTGCTTCGGCGGGCGCGGGTGCCGCGCAGACGCATGCGGGTGAGCCTGGCGCGGGTGCCGCGCATACGGCGAGTGCTTCGGCGGGCGCGGGTGCCGCGCAGACGCGTGCGAATGCGCCTGGCGCTGGTGCCGCGAGTGCTTCGGCGGGCGCGGGCGCGGCGAGCGCGCGTGATGCGCAGGCACGGCCTGCGTCGGCGTCCTCGGCGCCGAGTGTGCCGGTTTCGCCGGCGGCGACCGGAGCGCGATCGGTGTGGCCGCTCGGCGGCAGGACGCCGACGCCGCCGGTGGTGACGCCGCCGCCGATGTCGGGAGGCACGGGGGATGTGCTTCGCCTCCCGCCTGCGCCGGTCACACCGGCACCGCCGGAGCCGCCGTCGATGGCGGCGCCGGTCGTCGCGCGCACGAAGTCGCAGAACCTGTCGCTCGCCGAGCGGCTCGCGCAGGCTCCCGCGCCGGTCAAGCCGGCGGTCGCGAGGGCGCCCGAGTCGGCCGCGCTCGATCGCTTCGAGGCGCCGCGGCGGTCGCTGCCGGAGGCCGTCGAGATCGGCTGGAGTGCCGACGACGCGGCGAGCGGTCCGGATCTGCGGCTCGACAGCTGGAGCGCGCCGGAGGTCGACGCCGAAGCGACGGGCGTGAGCGCGCCGCCGACCGAGCTCGGGCTGTGGAGCTCGACGACGGCACCGGCGAGCGTGGCGATCGACACGTCCGGCGCGCCGCCGCCGGAGCTCGGTTTGTGGAGCGCCGTTGGGGAGCGCGAGGTCGTCAAGCGCCGCAACCTGCCGGTCGAGGGCCCGGAGCTCGGGCTGTGGAGCGCGCCGAGCACCGACGACGCCGACGCACCGGCGCGGTCGCGCGAGCTGGAGCTCGAGCATCACGCCGCGCTCCGCGCGCGCCGCAGCTCCGCGCACGCCGTCGATCACCTCCCGGATCCGCCCGAGCCCTCCGAGACCACGCAGGTGAAGCCGCCGGTGCTGCCGTCGCGCACCGCCACCGCCGCGGGTCGCCGCCTCGCCACCCCTCCAGCCCTCCCCGCGATCAAGCCGCCCGACTCGCTCCCTCCCGTCGGCGTCAGCCGGACCGCCACCGGCACCGTCGCGAGCCGCACGCTCACCGGCGCGAAGGTCGAGGCCACCAACGGTGTCGAGGTCGACACCGCATGGACCACCGGCGCCGCACACAAGGCAGAGGCGGCGAAGGCCGAGGCCGCGAGGAAGGCGATCGAAGCAGAGGCGGCAAGGAAAGCCGCAGACGCCGAGGCCGCGAAGAAGGCAGAAGCCGCGAAGGTAGAAGCAGCGAAGGCCGAGGCAGCGAAGAAGGTTGCCGAAGCAGAAGTGGCGAAGAAGGCCGCCGACGCGGAAGCCGCGAAGCGCGCAGAAGCAGCGAAGGCAGAAGCAGCGAAGGCCGAGGCCGCGAAGGCCGAGGCCGCGAAGAAGGCTGCTGAAGCCGAAGCGGCGAAGAAGGCGGCGGACGCGGAATCCGCGAAGAAGGCCGAGGCAGCGAAGGCCGAGGCCGCGAAGAAGGCTGCTGAAGCAGAAGCGGCGAAGAAGGCCGCCGACGCCGAGGCCGCGAAGAAGGCGGACGCCGCGAAGGCAGAAGCAGCCAAGGTCGAGGCTGCGAAGGCGGAGGCAGCGAAGAAGGCTGTCGAAGCAGAAGCGGTGAAGAAGGCCGCGGATGCCGAGGCCGCGAAGCGCGCAGAAGCAGCGAAGGCAGAAGCAGCGAAGGCAGAAGCAGCGAAGGCAGAAGCAGCGAAGGCGGAGGCCGCGAAGAAGGCTGCCGAAGCGGCGGCGAAGAAGGCCGCGGATGCCGAGGCCGCGAAGAAGGTAGAAGCCGCGAAGGCAGAAGCCGCGAAGGCAGAGGCTGCGAAGGCGGAGGTTGCGAAGGCGGAGGCAGCGAAGAAGGCAGCCGAAGCGGCGGCGAAGAAGGCCGCGGATGCCGAGGCCGCGAAGAAGGCAGAAGCCACGAAGGCAGAGGCTGCGAAGGCAGAGGCTGCGAAGGCGGAGGCTGCGAAGGCGGAGGCTGCGAAGGCGGAGGCTGCGAGGGTGGAGGCTGCGAAGGCGGAAGGTGCGAGGTCGGGTGGGGTGGGGATGGGGCGGGTGAATGCGGCGAGTTCGGCGAATGCGGCGAACGCAAGGAATGAGGGGAATGGAGGGATGGGTGGAAATGGTGTCGAGCCGGGAGAGGCGGCGAGGGCGGCGGTGGTGGCGCATGTTGCGAACGCGGCGCGCGTGGGGGCGCCGGGGCGCGCGCGGGCGCCGACGGGTGGAGTGCCGTTGCTCGCGCGGCGCCCGACGGGTGCGATCGAGGTGCAGACCGCGGACGGAGAAGGGACGAACACGGCGGCGGAGATCCGGGCGCCGGGGTCGGATCTGGTGCTGCCGGCGAATCCGCTGATGAACCTGACGGATGAGTCGCTCGAGGGGTTCGTCGATTGCACGCTGTACGAGGAGACGGCGACGTTCATCCGGCTCGAGGACGGCACGACCGTCGAGGTGGATGAGGTGGCGCCGCCGCCGCCACGGTCGCGCACGGGGACGCACGAGGTGGTGCTCAATCCGTTCGCGGGGCCGGCGTTGCCGCGGACGCGCACGGCGACGTCGCAGCCGGTGCCGATCACCGGAGCGTATGCGCTGACGCCGCAGGGGCTGCGCCCGCTCACGATCCCGCCACCGATCAGCACCGGCAATACGATCCCGCCGCCGATCACCGGCGCGTACACCGCCGCGATCGATCCGGCGAGCGGCACGCTCGTGGCCGTCCCGGCCGATGCGCCGCCGAACACGGGGGTGTACGTGCGCGATGCGAGCGGCGTGCTGGTGCCGCGCACGAACACCGGCGGGTTCATGATCGATGCGAACGGCGCGCTCGTGGCGCGCGGGAACACCGGCGTGTACGTGCTCGACGGCAACGGCGTCCCGGTGCCGCGTACGACGACGGGTACGCACGCACCGCATGGGATTGGCGTGTACGCGCACGACGGCAATGGCGTCGCGGTGC
>JAHBVW010000058.1 GCA_019637375.1 Deltaproteobacteria bacterium | reverse complement strand
TCATCAGTCCCTTCGAAGTCCCCGGCGGCGAGCACGAGTAGCGCGCGCTCGCCCCGCACCCCACGTCCGGAGCCTTCTGCGAGCGCCGCGCGTTCACCGTCGGGAGGCACGCGTCGAGGAGCGATCTCGACCAGCGCTCGCGAGACAGCAGCGCGCCCGCCCCACACCCCACGTCCGGAGCCTCTGCGAGCGCCGCGCGTTCACCGTCGGGAGGCCCGCGTCGAGCACCGCGTGATCGACACGCGAGACAGCAGCCTGCCCGCCTCGAACGTCGCGCCCCACACGCACGCAGGTTAACGATGCGTGGCGATGGTGAGGGCGTGGGCGAGGCGCTCGAGGGCGACGATGGTGGGGCCGGCGGAGTCGCCGCGGGCGCGGAGGGCGGGGAGACGCTGGACGAGGCGGAAGGTGGCGTTCTGGGCGAACCAGAGGTCGACGGAGCTCTTCATGCGGGCCGCGACCTCGGCGGCGCGGGCGATGGTGTCGAGGGCGATGGGGTCGAGCTCGCCGTCGGGGCCGGCGACGCGGTCGATGAGGTGGCGCAGGCCCTCGCTCGCGGCGAGCGCGATCTCCGGGGTGTCGAGGCTGACGCGCACGAGCGCGGCCTCGGCCATGTGCTCGCGGAGCTGCTGGAAGCTGGGCTCGGTCGCGCGCAGGTTGTGGAGCACGCGCCGGCGCAGCGTGGCCTCGGCGGTCGTGTGCAGGACCTCGGGGACGGGCAGCTGGCGCGCGACGAGCCAGCGGATCAGGGGCGCCGCCTGGTCGTACATCGCGCCGAGGGCGTTGTCGGCGTCGCCGATCGCCTCGGCGAGCACGCCCTCGAGGAGGCGCTCGCGCCGGCCCGGTAACAGCGCGGACAGCGACAGCTGCGCGCCCGGAAAGTGGCGGTCGATCGCGCGCTGGGCGGCGAACACGTCGGCCGTCTGGAAGGCGCCCGAGAGCTCGTCGACGATCGTGTGCCACTGCGCGGCGGGGGGCGGCGGGCGCACGCCGCCGGTGACGTGGTGCTCGCCCAGGTGGAGCCCGGCGAAGCACATCACCGTCGTGGCCTCCGTGAGGCGCGACCGCACGCGCACCGTGCCGGCGACGAGCCGCGCGCGGCCGCTGCGGCGCTCGATCCGGTCCACGAAGTCGACGTGGTAGCCGTACACGTCGATGCCGTGCGCCCCGGGGGCGCGGTCCGGCTCGACGAGCGTGTGCACGGCGACGTCGCCGCACACCTTCGCCGGGTCGATGCGGGCCGGCACCACGCGCTGCGCCCACACCTTGCGGCCGTCGCCCTCGTCGGGGATGTTCGAGCGCGCGACGGCGATGCGATCGAGCAGCGCGGGCTCGACGGCCTCGCCGCCGACCTCCTCGATCAGCTCGGCCACGCGCGCCGCGTACTGCATGCACTGCACGGTCTCGATCCCCGACAGCTCGTCGAAGAACCAGCCGCAGCTCGTGTACATGAGCATCGCGTGGCGCGCCATCTCCATGAGCGACAGCGCGCGCACGCGCTCCGTCGCATCCAGCGCGTGCGCGGCGTGTGCCGCGAGGAACCTGTCGCGCGCGGCGGGCGTGCGCTCGAGGAGGAGCTCGACGTACGCGTCGCGCGCCGCCCACGGATCGAGGAACAGCAGCTGCCCGACGTGGTCGAGCGCCGCCGCCGCCTGCGCGCGCAGCCAGTCGAGGGCGTCGCGCAGCGGCCGCCGCCAGCGCTGGTTCCAGCCCGGGTGCCCGCCGCTGTTGCAGCCGCAGTCGTCGCGCCAGCGCGACACGCCGTGCACGCAGCTCCAGCTCGAATCCTCGACGATCTGCACCTCCCACGTCGCCGGCACGCGCGCGCGGAACTCGCCGTAGTTCGTGAGGCGCGCCCCGTTCCAGCCGCCCTCGACCTGGCGCAGCGCCCACGCGAGCGCCATGTCGCCGTAGCGGTGGTGGTGGCCGTACGTCTCGCCGTCGGTGGCGATGTGGCACAGCGTCGGGCCGCCGCCCTCGACGTCGCCGCGCCCGGTCATGCGCGAGATGATCGAGTGGCCGTCGACGAGCAGGCGCTCGAACGCGACGGCCTGCGCCGTGGCGCCGTCGTAGAAGAACAGGTCGATCGACCGGCCCGACGGCAGCGCGCAGCGGTACGCGCGCCCCGGATCGACGGGCGTCGTGCGCCACGACGTCTCCGTCGGGGCCCGCCACGCGCGCGCCTGCGACGGCGCGAGCACCGTGAACAGGATGCCGCCGTCGACGAGCGACTCGAGCGTCGCCGTGTCGACCGCGCACTCGGGGAGCCACATCCCCTCGGGGCGGCGCCCGTACCGGCGCTCGAAGTCGGCGATGCCCCAGCGCACCTGCGTCGCGCGGTCGCGCGCCGACGCGAGCGGCATGATCATGTGGTTGTACGCCTGCGCCATCGCCGACCCGTGGCCGCCGAAGCGCTCGGCGCTCGCGCGGTCGGCCTCGACGAGCGCATCGTGCACGTCGCGCGCGTGCTCCTCGAGCCACGACATCAGCGTCGGCCCGACGTTGAAGCTCATGCGCTGGTAGTTGTCGACGATGCCGATGATCTTGTTCGAGTAGTCGACGACGCGCGCCGCCGCGTTCGGGCGGTAGCACTCCGCCGTGATGCGCTCGTTCCAGTCGCGGTACGGGTGCGCGCTACCCTGCGGCTCGATCGCCTCGAGCCACGGGTTCTCCCGGGGCGGCTGGTAGAAGTGCCCGTGGACGCAGATCCACTTCTCGCTCACGGGCGCGGCATCCCGGTCGGGATGGTGATGCTCGCCGACACGCGCTCGCCCTCCGCCACGAACACGACGACGCCGAGCGGCGGCGCCGTGATCACGAGCGACTGCTCGTGACCGCGGCACGGCACGCGCTCGGCCTCCATGCCGCCGCGGTTGCCGACGCCGCTCCCCTCGTACGCCGACGCATCCGAGTTGAGGATCTCGCGCCAGTAGCCGGCGCGCGGCACGCCGATGCGGTAGCCCTCGCGCACGACCGGCGTGAAGTTCGCGACGACGACCGCCGGCGCGTCGCCCTCGACGCCGTAGCGCGCGTACGCGAGCACGCCCGCGTCGCGGTCGTCGGCGACGAGCCAGCGGAAGCCCCACGGCTCGCAGTCGCCGCGGTGGAGCGCAGGGTACGTGCGGTACGCGCCGTTGAGGTCGCCGATCCAGCGCGCGAGCCCGGCGTGCCCTGGGTGCAGCCCGAGCGGCCAGTCGAGCTCGTCGTCGTGGTTCCACTCCTTCCACACGCCGATCTCGCCGCCCATGAACAGCAGCTTCTTGCCGGGGAGCGTCCACTGGTACCCGAACAGGAGGCGCATCGATGCGAGCCGCTTCCACGCGTCGCCCGGGACCTTGTCGATCAGCGAGCGCTTGCCGTGCACGACCTCGTCGTGGGACAGCGGCAGCACGTAGTTCTCGCTGCCCGCGTAGAGCGAGCGGAACGTGAGCTCGTCGAAGTGAAACTTGCGGTGGATCGGCTCGCGCGCGAGGTGCTTGAGCGTGTCGTGCATCCAGCCGAGGTCCCACTTGAACCCGAAGCCGAGGCCGCCGTTCTCGGGCGGGCGCGACACGCCGCCCCACGCCGTCGACTCCTCGGCGATCGTCTGGATGTCGGGGTACGACGTGTACACCGCGCGGTTGAAGTCCTGGAGGAACGCGATCGCGTCGCGGTCGTGGTTCGAGCCGTCCTCGTTGGGGACCCACTCGCCGGGGCGGCGCGAGTAGTCGCGGTACAGCATCGACGCGACGCCGTCCACGCGCAGCCCGTCGATGTGGTAGCGCTCGAGCCACGACATCGCCGACGAGATCAGGAACGCCTTCACCTCGAGGCGGCCGTAGTTGAAGATGTAGCTCGTCCAGTCGGGGTGGAAGCCGCGCCGCGGGTCCGCGTGCTCGTACAGGTGCGTGCCGTCGAACAGGCCGAGGCCGTGCGCGTCCGTCGGGAAGTGCGCGGGGACCCAGTCCATGATCACGCCGATGCCGCGCCGGTGGAGCGTGTCGATCATCGCCATCAGGTCGTCGGGCGCGCCGTAGCGCGTCGTCGGCGCGAAGAAGCCGGTGACCTGGTAGCCCCACGACCCGTAGAACGGGTGCTCCATGATCGGCATCAGCTCGACGTGGGTGAAGCCGAGGTTCGCGCAGTGGTCGGCGAGCTGCGTGCCGAGGTCGCGGTAGCCGAGCACCTCGTGGCGATCGCGCCGCCACGAGCCGAGGTGCACCTCGTAGATCGAGATCGGCGCCGCGCGCGACATGCGCTGGTAGCGCGTGCGCATCCACGCCTCGTCGCCCCACGCGTGGCCGGGCTGCCACACGATCGACGCCGTCGCGGGCGGGTGCTCGGCGCGCACCGCGAACGGATCGGCCTTGTCGCGCACGACGCCGTCGGCGCCGACGACCGCGAACTTGTAGCGCGCGCCGTGCCCGAGGTTCTTGACGACGCCCTCCCAGATCCCGGATTCGGCGCGCGGGTGGAGCTCGTCGTGATGCGCGCGCCAGCCGTTCCAGTCGCCGATCACGCTCACGCCGCGCGCGTTCGGCGCCCACACCGCGAAGTACGTGCCGCCGTCGACGATGTGCGCACCGAGCTTCTTGTAGAGCCGGTAGTGCGTGCCCTGGTTGAAGAGAAACAGGTCGTCCGCGGTCAACAGCGTGGTCACGTCACCGCGACCATATTACAGATGGCGAACGTCGTCAGAGCGTCCAGCCGACGTAGAGCTGCGTCAGGACCCCGATTTCACGTTCATCGGCCGTCGCAGCGTCGCGGAGTCGCTTCTGGACGTGGAGCTCGAAGCCGATGCGCGCCGTGCGCGACACGAGGAAGTACTCGCCGAACGCAAACTCCCCGAGCGTCTCGCGCTGCTCGCCGATGACGAACGCGCGCGCCGCGACGTAGATCGAGCCGCGCATCGACAGCTTCATGAGGCCCTGCCGGAGCTGCGCGAGGCGGAGCTCGCCGCGCAGGCCGACGCCGAGCATGCCCTCGGCGCGCAGCCCGCCGCGCCGGTCGCGCCGGGTGCCTTCCTCGAAGCTCGCACCGAGGAGCACCTCCGGCGTCAGCTCGAACGCCGCGCGCACGCCCGGCAGCTCGGGGTACTCGAGCATCGGGTTCTCCCAGCCGAGCGTGAGGCGCGGGCCGCCCAGGAGCGTCGGCTCCTTCTCGGCCATGGGGTCGAAGTCGCCGCGCGCGCCGATCATGCCGCCGAGGTGCAGGTGGGTGCGGCGCTCGTCGGCGAAGGCCGAGCCGGTCGTGGCGAGGAGGACCGAGGCGAGGCTGAGGGCGGCGAGCTTCACGGAGGGGATCCTCTCATCGAGCGGGGCGCATTGCCCAGCTGTGCGCGCGTCCTGCGTGCGCTACGACACCGGCTGTGGACGATTCGCAACACCGGCGCGCCGGGGCGCTGCTCGTGGCGTGCGGGGTGCTGTGGAGCACGGGCGGGGTCCTGATCAAGCTGATCTCGTGGCACGCCCTCGGGATCTGGTCGGCGCGCAGCCTGATCGCGGCGGCGGCGCTGTACGCGATCCGGAGGCCGTCGCTGCGTGGCCTCACGCGCGCGGAGGTCGAGGCGGCGGTCGCGCTCGCGGCGACGACCGGGCTGTTCGTGCTCGCGAACAAGCTGACGACGGCCGCGAATGCGATCCTGATCCAGTACTCGGCGCCGGTGTGGGTCGCGCTGCTCGGGCAGTGGTTCCTCGGCGAGCGCGCGTCGCGCCTCGACTGGCTGACGATCGCGCTCGTGCTCCCCGGCATCGGGCTGTTCTTCTTCGAGCAGCTCACGCTCGACTACGCGCTCGGCAACGCGGTCGCGTTCGCGGCCGGGATCGCGTTCGCGTTCGGCGCGATGACGATGCGGCGCGCCGCGACGCAGGTGACGCGCGACGGGCGGCCGATCGATCCGCTGCGCGCGCTGTTGCTCGGCAACATCCTCGGCGCGGTGATCGGGCTGCCGTTCTGGTTCACCGGCGGGCCGCTGCCCGACGCGCAGGGCTGGGCGGCGCTCGCCGCGCTCGGCCTCGTGCAGCAGGCGCTCGCGTACGTGTGCTACGCGGCGGCGATCCGCCACGCGACGGCGATCGAGGTGATGCTGATCCCGGCGATCGAGCCGGTGCTCGCGCCGGTGTGGGTCGCGATCGCGTACGGCGAGGTGCCGGGGCCGTGGGCGCTCGCCGGCGGCGCGATCGTCGTCGGCGCGGTGACGTTGCGCGCCGTGCTGGAGCCGCGTTCCGGCGAATCGCCCGTGTGAACGCGCCGGAATTCCCGTGCGCGCCGGATGGGATCCGGCATCATCGGGCGGATGAAGACTTGGATGATGGTCGTGGTCGTCTCGCTCGCCGCGTGCGGCGGCAAGCCCGCTGCGCAGAAGCCGGGCGACCCGGTGGCGGCAAGGCCGGTCGAGGTGCAGCCGGCGGGCGGCGAGCAGACCACCGCGCAGATCCTGACGATGTTCGACGGGATGAAGGGCGAGATGTGCGCGTGCAAGGCCGACGATCGCGCGTGCGGCCAGGCCGTCATCGACAAGCTCTCGAAGGCCACGAAGAAGATGTCGAGGAACCCGAAGCTGTCGCCCGACGAGGAGAAGCGCGTCATGGACATCTCGATGGGCTTCACCGAGTGCATGGGCCGCGTGATGGGCCAGGCCGCGTTTCCGAACCCGTGCGGCGGGGATCCGTGCGGCGGCGGCGGCGAGGACCCGTGCGGCGGCGATCCGTGCGGCGACCCGTGCGGCGGCTAGCGTAGCTACGGACGTCCGCGCGAGGCGCCGCGCTCGACGCCGCCCGCGATGATGTGTGCGAGGCGCAGCGGCTCGGGGATGTTGCCGTGCGACGTCGTCGCGGCGAGCAGGTCGCCGGCCTCGGCCGCGGTGAGGCCGACGCGCTGGACCCACAGCGCGCCCAGCTTCTCGCACGGCCCGTGCTTCTCGATGAGGCTCCACTTCTCGGCGCCGTTGTGCGTGCGGTCGAGGAGCGCGTCCTTCACCATCTGGAGGCGCGGCTGCTTGCGGACGACGACGAGCACGGGCACGTCGAGCTCCGCGTGCAGGCGATCGAGGTCGACGACGTTGAAGCCGGCGAGTGCGATGCCCTGCAGCAGCACGGCGCGGATGTGATCGCTGAACCGGCTCGAGCGCACGATCTCGACGAGCCGGTCGGTCGCGTTGCTGCCGTCGCGGCGCACCGTCGTCGCGAGCACGCCGTCGAGCCGCGTGCGCGCGCACACGGCGCCGACGACCCGCACGTCGCCGCGGTGCTCGAGCGGAAACGGCGAGTCGTCGAAGCCGACGACGTTGCTGAACGAGCGCGGCACGTCTCGCCGGATCGCGCGGTCAGTCCCAGCCGGTGTCGATGCCGTCGCCCTCGACGGCGCCGTCGCCGGCCATCTCCGCCGACGACGGGGTGCTCGTCGCGGGCGCCTCGGCGGCGGCCTGCGCGGGCTCGTCGGCGGTGCCGGCGGTCGGATCCTCGTCCCCGAGGTCCCAGCCGGTGTCGAGCGCGTCCATCGGCGGGGCCGTGGGGCGTGCGGCGCGCGCCGGGGGCGCGTCCATCGGCGGGGTCGTGGGGCGTGCGGCGCGCGCCGGGGGCGCGTCCATCGGCGGGGTCGTCGGCCGCGACGCGCGCGTGCCAGGCTCCGCCGGCTCGGCCGCGTCTGTCGGGGATGTCGGCCGCGATGCGCGCACGTCCGGCGGCTGCGTGCTCGCCGGCTCGACCGCATCCGCCGGGGACGTCGGCTGCGATGCCCGCACGTCCGGCTGCGTGCTCGCCGGCTCGGCCGCGTCTGCCGGGGATGTCGGCCGCGATGCGCGCGCGTCCGGCGGCTGCGCGCTCGCAGGCTCGGCCGTGGCCGCATCCGCCGGGGACGTCGGCCGCGAGGGGCTCGCCGCCGCGGTCGCTGCTGGGACGGGCGGCGGCTCGACGGGGATCGCCTCGCTGATCGGCACGTCGGCCGGGATGTGCGCCGGCTGGGTGACCGCATCGTGCGCCGTGCGCGGGATGCCGGCGGTCGGGCCCGACGCCTCGGGGACGTGCGTCGCGCGCGGGATGCCGGCCGTCGGGCCCGACGCCTCCGCGGCCACGTCGGTGGCGACCGGCTGCTGGGCGCTGTGGCGCTCGCGGCGGCGGCGACGGCCCTCCCCACCGGGCCCACCGGGCCCGCCCGCCACGCCCGTCTCGGCGGCGCCGCGCGCGTCGCGGCTGACGCCGGCGGCGGCGAGCACGCGGTCGAGGACGTCGTCGAAGCGCTCGGCGAGCGCGGTGTCGTCGGGATCGGCGGTGTCGAGCGGGCCGACCTCGCGCCAGCTCGCGCGCAGCTCGTCGACGACCTCGACCGGATCGCGCCCGGAGAAGCGCAGCCCGCTGAACGCGTTGCCGCGCATCGCCGCCTTGAGCTGCGACGCGACGTCGCCGCCGCCGTCGCCGCCGGCCGGGGCCTGCTTCGGCAGCAGCTCCTCGGCGCGCGCGATCAGCTTCGTGCGGCGGGCGCGCCGCTGCGCGGGATCGAGCTCGGTGCCGGCGAGCGCGTCGCGGTACGTCGCGACGACGTGCGCGGTCATGCGCTCGACCAGCTCGCCCGCCGCGGAGGCCGACAGCGCACCGAGCTCGGCGGCCTTCGCGCGCGCGGCGATCGCGCGGGCGACGACGTCGGCCGGCGCGGCGTCGGGGCCGGCCGCGAGGACCGCCTCGAGCTCGGCGCGCACGGCGTCGAGCTCGGCGCGGTGGGCGTTCGCCTCGCCGTCGCGGGCGGCGTCGCGCTTCGCGAACAGCGCATCGCACGCGGCGCGGAACGCGCGGTACACGGCGTCGGCGTCGCGGCGCGGGACGAACCCGATCTCCTTCCACTCGCGCTGGAGGTCCTTGATCGCGCCGATCGCCTTGCCCCAGCCGCCGTCGTCGGGCGCCTTGTCGGCGACCTGCTGCGCCCGCGCGATGAGCGCGTGCTTCCGGCGCAGGTTCTCGGCCTCCTCGCCGTGCTGCGCCTCGAGCACCGGCTTGCGACGCTCGAAGAAGCGATCGCACGCGCCGCGGAAGCGCTTCCACAGCTCGTCACCCTGCTTGCGCGGGAGGTGGCCGGACTCCTTCCAGCGCGCCTGCAGCCCCTTGAGCTTCTCGGCGGTGGCGGCCCAGTCCGTCGAGTCGGCGAGCACCTCGGCCTCGGCGATCAGCGCCTCCTTGGCCTTCGCGACCTCGGCGAACTTTTCGTTCTCGACGGCGCGGACGCCCTTCACCTTGTCGTAGATCTGGTC
Organism: Deltaproteobacteria bacterium; assembly: GCA_019637375.1. Taxonomy (GTDB): domain Bacteria; phylum Myxococcota_A; class Polyangia; order Haliangiales; family Haliangiaceae; genus JABFXX01. The sequence goes on along the minus strand of JAHBVW010000058.1, from coordinate 51,180 downwards.
GCACAGGCCCTTGAACTGCTCCCACGCCTCCTTCGAGCGGCGCTGGGGCATCGGGCCGACTTCCTTCCACAGCGCCTGCAGCTGGCGCAGGCGGTTGGCGAGGTCGGGCGTGGCCTGCGGCTCGGCGAGCATGTCCTTGGCCGTGGCGATCAGCGCCTCGGCCTTGGGGACGTTGCTCCAGCGCTGCCAGTCCTCGGCCTCGCGCATCTCGCCGGCCTTCATCACGAGCTTGCCGCGCACCGCGCGGTAGCGGTCCGCGATCGCGTCGCGCTCGGCGGCGCCGACCTTGCCGATCTGCTCGAACGCCTTCGCGGCCTGCCCGAGCAGCCGATCGATCTCGCGCATCTTCGCCTGCGGATCCGGCCCGCGGCGCTCGTCGCGCCTGCGGCGGCCGCGCCCAGCGGCCTCGCCGCCGCCTTCTGTCGTGGCGGGTTCGGCGGCGGTCTCGGTCGCGGCGGTCGATGCGGGTGCGGTCGCGGCGGGTGCGGTCGCGGCGGGTTCGGTCGCGGCGGGTTCGGTCGCGGCGGGTTCGGTCGCGGCCGCGCTGCCGCGGTCGACGCGGGGCTCCACGGGGCGGTCGAACGAGGCGGCGAGCTGGTCCATGTCGTCGCACAGCGCGCGCAGGCTCGCGGCGATCGCGGCGCCGCGCTCGGCGTCTTCCTTCTGGCGGGCCTCGCGCTCGGCGGCGAGGGCCTTGCGGCGCGCCTCGTCCTCGGCGCGCAGCTTGTCGCGCTCCTCGCGGCGGGCCTTCGCCTCGGCCTCGCGGGCGGCGCGCTTCTCGTCGGTCGGGCCGAGGTCGCGGACGTAGTCGTCCGGCTCGTCGTCGCGCTCGCGCGGCTTCTTGTCCTCGGTGGTGGCGCCGCTGGTGCCGGCGGCGGCGGCCGCGGCCGCGCGTTCGGCGGCCGCGCGCTCCTTGTCGAGCTGGGCCTCGCGCTCGACGGCGCGGAGCTCGTCGGCGCTGCGCGCCTGCTCGTCGTGGACGGTCTTGCGCCGCCAGAACCGCTCGACGGCACGCGCGAATCGCTCGTCACCGTCGTCGGCGACGGTGGCGACCGCGGCCCACGACGCCTCGGCCGCCTTCACGGCCTCGGCGACCTTCGCGAAGTCGAACGTGTCGGCGACGCTCTCGACCTCGCGCACGAGCTGCGCCTTCTCGGCGCGCCGGCGCTTCACGTCGTCGGGGACGGTCGGCTTCTTCGCGCGCTCCGACTCCTCGATCTCGGCGACGATCTTGCGCGCCTTCTGGCGCACGGCCTTGTTCTTCGCCTTCTGCGCCACGTTCTCGAGGCGCTCGCGGTCGTCGATCTTCTCGACGGCGGCGAGGCCGACCTCCTTCACCGTCGTGTCGGTCGCGAGGGCGCGCAGCACGTCGCCGTCGTCGATCCGCGCGATCGCGGCGGTCCGGATGTCCTGCGCGGCGTCGCTCTTCGCGAGCTCGGCGAGCGCCTTCGGATCGCGCAGCTCGCCGAACGCGCGCTTGCGGACCGCGGCGACGTCGGCGCGAATGACGATGTCGATCAGCGCGCGCTGGTCGCCGAGCTTTACGATCCCGGCGAGCGCCTCGTTCGCGTCGTCGGCGTCGTCGCCGCAGGCGACGGACGTCCACAGGCGCGCGGCGCGCTCCCCGGCGAAGTCGCGCAGGCTGCGCTCGCTCTCCGAGGCGGCGATGTCCGCGAGGACCTCGGCGGCAGTGATCTTCTCGATCGCGATGCGACGCACACCGGCGTCGCGATCGGTTCGAGCGACCTGGATCAGGATGGCAGCGTCATCGGCGGTCAGGGCCCGAACGGCCTCGGTGCGCACGCGGACGTCGCTGTGGCGGTGCTTGGGGCGAAAGAAGTCAGCGATCCCCATGGGGTAGGGGCGGGAATCTATGCGGAAGGTCTCCCGCCGACAAGGCATCTTCTGGGGCGAAGGCGTTCTTCACCATCCGGGCTGGCCGGGGGGGCCCACGCGGCGGCCTCGACCGCGGCCCCGGCTCCGCGACCGCCGGGCGCAACGCTCTCCGCCGGCGCCGACCGACGAGGAGCGCGTCAGCCGTCGGTGGCGGCGTGGCGCAACCCGACGCGCGCCGCGTGAACACCCGCCGCTCCGCCCTCGCCTCTTCGAGGGACCCGCCGCCGGCTCAGAAGATGTCGTCCGGCCGCGCCGGTGGCGGTGGAGACGCCGCCGGTGGTGGCGACGGTGGTGGCTCGGGCGGCTTCGGCGGGCGGCCGACGTAGAACACCTTGTCCGACGTGTTGTCGGTGCGCGTCTTCGGCTCCGGGTACGTCCTGCACACGACGTCCGGCGCGCAGTCGTCGACGTAGGACACTTCGACCTCCTTGCCCGTGAACCCGAGCGCGCGGATCTGCGCCCGCGCGCTCGCCACGTCGAGCCCGCTCAGGTCCGGCATCAAGAACCAGGACCGGCCGCCCCCGAGCTCGCCGCGCCGCGGGTCCTCGGTCTGCACGCGGATCCTCACCGGCAGCGACGTCCGGGTCTCCGCACCCGGGACCGGATGCTGGTAGCAGACACGGCCGAGCTCGACGATCGTCCGGTCGCGGTCGTCGAGCGTGCTCCCACAGATCGAGCTCCGGTCGATCTCCGGCGGGTACGTGAAGCCGGCGCGCCGGAGCGCCTCCTCCGCGTCGGCGCGCGTCATCAGCGTGAGATCCGGCATCGCCACGATGCGCCGAGGATCGGCCGTCGCCGCCGGCCCCGGCGCGGTCATCGGCGCCGTCGCCGGGCCCATGGGTCTCGCCGGGCCTGCCGGCCCCGCAGCGGGCAGCTGACACGCCGACAGCACGATGATCGTGATCACCTCACGCATACCTCTCCTCCTCTCGTGGCGGCGGCAGCCATGGCTCGACGAGCGCCTCGAACGCGCGCTGCTTCTCGACCGACTCCGGCAGCCGCGCGCTCGCGATCGACTCCGTCACCTGGAAGTACACGCCCGCACTCAGCTCCCGCACCACCGCCGGTTCCACCACCTCGCGGATCTTTGCGACGCCGCCGATCGCCGCGACGTGCCGGTGCGAGTACAGCGTCCCCCAGCGCGGGAACCGCACGTACCGCTCACCTACCTCCCGTCGGTTCCGCGAGAGGCGTGACCACTGCCCGTACAGCGGATGTGGGTCGTCGCCGGGGGAGGTACCCATCAAGACGCTCAGCTCCCTCGTCGACGACTCGTCCATCACGCAGACGATACCCATGCTAGCCCGAGCGCCGTCGGCGAACGCCAGGACCGCCTCCAGCCAGCGGTTCCAGGTGGGCTCGGCGCCGAGGGGTCGCTGTCCGTACGCCTGGAGCTGGTGGACGCGCGAGCTCGACCAGTGCTCCGCGTCGGTCTCGAACCAGCAATCGGCATACGTGCTGTCGTTGCGCGCCGAGGTCGACATGATCGCAACGCTCGTCTGCGCGGCGAGCAACGCCGCGGCAAGCTCGCTGGCGAGGACCTTCGGGCGCAGCATCCCGGGCCGGCGCACCAACTTCTCACCCGGCCTCGCGATGGAGGAGAAGTACCGCAGCGGAAGATCCCACCCGTCACTCCGCACGAGCGCGACCATGTGCTCGGCGACCGACTCCGACACCTCCGTCGGCTCGATCACGAACGTGAACGCCAGGATCGTCATGCGACCACCGGCGGCAGCAACGGCTCGACGAGCGCCTCGAACGCACGCTGCTTCTCGACCGACTCCGGCAGCCGCGCACTCGCGATCGAGTCCGTGACCTGGAAGTACACGCCCGCACTCAGCTCGCGCACCACCGCCGGCTCCACCATCTCGCGGATCGTCGCGACGCCGCCGATCGACGCGACGTGCCGGTGCGAGTACAGCGTCCCCCAGCGCGGGAACCGCACGTAGCGCACACCGACTTCCTCCTGGTGAGCCGCCATGCGTGCCCACTGCGGGTACCGCGGATGCGCGGCATCGCCGGGCGAGTAGCCCGTCAAGATCTGCAGTTCCCTTGCCGACGACTCGTCCATCACGCACACCACGCCCATGCTCGCCCGGACCCCGTCGGCGAACGCTAGGACCGCGTCCAGCCACCGATTCCATGTCGGTTCCGCACCGAGTGGCCGCGTCCCACGGGCATGAAGCCGCGGCGCCCACGGTTCCGTATGTACGACGAACGAGCACGCTGCATAGTTCGTGTCGTTGCGCGCGGAGGTCGACATCGTCACCACGCGCGTCTGTTCGCTGCGCAGCAACACGGTCAGCTCGCCGGCGAGGACCTTCGGCCGCAGCATCCCGGGCCCGCGCACGAGCTTCTCGCCCGCCCTCGCGACGGAGGAGAAGTACCGCAGCGGCAGGTCCCACCCCTCGCTCCGCACGAGCGCGACCATGTGCTCGGCAACCGACTCCGACACCTCGGTCGGCTCGAGGACGAACGTGAACCCGAGGATCGCCACAACTACTCCTCGTCCTCGGGCAGCTCGACGCGAACCTCTGGAAGCTGCGCGCCGAGTGGCTCCGACCTGTTACAGAAGTCGTAGGTTTCGACGGCCCGCTTGAGGTTGATCGACTTGCCGTCATCCGAGATGCAATTCCGGAAGACGCTCAGCTTGTCGGTGAACCCAGATGGCCCCCGCGCAGCAAACAACTTTCTGATCGCATCCTCATAGGCACCTGCCTGATCGTCTCCAAGACGTTGAGCGCTCTTCGGCTTGATTTCGACGATCGTGCAGACCTTGTCGCTCACGAGTACGCAATCCATCTTGCAGTCTTTGCGCTTCGGGTTCGGGTTCTCGCAGTAGTCCTTGATCGGGATCTCGCGGTTTGCGCCGCACTTGCCCTGGCGCCGGTTGTGCTCTTGAACACCGTAGTCGGCGAATGCCTTGAAGAGCGGGTCATTGGAGCCAAAGAGCTGATGGTCCTTGAGCTTCTCGATGCTCTTCTGGATGTCGTCGACGCCTTTGATCGCCTTCGGGCCGTTCTTCAGCGCCCGCCCCTTGCTGATGAGCTCGTTCGCGCGCGCCTTGATGCGGTCGCCCTGGCCGTTGATCGAGCCCCATAGAGCTTGCAGCTTCGACGACCAGCGGTTCGCCACGGCCATCGCCTCCTCGAGGTCTTCGTAGGTCTCGGTGTCGGGGGCCTTGCAGAACGCTTCGCGGATCTCGGCGACGTCCTTCGCGCTCCAGTCGCGGAGCTGGTCGACGTCGGTCTTCCAGCGGTTGAACTCGACGCGGAGCTCGCGGTAGCTGGTGGCGGCGTCGGCGGTGCTGCGCTGCATCTCGGTCATCGCCTTCTGGGCGTCGGGATGCGCTTCGCCGAGGGCGAGGTTGGTGCAGGCGGCGGTGGCGGCGGCGTACTTGTCGCGCCAGTGCTTGTGGATGGCGTCCGCGGAGTCGTGGAGCCGCTGGGTGATGGGGCTCCACGGCCCGTCGGAGCGGGTGAAGCGCTTGGCCGTCGCGTGTAGGGTGGCGACCGCGCGGTCGCCCTGCTGGGCGGCCTCCATCTTCGGCTTCCACTCGTTGCCGAGCTGGCGCATGCGGCCCGGGAGCTGGGCGAGGCCCTCGCGGTTCTTCGTCGGGTCGCCGACCCAGGTCCGGATCGCGATCTGGAGGTCGCGCTCGGCCGCGGTGCACTTGTCGCCGCCGGTGTCGACCCGGTACTGCCAGTCCTTCAGCTCGCGCAGCGCCTCGACCGAGGTGCGCAGCTCGCGCGTCCAGCTCGGCCAGGTCGAGGCGATGGTCTTGCTCTCGGGGTCGTCGCCCTGCGCGCGCTGCAGGCGATCGAGCAGCGACTCGAGCTGCTTCGTGATCTCGACGGCGCCGTTCGCGTTGGAGGAGCTGCTGTCCGTCGCTACGTCCTTGAGCCTGGTCGCGATCAGATCGAGCATCGCGTCGATGTTCCTGCGCAGCTCGGCGCGGCCCGTCCGCGAGCTCGACAGCTGACCGAGGACGCGCTCGACCTCGCGGTGACGCTCGCGCTTCAACACCTCCTCGCAGTCCCGCCGGGCCTGCTCCCACGTGCTCACCCAGCTGCGCGACATGTCGTCGGCCGCGCGGTGGGCGGCGTCCTTCACCGCGGACCAGCCGTCTCCCGGTGAGAACCGGCGGACGTCCGAGGCGCTGCGCTCGACCTCCGACTTGGTCCGCTCGGCGTCGCGCATCAGGTCCTCGGCCTTGCGGCCGACCGACTTCGCGAAGTCGCTCAGCTCCTCGGCGCCCTTCGGCTCGTCCTTCGCCGCCTTCGCGCGCTCGACCATCGAGACGTCGAAGGCCTTGCACTGGCGGACGAGGTCCCCGACGGCCTGCTGCCGCGCCTTGAGCGTGCGCAGCTCCCTGGCCGCGCTCTGGAGCTCGGTGACGTACCGCGGGTAGCGGTCGACGACGTCCTTCGCCCGGGCGTCATCGCCCTTCTTGTCGTTGAGCCGGCCGACGAGCTCCCGCACCTTGTCGATGTGGTTCTCCGCCGTGCGGAGGTACCCGTCATCGGAGGCCGACGCCGCGGACGACAGCCGCGACGCGGCGTCGTTCAGGTTCGTGCCGATCTCGTTCAGGTAGCCGGCGCGATCGCTCGCGTCGTCTGCGACCGCGGGACCGCGGAGCGCCCACCCGACACCCAGCAACAGCATGAACGCACCGAGCCCGGTGCGGCTTCGTCGACGCATCGTCACGCCTCCTCGAAGCGTCGAGAATAACGGATCTGGAGGCGGGGCGATGCCCCGAAACGGGACTTCAGGCCGGCGGGACGAGATCGACGAGGGCGTCGACGACGTCGGCGAGCTTGTAGTCGGAGGGGGTGAAGACGCGGCGGACCCCGAGGCTGATGAGGGTGGCCTGGTCGGCGGCGGGGACGACGCCGCCGACGACGACGGGGATGTCGGAGGCGCCGCGCGCGCGGAGCTCGTCGAGGACGGCGCCGACGAGCGTGAGGTGCGAGCCGCTGAGGACGGAGAGGCCGACGATGTCGACGGCCTCCTGCACGGCCGTCTCGGCGAGCGCGGCGGGCTCGAGGCGGATGCCGGCGTAGACGACCTCGAAGCCGGCGTCGCGCGCCGCGACGGCGATGACCTCGGCACCGTTCGAGTGGCCGTCGAGGCCGGGCTTGCCGACGAGGAGCTTGGGGCGGCGCGGCAGGGCGTCGACGCGCGCGCGGAGCCGCGTCCACGCGTCGCCGGCGCCGCCGATGCGCGCGCCCGCGACGCCGGTCGTGGCGCGGTACTCGCCCCACACGCCGCGCAGCGCACCGGCCCACTCGCCGGTGGTGACGCGCGCGAGCGCGCACGCGATCGACGGCTCCATGATCGGCTCGCCCGCGCGCGCCGCGGCCTCGAGCTGCGCGAGCGCCGCCGCCGCGCGCGCCGCATCGCGCGTCGCCCGCGTCTTCTCGAGCGCGGCCATCGCCTCGGCGGCGGAGCTGGTCGCGCGGAACACGCCCCCGTCGTCGCCGCCGAGCAGCGGCGACGCGAGGCCGTCGGTCCACCGGTTCACGCCGACGACGACCTGCTCGCCGCGCTCGATCCGGCCCATGCGCTCGGACATCGACCGCACGAGCTCGCGCTTGCAGTAGCCGCTGTCGATCGCGGCCGCGATGCCGCCGGCCTCCGCGATCCGCGCGAGCTCGGCGCGCGCGCCGTCGCACAGCTCGTCGACCTTGGCCGCCACCACGGGCGAGCCCGCGAACAGGTCGCCGTACTCGAGCAGATCCGTCTCGTACGCGAGGATCTGCTGCAGCCGCAGCGACCACTGCTGGTCCCACGGCCGCGGCAGCGACAGCGCCTCGTTCCACGTCGGCAGCTGCAGCGCCCGGCACCGCGCGTCGCGCGACAGCGTCACGCCGAGCGCCTCGATCAGGATGCGCCACGCGTTGTTCTCCGGCTGCTGCTCCGTCAGCCCGAGCGAGTTGACCTGCACGCCGTAGCGGAACTGGCGCAGCTTCGCGTCCTCCACGCCGTAGCGCTCGCGGCACAGCTCGTCCCACAGGCGGACGAACGCGCGCATCTTGCACATCTCCTCGACGAACCGCATGCCCGCGTTGACGAAGAACGACACGCGCCCCACGCACTGCGCGAACGCCTCCGCACCGACGCGGCCCCGCGCGCGCACCAGGTCGAGCACGCCGATCGCGTCGGCGAGCGCGAACGCGAGCTCCTGCACCGGCGTCGCGCCGGCCTCCTGCAGGTGGTAGCTGCAGATGTTCGACGGGTTCCACTGCGGCATCCGCGCGACGCAGTACTCGTACGTCTCCGCGATCAGCGCGAACGACGGCGCCGGCGGGAACACGTACGTCCCGCGCGCCAGGTACTCCTTCACGATGTCGTTCTGCGTCGTACCGCGCAGCGCCGCCTCGGGGACGCCGCGCTCGCGCGCCAGCGCGATGTACAGCGACAGCAGCCACACCGCCGTGCCGTTGATCGTCATCGACGTGTTCATCTGCTCGATCGGGATGCCGTCGAACAGCACGTGCATGTCGTCGAGCGACGCGATCGGCACGCCGACGACGCCGACCTCCGGCCGCGCGAGCGGGTGATCCGCGTCGTACCCGCACTGGGTCGGCAGATCGAACGCGATCGATAGCCCCGTCTGCCCCGCGGCGAGGTTGCGCCGGTACAGCTCGTTCGAGGCGCGCGCGGAGGTGTGGCCCGCGTAGGTGCGGAAGATCCACGGCGAGTCCTTGGCCATCGCAGTGTGTTTACTGGCTGGTCGGCGAGGGATCCACCCGCGCCGACATGTAGATCGTGCCCGCGTCATCCGCGCTCGCCGTGCGCCGGAAGTACAGCGCCGAGCACCCCTCGGCGAGCCACGGCTCGACGAGCTCCTCCCCGTCGCGGAGCGCCAGCTTGACCTCGACGTCGCGCACGCGCTCGCCCGCCGCGAACACCCCGAAGATCTTCTCGACGAGGTACAGCCGCGATCCGCGCGCCTGCCCGCGCGCCGTCGCCGCGTACGCGAGCACGAGCCTGCCGCTCGGGCCCACCGCGAGCGCCGCGGATCGCACATCGTGCGCGGCGTTGATCTGCTCCGTGATCTGATGCCCGTCGAGGAGCGCCTCCGCCCACGGCAGCGCCGGCGGGTTGCTCACCGCGATCGCGAGGAAGCGGACGAGGTTGTCGTCCTCGTGGACGATCGGGATCGTGCGGAACAGCTCGCCCGCGCCCGCCGCGACCTCGACCTCGCCGCCGGGGTACGTCGACTCGTTCGCGAGCTGCGGCGTGACCGACTCCTGCCGCTTCCACACCCCGTCGAACGTCCACCGGAACACGCGGTACGCGAAGTCATCCGTCGGCAGCTCGGCCGCGAACATGTCGCCCGACGGCGACACGCGCGCGAACGCGAGGCGGAACTCGTTCTCGAGCGCCGCGAGGTTCGCGACGCGCGCAGGATCCGCGCGCCACGCGCCGCCCGCGAGCTCGACCGCGATCACCCGCCCGCGCGGCACCATCGGCGTCGTCGAGCGCACCATCCCTCGCACGCCGGTCGCGTCGACGCTGAGCTCGGTCACCCGCCCGAGCGCGGGGTCGAACGCCTGCGGCACCGGCGCGCCGAACGCGCCGCACGGTGCGAGCGGGATCGGCTCGGCCTCGAACAGCACGTGGCACCCGCTCGCGAAGGCGAGCAGCATTCCCGCGTACCCGGCGACGACGCGCACGCGCACACGATCGCGTATTCGTCGACGGCGGGCAAATCACTTCGCGTGTCAGCCCGGCGGGCTCCGGCGCAGGCTGACCGCGAGCCCCGCCAGCGTGACCGCCGCGCCCACGTACACCCGCGCCGTGAGGGGCAGATCACGTTCGAACAGCGCATCCGTCAGGATCGCCACGAGCGGGTACGTGAACACGAGCGTGCTGGTGACGATGAGGCTCGTCTTGCCCAGCAGCCAGAAGTAGACGAGGAAGGCGACGACGGACCCCACCACCGCCAGGTACAGGAGCGCGAGCGTCGCATCCTGCGGCGGGGGCCACGGCAGCGGCTCGCGCGCGGCGAGCGCCACGACCGCGAGCACGAGCGCGGTGAAGAACAGGAACACGGTCGTCGACACGACGCGGTGGATGCCCTCGCCGTGCCGCTTCATCACCATCGAGTAGCTCGTCGCGACGACCACCGACCCGACGACCATCGCGACGCCGATGCCCTGGCGCGCCGACACGTCGAGCTGATCCATGAAGATGATCGCGACGCCCGCGAGCGCGACCGCCGCCCCGACGAGGTGCCGCCGCGTCGTGCGCTCCATGCGCGTGATCGCGAGCAGCGCCGCGAGGATCAGCGGCTGCGTGCCGTACAGCACCGCACCGATCGCACCCGACACGCGCTCCTCGCCGAGGTACACGAGCACGTACGCGCCCGCGTCGAGCGCACCCGCGAGCGCGAGGTAGCCCCACGCGCGCCCGCGCGGCCACGGCCGCAGCCGCACCGCGATCGGCGCGAGCACGGCGACGGCGATCGCGAAGCGCAGCGCGAGCGACGCGAGCGTCGGATACGCCGCGATGCACACGCGGATCGCGTACCAGGTGGTCCCCCAGATCAGCGTGCAGGCGACGTAGGCGGCCCCGATCCGGGCGGACAGCGACACGCGCCGACTCTAGCGCGTGCGCGCTCGCGGCGATCGCGCGGCCGGCTACGCGATCGTCGCGCGCAGCCCGTCGACGAGCCGCGTCTCCGCGACGACGCCGAACGCCTCGCGCAGCCGGTCGACGCGCGCGCGCGAGCGCAGGATCTCGCCGGCGCGCTGCGGCGCGTACTCGATCGCGCTCTTGCCGCCGCACAGCTCGACGAGCGTCCGCGCGAGCTCGGTCACCGTGATCTCGCCGCCCGTGCCGACGTTCGCGACGGTGCGGCTGTTGCCGTCGCCGAGCGCCGCGACGAGCCCGCGCACGACGTCGCCGACGTACACGAAGTCGCGCGTCTGCTGGCCGTCGCCGAAGATCGTCAGCGTGCGCCCCGCCCGCGCGCGGTCCGCGAAGATCGAGATGACGCCCGAGTACGGGCTCGACGGGTCCTGGCGCGGGCCGTACACGTTGAAGAAGCGCAGCGCCGTCGCCGGCACGCCGTGCACGTTCGCGTAGTAGTCGAGCGCGAGCTCGCTCGCGAGCTTGTCGATGCCGTACGGCGACACCGGGCGCGTCGGCGTGTCCTCGCCGACCGGCATCTCCGACACGTCGCCGTAGACGGCGGCCGACGACGCGAACGCCACCTTCGCGACGCCCATCGCGCGCGCGTACTCGAGCACGTGCAGCGTGCCGCCGTAGTTGACGCTCATGTCGACGAGCGGGTTCGCGACCGAGCTCACCACCGACACCTGCGCCGCCAGGTGCGCGATGCGCTCGACGCGGCCGTACTTCGCGGTGATCGGCGCGAGCGCCGCGAAGATGCCGTGCGAGACGTCGCACGTGACGAGCTCGAGCGCCGGCGACGCGCCCCCGAAGCCGTGCTCGGGCGTCAGCCAGCGCGCCAGGTTCGCGCGCTTGCCGGTGCGGAAGTCATCGAGGACGACGACGCGGTGGCCGAGCTCGATCAGCCGGTCCGTCAGGTGCGAGCCGATGAACCCGGCGCCACCGGTGACGACGGCGATCGGTCCGGAGGAGGAGGACATGCACCATTCTACTGCGCCGCGCGCCTACGACGACCCGCACGGCGCCGCGATCGCCTTGCGATGGCCGACCGTGCCGCCGAGCTTGATCGTGAACATGCCGTCCGCGCCGCGCGTCGCTCCCGTCGCCGACAGCACGGTCGCCGTCTTCGGATCGCGCTTGGCCAGGTCCTCGCTCGGCCTGAAGCGCAGGCAGCCTTCGATGCGCGACTCGTTCAGCGTCTTGCCGAACGCGACCTCGAGCGACACCTCGAGCGTCACGTCCTTCGACTCGACGGACCACTTCGACAGCTTGCCCTTGCCGTCGGCGACGTCGAGCTGGAGCTCGAACCGGTCGAACAGGAGGTGCCCGAACGACAGCTCGCCCATCGCGCCCATGTCGCCCTTGCCGAGCCGCAGCTTCGTCGCGTCGTCGCCGATCTGGCAGCTGTTCGGGCAGGCGAGCGCGATCGTGCCCTTCGCCTGGCGGAAGTCCTCGGCGCCGTCGACCTTGGGCACCTTCAGGTCGATCGCGACGTCGGCCATGCCCGACAGCGGCAGCCCGCCGAAGTACCCCGATAGCCCCATCTCGTGCAGCGGGACGTCGCGCCGGTCGATCGCGACCTCGATGCCGTCGTCGCCGGCCTGCGTGATGTCGTCGAGCTTGAACGCGCCGCGGCCGGCCTTCGGATCGCCGGCCTTCGCACCGCCGCCCTTGTCGTCGGACTTCGACCCGCACGCGGCGGCGAGCAGGAGCGGCAGGACCCAGGCGGCGCGGTTCGGCATGGGCCGCATCGTTTCACGACCCGGGCCAGCGCGGGAGGGACGCGTGTCCGCACGGTTGCCGGCGCCGCGCGCGATCCCAGCTGCCACCGTGGCAAGCCGCGGTGACGGGCTGTCAAGATGCGTGCATGAGAGCGATCCGGATCGAGCGCACCGGCGGCCCCGAGGTCCTGCAGCTCGCGGAGGTCGACGCCGGCGAGCCCGGCCCCGGCGAGGTGCGCGTGCGGCACCACGCGTGCGGCGTGAACTTCATCGACACCTACCACCGCACGGGCCTGTACCCGCTGCCGCTGCCCGCGATCCTCGGCGCGGAGGGCGCGGGCGTCGTCGAGGCCGTCGGCCCCGGCGTCGCGCACGTCGCCGTCGGGGATCGCGTCGCCTACGCCGCGCCCAAGCCCGGGAGCTACGCCGAGGTGCGCGTCCTCCCCGCGACGCCGGTCGTCCGCCTTCCGGACGGCATCGACTTCGCGCGCGCCGCCGCGATGATGCTGAAGGGCCTGACCGTGTGCTACCTGCTGCGCCGCACGCGACCGCAGCGCGACCTTCGGCCCGGCGACGCGATCCTGTGGCACGCGGCCGCCGGCGGCGTCGGCCAGATCGCGTGCCGGTGGGCGAAGGCGCTCGGCCTGCAGCTGATCGCGACCGCCGGCTCGCCGGAGAAGTGCGCGCTCGCCCTCGCCAGCGGCGCCGCGCACGCGATCGACTACCGCCGCGAGGACGTCGTCGCGCGCGTCCGCGAGCTCACCGGCGGCCGCGGCGTGCCCGTCGTGTACGACTCCGTCGGCAAGGACACGTGGGAGCGCTCGCTCGACTGCCTCGAGCCGCTCGGCCTGATGGTCAGCTTCGGCAACGCCTCGGGCCCCGTGCCGCCGGTGGCGCTCGGCCAGCTCGCGCAGAAGGGCTCGCTCCACGTCACGCGCCCGACGCTCAACACGCACCTGGCCACGCGCGAGGCCGTCGACGCGATGACCTCCGAGCTGTTCTCGCTCGTCACCTCGGGCGCCGTCCCGATCGACGCGCCGCGCGAGTACGCGCTCGCCGACGCGGCGCAGGCCCACCGCGACCTCGAGGGCCGCACCACGACGGGTGCGCTCGTCCTCATCCCCTGATCAGGCGGCGATCAGTCGGCGACGATGCGCCACAGCCGGCCGAGGATCACGTCGAGCGCGACGTGGTTGTCGCCGCCCTCGGGGACGATCAGGTCCGCCCACCGCTTGGACGGCTCGACCCACTCGAGGTGCATCGGGCGCACCGTCGCGTAGTACTGGTCGCGCACCGACTGGAACGTGCGGCCCCGCTGCTCGAGGTCGCGCCGGATGCGGCGGATCAGGCGGATGTCGGCGTCCGTGTCGACGAAGATCTTGATGTCGAGCAGCTCGCGCAGGCTCGCCTCGGTGAACACCAGGATCCCCTCGACGATGATCACGCGCGCCGGCTCGACCCTCCGCGTCTCGACGCGCCGCGTGTGCGTCGCGAAGTCGTAGATCGGGAGCTCGACGGTGCGGCCCTCGCGCAGCGCGCGCAGGTGGTCGGCGAGCAGCGAGCTCTCGAGCGACGACGGGTGGTCGTAGTTGATCTTCGCGCGCTCGTGCGCCGGCAGGTGGCTCTGGTCGCAGTAGTACGCGTCGTGCTCGATCGTCACGCAGCGGCCCTCGGGCATCGCCGCCGACAGGTGGTGCGCGACCGTGGTCTTGCCGGAGCCGGTGCCGCCGGCGATCCCGACGACGAGCGGACGGTCGGGGCGATCGGACATCGACATCTCGGGCGCCGCTCGTACCACGCCGAGCGCGCCGCCGCTACGGGATGGTGGACGCGATCATGCCCAGGATGAACGGCGTCAGCCCGCCGCGCACGTGGAACGTCGTCTGCTCGCGCACGACCTCGAGCTCGCCGACCAGCGCCGGCGGCGCGTCCTTGAACACGTCGTCGAACTGCGGCTTGATGTCGGCGACCAGCCGCTGCGCGGCGGCCTCGGCGTGCGCGTCGACGGCGACGTCGAACGCCGTCAGGTCCTCGCCGAGGTGGAACCACGCCGTCGCGTCGCTGCCCTTCGGGATGCGCCGCTCGGGCCACACGAGGCCGTTGCCGCCGTCGATCACGGCGGCGAACGACCACGCCTTCGGCAGCGCCGCGACCAGGCGCTTCGTCTGCGCCGTCGGGCCCTTGCCGGTCTTCACGAGGTCGTGGACCTGCGCGGCCGCGAGATCCTCGCGCACGCTCAGGTACACGGTGTGCTCGTCGATGAAGTCGACCCAGCCGAGGCGCGGCAGCTGCAGCAGCTTCGCGCCGTCGGCCATCGTCAGCGGCTGGCCGTCGTGCTCGAAGCACGCCTCGATGTCGCTCCGCCGCCACCGCCCGCGCACGATCAGCGTCGCGTGGTGGCCCTCGTCGAGCGACTTCGCCGCGAACACGATCCACTCCGAGCCGCGCGCGATCGAGCGCAGGCACGGCACGGTGTCGAGGAGGTCCGACACGCGCGGCTGCTTCGCGATCTTGTCGAGCACCTTGCTGAACTGCTCGTGGTGGCGCATGTCGCCGACGACCGCGGCCATCAGCACCTGCGTGTCGGCCGGCACCTTGCCGAACGCCCGCGCGACCTCGGCGCGCGCCGTCGCGACGGGCAGCTCGGGCCCCTTCGGCAGCGGGATCGCGCCGCTGAACGACTTGCGCGCCTTGCCCGCCTTGTCGGGCCTGTCCACGACATCGCCCGTGTCCCAGGGATCGTCGGGGTTCCGCGGGACCGCCGCGACCTCACGCGCCTCACGCGCCTCTCGCGCCTCGCGCTTCGGGGGCGGCGGTGCGTCGTCCTCGTCGTCGTCGTGGAGGTCCGGCTCCTCGATCCGCGCGAGCGTGCCCTTCTCGCCGTCGTCGGCCGCAGGCCGCGCGATCCACGCGACGGCACCCGCCGCGAGCCCCGCCGCCGCGAGGCCCGCGACGACGAGCGGCCAGCGCCGCTTCTTCTCCGGCGCCGGCACCTTCGGCGCGGCCTCGGTCGGCGCCCACGCGAGCGGCGTCTTGCCGCGATCCGTGGTCGCCTGGCGCTCGGCGAACCACGGCCGCGCGTCGCGCGTGACGAGCGGCGCCCCCGACGGGCTGATCGGCGTCGGCACGGCCGTCGTCGCCTCGCCCGCCGGCTTCATGCGCGCGGTCTCCGACGCCGCCGTCGGCTCGGCCCCCGCCGCCCCGAGCACGGCCTCGAACAGCGCCGCCGCGTTCGCCGGCCGGTTCTGCGCGCGCGTCGACATCGCGCGCCGCACCTCGACGTCGAGCTCCGACGACACGCTCGCGAGCTCGACGAGCGGACGCGGTGACAGGCGCGCCTCCGGATCCGCGAGGTCGTCCCACGGGAGCCGGCCCGCGAGCATCGCGTAGAACGTGACCGCGAGCTCGTAGATGTCGGTCGCGACGCCGGCGGGCTGGCCGAAGAAGCGCTCGGGCGCCATGTACGCGGGCGTCCCGCGCACGCCGCCGTCGATCGTCGTGGTCGACGCCGGTGCGAGCAGCTCCTTCGCGATGCCGAAGTCGAGCAGCACCGCGTGCTGCGTGCCCTCCGGCGTGCGCACGATGAACACGTTCTCGGGCTTGAGGTCGCGGTGGACCAGGCCCTGCGCGTGCAGCGCAGCCACCGCGCCGCACAGCTCGCCGAACAGAGCGAGCGCCTGCGGCAGCGCGAGCGGCCCGCGTGCGAGCACTCCGGCGAGGGTCTCGCCGTCGAGCCGCTCCATCGCGAGGTACGGCCGCCCGTCGGGGAGCACGCCCGACGCCAGCACCTTCACCACCGATGGATGTGAGATCGTCTGCAGCCGCGCGGCCTCGGCGAGGAACTGCGCGCGCACGCGCTCGCCGTCGACGAGTGACGGATGCAGCACCTTCAGGGCGACGCGCCGCGGGCCCCACGCGGCGTCGTAGACGATCCCGCTGCCCCCCTGGCCGAGCACCGACAGCGTACGGAACTCCCCGAGCACATGGCTGGTGCCGGTGCGGCTTTCCTGCACGTGTTCCATGGAGCGGGCCTCACGTATAGCGCGTCTCGTCATGGCCCCGCGATTGCTATTTTCGAGGAGCGGGATCACATGATTCGACTCGCGATTTTCTTGGATCACGCCGTCCTGCGATGGGCCTTACGGCGGCTCGCAGAAGAGACGGAAGACTTCGCCGTGACTGCAGCTTCCCCAGGAGCCGAAATGCTCGAGACACTACGTCGAGAGCGCTCGGACGTCGTCCTGGTAGATAGCACCGAGTCTCTGAAGGAGCTGAGCAAGCTCGAGTCTCCGCCCGCGGCCATCGTCCTGGCCTGGCATGGGGAACCTGTGACCGCCCGGGCCATCGTGGCAGGGGCGCACGGAGTGTTCGATGCCAACGTATCGCCCGAGGAGCTGGTGCGCGCCATTCGCGCGGTCGCACGCGGCGAGCAGATCGTGCCGCCGAACCTCGAGGAGATCCTCCAGCATGCCGATGCCGCGGCGCGTGCGCTCACGCACCGCGAGCACCAGGTCATGGAGATGATCGCGCGTGGCATGGCCAACCGCGAGATCGCCGATCACCTCGAGATCAGCGTGAAGACCGTCGACACGCACCGCGGTCACGTCCTCAAGAAGCTCGGCCTGCGCAACAACTCGGAGCTCACGCGCTTCGCCGTCAAGCACGGCTACGTCGCGCTGTAGCTACCGCCGCGCAGGCTGCACCCAGGCCTTCTTCCCGTCATCGCGCGTCACCACCGCGCGCACGTAGCCGCTCGCCGGCAACGCGCGCCGCGCGCTGGTGCCCGCGACGCGCTGGGCGACGGCGCCATTCTCGATGAATTCGATGGTGTAGCGACCGGGCTCGCCCCGCGCGACCTCGACGACGAGCTCGCCGCGCGCCGGCAAGGCGTCTGCGAGGACCACCCCGTTCGACGCGTAGAACCGGCCCGCCGCGAGTGCGTCCAGGACCGCCTGGGGCTCGCGGCGGGCCCGGACCACGACCCAGCCACCCCCCGCCTTGTACTGGCCCCGCGGGCCGTAGTCGTGTGCGTCGTCCGAAGCCACCCCCCACAGCGTCGCCCCCCGCATCAGGGAGGCGTCCCACAGCGCCTCCAGCGACGGGTGGTCCTTGTCCCCGGCGTTCCACGTGGGGAACTGGGCGTTCGCGATCTCGACGAGTTGCATGCCGCGGCGCCACAGCTCGACGAGCAGGTCCGGGGTCGTGCCGTAGTGCCAGTTCGGGTGGTTCATCTGGGCGATGCCGCCCAGTGCCTTCCCCGCCACGAGCGCGGACTGGTATTTTGCCACGCGGTCTCGCGACTTGCGGTCCGCCCAGTCGAGCTTGGTCCCCGGGCGGGCCGTGCAGCCGAGGATGTTGACGTGGATGCGGCAGCTGCGCGTCGCGTCACCGGGTGGGTTGCAGTCGCGCGGGTTGTGCGTCAGCTCGGTCCCCGCGAACACGAGGATCCCGCTCGTCGGGTCGCGCAGGACGGGCCGGCCGCGCGTGTCGTTGCCCTTCGCGATCTCGCTGACCTGGTTGTGGTCGGTGAGGACGAAGAAGTCGTAGCCATGGGTCTCGTACCAGCGAATGACCTCGGGGATCGGCGTCGTGCTGTCCCCCGACGGCTTCGCGTGGACGTGCGTCGAGCCGCGCAGCCACACCTCGGGCACCGGCGGCACGGCGGCGACGGTCGGGGCGTCCTGCGACGCGTCCTCGGGGGTTTCCCCTGCGGCGTCGGCCGCCGCCGACCACGACGGGCCGTCGGCGGGCGGTGTCGTCGGTGGGGTCGTGTGCGTCGCGTCGCTACCGCCACACGCGGCCGACGCAATTCCTGCGGCCGCGGCGACGAGTGCGAGCGCGCGCGTCACGGTGTCACGAGTCCATCGAGCGCCGCCGCGCCTTCGGCGGTGAGGTTCGTGGTCACACCCCAGGTGCGCTTCGTCCATTGTTTGCGCAGCGCCAGGAACATGCCGAAGTTGTCCGTCATCATGCGCCGCTCGACGGGCCGGGTCGCGGCGAGGTCGACCTTCTCGTCCGGGTCGGCGACGAGGTCTTGCAGGATCGGAACGCCGGTCGCGCCGACGCGGACCTTCCAGCGACCGATCCTCATCGCGTGTGCAAACTCTTGCATCGAGCTGTACGAAGGCCGCACCCACCCGCGCGACTCGACCCGCGCGCGCGCGAGCAGGGACTCACCCTGCGCCGTTGGCATCGCGGGTGCGTTCATCGCGTCGAGCATCGTCGGCATGATGTCCACGCCCTCCGCACCCTCGTCGATCACCGCCGGCTGGAAGCGCGCCGGGTAGTGGATCAGGAGCGGCACGCGGATGAGCGAATCGCGCAGCGACTCCCCGTGACCGCAGCGACCGTCCTCGAACAGCTCGTCTCCGTGATCGGCGGTGATGACGAGCATCGTCTGGTCCCAGATGCCCCACGCCGTGAGCTGCTTGACCAGCCGGCCGAGCTGCGCGTCGTGGTAGCTGATGGCCGAGTCGTAGATGGCGCGCAGCCGCTCGATGTCCTTCGGCGGCGGCGTGATCGAGCACCCCATCGAGTCGGGGAGAAACCCGAGGTCCTTCGCCGAGGCGAAGTCCTTGAACGGCCCCTCGTAGTTCGGCGAGTAGACGTCCACCCACGGGCGGCGGGAGATCCACGGCGCGTGCGTGTCGACGGTGCCGAAGAACAGGTACGTCGGCCCCTTCACGCGGTGCGCGTCGAGGCGGGCGAGCACGGCGTCGAGGATGTCCTGCCCGTAGAGGATGCCGCCGGCCTCGAATGCCGCCGGCTCGCGCATCATGTTGCGGAACTCCTTGAAGCCGCGGCCGTAGCCGCTGTCGGCGAGGACGAAGCCGTTCCCCGTGACGGCGGCCGTGTACATGCCGGCGGCGGCGAGGCGCTCGGCGAGCAGCGGGAACTTGTCGTCGATCCGCCACGTGCCGCCGTGCTCCTGCATGCGGACCTTGTGGAGGACCGGGTAGACGCTCGTCCACACGCTGGTGTGGCTCGTCTGCGACTCGTTGCCCTGCACGTAGAACTGGCGATAGACGACGCTCGACTTCGCGAGCTCGTCGAGGTTCGGCGTCTGCGCGCGCGCGCCCGGCGTGAAGATCGGCACCTTGTCGGCGCGCAGCGCGTCCATCACCCACAAGAGGATGTACTTCGGCGGCTCGGCCTTCTCGACGACCGTCGGCGCCGGGCCGTGCAGCGTGATGCGGGGGTGGCGCAGCGTCGCCGTCGCGCACTCGCGCGTCGTGACGATGAGGCCGACCACCCGGCCCGCCATGCGCGTGAGGTCGACGCGGTCCTGCGTCTCGGTGAGCAGGCCGCCGGCGAAGCTGCCGTCGCTGGCGCGCGCCTGGACGTCGACCTTGCACGGCCCGTCGACGTCGGCGACCAGGTGCGCGCCGTCGGGGATCGTGACGTACCAGATCAGCGCCGCGTCCTTCGCGAGCGTGATCGCATCGGCCTTCGCGTCGAACGTCGCCGACGTGCGCGGATCGGTGGCATGCGGCAGGAGGATCGCGCCCGGGCGGTGACCGATCGCGATCCACTCGAACGCGAGCGGGTCCTTGCCGCCGGCGACCTCGAAGCCGAAGCGGTTCTCGCCGACGCCGAGCATGCCGGGCGCGACGGGGAGCGCGATCTTCTGCCAGCCGTTCTCCTCGAGGACGACGCGGCTGTCGGGGACCTTCTTGCCGTTCACGAACAGCGTCACGGCCTGCTTCGCCGTGCCGTGCACGTGCGCCGACACGCGGCCGATCGCGCGCGCGGCCTCGTCGGACAGCGGCACCTCGAGCGTGGCGACGCGGTCGGCGACGGCGGCGCGCTTGCCGCCGACGGTGTGGCCGAGGTGCCAGCGCGCGGCCGGCATCGCGAACCGCATGTAGCGGGCGAGCCCGACGTCGGCCGCGTCGATCACGAGGTCGCCGTCCGCGTAGCGGTGCGCCGCGTGGCGGTTGTCGACGAGGTTCCACACCGCGTGCTCGGCGCGCCCCGGCTTCTTCTCCGGCTTCGGCGCGGGCGCCGCGTCGTGCGCGGCGACGGCGGCATCCGACGGCGCCGGCGCGGGTGCGGAGCCGCCGCCCGGCGCGTCGGACTTGGAGCCGCACGCGCAGGCGAACACCGCGATCGCGACGACGAGATCCGGCCGCACCACGGCCTACTGTGGCACGCCGGGTACCGCGCCTGCCACTTCTCCTACCCGGGGTACTTCGCACGCAGCGCGAGCACGCGCGCGCGCAGCGCGGTGCCCTTCGCCGGATCGACCATCGCGACGTAGCTCGCGAAGCCGAGCGCCGCCGCGAGCACGTCGCCGCCGTCCGCTCCGTCGGTGCGCCCCCAGGTCTTGCCGGCGGGGCCGTCCATGTCGATGTGGTGGAGGAGTGCGCGGAACTTGCGCAGCTCCACGCGCGGCACCGACGGGCGCTCGTTGACGACGACGCCGGTGACCTCCTGGCGGCCGCCGCGCCGCACGACGCGGACCTTCTCGGGGTGCACGGTGAAGCCCTCGGCGCCGGCGACCTGGCGCAGGAAGCCGAGGCACGCGCCGACGCGCGCCGCCGGGTCCTTCGACGACAGCGTGAGGTCGTCGGCGTAGCGCGTGTACGCGAAGCCATGCTTGTCGGCCCAGCCGAGGACGCGGCGATCGAGGCGGCGGCACAGCGCGTTCGTGATCGCGGGGCTCGTCGGCGCGCCCTGCGGCAGCCGGCGCGGGCCGCGCGCGACGTAGTACGTGAGGCCGTCGAGCTGCGTCTCGGCGATGTCGGGCTCGGTGCACGCGAGCGCGAGCACCGTCGCGACCTCCTCGCCGTAGCCGAGCTTGGCGAACAGCCCCTTCACGCGCCGGTACGTCACCGTCGGGAAGAAGTCGCGCAGGTCGACGTTGACGAGCACCGCCGCGCCGACGTGCGGCACCGCGTTCGACACCGTCGAGCGCCCGCTGCGGAAGCCGTGCGCCGGGTCCGACGCCGCCGGGTCGCCGAGCAGGGGCTCGAGCACCTTCGCGAGCACCCAGTGCTGCACGCGCTTCAGGCGCTTGCGCGGCGCCGAGATCACGCGCTCGCCGCCGCTGCGCTTGGGGATCGTGAAGCGGCGGTAGTGCGTCGTCGTCGACACCTCGCGCGCGAACGCGAGGAAGCGCAGCTCGCCGAGCGACACGCCGATCGCGGCGGCGAGCTCGGCCGCCGTGTGCACGACGGGCAGCCGCTGCGCCTGCAAACGTGCGACGTCCGACGCGCGGTGCTCCGGGCCCAGGCCCGCGGACACGCCGGGCCCCAGGTAACCGAGCTCGCGCGCCTTCGTCGCCTTCGTGCGCTCCTTCGCGGCGGCGCGCTCGCCGAGCCGGCGCTGCTTGGTCTCCTCGCGCTTCTTGCGCGACGCGGCCATGCGCTGCTTCTTCAGGTCCGCCTCGAGCGTGACCAGGTTGCGCATGCGCGCCGCCTGCTCGCGCAGCTTGCCGAGCCGCTCGCGCAGCTCCGCCTTGCGCGCCGCCTCGACCGGAGGATCGACGAGCTGCGCCTGCTCGCCCGACCAGAAGCCGAGGCGGGTCATCTCCTCGGCGATGACGTCGTCCTTGCCGCCCAGCGCGATGCGCTCGTAGAGCTCCTTGCGATCGCGCGGTGGTGGGAGGTTCGACATGACAAGGGGTGCGTGACGGGTGGCTACCTTCGTCTACTCTCGGGACTGGATTGCTTTGCTCGAGCGCACGTCGACTCCCCCGAGGGCATTCGATTTCTCGAAATCCCCACCGGAATCCTTTGGGGGAGTCGACGTGCGCACAGTCTTGAGCGAGCCAGTGAGGCACGCACGAGCTGACCGCATGGACGGCGATCCGCCGCCCGGGTTGCAAGGTCCAAGGCCACCCGTCACGCGCGCCGACTATCCGTCACGACAGCGTGCGCCGCAAGAGCTGCACGAGGTCGCGTCGCGGCAGCCCCGGCCGCATCGCCGTCGACGCCTCGAGTGCGTCGGCGATCGCGTGCGCGCGCAGCTCGTTCGACCTCGCGCTGTCGTACGCGGTGCGCATGAGGCCGAGCGCGGCGGCGCGGTCGGCGATCCGGCCGCGCGCCTCGAGCTCGTCGGCGATCGCGTGGAGGCGCTCCTCGACCTCGGGGCGCGGCGCGTCGACGCTCGGGCCGCGGCCGGTGATCTTGTTGACCGCGCGGCGCCACCACGACTGCTTCTCGGGCTCCGCCGCCGGCGCCTCCGGTGCTGCCGCGGCCGCCGCTCCACCGAGGCGCGCGCGCGCGTGGTCGCGGGCCTGCACGAGGTCGGGCTCGTTGCGGTGGGCGCGCAGCCCCTCCTCGGCGAACGCGAGCATCGCGGTCCAGTCCTCGACCTGGCTGCACAGCGCGACCAGCTCGCGCCACGGCGCGGCGGCACCGCCGGAGCCGGCGAGCATGCGCGCGACGATGATCGCCGCCGGGACGTCGCCGAGGCGGACGAGCGCGTCGCGCTTGACCTTGAGCGCGAGCGGCGTGTTCGCGAACCGGGCGAGCGCGCGATCGGCGTTCTGGATCGCGGCGCTGTACTGGCCCTCCTCGTAGCGCGCCTCGGCGATCACCTCCTGGAGGCGGGCGTGCTGGTCGCTGTCGGGCGGCGCGAGGCGCGCGACGCGCTCGAGGTGCTGGAGCGACTCGGCGACGCGCCCCTGCGCGCGCAGCTCGGCGGCGCGGCGCACGCCGGCGCGGTACTCCTCCTCGAAGCTCTGCCTGGCCTGCGCGGCGTCGTGCTTCGTCGACGAGGAGGCGTGCGCGCGCGCCTCGAGCTCGATCACGTCGTTCTTGCCGCGGCGGTGCGCGGCGCGCAGCGCGAGCATGTGCTCGCACGGCCCGCGGTGCAGCCGGTTGCGGATGAAGTCGTCGCACGTGCACTCGCCCGCGACGAGGCGCTGCTCGACGTCGAACGTCAGCTCGGGCGCGTACGTGTGCGGCGCATGCTTGCGCAGGCGCTCCGATGAATGCGAGGCCACGCCGCCGATGCGGATGCGGCCGCCGAGGCGCAGCCCGCCGTCGGCGGTGTCGGCGCGATCGATCGCGATCTTCGCGTTCCGCAGGAGGTCCGCCGCCGCCTGCTCGCGCTCGTTCGTGAAGCGCAGCTTCTCGACGGGGAGCGGGTCGCGCGTCAGCTCGCGCTTGCGGTACACGCCGCGGTCGAGGTCGTAGATCGCGCGCCCGGCCTGCACCCAGCCGGCGAGCGCGGACGCGACGATCGGCGTCGCGAGGCCGGTCCTGGCGGCGAGCGCCTCGGGCGTGGCGAGCCACGTCTCGCCGAGCTCGTCGAACACGCGCTGCTGCGTGACCGAGTCGACCTCCTCGCGCGCGGCCATGAGGTCGAAGTTGCCGGCGTCGGACCAGTTGTTGTTCGTCCAGCCCGACAGCCCGAGCGTGAAGCTGAGGTCGCCGAGGTCGACGACCCAGAACGTGGGCAGGCCGGTCCCGAGGAGGAACAGCCGCACGCGGCGGGCGCGCGGCAGCAGGCGCTCGAGGATGAACAGGCGCCGCCGCCCCCAGATGCGGATCTCGGTGGGCTCGACGCTGCCGGGGCGCGAGTCGACGTACCGCGAGCGCGGGCACGCGACCTTCCAGCCCCACGGATCGACGACGACGCTCACCGGCGCGCCGGGCGTGAGCTGGAAGCGCAGCGAGCGCGGCCCGAACAGCTCCTTGTTGCGGCGCAGGACGTGGCACAGGTTGTGGACGTCCATCGGGTGCAGCTCGACGACGTGCGCCGGCAGCGTCGCCGCCGACGACACCTGCAGGAAGCCGCGCACCCACGAGTCCGGGAGGTCCATCTTCACCTCGCGGTACTGGTCCTCCATCGTGGTCTGGACGTTGAAGCCGCCGGGGTCGACCTCGAGCGACGTCGTCTTGTAGCTGCGGATCTTCTGGAACTCGGCGTACAGCTTCTCCGAGTAGTCGATGTTCGTCGTGCCGTGCGCGCGCTCGCCGAGCTCGTCGAAGATGTTGTACGAGGCGGCGAGCCGCCCGTAGCTCGACTCGTCCTTCGAGAAGCACTCGAAGAACACCTGATCCGGGTGCACGGTGATGACCGGATCGAGCTTGAACCACAGCTCCTTGTCGCGGTGGTAGAGGTAGTCGAAGTACTTGCGGCGCGCGCCGTAGAACGACGCCATGCGTGTGTTCCGCCGCCGCTCGAGCTCGGTCAGCTCCTGCTGCAGCGTCGTGATCTCCTCGGAGATCCGCTTCTGATCGCGCGTGACCTGCGCGAGGTCGAGGTAGCCCTGCTGCTCGCGCCACGCGAGGTAGTCGCTGCGGTCCTTCG
The DNA here is from genome assembly GCA_019637375.1 of Deltaproteobacteria bacterium. Lineage (GTDB taxonomy): Bacteria > Myxococcota_A > Polyangia > Haliangiales > Haliangiaceae > JABFXX01. The sequence goes on along the minus strand of JAHBVW010000058.1, from coordinate 26,656 downwards.
GGATGAAGCGGAGGTCGCTCGTGACGACGTCGTGCAACGCGCTGATCGCCTCGCGGAACTCGACCTGCCGCGCGATCGTGCCCCTGAAGTAGGTCGGCGTGCGCAGCGTGTCGGGCGCGAACGACATCGCCGTCGCGCCGTCGCCCTGGGTGACGCCGGAGGCGCCGGCGTAGCGGTGCTCGAACAGCATCACAGCCCTCCCTTGTCGTCGCGGTTGTCCGCCGCGGCGAGCGGCACCGGCGGGACGATCGCGATCGGCAGCGGCACGTCCGGGTACGCCTCGCCGACGGCGACCATCGTCGCGATCAGCGGGTGCTTCTGCGTGATCGCGATCGTCGCGCTCTGGCGGTCGAGGATCGGCGCGATCAGGCGCGCATGCTCCGGCGAGCGCGTCGCCTCGCGCCGCAGCAGTGCGAGGACGCGCTGCTTCGCGACGCCGCCGCGGTTGACCTGACTCAGCACCGTGACCAGGAACGGCGCCACCGCCTCGAGCCGCACGAGGTCGCCACCGACGTGGTGCTCGAGGAGGCCGGACACGAGCAGCTGGAGGTTCGTCGACGGGTGCTCGGCGAGCCGCACGAGGTACTTGCCGGCGTCGGCCTCGGTGAAGCGCGCGAGGAGCAGCGCCTTGCCGAACGCCTGGACCTCCGGGCGCACGCTGTCGCAGATCGCGATCACGGCGTCGGCGGTGACCGCGTCGCCGAGCTCGCGGATGAACGCGGTCGCGAACGCGCGCGTGTCCTCCCAGCTCGAGTCGACGAGGCGCGCGAGCGCGGCCGGTGCGATCGCGTAGCGGTCGGCGGCCCGGCGCGCGAGGGACCACGCGCCGCGGCGGACGGCGAGGATCTCGTTGCTCGCGAGGCGCGCGACGTCCTGCAGGTCGAGATCGTCGGGATCCACGGTCGCGAGCAGGAGGCCCGCCGCCTCGCGCGCGTGCGGCGACAGCGCGGAGGCGAGCCTCGTCACCTGCGCCGCGGGGACGACGGGCAGCACCCGCGCGAGCTCGCCGCGCAGGAGCGCGACGATGTGCGCGGGCACGCCCTCCGCCTGCTTCTTCAGCAGGGCGGCGACGAGGCGCTCGGCGAGCGCGCGCCCGACGTCGGGGTAGTCGCGCGCGATCGCGGCGAGCAGCGGGCGCGTGCCGTCGCGCAGCTCGGCGTTCGCCGACGTCGCGAACAGCTCGAGGACGTCGAGGTCGTCCTTCGCGACGTCGGGCGGCGTCAGCGCGATCAGGCGCCCGGCGAGCGCGCGGACCGGCGCGTGCGGCGACGCGAGCAGCCCCTCGAGCAGGTCGTGCGGGAGGCGGTCGCGGTGCACGTGGCGGAGCATCAGCTCGCCGGCGAGCACGCCGAGCGCGCCGAGCGGGTGGCGGATGAGGTCGCGCAGCACGGCCTCGCCGACGTCGCGCAGCGGCTCCGCGAGCACGCGGAGGATGACGCCGACGGCGCCGGTGGCGCGCGCCTCGGCCGTCGCGTCGAGGCCGAGCAGGATCGCGACGGCGCGGGCGGCGGCGCTGCGCGCGACGCCGGCGGCGAGCGTGCGGCCCTCGAGCAGCGCGAGCGCGGCGTCGCGCACGGCGGGCGTGTGCCCGGTGACGAGCAGCGCGACCATCTCCGCGTCGGCGGCCGCGCGGCTGGGGTTCGACGCGACCCACAACAGCACCCACACCTGCGCCTCGGCGATCTCGCTCGCGAGCGCGCCGCGGGCGAGCGCCGCCGACAGCGGGCGGGTCTTCGCCGCCTCGTACGCGAAGTGCTGCCCGAGGACGTGCCCGCCGGCGAGCGCGTCGGCGAGCGCCTCGTCGGAGAGCGCGGCGACGAACGCCGGGTTCGCGCGCAGCGCGCGCGTGGCGAGCTCGAGCGCCGGGGTCGCGCGGGCGCGCACGATCAGGCCCCACAGCGCCGCGGGCGCGGCGTCCCACAGCGCGGGGAAGCGCTCCTCGCGCTCGGCGGGTGCGGGCCCGCCCGGGCGATGGCCGTCGGCGCAGCGCCACACCGAGCGCTGGCTCGGGCCGCACACGTAGCGCGCGCTGCGGCCGTAGCAGATGTCGTTGAGCGCGTGGAAGCGCGCGAACCGATCGAACGAGGGGCCGTAGGTGTTGGTGCGCGCCGGCTCGGCGTCGGCGTCGCGGTACGAGCACAGGACGGCGGACGCCATCGCCACGTAGTGCGGCGAGCCGGCGCGCCCGAGGCGGCGCAGCATGCGCGCGACGTAACGGCGCAGGTACTGCCGCGTGCGCGGGCCGAACGGGCGCCGCTCGCCGCGCTGATCGTCGATGCGGCGCGCGACCAGCGCGAACAGCTCGCCGTCGCGGCGCAGGTCCGCGAAGCGGAACAGCGCGCGGATGACCGACGCGTCGGCGCGCTGATCGAGCCGCGCGACGCGCACCATCGCGAACACCGCCGGGCGCGCGGCGGCATCGTCGAGCAGGTACAGCCCCATCGCCGTGCCGCGGGCGACGTCGACGCCGGCGCCGAGCGCGCGCTCCGCGGCCGTCGCCACCGCCGCGGCGTCCCCGGTCGCGTGCGCGGCGGCCACCGCCGGTGCGAGCAGCGGCCGCGCGAGCTCGCCCGCGCGCTCCGGCGCCAGGATCGCGATCGCGTACCGGGCGACGTCGCGGACGTGCGGCGCCTCGTGGGGGTCGCGCGCGACGCCGTCGAGCCGGTCGAGCGACGCCGCGGTCCCGCAGCGCCCCAGCGCGGCCACCAGGGTGTAGCGCCACGCCTGCTCGAGGAACGTGTGCGGATTCCTCGTCTCGAGCAGCGCCTGCAGCGGCCGCTCGGCCGCGCGCAGGTCGCGCGCCGCGGCGCCCGCGATCGCCGGGAAGATGCCGACGCCATCGCCCCAGCCACGCCGCAGCCGCGCGATCAGCTCGGCGGCGGCGGCGCGGTTCCGGTCCTCACCGTCGTCATCACCGTCGTCGTCGTCATCACCGTCGCCGTCGCCGTCGTCATCGCCGCCGCCACCGCCGTCACCGTCGCCACCGTCACCATCACCATCACCGTCACCATCACCATCACCATCACCGTCACCATCACCGTCACCGTCGCCACCATCGCCATCAATATCACCACCGTCGTCAGCGCTGTCCTCGTCGCGATCGGCATCGTCATCGCGGCCGCCACGGCCGCCGCGTGCTCCTGCCGGAGCTCCGGCCACGACGTAGCCGCCCGCGCGCTTCTCGGCGACGAGCTTCTCGAGGATCGCGCGCGCCTTCGCGAGCGGCACCGGGCTCGCCGTCTTCGTGCCGTCCGCCAGCGCCACCCCGCGGCGCCCGTGCCGGAAGTTCACGACGTACTGACCGGCGACGACCTCGACCAGATCGATCTCGAACACCTTGTCGACGTTGCCTTCTCGCAGCGCGAGAAGCGTCTGCTCGATCACCCGCACGCCGGCAGCCTACACGATCCGCGCGGTGATAACGTCCGGGGCCCGGTGCCGCACAAGGTGCTCCTCATCGACGACAGCGCCCTCACCCTCGAGGCCGCCACCGTGGTCCTCGAGGGCGCCGGCTACGACGTCCGCGCCGCGCGCGAGGTCGCCGAGTTCAGCCAGGTCCTCGGCACCTGGCGCCCCGACGTCATCCTCGCCGACGTGCACATGCCCTCCATGTCCGGCGTCGAGCTCTGCCGCCTCCTCAAGTCCCAGTACGAGACCGCACACGTCCCCGTCGTCCTCTACTCCGCCGCCCCACCCGACGAGCTCGCCCGCATGGCCCGCGAATGCGAGGCCGACGGCTTCCTCTCCAAGATGCGCGGCGTCGAGTCCCTCCCCGACGAGCTCCAGCTCGTCATCGACACCGCCCTCTTCTGATCCTCCGATCCTCACCGCGCCACCCTCCCGGCTGTCCGGTTTTCGGACAACACGACACGTTCCCCGCTGCGGCTCGCCGAGCTAGCGGTCGCCGTCGCCCGCCTCGAGCGCCTTCGCGAGCAGGCGGCGCAGCTGCGTGCGCTCGTCGACGGTCAGGCCGGTGAGCACCTCGTCCTCGAGGCGGCGGAGCTCGGTCTCCGCGCGCTCGAGCGCCGTGGTGCCGTGGGCCGTGAGCGTGACGTTGTGCTTGCGGCGGTCGGAGGGGTCGCGCTGGCGCGACACGAAGCCGGCGTCCTCGAGCTCGTTGAGCCAGGTCACGACGGTGTTCTGCGTGGTGCGCATCATGTCGCACAGCGTGGTCTGGGGCAGATCACCCTCGTCGCGGAGCGCGGCGAGCATGGAGACCTGCTTGAGGTTCATGCCGAGCACCTCGGGAGTCGCGTTCGCGTACACGCGGCGCGTGAGCCGGGTCAGGTGCGGGACGGAACGGGAGAGGGCCACGTCGCGATAGTACCTTCCTGGACGGTCTTGACCTCGGTGATAATCACAGGTACCGTGACTATCACAATGGATGATAGTATAGAGATGGATCATCGGCCTCGCAGGCGCATCCTCGGCCTCGTCGCCGTCCTCCTCGGCCAGTTCATGCTGGTGCTCGACGCGACGGTCGTCCACGTCGCGCTGCCGTCGATCCAGGGGGATCTCGGGCTCACGCCCGGCGAGCTGACGTGGATCAACAGCTCGTACCTGATCGCCTTCGGCGGGCTGCTGCTCCTGTTCGGCCGGCTCGGCGACAACTTCGGGCGGCGCCGGATCTTCGTGGTCGGCGTCGCGGCGTTCACGGTGGCGTCGATCCTGTGCGGGCTCGCGCCCGGGCCGGTGTCGCTGATCTGCGCGCGCTTCGCGCAGGGCATCGGCGCGGCCGCGGCGTCGTCGGTGATCCTCGCGATCATCGCGACGGAGTTCCCGCTGCCGGCGGACCGCGCGACGGCGATGAGCGGCTACATGTTCGTCAGCGTGTCGGGCGGGTCGCTCGGGCTGTTCGTCGGCGGCCTGCTCACGCAGACGCTCGGCTGGCACTGGATCTTCTGGATCAACGTGCCCGTCGGCGCGGTCGCGATCTACGGCGTCCTCCGGCACCTCGCGCCGGATGCGCGCAGGGTCGCGCGCGCGCCGGTCGACGTCGTCGGGGCCGTGCTCGTCACCGGCGCGGCGATGGCCGCGATCTACGGGCTCGTCGAGGCCGGGCACACGTCGGTCACGGCGCCGGCCGTCCGCATCGCGCTCGCGATCGCGCTCACGCTGCTCGTGCTGTTCGTCGCCGTCGAGTCGCAGCACCCGAACGCGCTCCTGCCCCTGCGCATCCTGCGCATCCGCAGCCTCGTCCTCACGAGCGTCGTGCGCGGCTTCATGGCGATGGGCCTGTTCGGCGTGTTCTTCCTCGCCACGCTCGACATGTCGGGCACGCTCGGCATGTCGCCGCTCGAGGTCGGCCTCGGCTTCTTGCCGCAGACGCTCACCGTGGCCGCGCTCTCGCTCGGCGGCAGCGCGCGCCTCGCGCGCCGGTTCGGCCCGGTGCGCGTCCTCGTCGGCGGGCTCGCCCTCGCGGCGCTCGGCCTCGCCGGCATGGCGATGCTGCCGCTCCACGAGCCCTACTTCCCGCTGCGCCCGCTCCTGCACGTCGTGCTCGGCCTCGGCTTCGGCAGCGCGTTCCTGCCGCTGCTCACGCTCGCGATGGCCGACGTCCCGCCCGCCGACGCCGGCCTCGGCTCGGCGATCGTGAACCTGTCGATGCAGCTCGCGGCCGCCGTGTCGACGGCGCTCCTCGTCACCGCCGCCACGTTCCGCACGCGCGACCTCGCCGAGTCCGGCACGCCGCTCGCCGACGCCGTCGTCGGCGGCTACCGCTTCGGCTACGCGGTCGCCGTCGCGGGCGTCCTCGTCGGGCTCACGCTCGCGCTGCGCCTGCGGAGCGTCAGTCCGCGCGCGTCCACATGACGCGGAACAGGCACGCGTCGTCGCCGCGCACCTCGCACGCCTCGTGGCTGACGCTCGGGGCGTGGCCGCCCGACAGCACGACGAGCTGCTGGAGGAGGCCGTCGACCCACGCGCACAGGTCGGCGTCGTGGAGCGTCGAGGTCATGCGCACGACGTGCTCCGTCGTCGAGATCGGCAGGCTCGCGATGTTGCCCCACGTCTGGTAGCGGCTCCACACGTTGCGGATCGCCGACAGCGTGCGGTCGGGGACGAGCGTCGCGGCGCTCGCCGGGAAGAAGCGGCGAAACGACGCGCGCACCGTGGCGCGGGCGACGTCGCGCGCGAGGCTCGTGCGGTCGCGGCCGACGTGCTCGGGGGCGATGTCGAGGATGCGCACGAACTGCTCCGTCGGCACCCACGCGAGCGGCGTCGTGTCGGCGAGCGCGCGCGCGAGCTCGGGGTGCTCGCCGCCGATCGCGTCGCGCAGGCGCTCGGCCTCGCGGATGCCGACGGCGCGCGCGATCGAGCGGAACACGACGCCGCGCGTCCTCGCCGCGGCCTGCACGGCGCGGCTCGGCAGGATCGTGTTGCCGGCCCAGCGCGAGCCGTCGCGCGCGGCCTGCGGCGGCGCGACCGCGAGGGCGGCGGTGAGAGCGCGCGCGAACGCACCGGCGGTGCCGGGGCGGCGCTCGGGGTCGCGGTCGAGCGCGTCCAGGATGACCTCGTCGACGTCCGTGGCGAGGTCGCCGCGCAGCTCCGACGGCGGCTTCGGCACGGCGTCGCCGACCTGGCGCGCGAGGATCGTCGCGTAGTCCTCGTCGCCCCACGGCGGCCGCAGCGTCAGCACCGTGTACGCCGTCGCCGCGAGGCCGTACACGTCGGCGCGCGGCGTCGCCTCGCGCCCGCCGATCACCTCGGGCGCGATGAAGCCGGGCGTGCCGGCGCTCTCGACGAACTGGCCGTACTTGCGCGCGATGCCGACGTCGACGAGCACGCTGCGGTTGCGGAACGGATCGCGGATCACGTTCGCGGGCTTGACGTCGCGGTGCACGATGCCGCGCTCGTGCAGCGCATCGAGGGCGGACGCGACCTGCTCGATCACGTTCGCGAGCTCGGCCATGCCGATGTGCGAGCGCTCGGCGCGGTGGCGCTCGACGGCCTGCTGCAGGCCCTCGCCCTCGACGAGCTCCATCACGAAGTACGAGTCGCCGCCGGTCTGCCCGAAGTTGTAGATCTGGACGAGGTTCGGGTGCTGCAGCCGCGCGAGCATCGCGGCCTCGCGCCGCAGCTGCTCGACGAGCGCGTGGTCCTCGCCGAGGTCCGGGCGCAGCATCTTGATCGCGACGGGCCGCTCGAGCGAGAGGTCCTCGGCGCGGTACACGACGCCCATCCCGCCGCGCGAGATCTCGTGGAGCAGGCGGTACGAGCCGCCGAGCGTCGCGCGAACCTCCTCGGTGTCGATCTGCTGCGACAGGCGCGCGATCGGCCCGATCGACGCGCTCGCGACGACGGCCTCGCCCTCCTGCGCCTTGCCCGCCGCCCACGACGCGCGCTGCATGAGGCGCGGGAACTCCTCGTTCGGCTGCGCAGGCGCCAGGCCGATCGCGACGGGGATCGCGAGCGCCGAGCCGTTCGCGAGCTCGATCGGCCGCGCGGCGAGCGCCGCCTGCAGCCGCTGCGCGACGCGCTGCGCCCCATCGATCGACGTCGCGTGCAGCACCACCGCGACCTTGTCGCCCGCCCAGCGCCCGACGAGGTCCTCGTTGCGGATCGTCGCGCGCAGCGCATCGGCGATCCGGCGCAGCAGCCGATCGCCGACCTCGTGGCCGTGGCGCGTGTTGATGCCCTGCAGGTCGTTGACGTCGATGACGATCGCCGTGAGCGGCTGCGACGTGCGGCGCGACGCCGACAGCAGCATCGCGCCGAGCTCGAACATCGCCGAGCGGTTCCACACGGCGAGCAGCGTGTCGAGGCCCGGGCCGCTGACGTGGCGGTCGAGCTCCTCGGCGGTGCGCTCGTGGACGGTGCGCCAGCCGAGCTCGGCGCCGAGGCGCGACGCGATCGCCTGCAGCGACGCGCGGTCGCCGCGGCTGAACATGCGGGCGCGCGCCGCGACGAGGCCGATGAAGCCCTGGCTGCCGTGCGGCGTCTCGAGCTGCACGGCGAGGTAGCTCTCGCAGCGCGTGACCTGCGCGCCCTCGCGCTGCGCCGGCGCGACGAGCGTCGCCGACGACATCGTCGCGGCGCGGCAGCGGTCGGCGGTGTGGTTCCACGCGAGCGAGTCCCACGTGTGCGCGCCGACGGCGGCGCCGCCCGACGAGTCGCCGCGCACCGAGATGATGCAGCGATCGACGCCGAAGCCGTCGGCGATGCGATCGGCCGCGGTCTCGAGCGCCTGGTCGAGGTGCCCCGACAGCACCGACAGCGAGAGCAGGCGATCGAGCGCGACCGGGCGGTGGTCGTGCACCGGCTCGCCGCCGTCGATCATCGCGAGCGTCTCGCCGAGCGCCGGCTCGAACACGACGAGGTGCGCGCCCGGGAACGCCTCGTACACGACGTCGCGCACGACCATGATGACGTGCATCTGGTCGCGCGCCGGCAGCGCCGCGATGCTGCGCAGGACGTCGAGGCCGTCGCCCGACTCGCGGTCGATCACGACGACGCGCGGGCGGACCGAGTCGATCATCGCGAGCAGCTGCGCGCCGTCGTTCGCGATCATGTACAGGCGGCCCGCGGCCGCGCTCGCGTTGACCACGTTGCCGCGCACGAGCGGGTCGCGCGACAAGACGACGTACGCTCCCCCGCCGTGGGGCGCACGGGAGATCAGCTCGCCTGCATCACCTACCCGGGTCACAGCGTCGTACGCGCACGAATAGACCATGGGCTGTACGCACAGGACAAACGATCTGCGTGGTCAAATCGTCGAGTAAAACTCAACACTTGCGTGGGTGTCTCGATCGCCGCCGGACGTAGAAACGGCATGACGAAGAAGGGCGTGTCGACGGTGACCAAGCAGGGTCAGAAGGTGACGCGCGCGCCGTGACCCGCGCCGTGCTCGCCGGTCTCTCGGCGCGCACCGACGAGGGCTCGATCGCGTTCGGCACGCCGGCGCACCTGCTCGCGCAGCCGTAGCCCGCCGGCTACTCGAGCACGCCGCTCTCGGCGATCTTGCCGATCTCGCGGAACTCGGCCTGGATCGCGCGCACGAGGTGATCGTGCGTGAGCGGCGATTGCTCCTCGGCGGCGAGGAACGCGGCGCGCACGGCGGCGTTGCGGATGTAGCCGCCGGAGAGGCGGTAGCGGCGCGCGAGGTCGGCGAAGTTGAAGTCGCCGAGCCGGGGCACGTTCGGCGCGATGTGCGACTTCCACAGCGCCTCGCGCGCTTCCTCGTCGGGGAACGGGAACGTCAGGCGGAACGAGAGGCGGCGCTTGAACGCGCTGTCGATCGAGGTGCCGAAGTTCGTCGTCAGGATCGCGATGCCCTCGAACGTGTCGAGGCGCTGCAGGAGGTAGTTGACCTCGAGGTTCGCGTAGCGATCGACGGACGTGCGGACCTCGGTGCGCTTCGCGAACAACGAGTCGGCCTCGTCGAACAGGATGATCGCGTGGCCGTCCTCGGCGGCGTCGAACAGCTTCGCGAGGTTCTGCTCGGTCTCGCCGATCCACTTGGACATGATGCGCGACAGGTCGACGCGGTACAGGTCCATGCCGAGCTCGCTCGCGATCGCGGAGGCGACGAGCGTCTTGCCGGTGCCCGGGCTGCCCTGGAACAGCGCGGTCACGCCGCGCGACGTGCTGAGCACCTGGTCGTAGCCCCACTCGTCGTAGACCGTGCGGCGGTGCTTGATGCGCGCGATCAGCTCGAGCACGCTGTCCTGCACGTCGGCGGGGAGCACGACGCGCGACCACGTGGCGAGGCGCTCGACGCGCGTCGCGGTGGCGCGCAGCCCGGTCTCGAGGTGCTGGCGGATCGCGATCTCGATGTCGGCGGCGAGGTCGCGCGGCGGATCCTCGACGGGGAGCGCCGCGACGCGCGCGCACACGCGGTGGATCGTGCCGGGGCCGATGCCGTAGCGGCTCGCGAGCTCCTCGGGATCGCGCACGAACAGGCGGTGCTGCTGGAGCAGCACGTGCCACGCGGCGAGCCGCTGCGGGTTGGTGAGCGCCGGCAGGTCGATCGCGAGGTGGCCGGGCGCGAGGATCGGGCGGGCGTCGAACGGCAGGCGGATCGCGAGCGGCCCCGGATGGCCGTCGAGCACGCTCGCCACGAGGTCGCGGCCGACGCGGTCCTCGGCGGACAGCCCCTCGAGCCCGTCGATGCACGGCAGGAGGCCGAGCATGTGCGCGCGGCACAGCGCCGTGCGCAGCGGCCCGACGGCGGTGCGCGCCTCGTGGACGATCGACGACACGTCGATGATGCCGAGGTGGCGGTTCGCGGCGGCGGCGAGCGTCGCGAGCGTCGTGTGGCGCCCCGAGCCGGTGCGGCCGCGGATCGCGATGCGCAGCGGCTGCTGCGCCGTGGCGAGGCCGCGCACGATCGCGGCCTTCGTCGCCGACGGGACGAGCAGGTCGTCGAACGCGACCGTCCGCTCGACGATGCGGATCTCCTCGAGCTGCGGCGCGCGGTCGCCGATCAGGCGGAGCGCGACGGTGTCGCCCTGGAGCGCGGCGAACGGGCGCATGCGCGTGTCCGCGGCGCGGACGAGGCCGTGGCGCACGAGCGGCGCGTCGGGGTCGAGCTGGCGCGCGATCTCGGTGCGGTCGACCTGGCCGGCGAGGATCTGGACGAGCAGCATCTCGTCGACGAGCGCGCGCTGCTCGTCGTTCGCGAGGATGCCGTACAGGCGCGCGAGCTCGCCCCACAGCGCGGGCCCGGCGACGAGCAGGAAGATCAGGCGCCCGATCGGCGACAGCCCGAGCTCCGCGGCGAGCGCGTCGAGCGGCGACTTCCGCGCGCCGGTCGCGGCCTCGGCGTCGCGCGCGGCGGCGGTCGCGGCGAGCACGCGCTCCTCGGCGGTGGTGACGTCGTCGCCGGCGCGCCCGCCCTGCTTGCCGAGCGTGCCGATCACCTCGTTGCGGAACGGCAGGATGCTCTCGTTCGGAAACGCGATGCGCCCGCTGTCCCAGCCGACGGCGATCGCACGGAACACGAGCGATCCGACGAGCTCGCCGTAGAGGTCGAGCAGCTTCGCGGCCTCGGCGGGCGCGATCATCTCGGCCGGCGCGCGCGGCGCGAGCGGCGCGACGTCGCCGAGCGGTGGGTGATCGCGGTGAAAGTCGCGGCTCGCGGCGGCGGCCGGCGGCTCCGGCGCGCGCAGGCCGGCCTCCGGGATGACGGCGTCGGGCGCCGGCTCCGGGGGCGGCGGTTGCGGCGCGGCCGCCGTCGCCGGCGACGCTTGCCCGAGCAGCTCGCGCACGCTGCCGAACGCGATGTCGTCGAGGCCGTCGCCGTGGCGGACGACGAAGCCCTGGCCCGCGTCGTCGAGCGCCGCGTCGGTGACGTCCGCGCGCTCGCGGTACTCCTTGAGCACGCGCCCGAAGCGCAGGTCGAACAGCACGAGCGTGCGCGGATCCGAGCGCAGCAGCGCGAAGCCGCGCGCCGGCGCGAACCGCACCAGGCCGATGCCCGACAGCGTGATCTTGTGCTGCACCGTCCCGTCGCGCAGCCCGACGACGATCAGCTGCGTGAACGCACCCGCGTGCCCGACGGCGAGCGCCGCGCTGCGCCCGTCGAACAGCACCGCGCCGTCGACGAGCTTGCCCGCGACCCCGCACGACACGCTCCACCGCTCCGACGTCGCATCGCGCAGCGCGATCCGGTCGCGGCGGCACGCCACCCACCGGCTCGTCGAGATCGGCAGCACCAGGTCCGAGTCGCCGACCGGCGCCTGCGCCCCGCTCCCATCGATCACCGCCGCCGGCGGCGCCGACCACAGCGCCGCCTCGCCGACGGCCGCCGCGCGCAGCACGCCCTCCTGCCCCCACAGCGGCATCGGCGCCCCGGCGGCCGGCTTCCCCGCGATCGCGCCCGGCATCGAGATCCGGTGCAGCCGCGCCGGCTCCCCCGCCGCCACCCACAGCTCCCCCTTCGGCATCGCGCACAGGTCCCGCACGCCCGGCAGCTCGAGGTGCACCGCCTTCCCGCTCCGCACCTCGATCACCGTCACGCGCTCACCCGCCACGACCGCCGCATGCTCGCGACCCAGCGCGAGCGTCCGCACCGACTTCACGCCCATCGATACCACGCCCCCCGACGTCGAGGGGCGGCTACGACTTGTTGCCCTTGTCGCTCAGCTTCGCGAACGGGTTATTGGTGAAGCCCGAGACGCCCCAGTTGGAGGGCGGCTCCTCGGGGCGGCGCTCGTCGCGGCGCGGGCCGCGGTCGTCGCGCGGGCCGCGGTCGTCACGCGGGCCACGACCACCACCACCGGGTCCGGGGCCGGGGCCACGGCGATCGTCGCGCGGGCCGCCGCGACCTTGCTGATCGCGCGGGCCGCCGCGGTCGCGCGGGCCTTGCCAGTTGCCGCCGCCACCGCCACCGCCGCGATCGCGGTTGCCCTGCCAGTTGCCGCCGCGGTTGGCGTGCTGCGGCGGGTGCTCGCCCTGCGGCGGCTGACCGTCGACGGGAGGCTGCTGCGGCTGATCCGGACGCGGGCCGCGCCACGTGCGGCGCTCGCGCTGATCGCCACCGCCACCACCGCCACCGCCACCGCCGCCGGCGTGCGGCTGCTGCGGGGGCTGCTGCTGCTGCGGGCCGCGGTTGCGACCACCGCCGTTGCCGCCGCCACCACCACCACCGCCGCGACCGCGGCCGCCGCGCTCGCCGCGCTGCTGCTGCGGACCGTCGCCGCGCTCCCCGCGCTCGCCGCGCGGCTGCTGCGGCTGGCGCTGCGAGGCCGGCTTCTTCGCCGACAGGGCGATGCGCTTGCGCTGCAGATCGACCTCGAGCACGCGCACGGTCAGCTTCTGGCCGACCTTCACGACCTCGCTCGGGTCCTTCACGAACTGCTCGGCGAGCTGGCTCACGTGGACCAGGCCGTCGTTGTGCACGCCGATGTCGACGAACGCACCGAACGCCGTCACGTTCGTGACCACGCCCTCGAGGACCATACCCTGCTTGAGGTCGTCCATCGTCGTGACGTCGTCGCGGAACTTCGGCGGCTCGAACTCCGCGCGCGGGTCGCGCCCCGGCTTGCCGAGCTCGGCCGCGATGTCGCGCAGCGTGGGCTCGCCGACGTCGGCGGACACGTACTTCGAGAAGTCGAGCTTGTCGACGAGCTCCTGGTTGCCGATCAGCTGCGGCAGCTCGACGCCGAGGTCCGTCGCCATCGTCTCGACGAGGGCGTACCGCTCCGGGTGCACCGCGGAGCGATCGAGCGGGTGCGCCGCGCCCGCGATGCGCAAGAACCCGGCGCACTGCTCGAACGCCTTCGGCCCGAGGCCGCCGACGTCCATCAGCTGCGCGCGCGACGCGAACGCGCCCTGCGCATCGCGGTGGAGCACGATCTTCTTCGCGAGCGACTTGCCGATGCCGGCGACGTAGCCGAGCAGCTGCGCGCTCGCGGTGTTGAGCTCGACGCCGACGTGGTTGACGCAGTCCTCGACGACGTCGCCCAGCTTCTTCGACAGCATCATCTGGTGCACGTCGTGCTGGTACTGCCCGACGCCGATCGACTTCGGCTCGATCTTCACCAGCTCCGCGAGCGGATCCTGCAGCCGCCGCGCGATCGAGATCGCGCCGCGGATCGTCAGGTCGAGCTCGGGGAACTCCTCGCGCGCGAGGTCCGACGCCGAGTACACGCTCGCGCCGGCCTCGTTGACCTGCACGACGAACGGGCCCGGCCCGGCGTCACCTCCACGCAGCCCACCCTCGGCGAGCGCCTTCTTCACGAACGCCTCGGCCTCGCGGCCGCCGGTGCCGTTGCCGACGGCGATCGCGCGCGGCTGGAACTGCCGCACGAACGCGATGAAGTCGTCCTTCGCGCGGGCGAGCTGCGCGTCGCCCTGCGTGATGTACACGGTCACCGTCCCGAGGAACTTGCCGGTCGCGTCGATCGCGGCGCACTTGCAGCCCGTGCGCATGCCCGGGTCGACGCCGATCACCGACGCGGAGCCGAGCGGCGCCGCCAGCAGGAGGTTGCGCAGGTTCCCGGCGAAGATGTCGACGGCCGCGCCGTCGGAGCGCTGCTTGAGCTCGGAGCGCACGTCGTTCTCGACGCTCGGCGCGAGCAGCCGCTTGAACGCATCGGCGACGGCGAGCTTCAGCTGCTCGGCCCACGGCGAGCCGCCCGACACCTTCGCGAGCCGCTCGAGGCCCCCGCCCACGGCCGCCGCATCGACGGCGACGTGCGCGCGCAGCACGCCCTCGGCCTCGCCGCGGCGGATCGCGAGGAAGCGGTGCGACGGGATCGACTTCACCGCCTCGCTGAACTGGTAGTACTGCTCGAACTTCGTCGGCTCGTCGCCCTTCCCGGGCACGACCTCCGACACGAGCTCGCCCGTCCCCGCGAACTCCTTGCGCACGTACGCGCGCACCTCCGCCGTATCGGCGACGACCTCTGCGACGATGTCGCGCGCACCCGCGAGCGCGTCGTCGGCGCTGTCGACGCCCTCCTTGACGAACGCGGCTGCCTCGGCCGCCGGGTCGCCGTCCTCCGCCTGCGCGAGGATCCGCTGCGCCAGCGGCTCGAGCCCCTTCTCGCGCGCCACCGACGCGCGCGTCTTGCGGCGCGGGCGGTACGGCGCGTACAGGTCCTCGAGCTCGGCCTTGTGCTCGGCGGCGCGCAGCTTCGCCTCGAGCTCCGGGGTCAGCTTGCCCTGCTCGTGCACCGACGCGAGGATCGCGGCCCGCCGCGTCTCGAGCTCGACGACGTACTCGCGCCGCTCCTCGATCGCGCGGATCTGGACCTCGTCGAGCCCACCCGTGCGCTCCTTGCGGTAGCGCGCGATGAACGGCACCGTGTTGCCCTCGTCGAGCATCGCGACGACGGCCGCGACCGCATGGGGTGCGAGCCCGAGGTGCGAGGCGACCGCAGGGACGGCATCGAACGTGGGCGCAACGGCAACAGCGGGAGCGGTCTCGTCGGTCATCTCAGCCTCGGGCTAGCCCTCAATGGGGCCTCGGACCGTACCCACGCACCTGCCGGGCGGCAAGCGCTTTGGGTAACCTCCGGCCGATGCCGCTCGACCCCTCCCTGGAACGCCTGATCCGCCGACTCCCCAAGGTCGAGCTCCACCTCCACATCGAGGGCACCCTCGAGCCCGAGATGATGTTCGCCCTCGCGGGCAAGCACGGCGTGGCGCTCCCCTACGACTCCGTCGAGGCGGTCCGGCGCGCGTACGCGTTCCACGACCTCCAGTCGTTCCTCGACCTGTACTACGCCGGCTGCGACGTCCTGCGCGACCGCCGCGACTTCTACACGCTCGCGATGGCGTACTTCGCGCGCGCGCACGCCGACAACGTCGTCCACGCCGAGCTGTTCTTCGACCCGCAGACCCACACCGCGCGCGGCATCCCGCTCGAGGTCGTGTTCGGCGGCCTGCGCGACGCGATGGAGGACGCCCAGCGGCGCTACGGCCTCACCTCCGAGCTGATCCTGTGCTTCTTGCGCCACCTCTCCGAGGAAGACGCGTTCGCGACCCTCGACGCCGCCCTCCCCTTCCGCAGCGAGTTCATCGGCGTCGGCCTCGACTCCGGCGAGCGCGGCAACCCGCCGAGCAAGTTCGAGCGCGTGTTCGCCAAGGCGCGCGACCTCGGCCTCCGCCCCGTCGCGCACGCCGGCGAGGAGGGCCCCGCCGCCTACATCCACGAGGCGCTGGACCTCCTCAAGGTCGAGCGCATCGATCACGGCGTCCGCTGCGACGAGGACCCGGCCCTCGTCGAGCGGCTCGCGCGCGACCACATCCCCCTCACCGTGTGCCCGCTCTCCAACCTCAAGCTGTGCGTCGTGAAGGACCTCGCCGACCACAACTTCGCCGCCCTCCTCCGCCGCGGCGTCGCCGTCACCATCAACTCCGACGACCCCGCCTACTTCGGCGGCTACATCGCCGACAACTACCGCGCCACCGCCGCCGCCACCGGCCTCACCGCCGCCGAGCTCGTCACCTGCGCCGAGAACGCCGCGCGCGCCTCCTTCCTCCCCACCCCCGCCCGCGACGGCCTCCTCGCACAGATCCGCGCCGAGGCCGCCCGCGCGTAGCGTCACAACGCGGTCGTACGTGGTCACACATCGGGGGGCCTGCTCGGCGAAGGGGATCTTCGTGGGGCCTCTCCTGTATTGTTTCGGTGAAGTTCACTCTCGATGAGGCCTTGATGCGACACCTAGTTTTGTTCCTCCTAATCGGGGCGTGCGGTGAGGTCCTCGTGACGCCGGATGCCAAGGATCTGGTCGACGCCGATCCGTGCACCGGGACCTGCGAGTGCCGCGTCGACACCGACTGCTCCGATGGTCACGCGGTCTGCGATGACCAGGGCACGTCGCGCACGTGTACGTGTGCCTTCGGGTACGCGCCCGGTGTCGGGGGAGCCTGCGAGTGGAACGGCGTGGTCGCGGACCCCGGGTTTCAGGCGACGACGCGCTGGACCGCGGGCGACAACGTGACCGTCGATGCGAACCTCAACGTCGCGGGCATGATCGATCCGGGAGCCGCGCGGTTCTCGGCGATGGCGCTGTGCGACTTCTCGCGGGTCACGCAGACCCTCGAGATGCCGAGGCTTTCACGCGCGGAGCCGCTCGTCGTCGAGATCGCCTACCGAATGACCTCGTTCATGGACTTCAACTCGCCGACCGTCGGCATCGGACCGAGCTGGATCGACGACTTGCCCCGGGCGGGCGGCACCTTCCAGACGTCGAGGTCCTGCCTCGGGAGCGCCCAGTACGCATCGGAATCGACGCGAGGCAAGGGCGCATCGGTCGACCTCGTCGTGATGCCGACGCGGGAGGCGTTCTTCTGCGCCGACACGTCCATGTTCATGGACGTCGACCGCATCGAGATCAAGCCGGCGAACCCCGGCGAGTGCCCGCTCCCCGGCACGGCCCTCAACGGTGATGCCGAGGGCGAAGGTGGCTGGCAATTCCAGATCTCGGCCAACGACCAGTCGAGCGCCAGGATCGAGGCAGGTGTCGGCGAGGCCAACTCGCGCGGCGCCAGGTTGTTCATGCACCACCGCTGCCAGGGCGTGGCGCTCTCGAACAAGATCTCGGTGCCGACCGCAGATGCCGTCGCCTCGCCTGCGATCTCGATGTTCAACAGGACCTCGGCAAACTCGCGCATGCAGTCGAACATCGGCACGCTCGCGGGGCCGGAGGTCCTCGGTACCGGCGTCGGCCAGACCTTCAAGATGTGCGTGCCGGCGTTCATGCGAGGGAGCACGCTCCAGCTGCGGGCGAACATCGAGAGCGGCGGCCTGTGTGCCGACGTCGTCAACTTCGAGTCGGTCTTCGACAACCTCAAGATCGTGAACGAGCCGACGTGCGGGACCGACTCGACGATCTCGGATCCGGGCTTCGAGTCGCCTCTGCCGTTGATCGGCGCCCACGCCACCCCCGGCAAGTCGCTCGTGCGTGCGGTCAACGACCCGGCGGCGGCGCACAGCGGCAGCGGCGCGCTCCAGCTCAGCGTCACGCAGCTGTGCGACGGCCCGCGCTGGGAGACCAGGGTCCGCGTCCCACCGTCGTCGGGGACGTCGGGCCCGGCGCTGCGGTTCTTCTACAAGGCGTCGCCGATGGGGAGCTACCGCTTCACCGTCAACACGTCGAGGGGGAGCCTCGCGACGACCCTCGACAACACGTACCACGAGGGGACGATCTGCCTCGACCCGAGGTTCGTCGGGCGAGACGTTCCCGTGGTCTTCTCGATGTCGGGCGGCGGCGGCACCTGCGCCAACGTCATCCCCGCGGAGCAGGCGTTCGTCGACGATCTCGCCGTCGTCATGCAGGACGGCTGCCCGACGATGTGACTCACGGTGGACACCGCCCCCACTCGGGAGCGGTGTCCGCTGCGCTGTCGTTCGTCAGGTTCGTCACCTCGGTCCCGTTCGCCGTCATCCGATAGATCTCGCGATTACCGTCGCGATCGGTCTCGAACACGATGAACGCACCGTCGGGGGACCAGCGCGGGTGGTCCTCGTTGGCGGTGCTCATCGTCAGGTTTCGCTGCCCGGTACCATCGGCGTTCATCACGAAGATCTCGTGATTGCCCCCGACGTTGCGGACGAACGCGACCTTGCTACCGTCGGGAGACCACTCGAGCTCGAGCTCGGGGTCGTTTCCGGTGGTCAGCCCGACGACGCTGAGCGGGCCAAGCGCCGCGCTCTGGATGTGGGTGGGCGTGCCGGCAAGGAAGTACACGTGTCGTCCGTCGGGAGACGTTCGCGGCGAGCTCGGATTCTCGGCGGCGAAGCTCAGCAGGGTGTTCCCGTCGGCGACCGTCGTCTGGACGAACATGGTCGCGGGGTTGCCCGCGGTCATGATCAGGGACTCACCGTCGCTCGACCAGTCGGCGTCGGCGAACGGATCCGGGCTGCCGGGGACCATGAGTCGTCCGCCGCCGTCGGCGCCGATCACGGTGACGTGGCGAACCCCTGCGATCGCGGCGTCGAACACCAGCCGCCGGCCATCGCGCGACCAGCGCACGTGCTCCTCCGCGGCGGCGTCGGACGTCAGTGCGCGAGTGGTCCTCGCGCCGGCGATCGGCACCTCGACGACGAACAGATCGGGCTTCCCCTGCGCGACCCCGCGGTAGGCGATCGTCGACCCGTCGGGCGACCACTGCGGGCCGCTTTCGTTGTCGGGCGTATCGGTGACCCGCTGCGGATTCCGCCCTGTCGCGAGCATCACGAAGACATCGTCGTCCCCGTCTCGGCGCGAGAGATACGTGATCCGACCGCCGCTCTGCTCGCACGTGAAGTCCTGGCACGTCCCGCCGATGCAGTTGGGCAGCGCCGGGTCCTCGCAGTCCTCGTTGCCGTCGCAACCGGTCTCCGCGCACAGGTTGCCGACGCACACGCCCGTCTCGCAGAACACCCGCTCGTTGCCGAAGCCGACCGCCGCGCATTCGGACGCCGTCTCGCAGCACACCTCGGGGTTGCGAACCGTCGAGACGCACGCCGGCACGATCACCAGAAGTGCCAAGAACCTCCCGCAGCGCATCGCTCACCTCCTCGGTCACCGAGTCTAACGCGCGCCCCGCGTCACGGCGGGATGACGCCGTCGGCGATCGCGATCGCGCGGACGGCGT
Organism: Deltaproteobacteria bacterium; assembly: GCA_019637375.1. Lineage (GTDB taxonomy): Bacteria > Myxococcota_A > Polyangia > Haliangiales > Haliangiaceae > JABFXX01. The sequence continues at coordinate 7,627 of JAHBVW010000058.1, read as the reverse complement.
CGAGGGGGTCGGAGTCGGCGACGGTCTTGTCGGGGCGGTAGCGGACGAGGCGGGCGTGGCGGAGGGCGAAGCCGCCGCGGTACTGCGAGGAGCGGAGGACGTCGTTGAAGGCGATCTCGACGACGAGCTCGGGGCGGACGTGGACGATGTGGCCGTCGCGGTCGACCTCGCGCGCGAGGAGCTGGGCGGTCTGCCAGGCGAGCACCTCCGTCGGTCATGCCCTTGAAGGTCTTGCCGAGCATCGCGAAGCCGTCGCCGTCGCGCGCGCCGAGGTGCAGGTTCGAGAGCAGGCCCTTGCGCCGCCCCGAGCCCCACTCGACGGCGAGCACGACGAGGTCGAGGCGCCGCACCTTCTTGATCTTGAGCCACGCGGCGCCGCGGTTGCCGGCGTCGTACGGCGCGTCGAGCGCCTTGGCCATGACGCCCTCGTGGCCCTCGGCGAGCGCGGCCTCGTAGAACGCGGTCGCGGCGTCGGGATCCGCGGTGACGAGCCGCGGGACGGCGAGGCCGGGCGCGGCGGCCTCGAGCGCGGCGATGCGCTCGCGCGCGGGGAGCGCGAGCAGCGTCTGGTCGTCGACGAGGAGCGCGTCGAACACCGAGAGCCGCAGCGTGCTGTCGGCGCCCGCCGCCGACTTCCGGCGCATCGTGTCCTGGAACGGCAGCGGGCGCCCGTTCGGGCCGTACGCGAGCGCCTCGCCGTCGAGGATCAGCCGGTTCGCCGGCAGCGCGCGCACGGCCGCGATCAGCTCCGGGATGCTCGCCGTGACGTCGTTGAGGCTGCGCGAGAACGCGCGCACGAGGTCGCCGTCCTTGTGGAGCTGCACGCGGAAGCCGTCGAGCTTCCACTCGAGCGCCGCCTCGCCGCCGATCGTCGCGAGCGCGGCGCGCGCGTCGTCGGCGACCTGCGCGAGCATCGGCAGGATCGGGCGGAACAGCGTCAGCCCGAAGCGCGCGGCGCCGGCCGCACCGTCGGCGAGCACGGCCTCGGCGACGACGCCGAGGTCGCCCGCGAGCATGTACGCCGTGCGGATCGGCTTGGCCGCGACGCCGGTCGCGAGCGCGAGGGCATCGACGACGAGCGCATCGAGCGCGCCCTGGCGCAGCTCGCCGACGACGACCGCGCCGAGGAAGCCCTGCTCGAGCTGCGTCGCCGCCGCGAGCAGCGCACCGTACTCGTCCTTGCGCGCGCGCGCCGACCCCGCCCCCTTCCACGCCGCGATCGCGGCGAACCGCCGATCGACGCCGGCGAGCTCGAGCGTCGCCGCGGCCGCCGGCGGCACGCGCGCCTCGGACATCGTCGAATAGCCGATGCCCGTCTTGTGCCCGACCTCTCCGGACAGGTAGCGCGCCGCGATCGCGCGCTCGGCGACGGGCACCTCGCGCAACAGCTGCGCGAGCAGCGCGACCTTCTTCTTCCTCGCCGAGGTCTGCGCGACCTCGGCGCTGACCTTCGCGACCTGCTCGAGCAGCACCCCAAAACGCTACCGCATCCCGCGCCGCGCGCCGCCCCCCGCACGCCCGCGTGCCGTACTCGCGCGCCGTCCCGACGAGGTATCGGCCCGCGGCATCACGACGCCGGCTCGCCGCCCGGCGCGGCGAGCACGACGGCGGCGCCCGCTCAGCGCTGGCAGTCGGCGACGTCGCCGGGGCGCAGGAACGGCTGTACCTCCGCCTTGCCGAGGTCGATCTCGACGGGGCCGTTCACCTCGGGCTCGCCCTTCACGTTCACCGTCTGGCGCGGCCTCAGGTGGCCGACGCGCACGATGCCGCGCGTCTTCGTGCGCACGTAGATCGGCGTCGGCGCCGGGCACGTGATGCTGCGCGGGCGCGAGCCGAGCCCGCCGTAGCCCATCCCGCCGCCTCCGAGGCCATAGCCGGGCGTCGTCCCGACGGCGGCACCGGCGATCCAGCCGCGCACCGGGTTCGTCCCGTCGATGAGCACGCGCACGAGCCCGCCGCGCCGCTCGAGGATCGTCGCCGGGACGCTCTCGCCCTGCCCCGGGTCGATGCGCGCGCGCTCCTTCCCGCCGGGCGCGTCGAGGAGCGGCGTCGGCCGCTCGATCACGACGGACTCACCGTCCTCCGCCGGCTCGCCCGTCCCCTCGACGGACGTCAGCTCGGCGCACGGCACGTCGATGTACGCGATCGCCGGCTTCAGCCCCTCCGGCAGCGCCACCGCGAGCGAGGCGCTCGCGCCCTTCGCGCGATCCACCGTCGAGGACAGCACCTCGACCCAGCCGTCGCGCATCGGCTGGCGCGGGCGCACGCGGAACGTGGCGAGATCCAGCTCGCCGGCCAGCTCGACCTGCGTCGTCTCGACGCGCATCGTCGCCGTCGACGCGAACAGCTCGAAGCGCTCGACCTCCTCGGTCAGCGTCGCGAACGTCGCGCCCTCCACCCGCAGCGCGATCGCGCTCATGGGCTGCACGGCACCGTCGCGGATCGTGCACGTCCCGGCGGGCGCCGCCGGAGGTGCCGCCGCCGGCGGCGCCGGGGCAGCCGACCAGCATCCGGTCGCGAGGACGATCCACCACGGGGCGCGCATCGCCCGTGGATACCAAACTTCGGCGCCGAAACGCGCACCGCCCGCACGTGCGGTGCGGGCGGGCTACGCAAGCAGCGGACGGACGGCGCTCAGTTCGTCGCGACCTCGAGCTGCCAGCTGTTCAGCGTGCCGGTGTCGATGCGCGCGGTGTCGACGACCTTGAGCGTCCAGCGGCCCGACAGCGCGCCGGTGAAGCCGCTCACCGCGAACGTCTGCTTCAGGTCCTTCGCCGAGCCGCCCGAGTTCGCGATCAGCGTCTTCGTCGTGCCGTCGTGCTCCAGCGTGACGACGAGGTCGCCGCGGAACGTGTGCGTGATGTCGACGGTGACCTTGACGTCGGCGATCGTGCCGGCGTCGCCGACCTCGATGGTGCTCGACACGCCCGTCGTGTTGTTGTCGGGGATCGCCGCGGCCGGCGTCGCCGTGTACGTGTGCGTGCTGCCGGCGCCGGTGCACGCCGGGTGCGTCGCGCAATCCGAGTCATCGCAGTTCGCGCGGTTGTCGCCGTCCTCGTCGATCCCGTCCGGGTCGTCGCACACCTCGGCCGTGCGCAGCACCGGGACGTCGGCGGTGACCGCCGAGCCGTACTTCTTCACGTACGCCATCGACAGGTAGCCGTAGCCCGCGCCCGTCGGGTGATCGATGCCGAAGCCCGTCGTGCCCCACGAGTTCTTGAAGATCCAGAAGCCCTTCTCGAGGCGCGGCTTGCCCTGCGCGTCGAGCACGGTCTTGCCCTCGCCGTCGCGCATCTCGACCTCCAGCTCGTCGTCCCAGCCGACGATCTGGATCGCGTGGCCCGCGCGGTTCTTCAGCGACTCCTCCTCGTCCTTGCCGTTCGGCATCGTGACGATGCCGCGCTGCCACAGGTCCGTCGACACCGGCAGCACCGACTTGCGGTGGTTCCACGCCTGGTAGAAGAACGTCAGGCCGACGTTCACGCCCGTCTTGTTCGTGTGGATGTGCGCCTTGATCGAGTTCGTGTTCACGAAGCGCGTGCGCGGCAGCTTGAACTTCTGCGCCTCGGTCGCGCTGACCGGCGGCGCGCCGTTCGTGTAGCACCTCGTCGGCAGGTTTTCACCGTCGGTGCACTCCGGGTCGTTCGACGTGTTCCACTGGAACGACTCGTAGCGCCACGCGCTCTCCTTCACGGTGCCGTGCTGCACCACCATGCGGAGGTTGAGCTCGCTCGTGCTGCCCGACGTGTTCTTGAAGCTCGCGCCCGGCAGGTTCTTCGCGGCCCACTGGAGGTACTGCTCCGAGAAGTCGGCCTCGGCGACCGGCATGCCGGCCTTGATGTAGAGGTTCTCGACGAGCGCGGTCGCGGCGAAGATCGAGCACACGCCGCGGCTGCCCTGGCTCTTGACCGGCGACTGGTCGCGGACCTCGAAGCGCGGCGGGTACACCGCGTCGGCCTTGTTGTCGTCGGGGAGCGTGTCGTTGCGCGGCGCGCCCTCGTTGATGTCGCCGTTCGACGGGTCGTGGATGTCGTCGTAGGGGGTCGGACCGTCGCCGCCGCCGCCGCTGCACGCGGCAGCGAGGAGCGAGGCGGAGAGAACTGCCAGCAGACGGGTACGCATGATGCGCGGCGGCAAGTGCGCAATTCATGCCACCAGACCCCAGCTCCAACCCAGCGACCCTGCGTTGTGCCGGAACGCCGATCTCTGGTCACTGCAGTTGCAGCTGCCCGTGTGCGGCTAGTCGAGTAGCCACCCGGGCGCGGCTAGAACACGAACGGGAACGAGAACGAGCCGCCGGTCTGCGTCTTCTTGAACGTGGCTCCGCGCATCGCGTTCGCGACGCACTGGCCGAGCGCCGGGTCGGGCGACTCCTTGACGGTGACGGCCAGGACGCCGCCCTCGGGGCTGACCTTGACGCCGATCTTGACCGTGCCCTTGGCCGACGACGACTTCCCGCACGCGCTCGCGCGGCCCATGATGCTGCCGACGCCGGCGGAGATCATCCCGCGGTCGAGCGTCGCCGGGAGCGAGGAGTTGGTCGTCGTCGTGCCGCCGCCCGGGTTCGTCGCCGGAGGGGGCGTGGTCTTGCCCTTCTTGAACTTCTGGCAGCACGCGCCCTCGTAGTTGTTGAGGACGCACGTGACGTCGTCGCAGCCGCCGGTGTCCTTGCCGGGCTCCTTCACCGGGTCCTTCTTCACCGGGTCCTTCGGCGGATCCTTCTTCGCGACGAGCGTGTCCTTCGGCGGATCCTTCTTCGGCGGGTCCTTCTTCGGCGGGTCCTTCGGCGGATCCTTCTTCGCGACGAGCGTGTCCTTCGGCGGATCCGCCGGCGGGTCCTTCTTCGCCGTGTCCGGGGCCGGATCCTTCGGCGGCTCCTTCGCCGCGGGCTCGGGATCCTTCGGCGGCTCCTTCGCCGCCTCGCCGTCCTTCTTGTCCGCCGGGTCGGCCGCCGGCTTGTCCTTGTCGCCGCCGACCGCCTTGTCGGCCTTGTCGGTCTTGTCGTTCGACGCGGTCCTGTCGTCGTTCTTCTTGTCCTTGTCGCCGCCGCCCGCCATCACGACGATCAGGATGATCGCGGCCACGGCGAGGACGCCGACGGACCCGATCAGGATGTACATGAGCTTGTTGTTGCTCGCCGCCTTCTGCGTCGGGACGATCACGGCGGGCTCGGAGAAGCCGCCGCCGCCGAACACCGGGAGGTCGTCGATCGAGCCGATCGCCGACGACGTCGCGGGCTTCGCCGCGCCGCCCGAGCCGCCGAGGTAGGCGTTCGCCATCGAGCGGATGTCGATGAGGCCCGAGCCCTCGCCGCCCGACGCGCCCGTCGCGTGGCCGGGCATCGTCGAGGACGCCGGTGCGGACGACGACGACGACGGTGCCGGCGCCGGGCGGTCGCTCGCGAGTTGCGCGAGGTTGCCGAGCGAGAACAGCACCGAGTTCTCGTTGCGCTCGCCGCGCAGCTTCGAGCCGCTCGTGCTCGTCGTGGCCGCCGACGCGGCCGCGGCCGGCTGCTGCTGGCCGCCGCGCCCGGAGCGGCCGCCGCCGAACAGGTCGCCGTTGTCTTCCTCCTGGTGGCGCGAGCCCGCCGACGCCGCGGCGAACAGGTCGCCGGGGTCGCTGCGCACGGTGCCCGCATCCTCGCCGCCGCCGCTGAACATCGCGCCGATCGCATCGGCGCCACCGCCGCCCCCGCCGACCGCCGCGGTCGTGGTGCCGGAGGCGACCATCCCCGCGAACGCATCGACCTGGGCGAGCGGGAGCCAGTCGGCGAAGCCCTCGCGCCAGGCGTAGGTCTCACCGTCGATCTCGCCGGCGGCAAAGCGCGCCTGGACGTCGGCCGCCGTCATCGGGCCGACCTGGTCCTGGTTGATCACGACGTGCCACACGGCCTCGTCGCCGGCGGGCTGCTGCTCGCCGCCCTCGTACCCGTAGTCGTAGACGCGGGTTTCCTTCTGCTGCTCGGGCTGCGGCGCCGCTTCCGCTGCGCCCGCACCACCCCGCACGACGATGATGTTGCTGCACTTCTTGCAGCGGATCTTGAAGACCTTGCCTTGGACCTTGTCGTCGGAGATCGAGTATTTGGCCTGGCAAGCGTCGCAGACGATCTTCATGGATATATCCCGCGGCTGGTTCGAAGTGACGGACCCCCGAGTCCGTCACTCCTTGGAGAAAAATCGTATCACGTGTGGGCGAAGGGGTCGGACAGCCGGATGGTTTCCGCGCGGTCCGGACCGACCGAGACCAGGCAGAACGGGACGCCCGCCATGCGCTGGATCGTGCTCACGTAGTCGCGCGCCGCCGTCGGGAGATCGCTGATCTCGCGCGCCTGGGAGGGGAGCTTTCCCCACCCCGGGAAGGTCGCGTACACGGGCACCGCCCGCGCGATGTCGTCGGGGTCGATCGGCGGCTCGTCGAGCTCCTTGCCGTCGACCTTGTAGGCCACGCACACCGAGACCTCGGGCAGCGCCGCGAGGACGTCGAGCTTGGTCAGCGCGAGCGACTGCATCCCCGACAGGCGCACGCCCATGCGCAGCGCCGGCAGGTCGAGCCACCCGCAGCGGCGCGGCCGGCCCGTCGTCGCGCCGAACTCGCCGCCCGCGTTGCGCAGCTTGTCGCCGAGCTCGCCCGGGATCTCCGTCGGGAACGGCCCCTCGCCGACGCGCGTCGCGTACGCCTTCGTGATGCCGACGACGGTGTCGATGTGCGTCGGGCCGATGCCGGCGCTCTGGCACGCCCCGGCCGCGATCGTCGACGACGACGTCACGTACGGGTAGGTGCCGTGGTCGAGGTCGAGCAGGCAGCCCTGCGCGCCCTCGAACAGCACGTGGCGGCCGCCGGCGATCGCGCGCGCGACGTGGCGCCCGGCGTCGCCGGTGTGGGGCGCGAGCCTGGCACCGGCGGCGAGCGCGTCGTCGATCCACGTCGCGACCTCGGCCTCCGCCGGCGCGGTCCCGCCGAGGTGCTGGATCAGCGGCCCCAGCTCGTCGAGGTTCGCCGCGACGAGCTCGCGCAGCCGCGCCGGCTTCAAGAGATCTCGCATGCGCACGCCGCGCCGCGCTGCCTTCGCCTCGTACGCCGGCCCGATCCCACGCCGCGTCGTCCCGATCGCCCGGCCCTTCGCGGCGCCGCGGTCCTCGCGCAGCCCATCGAGGAGCTTGTGGTACGGCAGGATCACGTGGGCGCCGAGGCCGACCAGCAGCTCGCCGCGCGACAGGAGGCCGCGCGCCTGGCACTGCGCGAGCTCGTCGAGCAGCGTGTGCGGATCGATCACCATGCCGTCGCCGAGGACGCAGCTCTTGCCCGGGTGACACACGCCCGACGGCACGAGGTGCGTGACCAGCTTGACGCCGTCGATCACGAGCGTGTGGCCGGCGTTCGCGCCGCCGCCGTAGCGCACGACGGTATCGGCGCGCTCGGTGAACAGGTCGACGACCTTGCCCTTGCCCTCGTCGCCCCACTGGGCGCCCACGACGATCACGACGGACATCAGGTTCCTCCTTGCATCAACGCATCTGCGATCGCCGCGGCGTCGGCGCCGATCGCGGCGCGCGTCCCGTCGGCGCGCACGAGCTCGGCGGCGCCGCCGGCGAGGGCGACGGCGGCATCGAGCCCCGCGCCGCGCAGC
>JAHBVW010000057.1 GCA_019637375.1 Deltaproteobacteria bacterium | reverse complement strand
TCCGCTGGCGAGCATGCTCACGAGCGGGCAGGACGATCACATCAACCAGCTTTTCGAGCGTGTTGCGACGGCGGACAGCCGCGTCGTCGCGGTCGGCGTCTGCAAGAGCGACGGCGAGCCGAGCTACGCCACCAAGCTGATGCCGTCCGCAATCAAATGCGCGGAGATTTCCCGCTCGGATGTGGAGAGCTTCTCCACCATCGTCGTGGGCGGCCGTCGCATGCTGATCGGCGCGTTTCCCATCTCTGCCGACCCGTCCCACGGACACTTCATCATCGTCCAGGATCTGACCTTCGCCGAGTACCGCGGTCAGGAGGCGCGCAACTACCTGACGCTGATGTTGGGCGGCATCATCCTCGCCAGCGGCGCGCTCGCCGTTGGCCTCGTGCTTTATCTGATCCGCAACTGGACGCAGAAGTTCAAGCAGGCCGTGATCGGGGCGACCGTTCCCGGCAGGGCCAGCGCCGATCCTGTCACGTTCGGCATCCTCGACCGCGAGGTGCGCCAGGTTCTGCGCCAGCTCGAGATGAGCCAGAGCGCCATCGACCGCGACCAGGCGAACTGGAGCAAGTCCACGCTGCGCGATATCGTCATGGCCGAGTTGCCGGGCGTCGAGGTGCTCGTGGTCGCCAACCGCGAGCCCTACATCCACAATCGCGGCGAGCACGGCATCGAGCTGCAGACACCGGCAAGCGGTCTCGTCTCCGCGGTCGAGCCCGTGATGCGGGCCTGCGGCGGAACGTGGATCGCGCACGGCAGCGGCACCGCGGATCGCGAAACCGTCGATGCCCATGACCGCATCGCCGTGCCGCCGGGCCATCCCGAGTACACGCTGCGCCGCATCTGGATCACCGAGGAGGAGCAGGACGGCTACTACTACGGCCTCGCGAACGAGGGTCGCTGGCCGCTCTGCCACATCGCCTTCACGCGCCCGGTGTTCCGCGAATCCGACTGGCGCACCTACCGCGCCGTCAACGAGCGCTTTGCTGATGCCGTCGTCGCCGAGGCAAAGACCACGTCTCCCATCGTGCTCGTGCAGGACTACCACTTCGCGCTCGCGCCGAAGATGATCCGGCAGAAGCTGCCGCGCGCGACGATCCTCACGTTCTGGCACATCCCGTGGCCGAGCGCCGAGCGCGTCGGCATCTGCCCGTGGGGCGAGGAGCTGATCTCCGGGATGCTCGGCTCGAGCATCCTCGGATTTCACACGCAACAGCATTGCAACAACTTCATCGACTCCGTCGACGCGTTCGTCGAGAGCCGCATCGATCGCGAGACGAACGCGATCGTGAAGGGGCGCAACCGCACGCTCGTGCGGCCGTACCCGATCTCGATCGAGTGGCCGGTGCGCTGGCTCGCGGGCGCGCCGAGCGTCGCCGAGTGCCGCGCGGAGGTGCGGCGCGAACTCGACCTGCCGGCGGACGCGCTGCTCGGCGTCGGCATCGATCGCCTCGACTACACGAAGGGCATCGAGGAGCGGCTCGCGGCGGTCGACAGCCTGCTCGAGCGCTACCCCGAGTACCGCGGGCGGTTCACGTTCGCGCAGCTCGCGGCGCCGAGCCGCACGCGCATCGTGCACTACCGCGACCTCAACGACCGCGTCGAGGCGCTGTCCGCCGAGATCAACGCGCGCTGGGCGAGCGGCTCGTACCGGCCGATCGCGCTCCTGCGCGCGCACCACGAGCCGGCGCAGGTGTTCCGCTACTACCGCGCGGCGGACCTGTGCTACGTGAGCTCGCTCGACGACGGCATGAACCTCGTCGCGAAGGAGTTCGCCGCGGCGCGCGACGACGAGCGCGGCGTGCTCGTGCTGTCGCAGTTCACCGGCGCCGCGCGCGACCTCACCGAGGCGCTGATCGTCAACCCGTACGACCTGCAGCAGGCGAGCGACGCGCTCGCGATGGCGCTGCGCATGGCGCCGCAGGAGCAGCGCGAGCGCATGCGCTCGATGCGCCGGGTCGTCGCCGAGCACAACGTGTACCGCTGGGCCGGGCGCATGCTCGTCGACGCGGCGTCGCTGCGGCGGCGCGAGCGCCTGTTCGGCCGCCTCGCCATCTTCAACGGAGCCGCGTCGTGATGAAGTACATCCTGTCGCCCGATCAGGCCGGCGTCCTCGCGCGCGTCGCGCACGCGCGCGCGCTCATCGCGTTCGACTTCGACGGCACGCTCGCGCCGATCGTGCCCGACCGCACGCGCGCGGCGATGCGCGACAGCACGCGCGCGCTGCTCGCCTCGCTCGCGCGCCTGTACCCGGTCGCCGTCGTGTCGGGCCGCGCGCGCAGCGACGTCGCGGCGCGCATGGAGCCGATCGAGCTGCGGCACGTCGTCGGCAACCACGGCATGGAGTGCGACGGCGAGCACCTCGGCTTCACCGGCGACCTCGCGGCGGTGCGCGCCACGCTCGCGCGCGAGCTCGCCGGCGCGCCGGGCGTGGAGATCGAGGACAAGCGGCTGTCGCTGTCGGTGCACTACCGCGCCGCGCCGTCGCACGCCGAGGCGCTCGCGCGGATCGAGCGCGCGATCGAAGAGGTCGATCGCCCGATCCGGGTGATCGGGGGCAAGCTCGTGACGAACGTCCTGCCCGCGGGGGCGACGAACAAGGGCGACGTCATGCTCGAGCTCGTCGAGCGCGAGCACGTCGACGTCGCCGTGTACGTGGGCGACGACGTCACCGACGAGGACGTGTTCGAGCTCGACCGCCCCGACCGCATCGTGGCGCTGCGCGTCGGCGAGGCGGCGACGTCGGCGGCCGACTTCTACCTGCGCGAGCAGGACGAGATCGATCAGCTGCTGGCGCGCCTGGTCGAGCTGCGGTCCGGCGTGTAGTACACACGGCGCGATGCCGAGCCGGGCGACACGACGATCCCCACGCCCCGCGGGCGAGACGCTGCAGTTCATGCAGGCGATGTGGGGGCTCGCGCACGCGCTCGAGGTGACGTCGCGCCGCATGCTGCGCGTCCTCGGCGTCACCGGGCCGCAGCGGCTCGTGATCCGGGTGATCGGCCAGTTCCCCGACATCAGCTCCGGCGACATCGCCGCGACGATGGGGCTCCACCCGAGCACGCTGACCGGCGTCCTCGCGCGGCTCGTGGGCCAGAAGCTCGTCGAGCGCCTGCCGGACCCCACCGACGGCCGGCGCGTCCGCTACCGGCTCACGCGCGCCGGGCGCAAGATCGACCGCGAGCGGCGCGGCACCGTGGAGGCCGCGGTGCGCCGGGCGCTCGGGCGGGCGGGCGAGACCACCGTGGAGCACACGGTGCGCATGATCGGGGTCCTGGTGGCCGAGCTCGACCGCGAGGCCTGAACGACGGCGTGAACGACGGCGTGAACAACGGCCTCCGCCGCCCGTCTTTGGGGATGGAGGAGACATGGTTCGCGCAATAGCACTAGTCTTGTTGCTGGGTTGCGGCGGAAAGCCCGTCGCGTTTCAGGGAGAGAGCACCCTCGCCATCACCGGCGACCCGCCCGCCCAGGTCGTGCCGCAGGAGCCGCCGGCGCGTGTCGAGGTCAAGCCCGACCGGATCGAGATCACCGAGAAGATCCAGTTCGCGTACGACCGCGACACGATCTTGCAGGGGTCGTTCAGCCTGCTCGACGAGGTCGCGGCGGTGATCAAGAAGCACCCGCACCTGAAGAAGATCCAGATCGAGGGCCACGCGAGCGCCGACGGCGACGCCGGCCACAACCAGCGCCTGTCCGAGCAGCGCGCGCGGGCGGTCGTCGCGTACCTCGTCGGGAAGGGCGTGGCCGCCAAGCTCGTGCCCGTCGGGTACGGCGCCGCGAAGCCGATCGGCGACAACGGCACGCGCGAGGGCCGCGAGCAGAACCGCCGCGTCGAGTTCAACATCCTCGAGCAGGACCCGGCGGCGGGTCAGGAGAAGAAGTCGTGAAGGCGGCCGTGGCGATCACGCTCTTGCTCGCGGCGTGCGGCGGCACCGTGCGCTCGTCGGGCGTCTACCGCGACGACACGCGCAAGGTGCTCGCGACGCGCGACGGGCAGATCAAGAGCTGCTACGAGGAGGCGCTCGCGAAGGACCCCGCGGCCAAGGGCTCCGTCGCGGTGAAGTTCACCGTCGCGAAGAAGACGGGCGCGTTCTCGCGCGCGTCGGTCGACCCCGGCAAGTCGAGCGCGCCCGAGGCACTGCTCGCGTGCGTGGTCGGCGCGATCGAGGGCCTCGTCCTCGCGCCGGCCGACAAGCGCGACGGCGTGGCGACGTTCACCTACGAGCTGAGCCCGAGGTCGTAACGGTTTTCGGGCGCGCGCCGGTGCACTCGGGAAGCGAGCGGCGCGTGCTCGAGGGTGACTTCGCCGGGGGCTGGTACCTCTCTCAGAGCACCTCGGCGAAGTCACCGTGCGGCGCGAGCTCCTCCTGCTCGGGGAGGTTGTTCGCCGTCGACGGTGGCGCCGGCGGCAGCGGGCGCAGGCGCTCGAGCTCGCGCTGGAGCTGCTCGAGGCGGAGGCGCAGCTCGGCGAGCTCGGCGATGGCGCTGTCGCGCTCGCCCTGGATGCGGATGCGCTCGTGCGTCGCCGTGTCGGCCTCGTGCCGGGCGCTGGCCCAGATGCGCTCGAACACCCTGCCGGTGGACTCGGCGACCGCCTGGTCGGCGCGCACGTCGTCGATCTGGCCGAGCAGCGCGCGCGCCTCGTAGGTCGCCTGCTGCAGCGCGCCCTCCTTCGCGGCGATCGTGACGACGTGCGCGGCGCGCTCGACGTCGATGCGCTCCGCGAGCGCGGTCAGGTCGCGGTTGCGGTGGGCGAGGCGCTGCTCGATCGCGGCGAGCTCGTCGCGCGTGGCCTGCACGCTGTGCGCGATGCGCTCCTCCTCGGCGCGCTGCACGTCGAGCTCGACGGCGAGCGCGCGGCCCTCGGCGCGCAGGCCCTCGAGCGCCCACACGGCGCCGGCGACGAGGCCGAGCAGGACCAGCGCGACGATGCCGGTCAGCGCGACCTGCGGGTTGCGCGCGCTCCACAGCCACACGCGGCGCACGCGCGCGCGGTCGTGGCTCGTCGGGCGGCGGTCGAGGAACGCCGCGAGCTCGTCGCCGACCTCGGCGGCCGAGGCGTAGCGCGCGGCGGGATCGAGGGCGAGGGCCCGCTCGACGATGCGGCGCAGCGTGCGCGGGATCGCGCGCCGCAGCGGCGGGGGCGGCGCGCCGGAGGTCGCGCGGTCCCACGGCTCGTCGCCGGTCTCGCCGGTCTCGCCCGTCTCGCCTTCGTCGCCCGGGGCGCCGACCCAGGGCGCGTGGCCGGCGAGCAGGTCGTACGCGATCGCGCCGAGGCCCCACACGTCCATCGCCACGGGGTCGCGGGCGCCGCCGCGCGCCTGCTCGGGGGCGAGGTAGCCCGGCGTGCCGCGCATGCAGGCGGCGCCGGTGCGCTCGCGCGCGGCGAGGCCGAAGTCGGCGATGCGGGCGCGGCGCGAGATCGGCGTGATCAGCACGTTGCGCGGGTTGAGGTCGCGGTGGAACACGCCGCGCAGGTGGGCGTCGTGGACGCCGCGGGCGATCTGCATGACCCAGCGCGCCGCCTCGCGGACGCTGCGCGGGCGCGTGTCGGAGGCCGGCAGGCCGGGGACGAGCGCGCCGGTCGCGTCGTGCTCGCCGACCATCTCCATGACGATGTAGGAGCGCTCGCCGTGGTGCGCGTCGAGCACGCGGACGACGTGGTCGCTGATCACGTCGCAGGCGGCGCGCGCCTCACCGATCACCGACGACACGGCGTTCGACCCGCGGTCGTGGAACAGCTTGATCGCGACGGTGCGCTGCAGCGTGCGGTCGCGGGCCTGCCACACGGTCGCCGTGGCGCCGGTGTCGAGGCGCGCCACGAGCTCGTAGCGCGGGTCGATCTCCGCCTGCGGCGTCGCGTCGTCGTCGGCCCCGGCGCGCTCGGCGGCGAGCCACAGCAGCGCCTGGCGGATCAGCTCGGCGTCGCCGGCATATCGTTGGTGTACCAACGATCTCCAGGAGCCCACGGGCGCCGCGGCGATCTCGCGGAGCTCGGCGAGCAGGTCGCCGCTCACGACATCGCCTCCTCCCCGAGGATGCCTTCGATGCCCTCCTCGATCCCGCGCAGGACGACGAGGTAGCTCGTGCCCTCGGCGATGCGCCGGTTGACGAGGCCGAGCGCGATGTCGAGCTCGACGGCGATGCGGCGCTGCGTGAAGCCGCGCAGCGCGCGGGCCAGGACCTCGCCGACCTCGATGGGGTGCGCGAGCGGGATGCGCATGCGGGCGTCGACCTCGCCGCGCTGGAGCTCGGCGACGCGGTCCGCGAGCCACACGTGCAGCTCGGCGGTCTCGACCTGCTCGACGAGGTCGTCGTCGCTCGGGAGGGCCAGGGCGTCGACCTCGACCGGCTCGCCGCGCCCGCGGACCTGCTCGAGGCGGTCGAGGATGAAGCGGCGCACGCTCGGGCCGATGTGGCGCTCGGCCGGGGGAAGTGCGCGCAGGCGCTGCCATTCTCCGCTGTGCACCCAGCGCGCGACGAGGGCGCCCAGGATGTCGCGCGTGCTGTACGAGCCGCGATAGCTCATCGAGGCCTTCACGCGGCGGATGATGCGCTCGAACTGGGCGGCCATGTCGGCGTCGGTGGTGCGGTCCACGGTCATCACGATCGTCGCGGTTCCCGGGATGTTAACGCATCGCCCGACGTTCCAGGCTGAGGCATTTTTGCGTGGCGGATCCGCCGGCGGAGCCGCAGCGGATCCGCCGGCCGTCAGGCCGCGCGCAGCGTCAGCACGGCGACCTCGGCGTGCGTGCCTTCGCCGAGGCGGCGCGTGACGCCCGAGAAGCCGATGCCAGGGGTGACGTAGAGCTTCGCGCGCGTCTCGGGCGCGGCGCCGCCGACGTCGTACATGCCGCGGCGGTAGTTGAGCCCGACCCGCTTCATCAGGCGGTCGGTGATGCCCTTCACGTAGATCTGCCCGCCGTGCGTGTGGCCCGACAGCACGAGGTCGGCGCCGCGCTGCGCGACGGCCGGGGCGCGGTCGGGTGCGTGGCACAGGACGACGCGCGTGACGCCGGCCGGGGCGCCGGCGAACGCGGCGTCGAGGTCGTCGTGGCGCGTGATCGGATCGTCGATGCCGACCATCGCGAGCGGCGCGCCGCGCACGTTCGCGATCGTCGTCTGGTTGCGCAGCACCTCGTAGCCGTTGCGCTCGAGCGCCGTGCGCACGCCGGCGCCCCACACGAAGTAGTCGTGGTTGCCGAGCACCGCGAGCACGCGCGGCGCGCGCAGGCCGCCGAGCTGCTCGGCCGCCAGCGCGACCTCGCTGCGCCGCCAGCACACGTAGTCGCCGGTCAGCACGATCACGTCGGCGCCGGCCGCGTTCGCCGCGTCGACGGCCGCGCGCACGTGCGAGCGCGGCGTCAGGTTGCCGACGTGGATGTCGCTGAGCTGCGCGATGCGGACGCCGTCGTGCCGCGGATCGAGCCGGGTCAGGCGGACCTCATGCTCGGTCACCCGAGGAGGAACGGGAGCTGCCATCCGACGCACTGTGCGTCGCGCGCGGGGCCTTGGCAACGCCACGCGCGCTACGCGCCGGTGCGTAGATCGCTTTGCATCCTCGGCTTTCTGGTGCCAGCATGGATGGACATGGCGGCGGCAGCTCGTCCCAACCAAGCCGATGCCCGGATCCCCTGCCCGCTGTGCGGTGGCCTCGTCCACCCGCTCGCCGGGCGCTGCAAGCACTGCAAGGGCGAGCTCGGCAACCTGCGCGGCGCCACGCCGGCCGCGGCCGCCGCGCTGCCGGCGCTGCAGCACGCCGCGGCGCCGCCGCAGCCACCGCCCGCGCCGGTCGCGATCGCGCCGCCGCCCGCCGCGGCCTACGACCCGTACGCGCGCCCGGCACCG
Source organism: Deltaproteobacteria bacterium (assembly GCA_019637375.1). Taxonomy (GTDB): domain Bacteria; phylum Myxococcota_A; class Polyangia; order Haliangiales; family Haliangiaceae; genus JABFXX01. Next base: position 52,605 of record JAHBVW010000057.1, on the reverse strand, counting down.
GCCGGCAACCCGTATGCACCGACGCCGCCGCCCGGCTACGCGCCCGGCCCCGCCGGTCCCGTTCATGCGCCGCCGTCGCCGCAGGGCGTCCTGCCGCCGCGCCCGACGGGGCGCCAGTACGTCGCGCGCCGCCCGGCCGGGTGGTGGAAGAGCTGGCCGGTCATCGTCATCATCATCGCCGCGCTCGCGATCGTCGCCGCCGTGGTGCTGATGGTGTGGCCGCCCGGCGGCAAGGAGCAGAACAACCGCTCCAACGGCAACGTCCCCGCGCCCGACCGCACGCCGACGAACCCGCTGCCGCGCGATCGCAGCTCCAGCAACGACCGGGACCCGCCCAGGGCCGATCCCACGCCGCCGCCCCAGACGCCGCAGACGCCGCCGCCGAAGTCCCCGATCGACATCCCCGATGATCCGGATCCCGACGTGGCGGATCCGGATCCGTGGACCGGCGCCCCCGCGCCACCGACGCCGCTGAGCCCGACGCAGGACACGACCGTGATGCTCTCGAACATCTTCTTCCACGCCTGCGAGCACCTGAGGAAGTGCGGCACCGCCGACACGAACTCGTTCGGCCTCCTCTGCCGCGCATACTCCAAGCCCCCCGCTTCGCCCCCGCGCTGCCCGGCCGCCGCGCGCTGCCTCGAGCGCGTCGCGAAGATCCCGTGCGCGACCGACGTCGCCGACTGGATGTCGTTCGCCGACAGCGAGGACTGCATGAACGCGCTGCACTGCTGAGCTAGCATGCGCGCGTGAACATCCCGTTCGAGATCCTGCGCACGCCCGCGGCGATGCGCGCGCGCGCCGAGTACCTGCGCCGCGACGGCCGCCGCATCGCCGTCGTCCCGACGATGGGCGCCCTGCACGAGGGGCACCTGGCGCTGCTGCGCGAGGCGCGCGCCCGCGCGGACGTCGTCATCCTCACGATCTTCGTGAACCCGACGCAGTTCGGACCGAACGAGGACCTCGCGAAGTACCCGCGCGACGAGGACGGCGACCTCGCGAAGGCGCGCACGTGCGGCATCGACCTCGCGTTCTGCCCCGAGGCCGCGGCGATGTACCCGGCCGGCGCGCAGACGTTCGTCGAGGTGCGCGAGCTGCAGAAGCCGATGTGCGGCGCGAGCCGCCCCGGGCACTTCGCCGGCGTCGCGACGGTCGTCGCGAAGCTGTTCCACGCGACCCTGCCCCACCTCGCCGTGTTCGGCGAGAAGGACTACCAGCAGCTCGCGATCATCCGGCGCATGGTGCGCGACCTCGACTTCGGGATCGAGATCGTTGGTGTACCGATTGTCCGAGAAGCGGACGGTGTGGCGCTGTCGTCGCGCAACGCGTACCTGTCGCCCGAGCAGCGCGCCGCCGCGCGCGTCCTGTCCGCGGGGCTCGAGGCCGCCGCGCGGGCGGTCGCCTCGGGTGAATGCGATGCGGCGCAGCTCCTCGCGCTCGCGCGCGCGCCGATCGAGGCCGAGCCGCTGGCTCGCATCGACTACGTCGAGCTGCGCGACGTGGACGAATTGACACCGATCGACCGCCTCGAGCGACGCGCCGTCATGGCGATGGCCGTGTTCGTGGGCACGACGCGCCTGATCGACAACCGCGTGCTCCTGTCGCAGCCTGTCGCGCGTTAGCCGCGCTGCACCGCCGACAGCGCCTGACAGATGTCGGCCGGAAAGCAACCTTCGCGTCTGCGGGTCTGTCGTAGCATCCACTCGCCATGAGAACGCGAATCGGTGTGGTCGTGGGTTGCGCCGTCCTCGCGGCGGCGGTGTTCGTGTGGCGCTGTCGCGGCGGCGACGGCTCGTCGGACGACGGCGCCTCGACCACCGGGAGCGCCGCACCGGTGGCGAAGACCGGCAAGGCCGGCGACCGCGGCGTCGCCAGCGTCGCGCGCCCGGATCCGAAGACGATCGCGCGCGCGTCGATCAGCGGCACCGTCACCGACGACGAGACGAAGGCCCCGCTCGCCGGCGCGCGCGTGTGCGCCGACGGCAACTCCACCGACCTGGCCGCCGAGCTCCTGCGCGACTCGACCTGCGCGACCACGGACGCCGCCGGGGCCTACAAGCTCGACAACCTCCTCCCGGCGAAGTACGTCGTGTCCGCGACGGCGAAGACGTACCAGCCGGGCGCGCATCGCCCCGCGGCGAAGAACCGGCGCAAGCCCGAGCTCGCGCTCGCCGCCGGAGAGACGAAGACCGGCATCGACATCGCGCTGCGCCCCGGCGGCGTCGAGCTCGCGGGCACCGTCCTCGACCTCACCGGCGGCGCGATCGCCCAGGCGAAGGTGTGGGTCGGCACCGGCGGCTGGTGGAACGGCCGCGACGGCGCGATCGCGCACACGGAGACCGACGACCAGGGCCGCTTCACGCTGTGGGTGAAGCCCGGCAACGTCTCGGTCACCGCCGCCGCCGAGGGCTACGCCGACAACGAGGAGTCCGCGCGCGCGCCCGGCAAGATCGAGATCCTCTTGACGCCCGAGTCGACGCTCGCCGGCACCGTCGTCGACGGCGCGACCGGCGCGCCCGTCGAGGGTGCGAAGGTGATCGTCGGGCAGCAGGACTGGGGCTGGGGCGGCAGCGGCGACGACCACGTGTTCAGCGACGCGCAGGGCAAGTTCCTCGCGCGCCGCCTCACGCCCGGACGCTACGTCGCCACGGCCCGCACCGACCACGGCTACGGCCGCACCGAGGGGTCGGTGCTCGTCGGGCTCGGCCAGCACGTGAGCGGCGTCGTCGTGAAGGTCTACCCCGCGCATCGCGTCGAGGGGAAGGTGCTCGTCGCCGGCACGAACGCGCCGTGCGAGGACCCGAGCGTCGCCCTGCGCGACGCGCCCAAGAACCGCTGGGTCGGCGGCGAGCACAAGGGCGACGGCCTCGTCGTCGCCGACGCCGTCCTCCCCGGCACGTACACCGTCCAGGTGTGGTGCCAGGGCTTCCAGCCCCGGGACAAGTACGACAGCGTCGTCGTCGCCGACAAGGACGTCACCGGCCTCGTGTGGGAGGTCGACACCGGCGCGACGATCCGCGGCAAGCTCCTCACGAAGAGCGGCGCGCCCGTCGAGGACGCGTCGCTGTGGGCGCAGAGCATCGGCGGCGCGGCGCGCGACAAGCAGGGCTGGGGCAACAACCAGAGCGAGCGCGACGGCTCGTACGAGCTCACCGGCCTCAAGGCCGGCAGCTACAAGATCGAGGTCCAGACCGACAAGGGCGTGCCGCCGCGCGACGGCTACCGCGCCGAGGTCGCCGCCGGCGCGACCGTCGAGAAGGACCTGGTCCTCGACGACGGCGGCAAGATCGCGGGCACCGTCGTCGACGAGACCGGCAAGCCCGTCTCCGGCGTCGACGTGCGCGCGCGCGCGACGACGGACAGCTGGTTCAGCTGGGGCGGCGGCGAGAACAAGTCCGACGACGCCGGCAACTTCACGCTCGACTCCGTGCGCCCCGGCGACTACCGCGTCGTCGCGCAGCGCGGCTGGCGCGACCAGCTCCGCAAGCCCGGCACCAACGACGACGCGAAGCAGGGCGAGAAGGTCACCGTGCGCGCCGGCCAGACGGCGAGCGTGCGGCTCGTCGTCGAGTCGCAGACCGGCACGATCACCGGCACCGTCGTCGACACCGAGGGCCACCCCGTCTCCGACGCGTTCGTGTCGGCCGCGCGCGAGTCCGACGCCGCCGGCGCGCAGAAGAGCAGCGTCGGCGAGACGCGCTGGAACTGGGACGAGAAGCCCGTGATCACGGCGACCGACGGCACGTTCACCGTCGGCAAGCTCTCGCCCGGCGCGTACACCGTGCGCGCGTACCGCAAGGGCGGCGGCGAGGCCGTCGCCGAGCACGTCGCCGTCGGCGGCACCGCGAAGCTCCAGATCAAGGCGACCGGCTCGATCGAGGGTGTCGCGCGCCGCGCCGACGGCGCCCCCGTCGAGATGACCGTCCAGGTCCGCGAGCTCACCACCGGCTTCTGGCGCCGCGAGCAGTTCTACCGCACCGACGGCCGCTTCACCGTGCGCGACGTCCCCAAGGGCCACTTCCAGATCACCGTCGAGGCCGAGGGCAGCCAGAAGATGGTCGAGCTCGACCTCGCCGAGGGCGAGGCCAGGACCGGCGTCACCGTCGAGCTCGAGGCGCTCATCCACGTCACCGGGCGCGTCGTCGAGCACGGCACGCAGAAGCCCGTCGCCGGCATCGCGATGATGGCCTCGCCCGCGACCGGCGGCGGCTTCACGTTCTCCTCCGGCGACGACGACCGCGCGAACATCTCCGACGAGACCGGCCGCTTCACGATCAAGCACGCCCCGCGCGGCAAGCTCCAGCTGCGCGGCTGGCCCAAGGACTGGACCGAGGACGGCGACTTCCTCGGCGTCGCCGTCGTGCGCAGCGTCGAGGGCAGCGGCACCGTCGACGTCGGCGACATCGGCATCATCAAGAAGCGCGTCAAGAAGGGCGACGTCGTCGGCGAGCTCGGCGTCAACTTCGCGCAGCAACCGCCCGAGACCCCACCCGACAAGCGCGAGCTCAAGGTCAGCTGGATCGATCCCGCCGGCCCCGCCGCCAAGACCGAGCTCAAGGTCGGCGACCTCGTCACCTCCATCGACGGCATCGACATCACCGGCTCCAACTCGCTGCAGTCGTGGGTCCTCATGCGCGCCCCACCCAGCACCAAGCTCGCCCTCGGCCTCGCGCGCGGCGCGACCGTCCACGTCACCCTCGCCGCCCCGTAGCGACTACTCGGGCGCGACCCAGCGCACCGGCCCCGTCGCCACGCCCTGCGCGGCCTCGCGCTCGGCCAGGAGACCGCGTCCGCGCGCATCGATCCCGAGCGGCGGATGCGCCAGCTTGCCGACGACCCGCGCGTTGGCGAGATCGATCACGACGTTGTCGACCACACGGAGGTCCTTCGCGCGCGCACGCACGTAGCCCGTCGCGCCCGGCACCGCCTTCTCTGCACCGGTGCCCGCGTCGAACATCACGAAGCCTTCGCCCCGCTTCAGCAGGAGCTTCGTGCCGGCCTGATCGACCATGCTCCCGTGGAGCTTCAGCCGCTTGCCGTCGGCGGCGGCGAAGCACGTCTCCGGGTTCGAGCACAGAACGCGCGCACGCATCACGCGTGGCTCGGGGAGCTCTCCACGTGGAGCGGAGGCACCATCGAGCTCGACCGGCGCTGAACCGCCGAACAGCGTGAGGACCTCGGCGTCGTCGCAGCGAGCGACCACGCGTCGCGGATCGAGGATCACGGCGACCACCGCCGCCTTGCACTTGGCCGGAACGACCTCGTCGTCGCCGATGTACACGGCGCCGTCGCGTGCGCGGACCTCGGCGTCGCCGATATGCGCGAGCACGTTCGTTCCCTGCACGACGCGCCCCGAGGCCAGATCGATCCACATCGCCTGCGGGACATCTCCGCGCCGCCCGAACTCGGAATACGAGACAAACTCGCCGGCGCACACCGCGGCCACCGGCGCATTCGTGCCGACGCTCGGCCACTCGAGCTTGCCGTTGCCGTCGCTGTCCTCGCTCACGACGAGCACCCGCACCCAATGCGAGTCGCGCTCTCGCTGGAACCGCCACGGCAACACATCGCCGGCGAACGTCACCTCGCGCTCGCTGCCCGTCGCCAGCTCGCGCACCACCACGCGACGCTTGCCGGCGACGACGCGAAAGAACGCGAGATACCGATCCCGCCCGTCGAAGGTCGCGATCCGCCCGTAGCCCTCGCGATCGGGCTCGACGTCGACATCCGGCACCTCGATCTCCACGTGCTCGGCGTCGTCGATCAACACGAACCGCCGATCGCGCACGACCGCGATCCATCGCTCGTCGACCGACGCCGTGACGAACGCATCGATCGGATCGCCCGCGCCGCCGCCGCGGAACAGGAACGGCCGCATCCTGTCGCCGCTGAGTTGCCCGTGATGCCCGACGTCGACGGAGATCCCGGGCCTCCCGTCGGTCTCCTCCCGCGCCTGGCACCCGACGATCCAGCGACCGTTCTCCGCGACCACGATCGCCAGGAACGGATGCGCTGTCCCGATCGCGCTCGCAGGATCGGGCGCGGCGAGCTGCTTCTTCCCGAGCGGCGACGCGCGTGGTGCGCCCGTCGAGACCTCGAGGTCCCTGGGCTCCTTTCGCGAACCACATGCGACGACAAGTCCGACGACGCACCACCAACCGCGCATTTCGACCTCGCTGATTTGTCGCTCAGACGCCCGATCCCCAGCTGCGGTTTCCCCGAAGCGTCAGAACTCGACGACGGCGCGGATCGAGGTGCCGGCGTGCATCAGGTCGAACGCCTCGTTGATGCGCTCGAGCGGCAGCTTGTGCGTGATCAGCGAGTCGATCTCGAGCTTCTTGTCCATGTACCAGTCGACGAGCTTCGGCACGTCGGTGCGGCCGCGCGCGCCGCCGAAGGCGCTGCCCTTCCAGACGCGCCCCGTGACGAGCTGGAACGGGCGCGTGGCGATCTCCTGGCCGGCGCCCGCGACGCCGATGACGACGCTGACGCCCCAGCCGCGGTGGCAGCACTCGAGGGCCTGGCGCATCAGCGTCGTGTTGCCGACGCACTCGAACGAGTAGTCGGCGCCGCCGCCCGTGAGCTCGACGAGGTGCGCCACGAGATCGCCCTTCACGTCCCTGGGGTTCACGAAGTGCGTCATGCCGAACTGCCGGCCGATCGCCTCGCGCGCCGGGTTGATGTCGACGCCGATGATCTTGTCGGCGCCGACCATGCGTGCGCCCTGGATGACGTTGAGGCCGATGCCGCCGAGGCCGAACACGACGACGTTCGCGCCGGCCTCGACCTTCGCCGTCCACAGCACGGCGCCGATGCCGGTCGTGACACCGCACCCGAGGTAGCAGATCGACGAGAACGACGCGTCCTTGCGCACCTTCGCGAGCGCGATCTCCGGCAGCACGGTGTGGTTCGCGAACGTCGAGCACCCCATGTAGTGGTGGATCTTCTGCCCCTTGTACGAGAACCGGCTCGTGCCGTCGGGCATGACGCCCTTGCCCTGCGTCGCGCGGATCGCCGTGCACAGGTTCGTCTTGCGCGACAGGCACGACTTGCAGTTGCGGCACTCCGGCGTGTAGAGCGGAATCACATGGTCGCCCGGCGCGAGTGACGTCACGCCCGCGCCGACCTCGCGCACGATGCCGGCGCCCTCGTGCCCGAAGATCACCGGGAACAGGCCCTCCGGATCCGCTCCGGAGCGCGTGAACTCGTCGGTGTGGCACACGCCGGTGGCGGCGAGTTCGACGAGCACCTCGCCCGCCTTCGGCCCCTCGAGGTCCACCTCCTCGATGACGAGCGGCTTGCCGACTTCGAATGCGATCGCTGCGCGGGTCTTCACGCGGGCGAGCCTACTCCACTACACTCGCCGCGCGTGCTCCACTTCATCGAAGAAGAGCTGCCGCTCGGCACCGATTACTTCGGCGACATCCACCAGGTCCCCGGGCTCCTGCGCGTCGCCACGAAGTGTCACCACATCCTCGACGCGCCGCTCGTCCCGCGCGGCACCTACATCGTCGTCGAGCCCGACGACGCGAACACGTGGGCCCGCGGTGGCGGCGAGCCGTTCCCGCCGAGCACGACCGAGCTCCCGTTCTCGTGGAAGTCGTACGGGGCCGCGTGGGAGCGCTGGTGCTACGTCACGACCGGCACCGTGTGCCTGGCGCTCGGCCTCGCCGACCTCTTCCGCGCCGAGGTCGGAGGCCGCCGCTGGAGCGCGATCCTCGCCGCGATGCTGTGGGGCACCATCGCGACCGGCCTGCCCGCCGGCTGGAAGATCGCGCGCCGCCTCACGCTCGGCATCTGCCTCGGCATCGCCGCCTGCTTCTTCGGCCCGTTCTCCGTCGAGGCATGGGCCGTCGGCCCCGGCGTGTTCTGCATCCTCCTCGCGGAGTGGGACGAGCACCAGTCCCGCGCCACGCGCGCGATGGCGCTCGAGCTCGCCGGCCGCGCCCGCCTCCCGCGCCGCCGCGTCGAGGCCTACCTCGATCGCCTCAACATCTCGTAGCGAGCCTACGCTTATGCCGCGCGCGCGATCGTCGCGAGCTTCGCCGGCAGGCCGATGCGGTAGAAGCGGCGCAGCTCGCCGAGCATCTCGGGGATGCGGCGCGTGCCGATGAACGTGCGCTCGAGCCACGCGGCGTAGCGGTGCGCGTTGTCGTTCGCGGCGCGGTAGCGCGCGTGCTCGTCGTGATCGAGGTCGGCCTCGTACTCGCACGCGGCGAACAGGCGGTGGCGCAGCGTCGCCGACGTCGCGAGCTCGGCGCCGCACGCGAGGAGGCACGTGACGTACTTGTCGACCTCCGCCTGGAGCTCGAGCTCGAGCTGCGTCAGCGGGCGGTCGGCGCGCGCGCACACGATCGCGTAGATGAAGTGGGACACGCCCTCGACGGCGAGCAGGAAGTCGCCGAGGTTGCGGTCGTCGAGGCGCGCGCCCGGATCGTGCGCCGCGAGGTTCGCGAGCGCCGCCGGATCGATGAACAGCGCGAGCGACATCTCGCCGCGCTCCTCGCACACGAGCAGCTGCTCGCGCGGCCGGCGCACCGGCGCCAGCAGGTCGCGGAGCTCGGCGCCGACGACGAACTCGTCGATCACGACGCCGGTGTCCACCCGGTACAGCGCCTCGAGCCCGCGCTGCACCCGGACCAGCGTCTGCACTACTGGATCACCTTGCTTCCGGAGTCGACGAGGATGCCCGCGGCCTTCAGCTTCTTCTCGACCCACTCGTCGCGCGTGCGCAGCCAGATCTCGTACAGGCGCGTGAGGTCGGTGACCGCGCCGAGCTCGGCGATCGCGACGCGCTTGCGCACGGCCGCGAGGACGTCGACGAAGCGCGGGAACTTGTCGGCCAGCTCCTCGTACACGTCGCTGATCGACTTGCCGCCGCCGAGCTGGCGGGCGAGCTGCGCGTACGCGTTCTGCCCGAGGCCGACGTAGTAATCGATGTCGACGAGCGAGCGGTTCAGGCTCTCCGCGAAGAAGCCGGCGACATAGAGGGACGTGTCGCCGACTTCCTTCAGGTTGCGTACACGCTCGGCGGAGGACTCGACCGGCTGGGCGAGCTTGAGCCCGAGCGGCTCGTCGGTGAGGCGCGTCTTGGTGAACTCGCCCAGGAGGTTGACCAGGTACCAGCCCGCGGGCTCCGACGCGTCGAGATCCACGGTCGACAGGGCCTCGGTCACCACTTCGTGGAAGAACTCGTCCACGGAAGCAGCCAGCGTTACGTCCATGATCCGATCATCGGCCAAGATGAGGCCGAAGCAAGATCGTCACTGATCACATCGAGTTAGTTCGCCTCCCGAATCCGCCTCGTCGCGGTGTGGCGGTGTGGCACGGCACGGGAGCTGAGCGGTGCTGTAGTCGCGAGGAAAAACCAGCCGGTAGGGGCTTGCGCGGACCCGGTGGGCGCTTTACTAACCGGCCCGTTAGCAGTCACCCGAGGTGAGTGCTAACAAACGTCGCCCTCGCGAAGGAGAAACCATATGAACGTCCGCCCGCTACAGGATCGCATCCTGGTTCGCCGCGTCGAGGAGGTCGAGAAGACCCGCGGCGGCATCATCATCCCTGACTCCGCCAAGGAGCGCCCGCTCGAGGGCAAGGTCGTCGCCGTCGGCTCGGGCAAGCGCCTCGAGGACGGCAAGCTGGTCGAGCTCGACGTCAAGGCGGGCGACCGGATCCTCTTCGGCAAGTACGCCGGCACCGAGATCAAGGTGGACGGCGTGGACCACATCATCCTGCGCGAGGACGAAGTCCTCGGCGTGATCGAGTAAGGAGTTAGCGTCATGGCCGCCAAGGACATCATTTTCGACGAGAAGGCCCGGAGCAAGGTGCTCGTGGGCGTCGACACCCTCGCCAACGCCGTCAAGGTCACGCTCGGCCCCCGCGGCCGCAACGTCGTGATCGAGAAGTCGTGGGGCGCCCCCACGGTCACCAAGGACGGCGTCACCGTCGCCAAGGAGATCGAGCTCGAGAACAAGTTCGAGAACATGGGCGCGCAGATGGTCAAGGAGGTCGCGTCCAAGACCTCCGATAACGCCGGCGACGGCACGACCACCGCGACCGTGCTCGCGCAGTCGATCTACCGCGAGGGCTCCAAGCTCGTCGCGGCCGGTCACAACCCGATGGAGCTCAAGCGCGGCATCGACACCGCCGTGGGCCACATCATCGAGGCGCTGAAGAAGCTGTCGACGCCGACGAAGGGCAAGGAAGACATCGCCCAGGTCGGCACGATCAGCGCGAACGGCGACACCGACATCGGCGAGATGATCGCCGAGGCGATGAAGAAGGTCGGCAAGGAAGGCGTCATCACGGTCGAGGAGGCCAAGACGCTGAACAGCGAGCTCGACGTCGTCGAGGGTATGCAGTTCGACCGTGGCTACCTGTCGCCGTACTTCGTGACGGACACGGAGCGCATGGAGTGCGTGATCCAGGACGCGTACGTCCTCACGCACGAGAAGAAGATCTCCAACATGAAGGAGCTCCTGCCGGTCCTCGAGCAGGTGGCGAAGCAGGGCAAGCCGCTCCTCATCATCGCGGAGGACGTCGACGGTGAGGCGCTCGCGACGCTCGTCGTCAACAAGCTGCGCGGCACGCTGCACATCTGCGCGGTCAAGGCGCCCGGCTTCGGCGATCGCCGCAAGGAGATGCTGAAGGACATCGCGACGCTCACCGGCGGCCAGGCGGTCACCGAGGACCTCGGCCTCAAGCTCGAGAACCTCACGCTCGCCGACCTCGGTCAGGCCAAGCGCATCACGGTCGACAAGGACAACACGACCGTCGTCGACGGCGCCGGCAAGAAGGCCGACATCGACGCCCGCGTGAAGCAGATCCGCAACCAGATCGAGGAGACCACCTCCGACTACGACCGCGAGAAGCTCCAGGAGCGCCTCGCGAAGCTCGTCGGCGGCGTCGCCGTGATCAAGGTCGGCGCTGCGACCGAGGTCGAGATGAAGGAGAAGAAGGCCCGCGTCGAGGACGCGCTCCACGCGACCCGCGCGGCCGTCGAGGAGGGCGTCGTCCCGGGCGGCGGCGTCGCGCTCATCCGCGCGCAGTCGGTGCTCGACGGCATCAAGCTGAGCGAGGAGCAGGCGTTCGGTCTGTCGATCGTCCGCCGCGCGCTCGAGGAGCCGCTGCGCCAGATCGCGCAGAACTCCGGCGTCGACGGCTCGATCGTCGTCAGCAAGGTCAAGGACGGCAAGGACTCGTTCGGCTTCAACGCGGCGTCGCTCGAGTACGGCGACCTCGTCAAGGCCGGCGTGATCGACCCGACCAAGGTCGTGCGCACGGCGCTCCAGAACGCGGCGTCGGTCGCGTCGCTCCTCCTGACGACCGAGGCGATGATCGCCGAGCGTCCGAAGAAGGACGCGCCGGCCCCGGCCGGCGGCGGCCACGGCGGCGGCGGCATGGGCGGCATGGGCGGTATGGACTTCTAAGTCCGCCTCGACTTGCTCTGCCTCACAACGGCGGCTCTCGCGAGCCGCCGTTTCTCGTTTTACACGTGGGTGATCCGCTACGATGGGGCGATGATGAGGTACGCGCTCGCCGCGCTCGGGCTGATCGCCTGTGGCAAGGTCGTTCCGGATTCGCCCGACGCATCCATCGACATCGACGCTGATCCCGCCGGGATCGTGAAGGTCACGGTGCTCGACGTCGTCGGTAACGGAGCTCCCACCGCGAACATCCCCGTGGTGTTCCTCAACCCCGACGGCACCGTCGCCTCCGACGCGACGACGGACTCCGCCGGGCGCGCGGAGGCGCGGGTCCTGCCGGGTGCGAGCGTGACCGCCGTGTGGATCCAGGGCACGCGCACGCTCGTCGGGACGATCGTCGACGTCAAGCCGGGCGACGACCTCGCGATCGGCTTCACGCGCCGCGACGGCAGCGACAACGGCAACTTCGCGGTCACGTTCCCGGCGCTGATGGGCACGGAGTTCTACGAGATCTACACGCCGTGCGGCTCCTTCGGCGCGATGCCCGGCACGACGATGGTCCCGCTGCGCAACAACTGCCGCCGGCCGACGTTCGACGTGTACGTGGTCGCCTTCAGGAACGGCTTCGCCTCGAACTACGCCGAGGTGCAGAACGTGTCGCTCGCCGCCGGCGCCGTCACGGTCCCCGACGTGTGGCGCACGACGAGCTCGTTCTCGGCGACGTACACGAACGTCCCGGCGGAGATCGCGGAGATCCGCACCGAACGCATGAGCGGCTCGCGCAACGGCTTCACCGTCGGTGGTTCGGGGTCGCCGATGAACGGCCTGCTCTCGGTGTTCGCGAACAACGTCGCGACGGCGGGTGCGCGCGCGATCGTGCGCAGCTCGCTCATCCGCAACGACAACGCGCTGCAGACGATCAGCCAGCGCGTCGTCGGCAACGCGGTCAACTACACGCTCGACGTCGGGATGCAGGTCGCGCCGTGGCTGACGAACGTGAGCTTCGATCTCGAGACCCGGACGATCGCGCCGAACGTCGAGGGCGTGCTCCCGAGCACCGTGTACGCCGCCGACCTGCAGTTCTCGCGCGACCAGCTCTCGTTCGAGTGGATCGTGCTCGCCCCGACGCCTGCGCCGATCGTGCTGCCGACGATGCCGGCGCGCGTCGCGCAGGTGAACCCGCTGTCGACGGACTCCGTCGGTGCGGCGGTCGCCGTCGTCGTCGACGTGAGCTCGATCAAGAGCTGGGACGAGGCGCGCGCCGCCGGCGCGTTCGACCTGATCGACGTCGGCATCCAGGGCGACGACGCGTTCGACCTGGTGAAGTCGCAGTTCACGTTCGCGCGACCGCAGTGATCAGCGCGTCGGCGCCGGTGCGTGCGCGCCGCCGATCGCCTGGCCGCCGGCGACGATCCTGCCTCAGCGCTTGCCGTCGGACGGCTTCTTGCGGTCCTTCGGGTCGCGATGGTCGCGATGGTCGCGATGATCGCGATGGTCACGCACGGGAGCGGCGCGGCGATGCTCCCGCGGGCCGGGGCGCACGACGGGCGGCCGCACGATGACCGTCGGGCCGCCGACGATGACGGGCGGCGGCGCGCCGATGACGATCGCGGACGGCGGCGGCGGCGGCGGGACCTCGACCGCCGCGCGGACGACGACCGGGCCGCCGGCGGCGCCGAACACGGTGTCGTCGCGCCAGCCGCCGCGGACCCAGGCCCACCGCGCGTCCTGCCATACCCAGAAGCCGGCGATCCAGCGGGCGCCGTCGAACGGCGCGGCGCCCGGCTCCTCGTGCAGCGGCTCGGGGCGCGGCGGGCGGCGGATCGCGCCGCGGGCGATCAGGAGGTCGGAGATGCGGGCGCGGATGCGCAGCGCCTCGTCGAGCCGGCGCTGCTCGAGCTCGGCGATCCGCCGCGCCTCGCGTTCGGCCTGCGCGCGCTTCGCCTCGAGCTCGATCGCCAGCTGCGCGTCGAGCTCGCGCTGCCGCGCGCGCCTGGCCTCGAGCTCGACCGCGTGGCGCGCATCGAGCTCGCGCTGCCGCGCGCGCCGGCCCTCGAGCTCGATCCGCAGCCGCACCTCGTACTGCGCGCGCTCCTCGCGCTCGCGGCGCTCGCGGATGCGCAGCTCGGCGACGCGCTCGGCCTCGAGCCGCTCGCGCTCGCGCACGCGGATCGTCGGATCCGCGCCGCACTTGCCGACGAGGTACGCGAGGTACGTGCGCCGGAAGCCGTGCGCGGCGGAGTCGAGCTGGACGACGCGCGCCTCGCGCTCGTAGCGGATGCGCGCCACGCGCTCGCGCTCCGCACGCACGCGGACCTCGCGCTGCTCGACGACGATGCGCAGCCGCGCTTCGCGCTCCGCCCGCCGGCGCGCCGCGATCGCGAGGCGCTCGGTCTCCGCCTCGGCGCGCACCCGCGCGACGCGGCCCGCCTCGGCGCCGAACCCGACGAGCTGCGCGGCCACGCGCGCCCGCACCTTCACCGCACCGCCGGTGATCGCCATGCGGCGCACGCGCTCCTCGGCGTCGAGGTCGCGGATGCGCACGACGTCGAACGACGCCTGCAGGTTGGCGTCGTCGGCGATCGCCGTGACCGTGCACGCGCCGTCCACCGTCACCTCGACGTGCGCGCCGGTGCCGTAGATGCCGCCCCCGACATCGCCCGGCGCGAGCTCGAGCTGCTCCGGTTGCGCCTCCGGTTGCGGCTCGGGCTGCGGCTCGGGCTGCGGCTCGGGCTGCGGCTCGGGCGAGGGCACCGGCGCCACCGGCTCCACCTGCGCGGGTGACGGTGGAGGGGGAGCCGGCGGCGCGATGCGCACGCGGCCTCCGACGCGGATCGGCCCGACGGCGACGTGCCCGCGCACGTACACCGGTGGCGGAGGTGGTGGCGGAGGTAGTGGCGCGACGACGACCGGCGCGGGCACGGCGACGACGGGCGGCGGCGCCGTCCGCCGCAGCTCGGCGAGCCGCCGCTCGCGGTAGCCGTCGAACGTCTCGCCGAGGGTGCCGCCCGTCTCGCCGCCGCCCGAGCAGCGCACGTTCCACTCGACGAGCTGCGCGCGCGGCACCGCGAAGCGCAGCGCGAACTGGTACGAGCCGCGCGCGAGCTGGATGCCGCCGCTGCCGGGGGCGGCCGAGGGCGTCGACGGCGGGGCCGGCTCGGCGCCGCGCGTGACGACGAGCGCGTCGCCGTGTCCCACCATCTCGGTGCGATAGCGCCCCGCGCACGCGGGGAGCAGAGCGAGGACCCAGAGGAAACGCATCGAACGCCCGCCCGTGCAAAGGCGTGGCCCATCGAAGCTGGCCCCCCACTTGCCAGTGCTCCTCGACATGTTCCACGCAGATCGCACTGTCGACGCACACTTGGGCCGGGTCACCTCGGGCGGATCTCGCCGTTTGCGTGAACGCGGCGCCACGACGCGCCGTATCGCGATGGTCACGGGCGCGTTCCTCCTCGTCCTCACCGCCGCGTGCGGCACCGGCGGTCGTCGCGACACCTACGCCCGCGCCGGCGACGCGCAGCGCACCTGCTGCGAGCACCTGGCCGGCGACGCCCGCAGCTCCTGCCTGGCCGACGTCGTCAAGGTCGAGGACGCCGCCGTCGCGACCACGCGCGCGAACCAGTCGACCTACGCGTGCGTCGTGGAGCACTTCCAGTGCGACCCGAACACGGGCCGCCCGACCCAGCCGAGCGCCCAGGCCCAGCTCGATTGCATCGAGGACCTACCGTAGTCGATCGGTTCCCACGCCGAGACCGGAAGCCGGCGGCGCCCCCAAGCGCGCGCCACGGACAACACTCGCGTCGTCATGCGAGCTCGAGCGCCTCGCGCGTGGCTCGGTCAGTCCTCGACGCAGGCCTTCGCGGCCGAGGCGGTCTTCGCCGCGATCATGCACTCGGTCTGCTCGGTGTTGTTCGCCGACTGGCACTGCCCGATGCAGCCGATGACGCCGTTCTCGATGTCGCTCGTGAACTTCGCGAGCATCTTCGAGCGGGCCTGCTCCTGGTCGGCGGCCGGCAGCTTCGCGATCTCGGCGTCGGCCTTGTCCCAGAACGTCAGCGTGTAGTAGTTCCGGCACGCCAGCTCGCACTTTTCGGCATCGCCGCGGCAGGCGGCGAGCGCGAGCGCGAGGACGAGAGCGAGGCGTGACGTGGCGCGCAGCATGGGCCGTGCGTACCACGCCCGGCCCGGGTTACGCTGCGACCATGCGTCGCGCGGCGTGGCTCGGGCTCGCGGGGTGCACCTGGTGCGGCCTCGCCGCCGCCGCGCCGGCGACCACGCTGACCGCCGAGGCGGGCGCCGAGGCCGACAGCAACGTCGAGCGCCTCGAGCGCGGGCCCGGCATCGCCGACGCCCCGGTCGGCGCACCGGTGCTGCGCTTCGGCGCGCGCGTCGCCCACCGCACGAAGCTCGCCGGCGGCACCGGCGTCCTCGCGCTGTCGGGGCTGTCGCGCATCGTCGGCGACGGCTCGGTGCAGCGCGAGAACGTGGTCTTCCTGACCGCCGACGCGCGCTGGGCCCACCCCCTGCCCGACCGCCCGGTCGCCGCCGGGCTCGCCGTCACCGCCGCCGACGCGGTGCCGCTCACCGACTCGACCGGCTCGCGCACGTTCCGGAACCTCGGCGCCGACGGCCTCCTCGTGCTGCGCGCCGGCGACGACAAGCGCGACACGCCGGCGTCGCTGACGTTCGCCTTCGGAGCGCGCCGCTTCACCTACAAGCCCGACAGCAAGTTCGACTGGGTCGGGCCGGCGGTCAACGTGCGCCTCGACTGGATGCTGTGGCAGGACGCCGCCGGCACGAGCAGCCTCGAGCTCGCGGGCACCGCCGGCGTCGAGGCGCGCGCGTACGACAGCATCGCGCTCGCCAGCAACTGCAACGACATGCAGCCGGTCGATCCGGCGATGTGCTCGGCGCGCACGTCCATCCAGCGCCAGGACCGCTACCAGCGCGCCGGCGTCGACCTCGTGTGGTCGAGCCCGCGCCTGATCGCCTCCGGCGGCTACGCCGTCGCGGTGATCGACTCGAACAGCTTCGGCCAGTCGCTCGTGCGCCACCGCGCGACCGCCTCCGCGACGACCAAGCTGCCGATGAAGCTCGTCGGCACCGCCATCCTGACCCTGCAGTACGACCAGTTCCTCGACGGCCTCATCGTCCGCAAGGACACGAACGCCCAGCTGTTCACGAGCATCGAGGACGAGAACCGCAGCTCGGTCCAGCTCCGCCTCGCGCGCAACGTCACCCGCACCTGGGCCCTCGAGTCGCGCCTCGCCATGTGGCGCGACATCGGCGGCGATCCGACGACGACGTTCAGCCGCAACCTCGCCTACCTCGGCGCGATCTACGTGCGCTGACGTGGTAGTGTCGCCGGTGGGTGGCGATGTCACGAGCGGCGCTGATCGGCGTGGTCGATCGAGGGTGCGATGTCACGCACCCCGATCTCCGCACACCGTCCGGCGGTAGCCGCTTGCTCGCGCTGTGGGACCAGCGCAGCGACGTCGTGTTTCGCCGCCCCCACATCGATCACGCGCTCGGCTCGCGCGATCCGTTCGCCGCGCTCGGCTACGCGCCGTTCGACGACGATGACGGCGGTTTCGGCGCCGCCGCCGAGATCGCGGCGCACAGGGCGCCGAACGCGGTGCTCGTGTTCGTCCACGTCGCCGCGCCGCGCGGCGCCGACACGCGCGACGCGATCGAGCTGATCGCGTCGGTCGCAGGTGATCGGCCGTGCATCATCCACGTCCCGCACAGCCGGCGCGCCCTGTTCGACGATCGCAGCGGGCGCGTGATCGTCCGGTCGGCGCGCATCGCCGGCGAGGCGGCGCGCCTCGTCGAGGCCGTCGGGCGCGACCTCGGCGCCGACGAGCTCCGCCACGCCCTCGGCGGCGCCGCGGCACGCCGTCGCGAAGCGGCGCGGCTGTTCGATGCGTGCGCGCGCGGGGCACGCGTCGACGCGGAGGTCGTCGCACGCGCGGGTGCGCGACCTCACGCGCCGATCCGCCCCGGCGACTGGATGGTGGAGCGCGCGCTCGGCGAGGCCGGCGGCGCGACCGTCCACATCGTGACGCCGGAGACGCGCGCGCGAGCCGAGGCGCCGCGGGCCCACCGCATCGTCGTGCGCGGCCCGGTCCGCGGCCCCAGGGCGGCGCTCGTCGCGCGGCCCCCGCGCGCCGCCCCGTCGCGGCGCCTCGACGAGGAGGCGATCGGCGGGTTCCTCGACGAGCCGCCGGTGGGAGCGATCGAGGTCGGCCGCCACGGCCTGTTCGTCCGCCTGCCGCCCGACGTCGAGTTCTCGCCGCTCCTCGACAAGGCCGAGCAGGGCATCGCGATCCTCGTGCGGACGCTGGTCGGCTCCGCGTACACGCCGAAGCTCGCGTTCGACCTGCGCGGCAAGCTCGCCGTCGGAGGCAGCGGATCGCTCCAGGGCGTCGCCGAGAAGTCCGAGCACGTCGCCGACTTCCGCGGCGGCTTCGGGGTCGAGAGCGCGGACTACGGCTGGAAGGTGGTGCGCTGGTTGCGCGAGCAGTCGCTGCGGATCCTCCTCGACGACGGCAAGCTGCGACGGCTCGCCCACGCGCGCGCCGTCGAGCTCGCGTGGAAGGAGGTGTTCGACCAGACCCGGAGCGGGACGGACCGCGGCTACGGCGTCGCGATCTGGCCGACGGTCCGGCGCTATCACTGGGTGGACGGCGCACTGTTCGCCGACATCGCGTGGAGCCTGGGCCCCAAGGTGGAGGCGATGCGCGTCGCGCAGGAGGCGTTCGACGCGGCGCCCGCCGCCAAGTACGGCGACCCCGTGTTCGACGACCGCATCACCGCGATCGGCGCGCTGTGGGGCGACTTCAACAAGGGCGCCGACGCGCTCGACGCGATCCGCCGCGACGCGGCGCTGACCGCGCACAAGGGCTACCGGTTCCTGTTCCCCGCCGGCGCCGACGCGAGCCCGCACGCCGCCCGGGTCCGGTTCATCGAGCTGTGCATCGCGAGGGCTCCGGAGCTCGCGGCGAAGGCGAAGGAGCCCGAGGCGAGCCCGCAGCGCCGGCAGCTGCTCGAGGACTTCGCCGCGGACTTCCAGATCATCCTCGACCTCCACACCGGCGCGTCCCGGGAGGGAGAGGACGCGCTCCGCCAGGAGATCGCGAAGGCCAACGCCGATCCGTTCCCGAGCACGTTGCGGGTCTCCCCGGCCGGGCCGCTGGTCCCGACGGGAGGTGACCTCTCGGCGGAGATCACCGTCGAGGTCGACCGGTGGGTCAGCCTGTTCAACTTCCATTACGAGTGGGACCTGCTGAGGATCGAGCCGGACCGGGCGACGGAGACGTCGACCGGCCGCGCGACGATGCTCGGACGGCGCCTTTCGCGCGAGGGCGCGTACACGTGGGCGGACTTCAAGTACATCCGCCGCGAGCTCGAGGGGAACCTCGGCGTGTCGGGCCTCGGAGCGGTGACGGTCGCCGCCTCGCTCGCGATCGTGCGCTTCGTCGCCACCGTCGTGAAGGACGTGATCCGGGCGGTGTTCGACAAGCCGTACCGGAAGGACCTCGTGCTGCCGCAGGAGCCGGGGGTCTACCTCCTGCGCTGCGTCGCCGGTCGGCCCGATTCGAAGGGTCCGCTGTTCCGCGTGCCGAGCGCCGCGTACCACCTGCTGTTCGTCGTGCCGCGGCACGAGCTCTCGGTGATCGAGGCGGAGCGCGCGCTCGACAACGTGCGCGCGATGCAGGCCGAGCGGAAGAGGCTCGTCGGCGAGATCGGATCGGGCGTGCAGACGCCCGAGGAGCTCGACCGCAGCAAGCGCGACCTCGAGCTGGTCGATGCGGAGCTCTCCGGCGAGGTCGGTGCGCTGTACGCGGTGCAGCGCACGAACCTCGAGCGCGCCCGCGTCGATCGCGCGCTCGCGAGCCAGATCTCGAGGAATCCGGAGCACGTCGAGAAGGCGATCCGCGAGCGGCTCGAGGAGATCGACCGGATCACGGCGGAGCGCGGCAACCGGCTCCGGTCGGTGAAGGGCACGCCGTACCGCGTGCGCGCGACGCTGGTGACCGACGCCGGCACGATGCACCTGATGATCGAGGCGATCGACGTCGCGATCGCGGGTGAGGGCGTGGACGTGTTCGTCATCGACTCGACGTCCCCGCGGAGCGGCAAGCAAGAGGAGCGCGCCGCGACGCGCCTCGAGGCGATCCACAAGGCGATGCTGTCGCTGCTGCAGAGCAGCGTCACGGGCTACGGCCGCGGGGTGTGCACGATCCTCGTGCCCCGCAGCGGCGCGGCGCAGCTCCGCGACCACGAGCGCGCGACGTTCGAGGTCGGTGCCGATCTGCCGTCGCTGTTCACCGAGATCGTCGAGCGCGCCGCGCAGATCATCTCGGCGCTCGCGTTGCTCGCGGTGCCGTTCACGGGCGGCGCGAGCCTCTCGATCATGATCCCGGTCGGCATCATCGGCGCGATCCCGTCGGGCTATCGCCTCGCGAAGCGCAACGCCGAGGGCACGTTCGCGTGGAACCTGGAGACCGCGCTCGACATCGTCAACATCGCGAGCGCGTTCTTCGGCGCCGGCCAGATGGCGACCGGTGGGTTGCGGTTCGGGCGCCAGCTCGCGAGCCGCGCGTTCCAGCTCGCGGGGCACGGCGCCGACGGTCTGGGGTTGATCCTGGGCAGCGCCCAGTTCTTCGACGAGCTCGAGGCGATCGCGAACAACCCCGGCCTGATGCCCGGGCAGCGCCGGCTCGCGATCGCGATGGCCGTCGCGAACAAGCTGATGAACGACGGCTCGATGATCGGGCACGCGCTCGCGATGAAGACGTACGGCGAGATGCCGCACGCGAGGATGGACGCGGCGAGCTACCCGATGCCCGCCGGTGTCCTCCCGGACGGCACGACGATCCCGCGGGCGAGCGATCGCTCCCTGCCGTCGTCGCTGAAGCCGGCGCACGAGGTGCTGCGCGCGAAGGTGACCGAGCTCCTCGGCGGGCGCGAGATCCCCGTGCTGCTCGATCCCGCGCTCGGGAAGACGCAGACCGCCGAGGTGCGCTACGTGCTCGACGCGTACGGGTTCATCAGCGAGGTCTACCTCGCGCTCGGCGAGCGCGCCGGGCTGGACCAGCTGCCCTCGCACGCGGCGACCGCGGCCGAGGTCCTCAAGTTCACCGGGGTGATCGGCAAGGCGCGCACGCTCATCGACTGGGCGCGCGCCTTCTTCGCGCGCGACCCGTCGCTCAAGGTCGGCAAGACACGCGCGTGGGAAGCGCGGCTCGAGCTCGAGAAGCTGCCGGCGCAGATCAACGACTACCTGCGCGGCATGGGCGCGGCGCTCGGAGACGGCACGCGCACGCCCGGCGCCGTCGACGCGTACGTGCGCGGCCTCCACGATCAGCTCGCCGAGCACGAGGCCGCGCTGAAGGATGCCAGCCCGGGATCCGGCCGGATCGCCGCGCACGACCGCGTCGAACCGCCGCGGCGGAGCGCGCGCGAGGTCGCGCTGGAGGGCGGCCGCGACTTCGCGATCGCCGCCAGCGACCTCCCGGCCGACGCGGTCACCGTGCGCGACGCACCACCGACGCAGGCGCACGTCAGCGTGAGCGACGGCGGCAAGCTCGACGTGCTCGTCCCCAGGCGCGCCCCCGACGGCACGCCGATCACCGACCGGGACATCTTCGATGCCGTCTCCGAGCACCTCGAGCTCGCGCGCCTTCGCGCCAACCCCGATCAGGCGCGGCCGTGGACCGCCACGGACGAGGCGGTCTACCGCGGCTATCCGAGGAACGCCGAGCCCGGCTATCGCTGGGTGCTCCGCGACGGCGCCCTCGCGCTCGACGGCGATCCTCCGAAGCACTACAACCGCAACACGGGCGCGTTCGAACCCGGCCCCGAGCCGGCCCCTCCTGCGGGCGGCAAGCTCCGCCCCGAGGACGCGCTGCGCTGGAACGACGTGCAGCCGTACCTCGACAAGGACGTCTCCCGGGGGACGCCCCCCGGCTACAAGCTGATCTCCGTCGAGGACAAGCGCGTCCTGCGGCGCACCCACGCCGACGACGCGGTATGGCCCCGCCTCAGCGTCGACGAGACCGGACGCATCCAGAAGGGCAACCCGGCCTCGAACCGCCTCAGCAACCCGAGCACCGCCGCCCGCAACTTCGGCCCGATCCCCGACGACCACCAGCTCCACCACCTCGTCCCCGACGGCGTCGTGCGCTCCCACCCCCTCTTCGACCACGCCCGCCGGCGCGGCATCCCTCCCTACGACCTCGACCGCAAATCGAACCTCATCGCCCTCCCCGAAAACGACGCGGCCCGCAGACGCCCCAACACGGTCGGCCAGGACTCCTCGGCCCTCCCGTTACACAACGGCGATCATCCGGCCTACAGCGATTTCGTCCGGGTACTTGCGGACGACTCGAAACGTATCCTCGAACAGCAGTACGGAAGCCTCGATGCCGTCCCCGGAGAGGCGCTCGCTGCGGCGACGAAGCACGTGGAGACGAGCAGCTACGACAAGATCCGCACGTGGCAGCATCAGCATGGAGACAAAGTTCGATGACGCGTGCATTCCAGATCTGCAGCGAGGGTATTCACCATCCCGATGACCTGGCCGACGCTTCGCTCGTCGAGTTCCCGGGCTCGGGGAGCGTCTATTTTCAGAGCACGCGTCCACTCACGGTCCCCGCAGCGATCTACTTTGCAGCCAACTTCGAGACGCTGAAGACGATCGATTTTCCGCTCGTGAACGTCTCGTGGCCGGTCATGTCGAAGCGCATGCTCGAGTCGCTGCGATCCGTGGGTGAGTTCGAGCATCGCGCCGTCCCGGTGATCATGCTCGACGACACCGTCGACGAGAAGTTTGATGCCGACGGCCAACCGCGACCCGGCGTCGCGAACTTCAACTACGTGGCGGTCCAGCTGACGAAGCACCTCGACGCCTTCGACTGGGCGCGCTCGGAGTACACGCGCGCCGAGTTCGCGCCGGACTACGTCTGGAGCACGAAGCGCCTCGTCCTCGAGGATGTCCCGTTGCCTCCGCTGTTTCGTCTGGTGGCCTACGAGCGCCCGCTGTTCGTGTCCGCGGAGGGGCGAGCGGCGCTCGAGAAGGCGGGCATCAAGGGCGTCCAGTACTTCGACAGCCAAGACGCCTTCTGAAGGACCCGACTTCGATGACATTTCAGCTCGAGAACGTAGGTGTGCACCACCCCGACGACGAGGAGGGCGCCAGGCTGGTCAAGTTCCCCGGCTGGGAGAGAGTGCGCTTCATCAACGCACGTCCCCTGGAGCTGCCGGAGACGATCTACTTCGAAGCGAACTTCGAGACGCTGAAGGTGATCGGCTTTCCGCTCGTGAATGTCGTGTGGCCGATCATGTCCAGGCGCATGCTCGATACACTGCAGTCGGCAGGTGAGTTCGAGCACCGTGCGATCCCGGTCGTCATGCTGGATGACACTCTCGCCGAGAAGCTCGACGCCGGCGGCAAGGTGCGACCCGGCGCCGCAAACCTCGACTTCGTCGCAGTTCACCTCACGAGCCACATCGCAGCCTTTGACTGGGAGCGTTCGGAGTACACGCGGAGCGAGATCGCTCCCGACAAGGTCTGGAGCGTGAAGCGCCTCGTCTTCAAGGACATCCCGTTACCACCGCTATTTCGGCTCACTGAGCTGCTCGGTCCTCTCTTCGTGTCCGCCGAAGGCCGCGCCGCGCTGGAGAAGGCAGGCATCCGAGGCATCAAGCTCATCGAGAGCGAACGTGTTCTCTGATTCACATGGAGCTTCGATGACGCGTGCATTTCAGATCCGCAATGAGGGTGTCCACCACCCCGACGACTCGGCCGACGCCACGCTCGTCGAGTTCCCGGGGTCGAACCAGGTCTACTTCCAGAGTGTGTGTCCGCTCGATCTCCCTGCAACGATCTACTTCGAAGCGAACTTCGAGACGTTGAAGACGATCGACTACCCGCTCGTGAGCGTGCCGTGGCCGGTGATGTCGAAGCGCATGCTCGAGGCGCTGCGATCCGCAGGGGAGTTCGAGCATCGTGCCGTTCCGGTGACCATGCTCGACGATACCGTTGAAGAGAAGTTCGACACCGACGGCAAACCGCGGCCCGGCGTCGCGAACTTCAACTACGTGGTGGTCCAGTTGACGAAGCACCTCGACGCCTTCGACTGGGAGCGCTCCGAGTACACGCCCGTCGAGTCCGCTCCCGACAAGGTTTGGAGCACGACGCACCTCATGCTCAAGGATGTCCCGCTGCCGCCGCTGTTTCGCCTTGCGGCATTCCGGCGTCCGCTGTTCGTGTCCGCGGAAGGGCGGGCCGCGCTCGAGAAGGCAAACGTCAACGGCGTCAAGTTCATCGACAGCGAGGACACCTATTAGCTCATCCAAGGACGACCACGGCAGCCGCAGTGCGGGTTCCGGCGTCATCCCGAGAGACTCGATGACGCGTGCATTTCAGATCCGCAATGAGGGTGTCCACCACCCCGATGACCTGGCCGATGCCTCACTGCTCAAGTTCCCTGGGTCGGAGCACGTCTATTTTCACGACGCAGGTCCGCTCGAGCTTCCCGCGACGATCTACTTCGCAGCGAACTTCGAGACGTTGAAGGTCATCGACTATCCGGCGGTGAACGTGCCGTGGCCGGTGATGTCGAGGCGCATGCTCGAGGCGCTGCGATCTGTGGGGGAGTTCGAGCATCGTGCTGTTGCCGTGACGATGCTCGACGACACCGTCGAGGAGAGGTTCGATGCCGAGGGGAGACCGCGGCCCGGGGTTGCGGGCTTCGAGTACGTGGCGGTTCAGCTGACGAAGCACGTTGATGCATTCGACTGGGAGCGATCGGAGTACACGCGCGCCGAATTCGCGCCCGAGTACGTGTGGAGTACGAAGCGGCTCGTGCTGAAGGACGTCGCGCTGCCGCCGCTGTTTCGGCTCGTGGCCTACGAGGGTCCGCTGTTCGTGTCTGCGGAGGGACGGACCGCGCTCGAGAAGGCGGGCATCAGGGGCGTCAAGTACATCGCGAGCGAGGATGCATTCTGAAGCGACCGGCTACGGAGTAGGAAAATCAGATTGACAGGCTCGAACACGCGTCGGTAGGGTGTCTCTCGGGTGTCGTGGATGCGTGACTACGAGGGTCTGCGGGATGCGCTTGTCCCTTCGCTGCGCGAAGCTCGCGACGAGGTCCTCGACGAAAGGCTCGACCTCGAGGTCGCCGAGTCGCTCGATGCGTTCGGGCGCGCGATGAACGGCGCCGGGCAGGCGGCGAGGCGTGCCGCGCCGGGGGCCACGCAGGGAGCGATCACCGGGTTCCAGGTCGCCGGGCCGTGGGGTGCGCTGATCGGTGCGGGCGCCGGTGCGGCCCTCGGGTCCAAGCAGCCGGGTGCGCCCGCCATTCCCGCGGTGGGGAACGTCAACCCAGCCGCGCCGGGTGCGCCCGCCGCCGTTCCCGCGGCGGGGAACGTCAACCCGGCGGCGCTGCAGCTGCTCGCCGTGTTGATGCGGCCGGAGGTCATCCAGGCCCTGCAGGCGCTCGCGCTCGGCAGCGCCGGGACCCCGACGGTGCCCGTCGGGAACGTCGCGGTGCCCGCGGCGGCGTTCCCGAACCTGATCCAGAGCCTCGCCGAGGCCGCGATGGTGCACCACCACGCGAACGGCCGGCTCGCGCGCTCGCCCGCGTGGTCGCGCCACGTGGAGACGTTCGCCGTCGAGAACATCGCGGACCCGACGGCGCGCTCGGTGGCGCTGCTGTCGCTGCTCGCGCAGTGCGAGCCCGAGGATCGCGACGCCGAGCTCGACGAAGACGACGAGGATGGCGAAGACGACAACGAAGACGAAGAGCCCGACGAGAGCGACCTGATCGATCTCGCCGACCTCGCGCGACTCGGAGGCGCCTGATGGACGTGGAGCTGTTGCAGACCCTCCTCGCGAACCCCGCGGCCGCACGCGAGCAGCTCCAGGAGCGCATCGCGGCGGATCCGCAGCTCGCGATGTTCGCGCAGATGATGAACCTGCGCGCCGAACCCGAACCCGAGCCCGCGCCCGCGCCCCGCCCGGCGCGATCGCGCCGCGACGACCGCATCGCGCGCGTGCGCGACCGCGTCGCCGAGATGCGCGACGAGCTCGTGCGCCTGCGCGCGCGCACGACGCGGCTCGCCGCGGCGCTCGGGGCGTGCGGCCGCTGCTGGGGCGATGACACCAGCTGCGCGACGTGTGGGGGTCAGGGCATCGCGGGATGGCTCGACCCCGACCCGCTCGCGTTCCACGAGCTTGTCGCGCCGGCGGTCAGCCGCCTGGCCGATCGCACCGACGACACCGATCACGAGGAGCAGCCATGAACGGACTGTACGAAGACATCGATGAGGACCTCGACGAGCTCGACGACGAGTCGTGGCTCGAGAACGACGATCTGGCGGAGCGGCGACGCCGGCGCAGCCGCGGAGCGCAGCCGAAGGGCGGGAACTACGTGCAGCCGCGCCTCGACAAATCCCCGGTCTCGCACACGCAGCTGCAGGCGGCGCTCGCGCGCGTCGGCGAGGACGTCAAGAAGCTCGCCGCGCAGGTGCAGTCGCTCGAGTCGCGCGCCGACACGACGATCACGCGCATGAACAAGCAGAACCAGGGCCTCGGCCAGATGGCCATGCTGCTGCCGCTGCTGCTGAAGAAGTCGGTGACCGCCGGCGCGAACGGGCAGGTCCCTCCGGGAACCCGGGTGCTCGTCGACGACAACGACTCGCTCACGCTGCTCTTGCCGCTCATGATGATGAGCAACTACGGCGGCAACGGCTCGAACGGCAACGGCCAGAACGACATGGCGATGATGTTCATGATGTTCGCGCTGCTCGGTAGCAGCAGCAGCAACACGCGAGCGGGGTCGTGATGAACATCAACATGATGAACCTGCTCATCGGCAAGGCGATCGCCGAGCGCGAGGGCGTCGGCGAGTCGCGCGCGTTCCAGCTCGGCATGATCGCCGCCATGATGCCCGCGATGCAGGGCATCCTCCTGACGACGCTCATCGCGCGCCGCGAGCGCCCCGCCGCCTCGCTGACGAAGGACAACAACGGCAACACCTTCGGGCCCGTCGCGAAGTAACGCACGGCGATGGATCCCAACCTCTGGGGGATCGTCGCCGGCGATCGCGACGACGAGGTCGCGGCCCTGATCCGGCTCGCCCCCGGAGCCGCACCGCCGCCCGGGGTGCGGATCGTGACGCGCTTCGGCGAGGTCGCGACGTGTCGCCTCGCGCGCGGCGCCATCCTCGCCGTGCGCGACCATCCGGCCGTGCGCTCGCTCAAGGCGGCGCGCGCGCTCGTGCCCGAGCCCGCGGCGGCCACCCTGCCCCGGCACCGGACGCGCGCCGGCCGCGGCGCGGCGCCGTGGACGGGGCGCGGCAGCCTCGTCGGCGTGATCGACTGGGGATGCGACGTCGGGCACCCGAACTTCCTCGACGAGCGCGGCCGGACGCGCCTCGTCGCGCTGTGGGATCAGCGCCCGTCGCGGCGGCGCCCTCCCGAGCCGTACGGCTACGGCGTCGTCCACGACCGCCGGGCCATCGATCGCGCGCTCGCGTCGGGCGACCCGTTCGCCGCGCTCGCCTACGACCCCGCCGACGTCGACGTCGACGACCACGGCACGCACGGCACCCACGTCGTCGACATCGCCGCCGGCCGCCCGGTGTGCGGGGCGGGCGGCGTCGCGCCGGGCGCGGACCTCGCGTTCGTCCACCTCGCGATGCACGAGCGCGGCCCGCGCAACATCGCGAGCTCGGTGACGCTGCTCGAGGCGATCGACTTCATCGCGAACGCCGCCGGCGGCCGCCCGTGGGTCATCAACCTCAGCCTCGGCAGCCACGCCGGTCCGCACGACGGCTCGACGCTGGTCGAGCTCGCGCTCGATGCCTGCGTCGATGCCGGCCCAGGGCGCGTGATCGTCCAGAGCGTCGGCAACTACTTCCGCCGGCCGATCCACGCGACGGGCGTGCTCGAGGTCGGGGCGCGCACCACCCTCGCGTGGCTCGTCGATCCGACCGACGAGACGCCGAACGAGCTCGACCTCTGGTACGGCGGGAGCGACCGCGCGATCGTGTACCTGTTCAGCCCGAGCGGGCGCCGGGTCGTCGCCGCCGCACCCGACAGCCACGGCGCGCTCGTCTACGACGGCGCCGTGATCGGACGCTTCGGGCACCGCACCGCCGACCCGAACAACGGCGACAACCAGGTCACGCTGATCGTCGACCCGGTCGTCGGTGGTCGCTGGCGGGTCGTCATCGAACCGATCCGCGTCGAGCGCGGCGACTTCCACGTCTGGGTCGAGCGCGACGAGGCGACGCCCGGGAGCCAGTCGCGCCTCGCGCGCTCCCAGATCTCGCAGCAGACGACCACGAACTCGATCAGCAACGGGCACCGGACGATCACCGTCGGCGGCTACGATCGGCGCACCGGCGAGATCGCGCGGTTCTCCAGCGCCGGCCCGACCCGCGACGGACGGCAGAAGCCGGATCTCCTCGCGCCGGGCGTCGCGATCACCGCGGCGCGGTCCGCCGGCCGCGACGGCGGCGGCCCCGAGCTGACGGTCAAGAGCGGCACCAGCATGGCCGCGCCGCACGTGACCGGCACGATCGCCCTGCTCTACGAGGCCGCCGGACGCGCGCTCTCGATCGACGAGGTGCGCGACATCCTCGAGAGGACGTGCGCGCGGATGCGCGATCCGCGGGCGGGCTGGGGCCGGCTCGACATCGCAGCGGCGACCGCGGCGGCGCGGTCGCTCCATCGACCGGAGGCGTGATGGGGAAGGACGTCGACGACCTGCTCGACCTGGCGGCGCTGCTCGGCGTCGGCGCGCTGCGCCCGCTCGTGGCCGGCCTCTCGCCGCGCGAACGCGCCGACCTCCGCGATCTGTGGACGCTCGGGCGGTGCGGCGACTCGGGTTACCTCGACCCGTCGCTCCCCGGCGCGCCACCGACGACACCGCGACGACGGCGTCGTGCGATGGGTCCGCCGATGCTCGGAGAGGCGGTGTACGGGACGACGTATTCGAGTCGGCCCGGTGCCGTCGCGCGCGGACGCCAGCTCCAGCAGACGCACATGGCGATCAAGCTCGTCCAGAACGCCGTCAGCAAGGAGTGGGAGGTCCACTACGACGAGCCGGTGCCCACGCGTCGCGTGCCGTTCGACGACACCAAGACGTTCGCGACGAAGGTGGCTGCGGTCCCCCGCGCACGCCTGCTGCGGGCGTATGGCTACGGCGTGGCCGTCCTGAAGCCGGCGGGCAAGGACGCCTACTGCAGGGTCACCAGGCTGACGGGCAGCGTGGGCCTCCCGACGACGACGGGCCCCGACGCGGGCTTCGTGTACCCGAGCTTCGGCAGGGCCGACATCCGCGCGAACGCGCTGCGCGAGGCCGGCTTCGGCGCCACACCGAAGCAGATCGCGCCGGCGAAGTTCCAGGTCGAGATCACGTCGCTGCCGACGTTCGGCGCGACGGCGACCGGCGCGACGAGCTCGACGAGGTACACCGTGAAGCGCGGCGACTCCCTGTACGGCATCGCGACCGCGCACGGCCTCACCGTCGACGAGCTGAAGCAGGCCAACCGGATGACGTCCGACACGATCCGCCCCGGAGATGTGCTCGTGGTCGCCAGGAAGGCGGCGCCCCCGAAGGCGGCACCGCCGGCGCCTCCGAAGGCGGCACCGCCGGCGCCCAAGCCGGCGCCGCCCAAGCCGGCTCCGACCGTCGCGAGCCCGGCTCCCTCGTCGGCAGGACACGATCCGGGTGGCGACTGGTCGAGCGGCGTCGTCCGCACAGACAGCCCCGTGCGCAAGGCCGACCGGGTGACTCAGCAGCGCTCCGGCGATGCGCTGCTGTTCTTCCGCAAGGGCGCCTCCGTCAGGCGCACCGGCGCCGCGGGCGCGTGGCTGGAGGTCGAGGGCCCGGTGCACGGGAAGGAACCCGGCAAGGCCGCGGTCGCCGCCGGCACCGGCAAGGGGTGGATCGAGCGCGACGCGACCTCGATGACGCTCGGCGTGTTCAAGGACCTGCCGGTCGACGACCGCACCGAGAAGTACGGCGCGCTGACGACCGGTAGCTTCTTCGGCGCCCGCGAGCCGACGAAGATCGTCGTGCACCAGACCCAGAGCCAGACGGGAGTGTCGACGCTCGATGTGTACAAGGATCGGATCGCCAAGAGATCGACCCGCGGCTCGCACTACCTGATCGACGAGAACGGCGTCGTGATCCTCGTGGTGCCGGTGAGCAAGGTCGTCTCGCACGCCACGGGGCACAACTCGACCTCGATCGGGATCGAGCACGTCGGGATGCCGGCGGCGCTCGCGATCCCGTCGAGCACCGCCGACACGACCACGCTCACCACCCTGCGCACCCGGATCGCCGCGATGACGATGTCGCCGCGCCTCCACGCGCGGATCGCGGCGATGACGGATGCGCAGCTGGTTCGCTTCGCGAAGGACTCCCGCGAGCCGGGGATGACCAAGTGGTACCTGTACGGCGACCTC
Source organism: Deltaproteobacteria bacterium (assembly GCA_019637375.1). Taxonomy (GTDB): domain Bacteria; phylum Myxococcota_A; class Polyangia; order Haliangiales; family Haliangiaceae; genus JABFXX01. The sequence goes on along the minus strand of JAHBVW010000057.1, from coordinate 22,696 downwards.
AACGGACGGCAGAAGCGCGCGTCGTACCTCCTCGTCGAGAAGCTCCAGGCGCACTTCTCGATCGCGCGTGCGAACGTGTACGCGCACGAGGCCCTCGTGGCGAAGTCGCCCGGCGAAGGGGAGAACATCATCGAGTACCTCACCGCACGCAGCGCGTACCCGGCCTCGGTGGCCAGGCTCGCCGAGCTCGTCGCCCGGGACCCCGCGCTCGCGGCCGATGCGGTGCTGGCGAAGATCGTCGGCGCGGAGACGGCGACGGTGGCCGCCTTGAAGCTCGACGGGACCGCGGCCGAGACCGCGGCCGTGGCGTCGAAGGATGCGGCGGCGACGCTGCGGGAGTCCGTGCGCGGCGCGTTCTACGCGCGCTTCTGGCTCAGGTCCACGCAGCTCGACGCGCTCGTGACGCTGCTCGGCACGGCGGGATCCTCCACGAGCCCCGGGCTCGCGACGGCGACCCGAACGTGGGTGTTCTGATCAGCGGAGGTCGGCGCCGGCGAAGCGCAGACCCGCGAGGTAAGGGAGGCCCTCCCAGCCGCGCCTCCGCTCGACGATCAAGACGGCGGCGCGCCCGTTGCCGCGCGGCGGGAGGTAGCCGGGGACCTCGACCTCGAGCAGATCGAACGTGTCGAGGTGCTCCGTCTGCGCCGCGATCGTTGTGTCGCCTGCGGTGGTGATGAGGTCGATGCGATAGGACGTGAGGTGGGCGTAGCCCAGGTCGGAGTCGTCGCCGACCTTGCGCTTGTGGATCGCGAGACGCGGGACCGACCGACCCGTCGTGGAGATCACGTGGAGCGCCGTGACGGTCTCGCGCGTGATCCCGAACGCGCGGATGTTGAGCTCCCAGACGGCACCGCGCGCGTCCCAGATCTGCTGGAGGTTGCTCACCTGCGGTGGGCCGTCGGGGTGGATCTCTTCGGACTTGTACCGGTCGCTCCAGATGCGCAGGCCGGACGTGAGATCCTGCACGATGGCGATGACCTCGTAGCAGCCGCACGCATCGTCGGCGGGCTCGTGCAGGTACGCGATCAAGTTGTCCGATCGCCCGTAGACGTAGACGCGGTCGACGAGCATCGACGCATTGGGCTTGCGGTACTCGTCGAGCTCGGGGATGCGCAGCTCGGCGGGGGGCCCAGGTGGCGGCGGCGGGACCGGCGGCAGGTCCGGTACACGCTCGTGCCAGCACGCGGTCGCAACGACCAGACACAACGCCCAACGCATGGGCCGTGAGTACCACCGAAGAAACGCCCGGGCTACTTCGCGCCGCCGGTGAGGCGCTCGATCTTCACGCGGTCGGCGCGGACCTTCGCGCGCTGCGCCTCGACCTGGGCGCGAACCTTCTTCGCGCTCTCGAGCTGGCGCTTGGAGTCGTTGCCCTTCCAGTGGCGCTGGAAGGTCTCGAGGGTGCTGGAGTCGACGACCTCGCCGAGCGCGCCCGCCGTCGCCGCGGCGAACATCGCGGCCATGTCGAAGCCGGCGCCGCCGGCGCCGCCCGGGCCCGGGGTCGCGCTCACGGACTCGCGGCCGCCGCTCGAGCCCTTCTGGCCGGGCGTGTTGTCGTCGCGCGAGCTCAGCTCCTTCGCGCGGTTGTGGTGCATCTCGAGGTCGCTCTTGTCCTCGAGCTTCTTCACCTGCGCGTCGAGCCCGTCGAGCTGCGCCTGCAGCTGCGCCTCGGTCTTGCGCAGCGCCGCCGCCTGGTCGCGCAGCTCCTCGGGGTCGGCCGACAGGTCGACCTCGGGGATGAGGATGCGCTGGGCGCGCTGCCCGACGATCGGCGCCAGCTGCGCGCGCACCTTCGTGAGGTCCTTCGTGCGCTGCGGCGCCGCCGTGTTCGACGCGAGCTCGTCGTCGATCGCCCTCGCGAGCGCGCGGCGCGCCGACAGCAGCTCGGCCTGCGCCCGCGCGAGCTCGCGCGCGGCGACGTCGGCGCGGTCGCCCGCGGACTTGGCCTCGGCGAGGGCGTCGCGCAGCTCGCGCTCGCGGCGCCACGACGCCTTCTCGCGCTTGAGGCGCTGCACGGCGTCGTTGTGCTCGTCGTAGCGCTGCACCGCCGTGCCGTGCGCCGTGGTCTGCGCGGCGACGCGGCGCTCGGCGTCGACCACGGTCTGCTGCGCGCGCGCCGTCACCGTCGCTTGTGAGGTGGGGACGGACTGGGCCCATGCGGTGGCGGACGCCACCGAAAGCACCAGGACGAGCAGCCACCGCGACATGCTAGGGCCCTGATATAGCAGCCGGCATGCCAGCCTCAAGTGGCTGTTGCCGGCCGTTACCCCACCGCGCCAGTCGGTTGAATGTGTTGTGCAAAGGGGTCTAGCCCTCAGTTTTTTGAGGGTCCTCGTCATGGAGCCGTAACACGAGGTAACGCAGGGCCGCCGTCACGCTACGAGCGATCGCGGCGAGCGGCTCCTCGCGATCGACCTCCCACACGAGGTAGTCGCGGCCGGTCGCGTCGACGGGCGCGTGGTGACGGAGCCTGCGCAGGCGCGTGCCGTTGCCGAGGTCGAGCGCGTCGCCCGTGAGCGGGACGGCGGGATCGAGCGCGCGGCCGTAGCGGCGCATCACGCGATCGAGCGCCGCGACCGACAGCGTCGCGCGCGCCGCGCTCTCCGGGAGTCCCTCGTCGCAGATCTCCACGCGGTCGTCGACGCGCCGTGCCCACGTGCACGCGCGCCGCCCGTCGGGAAGGATCCGTTCGTCGAGGAGCAGCACGCGCGGCATCGTACGCTACATTCGAGGGCGAGATGCGCGCCGCAGCGATCGCCCTCGCCGCCCTCCTCGCCGCCGCCGCCGCCGCCTCCGGATGCGGTCCGTCGATCGTCGACCACACGAAGGTCGCGACGCTGACGAAGCACCTCCCGGCCACGCTCGAGGCGGAGCACCCGCGCGCCGGCGACGCGCGCACGGTGAAGGTGCACGTCTACGCCGACGCCGGCTACCGCGCGCAGACGCGCTGGAAGGAAGAGATCGCGGAGCAGCTCGACTACGCGAGCCAGCTGCTCGTCCCGCTCGCCGGCGTCAAGCTCGCCCTCGACGGCGCCGTCGTGGAGTGGGATCGCCCCGGCGACCCCAAGGACGCGCTGAAGGCGCTCGCCGAGGCCGACAAGGGCGACGAGGTCGTGTGGGTGATCGGGTACGTCACGCCGGCCGACGCCGCGAGCAAGGCGATGGAGGAGCTCGGCCAGGCCGAGCCGCTCGGGCGCCACGTCATCGTGCGCGCGTGGAACGAGCTGAAGGAGACCGAGGCGCTCGCGAAGCGGCTGCCCGACATGAAGGACGCCGAGCGCACCGAGGTGCTCGGCGCGCACCGGCGGCACAAGCAGACGGTCGTGCTGCTGCACATGCTGGCGGCGACGCTCGCCGCGATCGGCGAGACCGACCCGGCGTGGATCCAGCACCCGACGTACTCGTCGAAGATGGTCGGGTTCTCCGAGCGCAACCGCGAGCTGATCACGCTCGGCGTCGACGGCCGGCTCGCCGACACCGCGAAGGAGGAGCTCGCGAAGAAGCTGCTCGGCGCGATCGAGAAGACGCCGTGGGGCGGCTGGGTGCCGGCCGACCACGAGCAGGTCTCGGCGACGCTGCGCAACATCATCGACGCGACGAAGTCGGGGCGCACCGCCGACGCCGTGCCGGTCGCCGCGTTCGATCAGTTCAACCGCATCCGCGAGCTCGCGAAGCGCGGCCGCGCGCCCGACGCGCTGATCGAGCTCGACAACCTGCTCACCGCGTACCCGGGCAACGCGGCGATGCATCAGCTGAAGTGCGAGATCATGCTCGCGCGCCCCGTCGAGAAGGGGCAGCCGCCGAGCATCGCGGACAAGGCGACGCGGACCGCGTGCGCGCGCGCCTCCGACCTCGCTCCCGGCGATCCGACCGTGCACCTCACGCTCGCCGAGGCGCTCGCCCGCGCGAACGACCCGAAGGGCGCGCGCGCGGAGCTCGTCGCCGCCGAGGGCAAGATCGCGAACCTCAAGGAGGGCCGCGACGACGCGTGGCGGAAGATCATCGCCATGTACACCACGATGGGCTCGCTCACGTGGACCGAGGAGGCGCTCGCGAAGGCCAAGCTCGACAAGGATCCGGCGGCGGCGCACATCGCGCAGACCCGCGCCCGCTACGGCATCGCGCGCGGCGCGAAGTTCGTGATGCCCGATCAGGAGGCGGCGCTCGTCGCGGCGGTGCGCGGTGCGCTCGACCTCGTGTACGCGAGCAAGTTCGGCGAGGCCGGCGCGGCGCTCGCGGCGGCCGAGAAGAAGTGGCCCGGTGCGCCCGGGCTCGCGGCGGCGCGCTGCGACCTCGCGCTGCGCTCGAACGACGTCGACGGCGCGCGGGCCGCGTGCAGCCGCGCGCTCGCCGCGGACCCGAACCAGTCGTGGGCGCTCTACCTGACCGGCGTGATCCTCCTGCGCGAGGGCGGCACCACGCGCGCCGGCATCGACAAGCTGAAGAAGGCGATCGAGGTCGACCCCGAGCTCGGCCAGGCGTGGCGCACGCTCGCGAAGGCATACGCGCGCTCGAAGGACAAGGCGGCGCTCGAGCAGCTCGGCAAGGACTACGCGGCGAAGTTCGGTCAGCCGCTGCCGCCCTGACCGACCTGCCGGGTCGCCTCGTAGATCGACCGACGATCGACCGGCGATCGACCGGCGATCGACCGGCGATCGACCGGCGATCGACCGGCGATCGACCGGCGATCGACCGGCGATCGATCGACCGGCGATCGACCGACGCCGGCCGACCGGGCGCTCGCCTGCGTTGCTCGCTATCATGCCGCTGTGAGCTTCCTGCGGCGCATGTTCTCGTCCGACTACCGGGCCGCGGTCGCGGCCGAGGCGGCCGGGAACGTGGACCTCGCGGCGGAGCGCTACGCCCTCGCCGGCGAGCACGCGGGGGCGGTGCGCATGCACTTGGCGCGCGCGGCGCGGGCGCCGACGCGGACGGCCGAGATCGGGGCGCTGCGCGATGCGCTGCGCTGGGCCGGCGAGGAGCCGGCGCTCAAGCGGCAGGCCGCTGCGGCGCTCGGCCGCGCCCTCTACGAGGCGGCGCGCGCCGAGGGCATCGCGACGGAGCGCGACCGCACGCGCGTGCGCGAGGCGGCGGCGCTGCTCGTGATCGGCGACGACCACCACCTCGCGGGCGAGGCGCTCGAGGCGATCGGCGATCACCTCGGCGCGGCGAACGCGTACACGGCGGGCGGGCTCGTCGAGAAGATGGAGAAGGCGCTCGAGCGCGACGACGTCGCCCAGAACAAGGAGCGCGAGGAGGCCGACGCGTTCGCCGGGTACGAGACGGGGATGCGCGTGGGGCGCCGCGACGACGCGCGCGCCGAGCTCGTGCGCGCCGTGCAGGCGGCCGCCGTCGCGGGCGAGTACCGGCGCAAGCTCGATCAGCTCGACACCGCCCTCCTCACCGCCGGCCGCGTCGAGCTGAAGCGGCGCGGCAAGCCGCTGATCGTCGCGTGCGCGGCGCACAAGCTCGTGCTCGGCCGCGACCAGCTGTGCGACCTCACGCTGCGCGCCGGCGGCGTGTCGCGCCAGCACGCGGAGATCGAGCTGTCCGACGACAAGCGCACGTTCGCGCTGCGCGACCTCGACTCGCGCAACGGCACGACGCTGAGCGGGATGCCGCTCGCGGGGCGCGTGCCGCTCGAGGGCAGCGGCCGGTTCGGCCTCGGCGACGAGTGCACGATCGACTTCGAGCGCAGCGCGAGCGCGCTGGTCCTGCGCATCGCGACCGGCCTCGACCGCGGCGCGGCGCTGGTCGCCGCCGTCGAGGGCGAGCGCATCGACCTCGCGCCGCTCGGCACGTGCCTCGACCTCGTGTTCCAGCGCGGGCGCCCGCTGCTCGGCCGCGGCGCGTGCAAGGACGTGAGGTTCAACGACGAGCCGCTCGGCGACGTGCGCGTCCAGCTGATCCGCGGCGACCGCATCGTCGCCGACGGTGACGAGATCGACGTCGCCTGATGGGGTTCTGGAAGCGACTGTTCGGGCAGAAGCCGGAGGCGCCGCCGCCGCTGCCGCCGCCGCCGCCCGAGCCGCAGCACCTGGGCAGCGAGGACGAGGTGTTCCTCAACGCGCTCGTCGCGGACCTCGCGAACGGCCGCCGGCGCGGCGAGGTCGGCTCGCCCGACGTGCTGCGCCGGATCGACGCCGTGTGGAGCTCGGGCCACGAGCGGCTCGCGATCGAGTGGATGGAGAAGCTGCTGAGCGTGCCCGAGGTGCCGCCCGCCGCGACCGTGCCGCTGCGCGCGCAGCTCGTCGAGCGCTACGAGCAGCGCGGCGAGCTCGACACCGCGATCCCGCACCTCGAGGGGCTGATCGCCGAGGAGCTCCACGCGCTGCGCGCGCACTACCTGCTCGCCGAGCACGCGCGGCGCCGGGGCGATCACGAGCGCGCCCTGCGCCACTACGAGGCCGTGCTCGGCCGCGACGTCGACTACCCGAACGTGCGCGCGCGCGTCGAGCGGCTGCGGCAGATCGTCGGGCGCGCGGCGCCGGTCGCCGGCGAGACGATCGCGGCGGGCGACGTCGCCGGCGTGCAGGCCGGCGCGCGCTACCGGCTCGTGCGCGAGCTCGGCCGCGGCGCGACCGGCGTCGTGTACCTCGCGCGCGACGCCGAGCTCGAGCGCGACGTCGCCGTGAAGCTCCTGCACCCGCACCTCGCCGGCATCGAGCGCGCCGACGCGCTGACGAAGTTCTTCCACGAGGCGCGCGTGATGGCGTCGCTGCGCCACCCGAACGTCGTCGCGGTGCTCGACCTGGACGAGGCCTCGCGCCGCATCGTCATGGAGCTCGCCGCCGGCGGCACGCTGCGCGACGTGCTGCGCGATCGCGGTCCGCGCCCGCTGCGGCGCGCCATCGAGCGCCACGGCCAGGTGCTGTCGGCGCTCGCGGCGGCGCACCGGCGCGGCATCGTGCACTGCGACCTCAAGCCGGCGAACCTCATGTTCCGGCGCGACGTCGACCTGCCCGGCGTCGAGGTCATGCTCGGCGACTTCGGCGTCGCGCACCTGCCCGACGCCGCGGGCCACACCGGCGGCGCCGCGCAGCGCGCCGAGGCCGTCGGCACGCTCGCGTACATGTCCCCCGAGCAGCGGCGCGGCGAGCTCACGCCCGCGGCCGACGTCTACGCGAGCGCCGTCGTCCTCTACGAGAACCTCACGGCGCGCACGCCGTGGTCGCGCGAGGTGCTGATGGCCGGCACGCGCCGCGCCGAGGACTTCCTCCTCCCGCCCGAGGTCCTCGCGCGCTCGCCGATCGCCGACGAGGTCCAGGACCACCTCCTGCGCATCGGCGACCCGGATCCGTCGCGCCGCATGTCCACCGTCGAGGCGCTCGCGAGCTCGCAGCGCCTGCGTGCGCGCCTGATCGCCGCCGGCGAGACCCGGTAGCGAGCGGCTACTCGTCCTTGACCGGCGTCGCCTTGAGCGCGGCCTTGCCGTCCTTGACGTAGACGGTGAAGCGCACGTCGCGGCAGCCGGTCTTGGACATCAGGTCGTCGCGGTTCTTGATCAGCTTCTCGGTGAACTTCTCGTACGTGAGGCCCGACGTCTGCTCGTTGCAGCTCTTCTTCAGCGCGATGAACTGATCGAACACCTGCTTGAAGTACGGGTCGACGCGCGGGCCGTCGCCCGCGGGCGGCGCGCTGCCCGCCGGCGGGCCGCCGAGGATGTCGTCGTCGAGCGTGAGCGGCGACGACGACGCCGACGTCGAGCCGCTCGGGGAAGCAGCGGGCAGGTTCGCCGACGACATCTGCGCCGAGATCGGGATCGAGCCCGAGCCGCCCGACGACGGCGCGCCGAACGCGGGGGTGCCGCCGAACGGCGGCGGGGTCGCGCGGCCGGGGGCCGGCGGCGGCGTGCCGGGGCGCGAGAACGCGTTCGGGGGCGCCGGCGGCGGCGCCGGGCGTCCGGCGCGGGCATCGGCCCCGAGCCGGAGCCGCCGTCGTTGAAGCGGAACTCCGAGGGCGGCGGCGGCGCGGACGGGCCCGGGCCGCCCGGGCGCACGCTCGGCAGCGCCGTCGCGAGCAGGTCGATCGTGCCGAGGCTGCCCTCGGGCGCGGGCCCGAGCAGCTGGTCGAGGTCCTTCTTCGCGGACTTCGCGTCGCGGCCGAGCTTGTCGATGTGGATGTTCACGCTGCGCGCGATCGAGCCGAACTTGCCCGGGTGCGCGTCCTCGGACATGCGCTCCATGTCGCCCTTCGCGAGGCGCACGGCCTCGGCGGTGAGGCGGCGCAGCGGGCGATCGGCCTCGAACAGCATGAGCGCCACGCCGCCGGCGAGCATGACGATGAACATGCCGCCGACGAGGAGCCACGGGAAGTTGCCGAAATCGAGGTCGCCCTTCGTGATCTTGTTGAGCGTGCCGGTGAAGCCGAGCTCGGCGGGGCGCGGCGCGTACACGGCGTAGAACGCCTTCTTGTCGGCGGCCTCGCCGGGGAGGCGCGCGACGACGGCGATGTACTCCTCGGTCCCGGCGCGCAGGTCGATGGGCTTGTTCGCCGAGCAGTCGCGCGCGAAGTCGCCGCCGCTGAGCTTGCCGACGGCGTCCTGCAGCATCGTCTGGTCGAGCGCGACGGTCTTCGACGCGGCGATCGTCGTGCTGTCGATGAAGAAGCCGACGTCGGCCTCGATGCGCTCCTTGAGCGCCTTCGCGAACGCGCTCTCGACGCGGTGGCCGAGGACGACCGCGCCGAAGTACGGATCGCTCTTCGTGTAGTTGAGCTGCACGACCGGCGCGGCGGTCACGAAGTACAGCGCGTTGTTGCCGCCGACCCACAGGTCGTCGCGCAGGTAGCCGGCGAGCGCCTCGTCGATCAGCGGGCGGCCGCCGACGTTCTCGCTCGGGTCCTTCTCGTCGGCGGTCTTCACGCGCGTGACGACGCGGCCGCGGCGATCGACGAGGATCGCGAAGTCGGGCACGCGCTTGCCCTTGGTGCGCGCGAGCACCTGCTGCGCGACGGTGCGCGCCGATTCCATGCGCGCCTCGTCGATCTTGTCGGCGCCGTTCGCCTGATCGATCGCGTTGATGATCTCCTGCGTGCGCGCGAACTGGCTCGTCAGATCGAGGCGCACGCGCGCGTCGCCCTCGAGCAGGATCGTGATGAGGTTGCACGCCTCCGACAGCGAGCGCCGCTCGAGGTCGCCGAGCACCCGCTGCGCGGGCCTGGGCATGAGCAGCGCGAACGTGAGCGCGACGACCGCGACCGTCGTGACGATGAAGAACCAGATCTTCGACCAGAACACGCCTACCTCACTTCTTCGCCGGAGCGAGGGGACCCTTCAGCTGGAGCTCGCCCTTGAACGGCACGGTGACCGTCTCGTCGCGCTCGATCCAGCCGTCGCGGTAGAACACGCGGACCTTGTAGCTGCCGTCGGGGACGTCGAGCTCGAACTTGCCGGTCGCGTCGACGTACGCGAAGTGCGTCGACGGGACGCCGACGATCTTGCCGCGCAGGTACGGCGCGTTCGCGGCGGTGATCGTGTAGACCTTCGCCGCCGTGATCTTCACGGGCTTCTGCCCGTTGGGGTTGACGATGCCGTCGATGAGCTTGCCGTCCTCGGCGGCGGACAGCGCGCGCGGGGTGCGCGTCGCGTTCACGATCACGAGGTTGCCGCCGACGGGGACGCCGACGATGGGCTTGCCGAACGAGTCGCCGACGATCTCCCACGTCACGTCCGCGGGGTTGTCGGCCTTCGCGCCGTCGCTCTCGAGCGCGACGAGGAGGAACGGCGCGACCGCCGGCTTCTGCACGTCGGCGATCTGGTTCTCGACGCGATCGAGGAAGCCGCGGGTCGCGCTCGGCGGCCGCTCCGGCGGGGCCGGCAGCTCGAGCTTGCCGGTCACCTTCCCGGCCCCGGCGGCGCGCGGGAGTGCGGCGACCACGAGCAGCGCGATCAGCGCGAAACCTGGACGCTTCGACATGCGGTCGACGATCGTAGAACCGTCGGGACGAGCTCGGCAAGCAACCGGCGCGGCGATCCGCGGCGATCCCCGCGACACCGCGGCGAAACCGCGGCGAAGGATCTGCGCCGGCCGCTCCCGACGCGATCCTTGACACCACCGCCGGCCGCGGGCGAGATGCCGGCATGCGCCCCGCCCTCCCCACGTTCGCCGGGCTCGCGCTGGCGCTCGCCGCGTGCGGCACCGACGAGCCGACCTCCACTCCCGACGAATTCGACGAGGCGGTCGACGCCCACTGGGTCGACGCCGCGGCCCGCGGCGTGACCGTCGCCGTCGTCCACCGGGGCACGACGCGCGTCCTCGCGCGCGGCCAGGCCGACGAGGAGCGCGCGCTGGCGCCGCACGATCGCCTGCGCGTCGGCAGCATCACGAAGACGTTCACCGCCGCGGTCATCCTGCAGCTCGCCGACGAAGGTGCGCTCGCCCTCGACGACACGATCGACCGCTGGGTCCCGGGCTTCGCGCTCGGCCCCGAGGTCACGATCCGCCGCGCGCTCGCCCACATGACCGGGCTGTACAACTTCACCGACGACGCCGGCTTCCTCAACCGCGTCGCCGTCCCGATCGCCCCGGGCGACCTGGTCGCGTGGGCGCTCGAGCACCCGGCGCGCTTCGCGCCCGGCGCGAGCTACGGCTACTCGAACACGAACTACGTCCTGCTCGGCATGGTCGTCGAGGCGGTGACCGGCCGGCCCTACGCCGGCGTCGTGCGCGCGCGCCTGCTCGACCCGCTCGGGCTCGCCGACACCTTCATCGAGGGCCCCGACCCGGCGCCCGCGCTGGTCCCCGGCTTCATCCTGCGGGCGGCGGCGCCCGCCTTCGACGCGAGCTGGAGCTTCGCGACCGGATCGCTCGTGTCGACCGGCGCCGACCTGTGCCGCTGGGCCGACGCCCTCTACCGCGGCTCCGTCCTGCCGGCGCCGATGGTCGAGCTCATGACCACCGAGAGCCACCCGCCCGACGGGACGGACACCGACTACGGCATGGCGACGTTCCTCCGCACGCGCGCCGGGCGCCGCGTCGTCGGCCACACCGGCTCGACGATGGGCTTCAACGCCGAGCTGTTCATCGAGCCGACCGGCGGCGACTGCGTCGCGGTCCTCGCGAACGACTTCTTCGGCGAGCCCGCGCGCGTCGCCGTGCCGCTGTGGGAGCTCCTCGCGGCAAAATGACGGCCCGGCCGTTTCCGTAGCAACCGGGCGCCGGCGCGGGCGAGGAGCCGCGCATGCCCGCGCCGATCGCCGTCGCCACGTTGCTCGCCGCCGGCATCGCGGCCGCGCAGATCCTCCCTGCATGGATCGGATGGATCGCGTGGGTCGCCGCCGGCGGGTGCGCGCTCGCGCTGGCGCGCGGGATCCGGCGCCGGGAGGTTGGGTGGGCGCTCGCCGTCGCGATCGGCCTCGTCCGCGGCGCTCCCGCCGAGCCGCCGTTCGCGAGCGGCCCGCAGCGCGTGGTCGGCACCGTCGAGGGGCCGCTGCAGCGCGGCGGGAGCGCGCTCGCGACCGAGGACGGCACGGTGTGGGTGTGGTGGCCGTCCGGAGCCGACGAGGTCGCGCCGAAGCCCGGCGAGCGCGTCGCCGTCACCGGCGGCGTGCGCGTGCCGACGGGGCCGCGCGGCCCGGGGCTGCCGGACCGGCGCGCGATGCTCGCGGCGCGCGGCGCGGTCGCCGAGGTCGTCGCGCGCGAGGTCGAGCGGCTCGCCGACGAGCCCGGCCTGCGGGCGCGCGCGTGGCGGTGGGCGGCGCGCATGCAGGCGGCGTGGAGCCGGGCGATCCACGACGCGTGCGACGGCTGCACCGGGGCGGCGCCGCTGCGCGGGATCGCGACCGGCGATCGCGGCGACGTCCCCGAGGAGCTCGACCGGCGCTGGCGCGCGGCCGGCATCTACCACGTGCTCAGCGTGTCGGGCCTGCACCTCGCCGTCGTCGCCGGGCTCGCGTACGCGCTGCTGCGCCGGCTCGCCGCGGCGTCGCCGTGGGGCGGGCGCATCCGGCCGGCGCGCTGGGCGGCGCCGCCGGCGTTCGCGATCGCGGTCGCGTACACGCTCGTCACCGGCGCCGAGATCGCGACGGTGCGCGCGCTCCTCGCCGTCGCCGCGGTGTTCGCCGCCGCGGTGCTCGATCGCCCGGTGCGCCTGATCGACGCCGTCGGCGCCGCCGCGATCGTCGTGCTCGCGTGGCGGCCGGCGGACCTGTTCGACCCGGCGTTCCAGCTGTCGTTCACCGCGGCGCTCGTCCTCGCGCTGCGCCCGCCGTCGACGCTGCCGCTCGGCGCCACGCGCCGCGACCGCCTCGCGGCGTGGCTCGGGCGCGGCGTCGCGACGTCGGCCTGGATCGCGCTGGCGACCGCACCCATCACGGCGCACTACTTCCAGCAGGTCACGCCCGGCGGCATCGCCGGCAACCTCGTGCTGACGCCGCCCGTCGAGCTGCTCGCCCTGCCGCTGGCGCTCGCCGGCGTCGTCCTCGGGTGGGACGCGCCGATCTGGCTCGCGGCGCACCTGGTCGGGCTCGTCGACACGTGCGCCCAGGCGCTCGCCGCCGTCGCGCCGGTCGGCGAGGTCGCCGTCGCGAGCGCGCCGCTCGTCGCCGTGCTCGTCGCGCTGTCGCTGTGGCTCGCGGCGCGGCCGCACCGCACGCGCGCGGACGCCGCCGCGTGGCTCGGGCTGTGCCTCGCGTGGAGCCTCGGCACGACGCCGCCGGCGCCGGGCGCGCTGCGCGTGACGTTCGTCGACGTCGGCCAGGGCGACGCCGCGATCGTCGAGCTCCCCGGCGGCGGCGTGTGGCTCGTCGACGCGGGCGGCAGCGCGGCCGCGCCGGACCTCGCCGGTGCGAGCGCACCGGGCCGCACGATCCGCCGCGTGCTCGCCGCGTACGGCCGCGATCGCATCGACGTCGCCGTCGTCTCGCACCCGCACCCCGACCACTACCTGGGCCTGTTCGCCGTCGGCGTCCCCGTCGGCGAGCTGTGGGCCATCGCCGGCGACGCGCCCGACCACGGCCGCACCGCACTGCCGACGTTCGCGGCGACCGCGGCCACGCTCGTCGCGCGCGGCACGCGCTTCGCCGCGCCCGCGCTCGGCGCGCACGACCTCGGCGACGGCGTCGAGCTCGTCGTGTGGGCGCCGCGCCTCGGCGATCCGCCGGCGGCCGCCGTCGATCCGGTGCGCACGGTCAACGACAACTCGATCGTCGTCGAGCTGCGCTACCGCGGCCGCGCGATCCTGTTCGCCGGCGACGTCGAGGCCGAGGGCGAGGAGGCGCTCGTCGCGGCGGGCGTCGCGCGCGTCGACGTCGTCAAGGTCGCGCACCACGGCAGCCCGACGTCGTCGACCGCCGCGTTCGTCGACGCCACGCGCCCCGCCGCCGCCGTGATCTCGTGCGGCCGCGACAACCGCTTCCGCTTCCCCGCGCCCGCCGTCGTCGCGCGCTGGCGGGCCGCCGGCGCACGCGTCTTGCGCACCGACCTCGACGCCTCCGTCACCGTCACGATCGATGCCGCGGGCGTCCTCGCGATCGAGTAGGACTGCGATACATTCGCCGGGGGTGGACACGCGCGACGAAAGTGGGCTCGGTGCGGCGAGCGCGATCGGCTCGAGCGACACGCTCCCGGCGGACCCGTCCGGCGACGGAGCCGCGGACGCGGCGCCCGCGCGCCTCGGGCGCTATCACATCGCGCGGCGGCTCGGCGAAGGTGGGATGGGCGTCGTCTACGCGGCGCGCGACCCCGAGCTCGGGCGCACCGTCGCGATCAAGCGCGTCCGCGAGAAGCTCGCCGTGGGCAGCGGCCTGCGCGACCGCCTGCGGCGCGAGGCCCAGGCGCTCGCGCGCCTCAACCACCCGAACGTGGTGTCGGCGTACGACGTCGGCGTCGAGGACGGGCAGCTGTTCGTCGTCATGCAGTACGTCGACGGCGTCTCGCTCGAGGCGTGGCTGAAGAAGCACACGCCGGATCCCGCGGGCGTCGTCGCGCTGTTCGTGCAGGCGGGGCGCGGCCTCGCCGCGGCGCACACGGCGGGCCTCGTGCACCGCGATTTCAAGCCGTCGAACGTCCTCGTCGAGGCCGACGGGACGGTCCGCGTCACCGACTTCGGCCTCGCGCGCGTGTCGGACCTCTCCGACGAGACGAGCACGGGCGGCGGCGCCGCCGATTCGCTCGGCACGTCGATGACGCGCGGCGACCTCGTCGGGACACCCGCGTACATGGCGCCCGAGCAGTTCCTCGGCGGACCGATCACCGGCGCCACCGACCAGTTCGGGTTCTGCGTCGCGCTGTGGGAGGCGCTCGCGGGCGCGCGGCCGTTCGCCGGGGAGGACCTCGACGAGCTGCGCGCCGCCGTCGTCGCGGGCGCCATCCCGCCCGAGCGCGGCCGCGGGCTGCCGCGCTCGATCGAGCGCATCCTGCGGCGCGGGCTCGCCGTGTCGCCGCAGGATCGCTACGCCGACATGGGCGAGCTGCTCGACGAGCTCGTCCCGCCCAAGCGCACGCGCTGGCTCCTCGGCGCGGCGGTCGTCGTCGGCGCCGCGGCGGCCGGGATCCCCGTGATGTTCGCGCGCGACGCGGCCGGCGAGAACCCGTGCGCGTCCGCCGCGGCCGAGGTCGACGGGCTGTGGACGCCCGCGGTGCGCACCCAGCTCTACGCCGGCTACGCGACGCGCTCCGCCCTCGACGCGCCGGGGCTCGCGGACGCGCTGGTCAGCAAGCTCGACGCGCGCGCGGCGACGTGGCGCGTGATGAAGCTCGACACGTGCGAGGCGAGCGAGGTGCGCAAGACCGAGGACGCCGAGGTCACGGCGCGCCGCGGCGCGTGCCTGACGCGCAGCCTCGACGGCCTCCGCGCGGCGATCGAGCTCGCGCGCTCCGCCGACGATCGGGCCCGGGCGAACGTGCTCGCCGCCGCGCGCGCCGGCATCGCCCCCGAGGACTGCAGCGCGACGGGCACGCTCCGCGGCTGGAGCGCCGGCGCGCCCGCCGGCCTGTCGCAGCGGCTCGCGGACCTCGAGGCGGCCGAGGCCGTCGGCGCGACGCCCACCGTGCTCGCGAACGGCGGCCCGCTCGCGGCCGAGCTCGAGGCGGCGGGCGACTTCCAGGGCGCCGCGCGCGCCTTCCTCGCGCTGGTCGCCACCGCCGGCAACCAGTCGAGCGCGGCGGTGCGCGAGCAGGCGCGCAAGGCGGCCGTCCTCGCGGCGCGCGCCGGCGACGACGCGCTCGAGGCCAAGGCGTGGCGCGCGGCCGCGGCGGAGGCGTCGTCGGGGTTCGTCGACGGCACGTTCGACGAGCTGCTCGCGATGGCCGAGGCGGCGGCCGCGCGGAGCGGCAAGGCGGCCGAGGAGAAGCTGTCGATCGCGATCACGCGCGGGCGCCAGCACATCAAGGAGCGCGCGTACGGCAAGGGCATCGCGATGTGCCAGCACGCGCTCGACGACGTCCGGGCCCTGCGCCGGGAAGCGTCGTCGATCGAGATCGACGCGCTCGGCTGCCTGTACAGCGGCTACTACCACGCCGAGCAGTGGCCCGACGCCGTCCGGATCAGCGAGGTGCGCCTCGCGAAGGTCCGCGCGATCGAGGGCGAGCTCTCGACGCTGACCATCGAGTGCATGCGCGACGCGGCGATGGCGAAGATGTGGAGCGGCAACGCCGAGGAAGGGCGCGCCCGGATGCGCGAGACGATCGCGCGCGCGACCGCGGTGGTCGGCGCCGAGTCGCGCCACGTGCTGGACTCGTGGTGGCGGCTCGCGCAGGCCGAGAGCCACGACGGCGAGGTCGCGTCGCCGGCGGGGCTCGAGGCGTCGCGGCGCGCGGTCGCCATCGCGACGAAGGTGCTCGCACCGAACGAGGTGCATCGCGCGACGATCTTCATGACCCACGGCGACATCCTCGGCGCGCTCGACAAGCACGACGAGGCGCTCGTCGCGTACGAGCGCGTGCTCGAGGTCTACGACCGCGTCGACAACCCGAAGAAGTGGGCGCCCGTCGCGTACAACGTCGCCGACGGCTACGTGCGCGCCCGCCGCTGCGACAAGGCGCGGCCGATCATCGAGCGCATCATCGCGCACGTCAGCGCGGGCCGCGCGGGCGGCAGCCTCGGCCCCACCGCGATCGGCCTGCGCGGCATGTGCGGCGTGCAGGCGGGCCAGCTCGCCGCCGCGATCGCGGACCTCGACGAGGCGATCGCCGGGTGCGACCGCCTGAAGGAGGTCGAGTTCGCCGGCCAGTTCCGGATCGAGGTCGCGCAGGCGCACACCGCGGCCCGCGATCCGGCCGCCGCGGCCCGCCGCCTCCGCGAGGTGCTCGCGACCGTCCCCGACGACAAGGACGCCGTGCACCTCGAGCTGCGCGCGCAGGCGGCGAAGCTGCTCAAGTAGGTGGCCCACCTCCGGAATCCGAGAGCATTTCGCAGCGCGGGGTGAGTTTCGTGACAGCCGTACCGCTTTGCGGAACAATCGGTCGGTGGTGATACCGGCACGCGACCGCGAGGCCCTCGAGCAGGCCATCGCGCGCGGGAGCGAGCTGCTCAAGCAGAGCCAGCTCGATCAGGCGCAGCGGGCGTTCCGCGCGGCGCTCGAGATCGATCCGGACAACGCGCGCGTGCTCGCGCTCCTCGGGCTCTCGCACTTCCGCGCGGGCGAGTTCGGCGACGCGCGCCCGATCTACGAGGACCTCGTCGACCGCGCCCCGACCGACGCGTCGCACCGCCTCAACCTCGGCCTCGTCTACCTGAAGCTGAGCGACTCCGACCGCGCGATCGACGCGCTCGAGGCGAGCCGCGCGCTCGACCCGAGCCAGGGCCGCGCCGTCAGCTACCTCGGCCTCGCGTACGCGCGCGCCGGCCGCTACGCGGAGGCGTACCGCTCGTTCCTGCTCGCCGGGCAGAACGACCTGGCGAGCGAGATCGAGGGCAACCTGACCGCCGCCGAGCGCGACGGCATCCACGGCCAGCTCGGGCGCACGCCGGCCGGGCCGCTCGCCGAGGTCGCGGTGCCGCGCACGATGACGCCGCCGCCGATGGCCGGCAGCGGCCCGATCCCGATCCCCGGCCGCACGCCGACACCGCCGCCGTCGGCGGGGAGCGGGCCGATCCCGGTGGCCGCGCGCACGATCACGTCGCACGTGATCGCGCGGACCCCGACGCCGCAGCACGGGAGCGCGCCCGGGAATACGCCCGGGAATACGCCCGGGAATACGATCGGCGAGCCGCGCACGCGCCCGCCGCGGCCTGCGCCGAAGACGACCGATCGCCACGACCTCAGCGAGCTCGCGGCGCGCTCGCGGCCGAACGAGCCCCAGCTGTCGCATCCCGAGATCACGATCGTGGAGTCCTCGGGGCCCAGGGCGCTCGCCGACGCGGCCACGCCCGAGGCGATCGGGCACGACACGCCGACGACGCCGTCGAACGTCCGCGGCGCGCCGCGCGTCACCGACTCGGTGCAGTTCGTGCTGCCGAAGGCGTCCGCGGTGCCGCAGCCGGTGGCCGGTCAGTCGATGCTGTCGATGGCGGTCGCGGCCGCCGAGCCGCTCGCCGCGGTGACGACGGCGCGCACCGCCAGCGGCGGCATCCCGCCGCGCCCGCTCTCGGAGATCGCGACGGAGGAGCTGGTCCGCCCCGACGACGGCGCGGATCCGTTCGAGATCGCCGCGGGCGGCGCGCTCGTGATCCGCGTGACCGACCGGGTGCTGACGCGGCTCGACGGCGTGCACGTGACGGGCGGTGACCTCGCGTACGAGCCGGCGATGCGGCGCTCCCGCGGGCACCAGACCGACGAGCGCTTCGACTTCGGCACGTCGCCGCTCCACGTGGTGAGCGGCAAGGGCTACCTGATCGCGGCGCGCGGCGCGCGCGACTTCACCGCGATCGCGCTCGACGACGACATCCTGTACGTGCGCGAGGACCTCGTGTTCGCGTTCGAGGCCGGGCTGCGCTGGGAGAACGGCAACGTCCCCGGGCTGCGCGGCCGGCTGCACGTCGTGCAGTTCCGCGGCGACGGCGCGCTCGTCCTGCGCCTCGCCCGCCCGCTCGTGCGCGTGAAGCTGCCGGCGCAGGGCCTGGTCTTCGTCGACGCCGAGCGCCTCGCCGGCTGGATCGGCCGCGTCATCCCGCGCGCCGTCGTCCCGCCCGGCGGCGGCCCGCTCGGCACGATGTGCGTCGAGTGCACCGGTGAGGGCGTCGTCCTCGTCGAGCCCGCCCCCGAGGCGGGCGTGCCCGCGGCGGCGCCGCCGCCGGCCCCCGAGCCGCCTCCCGCCCCCGCCGTCGAGGAAGCGACGCCGACGCCGTCGATCCCGCCCGAGCTCGCCGACTTCGCCGCCGGGCTCGCGCACGACGACGAGATCTAGCTCGAAGAAGCGGCTAGAAGAAGCGCGTGTAGCCGAGCATGAACAGGACGTAGTTCGACTTGATCGTGCCCTGGTTGAACGGGTTCTCGAACTGCACCTCGGGCGCGAACAGCGGGTTCGTCGGGTCGGGGCCCTGGCGGTCGGCCGGCGGGTGCGAGCTGCCGTCGCCGACGCAGCCCGACGGGTCGTTGCGGGTCGGGTTGCACAGCGCGCCGCCGGGTCCGGCGCCGGGGTTCGTGTTCGTGCCCTCGAGCACCGCGCCGCCGCCGATGTTGAGCTCCCACTTCGGCGCGCGGTAGGCCGCGCCGACGGTGGTGGTCACGCGCGCCGCGCCGTCGAAGCTCGCGCGCAGCCAGCCCTCGCGCGCCGCGCGCGTGTCGTAGCCGACGCCGCCGCGCAGCGTGATGCGGTTCTTGCCGGCCGGGATGTTGTAGCTGCCGCCGAGGCGGAACGTGAACACGTCCTGGAGGCCGAGGTTCACGGCGTTGACCTGCAGCGGCTCGGTGAACGTGCCGTTGACGTACAGGCCGGCGTCGAGGTTGACGAGCAGCTGGCCCGGGCTCGCGCAGTCCTTGTCCGCGAGGATGCCGGCCGCCGAGTCGAACTTGCACTGCTTGCCCCAGTTCTCCCAGCCGACGTCGAGCTCGACGTCGCCGCGCAGCTCGCCCTTGTCGTCGAGGAACTTGTAGCGCGCGGCGACCGTCGCGGTCTGCGGGAGCTGGAGCGTGATGCACGCCGGCACCTTGCCGCCGAGCTCGAAGTCGCCCTCGGCCGCGCAGCGCAGGCGATCGGTCACGGGGTTGTCGCCGATCGGGCCGACGACCTTCGCCATGTCGACGGACGGGCCCTTCGTCGACAGGCCGGTGCCCTTCAGGCGCAGGTCGGCGGAGCTGTTGTACACGGCGCCGAATTCGAGGTTGCGCGTCGGCCGCCACGTGACGCCGGCGCCGAACGTCGGGACGAAGCCGTCCTTCACGTCGGCCTCGAAGAGCGTGTCGTTGCGCACCGACTCCTCGACGTTGCCGGTCGTGCCCCACACGGCGACCTGCTGCTTCGCGTTCGCGGTGCCCGCCGACAGGCGCACGCCGACGTCGAGCTCCGGCATCACGCGGTACGCGACGGCGAGCGACGGGAAGAGCAGCGCGCTCTCGGCCTTCATCACGTCGTAGCGCGTCGGCGGCGGCGCGCCGGTGTCGGTGTTGAACTTGTAGCCCTGCGTCATGTCGCGGAACGGGTAGCCCTGCGGCGCGTACAGGCCGGCCGCGACGCGCAGGCCCTTCACGCGCCCGCCGAGGTCGCTCACGACCGCGATCACGGGGAGCGGCTGGAAGCTCCCGAGGCCGAGCGGCGGCTTGGGCCGGTTCACGACGGTGCCGTACGCCTGGCCCTCGTAGCCCTGGACGTCGACGGCGGCGACGTCGTCGTACGTGCCGTCGCGCTTGAACTCCATGTAGTAGCGGACGAGCGACGCGGAGACCGTCAGCGTCCAGCCGGTCGTCTTCGCGAGGCCGGCCGGGTTGACCGACAGCGCCTCGCCGTCGTCGGCGGAGGCGACCGCGGCGCCGGCGCGCGCCGTCGAGGTCGCGCCGGAGCCCGGCAAGAACAGCCCACCGGCGGACGCGGTGTGCGCGCCGAGCCCGACGCAGACGAGCGCAGGAACCACCCGAAGCTTCATATGGAGCGCGAACCTAACTCAGACGGCCGCAGCGATCAGCGAATTGATCGCGCAACCGTCGTCAGCGCGCCGCGGCGAGGCGCTCGAGGGCGGCGACCCAGCCGGCGGCCTTGGTCTCGGTCTCGGCGAGCTCGGCGGCGGGGTCGGAGTCGGCGACGATGCCGCCGCCGACGTGGACGCGCAGCTCGCTCGCGGCGACGACGCCGATGCGGATCGCGATCGCGAGCTCGAGGAGGCCGGGGCCGAAGTAGCCGAGCGCGCCGCAGTACGGGCCGCGCCGCGCCGGCTCGAGCTCGGCGATGATCTGCATCGCGCGCACCTTCGGGGCGCCGGTGATCGAGCCGCCGGGGAACATCGCGCGCAGGAGCTCCGCGTAGCCGACGCCGGCGCGCGGGACGGCGCTCACGCGCGAGACCTTGTGGTAGAGGCCGGGGAGCTCGACGACGTAGCCGAGCTCGTCGACGCGCACCGTGCCGGTCTCGGCGATGCGCCCGAGGTCGTTGCGCTCGAGGTCGACGATCATGAGGTGCTCGGCGGCGTCCTTCTCGGACGCGGCGAGATCCGCGGCGCCCGTCGGGGTGCGCGGTGCGGTGCCCTTGATCGGCCGCGTCTCGAGGCGGTTCTTGGCAAGCGACAGATAGCGCTCCGGCGAGCCGGACACGATCGTCGTGCCGTCGGCCTCGAGCAGCGCGCCGTACGGCGCCGGCGCGACGGCGACGAGCGCGCGGTACAGCGCGAGCGCGTCCCCGGGCGCGGCGATGCGCGCGACGAGCCGGCGCGCGAGGTTGACCTGGTACACGTCGCCGGCCGCGAGGTAGTCGAGGATGCGCTCGACGCGCGCCATGTGGTGGGCCGCGTCGTCGTCGGCGACGAGCGGGCCGAAGCTCGGCGCGAGCTGCGGGCGGCTCGGGCGCGCGAGGTGCTCGGCGAGGCGCGCGCGCGCCGCCGCGTCCGGCCCGACGACGGTGCCGCCCGGCATCCCAGGCGCCCAGCGCGCGACGGCGCCGTACGCGGCCAGCCACAGGTCCGGGCTGTCGGCGCCCGCCGGCGAGCCCGCCGGCAGCTGCTCGATCACGCGCGCGAGGTCGTAGCCGAGGTAGCCGATCACCCGCGGGATCGGCCCCTCGCCGGGCGACGCGGCGAGCGTGCAGCCGTGCGCGGCGAGGAACGCCTCGGCGGCGACGAACGGGTCCTCGGTGAAGCGGCGCCGGGGGCGGCCGGTGGCGTCGAGCTCGACGATCGACCGGCCGCGCGCGATCAGCGTCGCCGCGGGCTCGGCCGCCGCGAACGACCACCGCCCGAGGCCGTCGTCGTCGTTGCCGCTGTGCAGGAGCACGCGCCCGCGCAGCCCCGCGAGGCGCGCGGCGGCCTCGAGGGGATCCAGCTCGGCTGCGGGCACGCCGTACTTTGCGCGACGTGCAGGGTCATGCGCAACGCTGCAACCTCGCGTGGGCGGCGGTGAATTCGGCCCCACGGCCGCTCGGTCTGCCAGGCCGATGCGATCTCCTCGCGTAAGTCCTGCGATGAAACGGTCACGCGACGGCGTGGATCTCGCACGCGTGTTGCGACCGATGAGAATCATGCTCGCGGCGGCCATTGTGGTGGCCGGTTGTGCCGCCCCCGGATCCGACGGACCGCAACGCTTCGTGCTCGAGGGCGACGACGTCGAGGTCGGGCCGACCTCGCTCGCGGTCCCGATCGCCACGCACGGCGACATCACCGCGGCGCGCGCCGACGACCTCGTCGCCGGCGTGCAGGGCGGCGGCTACGTGCGGCGCATCGTCGGCGTCGAGCTCGCGAACGACGTCGCGACCCTCGCGACCGAGGACATCACGCTCGGCGAGGCCGTCGGCGACGCCGACGTCACGAACAGCCTCGCCGACGGCAAGGCCGACGGGTCGACGAGCCTGTCCTTCAACTTCTCGACGGGCCGGATCGCGCTCTACGAGCGCCCCGGCATCTCGATCGGCATCGCGAACGCCGCGCTGACCTTCCGGCCGCGCCTCGACGTCGACCTGCGCTTCGCGCGCTTCGAGCTCGACCACTTCCTCGTCGACGCGCACGGCCTCCTCACCGGCGACCTCGCGCTCGACGTGCGCGCGAACGGCGCCGGCGCCTGGCACGTCGAGCGCCCGACCTGGCGCGACACGCACACGTTCGTCCAGTGGTTCGGCTGGGTCCCCGTCGTCGAGACCGTCGAGCTCGTCGTCGGCGTCGGCGCCGACGTCAACTCCACCGCCACGGCGACCGCCACCGTCGGCGGCGGCTTCACCGCGAGCATCGACGCCGGCGTCGAGTACAAGAACGGCGCCTGGCGCCCGATCGCCGCCGCCGACATGCAGGTCCGCGGCACGCCCCCGAACGTGACCACCGCCGGCGCCGTCGACGTCGACGCCTACGTCTACGCCGAGCTCCGCATCCGCATGTACGGCGCCGCCGGCCCCTTCGTGAAGGTCATGCCCGGCGTCCGCCTCCACGGCGACCCCGCCACCACCCGCCGCACCGTCGGCCTCCGCGGCACCGGCGGCGCCGAGCTCGCCAACCCGTTCGGCGACAACCTCCGCTACGAGACCAAGCTCTTCGACGTCGCCTCCCGACCGTTCTAGCTCGTTTCCACTCCGCTCGTGCTCGACGCGAGCCTCCCGACGCTGAACGCGCGGCGCTCGCAGAGGGCTCCCGGCGGTGGTTTGACGCGGGCGCGCTGCTGTCTCGCGTGCGGTCGGCGAGATCATGT